>NZ_JAKSYI010000060.1 GCF_022829285.1 Methylobacterium sp. J-078
GCGGCCCCGCGGTACCTTGCGCTGTGTCGAGCGATGCTGTCCGAGCGCCCGACAGGCGCGGCGTTCGGAGACGGTCATCGTCCGCATGATGTGCTCGACACAGGCACGTCGGCGCGCGGGGCTCAGAAGTTTCCCCGGGACGCCTCCTGCAAGATCAGCTTGTCGAGGGTAAGATCCGCAATTGCCTTTCGGAGCCGAGCGTTCTCGGTCTCCAGATCCTTCATCCGTCGAACCTGATCCGACTTCAGGCCGCCAAACTCACGCCGCCACTGGTAGTATGTCACTGAACTCACGCCGAGCGCGCGGATTGTATCGGCCACGCTCTGGCCCTGGGAGATCAGCACATCCGCCTGCCGTAGCTTGGCGACGATCTCCTCGGGCTTCGGGTGCTTTGCCATCTCGTCCGTCCTCCAGGCTCAAAAGCCATACCAAAGGGCGGACCACTTCAACGGGGGCGGATCAAGTTCCATCGGACTGCGCCGATGGGCCCATGGATGCTAAGCGATGAGGGTTAGTATGACTTGTATTGCATAAACCTAGGCATTATATTCTATTTTTATGAGTTTATTACGCTCTAATTAGGTCATATTTTTTATTACATACATACGATGCACTGATGTTATTTTTTGTCATATGAGGCGATAATTACAATTTACGCCAACCCGTTCCGCCCGTTATGTGAAAAATCCATCCATGCGCGTCGTGCGGCAGTCGAGATATAATCTTCTACTTGAGATTTGAGCGCAGTGTATGTTTTTATTTGCGTGCGAGCTAGGTTTGCAGCTGGGCTGTCTAGACCGATGAGCTTTCCATCATGTGTAACATTGTGCGGCTTGACGAACTGAAAGTGAGTAATGATCGGATCGCCTGCGCTTCCAAAAAAGGGCCGACAGTTATACTCTTGAGGCAGGGTAGACCAAGCCCCTTTACACACAGAATTTAAAATCCCTTGATCATACCACGAATTTACATAGCGACCTTGTGCGAGTTCTACACATTTAATACGGAATGTGGGGAGTAGCGACTTCATAAATTGTACATTCATTATCATCACTCCCGCGTTAAACGCACGGCGAGTTTCAAAAGCAGTGTTCTTTTCAATAATGATTTCGTTTACCGCGGACAATGGCGGGTGAGGCGCATTTAAAAGAAGATCCTTGTGAAATAATACGTCAGTATCTGTGTATAAAATATGACTGTCGCTTGTTTCACAGCATGCTATGTCAAATTTTAGTGCATTCGCTAAAAGCCAGTTATAATCAATGCGCGCTTTTCCTCTCTCATTTTCAATGCTTTTCTTGAAGCTGAGCTCTTGGTATAATACTTTCACCCCTTGTTGTTTAAAATGCTCCGTCAAAGAATTAGGGCGACCATCAAAGAGAAGATGGGGAATAAGATTTGTTTTTGCGCGACAGGAAGCGAGCGCTGCAATGAGGCAATCACCGCCATTTATCAGGCCAACCTCATTGCAGCAGGTATACCACTTCATTCGTCTAACCAACCGATGATTAAGGCCCTGATACGTATCTCATGTATGCGGTGCGATGTCATGTTAAACGCCCTGGGTTTCTTGTAAGCGCTAACTCCCCCTAGATGGAGGCCGTCCCGAAGTTAAGCCGACTTTTTTCTCGATAGGTCCATGAACGGTCTTCGCGGATGGTGTTGAAGCACTTGGCCCAGCACGACTTTTGATACTATGCGACCCGCTCGATTGTCGCCAAAATCGGCTGGTCGGGCGAGACGTCGCTGCACCTAGTACGCTAAGCCGAGTGGAAGCTCGGCCAATGCGCGGGCTAAATGTATGGACCCGGGATGAGGTGTGATGGGTCGATCCGCTAGCGCTCGGGCTCTCTGACTCTGACCCAGCAAACTGGTCCGCGCTGAGCGCAAGTTTTTCGGGCATCCTGAACCCTGAAGGAGGGTGGATGCCATGCCTCGCAAACGCTTCACGAACGAACAGATCGCCTTTGCCCTGTGGCAGGCGGAGAACGGCGCGACGGTGGACGAGGTCTGCCGGAAGATGGGTGTATCCGAGCCGACGTTTTACCGTTGGAAGAAGCAGTTCGTCGGCATGGGCGTGCCGGAGATCCGACGGCTAAAGCAGCTGGAGGACGAGAACGGCAAGCTCAAGCGGTTAGTCGCAGACCTGACGCTGGACCGCTCGATGCTGCAGGATGTGCTCAAGGATCAGTGGTGAGGCCCGCCGTTCGCCGTGAGGTCGCCGGTCACCTGCAGGTGGCTTACGACATCAGCGAGCGTCGGGCCTGTCTGGCCACCGGCTTCGGCCGTTCGTCCCAGCGCTATAGGAAGCGCTCGGACCCGCAGGTCGCGCTGCGGATGCGGTTGAAGGAGCTGGCCGCCGCACGGGTCCGTTACGGCTATCGAGGGCTGCACATCTTGCTGCGACGGGAGGGCTGAGAGGTGAACCACATGGCGTAATTGAGGGCGTGGCTCTCGGGGTAGCCTGTCGTCCCCTGAAGAGGAGGACACAAGATAACCTCCTACGTTGGACTGGACGTCTCGATGAAGGAGACCGCGATCTGCGTCGTCGACGAAGCGGGCGAGCGTGTGTGGGCTGGAACGTCGCGGACCGATCCCGAGGTTATCGCGACCGTTTTAAAGCGTAGAGCACCCGGCGCCGTGAAGGTCGGGATCGAGACAGGGCCCCTCACGGTTTGGCTTTGGCATGCCCTCAACGAGCGGGGGCTGCCAATCGTCTGCCTTCATGCGAGGCATGCGGCTGCAGCTCTCAAGTTGCAGATGAACAAGACGGATCGGAACGACCCGTTAGGTCTTGCACGCCTGGTTCGCTCGGGATGGTATCGACCGGTAGCTGTGCGGTCGATTGAGACCCATCGATTGCGTGCCCTCCTGATCACCCGCGACCAGCTGGTCGGCATGCGGACGGCGCTCATCAACAAAATCCGCGGGTTGGCAAAGACCTTCGGGATCCTAGTTGGGCCGGGCAAAGGCGGGACTTTCGCTAGGCAGGTTCGAGCCCAGCTGCCCGACGATCCGATCCTAAGCTCACTCTTCGAGACACTCCTGACCATTCTGGGCACGATCCAGGAACGCAGTCACGGCATCGCAAAGCAGCTTGCGCGTATTGGACGTCAGAACAAAATCTGCCGGCTCCTGATGACGACGCCAGGCGTGGGTCCCATCACTGCGATCAGCTTCGTCACGACGATCGAGGATCCTCATCGCTTTCGACGTTCGCAGGATGTAGGCGCCTACCTCGGGCTGACGCCACGCCGATATCAGTCGGGCGATGTCGACATCAACGGCCGGATCTCGAAGTGCGGAGACCGCCTAACGCGCAAGCTCCTGTTCGAGGCCGCCAACGCGATGCTGTCGCGCATCTCCATGCCGCTCGCCCTAAAGGAGTGGGGAGCAGCGATCGGCCGGAGGTCTGACTTCTGGAAGGCACGCGTCGCATTGACGCGCAAGCTGTCCGTCATCCTCCATCGCATGTGGATCGATGAGCGTCCCTTCGAGCCGAAGGTGATCGCCATGGCCTGATATCGCTTCGCTTCCAAAGCTGCCGCCCCGCCAGGGTGCGACCACGGCCATCTCGAGGTACGCTTCGTGACCATCCGGAACACGAGAACCACATTGAGAGGCCGGTGATCTGGCGCCATGTTGAGGGGGCACGCGGTGCCGACCTCGAAGACGACAACGATGCGCAAGGCAGATCGAACACAAGCACCCTGGTACAAGGCTTGATCAATTAGACGACAAGCGCACCTACCGGATCTACCGAGACGAGGGGCTATCGATCCGGTCAAAGCTGCCTAAGCGCAAGCGGGCTTGGCGGTATCGTCAGGGTAGGCCAGGGATCGGTGGGCCCAACGAGGTCTGGGCGATGGACTTCGTCTCCGACCGCATCTTCGACGGACGCCCATTCCGGATCTTGACCATCGTCGATTGCCACACGCGAGAGGCGCTCTCACTGACACCGAGAGCCAACTTCCGCGCCTACCAAGTGACCGAGGCGCTCGACGCCTTGGTCAAGCTGAGGGGACGGCCCAAGAGCTTGCGGGTCGACAATGGGCTGGAGTTCGCCGGTCGCATGCTCGACCAGTGGGCCTACCTGAACGGGGTCGAGATCGACTTCTCACGACCGGGCAAGCCCACCGACAACGCCTACGTCGAGTCGTTCAACGGACGCTTAAGAGCGGAATGCCTGAACGCTTCGTGGTTCCTGTCTCTGGCTGATGCCCGCGACCGCATCGAGGAATGGAGGTGCCGCGACAACGACGATCGCCCCCACACGGCCCTGGGCGGCTTGACGCCCCGAGCCTTCGCCAACCAAGCTGTCACAGCCCGAGAACTTGCATAGGCCGTGGACCACAAACGGGGTCAACTCCAGACCGACGATGTACTAACTTCGAACTTGGACCACCGGATAGGGGCAGGCTAGCTATTCGGGGACGCGCATCGGACTGCCGCCATCCACGCTCAGTATAAAATTCTTCAACTTTCCCATTCGCGAAAGACCGAACGAAGGCTAAAGCCTGCAGCAACCAAGACTTACGGGCTCCATTCACCCAATTAGGAACACGAGGTCCCGCGGAACCCCTAAATCGAGTTCGCCGAGAGACTTAAAACCGTCAATCTGCAGCCGCCGGAGCTTCAAGTCACATTCTCGTTTTGGGCTCGAGTATGCATCTGATTATCAGCTCGCTGGTTCGGAAGAAATGAGATACTGACTTGACATGACACCTCGACACCAGAATGGCATACTGGCGTACAGCCAACGGATCCATCGTACCGAAGAAACAGGTCTGTGTGTGATGTTGAATTTAAGTTTATCCTGGTAGTTGGGCGCGCCAGCTCAATGGATCGCTCCTTTCAGCTTCTCCCCTTAGAGGAAAAATTCAGACGCATATCAACGTACGCAACTTGGTTTGACCCAAGCCACAGCGCCTTTCCAAGCGATCGGCCGCAGCTAATTGTCAAATTCATAAGTGGCTGAAGGATGAGCCAAACGAATTGGCAAGCAGAACGCAGGTCGAGGGACAGAGCCAATCGATTTATCTGCAGCCCAGATGCAGCCCACCATTCTCAGGTCTGGGCTGTAAAATCACCTAAGTGATTGAGATGTTTGGTGGGTGCACAAGGGTTCGAACCTTGGACCCGCTGATTAAGAGTCAGCTGCTCTACCAACTGAGCTATGCACCCATCGCCTTGCGGCGATCGCTGCGGCCACCAAGTCCGCTGCGACGAGGGGGCTGATAGCAAACGCCCCGGGGGGTGTCCACCCCCGGGGCTTCATTTTCTCGGCTAAACCGGGGCCGGGCTCTGGGCGTGCAGGCGCACGGCCCAGGCCTCGAGCTTGTTGAGGGCCGAGAGGTAGGCGCGGGCCGAGGCGACGAGGGTGTCGGGATCAGCGCCGCGGGCGGTGACGCTGCGCTCGCCGCTCTTCAGGCGCACCGAGACCTCCGCCTGGGCGTCCGTGCCCTCGGTGACCGCGTGGACCTGGTAGAGTTCGAGGTCGGCCTCATGCGGCACCAGGGCCTGGATCGCATTGAACACCGCGTCCACCGGGCCGTTGCCGTCAGCCTCCTCGGTGATGATCCGGCCCGCGATGTCGAGCTTCAGCGTCGCCCGCTGCGGGCCGCGGGTACCCGCGATCACCGACAGGGAGACGAGGCGGATGCGGTCATGCGCCGTGGCGAGGTTCTCGTCGACCAGCGCCTCGATGTCCTCGTCGTAGACGTGCTTCTTGCGGTCGGCGAGCGCCTTGAAGCGCTCGAACACGTCCTGCAGCTGGTTGTCGCTCAACACCAGGCCGAGCTCGTCCAGCTTCGAACGGAAGGCGGCCCGGCCCGAATGCTTACCCATGACGAGGGAGGTCTTGGCGACGCCGACCGAGGCCGGGGTCATGATCTCGTAGGTCTCGGTGTGCTTGAGCATGCCGTCTTGGTGGATGCCGCTCTCGTGCGCGAAGGCGTTCCGGCCGACGATGGCCTTGTTGTACTGCACGGGGAAGTTCGTGGCGTGGCTCACGAGCTTCGAGGCGCGGGTGAGCATCGTGGTCTCGATGCCGGTCTCGTAGGGCATCACGTCACCGCGGGTGCGAATCGCCATGACGATCTCCTCCAGGGCGGCGTTGCCGGCGCGCTCGCCGATGCCGTTGATGGTGCACTCGACCTGGCGCGCGCCGCCCTCGACCCCCGCCAGCGAGTTGGCGATGGCGAGCCCCAGATCGTCGTGGCAATGCACCGAGAAGATCGCCTTTTCGGCGTTCGGCACCCGGTTCCGCACGTCCTGGAACATCCGGCGGTACTCATCGGGCGTGGCATAGCCCACGGTGTCGGGCAGGTTGATGGTGGTGGCGCCCGAGCGGATCGCCGCCTCGACGCAGCGGCAGAGGTAGTCGATCGGCGTGCGGGTCGCGTCCATGGCCGACCATTCCACGTCCTCGACGAGGTCGCGGGCCTGGGCCACGGTCTTCAGGATGATCTCCACCACTTCGTCCTCGGATTTCCGCATCTGGTGCGCGAGGTGGATCGGCGAGGTCGACACGAAGGTGTGGATGCGGCCGCGCTTGGCTCCACGCACGGCCTCGCCGGCCCGGGCGATGTCGGCGGGAATCGCGCGGGCGAGGCCCGCGATGGTGGCGCGCTTGGCCCGGCGGGCGATCTCCGAGACCGCTTCGAAATCACCGTGCGAGGCGATCGGGAAGCCCGCCTCGATGATGTCGACGCCCATCGTGTCGAGGAGTTCGGCGACGGCGAGCTTCTCGTCTAGGTTCATGGTGGCGCCGGGGCACTGCTCGCCGTCGCGCAGGGTGGTGTCGAAGATGAGGACGCGGTCCTTGCTCGCGGTCGAGAAGCCGGTCGGGGATACGGTCATGGTCGGGTGTCCTGTCGCGGCGCGCTCCGGATGCGGACGCGGCGCCCTGGAAATCGATCGATGGAATCCTGGCGGCGGACGGCCGACCCGCGGCCTCGCCGATGCGCTCCCCTGAGAGCCCAGGCGCACGCGCCCGGACGGCCCTCAGGGGCGGATAAGGAGCAGCAGAGCGGCAAGAGACGCGCGCGACCGGGCGGCCGCGCGGGCGGCGTCGGTCGTGTTGCGCATGGAGCCGGCGATGGCCAAGGCTCGTCTCTCCCGAGGGGCAACGGCGCGTCGATGCGGCGCGGCCGTCTACGAAGGCGGCTGTCGTAGACCCTGGGCACCGGCTTGACAAGCTTTCGCGAAGCCCGCGAGCGAGCGAGGCTCCTGTCAGGGTGCGGATCCCGTCCAGGCGCGTCAGCGACGCTTCGACGAGACGCCCGCGCACCTTGCTCGGACGCCTTCACGGCCCGACAAGACCTTCGGGTTCCGAGCATCGGGCGGCCGAAGGCGATACTTGGGAAAGAAGATGCGCGGGAAAGAAGATGAACAGTCGCAGATCCGCGAGTGTGTTTTGACAGAGTCTTAGCGTTTTTCCGTGAGTCTGCGCCTCGACGCTTTCACGGAGGCGGCGCGGACCCGCGACGATGTTCAGAAACAACCAATCCGGCTCGATCGCCACCATCTTCGCGATTGCCCTGCCCGTCCTTCTCACGGCCGTGAGCGGAGCGATCGAGATGACGCGGGCGACTGCCTACAAGCAGCGCTTGGCCAGCGCCACGGAACTCGCCTGTAATCAGGCGGCCGTCTATGTCAGGACCCAGCGCAAAACAGACCTGACTAAGGACTACACGGGCGACGTCGCCAGGGTCATTGCCGCGAACCTGCGCGAAAAAGGCATCACCAACGCGACCTCCCAGCCACCGACCCTGTCCCTGACCAACGTGCGCGTGGAGAATTCCGGCACGTTCAACTCCATCCTGAGCACGTTCCTGCCCCGGTCGACGATCAGCTTCAACGTCGTGCAGGATTGCTCCCTGATTCCGATCGCGAACGGAACGGGCACGGAGGAATCGAAGCTGCTGTTCTCCGAGTCGTTCGAGGTCAACCACAGCGTCCAGCCGAATTCCTGGGATGTCCTGAAGAACTGGAACGGCTGGACCACGACGAATGCCGGCGTGGAGATCAACGGCCAGCGAGCCCTGGCCGGCAACACGATGAAGAACGGCGACTTCTTCGCCGAGCTCGACAGCGACTGCGGCACCTGGGTCAACAGCGGCGTCCGCAATTGCCAATCCAACTCCGCGATGACGCGGACGGTGGACCTCAATGCCGGCGTCAACGAGATCCGGTACTGGTACGTGGCCCGGCAGGGTTACATCAACGTACAAGGTTACGGTACGCAGCCGATCTGCTCGGACCTGACCAAGGCGAAAGGCTCGGCCCGGGACGACTTCGCCGATCGCGCCACCAGGGAATCGACGGTCCGGCAAGCAGTGGCCGACGGACAAACGTTCCGGATCGAGGTCTATGTTGATGGCGCGTCAGACACGCTCTTCACGTCGTCCAACCTCGTCGATGCCTGCATCTGGGCCAACCCGTGGATCGAGCGGAAGATCAGCTTCACGGTCCTACGCAAAGGCAGCTACCGCATTAGCTGGCGGGCGGGCGGCAGGCAGGACACCTACGGCGGGCTGATCGACTACCTCCGGATCTGCGAGGGCACATGCCCGTGAGACGCGAACGCGGAGCCGCTGGTCGGGCAGGCGAGGGCCTGATCCGGCGCTTCGGCGCCGCGTCCGGCGGGGCGACGGCGGTCGAGTTCAGCCTGCTCTGCCTGCCGTTCTTCTTGATCGTGCTCGCAATCCTGCAATACTTCTGCTTCCACATCATGCGCGGTACGCTCAGCGACGCACTCTACCAGTCCGCAGCCAATCCGGAGACTGTGCTGCTGCTCGGCCAGAAGGACGCCTACAAGACCATTGTCTGCAACAAGACGGCTTTCGTCGATACCTGCCTCAGCACGATCAAACTGGAAATGCAGCCGCTCTCCAATGTCGCCACGAGTGCGACGGCCATAACGGGAACCACCTTCGATCCCGGCTCGACGAACGACGTTCTGGTGCTGCGCGGCTCATCCAACGTCATCAACTTCCTCCCGATGTTCCCAACGCTGACCGTGAAGGCATCGGTCTTGTTCCGGCGCCCCACCCTATGAGCACGGTCTTGATGAGCAAGGTCTTGCCCCCCCGAAGCGTCCGCACAGCGCTCGCGTTCCGGTCGGCGCGCGAGGGCGCCGTTGCGGTGGAATTTGCCCTGATCAGCACGGTCCTGCTGGCGCTGTTCGCCGTCGTGCTCGATTTCAGCATCATGTTCTACGCCAAGCGGGACGCCGAGCGCGCCTCGACCCTGCTGGCACATGCGCTGACATCCTGCCCCGCCAACACGACGACCAACACACTGCTCGCCTGGCGCGGCACCGATTGCGTCACCGCGACCATGAACCTGCTCAAGGACCGGATACCGAACGTGCTGGTGAACTTTCCCGACGTCACGTTCGGGATGGCCTCGATCCAGCGGGTCGGAGACGTGATCCGCATGTGCCCGGGCAACATGACCTATCTGGAAAGCGACATGCAGACTTCGGCCCTGGCCGTGCTCAAGGACAAGGATGCTGGCGCGCTCGCCTACCTGACGATCACCTACAAGCCGTTCCTTCCCAAACTCATCGCACAGTATCTGATAGGTTCGAGCACGACGTTCCGGGAATACACGGTGGATGTGCGGGGCAACGGCGACGCCTATGCCTGCGCGACCTGAGGCGTCCGGCCCGCAGGCCCTGCGGCACCATCCGGTCGCATCGACCGGCGCGGCGCATTGCCGTCGGGCGATCGCCGCCTAACTTGGGCGGAGGACCTTGCACGGTCCGACGGCGAAATCAGTCCGTCCACCCAAGAAAAAATCTGGAAGGAACACCCATCATGTCGCGGATGCTGTCGCGCACCCTCGCGCTGCCTACCCTTGCCCTGCTTGCCGGAACGGCGCCGGTGCTTGCCCTCGATGCCGCCAAGACCATCGACGTCGCCGCGCCCCCCGCCAAGGTCTGGGCGACGATCGGCGATTTCTGCGGCATCGGCCAGTGGCACCCGGCGATCGAGAAGTGCGTCCTGTCCCAGGACGGCGGTAAGACCCTGCGGACGCTGAGCCTCAAGGGCGGCGGCACCATCGTCGAGTCCCAGACCAAGCGCGACGACAAGGCCATGAGCTACACCTACGCCATCGTCTCCGGCCCGCTGCCGGTGAGCGACTACAGTTCCACCCTCTCGGTGGTGCCGAAGGGTTCGGGCTCGACCGTGAATTGGACCGGCAGCTTCAAGGCCAAGGGCGCCCCGGACGCGGTCGCGGTCGACGCCATCTCGGGCATCTACGATTCGGGCCTCAAGGCGATCGCCGACAAGGCGAAGTAAGGCGCGCCAGCGCTGCATGGCCGCCGGAGGGCTTCCCGTAGCCCTCCGGCGGCGCGCACAGACGACGGGCGAAGCCGCGATTGACCCGCATTGCGGCGCGGCGCAGAAACAGCGCGGATCAAGCTGTGCCGTATGCACAGCGCCCCGTGCCGTCAGGAGTCGCCGTGTCCCGCGCCAGCCTCGCCGCCGCCCTTCTCGCCGCTGCCCTGCTCGGCGCCTGCACGCCGAAGGCCTCGGCCCCGCCCGCCGCCGTCGCGGCGGCACCCGTGGTCGTCGCCCCCCTGCCCCAGGGCAGCGGCTGCGGCCCGGCCATCGCCCGGACGCAGGCCGTGGTGGACAGCGACGTCGCCACGGGCAACCTGAACGCGCCGGTGGGGGAGCGCTTCAGCGCCGACCTGCGCAATGCCGCGAGCGTCTGCCAGGGCGGACGCGAGCGCGAGGCCCTCGGCCTCCTCGCCGCCGCCAAGGCCCGCTACGGCTACCCGTAGGCGGCCGCGAAGGCGTCGGCGAGGTAGGCTCGCACGAAGCCGGGCATCCGGGCGCCATCGATGTCGTCCGGCCCCCGGGTCGCCAGAAATCCGGCGAGTTCCGGCACCGCTTCCGCGCGGCGATGCGCCTCCATGCGGGCGAGGAGGGCCTGTGCGTCGTCGGGAAAGCGCACCGGGCGCAGGAAGGCGCGCTGGCTCCGCCCGGCGAGCAGCACCCATGCCTCGGGGGCGTCGGCAGCCAGGCCGATACCGGTCTCCTCCAGGAATTCCCGGGCCGCGCTGCCGGCGAGGTCCACGCGCCCGCCCGGCCGGATGTCCTGCCGGTCCGGCGTCCCGCAGGGGAAGTAGGCCTGTCCGGCATTCGCGGTGTGACCGCCCATGATGCCGAGAAGCGCGGCGCCGTCCGAGGTCCAGGGCACCACCGCCGCGAACGCGTTGAAGACGGTCGGGTCCGGCGAGCCGGCATCCCGGAAGGCGATGAAGCGCGAGAAGCGGGTCTCGAACAGGTCGATCCGGCAGACATCCCCCTCGATCCGGCAGGCGCAGGCGAGGAGGACGCACCCGTCGAACATCTTTGGCGCCGCCGCGCGCCGCCGGTCCCAATGCGTCGCGATGGCGGCGGCGTTGGCCTTCGCCCAGGTCCAGTCGTGGGTCACCAGCCGGGCGTCGAGGTGGCGGATCGGCGTCAGCGTGAAGCCGTCAGACAAGCAGGCTGCCCTCGCTCACCAGGACGGCGGCGCCGCTGATCTCCACCGAGCGCAGGGCGCCCGCGCCGATGCAGACCTGCACCCCGATGATGCTCGGGCGGCCCATGGCGACGCCCTGGCGCAGGACGATGTCGTGTTCGCCGTCGCCGAGGGGCTCGAACTGCATCATCACCCCGGAGAAGGCCGCCGCCGCCGAGCCGGTCGCCGGGTCCTCGGCGACGCCGAGATGCGGCGCGAACATCCGGGCCTGGTAGTGCTGCCCCGACCCGTCCGGATCGGGGGTATAGCAGTAGAGCGCCGCCGGTTCGCCGAGGTCGTCGAGGGCGGACGGGACCACGCGGGCCCGGTCGAGGACCTCGCGGCTCGCCAGCGGCACGAACAGGAAGCTCGGACCCGCGCGGTGGCGGCTCGGGGCGTGGCGGCGAAAGCCGATCTCGGCCGCCTCCAGGCCGAGGGCGGCGGCGATCGCCTCCGGCTCCGGGCCCGGCCCGAGGAATTCCGGCAGGACCGGCATCTTGAAGCGCCCGGTGCCGCGTCCCTCACCGGGCTCGACCACGCAGGCGAGGGTGCCGAGCGCGGTCTCCAGGCCGAAGGCCAGGGCGTCCGTGAGGCCCGCCCGCCGGTCGCGGAGCGCCAGGAGCACGGCGGTGCCGAGGGTGGGATGCCCTGCGAAGGGGAGTTCGGCGGCGGGCGTGAAGATCCGCAGCCGCGCCCGGTGACGCTCCGCCTCGGGGGGCAGTACGAACACCGTCTCGGAGAGGTTGAACTCGGCGGCCAGCGCCTGCATCGCGCCCGTGTCGAGTCCCTCGGCGTCCAGCACCACGGCGAGGGGATTGCCGGTGAGCGCGGTGTCGGTGAACACGTCGAGGGTCACGAAGCGGCGCGGCATGGGCGGTGTCTCCAGGCTGACGAGGCCCGGACCTTAGACCGTCTCCACGGGGAACGTCTCGCTCGGCGCGACGAACTCGTCCTGGGCCGCCACCGTGAGGATCTCGCGCGATCCCGCCTCCAGCGTACGCCGCAGCAGGCCGTAGACCGAGGCGCCGGCCATGCCGAGCGCCAGGGCGGCCGAGCCGGTACGGGCGTAATGCACGAGGAAGAGCGCCGCGATGGCGTCCCCGGCGCCGTTCACGTCGAGGTGCAGGCGCGGCGTGCGCAGGCGCCAGAACGCACCGCCCTCCCCGGCCATGAGGTCGATGGCGTCGGCGGGCGTGTCGTCGGTGATCAGGGAGGTGACGAGGACGACGCGGGGGCCGAGCGCCTGCACCGAGGCCACAGCCCGCTTGGTCTCCGCCAGGGTGCCGGTGGGCAGGCCCGAGAGCCAGTTCAGCTCGAACTGGTTCGGCGTGACGATGTCGGCGGCCGGCACGGCCTGCGCGCGCAGGAATTCGGGAATCCCGGGTCGCACGTAGAAGCCCCGGCCCACATCGCCCATCACCGGATCGCAGGCATAGAGCGCCTTCGGGTTGAGGGCCCGTACGGAGGCCACCGCCGCCACGATGGCGGTGCCGATATCGGCCGAGCCCATGTAGCCCGACAGCACCCCGTCGCAGGTGCCGAGCACGCCGCGCTCCGCGATGCCCGCGACGAGTTCCTCGATGGCCGGCCCGTCGAAGACCCGCCCGCGCCAGGCGCCGTAGCCGGTGTGGTTGGAGAACTGCACCGTGTGAATCGCCCAGACCTCGACGCCCAGGCGCTGCATCGGGAACACCGCCGAGGTGTTGCCGACATGGCCGAAGGCGACGTGCGACTGGATCGAGAGGATGTTCAAGCCGGGTCTCCGGTGGCGATGGGCGATCGGGTCCAGGGCTTAACCCAGTTTTGCCCGCCGTCGCACCCCGTCCTCGCGCGCGGCCGGGCGCTCGGCCCCGCCGGTGGCGACCATTCGGGCCCGCCGGTTGCGAACGTCCTGCTCTTGCCCCGGGGCGCGGCCTCGGCCACAGCGTGGCAGCCCGAGCCGACAAGCGAGCCCCATGGATTTCGAAGCCCTCCGCGCCAGCACCCTCGCCTTCGTGGAGGCGCACCAGGGCTGGACACCGCTCATCGTGGGCGTGCTCGCCTTCTGCGAATCGCTGGCCTTCCTGTCGCTGCTGGTGCCCGCGACCGTGCTGCTTCTCGGCATCGGCGCGCTGATGGGGGCGATCGGCATTCCGTTCTGGCCCGTGATGCTCGCAGGCGCCCTGGGCGCGGCGCTCGGCGATTGGGCCTCCTACGAGTTCGGGCACCACTACAAGGAGGGCGCCAAGCAGATGTGGCCGATGCGGCGCTACCCCGCCATCTTCGCCCGCGCGGAGGAATTCTGCCGCAAATGGGGGGCTGGCGGGATCGTGATCGGCCGCTTCATCGGGCCCGCCCGGGCCGTGGTGCCGCTGATCGCCGGTATCTTCGGAGTCAAGCGCCTGCCCTTCCAGATCGCCAACGTGACGTCGGCGCTCGCCTGGTCCTTCCTCATGCTGGCGCCGGGCGCCGGCATCCTGAGCTACTTCAAGGGCTGAGCCGCGGCCGTTCGCCGGCCCGGGGCGGGGCCGACAGGCTCGGCGAGCCAGTCCCGGCGCCGGGCGATCAGCTGCCGGAGGCGCTCGGCGCGGGCCTCCCGCCGGTCGCATCCGCAATCGCAATCCCCGTCCGGGCACGCGACGGAGCCCTCCCCGAACAGGCTCAGGATCGACAGCACGAGCCCCGCGAGAAAGATGACCGCGAGGACGACGAAGGGCCAGGCGAGCCCGAGCCCCACCAGCGCCGCGAGCCCGAGCTTCACCGCGAGCGAGCCCGCGACCTTCAGCTTGATCAGGGCCGCCAGCGTCGCACCCGCGCCGAGACCGCCGCGCAGGGTCCGCAGGAGCCGCACCCGCAGGCGCCGGCGCGCGACCAGGGCTTCCAGGCGGCGCAGATCGCGGGTGACACGGCCGATCTCGGTGGCGCGGTTGCCGCCCCGCGCCTCGGCTCGCTCCTCCAGCAGGGCTCCCTCCTTCCGGGTCCGAAGCGATCGGAGCATGCGGGCGGCGCACGCGCAACGGGGTCGCAGGTGACAAGGCGGGCGCCGGCTGGTTTGCTGGGCGCGATCCCGATTCGGAACAGATCGCACGACCGACCGGAGCCGTATGTCAGCAGCCCTCGCGAACGTCATCCTCCCGCCCGACCGGCGCCAATCGGCCACCGCGCTCCAGGTCCAGCGCGGCGTCCGGCGGCTCTTCGCCGAACTCGGTCACGTCACCATCCCGGAATTTTCCCTGGCCAACGGCCGGCGTGCCGACGTCATCGCCCTGTGCCCGGCCGGTCGCCTCACCATCGTGGAGATCAAGTCGAGCGTGGCGGATTTTCGGGCCGACCGGAAATGGCCGGATTACCGGGATTACTGCGACCGCTTCTACTTCGCGATCCCCGAGACGCTCTCCACCACCCTGACCCCGGACGAGGCCGGCCTGATCGTCGCCGACGCCTTCGGGGCCGCGATCCTGCGCGACCCCGCCGATCACCCCTTGAGCGGCCCCCGCCGCAAGGCCGTGACCCTGCGCTTCGCCCACAGCGCCGCGCGCCTGCTGCACGCGCTGGCCGACCCCGGCGCCATCCGCGAGGGCGCGCTTTGAAACGTGTGCCCGGAAGCATGTGCCCGGCCGGCGCGGCGTGCTAAGGCGCCGCCCCACCCTGATCGATCGCCCCCGTCATGCGTATCCCTTCCCGCCGCCGTCCGAACGCGGGTGATTCCACGGTCCTGAATCGCCTTCAGCTCGCGTCGGGGCGCCGCTCCCTCGTCCTGCACCTCGTCATCGTTCTGGTGCTGCTGGCCACCGCCCAGGGCTACGACGGCTCGAACCACTCCATCCACCACTGGGTCGGGCTCGGGGTCTACGCCGTGGTGTCCCTGGGGCTCGCCCTCGCCGATTGGCGCGCCGCCCATCGGGACGGGCGCACGGAACGCACGAATGCGTGGCTGACCTGGAGCGCGACCCTGCTGAATGCCGGCGTGGCCCTGTTCCTCGTCGTCGAGCACATCCTGGTCGGCGCGGTGGAGACGGAGGAGACCGCGACGGCGGTGAGCCGGCTGCCGGCCTTTCTCCTGCTGCTGCAGACGGGTCTCAGCATGCGGGTCTGGCACACGGTCGTGTTCTCGGGGCTCGTGAGCCTTGCCTGGGGCGGCACCATCCTGCTGGCGTTCCTGGAGCCCGACCACGCGCTCCTCGGCCCCTACGTCACCCTCGAGGAGGAGGTGACCGGCCTCCTGACCTTCGCGGCCGCGAGCCTCGTGGTCATCGACGGGGTCCGGCGCCTGCGGTCGGCGGTGAGCACGGCCCTGCGCATGGAGCGGGAGCGCGCCAGCCTCGCCCGCTTCGTGCCCAGCCGGGTGGCGGGCGAGTTGGCGGAGACCGGCGGCGGCCTCGGCGGGGTCCAGTCCCGCCACGCCTGCCTGTTCGGCCTGGACCTGAGGGGGTTCTCGGCCTTCTCGCGGGAGCATTCGCAGGAGGAGGTGGTGCGGGCGCTGCTCGACGTGCGGGCCCTGACCCACGTGGCGGTGACGGAGCACGGGGGCATCGTCGACAAGTACGTGGGCGACGGCATCCTGGCCCAGTTCATCGTCGGGCGGCCGCAGGCCCAGGCCGAAGCGGCCCTGACCTGCACCCGGACCATCGCGACGCGTCTCGAGCGGCTCAACGCCGAGCGCCGCGGCGAGGGCCGGCCGCTCCTGCGCATCACCATGGCGCTCCATGCGGGCGAGGTGCTGGTCGGCGTCTTCGACGACGGCCACCGGGCCGAGTTCACGGTGCTGGGGACGGCGATGAACCGCCTCGCCCGGATCGAGGCCCGGGCGAAGGCGGCGAACCTGACGCTCGCGGGGTCGTGCGATCTCGTCCGGCTGCTCAGCCCGGCCGTCCGCGCGCGCCTACACCTCGCCGACATGCCCCCCTCGGACTGCGCGGACACGCGCGACATGCAGCTCTTCGCGGTCTCGTGGCGCGAGGGCGCCGAGGCAACGCAGGATGAGGCCGTGACGCCCGCGGCCTGAGCTCGGGGTCCTTCGCCGCGACCGCGATGTCCGGGGCGGTGCAGGGTTCGCAGACTTCACCGCGCCGGATGCGACCCGATGGGAAGCGTTCATCCCGAGAAGGAGCCGAACCCCTCGAAGGCACTGAGACCGGCCTTGGCGTCGCTTTCGGCCAGCAGAGCGTCGTGCAGGGCGGCGTCACGATCCTTCGATTCGGCCGGCGCTACCCGAGGCTCGGTATGGGGTGCCTGCGGCTGGGGTGGAACGGTCGTCTCGGGTACGGGCGGCCAGATCGGGCGATCCGGCTTCACGATCTGGCTCATCGGGGCACCTGTCCGCTTGGGCTAACGCATCCATGGAATACGGTATACCAAAGCGTTTGCAAGCCGCACCTGTGAGTTAGGCGGGCACTGTCGATCGCAGGCACGGCCGGCTCGGCCCTCTCGGTGCCCGGTCGCTCCAGCGGTTCGGCCGGGTCCTCCCCGATCCTGCCCGTCACGGTATCGCGTGTCCCCCTCGCCAGGCCGCCCGCGCCGGTTCTATGCCGTCAGGTGCCGCAGAACGTCTGCAGCACCCGCTCGTGCGGCTGGGGCGGCTCGGCATAGGCCGCGAAGGCGGGCTGGTCGTCGTAAGGTCGGGCCAGAACCGTCACGAGTTCGTGGAAGGGCGCGAAGTCGTCGCGGGCGATCGCCGCCTGGATCACCGCTTCGACCCGGTGGTTGCGCGGGATGAAGGCCGGGTTGACCCCGTCCATCGCCGCCCGGCGCGCGGCCGGGTCCAGCGGCTCGGCGGCGAGCCGCGCCCGCCAGCGGGTCGCCCAGGCGTCGTACAGGCCCGGGTCGGCGAAAAGCGCGCGCACGGCCGCGTCGCCTTCCGGACCGAGGGCGGCCTGCCCGAGCCGCCGGAAGGTCAGGGTGAAATCGGCGCCCCCGGCCTGCATCGCCTCCAGCAGGGCGCGGCCGAGGTCGCCGTCCGCGTCCCGCTCCGTCGTGAGGCCGAGCTTGGCACGTAGGCCGCCGTAATAGGCCGCCTCGAACCGGGGGCCGAAGGCGGCGAGGCAATCCTGCGCCACGGCGATGCCCGCCTCGGCCTCGTGTGCCAGCAGGGGCAGGAGCGCCTCGGCGAACCGGGTCAGGTTCCAGTGCAGGATGCCCGGCTGGTTGCCGTAGGCGTAGCGGCCGTACTCGTCGATGGCGCTGAACACGGCGGAGGGCTCGTAGGCGTCGAGGAAGGCGCAGGGCCCGAAATCGATGGTCTCGCCGGAGACCGCGCAATTGTCGGTGTTCATCACCCCGTGGATGAAGCCCACGAGGAGCCAGCGCGCGACGAGGTCGGCCTGCCGCTCCACCACCCGGGTCAGCAAGGCGGCGTAGGGGTTCGGGGCCTCCGCCAGATCCGGGTCGTGCCGGCCGATGACGTGGTCGGCCAGCGCCCGGACGCCGTCCACGTCGCCCCGCATGGCGAAGTACTGGAAGGTGCCGACGCGGATATGGCTGGTGGCGACCCGGGTCAGGACCCCGCCGGGCAGAACCGTCTCGCGCATCACCGAATCCCCCGTGAGCACCGCCGCCAGGGCGCGGGTGCTGGGGATGCCGAGCGCCGTCATGGCCTCGCTGACGATGTATTCGCGCAGGACCGGCCCGAGGGCGGCGCGACCGTCGCCCCGCCGGGAGAACGGCGTCGGGCCCGAACCTTTCAGCTGGATATCGCGGCGCAGACCGTCGCGGCCGACGACCTCGCCGAGGAGGATCGCCCGGCCGTCGCCGAGTTGGGGCACGCGGTTGCCGAACTGGTGGCCCGCATAGGCCATCGCCAGGGGCTCGGCGCCCTCCGGCACCCGGTTGCCCGCCAGCACGGCGACGCCCTCGGGGCTCTCGAGCCAGGCGGCGTCGATCCCGAGTTCCGCGGCGAGGTCCCGGTTGACCCGGATCAGGCGCGGCGCCGCCACGGGCGTGGGATCGACCGACGCGAAGAAGTGCTCCGGCAGGCGGGCATAGGTGTTGGCGAAGGGGATGGCGGCTGTCATCGAGGGCTTGGGTCCCGTATGCGGCGCGGCGGGCGGCTCTGACCACGAGGTGGGGTACCGCGCAGCCGAACGCAAATCATGCCGGCTCTCGTGGCAACGGCGGCCTCAGCGCTCGGCGTGCCAGCCGCTCCTCCCGGATAACGCGACCCGCGCGAGGTCGGTTCGGGCGCGGCGCCCCCGCAGGATCGCACGCCCGCCGATGACCGTGACCGAGAGCACGAAGCCGGCGAGCAGGTCGGGCAGGTAGTGCCCGCCGGCCCCCAGGGTCGCCACGATGACGACGGCGTTGAGGGCGATCGCCAGGGGGCCGAGGATCGGGATCGGTGCCAGCGCCCAGGCGGTCAGCACCGCGAGGCAGACATGGAACGACGGGAACGTGACGAGGCCGCGGATGTCCTCCAGGGCCAGGACGCGCAGGGTGCCGGCGCGCAGGTGCTCCAGGGCGTCGAGGTGCCAGAGGGCGCCCAGGGTCTCGATCGAGCCGTCCGGCACGGTGGCGAGGCCATAATGCACGAAGGGCCCGGCCGCCGGCACCAGGGCGGCGACCAGCACGACCGCGAGGAGGAGCACCGCGAACATCCGCACATAGGCCCAGAGCCGGCCGACCCGAAGGGTCGCGCTGAGCGCGATCACCGTGAGGCCGACCTGCGGGCCGCTGGTGTGGTAGGCGAGGGCCAGCCACCAGGCGAGGCGCGGATGCGCCTGGAGGACCGCGCGGTAGCCCGGCCAGTCGAAGCCCAGCGCAGCCTCGGCCCGCGCCAGCCGCGCATCGGCCAGCGGCAAGGCCCAGGTGGCGGTCAGATAGTGCAGCACCGCGAGCGGCACGGTCACGGCGACGAGCGCGGCGCTCGCCAGCGCCATCGCCCGCAGCTTCGGCTCGGACAGGACGGGGCCGAACAGGGTGGCGAGGGCGAGGAGCGCCGCCACCAGCGCCGCCGCCACGCTGAAGCCGAACGGCGCCAGGGCGATCCCGGCGCGGCGCAGCCACACCGCGTCGAGGACGGCCACCGCCAGGGCAAGGCCCCAGAGCGCCGGATGCGGCGCGGCCAGGGCTGCCGAGATCCGGCCGATATGGGCGACGGGTCTTGCGGGGGGGAAGCGCGTGAGCGGGATGGGGGCGGAATCGGCGAGCCAGCGGCGCGTCCCGCGCACGGGCATCGAGATCGGTGTTGCGTCGCTCACCCGGGGTCCTTCGCGGTTCGTCGAAGCCGGAACTCGGCTTTGCGCGGGTTTGTTGCCCGGCATCGCTTCTTTTCCCATCCCGAGCCGGTTTCCACCCCGAGGGTCCGTCGTTGAGCCGCATCGCCTTCCTGGATTTCGAGGCGTCCTCGCTCGCCAGGACCAGCTACCCGATCGAGGTCGCGTGGGTGTTTGCCGAGGGCGGTTCGGAGAGCTTCCTCATCCGTCCGGCCCCAGGCTGGACCGACTGGGCGCCCGAGGCCGAGGCGGTCCACGGGCTCGCCCGGGAGCGTCTGGTGCGGGAGGGCGTGGCCCACGACTGGGTGGCGCTGCACATGCTGACAACCTTGCGCGACGTCGCCCTCTACGCCTCGGCCCCCTCCTGGGACGGGCAGTGGTTGAGCCGGCTCCTGCGCGCGGCCGGACTGCCGCGCCACGCCCTGCGGCTGAAGGCGACGGTGGAGGCGCAGCGCCGCGCGATCCTCGACGTGCTCGCGACGGGCGGCATCGCCCCGACGGCGCGCGACGCCCTGGCGGGCAAGCTCATGGCCACGCTGCGTCAGGAATCGCGGGTCGATCCGGCCCCGGAGCATCGCGCCCTGTCGGATGCGCGCCGCGAATGCCGGCGCTGGGCGCGCGCCCGGGACCGCGCCGAGGCGCTGCTGCGCGAAGCCTCCGCCGCCGCGCCGGGTTGAGCGCCCTCAGGCGGCGCCGAGATAGGCGGCCTCCAGGCCGGCATCGGCGCTGAGTTCGGCGGCCGTCCCGGCGGTGACGACGCGGCCCTGCTCCAGCACGTAGCCGCGATCGGCCACCGTCAGGGCCAGGGCCGCCATCTGGTCGACGATCAGGATGGTGACGCCCTGGTCGCGCAGGTCCGCGACCACGGCGTAGAGGGCGTTGATCATCGCGGGCGCCAGGCCGAGGGAGGGCTCGTCGAGGAGGAGGATGCGCGGGTGCGCCATCATCCCGCGGGCGATGGCCAGCATCTGCTGCTCGCCCCCCGAGAGCAGCCCGGCCCGGCTCGTCGCCCGGTCGCGCAGGCGCGGAAAGCGGGTGAGCAGCGCCTCGATCTCGGCCGGGTCGATCGGCGCCGCGCGGCCATGGGCCCCGAGGCGGATGTTCTCGATCACGGTGAGTTCGGGAAACACCTGCCGGCCCTCGGGCACCAGGGCGAGGCCGAGGCGGGCGATGGTGTGGGCGGGCAGGTGCGCGATGGCGCGGTCCTCCAGCACGATCCCGCCGGTGACCGGCCGGAGCAAGCCGGCGAGGGCCCGCATGGTCGTCGACTTGCCGGCGCCGTTGGCGCCGAGCAGCGCCACGGTCTCGCCGGGGCGGACCTGGATGGCGACGCGGTCGAGGACCGGGGCGGCGCCGTAGCCGGCGGTGAGGCCCAGGGTGGAGAGCACCGCGTCGGCGCGCGGCGTCCAGGCGGCCGCGCGGGGCCGGGCGGGCGTGTCGGCGCCGCCGAGATAGGCGCGGATCACCGCCGGGTCGCGGCGGATCGCGGCCGGGTTCCCGTAGGCGATCGGCCGCCCGGCATCCATGACCAGGATCGCGTCGGAGACGCCCATCACCAGGGGCATGTCGTGCTCCACCAGCACCACGGCGATGCCCTGCCCGGCGATCCGGCGCAGGAGACCGCCGAGCGCGTCGGTGTCGGCCCGGGTCAGGCCGGCGGCGGGCTCGTCGAGGAGCAGGATGCGCGGGCGGCCGGCCAGCGCCCGGGCGATCTCCACGAGGCGGCAGTCGACATGGGGCAGTTCCGCCGCCGGCCGGTCGAGGTCGCCGGCATAGCCGACGAAAGCCAGCAGGGCGGCGGCGGCGGCGCGGTCCTGCCCGCCGGAGCGGCGCCGGAGGCGGCCGGGCTCGAACGCGAGGGCGACGTTGTCGAGGACGCTCAGCGAGCCGAACAGGCGCGTGGTCTGGTAGGTGCGGGCAATGCCGGCCCGGGCGATGGCGTGGGCCGGGGCACCGGCGAGATCGCGGCCGCCGAGGCGGATTGCCCCGGCCTGCGGTCGGTAGAAGCCCGAAACCATGTTCAGCACGGTGGTCTTGCCGGCGCCGTTGGGCCCGATCAGGCTCGTCACCGCCCCGGTCTGCGCCGTGACCGAGACGCCCTCGGCCGCGCGGATGCCGCCGAAGCTGATGCCGATGCCCTCGACCACCAGGGCCTCGGCTCCGCGCTGCCCGATGAGCCGGGCGTAATCCATCGCCGGCAGCAGGGCGCCGGTCCGCGCCCGCGGCAGCAGCCGGGCCGCGCTGCCGACGATGCCCGAGGGCACCAGCCAGAGCACCACCAGGGTGGCGAGGCCGAAGAACAGCAGCCGGTACTCGGCGAGCCCGGCAAGCGTCTCGGGCAACAGCACGGTGACGAGGGCGCCGAAGAGCGGCCCGAGCACGGTGCCGGCGCCGCCGACCACCACGGAGAGCACGAACAGGATCGACTGCGCGAAGGGAAACGAGCTCGGGGCGATGAAGAGCATGAGCGGCGGCAGCACCGCCCCGGCGAGGCCCGTCAGCGCCGCCGAGATCGCGAAGGCCAGGGTCTTCACCCGTACCGGATCGAAACCCAGGGAGGCGGCCGCCACGTCGGCGTCGCGCACCGCCCGCATCGCCCGGCCGAGGCGGCTGCGGGCGAGGCGGTGGAAGCCGTAGAGGCTGAGACCCGCACCGATCACGGCGAGAAAGGCCAGTTCGCGCTCCGCGAAGGGGAATCCGAACAGGCTCGGCCCGGCGGTGACCACGAGGCCGTTCTGGCCGCCGGTGAGCGACCCGCCCTCGATCAGGGCGTGCTCAACGATGAAGCCGAACGCGATGGTGACCATCGCGAGGTAGGGGCCCTTCACCCGCATGGCCGGCACCGCGAGGCCGGCCCCGACGAGCCCGGAGACGAGGCCGGCGGCCGGCAGCGCGAGCCAGAAGCTCAGGCCGGCTCCGGTGAGGATCGCGCTCGCATAGGCGCCGATGGCGTAGAAGCCCGCATGCCCGAAGGAGATCAGCCCCGTCAAGCCAAGGAGGACGTTCAGCCCTGTCCCCGCCACGGTGGTCAGGGCCACCAGGGCGATGACGAAGTGGCTGTAGCCCGCCGTCAGCCCCACCAGGGCGAGGCCCGCCAGGGTGAGGGCGAGGATCGTGAGCGGCATGCTCTTCAGGAGTTCGGCCGCCGGGGCGCGCAGGGCGTTCATCGGGCTCAGACCTTGTTGATCGCGGCGCGGCCGAGGAGCCCGTCGGGGCGCAGGGCCAGGGCCAGGATGATCACCGAGAACACCACGAGCTGGGTGTAGGTGGAGCCGAGGGTCGCAGTGACGCCGGCCTCGACGAGGCCGTAGAGGAGGCCCGCCAGAACCACGCCGGTGGCCGAGCCGATGCCGCCCAGGATCGCCACCGCGAAGGCCTTGATCCCGAACAGCGCCCCCATCTCGGCCGAGACCGAAAACAGCGGCGCGATGAGGAGGCCGGCGGCCCCGGCCAGCAGCGCCGAGAGCGCGAAGGCGCAGGCCACCGTGCGCCGGACGTCGATGCCCATCAGCCGCGCGGCGTCGGCGTTCTGCGCCACCGCCAGCAGCACCCGGCCGAGATCGGTGCGGCGGAACAGGGTCTGGATCGCCACTGCCACCGTGAGCCCGACCACCGGAATGAGGAGCTGGAGCGGGTAGATGCCGGTGCCGAGGATCTCCACCGGCGACACCGCGAGCGACGAGGGCAGGCTGCGGGGCTCCTTGCCGAAGGTGAACAGCATCGCGTTGTCGAGGACGATGCCGCCCGCCACAGTGGCGAGCAGCCACGCGTCCGAGCCCTTCTCGACGAAGGGCCGCACCAGCAGCCGCTCGACGGTGAGGCCGAGGAACGCGCAGCCGAGAAGCGCTCCGAGGATCGCCACCGGCATCGGCCAGCCCAGGGTCACCCCGAGCGTATAGCCCAGCACCGCCCCGAGGGTGACGGCGCTCCCTTGCGCGAAGTTCACGGTGCCGGAGACCGCGTAGGTGATGTGGAAGCCGAGCGCCACGAGCCCGTACATGCTGCCGAGGCCGAGGCCGGTGATGAGCGTTCCGGTGAGCATCGGCCCTGCTCCGTCAGTTCGTGACGGCGACGATCTCGCCATCCTTGAAGCGGGTGAAGACGTAGTCCTGGGGCCCGAGGGCGTCGTGCTGGCCCGGCGCGAAGGGCTTGTCGTAGGTCTTGATCAGGCCCGGATAGGCCGCGACCTTGTAGAAGCCGTCGCGCACTTCCGGCCCCTTGGTGGAGCCGGCGGCCTTGATCGCCAGGGCGAGCAGGTGGGTGGCGTCGTAGGCGTTGGCGATGCCCACCGCCGGGGTCACGTCGGCCATCGACTTGATCGCCGGGTACTTCTTCTTGAGGGCGTCGAGGACGGCGAGCGCCTTGGGGCTCGTATTGCCCGCGAAGGTGAAGGTCTGGATGAAGTGGACCTTGGCCGCGCTCGGCCCGGCGAGCTCGTCGAAGCGCCCGCCGGCCGGGCCCCAGTGCGAGACCACCGGCACGCTCCAGCCCATCCGGTCGAGGGATTTGACGACCTGGGCCGAGGGCCCGACATTGCCGACGAGGAACAGGGTGTCGGCGCCGGCCTCCCGCAGGCGGGTCAGCTGGGGCACCATGTCGAGGTCGGCGGCCTCGTACTTCTCGACGCCGGCGGCGGGCAGGTTGGCGGCCTTCAGCGCCGCGGTCAGGCCCTGCTGGTTCGACTCGCCCCAGGCGTTGTTGACCAGGATCATCCCGGGCTTCTTCGCCCCGTGCGTCTTCACCGCGTAGGCGACCAGCGCCTCGTCGACCAGGGCATCCACGGCCGAGACCCGGAAGGCGTAGTTGTCGGCGGCCCCGTTGCGGGTGATGCCGGTGCCGGCGGCCCAGGGGCCGAGGAAGGGCACCTTCATCTGGTTGGCGATGGGCACCAGCGCCATCGAGACCGGCGTGTCGAGGCCGCCGACCAGCGCCACCACGCCGACCCGCTGGATCAGCTCGCGGGCGGCGAGCACGCCCTTCGACGGGTTGGCCTCGTCGTCCCGCGCCACCAGTTCCAGGGGCCGCCCGAGCACGCCGCCGCCGGCGTTGATCTCGTCGATCGCGAGCCCGATGCCGCGCGAGATCGCCTCCCCGGACTTCGCCGACTGCCCGCTCAGCGCCGTCACGAGGCCGATGCGGATCGGCTCCTCGGCCCGAGCCCGGGCCATGAGCGGCAGGCCGAGGAGCAGGCAGGCGCCCAGGGCGAGGCGGCGGGTCAGGTGCGGCGTCGGTCGCGTGCGCATGGGGGCTCTCCGGCAGATCATAGCCCGCCTGACCGCAACCCCCGTGCCAGCGGCTTCGGCCTTGAACTTGCTGGCAAAATGCCGGCCCGCGCCAACCCACTGCCTCACGACGCGCCAAAGTGCATACACTTGTTGCATGCACTTGCCCGCCGTTTGCGGCAGGGAAGCGCAAAACCGGAGAGTCCCGATGACCGATTCCTCAGCGCAGCCCGACGACACCACCGCCCGCGACGCCGCCAACGTCACCGCCTATCTGGAAGCCTCGATGGTGCCCGACCCCGACCGGGCGGCGACCTACATGGCACCGGGCATCACCATCGTGTTCACGGGCGGGCGCACCTTCGGCCACCCCCGCGAGGTCACGGCCTTCAACGCCGGACGCTACGCCTGGGTGAAGAAGCGCATGGAGCGCCTCGACGTGGTGCCGGGCGACGGCATCACCACGGTCTACAGCCTCGGCACGCTCTACGGCGAATGGCCGGACGGAACGCCCTTCGAGGGCAACCGCTACGTCGACCGGTTCACGGTGCGCGACGGCCTGATCGTCACCATGGAGGTCTGGAACGACAGCGCCGAGCGCATCCTCAGCCAGCACGGTCTGAACACGTAAGGCGCGCTCAGCCGCCCACGGGCTCGATATAGGGCGCGAGCAGGCGGCCGAGGTCGCGCTCCCGCGGTGGGGTCGCGACGATCCGCGCCCGCTCGGCCACCGCGTCGAGGTGGTGGTCCATCAGCGCCATGGCCCGCTCGGGTTCGCCCGCGATCAGGGCGGCGACCAGGGCGCGGTGCTCGGCGACCCCGCATTCCGCCGAATGCGGCCGGCTGTAGAGCGAGAGCACGAGGGCGCAGCGGTAGCCGAGCTCGGCCACGTAGCGCTCCAGCACGGGGCTGCCGGTCATCTGCGCGAGCAGCAGGTGAAACTCGGTGGCGAGGCGGATCGAGGCGCCGTCCGCGCCGCCCTGCGCCGCCTCCTCGCGGCCGATATGGGCATGCAGCGCGGCCTGATGCGCTTCGGTGAGACGCCCGGCGAGGCGGGCGACCACGAGGCGCTCCAGGCTGATGCGCACGTCGAAGGTGTCGCGCGCCTCCGCCCAGCTCGGGGTCGCCACCACGGCGATGCGGTTGCGCCGCAATTCCACCAGCCCCTCCCCCGCCAGCTGCCCGAGGGCCTGGCGCGCGATGGTGCGGCTGACGCCGAAGCGCTCGCCCAGGGCATCCTCCGGCAGCCGGTCGCCCGGCATGATCGCCCGTTCGACGATCGCCCGGCGCAGGGAGCGGCAGATCGAGCCCACCCGATCCCGGTTGTCCACACGTGTCGCGTCGTCCCGCATGTCGTCCCGCTTCCTCCCGCGCGTCCCGACGGTTCGGAAAGCACGAGCGGGACCAGACGAGGTCCTGTGCCGCCGGCCGGGTTTCCGCAAGGTCCCGCACCCGGTCGGCGCGCGGCCGTGTATGGCCGTTCATCCAGGAAATCGTTCCACGCTTCACGCTCCTTTCAACGAATCACATCGCAAATGAACCTATGATCATCAAGTATAAGCAGTTATCCACGGCGCAGACATCCGAATCATATTTTCATTCACGGAATACATCCTTCGAATTTAGGCGTACGCGACCAACAAGATATCGATCCTGAGATTTATCATCGAGCGAATACATGATTCTCGTTGGTTTCATGAGCCATCGTTAACGGGTTGGTGAACATCCCTCGGGCATGAATCCCGGGAAGCGGGCCGGGATACGGGCGATGGGGGAAGGCTTGTTCTGCCGATGCGGAGACCGCTCGGACGCGTCGGCGACGATCCCGTTCCCGCTGCCGGCGGAGCATCGCGGTTGATGGGCCGAGCGAACCCGCTCTCCCGGTTCCGCGCGAGGCACGCCTTCGTGCCGGTCGCGTGGGCCGTCACCGCCCTCCTGGCGATGATGGCCGGCGCACGGGCCGAGGAACCGGGTCCCCCGAAGCAGGTGACGTGGACCCGCTACGACGCGGCGCCGTACATGATCACCGGTGGTCCTGAGGCCGACACCGGCATCTTCGATCAGGTCCGCCACCTCCTGATGGGCCATCTCGCCGACTACACGCATCAGACCCTGGTCGTGCCCTTCCCCCGCGTGGTGAGCGCGATGAAGCAGGGGATGGAATGGTGCTTCGTCGGCGGCGTCCAGACGCCGGAGCGCGACGCTTACGCGTATTTCTCGCGCCCCACGGGCCTGTTCTACCCGTTGCGGATCGTGGTCCGGGAGACGCAGCGGGCCCGCTTCGAAGCCCTCGGCCCGCTCTCGCTGCGCAGCCTGCTGACGGACCACCCGAACCTGCGCACCAGCGTCCTGCGCCAACGCGCGATCGCGCCGGGCGTCGATGCCCTCCTCCAGGCATCGACCTCGGCTCAGAGGCATTCCGAGTTCAGCGAGGCGTTCCGGATGCTCCAGAACGACAGGCTCGATTACCTCGTCGAGTTCGCGAACATCGCCGCCTACTACGCCAAGGCCCTGGGGGAGCCGGCACCCTGGATCGGCCTGCCCATGGCGGAGAGCCCCGAGCCCATCTTCAGTCGCGTGATGTGCCCGCGCACGCCGTGGGGACGCACCGTCATCGACCGGATCGACGCTGTTCTACCCGCGGAACGCGCGAGCGCGCGCTATCGCGGCATCGTCGAAGCGTGGTCGGCGCCCGAGGATCTGGCTAAGCTGCGCGCCGTCTACGATTCATCCTTCCTGTCGAGCGAGTAGCCCCGCGGATGCCGAGATCGCCGTTCCGGTACCGGTCGCCGCCGCCGGGAGGAGCTCCTCCGCCGGCCAGCCGTGCCCTGGCGACGCACCTCATGCGGGTCATCTTCGGCTGCTACGTGGTGGTGGCGGTCGCGCTGACCGGCGTCCAGATGGCGATCGAGTACCGGCGCGCCAGCGACCGGCTGCAGGCGGACGTGGCGGCGATGCAGCGCACGTTCAGCCCCGGCCTGGAGGATGCCCTCTGGCGCTACAACGCCGCGGTGCTCGGCGGCATCCTCACCGGCATGAAGGAGATCCCGGTCGTCCTCGGCGTCGAGGTGCGCGACGAGCGCGGCGAGCGGGTCCAGGCCCTCGGCACGGTGACCGGCGCGCAGGGCCAGGCGGTGCGGGTGGATGCGGAGGGCCGGGAAAGCCCGGTCACCCCGGGCTTCGGACGCCCCTTCAGCCGGACCTTCGCCCTCATGCATACCGAGCGCAACGGTCAGATCTTTCCCGTCGGATCCTGGACGCTCCATTCCGACGATGCGATCGCCCTCGATCAGGTCAAGAAC
Organism: Methylobacterium sp. J-078; assembly: GCF_022829285.1. GTDB lineage: Bacteria > Pseudomonadota > Alphaproteobacteria > Rhizobiales > Beijerinckiaceae > Methylobacterium. Next base: position 28,234 of record NZ_JAKSYI010000060.1, read on the forward strand.
ACGCTCGTGGTGATCCTGATCAACGCGATGCTGAAATCGTTCGTGCTCGCGCTGATCTTCTTCGTGGTGATCCGGCACATGGTCGGGCAGCCCTTGAGCCAGATCAGCCGCTTCCTGGCGCAACTCGACGCCGACAACCTCGGTGCGCGCCCGCTCAAGCTCTCCACCGGCGGGCGCCATGAATTCCACGCCCTGACGGACACGCTCAACGGCATGGCGCGGCGCCTGCGCCGGGCCTTCGCGGTCAATGCCCACCTCATGGACGAACTGCGCGCGGTGAACGCGTCGCTGCAGGCGCGCGTGGAGGAGCGGACGCGCGAACTCGAACGCCTCGCCCACACCGACCTGCTCACCGGCCTGGACAACCGCCGCCGGCTCGACGCCGCGCTGGAGGCCTGCGCCATCCAGGCCCGTGCGGAGGGCGCGCTGTTCAGCGTGATCCTGGCCGACGTGGATCATTTCAAGGCGATCAACGACCGGCACGGCCACAAGGTCGGCGACCGGGTGCTCGTCGCCCTCGCGGCGGCCTTGAGCGACGGTGTCAGACCCGGCGACACCCTGGGCCGCTGGGGCGGCGAGGAGTTCATGATCGTCTGTCCCGGCACCGGGTTGGCACAGGCCAGCGCCCTCGCGGAGGCGTTGTGCCACCGCATCGCCGCGACGTCCCTGCCGCTGACCGGCTCGCAGACCTGCTCCTTCGGCGTTGCCGAATCGCGGATCGGCGAAAGTCCCGACAGCCTCGTCACCCGGGCCGACGGCGCCCTCTACCGCTGCAAGAGCAACGGCCGGAACCACGTCGAGACGCATTCCGGCCTGCAGGACCGGGAACGCGGCGCCGCGTGATACCGGCACCCTGACCCTGAGCACCGGCCTCGGTTCGAGCCGGCTTGGATCGAGACCGCGCGGGTATCCGGCGCGCCTGCGTCACAGGGGCGGCGGCGAACGGGCGACGCCATGGCGCGTTGCACGCGTACAGATCCGCGCACGGACACCCAGGCCCCATGACCCTCCGATCCGAAACTCCCCCCGCCCCCGGCAACCTCGCGGTGGAGGCGCCGCCCGAGTCCGATCGGCCCACCACCGCCATGCTGAAGGCCGATATCGACAGCGGCCGGACCGGCGACAAGATCGCCCATTACGATCCCGGCCTGTCGCAGCTCGGCACCGACGACGAGGCGGCGGGCAACGCCCCCTCGCCTGCGCGCATCGCCCTCGCCCGGAAAACCGCGGCCGCGCCGCCCAAGGTGCAGAAGGCCGCCAAGCCGGAGGACGGCAGCGGCTGGATCATGCCGCTTTTCATCGGCTGCGCCGCCCTGGTTCCGGTGGTGGTGGGCGTGTCGCTGTTCGTCTTCAACCGCTGAGACGAAGGGCGTCAGGCCGGCCGGCCGCGCCGGCGGGCGACCTCCGCCAGGGCGGCGAGATCCTTGTCGGCATCGCCGTGGCCGATCGCCTCGATGAGGTTGTCGCGCAGCACGCTGGCGAAGGGCATCGGCACGCCAGCGGCGCCGGCGGCGGAGAGCGCCAAGCCGACATCCTTGGCGCCGAGCTTGAGGTTGAAGCCCGGCGGCTCGTAGCGGCGGGCGGCGATGAGGCCGCCGTAGTTCTTGTAGACCGGCGAGGCGAACAGGGTGCTGGTCAGGAGGTCGAGGAGGTCGGCCCCCGTCACCCCATGCCCTTCCGCCAGCGCCGCCGCCTCCCCCATCGCCTCGATCGCCGCGATCAGCATGAAATTGCCCGCGAGCTTGACCGCGTTGGCGCGGTGCGGCTCGGGTCCGAAGCCCCAGGTCCGGGTGCCCATCGCGTCGAGGAGCGGCTGGGCCCGGGCGATCGCCTCCGGGTCGCCGGCCGCCACGATGTTCAGGGCGCCGGCCTCGGCGACGTCCGGGCGCCCGAAGACCGGGGCGGCGATGTAGGGCACGCCCGCGCGGGCATGGATGGCGGCGAGATCCTGCGCCAGGGCGACCGAGATTGTGCTCATCGAGAGGTGAAGGCCCGGGCGCCGGACGCCGTCGAGGAGCCCGCCTTCGACGATCACGGCGTGCAGGGCCGCGTCGTCCGCCAGCATCGTGATCGCCGCATCCCCCGCGAAGGCCTCGGCGGCGCTCGCCACCGGCGTGACGCCCGCGAGGCCGTCCGCCGCGCCGGGCGAGCGGTTCCAGACCCGGACGCCGTGGCCCGCCCGGACCAGGCTCGCCGCCATGCCGCGCCCCATCCGGCCGAGGCCGATCAGTCCGACATCCATGCCCATGACGTGTCTCCCGTTGCGGTGGTCCGGCGCTCAGTGACCGTCGAGGAATTCGAGCGTCAGCGTGTTGAACTGGTCGGTGGCTTCCATGTGGACGAGGTGGCCGATGCCCGGCAGCACCACGGCGCGCCCGCTCGGCATCTGCCCGGCCAGCATCCGCGCATGCTCGGCATTGCGCCCCATCCCCGCCCGCTGGGCCTCCGGCGCGAAGGGCTTGCCCGGAGCGTTGTGGTCGTTCTCGCCCATGACGAAGAGCGTCGGGACCGCGATCAGCGGGATCTCGTGCACCACCGGCTGGCCCCAGATGGCCTGGTAGGAATTGACGAAGGACTGAAGCCAGCGGGGATACTCGCCCGAGCCCTTCACCCGCTCGCGCAGCGACACGAAGGGCTCGATGGCGGAGGCCGGCAGCGACAGGGCATAGTTCGTCATCAGCTGACGGCGGTAGGACTCGGCCGTGGCGTCGCCCTCCAGGCGCAGCAGGGTGGCGTCGGAGACCGGCGGCACCGTGAACCGGTAATCCTCCAGGCCGATCGGCGCTTCGAGCACGAGGCTGTTGACCCGGGTCGGCGCATTGCGGGTCAGGCGCACGGCCAGCATCCCGCCCATGGAATGCGCCACCACGTCGACCCGCTTCAGGCCGAGGGAATCGAGCAGCGCCAGGGTGTCGGCCGCCATGGCGTCGAAGGTGTAGGGACCCACGGGCTTGGCCGACTTGCCGAAACCGAGCTGGTCCGGGGCCACCACGCGGTAGCCGGCGCGGGTGAGCGCCTGGATCACCGGCTGCCAGTAGCTCGAGGGGAAATTGCGCCCGTGCAGCAGGACGACGGTGCGCCCGTTGGCCTGCCCCTCGGCGGCCACGTCCATGTAGGCGAGGCGCTGGCGCACGCCGTCGCGCACCCGCTCGAGGAAGAACACCGGGTAGGGATAGGCGAAGCCCTCGAGCCCGATGCCGAGGGGCGCGGTGTCCGTCCCGGCGGTCTGGGCGAGGGCGGGCGCCAGGGACACAGGCATCACGGACATCTGGGCCGCCAGCACGAGGGCGGAGATCTTGAGAAGCGCGTCCATGTGGACTCCCGGCAGCGCGCGGTCCGGCGCGTCCGACATCAGATAGCGCAGGATGCCGGTCCGTGCCGCCGGATCGACGTGACAAAGGACACGCGGGATTTCTCGGCCCCTTGCGAAACCCGGCGCGGGGTTCCACGGGTCCGCCCATGACGAACGACGCCCCGCACCCTGCCCCCCCGGAGCCCGTGACGGACGGCCTGCCGGTGCGCGAGCGCATGCTGGCGCTCCTCGCGATCGGCCTCGCCATGACCATGGCGGTGCTCGACGGTGCCATCGTCAACGTCGCCCTGCCGGTGATGGCCAAGGACCTCGCGGTCGAGCCCTCCGCGGCGATCTTCGTCACCAACAGCTTCCAGATCGCGGTGACGGCCTCGCTGCTGCCACTGGCGTCGCTGGGCGACATCCTCGGCTATCGCCGGGTCTACCTCACCGGCCTCGTCCTGTTCACGGCGGCCTCCGTCGCCTGCGCCTTCGCCCCCTCCCTGGACTGGCTGGTGGCGGCGCGGATCGCGCAAGGGCTGGGCGCGGCCGGGATCATGAGCGTCAACATCGCGCTCGTGCGCTTCATCTACCCGCACCGGCTGATCGGGCGTGGCGTCGGCAACGTCGCCCTGGTGGTGGCGATGGCCTCCGCCGCCGGGCCGACCGTGGCGGCCGCGATCCTGTCCGTGGCGACCTGGCCCTGGCTGTTCCTCGTCAACCTGCCGGTGGGCCTGATCGCCCTCACGGTGGGCGCCCGCACCCTGCCGGTGACGCCCCGGAGCGGCGGGCGCTTCGACATCCGCAGCGCCGTCCTCAACGCCCTCACCTTCGGGCTCCTGATCATCGGCATCGACGGCCTCGGCGATCCCGCGACCCGGGGCTTGGCGCTGGCCGAGATCGGCGCGGCAGTGGTGATCGGCGCCGTCTTCGTCTGGACGCAGACCCGGATGGCCCGCCCGCTCCTGCCCGTCGATCTCCTGCGGATCCCCGCCTTCGCCCTGTCGATGGCGAGCTCGGTCGCCTCCTTCTCGGCGCAGATGATGGCCTACGTCGCCCTGCCCTTCTACTTCCAGGACGTGCTGCATCTCTCCGAGACGCAGACCGGCTTCCTGATGACGCCCTGGCCCATCGCCATCGCGCTGATGGCCCCGATCTCCGGGCGCCTCGCCGACCGCTACGCGCCGGGCCTCCTCGGGGGCGCCGGCCTCGGCCTGATGGCGTGCGGCCTGACCGCCGTCGCCCTGCTGCCGGCGGGGGCGTCCCACCTCGACATCGCCTGGCGCCTGACCCTGTGCGGCCTCGGCTTCGGGCTGTTCCAGTCGCCCAACAACAAGGTCATCATCACCAGCGCCCCGCGCGACCGCAGCGGCGGCGCCAGCGGCATGCAATCCACCGCCCGCCTCACCGGACAATCCTTCGGCGCCGCCCTGGTGGCGGTGATCTTCGGGCTGCACCAGGGCGCTGCGCCGGCCGGCCCGGTGGCCGCGACCCTGTGGTGCGCGGTCGGCCTCGCGAGCCTCGGCGCGGTGACGAGCGTGCTGCGGCGCCGACCCGAGGGCTGAGGGGACACCGGAATCGCACCAGGGCCCGTCCTGCGCGTTGAACCGGGCGAAGCCCCCAGAGGCTGTGGCCCCGGGAGGTCATCCCCGGAGGCACGGCCCGCACGAAGGACGATCCCATGCAACTCGATCTCTCCGGCAAGCGCGCCCTCGTCACCGGCTCCACCGGCGGCATCGGCTATGCCATCGCCAAGGCGTTGGGCGAACTCGGGGCTAACGTGGCGATCAACGGGCGCACCCAGGACCGGGTCCGCGACGCCGTCGAGCGTCTGAAGCGCGAGACCAATCACGCCGGCTTCATCGGGGCGCCCGGCGACGTCGCCAACCCGGACGGGGCGGCCCGCGTCGTCGCCGGGCTGCCGGACGTCGACATCCTGGTGAACAACACCGGCATCTTCGAGCCCAAACCCTTCTTCGAGATTCCGGACGAGGACTGGCACCGCTTCTTCGATACCAACGTGATGAGCGGCGTGCGCCTGTCGCGGGCCTATACCCCCGGCATGGTCCAGCGCGGCTGGGGGCGGGTGGTCTTCATCTCCTCCGAATCCGGCGTCAACATCCCGGTGGAGATGGTCCATTACGGGATGACGAAGACGGCCCAGCTCGCCGTCGCCCGCGGCCTCGCCGAGACCGTGTCGGGCAGCGGCGTCACCGTGAACAGCGTGCTGCCGGGCCCCACCCTGTCCGAGGGGGTCGCCGATTTCATGAAGAGCATGGCGCAGGGCGGCGGGACGGGGGGTGAAGTCGACCTCGACGCCGCAGGCCGCGCCTTCGTGGCCGAGCACCGCCCGACTTCGCTGATCGGCCGCCTCGCCACCGTCGAGGAGGTGGCCAGCATGGTCGCCTACATCTGCAGCCCGGCCGCCAGTGCCACCAGCGGCGCGGCGCTGCGGGTCGACGGCGGCGTGGTGCGCAGCATCGTGTAAGGTCGGGGCCTACTCGCCCTCGAACATCTCGTCGAAGGAGTAGCCCGAGCCGCGCACGGTGCGGATCGGGTCGCTCTGGCGGGGCCGGTTCAGGGCCTTGCGCAGGCGGCCCACATGGACGTCGACAGTGCGCTCGTCGATGTAGACGTCGTGGCCCCAGACCCCGTCGAGGAGTTGCTCGCGGGAGAACACCCGGCCGGGGCTCTGCATCAGGAATTCGAGGAGCTTGAACTCGGTGGGCCCGAGATGGATCTCGCGGCCCTCGCGGCGGATGCGGTGGCTGACCCGGTCGAGCTCGATGTCGCCGGCCACCAGCATGTTGGCGACGTGGGCCGGCTTGGCCCGACGCAGCAGGGCGCGCACCCGGGCGAGGAGCTCGGGCACCGAGAACGGCTTGACGATGTAGTCGTCCGCCCCCGTCCCCAGGCCGCGGATGCGGTCACCCTCCTCGCCGCGTGCGGTGAGCATGATCACCGGCAGCCGCTCGGTCTCGCGCCGGGCGCGGATGCGGCGGCAGAGTTCGATGCCGGACAGGGCCGGCAGCATCCAGTCGAGGAGGACGAGGTCGGGGACCTGCTCCTGCAGGCGCAGGTCCGCCTCGTCGCCGCGGGCGGCCGAGTCGACGATGAAGCCTTCGGCCTCGAGGTTGTAGCGGAGGAGGAGGGTCAGGGCCTCCTCGTCCTCGACGATCAGGATACGCGTACTCATCGTGCCCTTTCGAACAGGCGCAGCCGGGCTCAGGCCGCGCCGGGCATGTCCACGGTGGCGTAGTTGGAGGCGTCGTTCTTCGGGCGCTCGCGCTCCGCGAGGAGGTTCTCGCCGGTGACGAGGTAGTGGATCGTCTCGGCGATGTTGGTGGTGTGATCGCCGATGCGCTCGATGTTCTTGGCCACGAACAGGAGGTGGGTGCAGAATGAGATGTTGCGCGGGTCCTCCATCATGTAGGTCAGGAGTTCGCGGAACAGCGAATTGTAGAGCGCGTCGATGGCATCGTCCCGCTCCCACACGTCGAGCGCCGCCTTGGTGTCGCGGCTGGCATAGGCGTCGAGGACGTCCTTGAGCTGCTCCTGCACGAGATCGCTCATGTGCTGGACGCCGATGACGATCTTCTGGGGCTGGATCTGGTCGGCGATCGCCACCACACGCTTGGCGACGTTCTTGGCCAGGTCTCCGATACGCTCGAGATCGTTCGAGACGCGGATCGCCGTCACCGTCTCGCGCAGGTCGATGGCCAGCGGCTGGCGCCGGGCGATGAGCAGGATCGCCCGCTCCTCGATCTCGCGCTGCAGGATGTCGAGGCGGGTGTCGGCGGAGATCACGGCCTGGGCCAGAACCGAATCGCGGCGCACCAGGGCCTGCCCGGCCTCGGTCATCATCTTCTCGGCGATGCCGCCCATCTCCGAAATGGAGCGGCGCAGGTCTTCGAGGTCCGTGTCGTAGGATTTGACGATGTGGTCGGGCATGGATTGCGCTCCTCGATCGGGCCCGCCTGTCGGGTGCCCGCCCTAACGGTGGTGTCTGGCGCAGGCCGGAACCGGCCCGCCAAGGATCGGTTCCGGCCCGCCAGGGGGTGGTTTCGACCCGCGACGGGTCAGCTTCGACCCGCCGAGGATCAGCCGAAGCGGCCGGTGATGTAGTCCTGCGTCTGACGCTTCTCCGGATTCATGAAGATGCGCGTGGTCGGTCCGAACTCGACGAGTTCGCCGAGATACATGAAGGCGGTGAACTGCGAGATGCGTGCCGCCTGCTGCATGTTGTGGGTCACGATCACGATGGTGAACTCGGAGCGCAGCTGCTCGATCAGCTCCTCGATGCGGCCCGTCGAGATCGGGTCCAGCGCCGAGGTCGGCTCGTCGAACAGGATCACTTCCGGCCGCTGGGCCACCGTACGGGCGATGCAGAGGCGCTGCTGCTGACCGCCGGAGAGACCCATGCCGGACTGCTTGAGCTTGTCCTTCACCTCGTCCCAGAGGGCGGCCTTGCGAAGCGATTCCTCGACGCGCACGTCGAGGTCGGCCTTGGGCAGCTTCTCGTAGAGGCGCAGGCCGAAGGCAACGTTGTCGTAGATCGACATCGGGAACGGGGTTGGCTTCTGGAACACCATGCCGATGCGCGAGCGCAGCTCGTTCAGGTCGACCTTCGCGTCGAGGACGTTCTGGCCGTCGAGCAGGATCTGGCCTTCCGCGCGCTGCTCGGGATAGAGGCTGTAGATCCGGTTGAAGGTCCGCAGCAGGGTCGATTTCCCGCAGCCCGAGGGGCCGATCAGGGCGGTGACCTGACGGTCGTGGAAGTTGAGGTGGACCGACTTCAGGCCGTGGAAGCTGCCGTAGTAGAAATTCAGGTCCTTGACGGCGATGCGGACCGGGGAGCTCTCATCGGCCTTGTGGCGTCCGGTGAGCTGCGCTTGGGTGATCGCGGGGGCGGCGTTCATCGGTTCAGCGTCCTGTCGATCGAAGGCAAGGAAAGGGAGGGGCGTCGCGCAGACGATCAGCGCGACCGCTCGGTCTTGATGACGAACCGGGCCACGACCGAGAGGGCGAGGATCGTGATGGTGATGAGGAGGGCGCCGGCCCAGGCGAGCTGCTGCCAGTTCGGGTAGGGCGAGAGGGCGAACTGGTAGATCATCACCGGCAGGTTCGGGATGCCGCCCATGAGGTCGGCGCGGAACCAGGAGTTGTTGTTCAACGCGGTGAAGAGCAGGGGCGCGGTCTCGCCGGCGATGCGGGCGAGCGCCAGGATGATGCCGGTGACGATGCCGGCGCTGGCGCCGCGCCAGGTGATGCTCTTGATCACGATGGAGGGCGGAGCGCCGAGCGCGGCACCCGCCTCGCGCAGGGTCGAGGGTACGAGGCGCAACATGTCCTCGGTGGTGCGCACGATCACCGGGGTGGCGATGATGGCGAGCGCCACCGCGCCGGCCCAGCCGGAATAGCTCCCCATCGGCCGCACCATCAGCGTGTAGACGAACAGGCCGATGAGGATGGAGGGCGCCGAGAGCAGGATGTCGTTGAGGAAGCGGATGAGGTCGGCGAGCTTCGAGTTTCGGCCGTACTCCGCCAGGAAGGTGCCGGCCATCACGCCGACCGGCGTCGCCACCAGGATGCCCAGGAAGGTGAGCACCAGGCTGCCGAGGATCGCGTTGGCGATGCCGCCGCCCTCGGAGCCGGGGCCCGGCGTCGGCTCCGTGAAGAGCATCGGCGAGAAGCCCCTGATGCCCTCGACCACCAGCATGAACAGGATCGAACCGAGGACGACGATGCCGATCAGGGTGGCGAGGGTGCTCGCCAGGATCAGCGTCCTGTCGGCGATCCGGCGGCCGGAGCGGACCCGGCTGATCCGGGCCGGCGCGGCGGTGGTGGCGATGGGGGTGGCGGCGTCCATGGTGGGTTCCTGATCTCTCGGCGAGGGGGCGGTCTCAGGCGATGGGTCTCAGGCGACCTTGGCGCGGCGGGTGAGGAGGCGGGCGATGACGAGGACGAAGAAGGTGATGACGAAGAGGATGCAGCCGAGCGCCATCAGGGAGTTCAGTTGCAGGCCGTCCGCCTCGTTGAACTCGTTGGCGATGCGGGACGCGATGGTGGAGCCCGGATCGAAGACCGAGCCCGAGAGCCGGTTAGCGTTGCCGATGACGAAGGTCACCGCCATGGTCTCGCCGAGGGCGCGGCCGAGGCCGAGCATGATCGCGCCGATGATCGAGACCGAGGCCTGGGGCACCAGCACGTGGCGCACCACCTCCCAGGTGGTGCAGCCGATGCCGTAGGCGCTCTCGCGCAGCACGGTCGGGATCTGATCGAGCATGTCCCGGGTGATCGAGGCCACGAAGGGCACGATCATGATGGCGAGGATGATGCCGGCGGTGAGGATGCCGACGCCCGAGGGCACGCGGGCGTAGAACAGGGTGCCGACGATGGGCATGCCCTCGACAACGTTCGAGACCGGCACCTGCACGAAGCGGGCGAAGAGGGGCGCGAACACGAACAGGCCCCACATGCCGTAGATGATGCTCGGGACCGAGGCCAGGAGCTCGATGGTCATCGAGACGGGCTTGCGAGCCCAGCCGGGGCAGAGCTGCGTCAGGTAGACCGCGATGCCGAGCGAGAGCGGCACGCCGATGAGCAGGGCGAGGAAGGCGGAGGCCAGGGTGCCGACGATGGCCACGAAGGCCCCGTACTGCTCCTGCCCGATGTTCCAGGCGCTGGAGGTGATGAAGCCGAAGCCGAACTCCTTGAAGGCCGGCCAGCCGCCGTAGGCGATGGAGGCCAGGATGCCCGCGAGCACGAACAGCACCAGGAGCGCCGAGCCGTAGGAGGCCGCGCGGAACAGGCTGTCGCCGAGACCACCCGGCTTCTTGCGGGCCGCGGCGCGGTCGCGTGTCAGGGCGATCTGGTCAGTCAAGGCGGCCATCCGAATGTCTTCTCTTCACCGTGCGGCGTCCTACAGCGGGCCGGTCACCGGCGCGAGGGGAATCACCGCTTCGTTCCCGGGAGAGCCCGGCGGGTCGCGCCGGGCTCGATTGTCGCGATCACGCGGGGACGCGGTGGCTCGTCCCCAGGACCCGCGGGCGTAAGCCCGCGGGCGCCTCCTCACATGTCGAAGGCGGGCTTACATGTTGAAGACGGGCTTGCCGTCCTTGCCCTTGATCTCCTTCCACGCGTCGTGGATCTGGCCGACGACGGCGTCCGGCAGCGGCACGTAGTCGAGGTCGGTGGCAAGCTTGTCGCCGTTCTTGTAGGCCCAGTCGAAGAACTTCAGCACGTCGGCGGCCTTGGCCGGATCGGCCGGGTCCTTGTGGACGAGGATGAAGGTGGCGGCGGTGATCGGCCAGGCGCCCTCGTCGGCCTGGTCGGTCAGCGAGATGCCGAAGCCGGGGGCGGACTTCCAGTCGGCGCTGGCGGCGGCGGCCTGGAAGGCCTTGTCGTCGGGCTGCGGGAACTTGCCGGCCTTGTTCTGGATCAGGGTGTGGCTGAGCTTGTTCTGCTTGGCGTAGGCCGACTCGACGTAGCCGATGGCGTTGGGGACCTGCTTGACGGTGGCGGTGACGCCCTCGTTGCCCTTGCCGCCCTGGCCCACCGGCCAGCTCACCGTGGTGGCCGCGCCGAATTCCTTCTTCCAGGCTTCGGAAGCCTGCGAGAGGTACGTGGTGAAGATGTTCGTCGTGCCGGAGGCGTCCGAGCGGTAGACCGGGGTGATGTTGGCCTCGGGCAGCTTCAGGCCCTCGTTGAGCTTGGCGATCTTGGGGTCCGACCACTTCGCGATCTTGCCGGCGTAGATCTCGGCGATGACCTCGCCGGTGAGCTTCAGCTTGCCCGGCTCGACGCCCGGGATGTTCACCACGGTGACGACGCCGCCCATGACGGTGGGGAACTGGACGAGGCCGTCCTTCTCCAGGGCGGGACCCTTCAGCGGCGCGTCGGTGGCGCCGAAATCGACGGTCTTGGCCTGGATCTGCTTGATGCCGCCGCCCGAGCCGATCGACTGGTAGTTGAGACCCATGCCGCTGTCCTTGCGGTAGGCTTCGGCCCACTTCGAATAGACCGGGAAGGGGAAGGTCGCGCCCGCGCCCGTGATGTCGGCAGCGCGCGCCGGCGCAACGGTGGCGAGGCCGAGGCCCACGAGGGCGGCGAGGGTGGTGAACTTCATGTGCTGGTCTCCTGGGGGAGCGTGCGCGGAAGGCCGGGGTTCGAGCCCGTCCTCCGTTGTGCACCGCGCCATACGTCCGGTCGGGCAAGGCGGTATGACGATTGCGCGACAGTTCGATGACACGCGCCCCGGCCGGGGCCGACACGCCCGCCCTTTAAGCAGTTTGCCGGGGATGGCGAGCCGGAAGCCGGCGGGCGGTGAGCAGGACGCCCCCGCCTTGAATCGGGATACGCGGACGGCTATCGCGGGAGCTTGCGGTGAGTCGCGGCCGGTCGGGACCAAGCCCTCCGCGCCGCCGGGTGCGGTCACGCGGCGCCCGATCCCCGACCGTCATTCAAGGGATGCGCCATGACCGAGATCCGCCCGCGCCGCAGCGTCCTGGCGATGCCGGGATCGAACCCGCGTCTCCTGGAGAAGGCCCGCACGCTACCCGCGGACGTGGTAATGATCGACCTCGAGGACGGCGTCGCGCCCGACACCCGTGCGGCGACCCGGGAGGCCGTCGCCCGGGCGGTCGCCGAGGGCGGCTTCGGCTCCCGCGAGGTCGTGGTCCGCATCAATGCCCTCGACACGCCCTACGGCGAGGCCGATCTGGCCGCCATCGCGCCCGCCGGTCCCGACGCCATCGTGGTGCCGAAGGTGACGGGCGCCGATGCCCTGGTGGCGGTGGGCTCGCGCCTGCGCCGCCTCGGCGCGCCGGACCGGACCCGGACCTGGGCGATGATCGAGAGCCCGATGGCGATCCTGCACCTCGCCGAGATCGCCAGTTCCGCCCGGGACGTCGACACGCGCCTCGCCTGTCTCATGGTCGGGCCGAACGACCTCGCCAAGGCCAGCCGGCTGCGCCTCGGCGTTCCGGGCCGGCCGGCCCTGATGCCCTGGCTGATGAGCGTGATCGCCGCCGCCCGTGCCTACGAGATCGACGCCGTCGACGGCATCTACAACGACTTTCGTGATGCGACAGGATTCGCCGCCGAATGCGCGCAGGGGCGCGATTGCGGCTTCGACGGCAAGATGCTGATCCACCCCGACCAGATCGCCCCGGCCAACGCCGCCTTCGGGCCGAACGCGGACGAGGTCGCCTGTGCCCGGCGCATCCTGGCCGCCTTCGCCGAGCCGAAGAACCGCAATCGCGGCGTCATCGGGCTCGACGGCAAGATGGTGGAGCGCCTGCACGCGGCGGAAGCCGCCCGCACCGTGGCGCTGGCCGACGCCATCGCGGCCCGGACCGCGTGAACCCCGACCTCGCCGTCGAGATCCGCCTGCTCGATGCCCGCCTCGCCGGCTGGGGGTTTCCCCGCTGGGGCTCGGCCCAGGCGGCGGGCCTCGATCTCCACGCCTGCCTCGACGCGGTCCTCGACCTTCCGCCCCAGGGGCCGCCCGCCCTGATCCCGGCGGGCTTCAGCCTTGCGATCCGCGATCCGTCCTGGTGCGGGCTGATCTTCCCACGCTCCGGCCTCGGCCATCGCGAGGGCCTTGTCCTCGGCAACGGCACCGGCGTGATCGATGCCGATTACGCGGGCCCGCTGATGATCTCGGCCTGGAACCGCAACCCCGGCGGACCCGGCCTGCGCATCGAGCCCGGCGACCGCATCGCCCAACTCGTCTTCACCCGCGTGACCCGGCCGACGCTGACGATCCGCGACGGCGCCGATGACGCGGCGCGATCGGAGGAGGCCGGAGGACGCGGCACCGGCGGCTTCGGCTCCACCGGGCGCCGCTGAGGCGCAGCCCCTCACACGATGCCGCTGCCCTCGAAGGGCCAGGGCCGGCCGAGCTGGGCGGCGACCTTCGCGGGCTCGTGTCCCACCGCCGCGACGGCCGCCTCGACCTCCTCGCGCGGCACCTCGAAGCGGCGGGCCCAGTAGGCCAGGGTCCAGGGCTCCGAGACGTTGACGGTGGCGGGCTCGTGGTCGTTGTCGGGCGTCGTGCTGCTGCTCATGGCGGGCTCTCGCTGCGGTGTCGGGTCTCTGCCCTAACGCGCGGACCCGGCCGCCGGTGCGTTTCGGGCCGGACCGGCCATCCAGCCCCGCGCAAGCCATCCTGCGTAGGTCCGCTGCACCGGATTTCTCACCCCCAGCGGAGGCGTTGAGCCTTGGGCGTTCTGATCGGCCTCGTCATCGCAATCGGCTGCATGCTCGGCGGCTTCGTCGCCATGGGCGGCCACCTCGTCGTGCTGTGGCAGCCCTGGGAGTTCGTCATCATCGGCGGGATGGGTGCCGGCACCTTCGTCATGGCCAACCCGATGAAGACGGTGGTGGATTCCGGCAAGGCGAGCATGGACGCTCTCACCGGGAAGGTCCCCAAGCGCAAGGACTACCTCGCTCTCCTGGGCCTGCTCCACGCCCTGATGCGCGAGTTGAAGGCAAAACCCCGCAACGAGGTCGAGCCGCATCTCGACGACCCGGCCAATTCGGAGATCTTCAAGGCCTATCCGGATGTCGCCAAGAACGCCGACCTCGTGCTGTTCATCTGCGACTACGCCCGCCTCATCCTCATCGGCAACGCCCGCGCCCACGAGATCGAGGCCCTGATGGACGAGGAGATCAGCGGCTACCGCAAGGACCGCCTCAAGCCCTACGGCGCGGTCACGACCGTGGCCGAGGCGATGCCGGCGCTCGGCATCGTGGCGGCGGTGCTCGGCATCGTGAAGGCCATGGGTGCCCTCGACCAGTCGCCGCAGATCCTCGGCGGCCTCATCGGCGCCGCACTCGTGGGGACATTCTTCGGCGTGTTCATGTCCTACGGGGTGCTCGCCCCCTTCGCGATCAAGATCAAGACCATCCGCGAGAAGCAGAGCCACGTCTACGTCATCGTCAAGCAGACCCTGATCGCCTACATGGGCGGAGCGGTGCCGCAGATCGCCGTCGAGCACGGGCGCAAGGGCATCTCGCTGGGCGACCGGCCCACCATCGACGAGGTCGAGAACGCCACCGTCAACGGCGGCGCGCAGAGGGAAGCCGCCTGAACCATGGACGTGCCGATCGGGAACGCCACCGACATCCGTGCCCGCCTGATCGATGCCGGGGGCCTGTCCCTCGACCGCATGCCGATGCTGCACGTGGTCTTCGACCGGCTCACCTCGGGCTGCTCGGACAACCTCAAGCCCCTCGTGGCCTCGCCGGTCTATTTCGCCTTCAACGGCTTCACCAGCGGTCGCTTCGGCGAGATGCTCGACGCCTACGAGAACAACGCCGTGGCGGGCATCTTCCACGCGCCCGAATGGGACAGCCACATCCTGGTCGGCCTCAACCGCGACTTCCTCTTCACCCTGGTGGAGGCGCTGTTCGGCGCCGACGGGGCCGAGCCGCCGGTGGAGGACGAGCGCCCCTTCTCGGCCATCGAACTCCGGCTGGCGCACACCATCCTGGAACAGGTCGGCAAGGCCCTGGAATCCTCGTTCGCCCTGGTGTCGATGACCCCCTTCCGCCTGGAACGCACCGAGACCCGCATGGAGTTCGCGGTCATCGGAGGCCGCAACAACAAGGCCGTCGAGGCCAAGTTCTCGGTCCAGGCGCTCAACCGCGGCGGCGAGATGTTCCTCATCCTGCCCCAGTCGGTGATCAATCCGATGCGGCCGGCGCTGTCGAAGGTGCTCACCGGCGACAGCGCCGCCCGCGACCCGACCTGGACGCAGCAGATGACCGCCGAGGTCCGGAAGGCCGAGGTCACCCTGCGGGCCGTGCTGGAGGAGCGCACCCTCACGCTCGGCGAGATCGCCGGCCTCAAGGTCGGCCAGGTCATCGGTCTCGACGCCACGCCCGCGACGCGAGTGAAGCTCGAGGGCAACGACCGGCCCCTGTTCTGGTGCCACATGGGCCAGGCGCAGGGCTCCTACGTGCTGCGGGTCGACGAAGCCATCGCTCAAGACAAGGAAGGCGCGCACGATGACGCCGTGGGTTGACACCATTCTCCTCATCGCCCTCGTGGCGACGAGCGCCTGCGTGGTGCCGATGTACCTCAAGCTGAAGCGCCTGGACCGGACCCAGGCGGAGTACGGCCGCATCCTGATGCAGTCGGGCCACGCGCTCACCCAGGCGGGCGACGCGGTGCGCGGCTTCAGCACCGAGGGCCGCGAGATCCTGGAGGCCCTCGACCAGCGCATCGGCGAGGCGCGCCAGCTCCTCGCGGATCTCGAGGCCAGTCGCCGCGATCTCTCCGCCACACGCGCCGGCCGAGTCGGCTGACCGTGCATGCGCGGCTTGCGCCCCGACCGACTTTGGCCGATCCTCTCCGATCATCCGCCGCCGAGCCCCGGCGCCTTGATACGCGATGACACCCCCTGACGAGCGGATGATGAGCAACAGCCCCTTCGACGATGCGGACCTCGCATCCTCCGGCACCGCGGCGGTGTTCCCCAGCGTCTCTGCCGCCGGCCCCGCGGCGGACGACGCCCGGATCGGCGACGCCCGCAATCTCGACTCGATCCTGCGAATCCCCGTGCTGATCCAGGTGGTGCTCGGCTCGGCCACCATGCCGGTGGCCGACCTGATGAAACTCGGACGCGGGGCCATCGTGGCCCTCGATCACCGCGTCGGCGAACCCGTCGACGTCACCGTCAACGGCCGGGTGGTCGCGCGCGGCGAGATCGTGGTGGTGGAGGAGGACAATTCCCGCTTCGGCGTCTCCCTGACCGAGATCGTCGGCCCCGCCGATGCCGGCCTGAAGGGCTGAGGACACAGCAGCGTGGCGAGCGTGCCGATCCCCCAGCGCGCCCCGGGCGCGAACCGGGTCCTCAGTCCGGCGGACGAGGTCGCCGCGCTGCTGCTCGCCATGGGTAAGCCCGCGGCCGGTCGCCTGTTGAAGTACTTCGAGCCGGACGAGATCCGGCGCATCACCCGCTCGGCCACCCAGCTCGGCACCGTGAGCGCGCGCCAGCTCGAGGACATCGTCGAGATGTTCTCCGACGAGTTCGCGTCCGACGGCCGCCTCGTGGGCACCGCCTCCGAAGTGGAGAAGCTGCTCACGGGCCTTCTTCCCGCCGATCAGGTCGCCGAGATCCTCGCCGATGTCCGCGGCGACGCCACCCGCTCCGTCTGGGAACGCATGTCGGGCGTCTCCGAGAGCGTGATCGCGAGCTACGTGGTCAAGGAGCACCCCCAGACCGCGGCCCTCATCCTGTCGCGCCTGAAGCCCGCGGCGGCGGCCAAGGTCATGGCCCACCTGCCCCAGCCGACCCGCAACACCGTGATGCGGCGGATGCTGAGCTTCAAGCCGGTCGGCGACGGCGTGATCGAGATCATCGAGCGCGCCCTGCACGAGGATCTGCTCGCCAACGGCGCGCGCAACGCCGGGGCCGACACCCACGCCAAGATGGCCGACATCATCAACAAGATGGAGCGCACCCAGATCGACGAGGTGCTCACCAGCCTCTCCGAGTCGCGCCCGAAATCGGTGGAGATCCTCAAGGGTCTGCTGTTCACCTTCGACGACATCGTCAAGCTGGCCCCGCGCGCCCGCACCACCCTGTTCGACGCCGTGCCCAACGACCGGCTGGTCCTGGCCCTCAAGGGCACCGACGCCGAGTTCCGGGGGGTCATCCTGGGGGCGCTTTCCGCCCGCGTGCGCCGCATGGTGGAGCACGAGCTGAACGGCGGCGAGCCGGCGGCGCAGAAGGACGTGACGGAGGCGCGCCGCAGCATCACCGACCTCGCCCTGGAGATGGCCGGGCGGGGCGAACTGGAGATCAATGCCGGGGGCGAGGTCGAGGCCCTCGTCCGCTAGGGACGGGCCGCCCGACCCGATCGCGCGATGTCCGACGAAGACCAGGAGGGCAAGACCGAGGCCGCCACCGAGCGCAAGATCCGCGAGGCGGTGGAGAAGGGCAACGTTCCGTTCTCCCGCGAGGCCCCCGTCTTCGCCTCGATCCTCGGGCTCCTCATCGCCCTGAGCTTCGTGGTCCGCGACGCGGTCAACCCGCTCCTCCAGGCGCTGGCACCCTTCCTCGACCACCCCCGCGACTTCGCCCTGGAGAACAACCAGGACGTCGCCCACATCCTGGAGGGAACCGCCGTCGCGGCCGCGCGATTCCTGATCCCGATCGTGCTGATTCTCGGTCTGTGCGGCCTCGTCGCGTCCCTCGTTCAGAACGTCCCGAGTCTCGTGACCGAGCGGATCCGGCCGCAATGGTCCCGGGTTTCGCCCATGGCCGGCTGGGGACGGATCTTCGGCAAGTCGGGCCAAGTCGAGTTCCTGAAATCGGTCCTTAAATTTTTAAGCGTCAGTCTCGTCGCCCTGCTGCTCCTGCGCTCGGAGGGCAGCAAAGCCGTGAGTGCCATGTTCAGCGACCCGAGCCAGATCCCGGATCTCATCCTGACCCTGTCGATCCGGTTGATCTCGGTCGTGTGCGTCGCCACGATCGTCATCGTGGCGGCCGACCTCGTCTGGTCGCGGATGCGCTGGCAGCGCTCGCTGCGCATGTCGAAGCAGGACCTCAAGGACGAGCACAAGCAGACAGAGGGCGATCCCCTGGTGAAGGGGCGCCTGCGCTCCCTGGCGCAGGACCGCGCGCGCAAGCGCATGCTCGGCAACGTGAAGCAGGCCACCGTCGTGATCGCCAACCCGACGCACTACGCCATCGCCCTGCGCTACGCCCGCGACGAGCAGCCCGCCCCCCTGGTCCTGGCCAAGGGCAAGGATCTCGTCGCACTGCGCATCCGAGAAATTGCGGAGGCCAACGGCATCGCGGTGGTGGAAGACAAGCCTCTCGCAAGGTCCCTGTACGAGAGTGTCGAGGTGGACCAGATGATTCCCGCGGAGTTCTACAGCGCTGTGGCCCAGATCCTGTTCTTCCTGTTCTCGAAAGCCCGCTGATGGCCGCGTCCTCTTCGACCGGAGCCCTCCGCGTGGATGGCGCAGACGTGCTCGCCGATGCCGAGCGCGTCTTCGCCACCGCGATCCGGGATTTCATCGCCGAACTCTGCCTCCTCGACGGCGGCATCCTGATCGGCTGGGTCCAGGCCGCCCGCCACGGCAACATCGCCGACCTCGTCGCCTCCTCCGCCGAGCCCTTCTTCAAGGAGGCCACCATCGCGTACGCGGACGGGGCGGACGTGCGCTTCGACTGGGGCCGCTCGCTGACCGTGGTGCTCGACATGGAGTTCGTCACCGAACCCGTGACGGTGTTCTTCAAGCTCATCCTCGACGGCGTCTATGTCGGCGTCGCCATCCAGCGCATCCTGGCGGACCAGGGCCCGGGCTTCTGCCTCGACGGCTTCCGCTCGGCCCTCGACGACGCCCGGCTGAGCCACGCCTCCGCCTGAGGGCCCCCTGCGGCACCGCGCCGACCCTCCGTCGACCGGATCACGAACGCGTGTGTTCTTCCGGTCATTGACGGAGGCGAGGATGCCAGACATTGCTAAAAGATAAGCGAATCGATCCGGTTCGCGCGATTGCGAAACGCGAAGACAAAGCGTCCTCCCGTCTTGTCTTTGTTTCGCTTTGGCGCTCGAACACGGCAACGCTCGTGTCTTGCGCAAGGTCAGTCGGAGCCGCTCGATGTACGTCCTGGTCGATGCGCGGCCATCGGTGAATTCAGGGTACAAGGCCAGCTTCGATCGCGAAGGCATCTCCTCCCTCGGTCTCGACCCGCAGGAATTCACGCACTGGTTCCAGTCCTCGTCCCGGGTCGACCGGGAGGCGATCCAGGGATTCCTGTTGGGCGATTTCGAGGGCCGGGCCAAGTGCGCGACCCTGATCCGCCGGATGTCCCGCGCGCCCATCATCGCCCTGAGCGACGTGCGCTCCCTCGACCAGACCCTGCAGCTCTTCGAGGCCGGCATCGACGACGTGCTGCCCAAGCCCGTGCATATCCGCGAGATCCTGGCCCGCTCCGAGGCGATCTGGCGCCGGGTCAACGCGCAGGCCGGGTCCATCCGCGAGGCCGCGCCGGAGGCCGAGCGCCTGAAGGTGCATTTCGACGGGCGCGACCCCGAGATCGACGGGGAGGTGCTGCCCCTGCCCCGGCGCGAGCGGCACATCCTCGAATGCCTCGTGCGCAACCGGGGCAAGCGCATGACGAAGGCGCAGATCTACAACATCGTCTACGGCGTCTACAGCAACGGCGTCGAGGAGAGCGTGATCGAGGGTCACGTGAGCAAGCTGCGCAAGAAGCTCAGCCAGCGCCTCGGCCACGACCCGATCGAGGCCAAGCGCTTCATGGGCTATACCTTCGTCGGCTGACGCCCGGTCGCGGCACCGTCCTGCGCGATGGATGTGAAGGGCCCTTGTCCCAGGAGCGAAGGCCCCCCGTGCCTCACTGGCAGAAACTGCGCGCGCCCGGCGTCCAGGCGCCGAAGCCCGTCGCGACCATGTTGGTGATCACCCGGCAGACATAGAGCTTCTGCGCCGGGTTGTTGTTCGGGCCCGCGTGATAGCGCGCCACGGCCAGGGTCCAGCTTCCCTCGCGGGCCTTGAGCTGCTTCAGGAACAGGGTCGCGTATTCCACGTTCCGACGCGGATCGATCATCGCCTCCAGGCTCGCGAACTTCTCGCGGTGGTAGTGGTGGTTGATCTGCATGCAGCCGAGATCGACGAGCTTGATCCCGCTCGCCCGCGCCTGAGCGAGCTGGCCCATCACGTCGGACGCGCTGGTCCCGAAATACGCCCGGCCCTGGATGTTCATGGCGTAGGGCTGCAGGGAGCCGCGCTTGCCGCTCTCGGTCAGACCGACCGCGTAGAGCACGCCCAGCGGCACCCCGTGGCGGGCCGAGGCGCCCGCCATCTCACGCTCGCAGATGTTGGCCGATGCCGGCAGCGCCGCCGCCTTCACGGCGGCCGGGGATGCGGCGGGCGCCGGCGGCGCACTGTTGGCGCGCACCGGCTCGGCGAGGCTACAGGTAAACGCCGCTGCGGTCAGGGCTGCTCGGAACGCTCTCATGGTTTCGCTCGCTGGTGTCGGGAGCCGCCGGGCGGCCATCGGGCTGGCGCCGTTCCGGCTGGCCGGGCGTGGCGTGATCCGGGTTCGCGCCGGCCTCGGCCTGCGCCTGGAAGGCCTGCCCCTCGCCCGGTGCGGGTCCGTTGGGCGGTGAGCCGCTGGTGATCGCCACGCGCTCGGGCTGGTAGCCACCCTGGCGCAGGAGATCGGCAAGGACTTCGCCCCCTTCGCGCAGGAGGGTCGCGGTCTCCTCGCGGGCGGCATGCAGGCTCATCTCGAGTTGCCCGTCGCGCAGGCGCATCCGCACGAGGACGATTCCGAGATCGGCGGGATGCAGCTGGAGGGTAAGGAGGCGAAGCGGTCCCTCGATCCCCGAGGCCCCCGGAACCCCACCGACGGATCCGTGCGGCATCTGCCCCAGGATCGCGGCCGCGATTTGTTGCGCCGGCGGGGCGGAAGCGGTCTGCGGCGGCGTGCCGGCCAAGCCCTGTCCCGGGAGTGGTGCCGTCGGTGCGCCTAAACCGGGCTGCACCCCGAGGTCCGAGGCTGAAGGACCGGGTGATATCGGTTCGCCGAGCGGCGGCGTCTCGGCCCCCTGGGATCGCCGCGCCTCGGCGCGTTGCGGGCCGGCCTCGGAATCGTGGGGCGGAGGCGGGGACACGGGCATGGCGGGTTCCGCGCGCGCGCGCGCTACGCCGTCACGAACCGCCGCGTCAGGCAGCGAATCATCAGATCCAGGGCGCGCGGCCGGCTGCGCGGGCACGGCCTGCGGACCGGCCAGTCCCGGTGCCTCGCCCGGGACGGAGACGGCACTGCGCGTGGGATCGACGGGCGGGCGCGCCGGCACGGTAGAGGCCTCCCGCACCGGATTCGCCTGCGGAGGGACGTCCCGAGCGGCATCGGACGGGAGCGCGCCAGTTGGAGGGCCGCCGAGGGCGGCCGCGACCGCGACGAACGGCGTCGCGACACCCTCGGCCCGAGGCCGGCTCACGGCCGCTTGGGCCACACGCCCGGGCGGCATTCGCGCCGGCGGCTCCGCCACGATCGCGGCCGCGTCGAGATCCACGGTCACGGCCGGACTCGGCGTCGCAGCGTCCCGTGAGGCCGCAGCGCTTGGGCCGGCGACCGCCAGGTCCAGGGCTTGGCGCATCGCAGGATCGACGCGTTCGCCCGGCTGCCGTGGTTGCGCGGGCGCGCGCGGGACCGACGGAACGACGGAGGAAGGAAGCGCGGGTTCGGGCCTGGCCGGCAGGTCCTGGCCGGGACCGGGTTCCTGGGGTGAAGCGGGGTTGTGGCCGGTCGGCGATCCGAGATCGACCGGTGCCGGTGCGCCTGCGGGGATCGGGCGCGGGGAAACGCGCACCGTCTGCGTGGCGGCCGCCTGCTCGGATGAGGCCATCGCGCCGAGACCCGGAGCGGGCGCATCCCCCACGGGAGACTCGGCCGAAGCCGGGTGTGATCGAGGGACGTCCGACGCCGCGACACCGGCCGTTGTGCCGGCGGGCAGCGCCGGGACCGGTGCCGGGCTGGGGAGCGCGGGCAAGGACTCTTCGGCGGCTGGCGCCGCACCGGCAGCGGCCGAGGTGTCGAGCGGCCTCGGGGCGGGGTCCGCATCGGGCATCGGTGCCTCACCCGAGACCCGGGCGGGTCGTACGGGCACATCGGCCGGCGGAGCCGTGGCGGGACGGGGTGCCTGGACCACCGGCGCATCGGAGGCCAGGGTTTGATTCGCCGAATCTGCCGGCTGCCGGATGACGGACCGGGCGTCCCCCTCGCCGAACCCCGGTGGCGGTGCGGCGTCCGCCTCGGCCTGGATCACCGCCACCGGGAGGACCGGAGCGAGTGGGTCGGCCGGCCCGTGGCCCAGCGAAGCGACGGTCGACGCCACCCCGCGCAGCAACGAGGCCGGAGCGGTCGAGGATGCTGCCGGATGGGTCGCTCGTGCTGATTCCGGGGGGCGTCCGACCGCACCGGTCGGCGGCGGCGCGGCGAGATCGGAGACGGATTGCGGACCGACCCGGGCCGGCGGCGGCGCGCCCAGCCTGACCTCCGACATGATGGAATTCGACGCACCGGACACGGATTGCAGCGGCGCGGTGGTCGGGGGCGCCCCAGCAGCCTGCGAGGCCGGGGCGGGAACGGCCGCGCCGACGCGGGGGCTTTCATCGGCGGGGGGCACACCCGTAGGCTGGGCAGGCCTCAGGGCCCTCTCGACGGAGAGCGGCATGACGTTCGCGGTCTGGAGCGCCGACGCGTCCGACGCCGGGGCCATGGGCGCGCGTGCCGTGGCGGCTTCCGTAAACGGCGCCGCCCCTAGGGGCGTGAGGGTGGGGAGCACACCGGCATCCGGCGACGCGGCTGCGGCCTCGAAGGGCGCGCCGATCGGGGCCGGCCGTCCAACGGAAACGTTGGCGGGGGACCCGGCCAGGAGGCGCGGGAGCACCGGGGCGAAATGGGTCTCCCGTCGCAGGATGGTCGCGCGGGTCCGCGCCTCGGGGGCCGGTACGGATGCGCCGGCCTGGACTGGGACATCGTCCGCGCCCTTGCCCTGCGGCAGGATCGCGAGCTCGACCGGGTCCGCCGGCCCGGCGGCCTGCGCAAGGGCGGACATGGTCACAGTCAGGGGCTGGGGCAGATCAGAGCTTGGCACGGAGGCCGGCATGGCGCGGGCGACGAGCACATCCAGCGCGTCGCGGGCAGGCAGGGGCGTGGGCCCCGTCCCGAGGGGCAGCGCGACGTTGAACGCGGCCAGGAGGTCGAGCGGTTTTACGGGTTCGGTCGTCGCACCGGGCGCCGAGCCATGGGCCTCGTCCTCCGCCGGAGGGCCGTCCGGTTCGGCGGGCTTGTCCTCCGGCGCGACCGTCCCCTTCAGGGCGCCGAGCAGCGCGACGAAGGCGGTGCCGGTCGCATCCAGCGCATCGGCGCCCCCGTTGCGGGTGCCGGCCGCATCCACAGGCGCGCGGGGTGTGGGATTGGTGATGCCGAGGGCGTTCAACGCTGGCTCCTGCGCATGATCTCGTCGATCCGCCCGATCGCGCCCTCGGCGCGGGCGATGGCGGGCGCCACGGGGAGCACCCGCGGGCCCGTGGGGGTCGCGTCGGCGGACGCCGAAGGGGGCGCCGCCGCCCGGATCTCACGGGCGGTGGAGAGGGCCGCGTCGAGGAGATCGCGGTCGCCGGGCTCCAGCCGCGCGCGGTCGATCGCCCGCAGGGTGTCGAGGCATTCCTCGAAGCGCCCCTCCACCACGATGAGGGCCGCCGCCCGGTAGAGGCCGGCGCGCAGCGCCTCCTGGGAGCCGGGCTCCGCGAGGGTGACGCTGCGCTCGGCGGCGAACACCGCCGTGGCGGACTTGCCCTGGTCGACCGCGGCCCGCGCGACGAGGAGGTAGAGCTCGCGCCGGCCCTCGACCTCGACCTCGTCCAGCATGGCCTGCAGCCGGGCGAAGCGCGCCTCGCCGCCGGTGAAGTCGAGGCGGGTCAGGGCCGCGGCGAAGCGCTGGCGGAAGTTGCCGGCATAGACCGAGTGGCGGAAGCGGCGCAGGTACTGGACCGCCAGGGCCTCGAACTTCGCGAGGTCGCCGGCCTGGGCGAGCACGAAGATCTCCCGGCGCAGGGCCCCCTCCTCCACCAGGGTGCCGGGCGCCAGCAGGCGGGCGAGGTCGAGGAGGCGGATCGACTGCGTCGGGTCATCGCGCACGACCAGGGCCGATTGCGCCATGGCCAGTTGCGCTCCGAGGCTCACGGGGACCGAGAGCGGATCGATCTTCACGAGGAGGGCGCGGGCTTCCTTCTCGCGCCCCTCGAGATAGGCGAGCGCGCCAAGGACCAGGGCGGTGTCGGACTCTGTCACCTTGCCCGAGGCGACGAGGTGGCGCGGCAGCGCGGGGCCGCCGCCGCTGAGGGCGAAGGTGACGGCCGCGCGCAGGTTCACGGTCTCCGCCCACGCATCGGGCTCCAGGGCGAGCATGCGCGATTCGGCATGCGCCAGCAGGGCGCGCTGGCCGTGATGCGCCTGGGCGGAACCGAGGGCGACCTGGTCCTGCAGGAGTTGCAGGGTACGCACGAGTTCGACCGGGACGGTGTAGGGCTTGACCGGCAGGGGCTCGATGGGGGCGGCGGGCGCCTCGCCATGGCTGCCGCCCCCATGCGAATCCGCAGCCTGCACGGGGGCGGCGAGGAGCATTGCGGCCCACAGCCCCGAGACGAGGGCGCGCGCCATCACTCGGGCCGTCCCCGCAGCAGGATCTCGATGCGGCGGTTCTCGGCGGCCTTCGGATCGGCCGGGTTGCGCGGCTGGCGGTCGGCGTAGCCCTCGATGCGCTCTAGGCGGGCATCCGCGACGCCGCCGCGCACGAGCATGTAGGAGGCCATCTGGGCGCGGGCCGAGGATAGGCGCCAGTTGTCATAGGTCTCCGACCGGAAGGGCCGCGCGTCGGTGTGGCCGCGCACGATGATGCGGCCGGGCCGATCCTTGAGGATGCGGGCGACCTGTTCCAGGGCACGCACCACCTTGGCCTGGGGCTCGGCCGAGCCCACGCCGAACATGCTGAAGTTCACCTCGTCGGTGAGGCTGATGAGGATTCCCTCGCCGGTGCGCCGAACTTCGGCGCGCGGCGCGGGTGCGCCCTGCACCGGCAGCACCCGGGCGATCTCGGCCTTGATCTCGGCCATCGCGGCGGTCTCGGCCGCGTCGGCGGCCTGCCTCGCTTCCAGCGCCGCTTTCTCCTCGGCGGCCTTCGCCTCGGCCAGCTTGGCTTCGGCAGGTCGCGCCTCGGGGACCTTGGGCGTGACGGTGCTGGCCGGCGCGGCGGGTTTCGGCGTCAGCTTCGGGGCCAGAAGTTTCGGGTCGATCTCGTCGGCCACGGCCGAGGCGACCTTGATCGTCGCCGGCTTCGCGGGCGTGGCCGCGCGGACGTCGGGACGCGCCTCCTGCGGCAGGGGCGTGACCGTGCCGGTGGCGCCGGCCCGCTCGGTGCGCGTCTTGGCCAGGGGCGCGACCTGCCAGTAAAGCGGGTCGAAGGGGTCGCGCGCGGCCTCGCCGCCCTTGATGCCGGGCTCGCCCGATTCCGTCACCACGGCGTCGGCGGAGGCGACCTCCGGACCCGGCTCGGCCTCGGCCGCGAGCTTGGCCAGCACCGCGTAGGGGTCCTGGAACAGCGCCGCCTCGCGGGCGCGGCTGCCGGGCGGCCCGGAGGCCCCCTTGCCCTCGGATTTGCCGTCGCCCTTGCCGTCGCCCTCGCCCTCGCCCTTGCCGGCCTCGGGCTTGCCCTCCTCGGGTGTCGGCTCGCCGGGCTTGTTCTGCGGGTCGCGCAGGCCCTTGCGGTCGAAGGTGACGTCGGCGAGCTTCACCGGGTTGAAGTACTCGGCGATGGCCGTCTTCGTCTCCTTGGTGGTGGAGCCGATCAGCCACAGCACCAGGAACAGCGCCATCATCGCGGTCATGAAGTCGGCGAGCGCGATCTTCCAGGCGCCGCCGTGGTGACCGTCCTCGTGGTCGCCGTGGCGTTTGATGATGATGATCTCGTGGTGGGATTCGTCCGCCATGGCTCAGGCTCCCCGGACCGCGTCCGTCATCAGGCGGCCCCAGGCGCCGAGCTGGGTCTCGATCACGGTCTGGTCGGCCTGGGCCGTCACTTCGGCGGTGTCGGCGACCACGAGGTCCAGCGAGGCCTCAAAGGGCCCGAGCTTGCCCGCCACCGCCTCGAGGAGGTCGGCCGGGCCGCTCACCCGCACAGGGGCGCGGGCGTCGCCCAGGATGCGGGCGAGGCTCCGGGCGAGCTCGTCGACGGCCTGCCGCCGCAGGGCCTCGGTCAGGACCGGCACGAGGAGGTGCCCGACCCGGTCGGTCAGCCCGGCCCCGAGGGCCTGGAGCGCGTCGGCAAACCCCGACGCGAGACGGTCGCCCTCGTCCACGCACCAGGCCTGGCGCATCTCGGCGAGGCGCGCATCGTAATCGGCCTGCATGCAGGCGAGCACCGAGGCGGTCTCGGCCGCGGCTTCGGCCCGGCCGAGTTCGCGCCCGCGCTCCAGGCCTCGCGCCTCGGCGGCACGAAGCTGGGCCTCCCGGTCCTCCGGGGTCTCGGGCGGAGCGACGGGCTTGCGCAGGAGGGCCGCGAGCGCCTCCGCCGCGCGCGGCGCCGGCCGGGCGGCCGGGGCGAAGGCGCTCCCCCCGGTGGCGGGCGGGCGCGCCGGCGTCACGTCGTCGGAGAAGTCGGGCAGGAACCGAGCGATCGCGGCGGCCATCACGCGGCCTCACGCAGGAGCCAGCGCTTCAGGATCTCGGCGGCCTGGGCCTCGTCGGTCTCGATCATCTGCTCGAGTCTCTTCTGCGGCGAGCGGTTCAGCTTCTCGGTGAGGTCCTCGATCATGCTGGCGACCGGGCTCTGGCCGGGCGCCGCGAGGCTGGGCAGCGCGCCGCCCGCCAGGGCGTCCTGCGCCGGGGCACCGGGGCCGGCGAGCGCGGCGTTCGGTGTGCCCGCGGCCAGGGCCTGCGCCTCCGCCGCGGCGGCCAGCGCCCGCGCCTCCTCCTGCTGCGCGGCCGGGATCTCCAGGATGGCGCGCATGGCCGGGCGCAGGCCGAACCAGATCAGCAGGCCCGCCACCAGCAGGATGGTGCCGGCATTGATGAGGGTGGCCGACTGGCGCATCAGCACCTCGGTGAGGCTTAAAGGCGCCACCGGCTCCAGGGGCTGGCCGTCGTTGACGAAACCGACCGCCGCCACCTTCACGTTGTCGCCACGCTCCTTGTTGAAGCCGGCGGCCGAGCCGACGAGCTGCTCGATCTCGGCGACCTGGGCGTCGATGCCGGCCTTTCCGGCCTCCGGCCCGGCCAGGGACGCGAGGCGGGCACGGTTGACGAGGACCGCCACGGAGATCTGGCGGATGTTGTAGCCGTCGCTCACCGTCTGGATGGTCTTGGAGGAGATCTCGTAGTTGGTGAGGTCCTCGCGCTTCTGGGTCTCGTTGCTGGCCGAGTCGTTGCCATCCGAGCGCGCACGCGGCTCGGGCAGGTTCGCTTGCGCCGTCGTCGGGCGCTGGGCGGCGCTGCGGTTCTGCGAGGTCTCGGTCTCGCGCACGGCCCGGGTGGAGCGCTCGACGCGCTGGTCGGGGTTGAAGATCGTCTCGTTCTGCACCGTCTTGTCGGTGTTCAGGCGCGCGGCGACGCTGACCTCGAAGTTCCCGACGCCGAGATAGGGGGTCAGGGTCCGGCGGATGTTGTCCTGGACCTCGTGCCCGATGGTCTTCTCCAGGGTCGCCATCTTGCCGGTCGGGACGGCGGCCCCGTCGTCGCCCGAGAGCAGGAGCGCGCCGTCCGAGCCGATCACGGTGACCCGGTCGGGCTTCATGCCCGGCACCGCCGAGGCGACGAGGTGGCGGATCGACTGGGCGCCGCTGGCGTCGTCGGCCGGCTCGGTGCGTACCACCACGGAGG
The DNA here is from genome assembly GCF_022829285.1 of Methylobacterium sp. J-078. GTDB lineage: Bacteria > Pseudomonadota > Alphaproteobacteria > Rhizobiales > Beijerinckiaceae > Methylobacterium. Next base: position 55,960 of record NZ_JAKSYI010000060.1, read on the forward strand.
CGGAAGGCGGCTGCTGGTCGCGGCGGAACGAGCCGCGGTCGGGCAGCACGATGTGGACGCGGGCGGCCTTGACGCCCTTCATGCCCTGGATGGTGCGGGCGATCTCGCCCTCGAGGGCGCGCACCCGGGTCACCTCCTGCATGAACGAGGTCATGCCGAGGGAACCGAGGTCGTTGAAGAGCTCGTAGCCGGACTTGGCGCTCTGGGGCAGGCCCTTCTCGGCCAGCAGCATGCGGGCGTTGGCGGTGTGGCCGTAGGCGACCAGCACGGCGGCGCCGTCCGCGCTGACGTCGAACGGGATGTTGGCGTCCTTCAGCACGCTGCCGATGCGCCCGACATCCTCTCGGCTCAGGCCCGTGTAGAGCGGCTCCTGGGCCGGGCGGCTGAGATAGTAGGCGCCGAGTCCCACGGCGAGGAAGACGACCACGCCGATGAGCGACAGGGCGGCGATGCGCCGGCCGCCGAGCGCGAGGATGTTGTTCCAGAGCCGTTCGGCGTGCTGAAGACCGGACATTCGGTGGGCTGCTCCGCTTCGGGTCCGCGACCCGATCCGGTCCTCTCGCCCGCCAGCCTTGCGCGGAGATTGCGCCTCAGAAGAACGATCGCACCAGCCCGCCCACCAGCATGTTCCAGCCGTCGATGAGGATGAAGAACAGCACCTTGAACGGCAGCGAGATCACGGTGGGCGGCAGCATCATCATGCCCATCGACATGATGACCGTGGAGACGATCATGTCGATGACGAGGAAGGGCAGCGCGATCAGGAAGCCGATCTCGAAGCCGCGCCGCAGTTCCGAGATCATGAAGGCCGGGATGAGGATGCGCAGGTCGATCTTCTCGGACCCCTCGGCCTTCGGAATGTTGCGGCTCGCCAGATCCGTGAAGGTCTGGAGGTCCTTGGGGCGCACGTGGCTCGCCATGAACTCGCGGAACGGCTCGACGAGCTTGGGGATCGCCTCCTCCTCCGAGATGCGGTTCTCGGTGAGCGGCTTCAGACCCTCGTTCCAGGCCCGGTCGAAGGTCGGGGCCATGACGTAGAACGTCATGAACAGCGAAAGACTGACGAGGAAGATGTTGGCCGGGGTGCTCTGGAGGCCGAGCCCGGAGCGCAGGAACGAGAACGCGATGGCAAAGCGCGTGAAGCTCGTCACCATCACAAGGAGGCCCGGCGCCAGCGAGAGCACGGTGAGCAGGGCCACGAGTTGCAGGATGCGCCCGCTCGCCGCCCCGTTGCCGGCCGGCAGCAGGGCGTCGAGGGCGGGGAGCCCCGTGGCGGATTGCGCGAGGGCCGGGCCCGCGAGGGTCAGGCTGGCGGCGAGGGCGAGGCCCGCGAGGGTAAGCCTGGAGAGAGTGAGCGCGGCCATGGGGCTACTGCACCACCAGCATCTCGACGATCAGCTCGCGCACCTGTCCCTTGGTGCGCAGGGCGACCCGCTCGTTGAGGTCCTCGCGCAGGTGCTGGAGGCCGCTGGCGCCCTCGATCTGCCGCAGGGTCACGGTGCGCAGGTAGGCCAGGATGTCGGCGCGGATCTCGGCCAGCGCCACGTCGGGGTTCGGCACGGCGCCGGCCGTGAACACCACGGAGGATTCGAGACGCACCCAGGCGTCCCGCGTGTCGGCGAGGTTGGTCACCACCGAGCCGACGCTGCGCAGCGCGAGGTCGCCGGTGTATTTCAACACCTTCACCGCCTTGTCCTCCTCGTCCTTCTTCTTGACGTCCACCGCCTTCTCGACGGTGGACAGCAGATAGAGGCCGAGGCCGCCGCCGGTGCCGATGGCGACGAGGCTGGTGAGCGCGAGCGCCGCGATCCAGCCCTTGCCGCCCTTCTTCGGCTCGCTCGTATCGGTCTTGGCCGCCATGGGTCGCGTCCTGCCTGCCGGTGCTAGAAGGGCGCCAGGGTCTCGAAGACCTGCTGGCCGAGGGTGGGTGCCTGCACGTCCGTGATGCGGCCGCGCCCGCCGTAGGAGATGCGCGCCTCGGCGATCTTGTCGTAGTCGATGGTGTTCTTGCGCGAGATGTCGCGCGGCCGGACGATGCCCGCGACGGTCAGCACGCGGACCTCGTTGTTCACCCGCACCTCCTGCGAGCCGCTGATGACGACGTTGCCGTTGGGCATCTGCTCGGTGACGATGGCGGCGACCTGGAGCCGCAGCACCTCGGAGCGGTCGATGTTGCCCGCCCCCTTGGTCTCGGTGCCCGAGCGGATGCCGGTATCCGCGGTGGCCGAATCCTTCAGCCCCGAGACGCCGTAGCCGAAATCGAAGCCGAGGCTCGACTTCTGGCTGCGCGAGCGGTCGCTCGAATTGCCGAACTGCGCCTTGTCGTCGATGAGGATCGAGACCGTGATCACGTCGCCGACGTTGCGGGCGCGCGGGTCCTGGAACATCTCGGCGCTGCCCGGCGCCCAGGTCGAGTGATAGCTGCGCGGCCCCAGGGCGCCGTAGGCGGTCGGCAGGGCCTCGCGCGGCGGCTGCAGGCCGGTGCCGATCGGGGTGAGCAGCGGGGGCTGGCCCATCCGGTCGAGGGAGGAATTGCAGGCGGCCAGGGACGGCGCGACGAGTGCCGCGAGGAGGCCGGCCCGGAGGGTCTTGAGGGACATCAGGATTTCTCGCTCTCGCGGGCTCGTTTGCCCAGCTCGGTCATCATGCGGGCCAGCTGCGCGGCGCGCGCGGCCTCCATCTCGCTCAGGATCGCGCTGGCGGTGCGGGCATTGAGCTTAGTCAGGATCGCGGCGGCCGATTCGTCGGGCATGTTGGCGAGTTGCAGCGCCGCCGCGTCCGCCCGCATCTTGGTGTAGATCGCCACCACCCCCTCGTCGGCCTTGGCCAGGAAGGCGTTGCGGCGGGCGAGCCAGCTCTCGTACTCGGCCCGCTTGGCCTCGAGCTTGGCGATGCGCTCCTCGACCTGGCGCTCCAGGGTCGCGAGCTGCTCCTTCTGCCAGGCGAAGCGGGCATCGGCGGCGGCATCCGCGATGCTGGCGCAGTAGGCGGGAGGCTTCACCGCCGCCTTGACCGGCTCGGGGGCCGGCTCCGGCAGCCGGACCTCGGCCACCTGAACCGTCTCGATGGGTTTCGTCGCCTCGGCCCGGGGCTCGATCGCACCCGTGGTTTCGGGGGCCTTGGTGTCCACGAGCTTGACCGCGACGGACAGCTTCGGTGCCGGTGGCTTCGGCGCGGCGTTCTTGGGAAGCGGACCGGGATTCATCCCCGACACGGTCGGCGTGCCCGACACAGGCGGCTTGCTGGAAACGGTCGGATTGCCCGGAGCGACGGGCTCGCTCGGATCGATGGATCGGGTCGCGACGATCGGCTTGCCCGGAATGCTCGGCTTGCCCGTATCCGAAAGCCCCTCCCCCTCGAAGGCGCGCGCCGGGCCGAACCCGAGCGAGGCGCCCGCCAGAACCGCGAGGAACAGGAGAACCCGCAGCGCCATCAGGGCGAGGGCGCGCATGGGATGCGCCGGCGCCGGAAGCCCGACGATCAACCGGGCCGGATCGAAGTGCCGACTGAAGTCGTTCGCCTGCCTCATTGCACCACGAGCTCCGCCTGAAGCGCGCCCGAGGTCTTCACGGCCTGCAGGATCGCGATGATGTCGCTGGGCTTGAGGCCGACATTGTTGAGGCCGCGCACCAGGGTCTGGAGGTCGGAGCCGCCGATGATCGCCATGCGGCCGGACTGCTCGTTGATCGCCACTTCGGTGCGCGGCACCACCGCGGTCTGGCCGTTGGAGAACGGGGCGGGCTGCGAAACCTCGGGGGCCTCCGTCACCCGCACGGTGAGGTTGCCGTGGGTGACCGCCACCGTGGAGATCTGGACGTTGCGGCCGATCACGACCGTGCCGGTGCGCTGATCGACGACCACGCGGGCCGGCGTGTCGGGATTGACGGTGAGGTCGCCGATCTCGGCCACGAACCGGGTCTGGGCGATGTTGCTCGGCCGCATCAACGCGATGGCGCGCTGGTCGCGCGGGGCGGCCACCCGGCGGCCGAAGCGGGCCAGCGCATAGGCGTTGATGGCATCCGCCACCATGGTGGCGGTCTTGAAGTCCGGGTTCTTCAACTCGAAGACCAGTTCGGGCAGGTCGCGGAAGGTGCCCGGGACCTCGCGCTCGATCAGGGCGCCGTTGGGAATGCGCCCGGCGGTGGGCACGCCCTGGGTGATGCTCTCGGCCTGGCCGGAGACGACGAAGCCCGAGACCGCCAGCGGCCCTTGCGCCGCGGCATAGGTCAGGCCGTCGCCGCCCATCAGGGGCGTCATCAGCAGGGTGCCGCCCTTCAGCGAGGTGGCGTCGCCCAGCGAGGTGACGGTGACGTCGATGCGCGTGCCGGTCCCGGTATAGGGCGGCAGGTCGGCGGTCACCATCACGGCGGCGACGTTGCGGGTGCGCAGGCGGGCGTCGCGCACGTTGATGCCCATGCGGTCGAGCATCGATTGCAGGGACTGCTCGGTGAATTGCGCATTGCGCAGGGTGTCGCCGGAGCCCTGGAGGCCGGTGACGAGGCCGTAGCCCACGAGCTGGTTGTCGCGCACGCCCTTGAGGGTGGCGATGTCCTTGATCCGCGTGCCGGCCAGCGCGGGCATCGGGAGCGCGAGGAGGAGCGCCGCGAGGATCGCCAGGATGCGGCGCATCAGCGGTCCCCGGTCCGGATTCGGCCGTCCGCCATGACGGTGCCCAGCACGATGCGGTTCGTGTCCGTGTTGCGCACGCGGATCACGTCGCCGAGGCCGCCGTTCTGGAGGGGCGCGCCGACGGCGGTGATGAGCAGGCCCTGCTCCTCGAACACGATCTGGGTCGGGGTGCCCCGGCTGACGAGGCGCGGGTCGTCGATGGCGTTGACCGGCACGGGCTCGCCCGGCAGCAGCATCCGGCGCGCGACCCGGCCCGTGATGGCGAGCGGCGCGTCGATGACGGCGGTACGCGCCTTGAAGGTCTCCGGATAGGCCTGCATCCGCAGCATCGATTCCCGGATCGTGTCGCCGGGATAGATCGTCACCGTCGGCACGGGCAGCATGATCTCGGCGGCCGCGACCGGAGCGGCGGCGAGCGCGAGGCCGAAGGCCAGGATCGCGACGGGCAGGCGGGTGAGTGTGGGAAGACCCATGGGGTGTGGTCGCGCCCTTGAAGGAAGCCCGGACGGGCGACCGCCGGCTCCGGCGGGAGGCGTCGTGCCTCCCGTCGCGACCGCGCGGATGTGGGATTCGGATCGGTCTGGGACAGGCGTCTACGGGGCGGGCTTACCGGATCCCCTTGGAGACCGTGCCCGCCATCTCGTCGGCGGCCTGGATCACCTTCGAGTTCATCTCGAAGGCGCGCTGGGCCGTGATCATGTTGGTGATCTCCTTGACGGGATCGACGTTCGAGCTTTCCAGGTAACCCTGCTGCAGCTTCCCGAAGCTCGGGTCGCCGGGCACGCCGGTGACGGGCGCGCCGGAGGCGGCGGTCTCGCGGTAGAGGCCGTTGCCAAGGGGCTCCAGGCCGGAATCGTTGGCGAAGTTGGCGAGCGTGATCTGGCCGAGGTTCTGCGCCTGGACCTGACCGTCGATCTTGGCGAAGACCTGACCCGACTGGTTGATCACCACGTCGACGGCGCCGTTGGGAATGAGGATCGCCGGATCGAGGGCGTAGCCCTCCAGGGTCACGATCTGGCCGGTGTTGTTGCGGTTGAACGAGCCGGCGCGGGTGTAGTTGATCTCGCCGTTCGGGTTGGTGATCTGGAAGTAGCCCCGGCCGTTCACCGCCACGTCGAGCTGGTTCGAGGTGTTGGCCAGCGGTCCCTGGCGGTGCAGGTTGCGGATGGCGGCAGTGCGCACGCCGAGGCCGAGCATCGCGCCCTCGGGCACCGGCTCCTGGCCGGCCTGGTTCGGCACGCCCTGCTGGCGTTCGGCCTGGTAGAGCAGGTCGGTGAACTCGGCCCGCGCGCCCTTGAACCCGGTGGTGTTCAGGTTGGCGATGTTGTTGGCGATGACCTCAAGGTTCATCTGCTGGGCGTTCATGCCCGTGGCCGCGATGGCGAGCGCTCTCATGTCTTCACGGTTCCGTCGTGGCGATGCGGCGAGGACGTTGGGTCATCAGATCGGCAGATGGTCAGATCGGCAGATGGTCAGATCGGCATGCGGCTGAGTTCGAGATAGGCAGCGACCACCTTGTCCCGGACCGCGATGGCGGTCTGCAGGCTCTGCTCCGCATCCATCACCGCCTCGACCACCTGCTGCGTGGTGGCCTTGCCCTGGATTCCCGAGATGGCGGTGGCCTCGCCGGTGCGCAGGGAGGTGCGCAGGCCGGTGGCGAGCTGGGCCATAACGTCGCCGAAATCGGTGCCGCCGGTGCTCGCTGCCGGCATCACGGGGAAGCTCGCCCGCGCCAGGGGCGCGGCGGAGTCGGTGCGGGTGATGCCGGCGGCCCGGTCGAAGGCGGCGAGCGAGGTGAGGGCTTCGATCATCGGACGGGCTCAGGTTCGCAGGAGGTCGATGACGCTGGCGACCATGGCGCGAGCCTGCTTGATCACCTGCACGTTGGCTTCGAAGGACCGGTTGGCCTCGCGGATGTCGGCCATTTCCATGAGCACGTTGACGTTGGGCATCTTCACGTTGCCCTCCGCGTCGGCCGCCGGGTTGCCGGGGTCGCGCTCGATCCGGAACGGCGCATCGTCGGTGCCGATCTTCTGGAGCGCCACGGAGGTGCCGCCGGCGGCGCGGTCCATCGCGGCCCGGAACGTCACGGTCTTGCGGGCGTAGGGGTCGGCGCCCGGCCCGTCGCCCACCGACTGGGCGTTGGCGACGTTCTCGGCGGCGATGCGCAGGCGCAGGGACTGCGCCTCGAGGCCGGCGCTGGCGAGCCGCGTCGAGGCGCTGAGCGGATCGATCATCAGCTGCCCCTCACGGCGGCCTTGAGCATCCGGTCGAAGACCTTCGTGATGCCCATGTTGAGATTGTGCTGACGGCTGACCTCGCCGGCCTTGAGCATCTCCTGCTCCAGGCTGACGGAACTCGACGTGGACAGCGCGTCCCAGGCCTGCGAGGCCGTGATCGGCTTCGTCGGGATGCGCCCTTCGCCGGACGTGACGTGGGCGCTCTCCGTCATGGACATGCCCATGGTGGTCGTCCTCGCCATCACCTCGGAGAACGGCACCACGTCGCGCGCCTTGTAGTCGGGCGTGTTGGCGTTCGCGACGTTGCTGGCGATGGTCGCCTGACGCACCGCGAGGTAGCGGGCCTGCTGCGAGGCCAGGTCGAAGAGGTAGACGCCTGTCACGGCCGGCTCCGGTCCCGATCAATCATGACCGATCCCTAGGCAGCCAATCTTGCCCCAGGCTGGCGCGGCTTGACGGCGCCCGTCGAACCCCTTCAGTACCAATCCGGTACCGGACCCGCGTCGAACGGTCGGATCGTCTTAAGAAACGTCGCAGATCAAGACCACGGCCGCCCAGCGCACGATGTCCGCCTCCCTGTTCCGCATCCGAACCGCCCCTTGAGCGCGGTGCAGGCGACCCTTCCGGGGTTACGAATCCTGGTGGCCGGGCCCGTCCGCCATGCCGGCGGCGCCGGCGTCGGCCCCGGCGCGAGCGAACACCTCGTCCCGGCCAAGAACCGCTGGTCGCGGGTGGTGCTGCCCTTCGCCGGCCTCCTGCCGGAGGCGTGGTGCAGTCTCACCTTCCGGCTCGCCTGGGAGGCGGCGGAGACGGCCGGGGCCGCCCTCGACTTCGCCCTGGCGGGGATCGATTTCCTGACCGAGGACGGGTCGAGCCTCGACTTCGACCACGTGCCGGGTCTCGACCGGACGCTCCTCGATCCGCACGGCGCCTGGATCGCCGGCCCCGGCTACCTCCCAGCGGAGGCGCAAGGGGTGCGAATCGGCCTCGTCCACCTCGCCTTCCGGGTCCCGGCGCCCGCCTGCCGGCTCACCGTGACGATCCGCTCCTGGCGCAACAGCGAGACCTTCGCGGTCTCCGAGCCGACCCTGCGGCAGGGGCCGGCGGAGACGCCCTCCCCCGCCCTGCTCCCGCGCACCCGCCACCGGCTCGGACCCGAGCCGGCCTGGAGCGAGCATGCCCTGGTGCCCGGCTGCGGGCTCGTCCTGCGCGGGCAGCTCCACGTCGCGGCGCCCGGGACTCGCGGGGCGCTCGCCCACATCGTCTATCGGGATCATCGGGGCGCGGTCCTGCCGCCCCCCTATCCGGGCACGATCTCGGTGCCGGGGCTGGATGCGCTCGTCGACCTGCCCGCCCAGCAGCAGACGCGGCGCTTCACCCTCGAACTCGAGCCGCCGCAGGACGCGGCGCGGGTGGCGGTCGGCTTCGCGACCTGGACGGCGGACGGCCGGGAATCGAAGCCTCCGGAAGCGGAACTCCTGAGCCCGCCCGAGATCGCCCTCGCGGACCGGATGCGGCTCCAGAGTCTGTGCGGCGACGACCTCCTCGAAGCGGCGGACTTCCTCGCCCGCCTCGCCGAGCGCCTCGGGCTGGCCGGCGGCGCCTTCGCCGGCTGGTGCCCGCAGCCCGAGGCCGTCGCGGCGATCCCGGCGGTCCTGGCGCGGGCCCGGGCCATCCAGCGGGGGGACGCCCCCCCGGCGGCGGGCATTGACCGGACCCTGCGCCTCGGCCCGGCCCCGCCCTGGACCCTGCCGGACGCCCCGGACTGGACCGAGGACCCGTTCCGCTCGGTGCCCTGGCGGCTCGAATACCAGTCGCTCGCCTGGCTCGGCGTCCTGGCGGAGGCGCCGGGCGGGGCCTCCGCCGCCGTGAGCCTCGCCCTATCCTGGTCGCGCGGGAACCCCTGGGGCGCTCCGGCGGACGGCCTCGCCCTGCATCCGGCGGCACTCGCCGCGCGCGCCGAGACCCTCGTGCGGCTGCTGGCCCGGGCGGGCAGGCCCGGTGGCCCGGCCTCCCTCACGCTCACGGGCGAGGCGGTGCGGCACGGCTTCGCCCTGGCCGAGATCGTCGGGCAGAGCACCTTCGGGCGCTCCATCCATCAAATCCAGGCGGCGGCCAGCCTGATGTGCGTGGCCCGCGCCCTGCCGCTGCTGCCGCTCTCGCCGCACTGGTCGTGCCTGGCGACGGGCGCTCTGGAGACCGGCATCGCGGCCCTCGTCGACGAGGCCGGGCGGTTCTCGGACCCGTCCCTGCACCAGCGCCTCGAACTCCTGACGCTGCTGCGCGCCCTCGACGTCGGCCTCACCGGGGACGACACCCGGGATGGCCTGCGATCCAGCCTCGCGCGGATCCTGGCAGCGGCACTCCCGGCCGTCGCGGGCATGCTGGACCCCGGCGGCCGGCTACCGCCCTTCGGCGACACGCCCCAGGGCCAGGATGCGGCCGGCTGGATCGGCCGCCTCGGCACGGGCGCCGGCCGGGCCCTGGTGATCGAGCGCCGATCGGACCGGGCGCGGCTCCGGCATGCGCATCCGGACCGGCACGACGCGCCGGCGGGTCCCCCCACCGGGCGGGTCGACCCGGCATCCGGCATGATCGCCCTGCGGCACGACGCGCCGGGGCGTGGCTGGGGCCATTTCGCCTGCACCTTCGCGAGCCAGGGCGCCGGCCACCGCGATGGCGGCTCCTTTGTCTATGCCTGCGACGGCGTGCGCTGGATCGTGGAGGCGGGCGGCTCGAGCCTGGTCGAGACCGGGGCGTCGCGCCACCATGTCCTCTCGGAGGCGGGCCACAACGTGCCGGTGCCGGAGGGGCGCGCGGCCAGCGCCGGCGTCGCCCGATACCTCGGGGCGGAGCGCCTGGAGGGGGCCACGCTGCACCGGCTCGCCACGCAGGTGCACGGGCCGGATCTCGCGCATCGCCGGGTCTTCCTCGTGCTCGACGACCTCTCGGGCCTCGTCGTCCTCGATCGCTTCGCGGTGGAGGCGGGCCCGGTCGCCTTCGAGGGGATCGTCCACCTCGCGCCCGAGATCCTGGTGGGCCTCGCCGGCCCGCGTCGGGCGATGGCGCAGGCGGGCCGGGCCCGCCTCGCGCTCTCGCCCCTGGTGCGCGAGGGACGCGGCGCCGGCCTGACGATCCAGAACGGCTGCAACGCGCATCCGGGCGCCCTGCGCGGCTTCATCGCGGCGTCGGCGGGTGGTCTCCAGCCCACGAGCGCGCTGCGCTACGCCGTCGCCGGAACGGGGGTGGCCTGCGGCGGCCTCGCGCTTGCGGCGGATGCCGAGGCCGACCGGCGGCTCACGGCGCTCCTGGCGGGAGATGCGGTCGCGCGCGCCCTGGCGGAGGCGTGAGCGCTCAGGACCGGACCTCGCGCTTGGCCACGAAGTTGAACTCCTCGACCAGCACGTCCTTCACCACGTCCGAGCCCAGGCGGACATTGACCTGTTTGCGGATCTCGGCGAGGCGCTGGGTGACGTTGTAGCGGGACAGGCGTTTGAAATCGATTGCCGGGTCCGTGTAGATCTGCCGGAAGGTTTCGTCGACCACGAAGGCATTTGGCGGCACCGAGAGCGTGTGCATCAACCGTGCATCGGCGGTGAAGACCAGAACGGCGACGATGTAACCCTGCACCTTGCCGTCGACCACCATCGGAACGTTGATGGGCGGCAGCTTCTGGTACTGCAGGCCTTCGAGGTAGGGTTCGGTCTTCTTGGCGAACAGCCCCTCCCCCCAGGTCACCGCCCCGTAGCAGGACAGGATGGTGAGGCCGCAGATCCAGAGGCCGGTGACGAGGATGCGCATGGCGGGCGTTCGATCTCAGCGCCGGACGTGACCGGAATAGGTGCCGTCGGATTCCGCGTCGCGCAGGGAGTCCGCGACGATCCCGGAGATCTCCTCGACGGCGCGCAGATGCAGGCCGACGGTGGCCTGGTTGCGCTCCAGGACCCCGCGCAGGCGCAGGAGCTGATCGATCACGGGGGCGTCGAGCTGGTCCGGATCGAGGTCCCGCGTCAGCCGGGTGAGTTCGAGCAGGCTGTGGCTTTTCCGCCGGTTCACCGCCTCCTGGTCGATGGGCCGGTGGGCCATCAGCGCCTCGGTCTCCGCCGCCACGGTGTCTTCGAGCCGCTTCAGGGATGCGATCAGCATGGGGCGCCTTCAGATGTCCGAGGTCTTGGTGGCCGGGGCGGGCGCGGGCGTGTTCAGGGGGCGGGCCGCCTCCAGCATCCGGGCGATGCCGAGGCCGCCCGCCTTGGCGACCTGGGTGCCGACCTGATCGGCCAGCATCGACTTCCAGATGCCCCCGGCATTGCCCTTGCCGAACACCGCGTTGGACTTGGCCGGCATCATCGTCTCGACGAACTGGCGCAGGACGAAGGCCTCGAACTGCTTGTAGGGATCGCCCGCCTTGCCGGCGCCGGAGACCGCGTTGTCGGTCTGGAGCGCCGTGAGGGTGCCGCGGGCATCGAGCGGCATGTGCACGGAGGTGCCGGCCATGCGGTAGGCATCGCCGAAGGCCGCCGGGTCGGTCCCGGGCGCCGACAGCTTGGCGGTGGCTTCCTGCACGCGGCCCGGATCGGCGGCGCGGGCGACATCGAGGACGATGTCGGTGGGGGGCGAGATGCTCATGCGGGTCGTCTCTTGCGCGTCGTCTCGTGCAGATCTTCTGTTGGCGGACGCCGCGATTCGGGTTCGAGAGCGCCGATGGTCGACAGGGATAGGCGCCGTGGCTTTCGGCAGGCTTGCGTCGGCGCCCGGCGCGACGCGTCAGTCCCGCGGCGTCCCGGCCCGCGCGACCATGAGGTCGAGCTGTTCCAGCATGTCGGCCTGCTCGCGCTCGTGGGCGCGCAGCCGGACGAGGCTCTCGGTCTGGCGCTCGGCCCGCTTCTCGGCCAGGCCCCGGGCGCGGACGGTCTCGGACTGCCGGGCGGCGGTGGCGGCGAGATCCGTCGCCTCGCCGGCGAGCGCCCGCAGACGGCGCGCGGCGGCATCGAGGAAGAGGCCGTGCATGGTCTCGCCGGCCAGCGTGGACAGCATGGCGGCCCGGTCGGCCTCCACCTTGGCGGCCTTGGCCCGGGTCTCGGCGAGGTCGCGCTCGGCGATGCCCCGCATCTGTTCCTGGACCTTGAGGAGGCGCTGGGCACGGATCAGCCGGAGGCGCGTGGTCATCGGCTCAGCCCCGGCGCAGGTAGTCGAAGTAGCCCATCACGAACTGCATCATGAACTCGTTGGTGATGGCGTAGAGCAGCAGCAGGCCCCCGGCCATGATGAACGGCGTGGCGATGAAGTAGACGGGGATCTGCGGAACGAGCTTGTTGATGAAGCCGGCCGCGAGGTTCACCGCCACCGCGTAGACGAGGAAGGGCGAGGTGATGCGCAGGCCTAGGACGAAGGCGGTCGTCACCTGATCGACGATGCGCACCAGGGCGGGCTGCGAGCCGATGCCCTCGCCGGGGGGGATGCGGCTGTAGGAATCGATCAGCCCCCGGAACAGCTCCCAGTGCAGGTCGGCGGCGAACAGCAGGGCGGCGGCGGCCATCATGATCATCGCCTCGACGGCCGGCACCGGGTCCATGCCCTCGGCCACCGAGCCCGGCATGCCGCCGAAGCCCACCATGGTGACGGCGGCGTTCACCACCGTTTCCAGCACCACGTAGAAGATCCGACCGAGGAACCCGAGGACGAGGCCCGTCAGGCTCTCGGTGACGATCCAGGCGAGGGTCGCGCCGGGGTCCTGGGCCGAGAGCTTGCCCTGGAACAGAGGCAGCAGCAGGGGGCTGAGGGCCAGCGAGACCGCCAGCGAGATGAGGAGGCGGACCTGGGCCGGCACGCGGGGGCTGGAGAAGCCCGGCACGATGAGGAGGCAGGCGCCGACGCGGCAGAAGATCAGGAAGACGGCGAGGAAGCTTTCCGGACCCAGGAGACCCGAGGCGACCAGCGCGGTCACGAGATCGTCCCGAGGGAGCGGATCTCGACCCCGCGGGCGATCTCGAGGTGCGAGAGCACGGCCAGCGTCGGGTAGAGCCGCTCGATGATCATGCGCACGTAGGGGCGGGCATCCGGCGCGGTGACGAGGGCGAAGCTGCGGGTCTCGCGCATCTGCTTGCGGATCACCTCCGAGGCCTCGGTGCCGAACTGCTCGACGAGTCGCGGGTCGATGTCGAACTCGATGACCTCGCCCTTGCCGTCGCGCTTCAGGCTCTGGTGGAAGGAGAGGTCCCAGGCGCTGCCCAAGCGCAGCACCGCGAGCACGCCGTTCTCGGCCAGATCCCCGCAGATCTGCTGGGCGATGCGCATGCGGACATGCTCGGCGATCTGCTCGGCCCGGCGCGCGTGCGGCGTGATCTCGGCCACGGCCTCCAGGATGAGGTGCAGGTTGCGGATCGAGACCCGCTCGGAGAGCAGGAGCTTGAGCACCGCCTGGAGGCCCGAATAGGAAATCTGCGACGGGCAGATCTCGTCGAGCAGGCGCTTGTACTCCGGGTCGAGCCGGTCGAGCAGGTTGCGCATGTCCTTGTAGGACAGGAGGGTGGGCAGGTTGTTGCGGATGACCTCGGAGAGGTGGGTCAGCAGCACGGAGGAGCCGTCGATGGGCTCGAAGCCGCCGCGCCGCACCTCGCCCGCATAGGCGTCGAGCACCCAGCGCGCCTTCATGCCGAAGGCGGGCTCGCGGACCTCGTCGCTCGGCACGTCCGGCACCGGGCCGTCGCCCACCACCACCAGGAGTTCGCCGGGCCGCAGTTCCTGGGTCGCCACTACGGTGCCGTGGATGAGGATCTGGTAGCATTTCGGCGGCACGGCGAGGCTGTCGGTCAGCTTGATGTCGGGCACCACGAAGCCGTACTGGCGCGCGAACTTGCGGCGCATCTTGGCGACCCGGTGCGTCAGCTCGGATTGCGTGCCCTGAAGCTGGGCCGAGACCTGGCGCCCGAGGCAGAGTTCGATCTCCGGCGTCTTGAGCGATTCCTTGACGGATTCGCGCACCGCGACCTGCTTCTTCTCCTCGTCGGCCACCGCCCTGGCGTCGACGATGGCCTTCTGCGCCGCGAGCTTCTTCGGGATCGCGTAGGCGGTGAAGGCCATCAGCCCGGAGAGCACCATGAAGGGCACGAAGGGCAGGCCCGGCACCAGGGCGAACATGAACATCAGGGCCGCGGCCACCGACAGGGCCCGCGGATAGGCGCCGAGCTGCCCCATCACCGCCTGCTCGGCGGTGCCGCGCGTACCGCCCTTCGAGACGAGGAGGCCGGCGGCCAGCGAGACGATCAGCGCCGGGATCTGCGAGACGAGGCCGTCGCCGACCGAGAGCTTCGTGAACACCTCCGCCGCCTGGCCGAGCGGCATGCCGTGGCGGGTGGTGCCGATGATGATACCGCCGAACACGTTGACGGCGATGGTGATGAGAGAGGCGATGGCCTCGCCGCGCACGAATTTCGAGGCACCGTCCATGGAGCCGAAGAAGGCGCTCTCCTCCTCCAGTTCGCGGCGGCGGGATTGCGCCTCCTTGTCGTCGATGAGCCCGGCGTTGAGATCGGCGTCGATCGCCATCTGCTTGCCGGGGATCGCGTCGAGGGTGAAGCGTGCGCCCACCTCCGCGATACGGGTGGCGCCCTTGGTGATGACGAGGAAGTTCACCGTGATCAGGATCAGGAAGACCACGATCCCGATGACGAAGTCGCCGCTCATCACGAACTGCGAGAAGCCCTGGATGACGTGGCCGGCCGCCGAGACGCCGTGCTGGCCGTTGGCCAGGATCAGCCGGGTGGTGGCGATGCCGAGCGCCAGGCGCAGCAGGGTCGCGATGAGGAGGACGGTGGGGAAGGCCGAGAATTCGAGCGGCTTCTTGATCCAGAGCGCCACCATCAGGATCAGCACCGACAGGGCGATCGAGAAGGCGAGCCCGATATCGAGCAGGATCGCCGGCACCGGCAGGAACAGGATCGCCAGGATGGCGACGATGCCCGCCGCGAACCCGATGTCCCGCTGGGACCGGCGCTCTCCCGCGATCGCTTCGCTTGCCGCCATGGCGGATGCTCAACCCCCGTGTCTGGAACGGGGGCTTGTCGCGTCCCAAGCTTGCGCGAGGGTCGCCTGCCCGGCCGGCGGCGGGGGCCGCGTCGACCGCCACGTCACGGGACGGGCCGCATCCGGCCGCCGAATGGGACGCTCAGACAAGCCGAAGGGACCCCAGGGCATTGCCATGACCTTGTCGGTGTCCGACGCGGTCTTTAGAAAATACGGTCACGCGCTCCGATGTAAAAACACAATGACGATTTCGATGCAGGGTCCGATGTTCGCGTTTCGCCTCCAGATCCGCTCGACCCATGCCATGATCTGGCAGGCGCCCGAAGCACTCGAGACCTCGCTGCTTGCGGAAGCCATGCAGATCGCAGATCGGCTCGCCAAGGCCTGCCGCCGCACGGCGGCCTCCAGCTGCAACGCGACGCGAAGCTGGGTGGTCGAGATCTTCGACGAAGCCAACGGGATTTCCTATCGGGCCCCCGTCTCCGGTGCCTGACCTGTGGCGTTCGGAGGTCTAAACGCGTGAAACGCTCGACATCATGCGTCGGGAAGCGTCACTTTGGCGTTGAGAGATGACTTCGTCATTCTGATTCGAAAGCACCTGCGTACCCATGCCTCTTCCTCGCTCCACCGTTCTCGTCCTCGGCGTCGTCCTCCTGCCCGCCGCGGCGATCGCCCAGCCGGCCTCGATGCGCGATCTGCTCAAGCTGAACTGCACGGGCGATTACCTGGAGCATTGCAGCATGCATGCGCCGGGCGGCCCCGAGGTGGAGGCCTGCTTCCGGCAGAACATCCGCAAGCTCTCGCGCCCCTGCGCCCAGGCAATCCACGCCTATCAGCGCGAGAAGAAGCGGAACCGGCAGGTCTCGGGCGGACACTAAGCGCGCGCGCCGCACCGGGGACTCGTCAGGCCGCCCGTGCTGTGAAACGCTGCCGCCCGCGCCGGCTCGGGGTTTCGGCGCCGGGAGGCTCGAGGGCGTGGCCGTGCAGGGTCGGAGCGAGGCGGGCATCGAACCGGTGCGCATGCGCGATTCCGGGGAAACGGCCCTCGTGGTCGAGTTCGGCGACCGGGTCGATCCGGACCTGAACGCGCGCGTGCTGGCCCTCGACGCCGCCCTCGCGGAGGCGCGCGTTCCGGGCCTGCGCGAGACGGTGCCGACCTACCGCTCCCTGATGATCCACTACGATCCCTTGGTGCTCGACCGGGCCGATCTCTGTCGCCTCGTCGAGGCGGGCATCGCCGGGGCTCGACCCCGAGCGGGAAGCGGGCGCCGCTGGACCCTGCCCTGCTGCTACGACCCGGATCTTGCCGAGGACATCGGGGCGGTGGCCGACTGGGCCGGCCTGTCCCCCGCGGGGATCGCGGACCTGCACGCGCAAGCGGAGTACCGGGTCTACATGTACGGCTTCGCACCGGGCTTCGCCTATCTAGGCGGGCTGCCGGATGCGCTCGCCATCGGCAGGCGCGCCTCGCCGCGCCCGCCCCACCCGGCCAACGCGATCCTGATCGGTGGCGGACTGGCGGCAGTCGCCACCGTGCCGATGCCCACGGGCTGGTACGTCATCGGGCGAACGCCCGAGCGGCTCTTCGCGACGGTGCGGACCGAGAATTTCCTCATCGAGCCCGGCGACGTCCTGCGCTTCGCGGCCATCGATGCGGCGACCTTCGCCGAACTCGACGCGCGGGCCGCACGCGGCGACATCGTCGCCCGCCGGGAGGATTGATGGGCAACCGGACCCGCATCCGCATCCTGTCAGCCGGCGCCGGCAGCACCCTGCAGGACGGCGGCCGCCACGGCTACCTTCGCTACGGCATCACGCCGGCGGGCCCGATGGACCCCCTCGCGCAGGCCTGCGCGAACCGGGCGCTCGACAACCCACCGGGCGCCACCGCCATCGAGGTCTCGCTGAGCGGGATGTCCCTGACGGTCGAGGGCGAACCGGTCGACGTGGCGCTGGCGGGCGGCGCCCCCCGCATCGACCTCGACGGGCGGGCCCTGCCCTGCCCCGTCGGCCTGACCCTGCGCCCGGGCGAGCGCCTCGGCATCCGGGCCGGCGAGGCCGGCGCCTGGACGAGCCTCGCGGTGGCGGGCCATATCGACGTGGCGCCGGTCCTCGGCTCCACCGCCACCCACACCCGGTCCGGTCTCGGCGGCCTCGACGGGCGCGGGCTCCGGACCGGGGATGTCCTGTCTGTGCTGGAACCGCGCGCCGTCATCGGCGAGGCCGCGCAGCTCGACCTGCCCGTCCTCCATCGGCCGCCGGACAAGATCCGGATCGTGCTCGGGCCCCAGGACGATCACTTCGCCGAGGCCGCCATCGCGGCCTTCCTGGCCGGCCCCTGGCGGGTGGGCGCGCGCGGCGACCGCATGGCCTGCTTCCTCGAAGGCCCGACCATCGAGGCCCGGACCCACGACATCGTCTCGGACGGGATCGCCATGGGGGCGATCCAGGTGCCGGGCTCGGGCCAGCCCATCGTGCTGATGGCCGACCGCCAGCCCACCGGCGGCTACCCCAAGATCGCGACCGTGATCGGCGCCGATCTCGGCCGGCTCGCCCAGGCCCGGCCCGGGACGGTCCTGCGCTTTGCAAAGGTCGATCTCGCCGAGGCCGTGGCCGCGCGCCGGGCGGAGGTCGCGGCCCTGGTCTCGGCCGTGACGCGCCGACCCGTCCTGCGCACGCGCTTCACCTCGGAATTCCTGCTCGCCACCAACCTCATCGACGGCGTCTTCGGGTAGGATCGCCGGAAGCAAGGAGACGCGATGCCGACCATCGACCTGAACGCCGACCTCGGCGAAGGCTTCGGCGCCTATCGCTGCGGCGACGACGCGGCCATGCTCGCCATCGTCACCTCGGCCAACGTCGCCTGCGGCTTCCATGCGGGGGACCCCGAGATCATGGCCGAGACCTTCGCGCTGGCCCGGTCCCGCGGCGTCGCAGTCGGCGCGCATCCAGGCTACGCGGATCTGCCCGGGTTCGGGCGGCGGCCGATGCCGGTGACGGCGGCGGAGATCGAGCGGCAGGTCGCCTATCAGGTCGGTGCCGCGCAGGGCCTCGCCGCCCTGGCCGGGCACCGTCTCGGCTACGTCAAGGCGCACGGCGCGCTCGCCAACCGCGCGGCGGCGGAGCGCGATGCGGCCGATGCCGTCGCCCGCGCCGTCCGGGCCGTCGATCCCACGCTGGGGCTCCTCGCCATCGCCCGCACGCAGCAGGTCGCGGCGGGAGAGGCGGCGGGTCTCGCCGTCCACGCGGAGATTTTCGCCGATCGCGGCTACGACGAGGCGGGTCAGCTGATCCCGCGCGGGCAGGCGGGCGCGCTCGTCACGGATCCGGAGGCGGCCGCCGAACGGGTGCTGGCGATGGTGCGCGCTAGCGCCATCGTGACGGCGGCGGGCACGCATCTGCCGACGCGCATCGATTCGGTCTGCGTGCACGGCGACAGCGCGCACGCCATCGCGATGGCCCGAGCGGTGCGGGCGCGCCTCGAAGGAGCCGGGATCGCCCTACGCGGATTCGCCCTCAGAACCCCGTGACGATGCGCCCGTAGGTGGCCTCGGCGAAGGTGTAAATCTGCGCTCCGATGAAGGAGCTGGTGACGAGCAGCACCAGCAGGATGACCACAATCTTGGGCACGAAGGTGAGCGTCACCTCCTGGATCTGGGTCAGCGCCTGGAGCAGCGCCACCGCGATGCCGACCAGCATGGCGGCACCGATGGCGGGGCCGGCGGCGACGATCACGGTCCAGATCGCGGCGCGCACGAGTTCGAGGGCGTCGACCTCGTTCATCCGGGGCGGCCTTGTCCTGAGGGTCTGGGATCGCGGGTCTAACCCGGCCGGCCCGTCACTGCGACAGCGAAATGCCTTCGGTGAGCAGGACGTCCGCGCCGGTGGTGAGGCGGGCGAGCGCACCCTCGCTGGTGATCTTCACGGACTGGACCTGACCGGTGACGGTGCCGTCGGCGGAGGTGATGGTGCGCCCGATGATCTGGTCGGCCTGGGAGAGGAAGCTCGAGGAGAGCAGCGAATCGAGCTTGGTGTTCGTCTTCGTCGCCTGCTCCACCTGCGAGAAGGTCGCGAGCTCGCTGACGTAGGCGGTGGAATCCATCGGCTTCGTCGGATCCTGGTTCTTCAGCTGCGTCATCAGCAGGGTGAGGAAGGTGTCCGCGTTCAACTTGGCGGCCACGCCCGTCGCGGACTTGGTCGCGGCGGCGGTGCTGGCCGTCTGGGATGTGGCCGTGCTGGTGACGCTGGCGACGCTCATCGCGGGCCTCCTTACGTGTGGCGGCCCTGGGGCCCGAAGAATGGCCCTCAGGCCGGACGTGTCTGGGTTTGCGGATCGGCCGCCGACGCGGCTTCGACCTGGGGTATCGCCGCCAAGAGGGCGGCCTCCGCCGGGTAGAGCCCGCGGATCAGCTTGAGGGCCTCGATGAGCCGGCCGCCCTCGACGAGCGGGCCGGCGGCGGTGACGCCATCGCGGATGCCCGGATCCACCACGGCCGCCAGGATGCCGGCCTGAAGGGTGCGGAACAGCGCGCGCGCCCGTTCGGCGTTGGCGGGCTCGATCAGGATCGTCTGGGCCGCGAAGTAGAGCTGGCGCAGGGGCGTCGTCGCCGCCTCCGCTTGCAGCACGTGGGTCTCGAGCAGGAAGCTTGCGTCGTTCAGAAGCTCCAGGGAGACCTTCCGGTCGACCCGCAGGACCGCGCCGTTCATGTAGACGCGCTCGCCGGCGCGCAGCGAGAGGCGCAGAGGTCGGCTCACCGCAGGCCGTCCCGGATGGAGGCGTTCACCGCGATCAGGGCGGAGAGGTCCCGCTGCGGCGTCGCGATCACGGCGTTGGCCTCGTGCATGCTCCACAGGCCGATCGAGACGAGGTCCGCGCGCAGGTCCGGCGGCAGGCCGTTCTCCTCGCTCTGGAGGTCGTCGATCAGCACGCCCCAGAGGCTCTGCAGGAAGCCCGCCGCCGTGGCGCGGTCGGTCTGCTCGGCGTCGGGCCGGTCCGCGATCCGAAGGAGGTCGAGGGCCCGGTCGAAGGCCGCGCGCTCGCGCTCGCGCCCGATGGCGGGGGCCTCCTCCAGGATCTCGGCATAGGAAAACTGGTACATGGGGTCCTGTCCCGTGTGTCCGGAGCCCGCCGCGCGCCGGGGCGCGGGTTCGGGCCGGAGATCCGAGGGGCCGGCGGAGGCGTCCGCCGGGTGGTGCACACGGCCGAGCCGCGTCAGATGTAGGCCACGAGGCTGAGCTGGCGCAGCTGCGCGGTGAGGGCGTAGGAGATCTGGACCTGGGTCGAGAGGCGGTCGACGCGGGTCTTGGCCTCGGCCGTGTCCACCCCCTCCATCTGGCCGACCTGATTCGCGAACAGGCTCTTCTGCGCGTCCATCCGGGTGTTGGCGGCGGTGATCGCCGCCTGCGAGCGGCCGAGATCCGCCTGCAGCGCGACCAGTCCGCCGCTCGCCTCGCTCAAGCCCTTCGCGACCCTGTCACCGAGGACGGCCTGGGCTGAGGCCGAGAGGTTCGACGCCCCGAGGTCGGAAGCCATCACGTAGGCCATGGCAAGCTTGCGGAAGGCCGGCGCGTTCGCGCTGGCGGACGTCTGCACCGTTTCGCTCAGGGAGATCTGACTGGTGAGCGGAGCGGCGCCCGCGCCGGACCAGTCGGCGGCCCAGGAGGCGTCGTCGAACAGGTTCTGGAAGGGGCCGTCGAGGAAGGCCGAGAGGGCATCCGCCGTGATCGCGCCGGCGCCGGCGCTCTCCTGCGTCACCCCGAAGGCGGTCAGGAAGGCGGCGTCGACGGCCGCCTTGGCCGGTGAGGCCGGGCTCGCCGTGTAGGCCGTCATCGGCGCGCGACCCGTATTGGTCCCGCCGAACACGAACTGGCCGTCGACCGAGGTGTTGAGGAGGCTGGTGAGCCCGGCGAGCTGACTGGCGGCCATCGCCTTCAGCGCACCGGCCCGCTTGTCCTCCGGCAAGCCCGTGAGGGTCTTGAGCGTGGTGTCGGCCGTCTCCTGCATCTGTTTCAGGGCGGCCTGGCTGGTGCTCAGGCGAAGGGCGGTGCCGGCGTTGCCGTCGCGCAGGGCCGAGAGCTCGGCCGATTTCTGGCGTAGGCCCACGGTGATCCCGGCGCGGCTGCCGAGCGCCAGCCCCACATCCGCGAAGCGCCCGGTGACGAGTTCCTCGTTGCCGCGCGCGATGTCCGCCTGCATGCGGGCGACCCCGGTGCGGGGCGCGCTCCAGAAGCTGAGGGTGGAGAGGGCGTTGGTCCGCATGGCGTCTATCGCACCGCATCCATCAGGGTTTTGAGGAGGTCGTTGATCACCGTCAGCAGCTTGGCCGAGGCGGTGTAGGACCGTTCGAGCTGGAGCGTCATGGCCGTCTCGTCGTCGGCGTTGACGCCCGTCGCGTTCGAGTAGGCGTCCGAGGCCCGCGCGAGGAGGGTCGACTGGTAGTCGGAGTTCGTGGTCGCGGCCTGACGCTTGGCCGAGAGCCATCCGGTCGAGGCCGTCGCGAAGTCCTGCAGGGAGCTGCGGGTCCCGAGATCCGACGATGCATCGAACGGGCGGTCCGCCCCCAGGGCGGCGGCCAGGGCGCGCAGGCGGTCGGGGTAGGCCGCGTTCGTTGCCGGGTTGGGGTTGGACCGGTAGGCGGTCCCGGCGATGCCGCCGTCGCGCAGGAGGCTGACGTTCCCACCCTGTTGCGGATCGACGGCCGCGTTCACCCGAATCCGGGCGGCGAGCCCGAGCTGGTTGGCCGTGGTGCCGTTGGGGACGGGGCCGCCCGGGCCGGCCGTGAACAGGCCCGCCGCCCGCACCGGATTTCCCAGGGCATCGGTCCCGGTCTCCGCGAAGGCGTCGATCAGACCGTTGGCGATGCCGTCGAGCTGGGCCTCGTAGCGGGTCGCGACGCCGTCGCGCAGTTCGGCGAGGCCGGCGATGCGCCCCGAGTGCACCGGCATCGGCGAATTCGCGCCGGTCACCGGCACCCCGTCCACCGTGACGGCAGCGCCGATGGTCCCGGCCGAGAAGGTGGTGGTGGGCGTGAAGGACACGCGGCGCGGGCTGCGTTCGAACAGCGGCACGCCGCTGTCGGTGTAGATGGCGACGTCGTTGCCCGCGCGGGTCACCGTGGAGATCCCGATCTCCTGCGACAGGCCGGCGAGGATGCGGTCGCGGTCGTCCAGGGCGTCGGTGACGTCGGCGCCGGATCCCGTGCCGTTGGTGACGAGGCGGTTGGCGGCGTCGAACTGGGTCAGGAGATCGTTGATCCGCGCCACCGAGTCGGCGAGGCCCGCATCGGCCTGAGCCCGGACGGACTGGACCGCCGTGGCGCCGGCGGCGAGGCTGGCGGCCAGATCGCGGGCCCGGTCCACGGCGGTGCGGGCGAGCGCCGCGTCGTCGGGCTTGTTGGCCGCCATCAGCAGGGCGGCGTTGAGGGCCCCCAGGCGGGCGGCCGGCGCGGTCCCGTCATCGGTGTCGCCGATGGTGCCCTTCAGGGTGGTCAGACCGTCGAGCACCGCCTCGCTGGCCGCCACCGAGGACGTCGCGGACAGCTTGCGGTCGAACAGGGCGCTGTCGGTGGCGCGCTGGATCGAGACGGCGCTGCCGCCGCTGGTCGCCACGAGGTTGGCGATCTTGCGGGTGTAGAACGGGTCGCTGGCCCCGGCGGTGTTGCGGGCCGCGAGCGCGACCTGCGCGGAGGTCGCGATGAGGGACGATCGGGCGGAGTTGAGGGCGAGGGAGAGGCCCATCGGGTGTGTCCTGGGGAGCGAGCGTGCGAGCGGCGCGGCCCACCGCCCCTTGGGGCGACGGGCGAGGGTGCGGGCGCCGCGCCTGCGCGCGGCCGCCCGGTCAGCGCTTGAGGTTCATCAGGGTCTCGAGGAGCTCGTTGCCGGTCATGAACACCTTCGAGTTCGCGGTGTAGACGGTCTGCGACTCGATCATCGTGGTCAGCTCGGAGCTGACATCCACGTTGGAGGCTTCCAGGGCACCGGCCTTCAGCGAGCCCAGGCTGCCCGTGCTGGCGAACCCGATCTGGATATCGCCGGACTCGTTGTTGGTGCGGAAGACGTTGCCGGCCCGCGGCTCCAGGTTGTCTGGGCTCTTCACGTCGGCGAGCGGCACCTTGAAGGCGGCCAGGCGCGTCCCGTCCGCGTAGGTGGCGTAGACGGTCCCGTCCCCGCTGAACTCGGTCCCGGTCACGGCCGAGGGAGCCTTGCCGTTGGCGGTTCCCTTCAGGTCGTAGCTTCCGGCGAACTGCGTCGCGCCGCTGAGATCGAGGGCGAAGGTCTCGCCGCCCGGAATGGTGAAGCTCGTCTTGGCCGCGGTGGCGGCGGCTCCGCTGAGCTTGCCGTCGGTGCCGAACGCGAGGGTCACGGCCGGGCTGGTGAGCTGAGTGCCGTCGGGCGCGTAGATGCTGGCGCTCCAGGTGTTCGGAGCCACCACCGGCGCGGTGGCGGAAGCCGGCACCTTGGCGAGGTAGACGTCGAGGGTGACGCTCTTGCCGAGCTTGTCGAAGGTGACGATGGAGGATTTCTTCGAGTAGTTCGTCGGCGAGAGCGCGCCGGTAAGGTCCGCCGTATCCGCCGACAGGTTGCCCGAGATCGACCCGGCGGTGGAGGGCGTGGCGCGCATGCTGAGGCCGGAGGTGTTCACCGGCACCATGCCCTGGATGCCGTTGAGCGTCGGATTCGCCTCGCCTTCGAGGATGTTGAAGCCCATCAGGGTGAAGCCACCGGAGTTGACGAGGTTGCCCGTGGGACCGTCCACCACGAAGTTGCCGGCGCGGGTCAGGAGCGGCGCCTTGTTCTCGTCTTGCACCACGAAGAAGCCGTGGCCCTGGATGGCGAGGTCGGTCTTCGAGGTCGTCGAGCTGATCGAGCCGCCCTCGTTGATGGCGCGCCGGATCGTGGTCTCCACGGCACCGGAATTGTAGCTCGTGCCGGAGTTGTTCTCGATGAGCAGCGAGGAGAACTCGGCCGAGGTGCGCTTGTAGCCGGTGGTGCTCGAATTCTGCACGTTCTCCGCCACGGTGGAGATGCGGTTGGACTGCGCGTTCATGCCGGAGACGCCGGTGCGCAGGACACTGATGAGACTCATGACGTCACCTTCGAGGAATGGCGCGCGGCGCGGCGCGGGAGCTTGGCGGGCACTAAAGAAAGACAGGCTTGCGCGGGGCTTGGGCCGGCGCGCCGGAGGGGCCGGAACCCGGGTTCGGGAGGCGTTCGCATGGGTGCGCCTCAGGTCCGAAGGGATTGGGCGAGTTCCAGGAACGCGTCCTGGCTCGCCGCCATGCCGGGCTCCTGGCGCAGGGCCTCGTAGATGCGCGGCACGAGGAGGATGGCCTGGTCGAGCTCGGCATCCTCGCCGGCCCGGTAGCCGCCCATCAGGCGCAGGTCCCGGGTCTCCTCGAAGCGGGCCATCATGGCCTTGAGGCGGCGCACGAGTTCGCGCTGCTCGGGCGTCCAGACCTCGGTGGCCAGTCGCGAGATCGAGCCGAGGAGGTGCACCGCCGGGTAGCGGCCCTGCTCGGCGATGGCGCGGTCGAGGACCACGTGTCCGTCGAGGGTGCCGCGGATGGAATCGGCCACCGGATCGTTGTGATCGTCGCCGTCGACGAGCACCGAGAACACCCCCGTGATAGTGCCGCCCCCGTGGGGGCCGGTGCCCGCGCCGTCGAGCCCCGGCCCGGCCCGCTCCAGCAGGCGCGGCAGGTCCGAGAACACGCTCGGGGGGTATCCCCGGGCCACCGCCGGCTCGCCGGCCGCCAGCGCCACGTCGCGGGCGGCATGGGCGTAGCGGGTCACGGAATCGACGATGAGGAGGACGGATTCCCCGGCATCCCGGAAGGATTCGGCGATGGCCAGCGCCATCTTCGGTGCCTGGCGCCGCATCATCGGGCTCTCGTCGCCGGTGGAGACGACGACGACGGCGCGCGCCAAGTTGGGCGCCATCGCGCCCTCCAGGAACTCGCGGACCTCGCGCCCACGCTCGCCCACCAGGGCCACCACGACGCTGTCGAAGCCGGTGGCCCCCGCCAGCATCGCCAGCAGGGTCGACTTGCCGACGCCGGAGCCCGCGAAGATGCCGATGCGCTGGCCGAGACAGAGCGGGGTGAACAGGTCGAGGGCGCGCACCCCGGTGCGCAGGGGCTTCGTCACCCGCGCGCGCTCCATGGCGGCGGGCGGCGCCGCGTCGAGGGGCACGGCGCGCTGGCCCGGCACGAGGGCGCCCTGCCCGTCGATGGGACGCCCGAGAGCATCGATGACCCGGCCCTTCCAGCTCGGGTCCGGGCGCAGGGTCGGATCGCCGAGGCGATAGGCGCGGGTGCCGATCCCGGCCTCGATCCGGCTGTCGAACGGCTTCACGGTGACGCCGGCCGCATCCACGCGCACGACCTCGCCGATCTGCTCGCGGCCACCGCCCACGAAGCCCATGCGGTCGCCCAGGGTCATGAAGGGCGCGACGCCCGCGACGCGGGCCGCGCTGGCGGTGACTTCCTGGATCGGGCCGCCGACGCGCACCAGGGGCAGGGCCTCGCGGGCCGCCGCCAGAGCGGCGCCGAGGCGGTGGAGGGCGTCCGTCATCGGCTCAACCCTGCGGACTGAGGGAGCGGACCGCCCCGGTAAAGGATGTCTCGGTCTCGGAGACCAGCGACGCCGCGCTCTCGAAAGCGCGCTGGATGTTGATGAGCTTCGTCATCTCCATGACGGGATTGACGTTGGCGCCCTCGATGAAACCCTGCACCATGCCGCTGCGGGTGAAGTCCTGCACCGGGACGGCGGCCAGGCTGCTGGTGACGCCGTTCGGCTCGGCGCGGGTGAGCGTGCTCTTCGGATCGAGGGCGAAGAGCCCGATGGAGCCGACCTGGTTGACGCCCTGCGCCACGCTGCCGTCGCGCCCGATCGTCGGAGGGCCGGCCTGGGGGTCGAGCAGGATCGGCGCACCGCCCGGGTCGAGCATGGCTTGCCCGGTGATGCTGCGCAGCTGACCCAGCGCGTCCATCTTCATGCGGCCGTCGCGGGTGTAGACGGGGCCGTTGGCGCCGCGCACGGCGAACCAGGCATCGCCCTGCACGGCGACGTCGAGGGGGGCGTCGGTCTTGATCGTCGGCCCCGCCCGCTGCGAGATGTAGGTGTCGCCGGACGAGGCGAAGGCGACGGCGCCCTTGCTGGCCTGGGCCAGGAGCGCGGTGAACTTCGTGTCCTCCGCCCGGTAACCGCTGGTGGAGAGGTTGGCGACGTTGTTAGCGACGGCGTTCAGGCGCTTTTCCATGGCGACCTGCGCCGAGAGCGCCACGTAGAGTGCGTTCTGCATCGCCTCAGGTCCCCGACCGGATGCGCTGCAGGCTCAGGAGCAGGCTCGCGTCGAGGCCCTGCGAAGAGGAATCCGCGAACAGGTTGAGGACCGGCGCCGAGGTGGCGTTGTTCCGCGCGTCCCAGATCGCGGTGAAGCGCTGCACGAAGCGCTCCAGCTTGTCCGGATCCTTGAAGCTCGCGAGGTCCACGCGGCTCTCGATGATCGCCGCCTGCCGGGCGATCCCGTCCGCCGAGGCGACGTCGGGCAGGCCCAGCACGGTCTTGACCACCTGTGACAGGGCCTGGTCGGCCAGCACGCCGTAGCCCGAGGACACGGTGGGCGCCTGCCGCGCGAAGTAGAGGGCGAGGCGCACGCCGGTATCGTCGCTGCCCGCGTCGGTCTCGAGGCTCTGGCGCAGGTAGGCGCTCGTGGTGTCGGTGGTGGCGGCGGCGAGCGTCGTCGTGCCCGCGCCGTAGGTCTTGAAATCGAAGGCCTTGGCGAAGGCGACGTAACGATCGTCGGCCAAGCGGTTGGCGAAAGCGGCCCGATCGCTCACGCCCTCGGTGAGGACCTTGCGCATGAAGGCCTTGGCGTAGGTCATGTCCTCCAGGCCGTAGGCCTTCATGGCGTAGGCGTAGAGGCGACGGTCGCCGAGGAAGTCGTCGATGGATTTCACGTCTCCGATCTTGGCCTTGTAGTAGGCGGTCTCGCGGGCGACGTCGGGCTGGGCCGCCTTCCGGGCCAGGGAGGCCGTCAGGTCCCGGGCGATCAGCCAGTAGCTCGTGAAGGTGCTCGTCATGGGCGGGAGCGTCCTGGCCGGGCACGGGCGCGCGGAAGATCTCGGAGCATCGGCTGCGCCACCGGCGCGGAGCCGGGCTTGCGCTGCGAAGGCGCCCGGGCGAGGCGTTGCATCCGGGTCAAAGCGGGGTCGGCCCGATGATGGTCTCGGAGGTGATCACCACCCAGCCCGCGCCCGTGGCGCGGATCGACAGGATGCGTCCGGCTCCCGGCAGGACGGCGCCGGGTACCACCTGGCGCAGGCCCTCGGGTCCCTCCACGAGGGCGGCCCCGCCGCTGACGCGGCGCAGGACGTAGCCGCGCGCGCCCGGCGCCGGCTCCGGGCGCTCCGGGGCCGCGCGCGCGCCGTCGGGAAGCGAGCCGGTGGTGGTCGGGTCGAGGTCGAGGGCCGCTTCGCGCACGGGAGCGGCGTTCCGCTTCCAGGCGAAGCCACCCCCGAGGGCCGGCAGGAAAGGCTGGACCGAATAGGTATTCGAGGCGCCCGTGATGGAGTAGGCGGCGAAGCTCCCCGAGACCAGCGCCAGCCCGACACAGACGGCGACGGCCGCCCGCTCGAGGGTGGCGGCCCGGGCGCGGCGCAGCAGCTCGGCCCCCGTCGAAGGACGGACATGGCCGGGCCGCAGGGCGGGTGCCGTCGTTCGCGAGGGGAGGGATCGGTTCATGAGGGTCGCTGAAGGATCGGCGGCGTTCCGCGCAACACTCCCGCGCTATGGTTAGCAAATGGTTAAGATCTGTTCGATCGACAGTCCGGAGCGGCGCTGTTAAGTCCGATACGGCGCGTGACACCGGACGGATCGACGATGGCGGACTGGCAGGAGGCGGTGTCCCGCGGGGATCGGCCCCTGCGCAGCCCGACGCCGAAGCGTCACCGCGTGATGCAGCAGGGGCGCATCGTCCTCGGGCCCGAGAGCCTGCTCCCCTGCGTCGTGCGCGACCTGTCGCCGGTGGGCGCGAGCCTTCGCCTGCCGCGCCCGAGGCCGCTGCCACCGGAATTCGACCTCATCATCGCCGGCCACGAGATCCGCACCCTGTCCGTGCGCCTGCGCTGGCAGCGCGCCGACTTCGCGGGCGTGACCTTCCTGGCCCGGGACTGATCCGGACGGAACCGGATGCGGAGGCTGCCTGCCCGGGGGGACGGTCGCATCCGGGCACAGGCACCCGCGGGCCGCCCTTAAGCTCCTGCTAAGCCGAGCCGTGCATAGTCGCTCCATCGGTGAAACGGCGACCCGAAGGGGTTGAACGCCGTCGAAGCCAACGCAGTGGATAGGTTTCGTGGACCTATAGACATGATGTCGTCCCACTGCTCCGGTGAAAACCCGGGATGTAGACAGCACTACGCAAAAACAATCTGATCCCGAGATTGGATTGGCGCGACCTGCTGCGCGGCCACACACACGAATTCCTTGTAATTCCTGTCAACCGGACATCCTCGCAATGACCAGCCTGCTGACCAACAACGCCGCAATGACGGCGCTGACGACCCTCAAGAGCATCAACACCCAGCTCGACATGACGAGCAACCGGGTCTCGACCGGCCAGCGGGTCTCCAGCGCCGCCGACAACGCCGCCTATTGGTCGATCGCCACCACGGTGCGGACCGACAACGCCTCGCTCTCCGCCGTCAAGGATTCGCTGGGCCTCGGCTCCTCGGCCGTCGACACGACCTATAACGGCCTGAACAGCATCATCACCGATCTGCAGAACATGCGTGCCAAGCTGCAGACCGCCCTGCAGCCGGGCGTGGACCGTGCCAAGGTCCAGACCGAGATCACCGCCATCCAGAGCAAGATGAAGGCGACGGCGGATTCGTCGGTGTCGAGCGGCCAGAACTGGCTCTCGGTGGATTCCTCGGCCTCCAACACCGCCTACCAGGCGACCCAGAGCGTGATCGCGGGCTTCTCGCGCTCCACCGCCGGCGCGATCACCTACTCGAAGATCAACGTCGAGGTCTCCAACATCAAGCTCTATGACGTGAACGCCGCCAGCGCGAGCGTGCCCGCCACGGAGGCCCAGGTCGCCGGCTCGACCTCGCTGACCGGCACCTCGGCCTTCACGGCCGGCACCGCCGACTTCTCGGCCGCCAGCGCCAAGCAGGTGAACTTCACGGTGAACCTGAACGGCAGCAAGACGCAGAACATCAAGCTCGACGCCACCACCCTCGGCGCGGCGGTCAAGGACCTCGCCAAGGTCACGACCGACGAGGTCCTGAGCGCGATCAACAACCAGATCGCGGCCTCCACCGGCGCCAACAGCGTCAAGGGTCTGGTCGCCGCCAGCCTCGACACGCAGGGCCGCATCGTCCTGAAGACCACCACGGCCGCCGCCGCCAGCACGATCAACGTCGACGTCGTCGCCGCGACGGGCGGCAATGCGTTGGTGGATATCGGCTTCGGCACCACCGCCGGCCTCGCCGTCGTGGCGGGCAAGGGCACGGATGCCGGCACGTCGAACGCCAAGGGCATCCTGGACACCGTGGACGGCACCACCAGCCAGTCGATCAACTCGATCAACATCTCGGCCCTCTCCGGCACCACCGGCGATGCCACCCTGGCAACCCTGATCTCCCAGGTGGACAAGGCCATCTCGAGCGTCACCAACGCCGGCACGAAGCTCGGCGCCAACAAGACCCAGATCGACGGCCAGAAGACCTTCGTCGACACGCTGATGAAGGCCAACGACCGCACCATCGGCATCCTGGTGGACGCCGACGTGGAAGAGGAGTCGACCAAGCTGAAGGCCCTCCAGACCCAGCAGCAGCTGGCCGTCCAGGCCCTCAGCATCGCCAACGGCGCCTCCGCGAACGTGCTCTCGCTGTTCCGTTAAGCCGAACGGCCGCCCCCGGAGGTTCCGGGGGCGGCGCGACGACGAAAAGGCCACGCCTCCGCGAGGGAGCGTGGCCTTTTCGCATTCCGGAGCGGACGGGAAAGGGTCGGATCAGCCGACGAAGGTGTACCCGGCCAGGCGCTTGGCCTCGATCGGATCGTAGCCGAGGCGCAGGCGCAGCTTCTTGCGCAGCTTGCTGATGTGGCCCTCGACCACGCTCTCCTCGACGTCGCTGCCGTGCTCGGCATAGACCGCGTTGAAGATCTGCGCGCGACTGAGCGGGCGCCCGCGATGCTTGGCGAAGAACTCCAGGATATGGCGCTCGCGGCGCGGCAGGTTCAGGCTGACCCCGTCGATCTCGGGGTCGCGTCCGTCCGCGAAGACCTTGAGGCGGCCGCTGCGGTCCTGGGCGGCCGGGGCCTGGGCCTCGCCGCGGATGCCGCGCCGGCGGATCGCCTCGGCCCGGGCCAGGATCTCGCGGACATGGACCGGACGGCGCACCACGTCGTCGATGCCGGCGGTGAAGAGGTCGAGGGTCTGCTCCAGGGAGCGGGTCTCGTTGAGGGCGATGATGGGCGCCTGGGACAGGCTGCGGATCGCGGCGGTGCGGCCGGCACGGTCGTCGCACTCACCGAGAACGATGCCCTGGACCGTATCGGTCGGGTGGCCGGCGAGCCAGGCCAGGAACTCCTCGGCCCTCAGGCTTCGCGCGGGAACGTCCTGCGCTCCGAAACCCGCCAGGTATTCGGCGGCAACGGACTGCCTTTCATCGACAACGATATACATTCCAGCGCCCCGCCGAAAACGAACGTTATCGCAACCCCGTCGGACCATCACCTTGAACGCAGAGCGACTTCGTTGTCCGCCCTTGGCATACAGGTTTTTACTTGATGATGACTTCGCGGCACTGTCCCCTGGAGGGATCTGACCACCGCCGTCCGCCGATTTGCGTTAACAACATTTCTTTAAGGAAATGGTTAATTTTGCATTAAGTGACCGGGTATCCTGTGATCCCGGTCCGGGCCGGAGGGCATCGGAACCGTCGGAATCCACTCGGCGGCGCAGGACTGTTGCAGACGCGTCACGGTGCCGACCCCGGCACGGGGCGCGGGCTCAGGCGCCGGTGAGCTACGATCCGCCGGGCCTCAGGGTCTCGGAGAGGAGTTCGACCTGACCGACGAGGCGGCGCAGTCCGTCGCCGCGGGGTGCGCCGGGCATCCCCGGCGGCATTCCCTCGCCGCCGAGGCTCGCCAGGGTCGCGGCGATCCAGTCGCTCCAGGCGGCAAGGGCCTCCGGCTCCGCCGGCTCGGCGGCGTAGCGCAGGGCCGTGAGCCGGGCCGAGATCCGCCGCAGGGTGGCGTCGGCGACCATCGCGGTCTCCACCTGGGGATGACGTCCCGCGCGCGGCTGCTGCAGGGCCCGGGCCAGGGCGGCCTCGAGGTCGTTCAAGGCGAGTCCGGCGGCGCGGGCGGCCTGGGCGCGGGCACCCGAGGCTTCGGCCTCGGCGCCGGTGCTGAGCACCGCGCGGGCGAAGGCGGCATGCGCCCGCACGGCCTTGCGCAATTCGAGGCGGACCTGGTCGGGCTCCCAGATCGGCCAGAGCACGAGGGCGCTGCCCACCGCGATGAGGCCGCCGAGGAGGGTGAGGAGAGCCCGCATGCCCGCCACCTCCCAGGACCCGTGGCCGGGCTCCACCACCTCGACGAGGAGCACCACGAGGGGGGTCAGGCAGGCGATGAAGACCCCGTAGCTGACCTGACGCGCGGCAAAGCCGATGATGCTCAGGGGAAAGACCAGGGCCGCCAGGGCCAGGGGCGAGGTGGCGAAGCTCGCCAGGACGGCGCCGATCAGCCCGCCGAGCACCGTGCCGCCGATCCGCTCCAGGGCGCGCTGCCAGGTGGCGGCGTAGAAGGGCTGCATCGTCAGCACCACCGTCATGGTGAGCCAGTGGGCGAAGGGTCCCGCCCAGACCAGGGTGGCCCAGAGGGCGGGGGCCGCGACCACGGTCGCCCGCACGGCGTGGCGCAGGTTGGCGGAGGCGAAGGTGAAGTTGGTGCCGAGCGGCCCGAGGAGCCGGGTTCCGAGGGGTAGACTCGCCCGGCCGAGCAGGGCGCCGCCGGGCCGGTAGCCCTCCGGCGTCGAGAGCTTCGCGCCGATGCGGACGCGGTCGAGGATGCGGATGGCGAGATCGTGCAGTTCGCGGTCATGGGCGAGACGCCGGGTGCCGCGGTCGATCGCCCGCTCCAGGCGGACGAGGTCGATGGCGCTGTCGTCGCGGATGGCCCGGGCGATGACGCCCAGCAGCGGCCGGAGCCGGCGCAGGAAGCGGCGCGCCATCCGGCGCCGGCGCGGGTCCGGCTCGCCCTCGACGAGGTCTGACAGGGCGATGAGGGCGGCGAAGATCTGCTCGGCCGCCTCCAGGCGGATCAGGGCCTGGGCGGTGCGGTCGGAGATGCGCTCGCGGCTGCGGGCGAGGTCGACGATGACGGTCCGCGCCTGCTCGATCGCCTCGCGCACGCCCCGGCGGTGGGCGCGGGCGTGCCGGTCGAAGGCCTGGCGTTCGAAGGTCTGGCGATCGAAGATCTGGCGGGCGCCCCCTCCGGCGTGCCGCGTCTCGTGCTTCTCGGGCCAGGCCAGAGAGGCGAGGTCCTCGAGGTCGTCGCAGAGGCGGGTTAGGCGGCGCCAGACCTCGGCCACCGCGCGGTGCGTCGGGCGATAGGGATGCAGCCGCCAGAGCAGGAGTGCCAGCAGCGTCGCCCACAATCCACCGGCGGCGAAGACCAGCCCGGCCACCAGCGCCTGATCGGGCGTGAGCGGCCGGTCGAGGGCAAAGCACAGGACGAGGACGAGGACGTTGCCGGCGGCCTGCGCCTGCACGCCCCAGACTCGCGCATAGGTGCAGCCGAAGATGACGATGCCGGCGAGCGGCACCACGGGGACCGGCCCGAGGGGCTGCATCAGGCCGAACAGGCCCCAGATCACGCCCCCCAGCAGCGAGAAGATCGTGAGCACGAGGAGGCGCGAGCGCATCGGCCCGCCCGCATCGGCGAAGCACGCGAGGTTCGCGGCGAGCGCCACGGTGAGCAGCGGCGGCCAGGGCAGCCATTCGTGCAGCAGGATGACGAGGCCGAAGGCCAGGGCCGCCCGCACCCCGTCGACGAGGCTGAGGCCGCGCGGATCGAGGCCGATCGGCAAGCGCGTGAGATCCTGTCCCGGATTGGCCAGGGTGCCGCGCCCGCGCAGGAACGCGGCGGCGCGCGCCCTCCGGCGCGGGCCGGTTGCGGAGCGGGATTTGCCGGAGATCGGTGGGGTCGCGGGCACGCGCAGGCTCCACGGAACGTCAGGTCCCGTCCGCACGGGCGGCGGGACCCCTTCCGCGGGAGCGATCTGTAGGACCGTCGCGGGCGCACCGGAACCACCGGACCGGCACGGGAGCCCTGCGTTCGGCGGCAGTCCGCGCCCCGGGGCGCGTCAGCCCGGGCGGCGGGTCTAGAACTTCCCGCCGACGCCGACGCCGCCGCCCTGGCTCATCTGGGGCCCGAGGCCGCCGGAGCTCGAGCGGCTCGTGGTCTCGCCCTCGATGTCCTCCCGGCGGATGCGCCGCTCCTCGTTCGCCGCCGCGCGGGTCTGGCCGCCGGCGCTGCTCGGCAGGTTCAGGCGGCGGGTCGGCGTGGTCTGGGCCTCTCCGCCGTCGGCATCGGCACGGGCGCCGCGCCGGGGGGCCGGGGCGGTGCCGCGCATCGAGGGCGGCGGCCCGACCTCCGTCTCGGGCATCACGCCACCGCCCCCGCCGAGGGCTTGGCAGCCCCCGAGGGCGGCGGCAACGAGCGCCGCGGCGCAGACTCTGGACGGAAACGACATCGGATCTGGTCCTCAAGCAAGACGATGGTGCCCCGGGGGCACCCTGCGCATCATTCTGCCTCTCTACGACGCGGTTTGGGCGAAAACCAGACGGGCCGCCACGCGCGGGACATTGCGGCCACGCTTCGACTGGTGCCAGAGTGAATCCGGTGGAACGCAGCCGCCCCGGGGGCGGTCCGTTTCTTGCCCGGCGCGCAGGCATTCCCGATTCGTCGGGAACCGGCCGCCGCGACGACCCACACCCTATCGGCTCATCCACAACTTCGCCTTGGTCCCCGCGCAATGAGGCCGGCGCCGCCCTCGGGCGGAACCCGCCGCTCAAGCCACGATTGTGCGAGACCGGGCCGACGCATACCTCGGGGAACGCGCGTGTTCAGAATTGTCCGGATGATCGCCACCGCGACGATCACCCTTTGGGCCGCAGCCGCGGCCGCCCAAAGCCCGGCAACGCCCGGGAAGGAACCGGCCTCCGCCGGGGGCGACGTCACGACGGGCTCGCCCGGCACGGCTCCGCCCCCCGCCGCACCGCCGCAGGCGGCACCGGCACAGTCGGCGCAGCCGGCCGTTCCGCCCGCATCCGCGCCGCCGCCGGCGGGCGCCACAGGCACGCCCGCCACCGTGCTCGACACGCAGGATTACGACGGCGTGCTCGGCAAGGCCGTGCGCAGCTCCACCGGCGAGGATATGGGCCGGATCATCGACATCATCCTCGACAAGGACGGCCGGCCGCGCGCCGCCATCATCGATTTCGGCGGCTTCCTCGGTGTCGGCTCGCGCAAGATCGCGGTGGACTGGCGCGCGATGCGCTTCACCTCGGACGGCAAGCCGAGCCGGCTGGTGCTCCAGCTCAGCCGCAACCAGGTCCGCGTCTCCCCCGAGTACAAGCCCGGCGAACCCATCGTGGTCCTCGGCCCCGCGAGCCCGGCGACGCCCGCCGAGGGCGAGCAGGCCGCCGCACCCGTTCAGGGACCGCCTGCCCCCGCTTCCGCGCCTGTCGCCGTGACGGCTCCGGCTCCGGGCGCCGCCCCCGCTACCCCCGATAAGGCGCCGGACAAGCCGGCCGAGAAGTCGCCGGATCGATGACGGCGCCGCGTCCGAAGAACCGCCGGGCCCTCAAGCCCCGCGAGGTGCCGCGCCCGGACTTCCGGCCGCGTCCGCTCCCCCGTCGCGACGCCCTCACGGACGACGCCCCGGCCGCGACGGCAGTGGAGGCTCCGGGCGACATGAAGGTGATCTCTCGGGCAAGCACCCGCGGCCTGGACGGCTTCGCGTTCTTCGTGGCCAACCTGCAGACCGGCTTCGGGCCTTTCCTGGCCGTCTACTTCACCCAAGCCAAGTGGACGCAGTCCGATATCGGCTTCGCGCTCACGGTGGGCAGCCTCGTCAGTCTGCTGGGACAGGTGCCGGGCGGCGCCTTCGTGGACGCCGTGCGCTCGCGCCGCTTCGCCGCGGGCTTCTCGGTGGTCGCCATCGCGCTGAGCGCCTTCGCGCTCGCCATGTGGCCGAACTTCCTCGTCGTGCTGCTGGCCATGGCGGCGCATTCCGCCGCGAGCTGCATCCTCACGCCGGCCATCGCGGCGATCAGCATCGGCCTCGTCGGCCATGCGCGGGCGGGCGAGCGCCTCGGGCGCAACGCCAGTTTCTCCGCCCTCGGCAACGCGGTCGCCGCCGCCGGCATGGGCGCCTGCGGCTACTACCTCTCCAACGACGCCGTGTTCTACCTGACGGCAGCCCTCATGGTGCCGACGCTCATCGCACTGTCCTGGATCCGCCCCGGCGAGATCGACGGGCCGCCCCGCGCCAAGGTCGCCGCGGACGCGCCATCCCCGCGCGGCGGCGACGGCCTGCGCGCGCTCCTCACCAACCGCGCCCTGCTGTGCTTCGGCGCCTGCATGACGCTGTTCTTCCTCGCCAATGCGGCGATGCTGCCCCTGGTGGGCAGCATGCTCACCCTGCGAGCGAGCGAGACCGCGACGGCGCTGATCGCGGCCTGTATCGTGGTGCCGCAGGTGGTTCTGGCCCTGTCGGCTCCGGCTGTCGGGCGCGCCGCCGAGCGCTGGGGCCGGCGCCCGCTCCTCCTCATCGGCTTCCTCGCACTGCCGATCCGCGGCCTGCTCTTCGCCTACGTGGACAGCCCCGAACTCCTCGTGGCCGTGCAGGTCTTCGACGGCGTCTCGGCGGCGGTCTTCGGCGTGATGGTGCCCCTCGTGGTCTCGGACGCCACCCGCAAGACGGGCCACTTCAACCTGGCGCTGGGCGCGGTCGGCACGGCCATGGGTATCGGTGCCGCGCTCTCGACGTCGCTGGCCGGCATCATGGCCGACCGGCTTGGCAGCCACACGGCCTTCCTGGGCCTCGCCATCGTGGGATTCGCGGCCTTCGCCCTGGTCGCGTTGATCATGCCGGAGACGCGCCCCGCCACCGAGGCGTGAACGGGAAAAGCATGGGGGCGGCATCGAATTCGCTTGCCGCTCAAGCGGGGTTCAGGTTCGTGCGCTAGAACGCGCGAACCTCCGTCAGACACTGCAACGCTTGTCTCCTTTTCGCGTTGCGCGTTAGGGGGGCTCAAGTTCCCGTGTGTGACACACGCGGGAAACCAGGGTCCGCGAGGACGCTTTCAACAAGGGTACGTCCCCCCGTCATCGGGTGGATGCTCGAAACCGGGATGGTCACCGCGATGGAAGACCTCTGCGTTTATGCCGATCGGCCGTTCGCCTTCGTGGGACGCTACCTGCGCCGCCGCGCCCTGCCGCATGCGGTGATCCTGTGCGCGGTTCTCGGCGCGGTCGGCTTCTCCGTGAGCACCGACTACGCGCTGAAGGGTGTGGTCGATGCGCTCAGCAAGGGCCCATCGGCGGGGCTGATCTGGGGGGCCCTCGCCGTCCTGATCGCCTTCATCGCCGCCGACAACCTGCTCTGGCGCGTGGCGAGCCTCGTCGGCTCCTTCACCTTCGTGGGCGTCACCGGCGACATTCGCCGCGACCTGTTCCGCCACATGACCGGGCACTCGCCCTCGTTTTTCGCCGATCGCCAGCCGGGTACCCTGGCCTCGCGCATCACCGCGACCTCGAACGCGATCTTCACGGTCGAGAACATGTTCGTGTTCAACGTGATGCCGCCCTGCGTCGCGGCCTTTGGCTCGATCCTCTACATCGGCACCGTCAATCTCACGATGGCGCTGGTGCTCGCCGGCATCTTCGCCGCCGTGGTGGTGCTGATGTTCAAGATGGCGGCTGCCGGAAAGCCCCTCCACCACGACTTCGCCGCCAAGGCGGCCTCCGTCGACGGCGAGATGGTCGACCTCGTGGGCAACATGCCCCTGGTGCGCGCCTTCTCGGCGTTCAAGCGCGAATACACCCGCTTCGACGGCACCATCGGCCAGGAGATGCGCTCGCGCCGGTCCTCGCTGCTCTATCTCGAGAAGCTGCGCATCGTGCACGCCATCCTCACCGTACTGGCGGTGCTGGGCCTGCTCTACTGGGCGATCACCATGTGGGAGGCCGGTCAGGCCACCAACGGCCAGGTGGTGCTGGTCTGCACCCTGGGCATCCGCATCCTCGCCGCGACCCGCGACCTCGCCGTGGCGCTCGTCGACGCGACCCAGCACACCGCACGCCTCTCGGAAGCGCTCCACACCCTGCTCCAGCCGCACGATCTCATCGACCACCCGGAGGCCGAGCCCCTCTCCGGCAGCACGGGCGCCGAGATCACCTTCGACCACGTCGCCTTCGCCTACCCGGACGGGCGCGGCGTCTTCACGGATTTCGACCTCGTCATCCAGCCCGGCCAGCGGGTCGGCCTCGTGGGCAAGTCGGGGGGCGGCAAGTCGACCCTATTCTCCCTGCTGCAGCGCTTCTACGATGCGCAGGGCGGCCGCATCCTGATCAACGGCCAGGACATCCAGCGGGTCACGCAGGAATCCCTGCGCGAGGCCATCACGGTGGTGCCGCAGGACGTCTCGATGTTCCACCGCACCCTGCGGGAGAACATCCGCTACGGCCGGCCCGACGCGTCCGACGAGGACGTCTGGAAGGCGGCCGCGGCCGCCCACTGCACCGACTTCATCGAGGCGCTGCCGGAAGGGTTCGACACGATCGTGGGCGACCGGGGCGTGAAGCTCTCCGGCGGCCAGCGTCAGCGCATCGCGATCGCGCGGGCGATCCTGAAGGATTCGCCGATCCTGCTCCTCGACGAGGCGACCTCGGCCCTCGACGCCGAGTCCGAGGAGGCGATCCGCCACGCGCTCGCCAACCTGATGAAGGGCCGCACCGTGATCGCCATCGCGCACCGGCTCTCCACCCTGAAGGATTTCGACCGGATCGTGGTGCTGGAGGGCGGCCTGATCATCCAGGACGGCTCGCCGGACAAGCTCACCCATCTCGACGGCTTCTACCGCGAGCTGATGAAGAAGGAATCCATGTCGATGGCGCTCGCGGCGGCCTGACGCGCCGAGCACGTCGCGCCCCGGTGGGACCCGCCCTTGGCCTGGCGGATCTCGGGCTGGCCCGAGATCCAAGCGCCGCTCAGTTGTGCGACTGGATGAAGTTGCGCACCAACGGGTAGGTCTGGTTCTCCCACTTGCGGCCCGAGAAGACCCCGTAATGGCCGACGCCGGCCTGGAGGTGGTGGCTCTTCATGTGATGGGGCAGGCTCGTACAGAGGTCGTGCGCCGCCATGGTCTGGCCCACCGCGCAGATGTCGTCCCGCTCGCCCTCGACCGTCATCAGCGCGGTCCTGCGGATCGCCCCCATGTCGATGGGATTGCCGCGGTAGGTGAGCTCGTTCTTGGCCAGGGTGTAGTCCTGGAACACGGTCTTGACCGTCTCGATGTAGAACTCCGACGCGAGGTCGAGGACGGCGAAGTACTCGTCGTAGAAGCCCTCGATCTGCTGCGCCTTCTCGGTCTCGCCGTTGGCGAGATGCCAGAACAGGTCGGCATGGCCCTGCATGTGGCGCTTGGCGTTCATCGAGACGAAGGCCGAGACCTGCATGAAGCCCGGATAGACCCGCCGGCCCGCGCCCTTGTGGCGGTCCGGCACGGTGGCGATCAGGTTCTTCTCGAACCATTCGATCGGCTTCGAGGTGGCGAGGTGGTTCACCGAGGTCGGCGAGATCCGGCAATCCACCGGGCCGGCCATCAGCGTCATGCTGCGCGGGTGGGCCACGTCCTTGGAATGCGCCATGACGGCCGCGGCGGCGAGGGCCTGCACGGCGGGCTGGCACACGGCGACGAGATGCGCGCCCTCACCGATCACGCCGAGGAACTGCACGAGGTGATCGACGTAGTCGTCGAACCCGAACGGCCCGGCGCTCAGGGGCACGTCGCGGGCGTTGTGCCAGTCGGTGATGTAGACGTCGTGGTCGGGCAGCAGGGTGCGCACCGTGCCGCGCAGCAGGGTCGCGAAGTGCCCCGACAGCGGCGCCACCACAAGGACGCGCGGCTGCACCGTGTCGATGTCCTTCTTGAAGCGCAGGAGGGTACCGAACGGCGTGGCGAAGGCCGATTCCTCGGTCACCGGCACCTCGCGGTTGCCCACCGTGACGCTGTCGATGCCGTAGGCCGGGCGCGCGAAGGTGAGGCCCGCCCGCATCATCATGCGGGCGCCGGCCGACCACCAGTTCAGCGGCTCCCGGTAGCCGGCGGCGGTCCAGGGCGAAACGGCGTCGTGGACGAGACGTCCCCAGGCTCGGGTCTGGGCAGCCAGATCCGACTGGGCATCGAAAGCACGATAGAGCATGCAGCCCGAACTCCTACGCGAACGGTCGAACAAGAAAAACGTCCGCGATGGACGGGTGCGCCGGCAGGGCCGGCGACGGGGCGCTACGCTGCGGCAGGCCGGCGCCCGACGCAACGGGCCTGACAGGTGATATCCTGCGGCTGTTGTGCGTATACATCACAAGGACAGGAACACGCTGCGGACCGGATGATGCGCGGGCTCCCGGGTTCCCGATCGCGAAAGGACTGGGTCAACCCGCCGCGCCTGAGAAAAGATCCCTCAACCCTGCGATGCGGACCACGGGACACCAGAATCATCTTGCAGGCTCGTCCGTTCGCGGCATGAGTCTTGGATCGCGAGGTGGCCGCGCGAGCAGGCCTCGATCGCTCGAATGTGAAGACCATCAGGGGTGACCATGCCTGCGGCGACACTGACCATCTCCAGTCGCAATTACTCGTCCTGGTCGCTGCGCGGCTGGCTGGTCTGCCGCATGGCGGGCCTCGACTTCGAGACCGAGCTGCTTTCCGGCAACGACGCCTCCACCCGGGCGGAGCTGCTGCATCTCTCGCCCTCCTTCCTCGTGCCTCGCCTCGTCCACGGCGAGATCATCGTC
Source organism: Methylobacterium sp. J-078 (assembly GCF_022829285.1). Taxonomy (GTDB): domain Bacteria; phylum Pseudomonadota; class Alphaproteobacteria; order Rhizobiales; family Beijerinckiaceae; genus Methylobacterium. Next base: position 95,947 of record NZ_JAKSYI010000060.1, read on the forward strand.
TGGGATACCCTGGCGATCGCCCAGTACCTCAACGAGATCCGGCCGGAGGCCGGGTTCCTGCCCCGCAACGCCGTGGCCCGCGCCCATTGCCGCTCGATCTCGGGGGAGATGCATGGCGGCTTCATCAACCTGCGCTCGGCCCTGCCGATGAACCTCAAGGCGCGCCACACCAACTTCAAGATCTTCAACGGCGCGCGGGGCGACATCGAGCGGGTCATCACAATCGTGGACGAGTGCCTGTCGCGCTACGACGGCCCCTTCCTGTTCGGCGAGACGCCGAGCCTCGCCGACGCGATGTTCGCGCCCGTCTGCACGCGCTTCCGCACCTACGACGTCGCGCTCTCGCGCAAGACCGCCCTCTACCGCGACACCATCCTGGCCTGGCCGCTGATGGAGGAATGGGCGGCCGAGGCCGGTCGCGAACCCGACGAGATCGAGGAACTCGACATGGAGTTCTGATCAGGCCCGGGGGCGGGGATCAGGCGGCGGCGCGGGTGCCCGGGTCGACGGCGGGGCTCGTCGGGGCGCCCGCCACGGCTGCGGCGCGCGGCATTTCGATCCGCGCGCTCAGGCCTCGCGGCGTGCGGTTGCGCAGGGTGAGCCGGCCCTCATGCGATTCCACGATGGCGAGCACGATCGACAGGCCGAGGCCGAAGCCGCTCGCGGTATCGAGGTTGCGCGCCCGGTCCCCGCGCACGAAGGGCTGGAGCATGGCGTCGCGCTCCGCCTCCGGAATGCCGGGTCCGTCGTCGCTGACCTCGACGGCGACGCCGCGTTCCGTCTGCGTCACCGAGAGGCGGGCGCCACCGCCGTACTTCACGGCGTTGTCCACGAGGTTGACGATCGCCCGCTGCAACTCGTCCGGACGCGCCTGGACCAGCACGTGGCGCGTTTCCGCCACCCGGACGTCGGCGCCGATATCGGCGAACTCGTCCGCCACGGTCTGCACGACGGAGGCGAGGTCGACCAGGGTCTTGGCACCCCCCTCGGGAGCCTGACCGTCGCGCACGAAGGACAGGGCCGCCTCCACGAGGCCGTTCATCTGGTCGAGGTCGCGCAGGGTCATGGCCCGAGCATGCTCGTCCTCGATGAACTCCGCCCGCAGGCGCAGGCGGGTGATCGGGGTGCGCAGGTCGTGGCTGATGGCGGCCAGCATCTGGGTGCGGTCGTCGATGAGGCGGCGCACGCGGGCGCGCATCCGGTCGAGGGCCCGCGACACCGCGACGACCTCGCGCGGGCCGTTCTCGGGCAGGTCGACGAGGTTCATGCGAGTGCCGAACACGTCGGCGGCCTCGGCCAGGCGGGCCAGCGGCGCCGTGAGCGCCCGGGTCGCGTAGAGGGAGATCACCGATACGACGACGGCCAGGAACACGAAGGTGAAGATGATGGCGCCCTGCCGCATCGGGGGCCGGTCGTCGTCCGGCACCAGGGCCGAGAGCCGCGCGCCACCGGGCGTCTCGACCCCGACCCTGACGCCGACGGGCGCCTCCGCCGCGCGCGATCCGCCCCCGAGATCGGTGATCGCCAGGGGCCGGGCGAAGCCGTCGCGCAGGCGCTGGACCATCGGATGGTCGGAGATGCGATCCCCGGCCTCCGGCGCCGCGGCGTCCGTGGGCTTGCCGTCCCACGCTTCCAGGCGGAGGGTCGGCAGCATCCGCGCCGCATTGGCCAGCAGCGCGGGGCGGTCGGCCGGGCTGGCGCCGTCGAGGAGGCGCGTGACCGTGGCGATGCGCGTCGCCGCGACGCCGGGATGGTCGTCGGGCCGCCAGGGCTCGCGCAGGGTGAAGAACGCGAGGGTCGCCAGCGCGTGGGCCAGGACCACCGCCGCCACGATGAGGAGGGCGATCTGCCCGGCGACGCTCGACGGAACGAGGGCGCGCAGGCGGTTCCAGCGGACCCTCATGCGCGGGTCACTTCGGGCGTGAACAGGTAGCCGCCGGAGCGGATGGTGCGGATGATCTCGGGATTGCGCGGGTCCTGCTCGATCTTCTGGCGGATGCGGCTGATCAGGACGTCGATGCTGCGCTCGAACGGTCCGGCGGCCCGCCCCTGCGTCAGGTCGAGGAGCTGGTCGCGGGAGAGCACCCGGCCGGGCCTGAGGCAGAGGGCGTGCAGCAGGTCGAACTCCGCCCCCGTGATGGCGATGCGCGCCGCCTCGGGGCTGAGGAGCTGGCGCAGGGACACGTCGAGGGTCCAGCCGAGGAAGCGCAGGCGGCGCACGCCCTCCTCCGCCTCGGTCTCCGTGCCCGAGCCCCGCCGCAGGATGGCGCGGATGCGGGCCAGGAGCTCGCGCGGATTGAACGGCTTGCCGAGGTAGTCGTCGGCCCCGATCTCCAGACCGATGATCCGGTCGATCTCCTCCGCCTTGGCGGTGAGCATGAGGATCGGGATGCGGGAGGCGGCGCGCAGGCGCCGGCAGAGGCTGAGGCCGTCCTCGCCGGGGAGCATCAGGTCGAGCACGACGAGATCGACCCGGGCATCGGCCAGAATCCGGTCCATGGAGACGCCGTCCCCCGCGAGGCTGACGCGGCACTCGTTCGCCCGGAGGTAGCGCGCCACGAGGGCGCTGATCTCGCGGTCGTCCTCGACGAGGAGGATATGGGGATGGGTCGTACTCGTCTGCGGCATGGTCCCGAGCATCGCGGCTCCTCGCGCATCCGGGAAACCCCGGCGCGGATTGGTCGGCGTGCGATTATGCGCCCTCCCGACCCCGGGGCGAAGGGCCGCTCCCGCAACGATTTGTAAACGGCTGTTTCGAGCGCGCCGCATCGGAAACGGCCCGAAACACACGGGCCCGGGCCCGGCAATCCGCCGGCACGGATTGCCGGGGGACGCGCCGATTCTTATGTCGGTGCGATGGCGCCGGTCTCGTGACCGTCACGGATGGCGGCCTCGACCCTTCGGGAGACGATGATGCAAGGCTCGAACCGGCTGTTCGACGATTTCGCCCGCCTGATGACCGACGCCGCCGGGGCCGCCCAGGGCGTGCGCCGCGAGGCCGAGACGGTGTTCAAGGCCCAGGTCGAGCGTCTGATCCGCGACATGGACATCGCCTCCCGCGAGGAGCTCGACGTGCTGCGCGACCTCGTCTCGGCGCTGCGCACCCAGAACGACACCCTGGCCGCCCGCGTCACGGCGCTCGAGGCCAAGCTCGGCGCGGACGCGCATGCGGGGGCCAGCGAAGCGGTCTGATTCCTGGCTGGTTTCCTGGCCGATTCGCGGGCCTCCAAGGCCGTCGCGCTTGTGCACAGGAAGGAACGGTGGACGGTCGCTTTCCTGTTCACCGGCTCACCGACGCGCTTTGAAACGGGAGTCCGGCCCGGTCTATAGTGGGTCATGACCTGATTCGCCTTCGACCCGAACCGCCCTGCACCGAACAGAATCGCCGTGTTTCGCCCATCCTCGCGGGCGTGACTGGCACAGATCCGGATCACGGTGGCCCTGGTCGTCCGTCCGACGCTCGCAACGACTTCGCCGATCTGCCACGGATCGACAAACTGGACCGCCATGACCCAACTCCACATCGAAGATCACGACCGGCACGAGCATCCCCTCGACATCGTCGAGCGCCTCGCGTCGCTGCGCGACTGGATCTTCGACCGGGCGGAGACCGACGAGATGTCGGTCTCCGTCGCCGGGCGCTGGGCCGATTACCACGTCGCGTTCACCTGGATCGAGGACGTGGAGGCGCTGCACGTGGCCTGTGCCTTCGACCTGAAGGTGCCGGAGCGCCGGCGCACCGAGATCCTGACGCTGGTCTCCCTGGTCAACGAGCAATTGTGGGTCGGGCATTTCGACCTGTGGTCGACGGACAACGTGGTGATGTTCCGCCACTCGCTGCTGCTGACGGGCGGGGCCGCGCCGACGCAGGGCCAGTGCACGATGATGCTGAAATCGGCGGTCGATGCCTGCGAGCGCTACTATCAGGCGTTCCAGTTCGTGCTCTGGGCCGGCAAGTCCGCCCGCGAGTCCCTCGATGCCGTGCTCTTCGAGACCGAAGGCGAGGCGTGAGCGCGCCCTCCCCGTCCTCCGCCGCCCTCCCCGCCACCCTCACACTCGTCGGCGCCGGCAAGATGGGGGGCGCGATGCTCTCCGGCTGGCTCTCCGCCGGGCTGGATGCCGGCCGCACCACGATCCTCGACCCGCAGGCCTCCCCGGAGATGCGGGCGCTCTGCGCGGCGCGCGGGCTCGCGCTCAACCCGGCCGTGCCGCCCGTGTCGGAGGCCCTGGTGCTGGCGATGAAGCCGCAGGGCCTAGAGGCCGCCGCCCCGGGGCTCGTGTCCCTTATCGGACCGGACACGCTCGTAATCTCCATCCTGGCGGGCAAGACCATCGCCAACCTGCGCGACCGCCTGCCCGGGGCCCGTGCCATCGTGCGGGCCATGCCCAACCTCCCCGCCAGCATCGGCCGGGGGGCGACCGGGGCCGTCGCGAGCGCGGAGGTCGAGGCGCGACAGCGGGCCCAGGCGGACGCGCTTCTCGCCAGCGTCGGCTCGGTGGAATGGCTCGACGACGAGGGCCTGATCGACGCCCTGACCGCCGTCTCGGGCTCCGGCCCGGCCTACGTTTTCCTCCTGGCCGAGGTGATGGCGCAGGCGGGCGCCGCCGCCGGCCTGCCCGCCGACATGGCCGCGCGTCTTGCCCGCTCCACGGTCTCGGGCGCCGCCGCCCTCCTCGACGCCAATCCCCGCGAGGCCGGGCTGCTGCGCCAGGACGTGACCTCGCCGGGCGGGACCACGGCGGAGGCGCTGGCCGTGCTGATGCGCAGCGGTGGCCTGCCGGACCTGATGCGCGAGGCCGTGGACGCGGCGCGGCGCCGCGCCGGAGCGCTGGCGGGCTGAGCCGGACCTAACGTTCCGCCATCGCGACACTACATGGGGAGCGAATTGGACGAGGATCGCACGACCATGGCCAAACGCCCCGGCTCTCCCAAGCCCGAGACCCACGAGACCGACACGAACGCCGTCAGCACCGAGGTGGTGTCGGGCGAGACGAAGCCGTCCCCGCGCGAAGCCGCCGTCGAGGCCCTGATGCGGCTCGCCGCCGAGCAGCCGTGGAACGACATCGAGGTCGGCGACATCGCCCGGGAGGCCGGCCTGAGCCTCGCCGAACTGCGCGACCTCTTCCCGTCCAAGGGGGCGGTGCTCGGGGGCCTTTCGCGCATCATCGACCGCAAGGTGCTGGAGGGCGACAATTCGGACCTCGCCGACGAGCCGACCCGCGAGCGCCTATTCGACGTCCTGATGCGCCGCCTCGACGCGATGACGCCCTACAAGGACGCCCTGCGTCGGATCTCCTACGCCCTGCGCGGCGATCCGCTCTCGATGTTGGCGCTGAACGGCGTCGCCCTGAACTCGCACCGCTACATGCTGGCCGCCGCCGGCATCAACACCGAGGGGCCGCTCGGCCGCCTCAAGCTCCAGGGCGTGGTCATCGCCTTCGCCCGCACGGTGGAGGTCTGGCTCGACGACGACGATCCGGCGCTGGCCCGGACCATGGCGCGCCTCGACAAGGAGATCCGCAACGGCGAGCGTTTCATGGAGCGCGCCGACGACGCCCGTCGCCTCACCGCGCCCTTCCGGGCGCTGGGCCGCTCGCTCCTCGACCGGGGCGGACGCGCGCGCCGGGCACGCCACGCGGCGGACGACCGCAACGAGGATGCGGGCAACCCCCTCGGCGGCGACCCGGCCGCGGCCATCTGAGACCTAACCCGGATCGGCCGAAATCTGCACCGGCCGGTCCGTCTCCCCGAGGTGGATCGCCAGCCAGATCGTCGGCCGGTCCGGGTCGGTGAAGGTGACCCGGTGGGCCGTACCGGCCGGAATGAAGAGGTGGTCGCCCGGCGCCAAGGCCGTCTCGACGTCGCCCATGTCCAGCCGGGCCGCGCCGGCTAGGAGCAGAACCCACTCGTCATGGGCCTGCCGATAGGGCCGGTCCACCGGCGTGATCTGCCCCCGGGAGACGATGCGCTCGATCCGGCATCCGGGCCGCGCGAGGAGGTCTGTGAACACCTCGCCCGCCGATGCGTCGGGCAGGTCGGCGAAGATGTTGGCGGCGGGGCTGATGGGGGCCATCGGCTCTCCTCGGGTTCGGCGCAGAGCCCGACCTATCGCGCGGACGCCACGCCGGTCGAATGGTCCGGGTCATCCGGTGTCGCGGGGTTTCGCGCGGCCGGTGGAGCCTCGGTCAGACACCCTGCCAGGATCTGACGTAGGTCGCGTGCACGGTAGGCCTTCGGCCGCAGCCGGTATCGACAACCATCGTCATGACGAGACGATCGCCGTCCTAGCGGTAGCGGATCGTGAAGGCCCGTCCCGTCGGCCAGCCGCGTCCCTGCGGGTCCCAGCGGCCATTGCCGGTCAGATCGGTGGAGCCGGTCCGCTCGAGGGTCGCCGTCCACCCGTTGTTGGCGCTGACGACGATGCCCCGATCTCTGGTCCGAAAGTTGATCCGACAGGTTGGACAGGCGCCCGCATTGGTGGCGATCTGCTGCCATTCGCCCAGGATGGACTCGGCTTGCTCCGCCTCGGCCGAGACGGGAAGGACGAGGGCGGCGAGCACCACCAATCCGGCCGGTCTCATTCCCATCACGGGTGCAGCCCCTCTTCCTATCCGCTCGGCGGGTCCGATCGCGCCGGTTCGACGACCACGTTCGGGGGTGTCGCACCTGCTTCCCCCAGGACCTTGCGCAGGGCACGCGCCCGGGTTCGGCCCGCCCGCCGGCCCGTTTCCGGGACCGCGCCGTCCGCGTTCCACTCCCGCGCCACATCCGCGATCGCGTCGGCATGGATCAGCCCGCGCTCGGCGGCGTGCTCGGCCATGGCGAGGCTGTCGGCGGCCAGCACCAGGCTGCTGCCGTCCGCCTCCACCGCCTCGGCGAGGCGGGCGATCTCGTCGAGGCGCCCCGCGCCGTGGGAGACGTTGCGGATGTAGACCGCCGCCACCCGGCCCGGATGGGCGGCCACGATTCCGGCATAGACCTCGGGGTCGTGCTGTCCGCTGTCGCCGATCAGCACGAAGGGCAGGTCGTGGTAGAGCGCGAGCATGCGCTCGATCAACTCGCGCTTGTGGTCCTCGGCCCGGCGCGGCAGCGGGCTTGTCCAGGACAAACCCCATTCGCGCAGGAACAGCACCGGTCCGACGGGAATCCGGTGCATGACGAAGAACTCGCTCAGCATGTCGTAGATGCCCCACGGCGCCCGCGAGACGTAGAGCATCGGGTTGCCCTCGGCGCCGCACGGCCCCGCATAGAGCGCGCGATAGAGGGCGGCGGCGCCCGGGAAGGCGACGCGGTTCTCCGCATCCTCCACGAACAGCCGCCAGAGCATCTTGGCCTTGTTGGCCACGCCCGTGCGCATGATCGTGTCATCGATGTCGCTGATGACCACCCGGCGGCAGGCGGCGGAGGGGATGAAGACCTGCCCCTCAGCCCGCACCGGCTCGGGCCCGGCCAGATCGAGTTCCATCAGGTGCCAGGACGCTTCCGGGGGGGCGGGCAGGTTCGGCCGCAGATGGACGCGGAAGTAGCCGTCGCGGTCGGTGACGACCTGTTCCTCGCAGCCGAAGAACCGCGCGGTGAGCACCGCGCCCGCCACCTTGCGGCGGGTGATGCGCCGCCGGATGTCGCGCAGTTCCGCCGCCCAGCCCTCGTCGGCGGCGCTCGCCGCCCGCTGCGACTGGCGGAAGACCCGGCCGATCAGGAAGACTTCGTCGCGCGAGCCGTAGCCGCGATAGGTCTCCACCACCGTGCCGGCCCTGCCCTGAGACCGGCGGACGGGCTTGGCGAAGAGGCGCAGGGCCCGCAGGGCGACCCTGGCGAGGCGGGAGGCCCCGGAACGGCTCATGGTTGCGTCATCATCGGCTGGTCCCGGCATCGCGGGTCAATGCCCGGCGCCGGCAAAGGTTCGGCGGCGCGCGACACACGGGGGCTCACGCAACTGTGGATGCGGCGTGCCATGCCGTCGCGCGAACGGAACATGGCCAGCAAGGGCCGGTTCACGTCGGCACCTTCGTGTTCCGCGTACCGTCAGCGTCGAGTTTCCATGCATCTCCCCACAGACGACAGCGGCCATCCCCTGGCCGTGGCCTTCGAGGACTTCATCAGAAGTCAGCCCTTCCCCTGCGTCGGTGCGAAATCCGCGCTCTCGAAGGGCCAGATGAAGATCGTCGTGGCGCGCAGCATCGCCTCGAGCTGGGACGATCCCCGGCTCTATCCGGCGCTCCTCGCCTTCATCTGCCGCTACCGCGCCAAGCCCGACCTGTTCCAGAGCTTCGCCGTCATCTTCGCGGACGAGACCGCCTTCGGCGAGGAGGCGTTCGAGCGCCACCTCTGGAATCGCGTGCAGTCCCTGTCGGACAAGGACGCGTTCCTCGGCCAGCGCTACGACGCCCGCGTCGAGGCCGATCCGAACGATCCGCACTTCTCGCTCTCCTTCGGCGGCGAAGCGTTCTTCGTCGTCGGGATGCATCCCGGCGCGAGCCGCCCGGCCCGGCGCTTCTCGCACCCCGTCCTGGTGTTCAACCTGCGCGCCCAGTTCGAGCAGCTGCGTGCGGAGGGCCGCTACGAGAAGCTGCGCAGCGCAATCCTGTCGCGCGACGAGGCGTTGGCCGGCTCGATCAACCCGATGCTGGCCCGGCACGGCGACGCCTCGGAGGCGCGCCAGTACAGCGGCCGTGTCGTGGATGCGGACTGGGTCTGCCCGTTCCGGGGCCGCGCGACGGAGAGCCGCGATGCCGCCTGAGGCTCCCGTGCACGAGATCGCGCCCCGCTCCGGCACCGCCTTCACCCTCGACAAGGGCGAGCGGCTGACCGTGATCGACCCGCAGGGCGAGCAGGTCGCCGACCTCCTGGCCTTCGTGCGGGGCGACCTCGACGAGGTCATCTCCTCGGGCCGAACCCTGGACTATGCTAGCCGGATCTACCTCACCACCGGCGACCCGATCTATTCCAACCGCTCGAACGTGCTCCTGCGCATCGTCGCGGACACCGTGGGCCGGCACGACTTCCTGCTCACCCCGTGCTCGGCCGACACCTTCCGGATCATCTACGGCGACGCCCACCCGCACCGGGGCTGCTTCGGCAATCTCGCGGCGGCACTCGCCCCCTACGGCGTCGCGCCGGACCGGATTCCGGTCGCCTTCAACGTCTTCATGAACGTGACGGTAGACGGCGGCACCGGCGAACTGAAGGTCGAGCCGCCTTTGAGCCGGGCCGGCGACCACGTCACCTTCGAGGCGGAGTGCGACCTCGTGATCGGTCTGACCGCCTGCTCGGCCCTGCAATCCAACAACGGCAGCTTCAAGCCGATCCGCTACCGCATCGACCCCGCCCGCACCTGAGCCCGGGTGCCGCCGGGGGGCCGGCCCGTGCTATGGCGGGAGCCCGGAAACCCCGGCGCCGCCCGCTCGCTGGACCGGCTGCCGCGAGAAGGTCGAAACGAGTTTGATGCGCACGATCGTGTATGCGGACGGCGGATGTGACCCCAATCCAGGCCCGGGCGGCTGGGGCGTCGTGATCGAGGCCGAGGCCGGCCGGATCGAACTCTGCGGCGGGGATCGCGCCACCACCAACAACCGCATGGAGCTGACGGCGGCGATCAACGCCCTGCGGCATTTCCCCGAGGGCGCGCAGATCGAGATGCGCTGCGACAGCCAGTACGTCATCAAGTCCGTGACCGAGTGGATGCGCGGCTGGAAGGCCAAGGGCTGGCGCACCGCCACCGGCCCGGTGAAGAACGTCGAGCTGATGCAGGAGCTCGACGCGCTGGCGGCGCGCCGCGACGTGCGCTGGACCTGGGTGCGGGGCCATACGGGGGAGGTCGGCAACGAGCGCGCCGACCGGCTCGCCGCCCAGGGGCGGCGCGAGGCCCTCGGCCTGCCGCCCCGGCCGGAGGGCGGCCCCGCCCCCCTCACCGGCACCGCCGCCCTGCGCGCCGCCGTCGCACCGGCGGCCCTCGCCACGGCACCCGCCGTGGTCGAACGGGCGCCGCCGCGCACGACGTCGATTCCTCTCGATCTCGGGCTCGGCCTGGAGGTCTCGCGCGCGGCCAACGGCGCCGGACTGACGCCCCAGGCCTATGTCGAGCGGGCGGTGCGCCTCGCCCTCGATCTCGGGCCGGAAGCGTTCGAGCGCATGCGGGCCGAGGCGGGCGGGGCTGCGGCCCCCAAAGCCACGGAGGCCAACCCCGCGCCATGAGCGACGGCACCACCGCCGCCCTCCCGGCCGGCTATTTCGCGCGGCCTGCGGCGGTCGTCGCCGCCGCGCTGATCGGTTGCGGCCTTCTGGTGGAGGGCATCGGCGGCACCATCGTGGAGACGGAGGCCTACGACGCGGCCGATCCGGCCTCGCACAGCGTCAACGGGCCGACCCGGCGCAACGCCAGCATGTTCGGACCGCCCGGCCGGGCCTACGTCTATCGCTCCTACGGCCTGCACTGGTGCCTGAACTTCGTCTGCGCGCCCGGCAGCGCCGTGCTGATCCGGGCTCTGGAACCGCGCCACGGCCTAGCGGCGATGGCCGCGCGGCGCGGGCTTGCCGATCCGCGCCGGCTCTGCGCCGGCCCCGGCCGCCTCTGCCAGGCGCTCGGCGTCACCGGAGCCCTGGATGGCGCCGCCCTCGACGCGGCGCCCTTTCGCCTCGCCGCCCCGGACGCCGCCCCGGCCTGGATCGCAGACCGACGCATCGGCATCTCGCGCGGGGTGGAAACGCCCTGGCGATTCCTGCTCGCCGGCTCGCGCTATCTCAGCCGTCCGCCGTCCCGCTACGCCACGGGCGGCCTCACGCCGCCCGAACCGTCTGCAGGAAGCGGGTGACCTGTCCGTTGAGGTGCTCGGACTGGGTCGAGAGTTCGGCGGCCGAGATCAGGACCTGCGACGCGGCGGCGCCGGTCTGCTCGGCGGCCTGGGCGACCCCGAGGATGTTGGCGGTGACGTCGCTGGTGCCGCTCGCGGCCTGACCGACGTTGCGCACGATCTCCTGGGTGGCCGCGCCCTGCTCCTCGACCGCCGCCGCGATGCTCGTCGTCACCGCGGCGATCTCGCCGATCCGCCCGGAGATGGAGCGGATCGCTCCGACCGCATGACCGGTCGACGCCTGGATTCGCCCGATCTGCTCCTCGATCTCGTGCGTGGCCCGCGTGGTCTGGTTGGCGAGTTCCTTGACCTCGGCCGCGACCACCGCGAAGCCACGGCCCGCCTCGCCGGCGCGCGCGGCCTCGATGGTGGCGTTCAGCGCCAGCAGGTTGGTCTGGCTCGCGATGGAGGTGATCAGCGCCACCACGTCGCCGATCCGGCCGGCCGCGACGCTGAGATCCTGCACGAGGGCGCCGGTCTGGGAGGCCTCCTCCACCGCCCGCCGCGCCAGCTCGGCCGAGCCGTCGACCTGCCGGCCGATCTCCTGCACGGAGGAGCCGAGTTCCTCGGCCGCCGCCGCCACGGTGCCCACATTCGCGGCGGCCTCGTCGGCCGCGCTGGCCACGGTGCCGGATTGCTGCGAGGTCCGTGTCGCCGTCGCGCTCATGGCCTCGGCCGTCCCCTGCAGGGCTCCTGCGGAGGCGGACACCGTCGCGATGATCGAGCCGACCGCCGATTCGAAGCCGTCGGCCAGCGCGTGCATCGTGCGCCGGCGCTCGGCGGACGCGGCCGCGTCGGCGGTCTGCTGGCGCTCCGCCTCCTCGGTGGCCTTGCGGGCGACGAGAGTCCGGATCTCCTCCACGGCGCGCCCCACCGCGCCGACCTCGTCGCGGCGCTCGCGCCCGGCGACAACGGCCTCGCTGTCGCCGGCCGCCATGCGCCGCAGGGCCTCGACCAACCGCGCGATCGGCCGCGTGATGCCGAACACCGCCACGAGGCCGGCGGCCAGGAGCCCGGCGAGGAGACCGAAGCCGCCCAGCAGCAGCGTGTTCAGGCGGGTCCTGTCCGTCGTCTCCGCGAGGTTGCGGGCGCCCGCGTCGACGAAGGCTCGGATGTCCCGGCCGAGCGCCGAGCCCTCCGCCACCATCGCGTCGAAGGTCGGATCGACGCTCTGGTGCAGCAGCGCGAGCGCCTCGGTCTTCAGGCCGCTGCTCGCCAGGGTCCGGGCCTCGGAGGAATCGGCGACGAACCCGTTGATCTTCTGCTTCAGGAGGTCGAGGCGTCCCGCGAAGCTCGGCGCCGCGTCGCGCAGTTCGCCCAGAACCTTGTTGAGGCGCTCGCTCGCCTCCTCGAAGCCGCGATCGGTCCGCTGCATGTCGACGGGGTTCGTCTCGGCGATATTGCGGAAGTTGAAGTAGCTGAGCGTGAAGATCAGCCGGTTGACCGTGCGCAGATCGGCGATCGCCTTGGTGTCCCGATTGAGGAACTGCGTATAGGCGCCGTCGATGACGGCCATGCGGGTCGTGGCGTACCAGAGGCACCCGCTGACGATGGCGCCGATCAGGACGACCACACTCATCAATTTGGTAATGATGCTGAAGCGCGCGAGAAGGCCCACGTTCGTTCTCCGAGACGGTAAGCATTCTGGCTAGTCGCACAGGTTTTAAGCCCAGGCTAAAATTTTTCGCCTGGCTATTTTTCTTGCAGAAAGCACGCCGGCTAGTCAGCACAACATGCTGTTTCTTGCACGGCACTCCCTAGGCCTATATGCCGCGCGAGAAATATTGCCGGTCATATTTCCTATCCAAAGTCTTCGGAATGCCTCTGCATGCTACATGTGCGATGCGTCCCATCCAAAAAACCAAAAAAGAACCCGCCGCGGCTGGGCCGGGCGGGTCGTTCAGGTCATCGAGCTTGGGTCGCCGGGTCAACGAACGCACGACGGCGGAGTTCCATGAGCGCGATCGGGACAGCGGGATCGCGCCAGCCCGGCCCTGCCAGTCGGGCGGGGTTTGAACCTCGGGCCGCCCTGAAGGATTGGTCCGGCGATGCCAAGTGGAACGGCAAGGCCTCCACCCCGGGCACCCCGCGCCGAACCCAGGAGACCGACGATGCCCACTATCGAGGCGGACCGGAGCCGCTACGTCGCCGAACGCGACCGTCTGATCCAGGAACTCCAGGCCATGCGCGACGAGGGCCATCCGGAGGGCCGGCAATTCACGGATGGCTATGCCCTGCGCGACACCGACGCGAGCGCCATGGAGGGCCTGCGCCTGCGGATCCAGGAACTGACCGGCCTGATCGAGCAGATCGAGACGGGCAACGCCTGAATAAGGCCCACCGGACCGATCCGCGTCCCCGGACGGGCATGGAGGATCGCGCCGCCCGTCAAAGACCCGTCATGTGCGACGCCTAGGAGATCCGTCGGGGCCCACCGTTCGGCCCAGTGAGGCGATCGGGCAACAGCCACCCCAATCCGCCGACGCGCGGATTAAACCTCATTGTCACAGTTATAGCATCGTCTATATCGAGGGGAGATCGGTAGGGGGGCGGTATGGGACGACGGCATCGCTTCGGATGCGCCAGAGGCGCGCGGCTCGCCGGCTGCGCCCTCGGCCTCGCGGGTGCGACCGGCGCCTTCGCGGCCGATCCGGCCGGCCTGCGCGCCACCGGCCCCGTCCCTGCCTTCGTCGATTGGTCGGGCGGGTATCTCGGGATCCAGGGCAGCGGAGGCAATTCCTACGGCGCCTTCAACTTCCGCGACACGACCATCGGCGCGCGCGCGGTGCCGGCGTTCAAGACGGGCGATGCCACGGGTCGGGCGGATCTCGCCCGCAACGCCACGACGGCTTTGGGCGGCCTGTTCGGCGGCTACAACTGGCAGACCGGTCCTTGGGTCTACGGTCTCGAGGCCGATGTCTCGGCGGCCAACCTCAAGCGGCCCGTGGCGTCGAGCGCCCCCGGTTTCGGCTACGAGGACACCGACCCCGCCTTCGGCCTGATCCGCGTCAAGACGGATGTCTACGGCACCCTGCGCGGGCGCTTCGGCTACGCCTTTGACCGGGCGCTGGTCTATGCGAGCTTCGGTCTGGCCGGGGCCAATGCCCGCGTGCTGGCGACCTATCCGGACCTGGCCGGAGGCAGCGCCGCCACCGCGCGCCGGGACCTCTCGTATCTCGGCTTCACCCTCGGGGCCGGCGTGCAGTTCGCTCTCAGCGAACACCTGTCCCTCGGGATCGACTATCGCTACCTCGATCTCGGCGGCAGCGGCCGCTTCGATCTCGGCACGCTGCCCCGCGCCGATGGCGGCCCCGTCGCGACGCGGGCCGCCTACACCGCGAACCAGATGATGGCGCGGCTGTCCTGGCATCCGGGCGGTCTCGTGCTGCCCCCGGAGGCCGAGGATGCCGGCGGCAACGATCTCGACCAGCGCTTCTCGCTGCACGGGCAGACGACCATCGTGGCGCAGGGCGTGACGGGGTTCCGCGCGCCCTATACCGGCCCGGCGAGCCTGATCGGCCGTCAGGTCCAGTCGACCACCACCGCCACCGCCTTCCTGGGGCTCAAGCTTCTGGAGGGCACCGAACTCTACTACAACCCGGAATTCTCGCAGGGTTTCGGCCTCAGCCGCACCTTGGGTGTCGCCGGCTTCGTCAACGGCGAGGCACAGAAGGCGGGCGCGCCGTTCCCGAAGCTGCGCTCCAACCGCTACTTCGTGCGCCAGACCTTCGGGCTCGGCGGCGAGACCGAGGACGTGCCCGACGGGCCGAACCAGGTCGCGACAAGGCGCGACATCGAGCGGATCACCGTGGTGGCGGGCAAGTTCGCGCTCGGCGACTACTTCGACGGCAACGTCTACGCCCACGATCCGCGCGTCGACTTCATGAACTGGGGCATCTGGGCGTCCGGCGCCTACGATTTCCCCGCCAACCTACCCGGCTTCACCCAAGGCGTGATGGTCGAGTACAACCGCGCCGAATTCGCGATCCGCGCCGCCTACACGCAGGTGCCGAAGGAGCCGTCGAGCGACGTGCTCGACCCGCGCGTGTTCCGCCGGGCCGGCACCACGGTGGAGTTCGAGGAACGCCACGTGCTGCCCGTGCTCGACCAGCCCGGCAGGCTGCGCATCGGGTTCTTCTCGAACGTCGGCAACACCGCCGATTACCGGCAGGTCGTGGGCCTGACCCAGGCCGGCGTGTTCGGCGACATCAACGACGCGGCCGCCGCCACCCGCGCGGCCCGGCGCAAGACCGGCTTCTACCTCAACCTCGAACAGGCGGTGACGCCGGATCTCGGGGTTTTCGCCCGGGTGAGCGCCAACAACGGCCGGAGCGAGAGCCTGTCCTTCACCGACATCGACCAGTCCGTCTCGGGCGGCGTCTCGCTGAAGGGAACCGCCTGGGGCCGGCCAGCCGACACGGTGGGCCTCGGCACCTCGCTGAACGGGATCTCGCCGAGCCACCGGGCCTTCTTCGCCAATGGCGGCATCGGCCTCCTCATCGGCGACGGACGCCTGAACTACGCCCCCGAGCGGGCCATCGAGGCCTATTACGCCCTCAGCCTCGGCAAGGCCCTGACGGTGTCGTTCAACTATCAGCACGTCGAGAACCCGGCCTACAACCGGGATCGCGGACCGGCCGACTTCTTCGCGACGCGCATCCACGCGGATTTCTGACGCGCGCGCTACCGGTCGGGACGGTCGCAGCGATAGCCGCCGCGCCCGGTCGCCGACGGGCTCGCGGCGAAGCGGCCGCCGGAGGCCCGGCACTCCGCGGCATGGGCATCCATCGCCCACTTGTCGGCGAGCGCGAGGCTGAGGGGCACCACCGTCACCACGAGCAGCAGCGCCGCCACCGCGAAGACCGCCCAGCCGACGCCCCGAGGCGGCTCCGGCGGCTGGTAGCGCTCGGCCGGAATCGGCGCCAGGAAGGCCAGGGCGGTCAGTCCGAGGAGTTGCGCCGCAATCATGAATCCCCCGCGCCGTCAGGTGATCGAGGGTAGCGGATGCATCGTTCCCGGCGAGGCGACGATACGAAGCAGCGTCGCTGCGTCGGGAACAGGGCGCGCCGGCTACGGGGCCGGATCGGTGCCGAGATAGGCCCCGAGATTGCGCCGGATCCGCGCCAGCGGCGCCTCGCCCGGGTCGGGCAGCACGAAGCGCTCGCCCGTGATGGTCTCGTAGGCCCGGATGTAGACGTCCGCCGTCTCCAGCACGACCTCCGCCGGAATCTCGGGGATCGCGTCGCGGTAGGGGTCGCAGCGCGCCACCACCCAATTGCGCACGAAGTCCTTGTCGAAGCTCTCGGGCGCGGTGCCGGCGGCCAGGCGCGCGTCGTAGCTTTCCGCGAACCAGTAGCGGCTGCTGTCGGGGGTGTGGATTTCGTCGGCGAGCACGATGCGCCCATCCGCATCCGTGCCGAACTCGTACTTGGTGTCGGCCAGGATCAGGCCGCGGGTCGCGGCGATCTCCTGGCCCCGCGCGAACAGCGCGAGGGCCGCCCCGGAGACGGTCGCCCACTGCTCCGGGGTGAGGAGGCCCTGGGCCAGGATGTCGGCCTCGGTCAGGGGCTCGTCGTGGCCGCCGTCGAAGGCCTTGGTGGTCGGCGTGATGATGGCCTGGTCGAGGCGCTGGTTCGGCCGCATCCCGTCCGGGAACGTGTGGCCGTACAGGTTACGCTCGCCGGCCCGGTAGCGGGTCAGGATCGAGGTCGAGGTCGTGCCCGCCAGATAGCCCCGCACGACGATCTCGACGGGCAGGATGTCGAGGCGGCGACCCACCACGACGTTCGGGTCGGGATAGGCCAGGACATGGTTCGGGCAGAGATCCGCCGTGCGCTCGAACCAGAACCGCGCTGTCTGGGTCAGGACCTGTCCCTTGAACGGGATGGCGGCCAGCGCGACGTCGAAGGCGCTGATCCGATCGGAGGTGATGAGGATGCGCCGGCCGTCGGGAAGGTCGTAATTGTCCCGGACCTTGCCCCGGTAATGGTTTGGCAGCTCGGGCAGCGTCGCCTCGCGCAGAACCTGGTGGGCGTGCGGGGCAAGGTCGGCGAGATCCATCCGGGACGCTCCATGCGGCTCTGGCGGGGACAGCGAGATCGCCCGCCTTGTGCGCGCACCGCGCTGCGATTTCCAGTCACCCGCCGCCGGTTCGGCTCCGATCGGGGGAGCGGCCGCGCCGCCCGCCGTCCTTCAGGAAACCACGCGCGCGGTCCGGAAGCCGCCGTAGCGGACATGAACCGGCAGGTGAGCCGCATCGCGAAAGCCCGCCGCGCGGGCCATGACGTCCAGCGCATGTCCTTCGCTGTCGGCCGGGCCGACCCAGAGGAGGACGCCGGTCGAGCGTTGCTTCACCTGAAAAAGCGTCATCCGCGAACTCCCGTTACTCGGAATGACAAGTCCCGGAGCGCCCTATGCGTTCCCTGTGCTGCGGCGATCGCGGTCAGCACACCGAGAACGACGAGAGCGCATCGACGACGATGCCTCAAAGCACACCGGCATCGACGGGACGCAGCCGGCCGGACAAGCTCGGCTTCGTGTGCTCGCGCCGCGAAAGAACGCTCACGGCGCGTGGTCGCCGAAGCCTCGCGCACCCACCAGAACGCTTCGGCACGCGATCGAACGCAGGGCCCGGCCCTCGATCCCCATCGTGAAGAACGCCGGGCTTCACGGATCGATCAGCCCGACGGATCGTCCCCCACGGCCCCATTGCCGGATCGGCCTTCCCCTCCAGTTAAGCCACATGGCCAGCGATCACCCGCACGAGTCCCGCGCGTTTCCGGACGAGCCCATCGGGCCGGTCCTGAGCGAGGCGACGCGCCTGCGCCTGGGTCGCCAGTTGCAGGCCCTCTACGAGCCCGTGATCGACGAACCCCTCGATCCGCGCCTGGCCGAACTCCTCCAACAACTGGACGACGACCGCGGCCGGTGACGCGACGGGCCTTGAAGCCCCCGGCGCTGGCCGACTGCGCCCGCGATCCTTCGCGTCGGCCGCAAAAAAAATCCGCCGCGGCCGAAGCCGGGCGGGGGGAAGGTGACGGCCTCCAAGCTTCAGGAGGTGAAGGGTAGACGGATCATCACCGCCTCTTCATCCCGTACCGCGTGCGGAAGCTGCAGGTTGCTCAGCTTGGCCGCGAACCTCTCGGCGCCTCGCTCGTTGGTCACCGTGCCGAGCATCAAGGACCGACCCATGAGCCAGACCCTGAATTCTGGCACCGCCGAACCGAAGGACGTCACCTTCCGGGGCCGTGGCCACGCGCGACTGAACGGGACGCGGTTGTCGCTGCTCATCTGCCCGCACTGCTCGCAGCGCAACGCGCCGAAGGCGGCGGAGAAGGGGTACTGCAACTGGTGCACCTACGAGCCGTCGCGGGCGGATATCGAGCCGGCCCGCTGACGGGCCGGCGCGCGCCCACCGCCCAGGGTCAGGCTGCCCCGCCCGAGGCTACTGCGTCAGCTGCGTGTCGGCGGAGCTCGGTCCGACGCCGTTCGGGACGGGAATGTCGGTGGAGCCGTAGCGAGCGTTCAGCATCAGGTTCGGCCCGTCATAGAGGTTGATCATGCGGGCGATGATGACCGTGTAGGCGGATTGGTCCGCCACCGGGCGCTTCGAGTCGATGATGAGACGGCCGACGGGCAGATAGATCGTGCCCAGGAGCGTGCGCGCGTTGTCGCTGATGATCCGGTACTCGCGCCGCGCCGCGACGCCGTTGGGCGCCGCCTTGGCTTTGCCCTTCCCGTCCAGGGGCAGCAGCGACAGGAGCCCCGGCGGCGCCCAGCGATCCTCGAAGAGCAGCAGGCCGGCCATGATCCCGTCCCGCGGAGCGGTCAGGCTGATCGTGCTCTTCTCGTCGAACAGAAGCCCACCCCGAACCCCCGTGAAGTAGAAGCCGGTTCCGGTTCCGGTGACGCTGGCGTTCTTGTCGACGACGAACGGGCCGTCCTTGATGATGTAGATCCCCGGCCGCAGGGTGACCTGCGCGCCCTTGGTGATGTGCAGGCCGCCGCAATAGGTGCCGGGGTTGAGGGTCGCGGGCCCGCTGACCACGTTCGCGCCGTAGAGGAGGTCTTCGACCAGCCCGATCAGCTTCTTGGGATCGAACAGGATGCCGAGGTCGATGCAAGGGCCCGGCGTCGGCCCCTGCTTGTCGATCAGCGGATCGCGCAGAGGCGGGCAATTGATGGCCGGCGGGGGGAGGAAGTTGGAACTCGGGCCCGAGAAGCCGCCCGCCGAACAGGTCGAGAGGGCCTTGGCCACCGATGCGTTCTCCCCCTGAATGCCGGCCGTGCTGACGGAGTTCGAGTAGAGCGAGCAGTCGCTGGCGGTGATCCGCGCCGCGCTCTCGAGATGGAAGGCGCCCGGAGCGAGCGGATCGAGGGCCAGGAGGCAGAGGCGGGTCGTCCCGCTCAGCTTGGCCGTCGACCGGACGGCGATGTCGACGCTCGCCATGTTGATGAGCTTGCCGAAACTCAGGGGCACGGTCTCCGACACCGTCACCTGCACCGCCGAGTGGTTGCCGAGGACGGCGGCGGTCACCTGCGGGGTGCCCCCGCCGGCGCTGCGTGCCTGCGCCAGCACCATCGATCGGGCGACGTTGACGGCGGCGGCATCGTCCGCGTTGGCGAGCTTGAACTGGTTGACGCCTGCGATGCTGGCGGCATCGGCGGCGCGCTGGAGTTCGGCGCGCCGCTTGACCAGCCCGGCATATTCGAGCGCTGCGGCGCTGAGCCCCATCAGGATCGGCATCAGGAGAGCGAAGAGCAGGAGGACGCCGCCGGTCTGGTCGCGTCGAAACTGTTTCCCCGGCGTGAAGAGATCGCGGTATTCCATCCCGTCTCTCTGGCAGACAAGTCTCTCAGCGCGCCTTCGGTCGTGCGGGCAGCGGACGCTTATCCTCAGGATTGGCCCTGCCATGGTTATGAAGACCTTCCGGCGGAGACGAAAATTCCCTGCCCGACATCGACCCGCCCGGCGGGTATGCTCACGGTCTCCGAGCGAGGCCATCACGCCGAGAGGCGCAGGCCGCCTTCACCCGGGAGTTCGGCCACGATCCCGAGGCGCTCCCCGACCTGTGCCGCCGTGCGCTCGACGAGGGGTTCGAGGCGCGCGACGGCCTCGGGCGTCGGAAGGCGGCCCCCCGTCCGCGCGGCGTCCTCGATCTCGGCGAGGGCCCGCGCCAGGGCACGGCCGCCGATGTTGAGGCTCATGGAGCGCAGGCCATGCGCCGCCTTGGCCACCGCCTCCGCCTCGGTGGCGGTCCGGATGGCCGCGAGGGCGGCGGGCGCCGTCTCGGCGTAGAGGGCGAGAATGCGCGCGGCGAAGCCGGTACCCGCGCGCTCCGCCATGTCCACGAGGCCGTCGATCACCTCCGCATCGAGGAGGTCCATATCCTCCGACGGGCCGATGGCGGACCGGTCTTCACCCACCGCGCCCTGGCTCGCCGGGTCCGGCGCCGCCAGGGCGCCGCCGGGGGTGAGGAAGCCCAGCAGCGTGTCCCCGAGGGCGCGCAGGGTGAAGGGCTTTGTCAGGGTTCCGTCCATGCCGGCGGCGCGCCAGGCCTCCGCCGCCGCGCCGACCACGTGCGCGGTCAGGGCGACGATGGGCATGCGTTCGGCGCCGCGCAGCGCCTCCTCGGCCCGGATCGCGGCGGCCGCCGCGTAGCCGTCGAGGACCGGCATGCTGCCATCCATGAGCACGAGGTCGAACCCGCCCGTCCGGCAGGCCTCCAGGGCGGCCCGACCATCCTCCACCATGACGATCGCGGTGATGCCGCAGCGGGCGAGCGCCGCGCGGGCGACCTCGCGGTTCACCGCGCTGTCGTCCGCCACGAGAACCCGCGCGGACGGGAATTGCGGCAATGCGGCCGGCCCTTGCGCGGGCTGCGCCTGGCCGGTGAAGGCGGCCCCCGACGCCAGGGCGGCCAGGGTGCGGCGCCATTCGACCTGGACGATCGGCCAGGTCAGGAGCGCATCGGCCCAGCCCGCCGCGAGGGCATGGGCACCGTCGGGCTCGCCGAAGCGGGCGAGCGCCAGCACGCGGCCCTCTAGCCCGGGGCGCCGACCGAGCTCCACGAGGGTCGCCGCGTCGACGATCCAGTGCGCGCCGGATGCCTCCGGCGCCCCCGGGCCGACCGGCGCGAAGCCGGCCGCTGCAAGCCCCTCGCGCAAGGTGTCCCCGGTTGCCGGCCCCGCCGTCGCCACGACGACGAAGGGCGCCACGCTCGCCTCCCGCGCGGGGACGGGGCGCGGGGCAGCCTCGGCGGCCGTCAGCGGTATCTCGGCCCAGAAGATCGATCCCTCGCCGAGGCGGCTGTCGACGCCGATGCGTCCGCCCATGGCGAGCACCAGCCGGTGGGCGATGGATAGCCCCAGCCCGGTGCCGCCGAAGCGGCGGGTGGTGGACTGGTCGGCCTGCGAAAAAGCCGAGAAGATGGTGTCGACCTTGTCGGCCGCGATGCCGATGCCGGTGTCCCGCACGCTGAGACGCAGGGTCTCCGCCGGGCCGCGCTCCAGGCGCACGCGCACCGAGCCGGCCTGGGTGAACTTGAGGGCGTTGTTGACGAAGTTTCCGAGGATCTGGCCGAGGCGGACCGGATCGCCGAGGACACGGCCCGGCACGTCGGGCGCCAGGGTTGCGGCGAGATCGAGACCGGTCTCGCGGGCCTTCTCGGCGAAGAGGCTGACCACGGTGTCGAGGATCTCGGCGGGGTCGAGGGGAACGCGCTCGAGGTCCAGCTTACCGGCCTCGACCTTCGCGAAGTCGAGGATGTCGTTGATGATGGCGAGCAGGCTCTGGCCCGAACGGGCGATGACCTCCGCGTGGCGCTTCTGCTGCTCGGGCAGGTCCGCCTCGGCCAGGAGTTCGGCCATGACCAGCATGCCGTTGAGCGGGGTCCGGATCTCGTGGCTCATGGTGGCGAGGAAGGTCGATTTCGCCTGGTTGGCGGCCTCCGCCGCCTCCTTGGCCGTGTGCAGGTCCTCGGTGCGCGCCGCGACCTCGTCTTCCAGGTGCTCCATGTGGCGCGCGAGGCGCCCGTCGCGCTCGCGCAAGGCTCCGAGAAGCGCGTTGAAGGAGCGCGCCAGGCTCCCGACCTCGTCGTCCCGGACGATGCGGGTGGTGCGGGCGTAGTCCTGGCTCTCGCGTACCCCGTCCATGGTCTCGGCCAGCGAGGCGATCGGGTGCGTGATCGCGCGTTGCAGGCCGTAGGACAGGGCGACACCGCAGCCGAGCGCCAGGAGCCAGCCGAGGACGGACGCCTTGAGGAGGCCCAGCACGTTGGCGGGCAGGTCGGTCGTGTCCGCCACGAGCACGAGGGTGCCGACCCGGCGCCCCGCCTCCAGGATCGGCGCCTGCACCTGAGCGGTCCGGCCGAACAGGAGGCGGAACGGCGAGCCACCCTCGCCGAGATCGATGTCGCTCTCCAGGCGGATCGCGAGACCCCGATCGGCCAGGATGGAGCCGTCCGGGCGCTCGATTCCCGCGTAGACGAGGCTCGGATGCCGGCCGATGGCGTTGAGGGTCGCGGCCGCCATGCCCGAATCCCCGGCATCGACGGCCCGGGCGCTGGCGGCGGCGAAGATCTCCGCGATGGTCCCCAGGGTCTCGCGCTTGGTGTCCGCGTAGCGATGCACCTCCTGCCAGAGCGAGAAGGCGGTGGCCACCGTGAGGGCGAGCACGACGGAGCCGAAGACCGTGAGGGCGAGCCGCGCGGCCAGCGACCGCATCACCGCCAACGCGGTGAATCGGGGTTTGCGGACGGGACGGGACGCGGGGCGTGGGTCGCTCATGGAGGCCGAGCGTAGGCGCGGTTCCTCACTGTGCGCTTAACCGGCGCGTCGTCGCGCCACGCGGACCCGGTCTGCGCCTGTCATCGCGATAGACTCCATTGCCAAAAAATTAAATGGAGCGTCGTAGGCTTGGCCTACAGAATGAGGTGGTCTCGGGTTGTACCAGACGAACACTGGCAACCCAGGCCTGGACAGAATGAAGAGAACGAGAATTCGCGCGACATGTTCGCCTCGCCCTTGAATCGACTCTCGCCGGCGGCGATTTCGCGACGAGGGAGCCTGGCGTCGGCGATGCGCCGCTCTTTGACGAAGCGGTTCGGTGCGGATCAGCGCGGGGCGATGGCGGTCGAGTTCGCCATGATCCTGTTTCCGCTGTTCATCCTGATCTTCTTCATCCTGGAGGGCGCGCTGGTCTACTGGGTGTCGTCCGCCCTGGACAACGGCCTCGATTCCTCGATGCGGCAGTTCTACGTCCAGGCCCAGGCCACCCCCGAAACCCTGGCCGCCAGCGTCCGCGACGAACTCTGCCGGAACGTGTCGCCCTTCGTCAGCTGCGCCAGGCTCAAGCTCGACATCGCGGCCTATGACAGCTTCGGCGCCATCGACAACGCCGCCCCGATCGATACCGGCACGGGAACCTGGCGCGCCGGCTTCGGCGAGCAGCACGGCTGCCTGCGCAAGGGCAGCGTCGTCGTCGTGCAGGCCGCCCTGGCACAGCAGACGTTCCAGAGATTCGGCATCGTGAAGGATCAGTTCAGTGATGGCAGCCGATTGATCCTGGCGACCGCCGTGCTTCAGCTCGACGGCAATTCCACGATGAGCGCCGCCTGCTAGCACGATGAGCGACGCCCCTCCCCCGATCGCGCGCCGCGCCCGCCGTCTCGGCGGCCGGGCCGGCACGCGCTTCGCCCGCGCGGAGGGCGGCGTCGCCATCCTGGAATTCGCGCTGGTCACGCCGATCCTGCTGCTCATCTATTTCGGGACCGTGGAGCTGGCCACGGCCATGCGCTACGCCCGCAAGCTCGATCTCCTGTCGCGGACCCTGGGCGACACCTTCTCGCAGCGGAATGCGCCGACGCCGTCGGAATCCAGCGACATCTTCGAGGTGGCGCCCATCCTGATGGCGCCGTTCGGCAGCGCCGGCGTCCGGATGACGGTGAGTGCGGTCGGCGTCGTCGGCGATGCGGAGACGGGGCTCCTGCAGGTCTGCTCCAGCGCTTCGGCGGCGGGATCCCCGTTGCGCCTGCCCGGCAGCCCGGCGCCGACGGAGACGGCCGACAGCGTGCAGCCGAAGGGCGCGCGCTTCCTCCTCGTGGAGGTCTCGGCGACCTATGCGCCCGTGACGGGCTCGGTCTTCCTCGGAACCGGCGCGGCGGGGTTCACCATGTCGCGCAAGGCCCTGTGGCCGGTCCGGTACGGCCGGCGCTTCGCCAGCCAGAGCCCCGAGATCCTCATCGCGGGCGGCCCCCCCTGCCCGGTGCGCTGAGGGCCTTACCGATCCCACGGACGATGACGCTCATCCGGGCCGGGCGGCGCGTTCACAAGCCCGGGGCTTTCCGATAGGTTCCCGCCGCTCCGGGGCGCCGCGTCGCGCCGGAGGATGGCTCCCGGCATCGCCCGGCCGGGTCGGCACCGTCCGGCGCGCGGGACCTTGCCGCTCTTCGAAGCTCCACAGGATGCAGCACCCGCGCATGACGGCTCGCACGTGACCCAGACCGAAGACCCCGCCGGCCCCGTCCGGAGCGCCCGCCTCGTCCTGGCCTCCGCCTCGCCCCGGCGCCTCGCCCTGCTGCAGCAGGCGGGCATCGAACCCGACGCGCTGCTGCCCGCCGACATCGACGAGACGCCGCACAAATCCGAGACGCCGCGCGAGCTCGCCCGTCGCCTGGCGCGCGAGAAGCTCGCCGTGGCGGGGGCCGCCGCCCGACGGCGCGACGACATGCGCGAGGCCTACCTGATCGCGGCCGATACCGTCGTGGCCGTGGGACGGCGCGTTCTCCCCAAGACCGAGTTGCCCGACGAGGCGGCCGATTGCCTGCGCCTGCTCTCGGGCCGCCAGCACCGGGTCTACACCGCGATCTGCCTGCTCTCGCCCCGCGACGCCCGGCGCGAGCGGGTGGTGGAGACGCGGGTCCGCTTCAAGCGGCTGTCCGCGCGCGAGATCGACGCCTACCTCGCCTCGGACGAGTGGCGCGGCAAGGCCGGCGGCTACGCCATCCAGGGGCTCGCCGGCGCCTTCGTGGTCAAGCTGGTGGGCTCGCACAGCGCGGTGGTGGGCCTGCCCCTCTACGAGACCCTGAGCCTCCTCGAGGGCGAGGGATTCCCCGTGCGCCAGAGCTGGGGACAGCCCCTGTGAGCGCGTCCGACCCGACACCGACCCGGCGCGCGCCCAAGGCCGATCCCTGCCCGATCTGCCGCAAGCCCGCCGTGCCGGCCTTCACCCCATTCTGCTCGGCGCGCTGCGCCGATATCGACCTCGGCCGCTGGCTCACCGACCGCTACGCCATCCCCACCGCGGAGGACGAGGACGCGGATGCCGAAGGGTCGGCGGACCCTGCGCGCGAGCGCGATTGAAGCCCGCGACGGCCGTCCGAAAACTCTTTCGAACAAGGCTGGACAGGCCGCAATCCACCCCCTATACCCCCGCTCCAGCCGGTGGCGCTCACGCGAACCGGCGGCGGCCCAGGTAGCTCAGTTGGTAGAGCATGCGACTGAAAATCGCAGTGTCGGCGGTTCGATTCCGTCCCTGGGCACCATTTCCTCTTAAGGCGTTGTGAAGGCTAGAGATCAATAGCTTGGAGCCGCCCGCTGGGTCACAGCAGTGGGTCACAGATGGTTCTAAGCATGACCAGACCGACACGTCGCGAAAACTCTTCATTCGAGCAATTTAGGCGCCGGGTACCTGTCGACCTCGCTCAGACGTGTCGCGGTCGAATTGTGCTTGTCGACCTTCCAGCGATGAAGGGAGAGCCTGCCATCAGCGTTGCCGCAACAGCAGGCACATTCCTCAAGCTATCATTGCGGACCCGGGACCCCGATGTCGCGAAGTTCCGTGCGGCTGTCGCCGGCGCACAAGTTGAAAAAACCTTTGAAGCTTGGCGGGAGGGAGCGAAGCCGATCTCGCATAAGCAGGTCGTTGCCCTTTCAGGTGAGGTATACCGATTATACGTAGAGAAGTTCTCCGACGAGCCAGGCGCCCCAGAGCGCTGGGCTGCTTTAAAGGCGTTCAACCGAGCAGCCCGTGAAGGTCGATTGCTGAATGCGCCTGTACTCCACCCCGGCGAAACCCAGACGCTTGAGCAAGCTGTTGCAATTTTCGGGGCCGATCTGACGAAGGGCATCAACGCACTTCCACCAAGTACCGATCT
This sequence comes from Methylobacterium sp. J-078, assembly GCF_022829285.1. Taxonomy (GTDB): domain Bacteria; phylum Pseudomonadota; class Alphaproteobacteria; order Rhizobiales; family Beijerinckiaceae; genus Methylobacterium. The sequence continues at coordinate 121,953 of NZ_JAKSYI010000060.1, forward strand.
CGCTGGCCTCGAGGTGCGCCTCGGGTTCTTCGTTGATTGGGTCTTGCAGAAGCATGCTCTCGCAGTGGACCGGCAAACCCGCATCCGCCTGCTAATCGAGGTAGAACGAGCTTCCACGGATGCTGCATGGGCCTTAAAGCGTGCGGCCGAAGGCGATTACACGCCAGACCCGAAGGCTGCCCGTTTCCCAGCAGTCGCCAGCCTTGTGTCGGCCGCAAGCCTCCAGGTGCTCTTCAGCAAATGGGAGGCGGAGACGAAGCCAAGTGCGGCCACGTTGGGAACATGGCGGGGTATTTGGCGCTCTTTCGCAGCGAGCGTCGGCGAGCGTTCTGACGACATAACAAAAATCACAGCGGCGGACGTGGTGGCATTCAAGGACGCAGCTGTTGCACGAGGCCTCACCGCGAGGACCATCAACGAAAGCTACATCACTGCGTTGAAGGCGATCTTCGGCTACGCGGTGCGCAACAAAATGAGAGTGGACAATCCCGCTGACGGTGTTCGTGTCATTAGTCGTACGCGAGCCGGAACGTCGATGCAGCCATATGCAGACGATGAAATCGCACGCTTACTGACGTTGGTGCGCCGAGAGGAGAATGGAGGGCGGCGGTGGCTTCCCTGGCTTGCGGCAACCTCAGGCGCTCGCATAGGTGAGTTGGCGCAGCTTTGGGGAAACCGTGTCACGGTAGTGAATGGTGTCCATGTGATGAGACTAGCGCCCGCCGAGGACGGGGGAAGTCTCAAAAATGAGGGGTCAGAACGCTTAGTCCCGCTACATCCCGCATTAATTGCGGAGGGATTTGGCGATTTCGTCGCGAGAAAGGGTGCCGGCCCCCTCTTCTATCGACGTACGTCGGGTAGCACTGCCAGGCGGCACGCATCGAAAGGTGTGGCCAATCACCTAGCTACTTGGATTAGAAACCAGGGTTTTATCGACCCTAGGAAGGCGCCGGCACATGCGATGAGACACTGGTTCAAGAGCGCCGCGGCCAAAGCGGGCATCGCGGACAGCCTCGCCGATGCGATCCAGGGCCACGCTGCGTCAAATGAAGCCGGAAGGTATCGACATTTCGACGTGGCGACACTCGCCGCTGCTGTCGCCGCCATCCCAATTCCCGGTACAAAGGCGTGAGCGAAGACGGCAAACATTTGCACTGCCCTATCGATGCGGACGCTCGCGAGGGATCAAACGGAGTTTTGGTAAGGCAGCGGCCACAAATGCCTCGGCTGCCACCTGACGTTTGTGCCAATGCTGCCCCAAGGACAAGGCGCGTTCATACTCTGCGATCACAGCGGGCGGCCCGTTGTCTTCATCGTAAAGCTCACAAAGCTGCTTAGAGAGACTCTGAGCCTCCCGACGCCACCCCGACGCATGAAGCCGCGTAATACGAAGCGCAAACTCCCAGCGATGTTCGAAAATATCGCGCCCCCGCTCGTCGGTCATCGTTTGCCGGTTCACGGCATAGTTGTTCTCCCACTGTGCGTGTTGCTCGCGCGTAAGTGGCCACGGCCACCGTTTTCCGTACTGTGATTCTTCCTCAGGAAGTATCATCGGCTCAGCTTGCCGCCCCACCACGACTCCATCTGGAAGGGATTTTCCCTCTCGGATTCGCTTGAGTAGCGTGTTCGGCTTGATACCAAGATACTCCGCCACTTCGGTCGCCGTCGCAGGCTTGCCGGTAGCTGGGTGAGTCGCCATGACATTGGAACGTCGATTGTTGGCTTGTTCCTTTTTGTCGGCCCATCGACAAGTTCCCGGTCCATAATGCGTGCCGTGTGGATTCAACCGGTCGAGAGAAAGACTCTCGTGCCGCCGTGGCTCGGGCATGTCTCGCAGAAACTGCTGGAAGCCGCCTCTTCCGCGCCAACTAGGATCGATTGTAGTGCCCTCAGCTTTAGAGACGCGAATGCGGCTTTCGAGGGCCGCCAAGCTACCTGCGTAGCGAACCTTCAGCCATGCCGCAGGCCGTTCAAGGTCTAGGCGGAACTGTTCGACTGGAACCCGAGCTTCGTACGATGTCACAGTGCTCCGGGGCAGCTTCGCCTTTCGTCCTTTCGGCCGCTCCTTCCCGTCAACATCCGGAGTTATATAGGATGCGGGATGGAAGGCATCTAACCCCTCTGAGTTTCCATGCTTTTTCCTTTTTACGGAAAGCTGGATCAGATTGGTCGTTTCGTGGGCCATGCGACGAGCTTTCCGACATGCGAGTGCCATAGGCAGGCGCGGGGCAGCGCTCGCCCAGGAGTTAAGCTAAACAATCAGAGGGATGCTTCGGAAGATTTTGGTTTTGACCTAGAGACGTATAAAAACCCGACGTGACCATTTTTGTAGAATTATTTATAACGTTGAAATGAATGATTATTGAAAAACCCAGATTTAGTTCAATTTATCTTGATCCAAATTTTGTAATGAATAGATTAAATTCGCTTAAATTTCGAGTATATTTTCCGTCTTATAAGATACGTGACTTCAAACCGAATTTATTGCGAAGATTTATCTAAGATGTCATATGCTGCTGGGGTCGTGAGCCGAGGAGAGAGGTGCCGATGTCCATGCCGAAACCGGGCTGAAGCGTTCGAGAGCGGCCGGTGAGTGGGAAGGACATGACGAGCCCGCGGTTGACGAGTCTCTGGACCCGGCGAGAAATCGTTTGCTGGGGCATTCCCATTTGATGACCAAGGTCACAGGCACGAACAGGCACACCTTCACAGAAAGCCGCGTGCACAATGATACAGAGCATTGCGTCTGCAAGATCTACCTCGTTTGCAGACTGAACCAAACGGATCAGATGCAGAAAATCTTGTACCATGGATCAGTCTCCCTCCAGTACGACGTGTTGCGCCGCGTAAACTCAGGATACTGCATGGCCGGAGGTACACCAGATACGAGTCACCTTTCAAGTCATGAATTGCGTTTGAGCCAGAAAATCGATTGCAACCGGTTGCATCAACAAGTCTAGGCTCTTGATATTGCGTCTACACAGGAGGCAGGTCTGCCAATCAATGCGTTTTATGGTGAAACCTGTTGCACTGGGTGAAGCGAGCTTCAAACGACGACTGCAGATCCGACGCTTAGTTAGCTTCGTGCGCAACCGAGTGTTCTTATGTAGCCGACGTGCTGCGTACCTGTCCTTCAGCTCTGCTGTGGGCCCGGGAGCATAATGGGTGGGACCGCAGGCCTTGTTGTAAGGAGGACCGACGGGCTAGGCCGCCAAAAAGCGGGTTGGTACGATTTAAGGCGAAGCCGACAGTAGGAAGAACGGGGAAGTCCGGCCCACGGCTTGGCGGTGCGGAAGGGCCGCGTACCTTCGTCTCTCAAAACTTGCGCTGGTCCCGACCACTATTTCTGAGGTTAAGGGGCAGTACAGGAGCGCCAAGGAATTGTATTATCCGCGATTGCAGTGCCTCTTCGTCGGAGATCTCGCACTCCCAGACGGTCAACACACGCCACCCGAGGTCCTGAAGTCGAGAAACGGCTCTGCGATCGCGCTCGACGTTTTTCGCGAACTTCTCGCTCCAGAATGCCACGCGGGTCTTCGGGGTAGTGCAATTCACGCATCCGCTGTGCCGATGCCAAAAACAACCGTGTACGAAAATGACCGCTTGCCGGCCAGGGAAGGTGAGATCCGGAGTTCCCGGGAGGTCGCGCCTGTGCAGCCGGAATCGGAAGCCGAGCGCATGGACCAGCTTCCTGACCCGCATCTCTGGCTTGGTATCTTTGCCCCGAATCCTCGACATGTTTTCGGATCGCGTGATCGGGGCGTCGCTTTTAGCCTTCATGATATCCCGAGCGCCGGATTCATCCCGGTCAAGCCGCTTTCTGCAATCCGAACTCCCGCGCTGTCAGGCTTCTTATCACATGCTCCATCACGGGCGCACACACTCCGTTACCCAGGAGCTTGATCCTATCCCTGCGTGAACCCTGGTTCAGGATCATGTCCTCAACGCCCATCGCGCGCTGGATTTCAGGCACCTGCAACATCCGGAACGTCGGCTCGCCGTCCTGCCACTGGACCAGCCCAAAGCGATCGAGCGTGGTCAGGGTGCGTAAGGGGCGGTCGAGTGGCTGCCATCCACCAGCACGGTCAGAGCCATAATAGACGACAATGAAGTCCTTGGCTGCACCCAGCTTTTCGATTGCTGCATCGGCCCTGGCCAGCGTTGCGGGAGCGCGACCGGGTTTTCGTAGGGGCCCTGCTGCCCAAGTACCCTGAGGGTCCAACACGCTGGCAGCCGTACGCTGCTGCCCGGCAAGAGGAACAATCTCGTCTGGCATACGACGCCTGTCGCACATTACGAACAACCGCCGACGGGATTGCGGCACGCCGAAATCACAGGCGTTCAGCACTTGAAGCCTGACATTGTAATCTGCCTTGAGCGCTGCCATGAGCTGATCGAAACCTGTCCAGTTTCGCATGGGCGTGACATTCTCCAACACCACCCATCTTGGTTTAAGGGCGTTGACGAAGGGCATCACATACCAGCCTGAGCGCTTGCTTTCTTCACAGCGGGCTTTAGCGCCCCTGGCTATCGAATGGTGTGTGCATTCGGGTGACGCGATGATCAGGTCGATCTTTCCCAGCCGATTGAATAAAGCCTCTCCCGAATCATCATCCAGCCGCGTGGTGATCACGTTGCGTTTCGCCAACGGGAAGTTGTCGGCATAAGTTCGGGTGGCCATGTCCCAACCGTCCACAGCGCCGACCATTTCGACGCCAGCACGACGCGCGCCGATGCTGCTGCCACCCGCTCCGCAGAAAAGGTCTATGCCCTTGATCACACTGATCCCCTAACTCGCCTCCTGAGCCAGGTTGCCAGGCAATTCAGCCTTCGACAACCCTTCTTGTATCGATCCGGTCAAGGCATCCAAGGCGATTGATGGCCATGATGCATCACGTGTGGCCTTTCTGGGGTACCGGCTCGCGGACACAAGACCAGCGTGTTACGCAGGGCTCGTAAGTGCCGAGGTTCGATAGGGGTCGGGACGTGAGCGCCCTCTTCCAAAAATTGTTTGGTGTCTTCAGTAAGCGGAGACAGGCTCCGACCGCAGTCGCGCCGCAGGTGCTGCTTACCCCGGAGAAAATCGCCGAACGCCTTCACCATCGTACCTCCAGGCAACAATCTCCGGCTGCTGGTCCTCTGTTAGAGACGCCCTGTGCCGCCGTCGCTGCCAATGAACCCGGGACGCTTAGCTCCAGGCCTAAGTCAATCCCCGCCGATGTGCCAAACCAGGGTGCGCAGCGCTGTGCCGAAGAGCCTTCGACGGAAGTTGCGCTCCAAGCAGTCAAAGCCGTCAAGATTGCCGATAGCAAGGTAAACCTGCCAGCTTCGGCCGTCCCTTCGGAGACCGATCCGACCCTCATCGCCACCGATGTGCCCTACCAGGGTGAGCAGCGGTGTGCCGATGGGCCTCCGTCGGAAGTCGCGCTCCACTCAGTCGAAGCCGTCGAGATTGCCGATGACGACGTGAGCTTGCCCGCTCCGGTCATCTCTTCAGAGCCCAATCTGACTCCCATTGCCACCGATGAGACCAGTGGGAGGGATGAGAAGGCTGACCATTTTCCTTTGGCAACACCAGCGGTGAACCAGAGAGCAATACAACTGGCTCCGGAAGCGCACCCCTCTGCAGAGATCCTGGGCGAGTTCCACGCTTTTGTGCGCAACCCCATCAGTCGCGAAGAGGCAGAAACGGACGATACCGGTCCGAATATCCTGAAAATTCTCAAACTCGACTTGGACGAATCAATCAGGACCACCTTTACTGCGCTACCCTTAAATCCGGAGGTCCTGGCGGCCCCTCTTCTGGAGGATGCTACGGTCGTCAGTGAAGAGTTTCGGGAGCCTGAGAGTATCACTGAGCGCATCGTCATCGCCGACGAGATGACCGCTCCAATCTCATGGAAAGTCAGGACAGTTGGCGAGGTAATGTTGGAGGGCGAATGCAGCGTTCGTCTGTCGAACTGCATCGCGGCGAACCAAGACTTCTTCTGCGGTTGGACTGTCGGGAAGGCGCTGGCCAACCGGTCGGAATTTGCGTCGGCGTTGATGAATGTACGGAACCTGGGCCGCAAGACCGCCAATGAGGCTCTCGACGCCTTGAACGCCTTTGCGCTGCACCTGACTGTCAAGGAAGATGGGCTACCCATCACCGATCCGCTGAGTGGCTTCGATCCGGCCGAGTTTGATGCATCGATACGAACTGTGCTCGGCAGTCGCCATGTTTCCGTGCGGCTGACCAATCTGCTCGCGACGGGAGCACTGGACGACCTGAAGGTGCGTGACTTCTTTCTCCAGCCGGATCGAGTCCGTGCACGCATGACAGGGTGTAAGAACGCCGGCAAGAAGACGGTGACCGAAGCTTTCGAGCTTCTCACTGCCCATGTCGAAGCACTAGGGCTGCCTGACGCCGACTCAGTTGTTGTCCAAACTGAAGATGAAGTGCCGGAGGGGCTCACGACGCGCGAGTGGATTGAGCAGGAGATTGCTGCACTTCCTCCGAACCGAGTCGAAGTGCTTCACAGCCGCTACGGTTTGGATGGAGATGCACCACAAACGCTCCAGGAAATTGCTGAACGCGTGCACGTTACGCGACAAAGAGTGAGCCAAGTCGAAGGCAAAGCTCTCACGCGGCTACGCGCGAATACTAAAAGTCGCGCAGCATTCAAGCGCTACCTCGATGAGGAGAGGAATGCGCAATGGGTCACACTTTTCGGACCGCAGTCTTTGCTTCCAGAAAACGAGGTGCAGGCGCGCCTTCGAAAGCTTGACCCGTGGTTCCTGCTCGCGATTGACATCGTGTTCAATAACGGCATCGTTGGATATCTTGGGGCGAGCGCGCACAAGACTTCTGCCGGCTGGTTCAGGAGTGCCGAGGAGGCCGAGGATTGGCAGAAGCTGGATCGCCTTTTGGGCGACGTTTTAAGCAACTATCAAACCCCGATGCCATTGGACACACTGCAAGAGATCGCCCCATCGGTCATTGGTTCCATCTCCGGAGAAGACGACCTCTGGGCAGTGTACGACGGGTATATCTTCACAGGTCACATTGGCTCTAAAGCGCGGCGGACCGGACGCATGCACGCGGTCGCGCGTCGCATCGCGCAGTCGGGTATCTTCGACATCGGAACGCTGATCATCGAGTATCGCTCTGAGTTCCCAGATGACGACTGCGGTTCACGGATGTTCGAGATGCAGGCAAGCGAAGCTACGCATCTCTTCGCACCCTTATTCGACGGAATATGGCTGTGCCTCGCCAACAATTTCCAGCAGGTCGATTGCCTATCTGTGCCACCGTTCGAACGCCGACGTGTCGAGGAGACCCACTTCGCCGATGGCTCTCTCGGCGACATGCTGGTAAAGCAACTCGCGCAGTTCGGCGCACAGCGCATGATCGATCTGCGGCGAAAAATTATCGATCATGGTCAGGGCGCTTTCTCAGAATCAAGCGTCGGCGCCGTACTGATCTCCAATCCATGTTTCAGACGCGTGGCTCCCGGCATCTTCGGGCTCTACACCGGCACTTCGGAAGTACCGGCAGCCATTGACGACCATCTACTCGAAGATCGGCATTGTCGGCTGTACTGTCATGCGCGGCACTCGGGTTCACCTCAAGACTATTATCCGATGTGGGGTGCGGCTTACGAGATGCGACTGGCTTACTGGGCAAAACGTCACGCGCCGCCCGATCTTTATCGATCCCTCATGGCTGTCATCCAGCCGGGGGTGTGGCCTGCAGCACCTGAGATCATCGCGGAGTTCGAGGCGCTCCGCTGGCGGGACGGGCAGTGGCAGCTTGGCGCTTCAAGGCGCGTTCCATTTGGGCACCGCTTCTTAGACGCGGGACAGTTTTTTTCAATACTGACGCATCTGGTCGTATTCAATTGGATTAGCTGGGTCGGCGTCAATCGTGTGACCGGATCAAAGTCTGACAACCACGACGCAGCCGACGTACTCGCCTTCCTTGTGATGACCGGACTTGTTGAACCGGAGTTGGACTGGCAGGCTCGGCATCGTCCGACTAATCTCGCCAAGCGCCTGTTCCTCGAAGCCCGACGGGAGCGCCACCTCCACGGTGACGCGCCACCAAGGGGCGAGGATGTTTTCAGTCGGCTGAAAAACGACCTCTACGACGCACCGCCGACTGCTTCACGCGGCTGGGTGAACGCTGAAGAATACCGGCAGGCAATGCCCGCCTGGCGAGCAGACGGGATCTCGACCGGTAAGGCGTTCGCCGGATCGCAAGCTCGTCAATCCGGCATCAATGCGGAAGGGTCATTCGAAACCGACGACTGGGGCGCTGTCTTCGGAGGCTGAACTCAAGCGACGGACGCCGCGACTAAGCCTCCGTTCTCCATCGCGAGATTGATGATCGCACGCCCTTCCCGAGCGCGTTTCGCATCGATTTCTTTCGCCCACCCGGCTGCAGCAGCGGCTCCGAGTTCCGTGGCCACCTGCTTCTGCCGCGCGTCGAGATGTCCACTCTCCGTGCCCCAAGCGATGATGCGAATCCACTCCTCGGCTGCAACGCGGCGGCACTGCGTTTGAGCGTCCATGTCGTCAGGTCGCATAGCCACGCGGACTTCTTCGGGAGCAACGCCCCACCCGCCACTCTTCTTCTCAACCTTGCCGAATTCCGGCGGCATTTTAAGCGGGAAAGGAAGAGCAAGCTTCTGCACCTCCTTCCAGCAATCGGCCTTCTTGCACCACTCGGAGAAATTGCTCAGCTTTCGCCGGGCGGCGCTATCGCGAATGCCCGCAGAAATTTCCGCTGCCCAGGCGCGGACCAAGTCCTCAAGCTGGGCCGAGATCCGCTGTTCCTGCCAAACGAGTAGAAGGTCGAAGTGGCCGCCTGTCCGGAAGGCAAGTGCTGAGACCACGTAGGCGACAAGTTGCGCGCGGAGATCGGGAAAGCCGCCGGTGTGCACGACGCGAGTGACCTCCTTGTAGACGATCGCCTTAGCGATCAGCTCCTTGTAAAATTTTTCATCGGGTTTCCAGGTTTTCGGTTTTGTCTCGCGGATTCGCTGAGTGAACTGCACGAAGTTCTTTTGGCCGCCCAGGCTTACAGAGTTTGGCAACTGGTCCCAGACGCTTATGTATTTCGCGAGCTCGATTTTGGTTATTTTCCGATGAGCAGGGGTCTTCTCCTTGAAACGCTTCACTCTTGCATCATTTCTACCCTCATTCGATAAGGCAACAAAGTATTGGCCTCGTGCGCGTTCGTAGAACCATCTGCCCTGCTGATCCGGCAGCCACACTACATTCGATAGGCGTTCGATCTCGATGTGGAACGGATCATTAGCCGAGAAATCCGCCATTTGGATTGGGTTCTGAGTATTGGCGAATTCAGCGATTCGTGGAGCAAGCTCGTCAGTCAGATCGGGTTGGATCACCGTCAGCTTAGCCTGAACGAAAACTTTGCTGAGATCGATTTTTTCTTTGCCAGAGCGGTGTATCGAGGCAGTGGTCTGACCACCGTTGACGACCTGCAAACCTTTGATACGGGAAATGCCGACCGATCCGTTCCCGAGGTCCTGTGTTTCAACACTGTCGGCGGTCAGCGAGATTCCATTGTTGTAGGCAAAGAAGCGACTCGGCTGCACCTTGAGCGAGTCCCGGATGCCTCGGTTTACCTTGCCCTTCGCCTGAAGGAATGATCGCACGTTGCGTTCCAGCAGGCGAGGCCCGTGATCTTCGTAGATGCGAAAAAGAAGGGTCGCGGGGATCACCGTCACGAATGCTGTATACTCATCGCCACTGCCGCTTGGCAGCGGTATACACGCGAGCGGTGCTCCTGAAAGCGCGGCCACGTCAATATCGATTTCCTCATGGGGACGACCCGAAGCGAGCGCCCTAGCCAATCGTTCAAGATCCCAGAACTCGATTTTCAGGTCGACGCTACTGTCCTTAAGGGGCATGACCTTAGGCTTGGCCCGGGCCAAGTCGGAAAGGCCGTCGGTCAGGATGAACAGGCGCGCCCGCTTGATCCTTGACCGCGCATCATGGATTCGTTGGGCCATGGCGAAAGGGTCATGTGCCGGATCTAAACGGGCATGAAGGTCGCCCAGTGCTGCCTGGAAAAACCGCACTGCTTGTTTGGCTGCATCCTCCAGTTCCTTGGTCAAGATCTTCGTCAGCTCGTCGACTCCCCTGTAAACGGCCACGAACAGGTCAATAGTGTCCTGCTCCGGATGGTCGTCAGCAAGGGCGTAGCCGTTGATCCTAGCCTGCCCCCGGCCAATCTCCCCCTGGTAGTGTACCGCCTCCGGATTTTCGACGATGCCGACCTCTCCCGAGAGCAGCTCCATAACGTATTCCGTGAACACGTTTTCGCGGAAGTCGGGGCTAGAACCGTCGCCACCCGAGGCACGATGCAGCACTTCCGCCTGCAGTTCAGAGAGGAAGCTTTGCGACATCAAATTCTTCCCCGAAGCATGCCTAACGCGGTTGCCTCGTCGATCATGTAAGGCGCGCAGGATTGCAGCATGACACTGTATTTCACCTCGCCGATGCCCGGCGGGACCGTGCTCCTGGTCAGGCGGGGGAATCCAGCTTCGACGACGAACCAAGAGACGCTCCGCACAGCATAGCGCTTGTCTGCATAGGCGGGCTCGTGCTGATCGAGATAGCCCGCCTCGATGAGCGAAAGGTCCAGATCCGAGGCGGCAACCGGGTCGGCGTTCGCGAGGGCAGCACGCAGGTCTGCCACGACCTCAGGAAGGGTGGGGCCAGAGGGCGATCCAGGATCGACTGCGAGGAAATGGACCAACAGAATTTCGAGCGTATTCCGGTCTAGTTGATCGAGGTTCGAGACACGAAACGACACCGGGTTGCGGGATGCAGTCGCCTTCACTTCGATGGCGGCCGCACGGAAGCGGAAATCCTGAGGTTCGCCGTGCGGACCTCGCCATCCATTGACAGCTGCGCCGGTGTCTATGAAGGGCAGGATACATGATGTCAGGAAACGCAACTCGGCAAACAGCCCCAGCTGCTGCTCGTCACTGAGATGGTCTGGGCCGAAGCGCTGCACGAACCGTTCCCAGGTCCTCAAACGCGTAAGCAGAGCCTTCACCCCCAATGACTCGGACGGGGCCGAGGCGACGGCCCCGGCAACATCGCCGGCGAGAGTCTCGAAGACTGTCCGGAAACGGGCATCCCGAAGCGACAGGCACAGGCGTGTCTGGCCGCTTGGGCCGGGCACCATCGTTTCCGGAGTCAGCTGGAAGCCAACGCATGCGGGCAGCGCTGCGCCGGCGGGGATCGAACGGGACTGCACCTCGAACAGCAGCGCTAATGCGCCGCTGGGTGCGCTGATAGCGGCTCGGATGTCGCAGGACGACACGCTATGGACACGCCTGACATGCCACCCTGGTTCTGTCCTCCCCTCACCAATGAGCGCGTCCCAGGCTCTCCTGACCTCGCTCAAGCTTCTGCTCCGTATTCCTGCTGCCAGAAAATGTTGTTCACCGTGTATTTGATTGGCTTCGCGTCACGGCTTTCCGGAAAGCTTACTCCGAACCCGATGATCGGGACCTTCACATCGATGTCCGCCGGTTTTGGTGACAACGGGTAGAGCAGTAGCAACCCATGCTGTGGATGGCGGCCTCGCACCGCCCGAATGGCCGGCCCCGATGGCGTGTCTGGTAGTGTTTTGCGACGCGACCTGCCCGCGTCCGCTTCCCATTTCGCCTGCGTCTGGGCGAGTGCTTCGTCGTAGCTCCCGGCGTCGAAATCGATGGCTTCATCGCGAGGTGCCAGCAGACGTCCGATCAAGTAACGGCCTTGCGCTCTCTGGTCCGCTATGAGTACGGACCTTTCGTTCTCCTTGCGGTGAACAAGTTGAACGTCCTCGCCCGCGACAGGCAATACGACCTCGTCATCACCGGAAAGCAGGGCAACTGTCCAGTCGGTCAGCTCTCCTCGCTCGATTTGCTTTTCCACGAACTCAGCCATCATCTGGGCATTCACGGAATGGGCGCTATCGTGCGTTCGGTAGTCCCGGAGAAAGCGCACGATGTGTGGTCCATCGACATGAGACCACAACCTTGCCCCAGTCCATTCGTGTGCCTTGCTCCCGCTGCGGGGCCGTACAGGTGGGCGTTCAGCCGGCGGACCGAGGGCGGCAAGAAGGTCCTGGGTGACCTCGAAGTTTGCGCGGATCACGTTCGGGTTCCGCGCGAACACGACAGTTTCCTGAATGGCTCCAGCGAAGTCGATATCAACTTCCGAGGCGTGGCGCATCTTAACCTTCGAGGTCACCATCATCACCGGATGCGAGCGGACTTTCAGTCCGTAGTCCTTCGGCGTTCCATTGATCGCCCTCATGTGATCGAACTCGCGACGCAACTCCTCCGCCGCTTCTGTGATGTGAGCGAACCACTCCCTGAGTTCCCCCGTCATATATAATCGACAGAGGTCAAGGTATCCTGGACGGAAGCCGAACCAGCGCCCCATTTGCATGAGTGTGTCGTACATCTTGCTGGCGCGCAGAAAGTAGCTGACACTAAGGCCCTCGAGAGTCAGGCCGCGCGCCAGCTTGTCGCCCCCGACGGCGATGACATTCAGGCCCATCTCCTTGTGGGTTTCATAGTCGAGAATGTCTCCAGCGTTGCCGTTGATCGTCCGAACCATGATCCGTTCGGTCACGTCGGCGAATTCCTGATCGAGTTTGTCCCACGTTACCGGTGCCGACTTGCGATCCGGATGTATTGACAGGAAGGCAGCAGAAGTCGGGACGAAATCCTCATCCCACAGCTTCCTGAGCTGGTATCTGACGCCTTCATTTCCTCCTTCCCCAAACCGCAGCCGCCGTCGAATCTGGTTCAGCTCGGCTTCGACTTGACCACGCACCGCCGACTGCACGGATGTGAAACGGGTGACGTGCACTAACATGGAGTTGTGTGCGTTCGCTTGTCCCCTTACGCGGCGTGCGGCACATACGAGGATGAACGACAGAATCGCTTCGCGCAGACTTGGCGGGACCTCATCCTTGCCGCCATGACGAGGAGCAAACCCGTTCTTGTGCGCGGGTGGCATCCACCCGGACGTCTCCTTCGAGTTGCTTGTGGCCGCATGATCCATGATTACGCGGACGAGCGGCAGTGCCGTGACGCCGGCCTCGTCATCGTTCGGATCGAGGCCGAACAGCCTCACCGGCCCGTCATAATTCGAAGGGGCCGGCAGGTTCACGATAAAGCTGCGCGGGAACAGGTCTGGCCCAAGCTTCGGCGTATCGGCTGCTTCGTGGATGAAGACGTTGGCGAAGGGGGTTGCGGTGTACCCCACGTAGGACGACTTCTGAAACTTGCGGAGGAGAAGACGAATCTGCCCGTTGATCTTCGTTGGGTTGTGTTCTTCGTCCGGCTTGCCGTTCTCGTCGAAAGCCTGCTCGTTGGTGTCGACCGAGGCGTGGTCCGCCTCGTCGTCGATGATCAACAGAGGCACATTCTCCAGAACCGAAGCCCCGTTCAGGACCTTGTCGATCCATCCAAGGAGGCTCTTGAGTACACTGACGTTCTTCTTAACGACGAACAAGAGCGGGCGACCGCCGGGACTGATGCCGAAGTTCTTGCCGAGCGCGGCTTTGAAGTCTCCCTTCTCGTCCCTGGTCGTGATGTAGTCTGGCCTGATCGAGGGATCGCTGTCGATCAGACCCACGCCGATGGAGTTCGCGAGAGTGGCTGAGCGGTCGTACTGTGTAGAGGTTTCGTAGCCTAGGAAGCCTTCGTCTAAGCGCATCTGGGTCTGGCTGCGGAGATTGTTGTGTAGCCCGGCCAGCACGATGATCACCTTGTAGCCTGCGTCGGCTGCCTTGCAGATCAGGCCCGTGTAGTTAGAGGTTTTGCCGGACTGAACGTGCCCTACGACAAGGCCGCGGCGATCCCAGGCGCCGGGCCTGTCCGGTGCCTCCAGGCGCGAGATCACTTGATCCGTGGCGTCGTCAAGCCCGTCCACCGCCATCGGCGACCAGCTCCCTTCCAGGAACTGCCGGTATCGCGGCCAGAGCCGCCAGTTCATCTTTCGCTCCGGTGTCAGCCAAGCAAGATGGTTGTCGTTCTGCTCGAGCGCCGTGGCCTTGCCGATCCACACGCTATAACGCGTCTCAAGCTCCTCGCGTAGAGCTTCACGATCCACCTGCTTGGTCGCGAGCAGCGCTGCAGGGAGCATCATGATTTGGTCGATAACAGCTGCGATTGTCTCGGGAGTGATTGGCGCTTCGCCCCTCTGCCCCTCGATTGAGGTCTGTGCAAATCCGAGCGCTGTCTCCTGCGGCGACTTCATGCGGTTACCTGAATGGAAGGGCTCGCGGAAAGCCGCGCGATCAATTGCGGAAAGTTCTGGAACGGCTCTGTAGTCCGGAGCCTCATGACGGCGAGTTCATGAGACAGCCCTACCTTGCCAACAAGATGGGACAGCATCGATTTTGCAAGCTCCTCCACCTCGGGCGAGGCGTCCTCGGAAAACGGCTCCTTCTGCATCTCGCCCTTCTCGACAGTGTCGAGCCAGATGCGCTGCACGGGAACGGTTTCTTCCACCAACCTCAGCAGCTCGGAAACCGACTTCGAGTCTGCGTCATTGAGTGCCCGAGCCACCAGGGGGTGGTCGCGATTTAGCCGATAGGAAGTGCCGCCTTTCAAGGTTCTGGACACCCAGACCGTCGAAAGGTCCTGAACGGCGGCCCTCGCTCCGTATTCCCCCCGATGAGCGAACACTCTCCTGGCCCTCACCCGCACGTTCTCAGCAAGCTCCTGTATGCGAGCGCGGAGGTATCTCGGCGGGCGTGCGGTCGACTTCTTGACGTCAATGTCCCATTCGTGGTCGGCGCTGTTTGTGAAATCAAGCCTGATGCGGGCGAGCTTGAATGGCTCCTCCATAGTCCAAACACGGGGCGAACCGAGCCCAAGCCAGCCACCCGCGACCAGCAGCCTCTGGTTCCGGTAGACATAGAAGCCCTGCTGCGACGTCCAGCCCTCGATACCGCCTGCTGCGCGGTATTCAATTTCGCTGAGCTTGTCCTTGTGAGGGAGCACGAATCCCTGAAGCTCTCCCCGACCATGTGGGGAGCTGAAGGGGTCGGTAGGAGTGCTGTAAGTGGCTGGATGGCTCCTCAGGAAAGGATCCCAGCCTTTGACTCGATGGCCATTGATGTACAAGCGCAGTTCCGGCGACATGCCCTCGATCAGACGGTGAAAGACCATCGCGAGGTGCTGTTCCACTCGCTCTACCAGAGCCAGAAAGGCGTTCTCTAAAGCCGCGTCCTTCATCCCTCCAGGGCCGACGATGCGGTCTAAGCCTTCCCACAGGACAAGCGTGCCTTGCTCCAACAGGTCGAGGGGAGACAGCAGCTCTTCCGATCCTTTCCTCGGCGACGATAGCAGCCGCCAATCCCCAACGTCCGGCCTCGCGATATAGTCTAGGTCCCAACGACGGACGGAGACTAAGCCGTTGCGTCGGGAGGCGACGGTCAGGCATCGGCATTGGGAAAAGGACGCGGTTTTCAACCCCAAGCCAAAGCGACCGAGGTCCTTTTCTGCCCTATGGAGCAGCGGGCTGATTCCGCCGAGAGTCATCGCCCCGAGGAGCTCCGTTGCGGACATCCCACCGCCGTCATCGAGTATCGAGACGGTGGATGCCGCCCCACGATAGGCGAAGGTCACCCAAACGTTCCGCGCCCCGGCGGAGATGCTGTTGTCCACGATGTCCGCTAGGGCCGTCGCGATCGAATAGCCGACGCCCCTCAAGGACTCGACCATGGCTCCCGCAAGGGGAGGAACGACATCGTACGATTCTGACATATGCCCGAGCTAATTAGGTCGGCGACGACTCGCTTGATACCGCTCGCCTCCTAGCAGGAGTGTTAATGCAAGAGCTTGGCTCTGCAACCGCTTAGGTTCATCCTGCGAGCAGCGGATAGCGCCTGGAATTGAACTGAAGCCTGCCGCGTAGCTGATGAAGGCCTCGGCGATGTCGGCACGGCGCTCTTCGCAAACCAGCGAGCGCGGGAGGCGGGTGAGCCAGCCGTGCGTTCGCCCCATTGTCCACTGGTAGCGACCAAGCCTCTCGTTGCTGTCGATCTTCCAAGAGGCAATGCGCGGCACGCTCCCGCGTCGCCGGCAATCATAACGGCGAGTTCTAGCATTGTAGGCCTTATTGGTGGGCCGCATGACTGGGCGGCGTCGCGGTTACCCCCGTCCGTTCCGCAACGGCGAAGAAGCATCGAGAAACGGGATCATCGTTACGCTATCATGCCTATTAGCCATGTTCAGGAAGGAGCGAAGCGGCACGCAAGGTGTGTAGGTGACGAGGCTCCACTTCGTGCCCAGCTTACATCAGTTCGTCGGTTTCGGGCAGATGGCAGAGGCCTATTTCTGAGTGGCACAATTGGGTACACTCGGGCTTGGCGCCAAGTCTACGCCAGGAGGAAGGATCGCGTGGGAATTCGGACGAGAACGAAGGAATCGACCATTCGGAATCAGATTCAGAACTAAGACACTACCTTAGGCTTTGGTCGACTTGACTGCGAATTGACTGGAATCGTGGGGGCTCTCTCGCAGCAACTGATGAAGGCGAGCCCCTGCACCGGCGGCTTCCCAACCCCGCAACAGGCGTCAACAACTCAACTCGCAGCTGGACGCTCTGCAATTGAGCTAGGCATTTAGATGCGACAAGCGCTTGGTCACGTGATCACATTTTAGGACAGTTTCACACCCTGGGGGGAGAGGGCGCTTCGCGATATGATTTGAACCTTCTGTAGGGAGGGGGGGGGAGATGCCAGAATCAATTCCGGGAAAAAATCAGCCTCGAGAAGCCTGAGGTTTGCTAACTAATAACTCTTTCAAATCAGTTTCTTAGTCGAAATACGATTTCGACGCATCCAGATCCTAGGATCCATTATAAGAAAATTTTCTGATATACAGCTGGATTGCCGCGCAGTCACACGGGACCGCCAATTCTGCGGGATGCCTTGCTAACTCCGGCATGGCAACCCGAGGAGTCGAAATGCTTCTACACTCAATTTGCGGGACAATCCCGCCTACTTCGATCGCCAGAGCCTGTATGGAGACAGCGGCTTCTTCAGTGGTGGCGTTCATGGGCTTGCCACCACCTCAACGGAAAAAGGGGGCGATGGGCAAAGGCGTATGACACCGTGATGTGAGACGTTCAAGTCGAGACGTTGGACTATCAGATGCAGCTCGGATGGAGTTGTCTTGGCCGCCTTCGACGAGAGCGAGACGCACGCAAACGGTGTGCACTGGTCGATCCCACAGCTGAGGCCAGCCGATGTGGCCGCTCGTTGACTGGGCTTGTTGCAACCAGTTGCACGACGATTTGCTTTAGCGGTAATCCTGGGGCACAATGTGGGTCACAGAGGGGCGGGCGGTAAAAGCTGTATCCTTGCAATATCAGTGTCTTAGGTAGTGGTTCTAGCTCGTGGGCCCATTCCGTCCCTGGGCACCATTTATTTCCCGAGCATCTTCAGTCTCCCCAACGTCGCGCTGATCCATCGATCTTGACGACGCGTGGCGGAGGCGTATGGCCGGCCTCACCCGGCTGCACTCTTCTCTGGAACGACCCGCATGGCGCCCGATCGGACACGGCCCCCGCTTCTGCTCGTCACGAGCCTGGAGCCGGCGGACGAGGCGGCCTGGCGCGCGGCTCTGAGGCGGGCCATGCCGGACGAGACTCTGGCGAGTCCGGCCGATTCCGATGCGGTGCGCGGGGCCGAGATCGCCATCGTGGCGAACCCGCCGCCCGGTGCCCTCGCGCGGCTGCCCGCTCTGCGCTGGATCCACAGCCTCTGGGCGGGCGTGGACCGCCTGCTCCTCGACGCGGCGCTGCCGCCGGTGCCCGTGCTGCGCCTCGTCGATCCGGCCCTGGCCGGCGCCATGGCGGAGGCGGTGGCCGCCGCGGTGCTGCACCTCCACCGGGATTTTCCGCGTTATGCGGATCAGCAGCGCCGGCATGTCTGGGTGCAGCATGAGGCGCGCCCGGCGCAGGGCCGCACCGTGACCCTGCTCGGCCTGGGTGAGATGGGGCGCGCGTCGGCGGCCGTCCTGCGCGCGCTCGGCTTCCCGGTCCAGGGCTGGAGCCGCTCCGGCGCGGCCTGCCCCGGCGTCGCGGTGGTCTCGGGTCCGGACGGGCTGGCACGCGCCCTCGATCGGACCGACATCCTCGTGAACCTGCTGCCCCTCACGGACGAGACGCAGGGCATCCTCGGCCACGACATCTTCGCGCGCCTGCCCCGGGGCACCGGCCTCGTGAATTTCGGGCGGGGCGCCCATGTCGTCGAGGACGATCTGATCGCGGCACTGGATTCGGGCCATCTCGGCCATGCCATCCTCGACGTCTTCGCGACCGAGCCGCTGCCGCCGGGGCACCGCCTCTGGGACCATCCGGGCGTCACGATCCTGCCCCACGTGGCGGCGCCGACGAGCCGCGCCTCCGCCTCGGCGATCGTGGCGGCCGCAATCCGGTCGTTCCGCGAGACGGGCGCGGTGCCCGTCGGCGTCGACCGCGCGCGCGGCTACTAGCGGCGCGACGTCGGCCGGGGCTTCAGGTCGTCGAGGGCGTCGGCATTGGCCCGGCCCCAGGCGTAGAGGATCTCCACCGGCTCGACGAAGCGGCCGCCGAGGGGAGTCAGGCGATACTCCACCGCGGGCGGCACCGTGCCGGCCACGTGTCGGGTGAGGAGGCCGCTCGCTTCCATGTCCCGCAGGGTCTGGGTCAGCATCTTCTTCGAGATGCCGGGCAGGCTGCGCTGGAGCACGCCGGTGCGGGCGCACCCGGCATGGCGGGCGTGGAGCGTATGCAGCACCATGCTCGTCCACTTCGTGGCGAACAGTTCGAGCACCCGGCGCGGCGCGCAATCCTCGCGCCACGACTCGTCCGCGCTCCGCCTCTCCATCGTGGTTACCTTCTGGTGCCTATGACCCCGAACGGTGCCGTCTGGTCGGGGGCGGACTCTCTCCATAGGTCCGCCTCAGATCAAGACGGAGACTTTCATGACCCGAACGGCCCTCATCGCCGGCGTCAGCGGCATCGTCGGCAACAACCTCGCCCGGCACCTCGTGTCGGAGGGCTGGTCCGTGGCCGGTCTGGCCCGGCGCCCGCCGGCCGACGTGCCCGGCGTGACGCCGGTGGCCGCCGACCTGCTCGACCCGGGAAATCTGCGCGAGGCCCTGGCGGAGGTCCGCCCCACCGACGTCTTCATCACGACGTGGCTGCGCCAGGAGACGGAGGCCGAGAACATCCGGGTCAACGGCGCGATGGTGCGCAATCTCCTCGATGCGCTGCGGCCAAACGGTGGCGTGCAGCATGTCGGACTGGTCACGGGCCTCAAGCACTATCTCGGCCCCTTCGAGGCCTACGGAAAGGGCACGCTGCCGGCCACACCCTTCCGCGAGGACCAGGGCCGCCTCGATGTCGAGAACTTCTACTATGCGCAGGAGGACGAAGTCTTCGCCGCCGCCGCGCGGGATGGCTACGGCTGGAGCGTTCACCGGCCCCACACCATCATCGGCTACGCGCTGGGCAACGCCATGAACATGGGCGTGACGCTGGCCGTCTACGCAACGCTCTGCCGCGAGACCGGCCGCCCCTTCCGCTTCCCGGGCTCGGCCACCCAGTGGAACGGGCTCACCGACATGACGGATGCCCGCATCCTGGCGCGCCAGATCGCCTGGGCCGCGACCACGCCGGCGGCCCGCAACGAGGCCTTCAACATCGTCGACGGCGACGTCTTCCGCTGGAGCTGGATGTGGGGCCGGATCGCCGAGTGGTTCGGCGTGGAGCCGGCACCCTTCGACGGCACGATCCTGCCCCTGGCGCAGCAGATGGACGGGGCCGCGCCGCTCTGGGCCGAACTCGCCGCGCGGCACGGCCTCAAGGAGGCCGATCTCAGGCGCCTCGCCTCGGCTTGGCACACGGACGCGGATCTCGGCCGGCCGATCGAGGTCGTCACCGACATGAGCAAGAGCCGGCGCCTCGGCTTCCTCGACTACCAGGCCACCGACGATGCGTTCTTCGACCTGTTCGCGCGCCTGCGGGCCGAGCGGGTCATTCCCTGACGCGCGCGCCGTCCCGCGCGGCGGGGGATCGCGGGTGACCGGCATGCCCTGAGCAGCCGGTCGCCCGACTTGGCGGCCCGGCCGTTCGTCGCCATCATCGCCCGATCCTTCGATGCGCGAGACCCCGATCCGATGAAGCCGTTCGACTGGACCACCGGCTACCCCACCGTGCGGATGCCGATCTTCGGCCGCAACATGGTCTCGACCTCGCACGCGCTCGCCGCGCAAGCCGGCATCCGCATGCTCTGGCAGGGCGGCAACGCGGTGGACGCCGCCATCGCCACGGCGGCGGCCAAGACCATCACCGAGCCCTGCAGCAACGGGCTGGGCTCGGACGCCTTCTGCATCCTGTGGGACGGCCGGCAGCTGCACGGGCTCAACGCCTCGGGCGGGGCGCCGGCGGCTTGGACCCCCGACTACTTCACCCGAAAATACGGTGCGGCCGAGCGGCCGCCGATGCGGGGCTGGGATTCCGTCACGGTGCCGGGCGCCGTCGCCGCCTGGGTCACTTTGAGCGAGCGCTTCGGCAAGCTGCCCTTCGCGGATCTCCTGCAGCCTGCCATCGCGATTGCCGAGCGCGGCTACCTCGCGCCGGTGGTGGTGCAGCAGAAATGGGCCGCCGCCGCCAAGGTCGCCGACCTCGTGCGCCAGCCGGGCTTCGCCGAGACCTTCCTGCCCCACGGGCGCGCTCCGCACGTGGGCGAGCGCGTGACCCTGCCGGGCATCGCCCGCGCGTTGCGGGCCATCGCCGAGACGAAGGGGCGCGCCTTCTACGAGGGCGAGATCGCCGAGGCCATGGCCCGGCACGCCGCGGCGCATGGCGGCGCCATGACGGTGGCGGACCTCTCTGCCTTCCGGCCCGAATGGGTGACGCCGACCGCCAAGGATTACCGGGGCTACACGCTCCACGAGATCCCGCCGAACGGACAGGGCATCGCCGCCCAGATCGCCCTCGGCATCCTCGAATCCTTCGACCTCGCGGGCCTGGCCCCGGACGGGCCGGAAGCGCAGCACCTCCAGATCGAGGCGATGAAGCTCGCCTTCGCCGACACCTACCGCTACGTCGCCGACGCCCGCAGCATGGCGGTGACCCCGGAGGCGATGCTCGACCCAGGCTATCTCGCATCGCGCGCGAAGCTGATCGACCCGCGCCGGGCTCAAGTGTTCGGCGCCGGCAACCCGGTCCGGGGCGGCACGATCTACCTCACGACCGCCGATGAATCCGGCATGATGGTGAGCTTCATCCAGTCGAACTTCATGGGCTTCGGCTCCGGCGTGGTCGTGCCCGAATGGGGCCTGTCCCTGCAGAACCGCGGCTACGGTTTCGTGCTGGATGCGGCGAGCCCCAACGTTGTGGCGCCGGGCAAGCGGCCCTTTCACACCATCATCCCAGGCTTTCTCACGAAAGACGGCGCGCCCGTGATGAGCTTCGGCGTGATGGGCGGCAACATGCAGCCGCAAGGCCACGTGCAGACCCTGGTGCGGATGATCGACCACGGCCAGAACCCGCAGGCCGCCTGCGACGCGCCGCGTTGGCGCTTCAACGCCGGCCTGGAGATCAACGCGGAAGCCGCGATGCCGGCCGCGACCCTGCAGGGGCTGGTGGAGCGCGGCCACCGCGTCGACGTGATCGAGGACAGCTACCAGGATTTCGGCGCCGGCCAGTTCATCTGGCGCATGGGCGACCCCGGCACCGAGGGCTATGTCGGCGCCAGCGATCCGCGGCGCGACGGGCAGGTCTCGGTCTGGTGATGCCGGGTCGTTGCAAAGCGGCCCGCTGGCACAGATAATGTATACACTTTTGGACGTGCCGACCGGATCGACCCTGCCGCGCGTCCCGCGCGGACGAACGCCGATCCCGAACGGTCCCTGACCCGAAGGACACTGGATGCTGCGTCTGTTCGCTGCCTGCCTCGCCGTGGGCGCTGTCTCGCTGTCACCCGCTCTCACACGCTCGGCGCAGGCCCAGACCCTGCGCTTCGGCCTGATGGAGGACCCGGACGCCCTCGACCCGACGCTGGCGCGCACCTTCACCAGCCGCATGGTCTTCGCCGCGATGTGCGACAAGCTCGTGGATATCGGCCCCGACCTGAAGCCGGTGCCGCAGCTCGCCACCAGCTGGAACCTGTCGGAGGACCAGAAGGCGCTCACCATGACCCTGCGGCCGGGCGTGCTGTTCCATGACGGCGAGAAGCTCGACGCGGCGGCGGCCAAGTACAGCATCGAGCGCCACCTGAAGCTCCCCGGCTCGCAACGGCGCGGCGAGATCGCGCCGATCGACCGGGTCGAGGTCGTCGACGACCTGACCTTCAAAATCTTTCTCAAGACGCCGTTCGCGCCCCTCATGGCGCAATTCACCGACCGGGCCGGGATGATGGTCTCGCCCAAGGCAGCCGAGCGGCTGGGCGACAAGTTCTCCACCGCCCCCGTCTGCGCCGGGCCGTTCCGGTTCGTCGAGCGGGTGCCGCAGGACCGGATCGTGGTCGAGCGCTTCGACGATTACTGGAACAAGGACCAGATCCACCTCAAGCGCATCGAGTTCCGGCCGATCCCCGACGGCACCGTGCGTTTGACCAACCTGCGCGCCGGCCAGCTCGAACTCCTGGAGCGCCTGACCCCCACCGACCTGCCGCAGGTGACCCGGGACCCGAAGCTCAAGGTCGGTTCGACCATCGAGCTCGGCTTCCAGTCCATCGTCTTCAACCCGAACAGGGCCGGCTCGGCCGTGGCCGACCCACGCGTGCGCGCCGCCTTCGATCTCGCCATCGACCGCAACGCCCTGAACCAGGTGGTGTTCAGCGGCGAGTTCCTGCCCGGCAACCAGTGGGTTTCCCCGAAGCACCCGGCCTATGTGAAGGACTATCCCCTCCCGAAGCGGGACGTCGCCAAGGCCAAGGCCCTGCTGGCCGAGGCCGGCGTGCCGAAACCGTCCGTCACCCTCACGGTCTACGCCAACAACGAGGCGCCCCAGGTGGGCCAGGTCATCCAGGCGATGACCCGCGAGGCCGGCTTCGACGTGAAGCTCCAGGCCACCGACTTCACCACCGCGCTCGACGCCGCCGACAAGGGCAACTTCGACGCCTATCTCTACTCCTGGAGCGGACGGCCCGACCCGGACGGCAACACCTTCAGCTTCCTGGCCTGCAAGACGCCCCTGAACTACGCCCGCTACTGCAACGCTGAGGCGGATGCGGCGCTCGCCGCCGAGCGCGCCACGGTCGACCCCGCCCAGCGGGCGCAAGCCTGGAAGCAACTGGCCGATCGGGTGATGGCCGACCGGCCGCTGATCTACCTGTTCCACCGCAAGCTGTTCTGGGCCTACAGCACCAAGCTTTCCGGCTTCACGCCCTATCCCGACGGCCTCGTGCGTTTCACCGGCCTCACGCTGAACTGAGGCGGGAGCCCGGCCGATGCTGCGCTTCCTTGTCCAGCGCCTGGCGCTCGCGATCCCCACCCTGGTGATCGCCTCGATGATCATCTTCACCCTGCAGCAATTGCTGCCGGGCGACACCGCGACCGCACTGTCGGGCGAGGAGCGCGACCCCGAGGTCATCGCCTTCATCCGGCAGAAGTACCACCTCGATCAGCCCCTGCCCGTGCGCTACGCCCTCTGGGCCGGCGGTGTGCTCCAGGGCGATCTCGGCGAGTCGATCCGTCTCCAGAAGCCGGTCATCGACCTCGTGATCGAGAAGCTTCCGGTCACCCTTGAGCTCGCCTGTCTTGCCATGCTGGTGGCCCTCGTCATCGGTGTGCCGATGGGCATCCTCTCGGCGGTGAAGCGCGGCACCGCCGCGGACACGATCGCCAACGGCATCGCCCTCTGGGGCCTGTCGGTGCCGAACTTCTGGCTCGGCATCCTGATGATCCTGCTGTTCTCGGTCCAGCTCGGCTGGTTGCCCGCTTCCGGCTACGTCTCGCCCTTCGAGAGCCTGTCCGAGAACCTGCGCTCCATGGCGATGCCGGCCTTCGTGCTCGGCAACGCCATCGCGGCGGTGATGATGCGCCACACCCGCGCGGCGATGCTGGGCGTGCTCGGCTCGGACTACGTCCGCACCGCCTGGGCCAAGGGCGTCTCGCCCTTGCGGCTCATCCTGCGCCATGCGCTCCCCAACGCCGCGATTCCCATCATCACCCTGGGCGCCCTCGAATTCGGGCAGCTCCTGTCGGGTGCGGTGCTGACCGAGCAGGTCTTCTCGGTGCCGGGCTTCGGCAAGCTCATGGTCGATGCCGTGTTCAACCGCGACTACGCCACCGTGCAGGGCGTCGTGATCTGCACCGCCACCACCTACGTCCTCCTCAACCTCGCGGCCGACCTCCTCGCGGCCTTCGTCAACCCGAAGCTGAGGCGCGCGTGAGGATGAGCGAACCCTGGGCACAGGCCTCGTCCGAGGATTGTGCGCCTCTCCTCCCCCTTGCGGGGAGGAGTTGGAGGTGGGGGTGGCTCCGCCAGCCTCCGCAGCCTGAGGGTCGCCCAACCACCCTCACCCTCGATCCCTCCCCGCAAGGGGGAGGGAAGCGCGCCCTTTTCGGGGATGACATGATCAACGGAAACGGCCCCCGATGACCAAGGCCGCCATCGCCCCGGCCGGCGTCGCCCTGCCGGCCGCCGAGCCCGTCCCCCGCGCCGAGCCG
Organism: Methylobacterium sp. J-078; assembly: GCF_022829285.1. Classification (GTDB taxonomy): domain Bacteria; phylum Pseudomonadota; class Alphaproteobacteria; order Rhizobiales; family Beijerinckiaceae; genus Methylobacterium. The sequence goes on from NZ_JAKSYI010000060.1 coordinate 146,651, forward strand.
GGCCCGATCCGCGAATTCTGGACCCGCCTGAAAGCGCGGCGCAGCGCCATGCTCGGCCTCGTCATCGTGGTGGCGCTGATCCTGATGGCGGTCTTCGCCGACTGGATCGCGCCCTACGATCCCATCGCCACGGACTGGGGCGCGATCCGGACCGCGCCGAGCTGGGCGCACCCGTTCGGCACCGACGAGGTCGGGCACGACGTGCTCGCGCGCATCGTCTTCGGCGCCCGCGCCTCGCTGGGGGCGGGCCTGACCTCGGTCGCCCTCGCGGTGGCGCTGGGCCTGCCGTTCGGACTCATCGCCGGCTACGCGGGCGGCGTGGTCGACATGGTGATCATGCGCCTGACCGACGCGCTGCTGGCGATCCCGTTCCTCATCCTCGCCATCGCGCTCGCGGCCTTCCTCGGGCCGAGTCTCACCAACGCCATGGTGGCGATCGGCCTCTCGGCGACCTCGACCTTCGTGCGCCTGACCCGGGCGCAGGTGCAGGCGGTGGCGGCGGAGGAGTTCGTGGAGGCGGCGCGTGCCGTCGGCAATCCGCCCTGGCGCATCGCGATCCACCACATCGTGCCCAACATCGTGCCGGCGATCCTGGTCCAGGCGACGCTCACGATCGCGGCCGCGATCATCGCCGAGGCCAGCCTGTCCTTCCTGGGCCTCGGGCAGCAGCCGCCCGAACCCTCCTGGGGCTCGATGCTCAACGTCGCCAAGAACTTCCTCGAGCAGGCGCCCTGGATGGCGATCTGGCCCGGCGCCTCGATCTTCCTCGCGGTGCTGGCCTTCAACCTCCTGGGCGACGGCCTACGCGACGCCCTCGACCCCCGGCAGAGGACCTGACGATGGCGCAGGCGAGACAGACCCTGCTCGACGTCCGCGATCTTGCCGTCGCCTTCGACAGCGAGGGCGGCGCGGTCCACGCGGTCAACGGCGTGTCCTACACGCTCGCCGAGGGCGAGACCCTCGGCATCGTGGGCGAATCCGGGTCGGGCAAGAGCGTGCACGTGCTGGCGATGCTGGGGCTGATCCCGCGTCCGCCCGGCCGCATCACCGGCGGGCAAGTGCTGTTCGAGGGCCGCGACCTCCTCGGCCTGCCGGAGCGGGACCTGCGCAAGGTCCGGGGCGGGCAGATCGGCTTCGTGTTCCAGGATCCGATGAGCTCGCTCAACCCCGGCATGACGGTGGCCGCGCAGATCATCGAGCCCCTGCGCATCCATCTCGGCCTCGACGGACGCGCGGCCCGCGCCCGCGCCAAGGACCTCCTCGACCTCGTGCGCATTCCGAACGCGGGTGCGCGCCTCGACCAGTATCCGCACGAGTTCTCCGGCGGCCAGCGCCAGCGGGTGATGATCGCCATCGGCCTGTCCTGCCGCCCGAAGCTCCTCATCGCGGACGAGGCGACGACAGCCCTCGACGTCACCGTGCAGGCCGAGATCATCGCGCTGGTGCAGGAGTTGAAGCGCGAGATCGGCATGGCGATCGTCTGGATCACCCACGATCTCGGGGTGGTGGCGGGCATCGCCGACACCGTGCAGGTCATGTATGCCGGCCGCATTCTCGAGCGCGGCCCCGTGGACGACATCTTTCGCGATCCACGCAGTGCCTACACGCTCGGCCTGCTGCGCTCGCTGCCCGACCTCAGCCGGGGCCGGGCCGGGCGCCGGCGCCTGCACCAGATCGAGGGCGCCCCCCCCGACATGCGCCATCCGCCGGCGGGCGACCCCTTCGCGGCGCGCAATGTCTACGCGACCCCGCGCTGCCTGACCGAGGCGCCGCCCCTGGCGCAGGCCCCCGGGGCCGCGCCGGGCCATCTCGTGGCCGCCTGGTACGACCTGCCTGCGCGGCTCGCCGCCGAGGAGGCCGCGCGATGAGGCCCGAACCCGCCGACCGCTATCCGCTGCTCTCGGTGCGGAATCTCAGCAAGCACTATCCCTTACGCAGCTGGTGGGGCGGCAAGGGCTCGGTGTTCCGGGCGGTGCAGGATGTCAGCTTCGACATCCGGCCGGGCGAGACCCTGGGGCTGGTCGGCGAATCCGGCTCGGGCAAGTCCACCATCGGCCGCGCCGTCACCATGCTGAACCCGCCCAGCGCCGGCACCGTCGCCTTCGAGGGCACGGATCTCGCCAAGCTCTCCGCAGGGGAGATGCGCCGGATGCGCGCCCGCATCCAGATGGTGTTCCAGGACCCCTACGCCGCCCTCAACCCGCGCATGAGCATCGGCGACTACGTGGCCGAGCCCTTCCGGCTTCATCGGCCCGGCATGGTGCGGGCGGAGCGGCGCGACGAGGTCGAGGGCCTGCTCGCCCGGGTCGGGCTCGATCCGCGCTTCGCCCGGCGCTACCCGCACCAGTTCTCCGGCGGCCAGCGCCAGCGCATCTGCATCGCCCGCGCCATCGCGCTGAAGCCGAGTTTCATAGTCGCCGACGAGCCCATCGCGGCGCTGGACGTCTCGATCCAGGCCCAGGTCGTGAACCTGCTGCAGGACCTCCAGGACGAGCTCGGCATCTCGTACCTGTTCATTTCCCACGACCTGCGCATGGTGCGCTACCTCTGCCAGCGCGTCGCCGTGCTCTGGCACGGCCGCGTGGTCGAGCTCGCCGAGGCGGACGCCCTCTACGAGGACCCGCGCCACCCCTACACCCGGCGCCTCCTCGGCGCGGTGCCGGTGCCGAACCCGGTGGAGGAGCGCGCCCGTCTGCGCGCCGCCTCCCTCCTGCCCCCCGCCGACTCGGACGCCATCGGCGGTCTGGTCGAGGTCGCCCCCGGCCATTGGGTCGCCGACACCCGCTATTCCTGACCCTTCGAGGACCCGACACCGTGAGAGATTTCTCGAAACCGGGCCGCTCGCCCGTCTATGCCGCGAACGCCGCGGTCGCGACCTCGCATCCCCTCGCCTCGCTGGCGGCCATCGAAATCCTGAAGTCGGGCGGCAACGCCGTCGACGCGGCCATCGCGGCCGTGGCGGTGCAAGGCGTGGTCGAGCCGGCCATGACCGGCATCGGCGGCGACTGCTTCGCCCTCTACGCACCGAAGGGCGCCTCCGTCCCCATCACCATGAACGGCTCCGGCCGCAGCCCGGCGGCCGCGCACGATTCCTGGTACGTCGCGAACGATGTGGCCATCGGGCCGACCTCGCCGCACGCCGTGACGGTGCCGGGCGCCGTCGCGGCCTGGGCGCGGCTGCTGGCCGACCACGGCACCCGCAGTCTCGGTGAGCTTCTCCAGCCCGCGATCCGCTATGCGGAGGAGGGCTACGCGGTGCAGCCGCGCGTCGCCTACGACTGGGCGCGCAACCGCGACAAGCTCCGGGCCGATCCCGGCTCGGCCGCCGCCTACCTCGTCGACGGCGAGGCGCCGAAGGTTGGCACCACGATGCGCCACCCGAAGCTCGCCGCCACCCTGCGCCGCATCGCCGAGCACGGCGCACCCGGCTTCTACGAAGGCCCGGTGGCCGAGGACATGGTGCGCACCTTGCGCGAACGCGGCGGCCTGCACACGCTGGAGGACTTCGCGGCGGCCGCGCCCGAATACGTCACGCCGATCTCGACCCGCTATCGCGGCTACGACGTCTACGAGTGCCCCCCGAGCGGCCAGGGCCTCGCCGCCCTGATGATGCTCAACGTGCTCTCGCAATACGATATCGGCGCGCTCTCCGAACTCGACCGGGTCCACCTCTTCGCCGAGGCCTGCAAGCAGGCCTACCACCACCGCGACGCGCTCTTCGCCGATCCGGTGGTGAATGCCGTGCCGGTCGAGCACCTCCTGTCCCAGGCCTGGCAGGCGCGGGCGCATGGGGCCATCGACATGGCCCGTGCGCAGGAGCCGGTGCTGTGGCCGGAGATCCGCCACACCGACACGGTCTATCTCTGCGTGGTCGACCGCGACGGCAACGCGATCTCGCTGATCAACTCGATCTTCCAGGGCTTCGGCAGCGGCATCACGGCGCCGGAGAGCGGCGTGCTGCTGCACAATCGCGGCTTCTCGTTCCGGGTCGAGCCCGGCCACCCCAACACCATCGCGCCGTCCAAGCGCCCGATGCACACCATCATCCCCGGCATGCTGATGCGCGACGGCGCGGTGGTGGCGCCCTTCGGCGTGATGGGCGGGCACTACCAGGCCATGGGCCATGTCGAACTGCTCACCGGCATCATCGACCGGGGCCTCGACGTGCAGGAAGCCCTCGATGCACCGCGCAGCTTCGCCTATGGCGGCGGCATCGAGCTGGAAGGCGGCTTCGAGCCCGGCCTCGCCGAGGGGCTGGCCGCGCGCGGCCACCTCACGGTGCCGGCCCCGGTCCCGATCGGCGGCGGCCAGATCATCTGGATCGACCCGGCCACCGGCATGCGCGCCGCCGGGTCCGATCCGCGCAAGGACGGCTGCGCCCTCGGCTACTGAGCGGGGACGCGGCGCGACTCACGGAAGATTCAGTCCTTCGCCGCCATGGTCCGGGCGACCGGCCGGCAGCGCGATCCGCGCGGGCCGGAAACGAGGGACGATCGACGTCACGTGACGAACCCGCGCGAAGCCTCTCCGGTGACGACGGCGCCGGACGCGGAGGGCTCGGCCTACGGGCCGGCCGCCCACGGCGTCGCGGACTGGCCCTTCGGCACGCCCGCCTCCGCGACGCCCTGGCCCGCCCTGCCCGGGGGTGCCCCCTGGCCGCGCGTGCGCATCCTCACCCCGGCCTGCCCGGACGCGCCGGGCCTCGCCGCCACCCGCGCCTCCGTCCACGGACAGGCCTATCCGAACCTGCGGCACGCGGTGGTGCCGCCCGGTGATTTGCAGCCGGCGGCGTGGGGCACTGAAGCCGATTTCGACGCCCTGATGGTCCTGCGGCCGGGGGACCTGCTGGCGCCGGGCGCCCTGGCGGCCCTCTGCCTGGAGATGACCCTGAGCGGGGCCGACCTCGTGGCGGGCCTGCGCCTCGTCTTCAGCGCGAAGCTCCTCGGCCTCGACGCCTGCGCGGCCCCCGCCGGTCCCCTGCGCGATCCCGCGCCGCCGGAGGGCGATCTCGCCCCCTTCACCGGGGGCGAGATCCTCCTGGCCCGCGCCTGCGTGGCGCGCGCCGGGGGGCTCGATCCGCGCGCGGCCCACCCGGTCGCCGCGCTCTGGCCGCGCCTGGCCGAACAGGGCGCGCGGCTCGCCCGCGTCGGGCGTCCGGTGCTGCTGCAGCACGCGCCCGGGGACGCGGTCGCGCCGATGCCGGTGGGCCTGCGCATCGCCAGCCTGACCGACCGGGGCTATGCCGGCGGTGCCGGCATCGGGCACCGCCGCCTCACAGATGCCCTGGCGCTGGCGGGCCACGCCGTCGCCCATCTCACCCTGGCGGCGGAATCGCCCCCCGCCGCCGCGGAATGGACCTCGGCTTTCCCCCGCACGGTGTCGGCAATCGAAGGCGGCGGGTTCGACTTGGTCCTGGCCGGAAACCTCCACGGCGCGACCCGCAGCCCCGCGATCCTCGAGGACCTCGGGCGGCGCGTGCCGGTGGCCGCCGTGCTCCACGACCTCTTTCCGCTGACCGGGCGCTGCGCCTTCCCGGGCGCCTGCCCGCTGATCGATGCGGGATGCGACGCGCGCTGCCCCACGCCGGACGCCTATCCGCAGCTCGCGCCGAACCGGATCGCGCGCGCCTACGCGGACAAGCGCGCGGTCCTGGCCGGCCCCCACGCGCCACTGCTCCTGGCCAATTCCCACTGGACCGAGACGGTCGCGCGCCACCTCGCGCCGGCCGGCACCCGGGTCGGACGCATCGGCCTCGCCTTTCCGGCGGGCGTGTTCCGGCCCGGCGACCGCGCAGCCCTGCGGCGCGACCTCGGCCTGCCGGCGGACGACATCCTGGTGATGTTCGCCGCCGTGATCGCCGACGCACCCGGCAAGGGCGCGGCCGAACTCGCCGCGATCCTGCGGCGGATCGCCGAACCCGGGATCGGGTTCGTCGCCGTGGGGCGCCTCGACGATCCGGGCGCGTTCGGCCTGCCCGGGCTCATCGCGGCGGGGCCGATCGGCGACGAGGACACCCTGGCGCGCTGGTACGGCGCTTGCGACCTCTACGTCACGGCGAGCCGCGACGAGACCCTCGGCCAGACCCCCGTGGAGGCCGCCCTCTGCGGCACCCCCACCCTGGCCTATCGCTCGACGGGCCTGACCACGGCGGTGATCGACGGCATTTCCGGACATCTGGTCGAGCCGGTGCCGGGCGCCCTGGAGGCCGCCCTGCGGGCCCTGATCGCCGACGCACCGGCGCGGGCCCGCCTTGGCGCCCTCGGGCGGATCGCCGTCGAGGGCCGCCATTCCCACGCGGCGGCGGTGATGCAGCTCAACGACGTCCTGGTGGCGCACGGCCTGCGGCCGGCGGGCGCCGGGACCGGGCGCATCCGCTTCCGCCCCGAGATGCTCGCGCACTTCGCCATGGCGCGGGAGCGCGCACCCGGGCGCGGCGGCACGGTCCCGGGCCCCTCCGGCCCGGCGATCCGCGCCGCGCGCCGGCTGAAGCAGGCTCTCATCGGGCGTGGCATGCCGCTCTGGCTGCGCCGGGGACTCTACCGCGCCGCCCGCCTGCGCGCCGGGCTTCGGCGGAGCGCGCCATGACGGCCGCCAGCCCCCCGGGCCCGCGCCGGATCTACGTCGACCACACCCATCTGCACGGCCCCGTCACTGGCATCGAGCGGGTGGCGATCGACCTGTTCGGGCCGGAGCGCCTGAGCCCCCACGCCGTCGTACCCGTCCGTTCGCGAAGCGTGGCGCGCATGATCCTGGCCCAGCAGATCGGCCTGCCCCTGCGCCTGCTCGGCGACCGCCGGGCGCTGGCGATCTTCCCCGGGTTTCCGCCCGGGCCGATCGCGACGCTGCTGGGGACACGCTGCATCGCCTACATCCACGACACGTTCCTCCTCGACCGCCCGCAGGACCTCAACTGGAAGAGCCGGCTCTACATGGTGCCGAGCTTCGCCTTCGCGATGCGGTTCGGCCGCTGCTTCCTCGTCAATTCCCGCACCACCGGCACGGCCCTGCGCGCGCTCTGCGCGCCCGACGCCCTGGTGGCTCTCCTCCGGCCGGGGGTGCGCGACGTCTTCGGCCTCGGCGACCTGTCCCCGCCGACGCCCCGCCCGGGCGAACCGCTCCGGCTCCTGGCCATCGGCACGATCGAGCCGCGCAAGGACTATCCGGCCGCCATCGCCATCGTGGCCGCCCTCAACGCGGCGGGCGTGCCCGCGGAATTGCACGTGGTCGGGCGCGTCGGATGGGGACGCCACGCCTTCCTGTCGGCGCCGCCGCCTTTTCTTACCCTGCACGGCTACCTCGCGGACGCGGAACTGCGCAGGCTCGTCGAGCGCTGCCACCTCCTCATCTCGACCTCGAAGGCGGAAGGCCTCGGCCTGCCCCTGCTGGAGGTGCAGCACGGCGGCCTGCCCGTTGCCGCCCCGCACGGGCCCGTCTTCGCCGAGGTGCTCGGTGCATCCGGCCTCTTCATCGATCCGGCAGACCCCGCGCGCGCCGCCGCGGCGATCCGGGATTGGGTCGCGCGGAGCGCCTTCGCGGCGGCCCCGGCCGCCGCGCGGGCGAACGTCGCGCGCTGGAACGCCCTGGCCGGCGCCGATGCGGAGCGCTTCGCCCGCTTCCTGGCGATCGGCCGGGCGGCCTATGCGGAGGCCGACGCGACCGTCGCCGCGCCCCACTCCGCCGGGCCGGCGTGAGAGCCAAAACATCAAGCAGGGGGCGGACTGCGATCACCGGTGGACGCGCCAATCCGCCGACTTGGCATGCCAGGTGCGACCTTTAACACATCGGTAACGATCCCTGCCGTTCCGGTCCCGGTTTGATACGGATGGCGCTGCGGAACGGGACAGGTGCATTCAGGGTGGTACTCGGTCCGCGCCGGTGGCGGGTGGTCGAGGCGGGAGACGACACAGATGTTCGACTTCGGAAGCCCCGTCGGCGGCGAACCGGTCCTGATGGGGAAACGCGAGGCCCCCCTCGACGGCGGGGCGATCCTGCGGCGCCTTTGGCGCGGCAGCGCGTACATCCTACTCGGCGGCCTCGTCACGGTGGCCCTGGCGGTGGTGCTGCTCAACCTCGCGCGTCCGAACTACACCGCGAACACGCAGATCCTGGTCGACCCGGCCGACCTGCCGGTGATCGCCAACGACCTCAGCAACCGGCAGCCGCAGGCGGATAGCGGCGTCTCCATCGCGGAGAGCCAGGCACGCGTCGTCCAGTCCGACAACGTCCTGCGCCGGGTCGTGGAACGGCTCGACCTCGCCGACGACGAGGAGTTCGTCGTCCCCCCCTCGACCAATCCGCTGATCGTCCGGCTCAAGGCCCTCCTCGGCATGGAACCCCCGGCCGCGAGCCGCGATCCCGTCAACCTCGCCCTCGACACCCTGCGCCTGAAGCTCGGCGTGCGCCGGGCCGAGCGCACCTTCGTCATCGACATCTTCGTCCAGACCTGGGATCCGGAGAAATCCGCCCGGATCGCGAACGCCATCGCGGAGGCCTACCTCGCCGAGGAGGCGGGCGCGCGGGCCGAGACGGCGCGGCGCGCCTCGGAGGCGCTCTCCGGCCGCCTCGCCGGCCTGCGCCAGGCGGTGGAGCAGGCGGAGCGCAAGGTGCAGCAGTACCGGGAGACGAACAAGCTCGTGACCACGAGCGGGCGCCTCCTCAGCGACCAGCAGCTCAGCGACCTCAACCAGCAGCTCGTCACCGCCAACCTGCGCACCGCGGATGCCCGGTCCCGCCTCGAACAGGCCAGGCGCATGCGGACCGGCGAGGCCGGCACGGCCCTGCCCGAGATGCTGCAATCCCTGGAGATGCAGAACCTGCGGCAGCAATACGCCGCGCTCTCCCGCAACACCGCCGAACTCGCCACCCGCCTCGGCGAGCGCCACCCCGCCATGGCCGAGCAGTACGCCCAGCAGCGCGACCTCCAGCGCCTGATCCAGCGCGAGAAGGAGCGGATCATCGACACCTCGCAGAAGGATTACGACCGCGCGGTGGCGAGCGAGGCCGCCGTCAGCCGGAGCCTGGAGCGGGCCAAGACCGAGACCGCCGGCAACGACCGGGCCAATGTCGGCCTGCGCGAACTGGAGCGCGAGGTGGAATCCCGCCGCTCCGTCTACGAGACCTTCCTGCGCCGCTCGCGCGAGACCAACGAGCAGGAGCGCCTCAACAGCTCCAACGTGCGCGTGATCTCCTCGGCGACGCCGCCGCGGCTGCGCACCTGGCCGCCCTCGCCGAAGGTGGTCCTGCCGGTCGCGCTGCTGCTGGGGCTCGGCCTCGGGGCCGCCATCGCCCTGGCGCGCGGCGCCCGGCGCGACCGCCGCCGCGCCGTCCCCCCGGGCGCCGCTCCCCTACCGGGCGCGCGCAGCTTCCGTGCCGTCGATGCCTGAGCCAGGGACCGCCCTCTCGGACGTATCGACGCCTTCTTCGGAACTTCGCCCGCGCGAGCCGGGTCGTTCCCAAAGCGCGACCCGCGCCGGGATCGGATCCGCATCCGGCCTCCTCGGCGACACGCCCCACCCGGCAGGCGAGACCCGCATGAACGTTCGCTTGTTCGACATCGCCTTCACGCCGGGGAGCGCCGCCGACATTCTGAGCTTCGCCGCCGCCCAGCCGGCGACACGGCCCCGCCTCATCGTCACGGCGAACCTCGATCACGTCGTCACCCTCACGGAGAACGCGGCCTTCCGGGAGGCCTATGACGGCGCCGTCGCCCGCACCCTCGACGGCATGCCCCTGGTCTGGCTCGCCCGCCTGCGGGGCGCGCGGTCGGCCAGGCGCGTCACGGGGCACGATCTCGTCGCGGCGGCCCTCGCGCCGCCCTGGCCCGCCGGGCAGCGGCTCTACCTCGTCTGCGCCACCGAGGCCGTGGGTCGCCACCTGACCGAGCGCCTCGTCGCGGCGGGCATCGGCCGCCAGGCCATCGCCACGACGGTGCCGCCCTACGGTTTCGAGGCCGACGAGGCCTACAGCCGCGCCCTGTCCGAGGCCGTGCGGGCGCACGGCACCACGCTCCTCGTCCTGGGCGTCGGTGCGCCGCGCTCAGAGATCTGGGTCGACCGCCAGGGGGCGGCACTCGGCGCGCCCGTGGTGCTCGCCGTCGGCGAGGCCATGAACGTGGCCGCCGGCCTCGTGCCGCGCGCGCCGGTCTTCCTGCAGCGGGCGGGGCTGGAATGGTTCTTCCGCTTCCTGCACGCCCCGCGGCGGCTGTTTCGCCGCTACTTCGTGCGATCCTGGCGGCTGGTCGGGATTGGCATCCGGGCGTTCCGGAACGGCGCAAGCAAACCCGCCGACGCCGCGCCCCTCGGCCCGGTCGGTGCCCGGGCCCGGAGCAATCCGGATTCCTGCTGAGTTCGCGTGCCTCACGCTCCGGAGAACAGCTCCGGCCGGCGCAGCCGGAGGGTGAGGAGGAGGACCAGGGTCTTCAGATCGGTGATCTCGCCCCGATCGCTCATGGCAGCGAGATCGGCCAGCGGCATCTCGTGCACGGTGATGTCCTCGTTCTCGCTCGTCAGGCCGCCACCGGTGCCGATCCGGTCGGCCGCCGCGTAGGCAGCGAGGAACAGGTCCATCTGCTCCGTCGAGATCCCCGGCATGCTCCAGCCGCAGGTGACGGGCTCCAGGACGCCGAGGCGCAGGCCGGTCTCCTCGAAAGCCTCGCGGCGGGCGCCCTCCTCCGGCTCGGATTCGTCGAGGAGACCCGCCGGCACTTCGAGGACGCTGGCGATGCCCGCCGCGTAGAGGGCCGGAGCCCGGAACTGCTCGACGAGGAGCGCGACCCGGCGGTCCGGGTCGTAGGGCAGGACCGCCACGGCGCGTCCGTGATCCTCGATCTCGCGCGCGAGCCGGGTGCCGTCCGCCATCGTCACTTCCGCGACGAGGAACCGGCTCCAGCCGTCATGCACGATCCGGGTGCCCCGGATGATGGGCGCCATGCTGTTCTCCCCTCGGCGGGCCGCTCGCGGAGAGCAGCCAAGTCGAGGGCGATCTAGCAGCGGCTTGTCGCATCAATGAGGCGGCACCTGCGGGATTTCGGCCACGCCCTCGCGGATTGTGCCCTTGCGGATCGTGAAGGACAGGCCGTGCGATCCGCGCTCCTGGCGCACCAGTGCGTCACCCGCCTCGCGCACGAGATTGGGAATGTCGATGGCGGCCATCGGATCGGTGCAGATCACGGTGAGGAGGCTGCCCGGAGCCATTCCGCGCAGCGCCTTGGCGGTGCGCAGGACGGGCAGCGGGCACTTCAGGCCGCTGAGATCGAGATGGGTGATCGCGCCGTCATCCTGCACCGGGCACCTCCCGCGTGTCGCAGCCGAACCGACTGCGTGTCGCCGGCGGACGGTCTACAGGGCCTGACCGAAAAAATCCCGCCCCCGGGCGAGGCCGGAAGCGGGATACGGACGGGGCGTCGCGGGTGCCGGGGAGGCACCCGCCACAGGGTTCTCAGTAACCGTAGCCGTAGGCGGGGTAGCCGTACCCGTAGGCCGGGGCGCTGTAGTAGCCGTAGGCGGGTGCGCCATAGCCGTAGCCGCCGCCGTACCCGACGCCGGCATAGCCACCGTCGTAGTAGCCGTAGCGGGGCGCCTGGCTGGCCGCGATGGCGCCGCCGATGATGCCGAGGGCCGCGCCGGCCGCGAGGGCGCCGCCGACGCCGGGACCGCGGCGGTAGCCGCCGTAATAGCCACGGCCGTAACCGCGGCCATAGCCGTATCCGTATCCGCGGTAGCGGACGTTCTCGACGCTGGCGTTACCGCCGGCGACCTGGGCCGCGTTCAGGGCGGGCATCGGCGCGGCCTGGGCCGCGGTGAAGGAACCGGCCGACAGACCGACGGCGGTGGTTCCGGCGAGAGCGAGGGACAAGATGCGCGACATGCGAGCGTTCTCCGTCACAGGGTTGAATCACCCTGGAAACGGCAGAGGTGGCGATCCGTTCCCGGACTGCCACTGTCAAGCCATTCGCCCTCGTGTGGCCGAACACATGCGAGGGTGGCGGCCCGGGCGGAAGCCATGCGGCCCGGTCAGAAAACGCACTGGGTGAAGGCCGGCTCCACCGAGCGCTGCCAGGCGCCCTCGTAATCCGCGAGGCGCTCCTCCGCGAGGGAGCGGCCGGCGGCCACGATGGCTTCGAGGGGCTGGAGGTACTGCGTCTCGTCGCGCCCCTGGGCGTCCCGGCGGCCGCGCGCTGCGAGCCCGGTGCGGGCGATGGCCAGGGCCTCGGCCGCCACGGCGCCGAGGGGGCGCCCGGCGATGCGGGCGGCGAGGCCGAGGCGCGGGACCGTGGCGCGCAGGTTTTCCCGGTCGCAGGCGTTCCAGCCCTTGGCGATGTCCCAGGCGGCCGCGAGGGCCGAGGGCTCGTAGAGCAGGCCGACCCAGAAGGCGGCCTGCGCGGCGATCATCGCGGGACCGCCCACATCGGCACCGCGCATCTCGAGGAAGCGCTTGAGGCGGACCTCCGGAAAGGCGGTGGAGGCGTGGTTGGCCCAGTCCGAAACCGTGGCGCGCTCGCCCGGCAGGGCGGCGAGGCGCCCGTCCATCAGGTCGCGGAAGGAGGCGCCGGACACGTCGTGGTAGGTCTCGCCCCGCTTGACGAAGTACATCGGCATGTCGAGCAGCCAGTCGGCATAGGCCTCGTAGCCGAAGCCCGGCTCGAAGGCGCGCGGCAGCATGCCGGTGCGGTCCGGATCGGTGTCGCGCCAGATCTCGGAGCGGCGCGAGAGGAAACCGTTGGGGCGCCCGTCGGTGAAGGGCGAGTTGGCGAAGAGCGCCGTGGCCACGGGCTGGAGCGCCAGGGCGACGCGCATCTTGGCGACCATGTCGGCCTCCGAGGCGAAATCGAGGTTCACCTGCACGGTGGCGGTGCGGAGCATCATGTCGAGGCCGAGGGTGCCGACCTTCGGCATGTAGCCCGCCATGATCTTGTAGCGGCTCTTTGGCATCACCGGCGTCTCTTCCCGGGTCCATTTCGGGCTCATGCCGAGGTCGAGGAAGCCGATGCCGAGGGGATCGGCGACGCGGGCGGTGGCGTCGAGATGCGTGCGCAGCTCGGCCGCCGTCGCGTGGATGTCGGGCAGGGGCGCGCCCGAGAGCTCGAACTGTCCGCCGGGCTCCAGGGAGATCGCGCCCCCCTCGGCACCGGCGAGGCCGATCAGGTGCCCTGCATCCTCGATGGCCTCCCAGCCGGTGTCGCGGGCCAGCCCTTCGAGGAGGGCGCGGATGCCGTTCGGACCCGCATACGGCACCGGACGGTGGCCCTCGCGGTAGAACGGCACCTTCTCGTGCTCGGTGCCGATGGCGAAGCGCGCGCGCGGCTTCTCGCCCTCGGCGAACCACGCGATGAGTTCGTCCCGGGTGGTCAGGGGCGTCGTGTCGGACGTATCGCGCGCCATGCGCTGCCTCGTGCAGAAGGTCGTACGGAGGAGAGGCGCACCGGACCGCAGCGGCGTGGCCCCTGTCGGGATATCGTGCCTCATAGGCCAGGGAACCGGCGCGAACAACGCGCCACACCGCCTCTCAGCGAGCGTCCCCGAGCACGGCCTGCACCAAAGCGAGCACCGCCACCGCCGCCGTGTCGGCCCGCAGGATGCGCGGCCCGAGGGACAGCGCCACGGTGTTCGGCCGCGCGAGGATCAGCGCCCGCTCCTCCGGGGCAAAGCCCCCTTCGGGTCCCACCAGCACCGCCAGCGGCGGCGGGTCGGCGGGGTCGGCCACCCCGCGCCGCAGGGCCTCGACGGGATCGGAGACGGCCGCGTCCTCGTCGCAGAACACCAGCAGGCACAACGGGTTGAGATCGGCGAGCGCGGCCGGGAGCTTGGCCGGCTCGGGCACGTCCGGCAGGCCGAGGATGCCGCATTGCTCGGCTGCCTCCACCGCATTCGCGCGCAGGCGGTCGAGGTTCAGGCGCTCGGCCTGCGTGTAACGGGTGATCACGGGCCGCAGAGTGCCGGCGCCCATCTCCACCGCCTTCTGGGCCATGTAATCGAGCCGCGCGGTCTTCAAGGGTGCGAACAGGTATTGCAGGTCGGCGCGCGGCGGTTGCTCGCGTGTGCGTTCGCGCACGACGAGGTTGGCGCTCTTGCGGCCCGTCGGCGCGATCTCCGCCCGCCACTCGCCGTCCCGGCCGTTGAACAGCAGCACCGGGTCGGCGGGCCCGCGCCGCAGCACGTTCAGGAGGTAGTTCGCCTGCGCCCGGTCGAGGGGCAGCACGGCGCCGGGTCCGAGATCGGCCGCGACGTGGAGGCGGGGGGCGGTGAAGTCGTAGGCAGCCATGGCCGGGGTGGTCGCGCGCCGCCCGCGCCCTGTCAACGCGTGCCCGGCCCGGGGTGATGCAGGTCGGCAACACGCGCGTAGATTACGCCGCCGATCCCCGCGCAATCGCGGCCGGGCGTTTGCGGCTCGAAAGACGCCACATTCCTATGCCGAAACGAGAGCAAGGACGGGCGGCACGGAACCATCGCGTGCGGCCCGACACGAATCAGCAAGTCCGCCATGGATCACGGGCCCGGGCCCACCGAGCGTGCGGATTGGGGGAGAAAGGATCTCAACGCATGTCTTTCAAGACCATCGCGGCCCTGGCCGTGCTCAGCACGGCCCTCGCCAGCGGCCAGGCCTTCGCGCAAGGGGCCGCCGCCGAATGCGGCGCGATCCAGCAGACGCTCCAGGCCCGCAAGGACCTCGTGGCCAAGGCGAATTCCGCCTCGAACTCGAAGAAGAAGATGACGCCGGCCGAGGCCTGCGCCCTGTTCGGCAAGCTCCAGGCGAACGGCACCGCCGGCCTCAAGTGGATCACCGCCAACAAGGAATGGTGCTCGATCCCGGATTCGTTCGCGGAAGGCTTCAAGGCCGACCACAACAAGGTCTCGGGCATCAAGACGAAGATCTGCGGCATCGCCGCCCAGGCCTCCAAGATGGAAGCCCAGGCCAAGGCCCAGGCCCAGAACGGCGGCGGACAGGGCGGCCTGCTCGGCGGCCCCGGCCTCACCGGCAGCCTGAAGCTGCCCCAGGGTGCGCTCTGATCCGTCGTCCATGGACGGCGTGAACGCCCCCCCGGCCGACCGGCGCGTCGCCGATGCGGTGGCGGGCCACTGGGTCGACCGGCTCGCACCGCGGCCCGCCCGCCCCTACCTGCGCCTCGCCCGCATCGACCGGCCCATCGGCTGGTGGCTCCTGCTCCTGCCCTGCTGGTGGTCCGCGGCGCTGGCCGCCATCGCGTCCGGCGCGGCCTATCCCGATCCGGTCCATCTCGGGCTGTTCTTCGTCGGCGCGGTGGCCATGCGCGGGGCGGGCTCGACCTACAACGACATCGCAGACCGGGACCTCGACGCCCAGGTCGAGCGCACGCGCTCGCGCCCCCTGCCCTCGGGCCAGGTCCGCGCGCGACACGCTGCCTTGTTCCTTGTGGCGCAGGCGCTGGTCGGCCTCGCGGTGCTGCTGCAGTTCAACGCCACCGCCATCGGGGTCGGCATCGCCTCCCTGGTTCCCGTGGCGATCTACCCGTTCATGAAGCGCGTGATGCCGGTGCCGCAGGCGGTGCTGGGCCTCGCCTTCGCGTGGGGGGCGCTGATGGGCTGGGTGGCGGTGTTCGCGCACCTCGATGCGCCGGCCCTGCTGCTCTACGCGGGCACGATCGCGTGGGTGATCGGCTACGACACGATCTACGCGGTGCAGGACATCGAGGACGACGAGATCGCCGGGATCCGCTCCTCGGCCCGCTTCTTCGGGCGCCGGATGCGGGGGGCGATCGGCCTCTGCTACGGGGTCAGCGTGGCCTGCATCGCGGCGGCCGCTTGGCGGGCGGGCGCCGGCTGGCCGGGCCTCCTCGGCGTGGCGCTGTTTGCCGGCCATCTCGGCGGCCAGGTCTTGCGGCTCGACACGCGGGACGGGCGCGGGGCGCTCCGGCTGTTCCGCTCGAACCGGGATGCGGGCCTGATCCTGTTCCTGGGCCTCGCGGCGGACGCCATCCTGCGGCACCTCACCGGCCCCTGAGGGACGGACTTCAGCAGCGCGCGCCGGAGATGATCTCGCTCTCGCCCCGGTGAATCAGGGGACGCACCGGCAGGGCGCCGGTCTTGCGGCGCACCAGGAAGCGCGGCCGCCGACCGTTGAGCAGTCCGACGCGGCGGCGCATCCGGGTGCGGCCCAGGGCCACGGGACCGAGCTGAGCCGACACGATCGAGAGCGCGCCGTCCTCCTTGACGATCATGCGGGGCAGGCCGGACTTCGCGGCGCAATCCCGCCAGATCGCGACGACCTCCTCCTCGCAGAACGGGCCGAGGCGGGTGATCACGGTCTCATTCGCATCGACGAGGAGCAGGTCGAACCGGTCCTCGCCGCAGGCATCCGAATCGTCCTCGGCGAAGGCCAGGGCGATGCCGGCAGGGCGGCGGGTGGCGCCGCGGCCGAACACGGGCAGGGACGAGGCGACGGCGAAGGGCGCGCGCGCCACTGCGGATGCGGTTTCTCTGGAAGGGCCGTTCGTGTTCGCGAAAGTGCTCATGGCTCGTACACCCTGTTGGCGCCGGCAACCTCTGTGGGCCACCCGTCTATGGCAAGCAGATTTGCGTCTAACCTCCTCAGACCACCTTAAGAGTGAGCGTTAAGCGAGTGTGGACGAGGCTCAAGCGCGTGGAATGCTCAACGCTTCCTTGCCGAGATCAGGCACATTCGCACGTATCGACATCTGCGCAGGTTCGGCCCGGCCCCCTTCGACGCGCATGGCGCGTGTCCGAAGCACGGCGGGTCGTCGGCTTGTGACAAGTCCGCGTGCCGCCTACAACGGTGGGGCCGCGTCTCGCCCCGCCGAGGGTGTGGAACGAGCGGCGTCTCACGCGACAAGAGACCGCCCCCCAGCGCCGTACGGAGACGCATGTCCGACCCGATGTCCCCGGAGGCCGCGCAGGCCCTCGTTCCGGCCCTGCGCGCCACGATCCGCGAAGCGGCCACCCTCGCCCTGCCCTTCTATCAGGCGGGCCGGCAGACCGGTGCGCGGGTCTGGTCCAAGTCGGGGGGCTCCCCCGTCACCGAGGCCGACGTCGCGGTGGACACCTTCCTGAAGGTGCGCCTGAGCGCGCTGCTGCCCCGTGCGGCCTGGCTCTCGGAGGAGACCAGCGACGATGCGTTACGCCTGAAGGCCGACCTCGTCTGGATCGTCGATCCCATCGACGGCACCCGCGCCTTCATGTCCGGGCATCCGGACTGGTCGATCGCGGTGGCGCTACTCGCGGCGGGCCAGCCCGTGCTCGGCTTCGTCCACGCGCCCGTGACGGACACGTTCTACGAGGCCGCCGCCGGGGCGGGCGCCACCCGGAACGGGCAGCCCATCGGGGTGTCGGAACAGGGGGCGATCGAGGGGGCAAGGGTCACCGGGCCGAAGCCGATGCTGGACCGGCTCGCGCGCGGAGCCACCCACGACGGCGTGCGGCCCGACTTCGTTACCATCGAGCGCATCCCATCCCTGGCCCTGCGGGTGGTGCGGGTGGCCGAGGGCTCGGTCGATGTGGGACTGGTCTCGCCGAACGCGCGCGACTGGGATCTGGCCGGGGCCGACCTGATTCTGCGGGAGGCCGGCGGATCGGTCTGCGACCTCCAGGGCCGGCCGACCACCTACAATCGGCCGGACCCGGTCCACGGCGAACTCGCGGCCGTGTCGCACGGGCTGCGCGACGCGGTCGTGGCGGCCATGGGGACCCGCTGACGCGGGTCCGGGCTCCGGCTCGATTGGGTGGACAGGGGCGTGTGAGATCCGGCACGCCTGGGCCGGGGACCTATCGAACTGATGAGGAACGCCGTGTGCCGAGCATCCGCGTACGGCGGCTCGGCAGGGTTCTCAGGCGTGCTCGCGCAGGGCAACGGCCTCGGGGGCCATGCCGAAACGCTCGGCCAGATGCCAGCGCAGTTCGCGCGGCGAATGATAGTTGTAGGAGGTGTCGATCAGGTGGCTGAGGTCGATATCGCGGCTCTTGGCATCCTGAACCTGGGCATCGTGCGCCAGGGTCTGCTTGAGACGACCGACCTTGAATGTCGCCGCGTCCGTGACGGGCGAACGGACGCCGCGGCGCCGAGTGTATTCAAACAACATATTTTTCTTATGTACTTTCAGAGACTTGGATGTGCAGGCCCCAGGGGGCTCGAATCGTTGGTGTTGGGGGAATGCCGGGTTTCGCGTTCCCTTCTCCCCGGAAGGGTCCCGATCGCCGGCGGCTCTCAAGCCTCGCAGGAGGCCATCTTGCGACCTCACAGGAGGCCGACTTGAAAGACGCCAGCCCGAAGGCTGGCGCCGGGAGCGTCAGGCCGCCTGGAGGTTACCAGCCGAGTCCTTGCCGCTGCGCTTGTCGGTCTGAATCTCGTAGGAGATCTTCTGACCCTCGATGAGGTTGCGCATGCCAGCGCGCTCGACTGCGGAGATGTGAACGAACACATCCTTGCCGCCGTCGTCAGGCTGAATGAAGCCGTAGCCCTTGGTCTCGTTGAACCACTTAACAGTGCCGGTATTCACGAAATAGATCCTCGTATCGTTCGTCGATCAACAGCCCACGTCTACGCGACGCAAGCGGCGGACCCTCTTCAGTAGACCTGACGGAATCAGCAGGACGTGAGACGCTTCATGGTACAAGCGCTCAGCTCACCGATGCCCGCTGTCGATACATGTAGTCCGATCATGCGGCCGCAACAAGGCGTCCAGCCCGACCGAACCGTCGCCGCCCCTCGCGCAGGGCCGGCCGGACCCTGTGTTCTTCGCCGTTCCGACCGCATATAAGAGTTCGTGACCAGGCATTTAGGCGATTCATGGCAGGCATCTCGGTTTCCCTCGAAGGCGCGAACATTCAGCTCTCGTTCCAGAAGGACGATCAGGCGACGGCGGTGGTCATGGATGCCCGCGCGGCCCGCGCCCTCGTGCGTGCCGTCGGCCAGCTCCTCACCGCCATCGACGAGCCGGACGACACCGATCTGCCCGACGATTTGAGCGACGAGGACATCGCGATGCTCGATGTGACCTCCTCCGCCATCGAGGTCGGCACCGACGAGCAGGGGCAGGCCGTGGTCGCCCTGCAGGCGGGCGCCCTGCCGCCGTTCCAGCTGCGCCTGACGGACGAAGAGGCCCGCCACGTGATGACGAGCCTCTCGGAGATCCTCAGCGCGCCGCGCGATGTGCGGGCGTCGCACGGCGATCACTGACCCCTACATGCGCACGCCGGGATCGGTCGGGCCGCCGGGGAGATAATCGGGCTCGGAGCCCGGCCCGGTCGGCTCGTCGATGCCCGGATCGTTGACGGGATAAGGCGTGCGCGGACCGGTCGGGCCGATATCCGGCTGGTCGTCCGGGATCGGCGGCGGCGGCAGGTCGCCGGGAATACCGCCGGGCAACGGCTCGGGAATGGGTAGGCCGGGATTGGCCATGTTGAACGTGGCCATGCGGAGCCTCCTGTCAGGTTGTGGTGGATGCCCACCAACACCCCGAGGCAGGGCCGGTTCCGGTCTCGGCCGGATCGGCACGCACCGCGCGGACGCCGATCCGCCCCCGGGCGGGAGCGGATCACAGGTCGCGAGGCCGGCCGTCGCCGCGGCGTTGCGCCATCCGGCGAACGCCCGCGCGCGGTTCAGCGCTTGGCGGCGGCCTTCTGAAGCTTCGCACCCTCGAACAGGGCGGAGAGGCCGCGCTGGTCGAGGCCCTTCGTCACGTCCGGATGCTCGACGACGGGCTCGCCGCCCTCCCCCTTGCGCGGGGTGATCGAGCCGGTGGTCACCGGATCGGCGATCTCGGCCAGAACGCGGGCCGAGGGCGTGGGCTCGCGCTGGAGGCGCAGGACCCAGTGGGTGGCGGTGGCAAGCGCGGCGATGGCGAGGATCGCCTTGATGCCACCCGTCAGGAGGCGTCTCATGATAGTCGGGCCCGAAGCTACGCGGTGGGACGCGACCGGTTCCCCGGTCATCCCCCACTGTTGCCGAGGATCCTTAACGATCGACGCCCTCCCGCGGGGGCGGCCTGTTCCGCTTCGGCACGATTTCGGGATGGGCCGGGGCCGCGACGCGGAATGTTCGAGGTGGGCCATGCGCCACGGCGGCGGTTCCTGTTCCCCGCGCCCGTGACACGCCTGTCGCAACCCGGCCCACTAGGCCTCACAGGAACCGCGCAGAGAACTGGTCCGCGCCGCCCCGTCACGACAAGCCCCGCTACCATGCCAAGCCCGAGAGGGTTCGCGAAACCATCGGACGCCTCGGTGGCAGGGACGCCCGATGTAGGGGGCGCGCGCAAAGCCGGCAACCGACATCGCGCGGTTCATCCCGGCTGCGACGATCCGCACGCCTCGGCGAAGGCGCGCAGACGCGCCGCGTCGTCCGCCCCCGCCTCGGAGGCCAGGCGCTCGTACAGGGCGGCCGCGCCGGCAAAGACCTGGCGCCCGGCGGCATCCTCGCCGAGGAAGGCCCCGATCTCGCCCATCTCCGCCACCCAGCGCTGCGCCTTGGGCAGCATGTCCGGCAGCCCCCACGCGAAGCGCGCATAGAGGTGGGGCTCGTTCTCGGCGAGCTCCGCGCGGAGCGCCTCACCGGCGCCGGCCCGCTCGGCGGCCAGGACCATCAGGGCCGCGAGGGCGGTCAGGCCCTTGTTGATGCCCGCGTAGGACATCTTCAGGGCAGACGCCGCGCCGATGCCGCCATCGATGGCGCGAACATCGAGGCCGAAGGCGCGCAGGGTCAGCGCGGGTTCGGCGGATTCCCCGGCGACATGGAGGCGCGGTCCGCGCTGGCCGGACTTCGGCGGCAAGCCGATGATCGCCGCATCGAGGAAGGCCGCCCCGGTGGGGGCGACGAGGCCGGCGATCCGCCGCACGGTCTCGACGTCGACCGCGTTGCAATCGACGTAGACGGGCTTGCGCTCGGCGGCCAGCAGGGTCGGGAGCAGCCGCCGCGCCAGGGCTTCCGCATCGGCCGGCGGCACGATCGCGAGGAGCAGGTCGGCGCGCATCAGGCCGGCGTGGTCGGCCTCAATCATGCCGGCGGCGGCGGCGCGGGCGCGCGTGGCATCGCTGCGCCCCTCGAGATTCGTGAGGACCCGGGCGCCGTGCTCGGTCAGGCGCCCCGCGATGGCACTGCCCATGGCCCCGGCGGCCACGATCGCGATCGTCGTCATGGGCACCCTCCCCTCGTCACGGGAACGCCCGGTCCGGCGGCCTCGGTGGCCGCCGGACCGGTCTTTGTGGATCCTTCGCGGATCAGCTCAGCGAGCCGCAGAAGCGCTGGATGCGCGTGCAGGCCTCCTCGAGGGCGGCGTTGGAGGTCGCGTAGGAGATGCGCAGGTTCGGCCCGAGGCCGAAGGCCGAGCCGGGCACGGCCGCGACGCCCTCGGCCTGGAGGAGTTCGCCCACGAAATCCGCGTCGGTCTCGATGACCTTGCCCGAGGGCGTCCGGCGCCCGATCGTCTCGGCGCAGGAGGGATAGACGTAGAACGCCCCCTCCGGCGTCGGGCACTTGAGGCCCTTGGTCTGGTTGAGCATCGAGACCACGAGGTCGCGCCGGACCTGGAAGGCGGCGCGAAACTCCGCGAGGTGTTCCTGCGTGCCTTCCAGGGCGGCCACAGCCGCCCATTGCGAGATCGTGGTGGCGCCCGAGGTCTGCTGGCCCTGGACGAAGTCCATGGCCTTGATCAGGTGCTCGGGGCCGGCGGCGTAGCCGATGCGCCAGCCCGTCATGGCGTAGGCCTTGGAGACGCCGTTCATGGTCAGCGTGCGCTCGTAGAGGCCGGGCTCGATCTGGGCCGGGGTCACGAAGGCGAAGTCGCCGTAGGTCAGGTGCTCGTACATGTCGTCGGTGAGCACCCAGACGTGCGGGTGGCGCATCAGGACGTCGGTGATCTTCTTGAGTTCGGCATGCGCGTAGGCGGCCCCCGACGGGTTGGAGGGCGAATTCAGGATGATCCACTTGGTCTTGGGCGTGATCACCCGCTCCAGCTCCTCGGGCTGGAGCTTGAAGTCGTGGGCCATGTCGGTCTCGGCGAAGACCGGCGTGCCGCCGCACAGCACCACCATCTCGGGGTAGGACACCCAGTAGGGACGCGGGATCACCACCTCGTCGCCCGGGTTCAGGGTGGCCAGCAGGGCGTTGTAGATGACCTGCTTGCCGCCGGTGCCCACGATGGTCTGCGCGGGCTTGTAGTCGAGCCCGTTCTCGCGCTTGAACTTCTTCGCGATGGCCTCGCGCAGGGGGACGATGCCGGAGACCGGCGGATACTTGGTCTCGCCCCGGCGGATCGCCTCGATGGCGGCATCCTTGATGTGCTGGGGCGTGTCGAAATCAGGCTCGCCCACGGAGAGGCTGATCACGTCCATGCCCTGCGCTTTCAGCTCGCGCGCCTTCTGCGTCATCGCGATCGTCGCGGACGGCTTCACGCGGGACAAGGCGTCGGCCAAAAAGCCCATGGCGGGGTGCTCCTGCTGATCTCGTGGTCGCGCCGCGCGGGGCGAAGGGGCGTCGGACGCCCGGCCCCGGTGGCGCGCGGACCCTAGTGATGCCGACCCATGGGAGCAAGATCCAGACCCGTTCGGGGCCTCGGGAACGCGTGCCGTCCGCCCCCACGGACGGCGATTCCCCACCGACGGGTGGGGCCGGATCGCACACCGTGATCAGCGCCTCGGTTGCCGGTGAACCGGCCGCGCGTTAAGCGCTGCCCCGAGAGGCGAGATCAGGCCGGAAAGGATCACGGATGCCCGACGCGCTGGCGGCCTTCATTCACGAGGGACGCGACGGCTGGCTGTTTCTCACGGCGGGCAGCAACAACGTGATCGGCCAGTTCAGCGATACGCCCCTCATGAAGCAGCGGCTGGCGGACTGGAAGGGGCTGCTCATCGCCCGGAGCCGGCGCTGCGAGAGCCTCGGCACCACCTACCAGCACCTGATCGTGCCCGAGAAGCTGACGGTCTACGACCACCTCCTGCAGGGTCTCGAGATCGATCAGCGCCTGTCCCCGGCCCTGCGCCTGCGCCAGAGCCTGATCTGGCATCCCCTCGTGCGCCGGTCCTGCCTCGACCTCGTCACCGCCTTCCGCCAGCGCTGCCGGGACGAGGATCTCTACTTCCGGACCGACAGCCACTGGTCCTTCGCCGGACGCATGGTGGCCTATCGCGCCCTCTGCCAGTCCCTCGGGGCCGTGCCGCAGGATGACCTGCCGGAACGGCCCTTCGCGGTGCAACAGTTCCAGGGCGACCTCGGCGGCCAGCTCGAACCGCCGCGATCGGAGCCCGCCCGCTTCTACGACCTCCAGCGCGACGCCGTGCGGCACTACGCGAGCCCCATCGTCGAGAAGCGGGAGGCGGACGGCGCCATCAACACCCTGCATGTGGGCGCGCACGTGATCTACCGGAACGCGTCCCCCGCCGCCGATCCGCGCCGCCTCGTCCTGTTCGGCGATTCCTACGCGCATTTCGCGCCGTCGATGCTGACCATCATGCTCGCGGAGACGTTCCGCGAGGTGCACTTCATCTGGTCGACCTCAATCGACTGGGCTTACGTCGAGCGCACGATGCCGGACATCCTCGTCACGCAGATCGCCGAGCGCTTCATGTTCCAGGTGCCCGACGACGGCTTCGACCTCGCCGCCTACTGCGCCGAGCGGTTCGGGGCCGAACTCGGGCTGGGCCCCTGAGGCCGGAACGCAAAAACGCCGGCCCGCGACAGGCGGGCCGGCGTTCTGGCTTCAAACGGGCGGATGCCGGGCCGGACGGCCCGAAATCCGGGCGCGGTCAGATCCCGCCGAAGACCCAGCGCAGCTTCGACAGGAAGCCGCCGCCGGAGCGCTTTTCGCGGACCGCCGCGGGCTCTTCCTTGACCGGAGCCGCCGCCGCATCGGCCTGGATCAGGCCCAGGGCCGCCGTGTCGGTGGTCTCGCGGTCGATCAGGATGAAGCCGCCGGTGTCGCGGTTGGCCGCGTAGGCATCCACCGCCACCGCCCGGTCGAGGGTCAGGGTGACGTCGGCGATGTCGTTGGCGGTGAGGCGCGCGGCCGGCTCGGGGTTGCCGGTCTCGGGATCGATCCGGGTCCGGATCGCGGTGACGACGGCGTTCACCGTCACGGTCCCGATCTTGGCGAGCAGGGTGGCGCCGGGCAGGAGCTCGGTCTCGGCCGCCCAGAACAGGCGGGCCTCGAGGCTGTCGGTCACCCGCATCGGCGCGTCGGCCGTGACGATGACCGAACCGCGCGAGGCGTCGATCTCGTCGGCGAGCACCAGGGTGACGGACTGGCCCTCCACCGCGTGGGGCAGATCGCCGTCGGCGGCGACGATGCGGGCGATGGTCGAGGTGCGGCCCGAGGGTTCCACGATCACGGCGTCGCCGGGGGCCACGCGCCCGCTGGCGATGAGGCCGGCAAAGCCCCGGAAGTCCGAGTTCGGCCGGTTGACCCACTGCACCGCCATGCGGAACGGGGCGGCCTGCTCCTCGACGCGGACCGGGACCGCCTCGAGGTACTGGAGCAGCGGGGTGCCGGTGTACCAGGGCGCGGCGGTACCCGGCAGCACGACGTTGTCGCCGTTCTTGGCCGAGAGCGGGATCGCCCGGATCTCGGTGAAGCCGAGGGGCGCCGCGAAGTCCTTGAACGCCGCCAGAAGCTCTTCGAAGCGGGTCTGCGACCAGCCGACGAGGTCCATCTTGTTCACCGCGAGCGCCACGCGCTTTATGCCCAAGAGCGAGACCAGGAGCGCGTGGCGCCTGGTCTGCCGGGTCAGGCCCTGGCGCGCGTCCACCAGGATCACCGCCACGTCCGCCGTCGAGGCGCCGGTGGCCATGTTGCGGGTGTATTGCTCGTGGCCGGGGGTGTCGGCCACGATGAAGGAGCGCTTGTCCGTGGAGAAGAACCGGTAGGCGACGTCGATGGTGATGCCCTGCTCGCGCTCGGCCTGGAGGCCGTCCACGAGGAGCGCCAGGTCGATCTCGGCGCCTTGCGTGCCGTGCTTGCGCGAATCGCGCTGCAGGGCCGTCACCTGGTCGTCGAAGATCTGCTTGGTGTCGTGCAGGAGGCGCCCGATCAGGGTCGACTTGCCGTCGTCGACGGAGCCGCAGGTGATGAAGCGCAGCACTTCCTTGTTCTGGTGGGCCGCCAGGAAGGCGTCGTAGCCGAAGGCTTCGGGTGACTGGTGGATCGTCATCTCAGAAATAGCCCTCCTGCTTCTTGCGCTCCATGGCGCCCGCGCCGTCCTTGTCGATGACCCGGCCCTGGCGCTCCGAGGTCCGGGCAGCCAGGGTCTCGCCGATGATCTCCGGCAGGGTCGCGGCGTCGCTCTCGACGGCCCCGGTGAGCGGATAGTCACCGAGCGTCCGGAAACGGACCGACACGTCCTTCGGGGTCTCGCCGGGGTTGAGCGGCAAGCGCTCGTCGTCGACCATGATGAGCTGGCCGTCGCGCTCCACCACCGGACGGGGCTTGGCGAAGTAGAGCGGCACGATCGGGATCTGCTCCTGCTCGATGTAGAGCCAGACGTCGAGCTCGGTCCAGTTCGAGAGCGGGAACACGCGCAGCGATTCACCGCGCTTCTTCCTCATGTTGTAAAGGTGCCAAGGCTCGGCGCGCTGGCGCTTCGGGTCCCAGCGGTGCTGGGCCGTGCGCAGGGAGACGATGCGCTCCTTGGCCCGGCTCGCCTCCTCGTCGCGCCGCGCGCCGCCGAAGGCCGCGTCGAACCGGTGCTTGTCCAGGGCCTGGCGCAGGGCCTGGGTCTTCATCACGTCGGTATGGACCTCCGAGCCGTGGCTCACGGGGCCGATGCCACGGGCGAGACCGTCCTGGTTGGTGTGCACGATGAGGTCGAGACCGAGCTCCTTCGCACGCCGATCGCGGAAGGCGATCATCTCCTTGAACTTCCAGGTCGTGTCGATGTGCATGAGCGGGAACGGCAGCCGCCCCGGGGCGAAGGCCTTCAGCGCCAGGTGCAGCAGCACCGACGAATCCTTGCCGATGGAATAGAGCATCACCGGGTTCTCGGTCTCGGCGACCGTCTCCCGCATGATGTGGATGCTCTCGGCTTCGAGGCGCTGGAGGTGGGTGAGCCGGTCGGACCGGCTCGCCGCTTGAGTGGTGGCCGCTTGAGTGGTGAGGGGGGCGGCGCTCATCGGGCCATCTCCAGGGCGTTCGGGGTTGGGTTCGTTTCGAAGGCGGCCGCTTCCTGGCCGGGGGCGATCGTCTCTTCCGAGGCGTGGTCGCCCGCGCCGTGGACATGCAGGCCGCATTCCTTCTTGGAGGCCTGCTCCCACCACCAGCGGCCGGCGCGCTCGTCCTCGCCGACGCGGATCGCCCGGGTGCAGGGCGCGCAGCCGATGGAGGGGAAGCCGCGATCGTGCAGCACGTTGTAGGGCACATAGTTGTCGGAGACGAAGCGCTCCACGTCGGCGCGGGTCCAGTCCGCCAGGGGATTGATCTTGATCAGGCCGCGCGCCGCGTCGGCCTCCGCGAGCGGCGTGTCGGCGCGGTTGGCCGACTGCCCGGCCCGCAGGCCGGTGAGCCATCCGACGGCCCCGTCCAGGGCCCGTCCGAGGGGCTCGACCTTGCGAAAGCCGCAGCAGGCCTGGCGCGCGGCGACCGAGTGGCGGAACCCGTTGATGCCGGACGCGGCCACGAACCGCTCCTCGGCCTCGCGCTCGGGCGCGTAGGCGCGGATGCGGATGCCGTAGGCGGATTCGGTCTCGCTCCAGGTGTCGTAGGTCTCGGGGTAGAGCCGCCCGGTGTCGAGGGTGACGATCTCGGTGCGACCCTTGTGCATCGCCACCGCGTGGGTCAGCGCCTGGTCCTCGATGCCGAGGCTGGTGGTGAACACCAGCCGGCCCGGCACCGTCGCCTCGATCAGCGCGATCCGGCCCTTCAGGTCGAGACCCGCCATCGCGGAGGCCAGATCCCGCGACGCGTGTTCCAAGGGAGAACTCATGAGAGACTTCGCGATGTGACGTGGTGGACGTGACTTGATGAAAGGGGTCGGCGAGGTGACTTGTCTGACCCCTGAAATGTTCGCTATAACGAACGCTGTCAAGGCATGACGGCCATCCGCGCGGGGCAACCCCGGGGTGTGGACGTGGCCCTGGCGCAACGGGCCACGACGCATTCCGTTGCCCGGTGAGGAAAATTCCTCTCATCGGGTCGCCGCGACGTGTCGACCCGCACGTCCGTCTCACGAACCCGCGAGGCCAGCTTGGATTCGATCGACCTGAAGATCCTGGCGCTGCTGCAGCACGACGCCACCCTGTCCATCGCCACCATCGGCGAGAAGGTCGGGCTGTCGCAGACCCCGTGCTGGAAGCGCATCCAGCGCCTGGAAGCGGACGGCGTCATCGACCGGCGCGTCGCCGTGCTCGATCCGGTGAAGCTCGGCCTCGGCCTCACCGTGTTCGTCTCCATCGAGACGGCGGATCATTCCCGCGAATGGCTGGAGCGCTTCGCCGAGACCGTCTCGGCGATGCCGGAGGTGCTCGAGTTCTATCGCATGGCCGGAGACGTGGATTACATGCTCCGCGTCGTCGTCGCCGATATGCGCGCCTACGATACGTTCTATAAGCACCTCATCGCGACTCTGCCCCTCAAGAACGTGACCTCCCGGTTCGCGATGGAGAAGGTCAAGTCCACCACGGCCCTGCCCCTTCCGGCCCCGCCCGCCAACGGACGCTTCACGCCGACGCTGTCGGTGGTGGCCGGGGAATAAAGTTCTCTTTTGCACTGCACACGCAGGCAGCTCCTTCTACCGTGACGTCGTTCTGTAAAACGGACAACCCCGTTGACAGCCGGCCTCTCAGGACGACATGGCTCCCCACATGGCACGACACGCGATCATTCCCCGCACGGCTCCCTTCGGCGACACCGAACGCGCCAGCCTCGACGCCGTCCTCGGCGCCGCCTCCCCGATTCAGCGCGCCTGGCTCGCGGGCTTCCTCGCCGGCCTCGACGCCAGCGGGGCGCCGCAGGCCGCCGCCGCTCCAGCGGCCCCGCCGAAGGCCGCCGAGCCGCTGACCATCCTGTTCGCGAGCGAATCCGGAAATTCCGAGACGCTCGCCAACGACATGGCCAAGCTCGCCCGCAAGAACGGCTTCAAGCCGAAGGTCGTCGACTTCGCCGACCTCGAGATCGCCAGCCTCGCAGGCGAGAAGCGCATCGTCGCCATCGCGGCGACCTGGGGCGAGGGCGAGCCGCCGGCCCGCGCGACGCGCGCCTACAACGAGCTGATGGGCGACGGCGCGCCGCGCCTCGACGGCGTCTCGTTCGGCGTGCTCTCGCTCGGCGACACCTCCTACGCGGAGTTCTGCGCCATCGGGAAGGCGCTGGACGCCCGCTTCGAGGCGCTGGGTGGCACCCGGGCCCACGAACGCGCCGATCTCGACCTCGATTTCGAGACGCCGGCCGCCGCCTGGATCAAGGACACGCTTAAGGCGCTAGCGCCCCCCCCGAGCGCCGACAACGTCGTGGCGGTGGACTTCGCCGCCCGCGCCGCAGGCGACGAGGACGACGTCGAGCCGAGCCGCGAGCCCCGGGTGGTCGAGGTCATCGACCACGTGAACCTGAACTCGTCGCGCTCCGACAAGGAGACGATCCACATCGCCCTCGAATTCGAGGACGGCGCCCCGGCCTACGAGCCCGGCGATTCCCTGGAGATCTATCCGGAGAACGACCCGGCCCTGGTCGACGAGATCCTCGCCGCCACCGGCCTCGCCGGCGACGTGGCTTTGCGCCAGGCCCTGCTGGCCGAGCGCGACATCACCACGCTGTCGGCCACCACCGTGGAGCGCTTCGTCAAGGCAACGGGCCATGGAGAGGCCCAGAAGCTCATCGACAGCGGCGAGGCCAAGGCCTGGATCGAGGGCCGCCACCTCATCGACCTCATCCAGAGCTTCCCGGCCGCGATCACCGCCGAGCACCTCAACACCATCACCCGGCCGCTGCCGCCCCGCGCCTATTCCATCGCCTCCTCGCGCAAGGAAGTGGGCGACGAGGTCCACCTCGTGATCGCGGCAGTGCGCTACGAGACCCACGGCCGGGCCCGTTCCGGCGTCGCCTCCACCCATGTCGCCGACCGGATCAAGAACGGCGCCAAGCTGCGGGTGAAGCTGAAGCCCAACCGGCACTTCCGCCTGCCGCAGGACCCGGCCACCGACATCATCATGGTCGGCCCCGGCACCGGCGTCGCCCCGTTCCGCGCCTTCGTGCAGGAGCGCCGCGCCGTCGAGGCCCCCGGCCGCGCCTGGCTGTTCTTCGGCGACCGGCACTTCACCCACGACTTCCTGTACCAGCTCGAATGGCAGGAGGCCCTGGAGGACGGCTCGCTCACGCAGATCGACGTGGCCTTCTCCCGCGACCAGCCCGAGAAGATCTACGTGCAGGACCGCATCGCCCAGCACGCCAAGGAACTGGTGGCCTGGCTCGACGGCGGCGCCAGCTTCTACGTCTGCGGCGACGCCACCCGGATGGCCAAGGACGTGCGGGGCGCCGTGGTCAAGGCCTACCAGGACGTGAAGGCCCTCAGCCCGGCGGATGCCGAGGCGGCGGTGGCCGCCCTGGAGCGGGCGCACCGCTACCAGCAGGACGTCTACTGAGACCCCTCCCTCCCCCTTGCGGGGAGGGACCGAGGGTGGGGGTGGTGCAGGATCGAGCGCTCGCGGTGCCTTCTGCACCACCCCCACCTCCAACTCCTCCCCACAGGGGGGAGGAGAGCTCCCGAACCGGATGCCCGCCATGGCCGACAAGACCACCACCCGCACCTACGAGACCCCGCCCACCGACCGCCCGATCTCGGACGCGGAAGCGGCGCGCGCGGCGGGACTGGCTGCCAACGAACACATCAAGATCGCCAGCGGCTACCTGCGCGGTACGCTCGCCGACGGCCTCCTGAAGCACGCCACCGGGGCGATCTCGGAAGATGACGGGCAGCTCGTGAAGTTCCACGGGATGTACCTGCAGGACGACCGCGACATCCGGGCCGAGCGCACCAAGAAGAAGCTCGAGAAGGCCTACAGCTTCATGATCCGCCTGCGCATCGCCGGCGGCGTCGTCACCCCGAAGCAGTGGCTGGCGCTCGACGAGATCGCCACGACCTATGCGGGCGGGGCTCTCCGCGCGACGACGCGCCAGACCTTCCAGTATCACGGCGTGATCAAGTCGAACCTCAAGCGCACGATGGCGGCCATCGACGCGACGCTGCTGGACACCATCGCGGCCTGCGGCGACGTCAACCGCAACGTGATGGCGGCGACGAACCCGGCCCAAACCGGCGCCCACAAGGCCGCCTACCAACTCGCCAAGGACATCTCGGATTCGCTCCTGCCCAAGACCAGCGCCTGGCGCGAGATCTGGCTCGACGGCGAGCGCGTGGTTGGCGGCGAGGAGGTGGCCGAGGTCGAGCCCGTCTACGGTAAGACCTACCTGCCTCGGAAGTTCAAGACCGTGGTGGCGGTGCCGCCCTCGAACGAGGTCGACATCTTCGCCCACGACCTCGGCTTCATCGCGATCCTCGACAAGAAGGGCAAGGTGACGGGCTGGAACGTCACGGTCGGCGGGGGCATGGGCATGACCCATGGCGAGACCGATACTTTCCCGCGCACCGCCGACGTGATGTGCTTCGTGAAGCCCGAGGACGCCCTGAAGGCGGCCGAGGCCGTGATGACGGTGCAGCGCGACTGGGGCAACCGCAAGGTCCGCAAGAACGCCCGCCTGAAGTACACCATCGAGCGCTACGGCCTCGCCGCCTTCCGGGCCGAGGTCGAGAAGCGCGTCGGCAAGAAGCTGGACGATCCGAAACCCTTTACCTTCACGGGCAACGGCGACCGCTACGGCTGGACCGAGGGCGACGACGGGCGCCACCACCTCACGCTCTACGTGGCGTCGGGCCGCATCAAGGACTATCCGGACGGCGGCCCGCAATTGCTCACGGGCCTGCGCCGAATCGCGGAAGTTCACCAGGGCGATTTCCGCCTGACCGGCAACCAGAACGTCATCATCGCCAACGTGCCGGCCGAGAAGCGCGCCGAGATCGAGGCGCTGGTGGACCAGTACGGTATGATGAAGGGCGCCAGCGCCCTGCGCCGCAACTCCATGGCCTGCGTCGCCCTGCCGACCTGCGGCCTCGCGCTCGCCGAGAGCGAGCGCTACCTGCCGAGCCTGATGGACGAGTTGGAGGCGAGCCTCGCCTCCCACGGCCTGCAGGACGACGAGATCACCATACGGATGACCGGCTGCCCCAACGGCTGCGCCCGGCCCTTCATCGCCGAGATCGGCCTCGTCGGCCGCGGCCCCGAGCGCTACCACCTCTATCTCGGCGCGGCCTTCGACGGCTCGCGCCTCGGCAAGCTCTACGCCGAGGACGTCACCGCCGCGGAGATCAAGACCCACCTCGACCCGCTCTTCGCAGCCTATGCCCGCAACAAGCAGGCCGGGGAGCGTTTCGGCGACTACCTGATCCGCGACGGCTACGTGACGCGCACCGTCAACGGTCCCGACTTTCACGACAGCACGGGTGCGTTGAAAAGCGCCGCCTGATGCACCATCGGCGCCCGCCGGGAATACGCCCCGGCGGGCGCGCTTCCGACGGAGGCGGGGAACCGAATTCAATCCAGATCCATGCGGCGCAACATCACGGCCCCGCACCGCAACACTAGATCAGGCTCAAGGCCACGCTTGCACTGAATATCGTGAAAGCGCGACCCTTGGTGAACCGTTCCGGTCCTGCCTCGTTGTATGGCGAGACAGCCAGGAGCGCGCCATGGCCAAGCATGAGATCTTGAACTTCTTCGAACATCGCCGCGACGGCGCCTGGATCTGCGTCAAGCCGTTCACGCTGACGACGAAGAGCAGCAGCGTCGACATCCGCCAGGGCATGCGCTTCGACTACGGCAAGCGGGTCGGCGGCGTCGATCTGGCCGAATACCTGGAGCAATTGGGTTCGCAATTCGGCTCCTGATCCCTCCGATCACCCGTCAAACCGCTCCCCAGGCTCCAGGTGCGGTTTTGACGCCGCTGCGGCGACAGCCTAGTTTAAGTGTCATGACCCGCACGGCGGCCGTTGTCCGCGACATCCCCGAAGAATCCGCGCCCACCACCCGCTGCCGCATCCTGGCGACGGCCGAGGAGGCATTCCGCGTCGTCGGCTACCAGAAGACGACCGTCGCCGACATCGCCAAGACCCTGCGAATGAGCCCCGCCAACGTGTACCGCTTCTTCGAATCGAAGAAGGCGATCCACGAGGCCGTGATCAAGCGCCTGATGGACGACACCGAGCGCCGCGTGGCTCTCGCCGCCGTCGCGCCGGGCCGAAACGCGGCCGAGCGCATCGCCGACACGATCACGGTCATGCATCAGGCCTGCGTCGAGCGTTGCGAAGCCAACCCTCGCCTGCACGAGATGGTCGAGGCGGCCATCACCGAGAGCTGGGACGTCTGCCACGCCCATATCGACGCGATCGGCTCGGTCCTACGCCGGCTCGTTGAGGAAGGTATGGAAGCCGGCGAGTTCGACGTCGCCGATCCCGCGATCGCGGCGGCCTGCATCCACACCGCCATCATCCGCTACTGTCATCCCGCCCTGGTCAGCCACTACCCGGACGCGGGCGCTCCGCCGCTCGCCGCGATGATCGCCTTCCTGCTTGGAAGCCTGCGCCGCAGGGCCTGACGCGACAAACTCTCACCGCATCTCCGCGACGATGCCCTGCGCCACCGCGCGGGGGTCCGCCGCCTGGGTGATCGGGCGGCCGACCACGACGTGGTCGATCCCGATGCGGCGCGCCGCGCCGGGCGTCATCACGCGCTTCTGGTCCCCGGTCTCGGCACCGGCGGGCCGGATGCCCGGGGTGACGATGGCGCGGTCCGTCCCGATTCGGATGCGCACCGCCGCAGCCTCGGCGGCGCTGCAGACGATTCCGTCGATGCCGGCCTCGGCCGCCTGACCGGCGCGACGGGCCACGAGTTCGGCCACCGGCAGGGCATAGCCCGCCTCGGCGGCGTCCGCATCGTCGTAGGAGGTCAGGACCGTCACGGCGAGGATCTTCGGGCCGTTCGCGCCCCGGCCGCGGATCGCCGCCCGCATGGTCTGCGGATAGGCGTGAACGGTGAGGAAGGTGGCGCCGAGGTCGGTGAGCGCGCGCACCCCCTCCTCCACGGTGTTGCCGATGTCGTGCAGCTTGAGGTCGAGGAAGACCTTGCGGCCGGTCGCGGCGAGGCGCGGCACCAGGGCGAGCCCGCCCGCATAGGCGAGCCGGTAGCCGATCTTGTAGAAGGTCGCGGCATCGCCGATCCGGTCGACGAGGCCCTCCGCCTCCGCCACGGTTCCCACGTCGAGGGCGACGATCAGGCGGTCGCGCGGGTCCTGCAAGACGGTCATGGCTCTCTCCGGTTTCGCGGGCGAGCGATCCCGCGCATGGCGGCTCCTGTCAACGGGGCGCCATCGCGCGCGCCACCTCCGTCTTGAGGACCGGCAGCAATTCGGCCTCATACCAGGGATTGGCCTTGAGCCAGCCGCTGTTGCGCCAGGAGGGATGGGGCAGCGGCAGGACCCGCGGCGTGCCGGGGCTCGCCAGGATCTCGCGCCAGCGCCGCACCGTATCGGTGAGCCCGGCCTTCTGGCGCCCGAGATGCCATGCTTGAGCGTATTGGCCGATCACCAGGATGAGTTCGAGGTTGGGAAGCCCGGCGAACAGCTCCGCCCGCCAGCGCTCGGCGCATTCCCGGCGCGGGGGTTTGTCGCCGCCTTTGGCGTCATAGCCGGGAAAGCAGGCCCCCATCGGCACGATGGCGAGGCGACTCGCATCGTAGAACGCCGCCTCGTCGAGGCCGAGCCAGTCCCGCAGCCGCGTGCCCGACGGGTCCATGAACGGGACGCCGCTCTTGTCGGCCCTGTTGCCCGGCGCCTGGCTCGCCACGCAGAGCCGGGCCGAGGCCAGCCCCTGGACGATGGGGCGCGGCTCCTGCGGCAGGGGCGCCCCGTAGAGCGGCGCGTCCCGGCAGATCCGGCAGGCACGCAGGCGCGCAACGGTGGCGTCGAACGGAGTTTCGGCGGAGTCGATCTCGGAGAGCATGATGCCTTCCGAGATAGGCGGCCCGCGCCCATGGACGAGGGGCCGCGTCGTCGCTTCCGCTCAGGCGCCCTTCAGGCCGCTGAGGTCGAGGGGCAGTGAGCGCAGGCGCTGGCCGGTGGCGGCGAAGATCGCGTTCGAGATCGCCGGGGCGATCACGGGTACGCCGGGCTCGCCGATGCCGGTGGGTGCGGCGGTGGAGGGCACGATGTGGACCTCGACCACCGGCATCTCGCTCATGCGGGTCGGCTCGTAGGAGTCGAAGTTCCGCTCCTGCACCACGCCGTCCTTAAGCGTGATCTTGTTGCGCAGGACAGAGGACAGGGCGAAGCCGACCGCACCCTCGACCTGGGCGCGGATCACGTCCGGGTTGACCGCGACGCCGACATCCACCGCCGCCACGATGCGGTTCACCTTCACCTTGGCGTCCTCGGCCGTCACGTCCGCCACCATGGCGACGTAGGAGCCGAAGGATTCGTGCGCCGCGACGCCGAGGCCCCGGTTCTTGTCGGCGGCCTTCTTCGGGTCCCAACCGGCCTTCTCGGCGGCGAGCTTGAGGGTCGCGGAGAGGCGCGGGGCGCCGCCGAGCAGCCCGAGGCGGTAGGCGACGGGATCGGCGCCGGCCGCATGGGCGAGCTCGTCGATGAACACCTCCATCGCCTGGGCGGTGTGGGTGTGGCCCACCGAGCGCCACCACAGGACGGGCACGCCCTCGCGGGCGTTGTGGACCTCGAAGCGGTAGGCGGGCAGCGCGTAGGGCGTATCGGAGGCGCCCTCCACCGTGGTCGCGTCGACGCCGTCCTTCACGATCATGGTCTCGAAGGCGGTGCCGATCATGATCGACTTGCCGATGGTCCGGTGCTCCCAGCCCGTGATCCCGCCCTTGGCGTCGAGGCCGGCGCGCAGGCGGTGGACCACCATCGGCCGGTAGAAGCCGCCGGCCATGTCGTCCTCGCGGGTCCAGACGAGGTGGACCGGGGCCTTGCCGCCGGTGGCGCGCACGATGGAGGCGGTCTCGGCGAAGTAATCGGCGCTCGGCGTCGCGCGTCGGCCGAACGAGCCGCCGGCCCATTGCGTGTGGAGGCGGACCTTGTCGGTGGTCACCCCGAGATTGCCGGCCACCACCGCCTGCTCGATCGTCTGAAGCTGGCAGCCGGCGAAGACGTCGTAGGTGCCGTCCGAGGCCTTCTCGATGGTGGCGTTGAGGGGCTCCATCGCCGCGTGCGCCAGGTAGGGGAAGGTGAACTCGGCCTCCAGCACCTTGGCCGAGCCGGCAATGGCGCCGGCGGCATCGCCCTTCTTCGAGGCGACGAGGCCGGGGCTGTCGAGGCGCTTGCGGAAATCGGCCAGGATCGCGTCGGACGAGCGGGTCTCGGCCGCGCTGTCGTCCCAAGTGACCTTGAGCGCGTCGCGGCCCTTCATGGCCGACCAGGTGTCCTTCGCCAGCACCGCGACACCGGTGGGGATCGTCACCACGTCGACCACGCCGGCCACCGCGCGGGCGGCCTTGTCGTCGACGCTCTTCACGGTGCCGCCGAAGCGCGGCGAATGGGCGACCACCGCCGTCAGCTGCCCGGGACGGCGGACGTCGAGGGAGTAGATCGCCGTGCCGTCGGTCTTGGCCACGGAATCGAGGCGGGGAAGCTTCTTGCCGATCAGGGTGAACTGGCTCGCCTCCTTGAGGCGCGGCTCCTTCGGCACAGCTTGCGCAGCGGCGGCCTCGGCGAGTTCGCCGAACCGGGCCTGCCGGTTCGAGGCCGCGTGGCGCACCGTGCCGGACGCGACCGTGATCTCGGCAGCGGGGACCTTCCAGCGCTCGGCGGCGGCCGCCACCAGCATGGCGCGGGCGGCCGCACCCGCCTTGCGCAGCTGGACCCAGGAATTGGCGATGGCGGTGGAGCCGCCGGTGCCCTGGACGGGGCCGAAAGCGAAGTTGTTGTAGAGCGTGGCGTCGGCCGGCGCGAAGGTGGTGCGGATGGTGGCCCAGTCCGCGTCGAGCTCGTCTGCCAGGATCGTGGCCAGCCCCGTCGTGTTGCCCTGGCCCATGTCGAGGTGCTTGATCACCACTGTCACGGTGTCGTCGGCCGCGATCCGCACGAAGGCGTTCGGCATCGGCGGCAGGCCCGAGAGGTCGGGGCCGGGCGCGGCCTGGGCGAACTTCGCCGGATCGAGGGTGAAGCCGACGACGAGGGCCCCGGCGGCCACGGTGGCGCCGCCGAGGAAGGCGCGGCGGGACGGCACGGGCGGGGCGGCCTGACGGACCTTTAGCATGGGTGGCTCCAGTTCAGACGCGGGATTCGGGAGATCGAAGAATTCGTTGGCGAAGGGGGCGCGGCTCAGGCGAGGGTTCGCGCCGCCTCGTGGATCGCCGCGCGAATGCGCTGGTAGGTGCCGCAGCGGCAGACATTGCCGTCCATGGCGCCGTCGATGTCCGCATCGGTCGGCTTGCGGTTCTCGGACAGGAGCCCGATCGCCGACATGATCTGGCCGGACTGGCAGTAGCCGCACTGGACCACGTCCAGGCCGCGCCAGGCGGTGCGCACCGCATCGGCGACCTTGCCGGAGACGCCCTCGATGGTGGTGATCTTGGCCTCACCGATGTCGCCGATCCGGGTCTGACAGGCGCGGACCGGCTGGCCGTCGAGATGGACCGTACAGGCGCCGCACTGGGCGATGCCGCAGCCGTACTTCGTACCGGTCTGGTTCAGGTGGTCGCGCAGGGCCCAGAGGAGCGGCATCTCCGGGTCGGCGTCGACCTCGTGGGCGACTCCGTTGACGGTGAGTTTCAGCATCCCGGCCTCCAGGCGCGCAGTTTGGAACAGAGCTAATCCTTGCGCGCCCCGATTCGTGTGCGCCAGCGCACCTGCGCCCGCCCGGCCGGAGAACGGCATCACCGTGAATACCGGCGTGGGATCGCGCGCGGCGGACGAAAACTTGAGAAAATCCGGACAATGCCGCCCATCCGGGCAGGCGGTTCTTAACACATCCCCCGCACTCTCGGCGCGGTCGTATCCCGGCCTGTCGGTGGTCCCCTCATCGGGATCGCGACGCCTCCCCGAATCCTCAAGACGGTGATGACCGACCTGACTGCGGAGATGATACAGCGTGGCCGCGGACCCTCCGCGCAGGAAGCGGCCCGCCGCCGCGAGGTCGCGCGCGACATGCGCTCGGCCCGCGAGAAGCTCACCTCGACGAGCGGGCTGGAACGCGCCTTCGACTACGAACTCATCCGCGCCTACGCCCAGCACCGCGCGGGGGCTGTGATCCCCCTGGGGCTGCTCGGCCTCGCGGTCGCGGGCATCGCATCCGTGTGGACTCCCCCCGTGATCGCGGCGGCCTGGGGCCTCTGCCTGCTCGCCACGGTGACGCTGTCGACTCTGCTGACCCGGCGCTTCCTGGCGCAGGATCCCGCGCAGGTCTCGGTCTGGCGGTGGCGCCGGACCTTCATGGCGGCCGAATTTCTCCAGAGCACCGCCTGGGGCATGATGGTGCTCGTCGGCGCCTCCGGGGCGCTCACCTTCGTGCTGTTCGGACTCGTCATCGTGGCGGCCGTGGCCACCATGCTCGCCGCCACGCTGCCGGCGGCGGCCGTCGCGGCCCTCGTTCCCCTCTGCGTCGCTGCCCTCTCGCTCCTGGCCGTGTCGCAGGACGTGAACACGATGATGCTGGTCACCATGGTGGTGGGCGCGCAGATCTTCTTCATGGGGCTCGCCCGCCGCGTCTACGCCGCCACCGTCGAGGCCCTGCAATCCCAGGCCGAGAAGGATGCGATCTTCGGCGAGCTCGAGCAGGCCAAGGCGAATTCCGACGAGGCGCGCCGGCGCGCGGAGGAAGCCAACCTCGCCAAATCCCGCTTCCTCGCCACCATGAGCCACGAGCTGCGCACGCCGCTCAACGCGATCCTGGGATTCTCGGAGGTGATGAAGAACGAGGTGTTCGGCGCCCACGTGGCGGCCTCGTACAAGGAATACGCCGCCGACATCCACGACAGCGGCCTGCACCTCCTGAACCTCATCAACGAGATCCTCGACCTGTCGCGGATCGAGGCCGGCCGCTACGAACTCAACGAGGAGGCCATGCAGCTCGGCCACGTCGTGGAGGATTGCCGGCACATGATGGGCCTCAGGGCCCGGGGCAAGAACCAGACGATCCACGAGTTCATCGACGCCACCCTGCCCCGCCTCTGGGCGGACGAGCGGGCGCTGCGCCAGATCGTCCTGAACCTGCTCTCGAACGCCGTGAAGTTCACGCCGCCGGGGGGCGAGATCACCATCAAGGTCGGCTGGACCTCGTCGGGCGGCCAGTATGTCAGCATGAAGGACAGCGGCCCCGGGATTCCCGAGGACGAGATCGGCACCGTGATGTCGTCCTTCGGGCGCGGGTCGCTGGCGATCAAGACGGCCGAGCAGGGCTCGGGCCTCGGCCTGCCCATCGTGAAGGGCCTCGTGGACCTGCACGGCGGCAACTTCCAGCTGAAGTCGCGGCCGCGCGAGGGCACCGAGGTCGTGGTGATCCTCCCCGCGAGCCGGGTGATGGATACGCTGCCCGCCATCGAGGTGCCGGGCGAGGCCCAGACCGCCCCCGCCGAGAGGCGTGCCCGCGCCGCTTGAGGATCAGCCCGCGCTGCGCTCCGAGACCCCGGCCTGCGCGAAGGTCGCCATGTCGCGGTGGCAGGCGAGCGCGCCCTTGAGGAGACCGAGCGCCAGGGCGGCGCCCGAAGCCTCGCCGAGGCGCATGCCGAGCGCCAGCAGCGGCACGAGGCCGAGGCGCTCCAGCACGTCCGCGTGCGCGCCCTCCGCCGAGACGTGCCCGGCGAGGCAATGGTCGAGAAGCGTCGGATCGAGGCGGTGCAGGATGGCGGCGGCGGCCGTCGCCACGTAGCCGTCGAGCACCACGGGCACCCGCTGGAGACGGGCCGCCAGGATCGCCCCCGCCATGGCGGCGATTTCCCGGCCGCCGAGGCGTGCCAGAATCTCCAGGGGATCGTCGAGATGCCCGGCATGGTGGGCGAGCGCGGCCTCCACCGCCGCGACCTTGCGGGCGAGCCCCGCGGCGTCGACCCCGGTGCCGCGCCCGACCCAGTGGGCGGCCTCGCCCCCATAGAGGGCCGCGTAGATCGCCGCCGCGACGGTGGTGTTGCCGATGCCCATCTCGCCCAGCGCCAGGCAGTCGGTTCCGGCGGCCACCGCCTCCATACCGAACGCCATGGTGGCCACGCAGGCCTTCTCGTCGAAGGCCGGTCCCACCGTGATGTCGCCGGTTGGCATATCGATGGCGAGGTCGAACACCTTGAAGCCGAGGCCGTAAGCGGCACAGATTTGGTTGATCGCCCCGCCGCCGGCCGCGAAGTTGTCGAGCATCTGGCGGTTCACCGCATCCGGAAAGGCCGAAACGCCGCGCGCCGTGACGCCGTGGCTGCCGGCGAAGACGCAGACCAGCGGGCGGTCGAGGGTCGGCTGGCCCTTGCCCTGCCAGGCGGCGAGCCAGGAGACGAGGTGCTCGAGGCGGCCGAGGGACCCGGCCGGCTTCGTCAGGGTCGCGTCGCGCTCGGCCACCATCGCCACCGCGTCCCGGTCCGGCCCCGGCAGGGACGCGACGAGGCGACGGATATCGTCGAACGGCGTGGCGGCGGTCTGGTCAACGTCGGTCATGGGGCAAATCCGGTGGCCGGCCCCGGCGCCAGGATGGCGGGCCGCCCGTCGCGGGAGCTATAACGGCCCGGGCACGGGTGGTGAAGGCGGGCCGGTTCGCGATGCATGAGACGGTCGAGCCCGCCTTTCCGGGCGCTGCCCTCGCCTACGATCTGGCCGGCTGCCTGCGCTTCTACTCGCGCCTGCCGGTGCCGCGGCTGCCCGGCGAGGGCGACCCGCACGGCGTACCGGATTTCCGCACCCTGCCCCGGATGCTGCCGCTGGCGGGTCTGATCCTCGGCCTGCCCGGCGCGGGAATGCTGCTCGGCGCTTGGGGCCTCGGCCTCGGGCCCTTCCTCGCCGCGACCCTGGCGGTGACGGTGGGCGTGCTGATCACCGGAGCCCTGCACGAGGACGGACTGGCGGACGTGGCCGACGGGTTCGGCGGCGGCGCGACGCCGGCCCGGCGCCTGGAGATCATGCGCGACAGCCGGATCGGGGCCTATGGCGGGGTCGCCCTGATGCTGTCGCTGGCCCTGCGCATCGGCGCCCTGGCGACGCTCCTCGACCGCTCGGGGGCCGTGGCGGCCCTCGCCCTGATGCTCGCCGCCGCCCTGTCGCGGAGTGTCGCCCTCGCGCCGCTGGCGCTCCTGCCGCCCGCCCGCGCGGACGGGGCCGGCGCCAGCGTCGGCCGCCCGAGCCGGGCGACGCTGATCACCGCCGGCGCCCTCGCCGTGGCCCTGACCCTCCTCGCCCTGCTCCTCGGGCTCCCGCCGCTGGGCGGATGTCTGATGCCGGTCCTGAGCGTATCGGCGGCGCTCGCCGTCACGGCGCTCGCGCGCCGCGCCATCGGGGGCCAGACCGGGGACGTGGTGGGCGCCGCGCAGCAGGGCGCGGAGATCGCCGCCCTGCTCGCGCTCGTCGCGGCGATCCCAGCCTGATCCGGTTGCCGCGAGACCGGCCGGGCTTGATCCGGGTGCCGCCGCCCTGGCATGGATCGGAGCGATGAGCCAGATCCGCCCCAAACCATCCAGCCCCTGCACGAAGCTCTGCATCCTCGATGCGGCCACCGGCCTGTGCGAGGGCTGCGGCCGCACCCGCGACGAGATCGCCCTGTGGGGTTCGATGTCGGAGCCCCAGCGTCGGGCCGTGATGGCCACGCTGGAGGGCCGCCTGAGGGCAGCCTATCCGGCGCGGACCCTGGCGGGAGCGGCGCCATGTGGCTGATCGGGCTGCTGATTGTCGGAGGTGCCCTCGCGCTCCTCCTGCTGTCGGGGGACAACCAGCGCATCGCGGGTCTCGAGCCCGACCAGTTCGCGCAGGTGGCCATGACCACGGGCCTGCTCACCGTGATCGTGGCGGGGTTCTGGCACCAGTTCCGCAGCCGGATGAGCGCGAACGTCACCGCGCTCCTGATCTGGGGCGTCCTCGGCGCGGCCCTGGTGGCGGGCTACGCCTATCGCGACGAGGCCCGGACCCTCGGCGACCGGATGCTCGGCGCGGTTCGGCCCGGCAGCGCCGTCACGGGCGCGGACGGAACGGTGACGATCACCCGACGCAGCGACGGCAATTTCCACGTCCGGGCCGAGGTGAACGGCCGGCCGCAGGGCTTCCAGTTCGACACCGGGGCGAGTTCCGTGGTCCTCACCGCCGAGAGCGCTGCCGAACTCGGTATCCGCCCGGCGGAATCCGAGTTCAGCGTGCGCGTCTCCACCGCCAACGGCGTCACCGTGGCGGCCCCCGCCTTCCTGGATAGCCTGCAGGTCGGCTCGATCGTGGAGCGGCGCGTGCCCGCCCTGGTCAGCCGCCCCGGGGCCCTGCGCGAGAATCTTCTCGGCATGACCTTCCTCGACCGGCTGGCCTCCTTCGAAGTCCGCGGCGACCGGCTCATCCTGCGGGACCGCTGAGAGGCGAGACGCCGCCCCGGAGGACGGCGTCTCGTGCGCGCTCAGAACCGATAGGTGAAGTTGCCCTTGACGGCATGGTCCTGCGCCCGCTCGCCGACTTGGCCCGTATAGGCCACGCCCAGCGTGGCGTCGCGCGCCACCCTTACGTCGAGCCCGGCCTCGGCCACCAGCGCGTCCCGGCTGATCGGGGTGCCCGCCGTGAGGAAGGCCGGGCCCGTGCCGAAGCTCAGGAGGGCCTTGGGCACCACGTCGCCGTAGGCCCGGCGGTAGCCCACCAGCCCGTGCAGCGAGACCGGCGCGCCGAACCCGAGATCGAGGCTGGTCTGGCCACGAACGCCCACCGTCGAGGTCGCCACCTCGGTGGTCTGCGCCGCGCCCGTCAGGGCCGCCAGGCCCCCCGTCTCGGTGAAGCGGTCCCGCCCGATCGAGACGTAGGCGCCGCCCACGAAGGGCTCGAGATAGGCCGGCTGGATCGCCGCGACCGGCCCCTCGCCCTTGGTGAGGAGGCCGACCTGGGGCGCGCCCAGGAAGAACCTGTAGCCGAGCTCGCCGAAGCCCTGCACGGTCGAACCGCCATAGCGAGCCGTGTCGCTGTCGGTGAACCCGGCAAAGCTCACGGCCCGGCGCAGGCGGCTCG
Source organism: Methylobacterium sp. J-078 (assembly GCF_022829285.1). Taxonomy (GTDB): domain Bacteria; phylum Pseudomonadota; class Alphaproteobacteria; order Rhizobiales; family Beijerinckiaceae; genus Methylobacterium. The sequence goes on from NZ_JAKSYI010000060.1 coordinate 188,832, forward strand.
ACTGGTCGGCGTAGACCGCGCCGAGGCGCAGGGCGACGGGTCCGCGTTCGAAGCCGCCGTAGACGCCGCCGAAGCCGCTCTCGATGGTGCCGGAGGAGAGTCGCCCGGTGCTGTCGAGGCTGGTCGCGGTGTAGCCGCCGGCCACGCCGAAGCGGAAGCCCGTCTCCAGGCGGGCATCCGCGCCGAGCACGAAGCCGGAGGTCTGGCGCGCCAGGCCGGCGGCGTTGCCGTCGGTCCGGGCCTCGCCGAAGCTGCCGAAGCCCTGGCCCCAGAGCCCGAACACTCGCGGGTCGAGGACGCGCACCGGCACCGGCGCGACCGGAGCGGCGCGGCCCGGCAGATCGGCCGTGTAGGCCGCCGGCAGGGCACCGTAATCGCTGAACTCGGCCGCACCAGGGGTGGCGCCCCAGCGCAGGCGGTCGAGGATGGCCTCGCGCACGAAGAAGGCGGTCTCGAACTGCGCGCCCGCCATGCTCGCGTGGATGTCGCCGGTGAGCGCACCGAAAGCGGCGCGCGCCTCGGGCGTGGTCAGCCCGACGGTGCGGCCGTAGAGGGCGGCCCCCGGCCCGGCGGCCTGGATGGCGTCGGCGACGCCGGCCTGGTTGCGGGTCTGGGCGATGCTGGAGAAGGCGATGTCGTTGAGCGTCAGCGTCAGGTCGACGGCCCCGGGTTGGTAGCGCAGGGTGGGGGTGAGGAAGGCGAAGTTGGCACTGACCCCGTCGAACCGGCCCTGCACGCCGCCGCCGGCGGTGAGCACGGTGTAGGCGGTGCGCGGATCGTAGGTGCCGGCGGCAGCCTGCACCTGGACGGTGCCGCCGTTGAGGGTGGCGGTGCCGGCCACCGCGAGGCGGTCGGCTTGGCCTGCGGCGTCCGCATCGACCTGGAGGGTGGAGCCGGGGGCGAAGCTCGCATTGCCCGCCACCGCGAGGGTGCCGATGCCGTTGCCCGGCGCCACCACGGCGCCGGACCGGGCCGCCAGGCCGCCCACCGTGCCGGTGCCGCCCAGAAGTCCGCCCGCGCCCACCGTCACCGTTCCGGCGATCGTGCCGTTGGCATACAGCGCGCCGGTCTGGCCGATGGTGACGTCGGTGGCGACCCGGTCACTCGCGGCCAGGGACAGGGTGCCGATGACGTTCTGGAAGTAGCCGGCCGCACTGTAGAGATCGATGCGCGACCAATAGCTCAGCGGTGTGCCGTAGAAGGCGCTCAGCGCGTTCGTCTCGGTGTTGACGATGATCTGATTGATCGTTCCGGTCTGGAGCGAGCCGTAGAGGCCGCCCCGCGGCGCGATCTGCGCCGCCGCGTCACTGCTGCCACCATAGAGGGGCGCGAGCAGGATCGCGGCATCTGGCCCGCCGGCGGGCGCGGCCTCCCGGGGGGCCTGGGCGAAGGTCAGGATCGGCAGGCCGTAGGTGAGGCGCGACTGGTAGAGAGCCTGATTGGCGGCGGACGGGACGTAGGGGTTGTTCGCCGTGTTGGCCGCGCCGGTGGCGCAGGTGGCGACGGCGGCCCCGCAGCCGGCCGAGAGGTAGCCCTGGAGTTCGCCCTGCGCCTGGGTGAAGAGCGACGTCAGGTTGATCGCGGTGCCGGTGGTGGTGGCGTTGTTGATGTAGGCCGGGTTGGTGAAGGCTTGAGCGAGGTCGTAGGCCGCGAAGGCGCGGCTGGCGATGATGTCGAGGGGATAGTGGACGCCGAGCACGATGCGGCTGTCGGCGTATTCCGACCCGCGCAGGAGCATGCTCTGGTAGAGCGACGGCGTCAGCATGCCGAGCAGGATCGAATCGGTGATCGCGTAGTTGGTGTGCCCGCTCGGGAACGAGGGGTTGGTGGTCAACCCGTTGATCGAGGTCGGGTCGAACGAGTTGATCGCGTTCGGCCTCGCCTGGACGGGGCGCGAGCTGCCGTAGACGTCCTGACCCGCTTGCGTGTTGGTGACGCCGGCGGCGATGTCGAGGACGCTGGTCGTGGTGTTGGGGAGCCCGTTGAAGCGCGGCAGCGTGTAGCCGGCCGGCGCCACGGCCGGGACTGCGACGTAGCCGGCCGGCGTCACGCTCGGGTTGGTGGCGGCCCCGTTGGCGAAGTAGTTCTTGGCCACGCCGAGATCGGAGCTCGTGAAGGTATAGGCCCGGTTGAGGAGGTCGAAGGTCCGGGCGAGCGGCCCTGTCGTCGCCGTGCTGGCGCGGATTCCCTGCTGGTAGAGCGGGCCCAGGACCGTACCGTAACCGCCCACCGGCTGGACCGGGTTGATGGTGCCCGGCGTTCCCGGATTGCTCTGGATCGCCTGGAGCGGCAGGCCGCCGGCCAGGTTGTCCGCCGGGCCCAGATTGACCACCGAGCCGTTGATGAGGGTGATCGTGCCGAGGAAGGGCGTGCTGCCCGGCAGAGCCTTGTCGCTGATGGCGAGCGCCCGCTGCTGCGGCGTCGACTGGTTGTTGGTGGCGATGGCCTGGGAGAGGTTGAGTTGAAGCGTCGCCTGGCCGACCGGGCTGGCATTGAGGGCGAGGAACGGTCCGAGCAGGTTCAGGACATTCGCGTTGGCCGGCGTGATGTTGGCCGTCTGCGCCTGCGCCGAGGCTAAGCCCGTCGCCGAGAGTATGATGGCTGCCGTCGAAACCCCGTATTGGAACCGCATGATTCGCCCCCTGCTTCCGTCCACCGGACGGAGGGACTGAATAGCGAGGCTTACGTTTCGCGCTTGTTCATAATCCTGTCATATTATACGCGGGATCGCGCCGTGCTGAATCGGCAACAACTTCGCTTTGCCCGTCAAGTGATTTGCCAGCGAAGTAGAACCGAGACGATTGTCGCCGCGCCCCGAAGTTACGCGGCGTCCTGCGCAGCGACGGCATCTCGGGCGCTCTGCTCCGAGACGGGGCCGTGGCGGGACACCTGGGCGATCGCCGCGCGCAGGGTCGCGAGGTCGGCGTCCGCTTGGGTCCCGGCCGTCGAGAGATGACGGCGATAGGCGCGGGCGCCCGGGCGGCCGTTGAACAGGCCGAGCATGTGCCGCGTCACCGCATGCAGGCGCACGCCCTCCTGCAGGAAGCCGGCGATCACCGGCTCGAACGCCTCCAGGGCCGCGAACGGGTCGGCGACCGGGGCAGGCTCGCCGAACAGGACCGGATCGACCGCGAGGAGGAGGGCCGGATCGCTGTAGGCGGCCCGGCCGATCATCACGCCGTCGACCTCCGCGAGATGGGCCGCCGCCTCCGCGATGGTGGCGATGCCGCCGTTGATGGCGATGGGCAGGCCGGGATGGGACCGCTTCAGCCGCGCCACCCGCGGGTAGTCCAGGGGCGGCACGTCGCGGTTCTCCTTGGGCGAGAGACCCTGGAGCCAGGCCTTGCGGGCATGCACCACGAGGCCGTCGACGCCCGCCGCGATCACCGCGTCCGTCAGAGCGTCGAGGGCCTGCTCGGTGTCCTGGTCGTCGACGCCGATCCGGCACTTCACCGTCACCGGCACCGACACCGCCGCCTTCATGGCGGCGACGCAGGCGGCCACCACGGCGGGCTCGCGCATCAGGCAGGCACCGAAGCGCCCGTCCTGCACCCGGTCGGAGGGGCAACCGACATTGAGATTGACCTCGTCGTAGCCGTAGCCCTCGGCGATCCGCGCGGCCTCGGCGAGGTCGGCCGGGTTCGAACCGCCGAGCTGCACCGCCACCGGATGCTCGATGTCAGCGAAGCCGAGCAGACGGTCGCGGGGTCCGTGGATGACCGCCCCGGTGGTGACCATCTCGGTGTAGAGGCGGGCGCGCCGCGACAGGGTTCGGTGGAAGGCACGACAGTAACGGTCGGTCCAGTCCATCATGGGCGCAATCGATAAGCGCCACGGACTGATAGCATTGGGCTTGTCTATCATTTCAACTACTCGATCGGGGTCTACGCCACCTCTTTCACAACTGTGCCTTCTCGCTTCTTGACCGTTCCATCACGTGACTCCAAGCAGCATTGTCGCTCAAGGCGGCATGCTGTCGTTCTCACGGTGCGGGGACGTCCGTCGAGCGGATGCGGAAATGTGGCGGTACCGGATACCACGCCCGGGTGGCGATCCAAATTCCAGGCATTCTGCATCGGTGCATCAGCACGGCCGACCGCGCCGCGACGCTATGGACCCAGATCAGGAAATGGACTTTCGCATTGCGCCAGCCCGAGGAGCCGCGCTCGGCAGTGTTGGGCTGCGGACCATTCGGGATCGGGTCCTTGCCTTCACCCTCCAACAGTTCCCGCAGGGAAAACGGGCTCGGCGGCCAGGCGCATCATGTCCATCGGGCGGCGCACTTGGGCTCACGCGACCGGATCAGCGAAGATTGGCCGAAGCTTTGCATCAAGCGATCCACCATCTTGCTTTACCTTGTTGAGGCTTCCTTAAGTTGTTGTTCTCGCGAGCGATTCCAGGCGGGCTGAGTTGGGCTATGGATCTGATCGACGATGTGGACGCGACGGGCCTACGCGCAGCACGCAGGCGGGTGTACATCGTGTACCGCTTCACCCTTGTGGTGGTCGGCGATCTCTGGCGCCCGTAGCGGTTCCTGCCGGGTCGCTCCGGCTCGATGGCCCATCCGCTCCGGGGCCGGTTGGACGTTGAAATAGCTCGGGCCCAATCGCTCGCGTGGCCGACGCCGGAGTGGAACCTGCACCGTCCCAGCAAGCCTGGTCCACGCTGCGCATGATCGGTCCCGCGCAACCGCGCCGGCACGAAGGCTTTTACTACCGCCGACGACGACGGCCGACCAAGGTCTCCGGCCGGCCATGCGCCGATGATGCCAAAGAGCGACGGGAGCACGATCGTCGCCATCTGGAACGAACCCTGTGATCGACGCCCGTACCGGCGTCGACGCCACCCCAGCCACGAACGCAATCGTCGTCGCGCTCGGCTCCGAAGAGATATCGCGAGACGATCCAACCGGCGGGCGCGGCGTCGCGGATTTCACCGCGCGCGGTCAGTCTCGACGCTTCGCGAGCGCCCGCCCGATACCGATCAGCAGAGATTCCGCGCGGAGCCGCAGATCCGTATGACCGCCCGACTTCAGCGCGGCGTGCGCTTCGATGCAGCGATCGGCCGCGAGCGCGAGGCGATCGGCGGCGTCCTGATCGGGAGACGGGGCGGTGAGGAAAGGATGACCGTGGCTGTCCGTCGTGTCGATGTAGGCCCCCAGTCCGTGCATGGCACCCTGGCCGTCCGCCCTGAGGATGCCCCGGTTGAGAACCCAGCGGACATGACCGCCCTCGGTCAGGACCCGGAACTCGGCCGCGAACGGACCGCCCGTCCGCCGGACCTGGCGTATGCGCTCGAAGACCCAGGGCCGATCCTCCGGATGGGTGCGGGAGAGCGCGACCTCCATCGGGATCGGTTGGCCTGCAAGGCTGGCATTGCCAGCCAGAAGAGAAGCGGCGCCCTCGTCAAGGATGGATTGGCCGGCCGCGACGTTCGTCTCCCAGACGCCGACCAAACCTGCTGCACGCAGCGCGGGCACCGCCGACGCAATCGACATCTGATCCGAACCTCCCGCAAACACTCATTGAATGCGAGAAAACAATTATGTGGCGACGCTTCGAAAAAACATCGGCCCAACAAATAAATGTGACCGACAGCCCCTTCGCGGGACATTATTCAAAATGCCTAGCGACGGCTCTATTCACGATCACGCTGAGTCTAACTGATATAAATTGATCAGGACGCTCAACAAATGGACGAGATTCCGGCGCGACCGTTCGAGTACGTCGCGCGCCATCTCCGATCGATCAACCACGGTTGTCACAGGCATATGCGGGAAGCGCTCGGATCGACCCAATGGAGCCGGGTACGGCACGATGAACCGTCCGCTCTGTCGCATCGCGCTTCCACGCCGGTGATGGCAAGCGCTTGGTCCCGCCCGTGGCGAGTTCCTCCCCTGCGTGCCATCCCGTGATGCTCGCAGCCGCCTGCACGGCCGGCGGGGAAGGTTCCTCAGCGGGTCACGTAGACCTGCGTGCCCACCGAGACACGCTCGTAGAGGTCGACCACGTCCTGATTGTACATGCGGATGCAGCCGTAGGACGCGTAGGTTCCGATCGAGTTCGGGCGGTTGGTCCCGTGAATGGCGTACTCGCCGCCCGCGAGGGTCAGCGCGGCCGAACCCATCGGGTTGGAGGGCGAGCCGCCAGCGATCACGGCGGGCAGGCGCGGGTTGTCGCGCTTGACCTCGCGGGGCGGAGCCCAGGCTGGCTCGACGTACTTCCCGTCGATCCGGGTGGCACCGCTCCATTGCTTGCCGGGCTTGCCCACGGCAACGGGATAGCGGATCGCGGTGCCGTCGCCGTTGACGAGGTAGAGCCGGCGCTCCGAGGTCCGCACCACGATGGTGCCGGGCATGACACCGTCCTGGAAGGCCACGACCTCGCGGGCCAGGGCCGATCCTCCCGAAACGCCCAGACTGAGCATCAAGCCCGCCGCGAGTATAGATCCCATTCCCTGACGCACCATGACCCGACATCCCCGTAAGCGTGACCGTTTGGCCCGCCGATAATCCGCAGGGCGGGGTTGTCGTTCCGGTAAAGCGACGCGGGGACTTGGGGTTATCCGAGGTGTATCGCCGGATGCGGTAAAGCGATGGCGCGTCTTTCAGGACAAAGCCGCAGCGTTGCTTTCAGGGTTCGTTGACCCTGCGGGGATCGACGGCCGGGTGGCGATCAGCGCTCGATCAGCGGCATGCCGTTCCCGAGGCGCGGCTGCCAGCCGTGCCGGACGAGTTCCGGATCGGCATGCTCCTCCACCGGATAGCCGACGCAGAGATAAGCCACGAGGTGCCAGGCACAGGGCACCGCGAGGGTCTCGCAGACGGTATCCGGCTCCAGGATCGAGACCCAACCCACGCCGAGTCCCTGCGCGCGAGCGGCGAGCCAGAAGGTCTGGATCGCGGTGACGACCGAGTAGCGCAGCATCTCCGGCATGGTGGTGCGGCCGAGGCCGTGACCGGTCGCCGTGTCTTCGTCGCAGAATACCGCGAGGTGGACGGGCGCCTCGCGCAGGCCCGCGAGCTTCAGCCGGACATAGGCCTCCCGGCGCTCGGCCTCGTAACCGGCGGCGGCTTCAGCGTTGCAGCGCTCGAAGCTCGCGACCACGCAGGCCCGCCGGACCGGATCGGAGACCCGCACGAAGCGCCAGGGCTGGCTGTTGCCCACGGACGGGCTGAGCGTGGCGAGGTCGAGGCAGGCGCGCAGGAGGGACTCGTCCACCGGATCGGGCCGGAAGCGGCGCACGTCGCGGCGCCACGCGAACAGTTCCGCGAGCGTCTCGCGAAAAGCGGCATCGAAGCTGACCACGATCCGTCCCCCGCGGGGAGCCGCCCCGTTCGTCGCGCGGGCGTTTCTCGCCGGAGACGGCTCATCCGGCAAGGGACAAAACAAGGGACAAAAAAAGGGCCGCACTCCGAGGAGGCGGCCTGAAGTCCTTGGGTCTCGAAACCTCTGGAATGTCGGTCCTGCCAAGCCGGTCGCCGGCCGAAGAGCTGGGGAGCCGGTAGGATCGGACGCCGCACCGGGAACAGGGCCGACGAAGTTTCGGCCACAGGGATCGCTTTTCATCAAGGCCGGCGCGGGGCCTGATGACGGCGAAATCATGATGATGTGTTTCCGCTCCGCGCACTGATTCGGCACCCTTGCGGGGGCTCTGGCGCGACACCATGATGACGATCCAGACTCGGACCAGGAGCGACGATGACCGAGAGAACCGGTGCCGACCCGCGATCGCCCGAGCCTCCCGCCCGGGTCATCCCCTTCCCCGCAGCGCCGGTGACCCCGCAGATCGCCTTCGACCGCGCCGAGCTGCGCACCATTTTCAACCTCTACGGACGGATGGTTTCCCAGGGCGAATGGCGTGACTACGCCCTCGATTTCCGGCGCGACAAGGCGGTGTTCTCGATTTACCGCCGCAGCTCGGAGATGCCGCTCTACCGCGTCGAGAAGGACCCGAAGCTCGCCCGCCGCCAGGGCGCCTACGCGGTGGTGGCCGCCTCGGGGCTGGTGATGAAGCGCGGCACCGACCTCGCCAGGGTGCTGGCCGTGCTGGAGCCGCCCTTACGGGCCGTTTGACCGGCCACGCCCTGCGCAGAGCGGCGGCGCGCCGGTTCCTGAAACGCCGGACAGCAAGAAGGCCCCGGCGGTGTCCCGCCGGGGCCTTCTTCATTCGTGATCAGTGACCGGGTCGCTTAGCGGCGGTCGCCGAGGAGCGAGAGCAGCATCTGGAACATGTTGATGAAGTCCAGGTACAGCGTCAGGGCACCGTTCACGGAAAGCTTGGCCGCGCCCTCGGCATCGGCGCCGCTGTAGAGAAACATCTCCTTGAGCTTCTGCGTGTCGTAGGCGGTGAGGCCCGCGAAGATCAGGACGCCGATCACCGAGATCGCGAACTGAAGCGCCGAAGAGGCGAGGAAGATGTTCACCAGCGAGGCGATGATGAGGCCGATCAGGCCCATGATCAGGAACGAGCCCATGCCCGACAGGCTGCGCTTGGTGGTGTAGCCGTAGAGGCTGAGGCCACCGAACGTCGCCGCCGTGATGAAGAACACCCGCACGACGCTCGCACCCGTGAACACGAGCAGGAGCGAGGACATCGAGGCGCCCATCACCGCCGCGAAGGCGAAGAAGGTCAGGCGCGCCGAGGCGGCGGACATCCGGTCCATCCGCATCGAGAAGATGAAGATGAAGGCGAGGGGCGCCAGCATGATCACCCACTTGAGCGGGCTGGTGTAGAGGAGCTGGCCGAACGGGGTCAGCGCCACGCGGCCCGTCGCGGTCTGTGCGACGGCGGCCATATTGAGGCCCAGCGCCACGAGACCGGAGATCCCGAGGCCGATGACCATGTTGTTGTAGACGCCCAGCATGAAGGTGCGCAGGCCCTGGTCGATCTCGACCTGGCTGCCGGCGTACCCGGTCGGCTGAGCGCCGTACCGGAAGGGGCTGTTATCGAATGCCATGGGAGTTTCCCTTGGAAGCTCTCTCAGCGTGTGATTTCGGAATGAGGCTCACGCACACGACCTCTGGCGCCATGCGACGCCTCGCACCGAAATATGTTCGGTCACGCTGTCCCGCACAAGGGGGCGGCCAAGGCTGGAGGGGCCAAATCGCACCCCGCTATGCTGGTATTTTGTTCGCTCCGACAGGGATTAAAACGCTCCCTGACCCATCGATAATTACAGAATGTTCACGATCAACCACGGCGCGCTACCGGTTCGCCACGGGCGCCGACGGGTGAACTCGCCTAAGCGGAATTCGGCCGGCCAAGCCGCCGCGCGTCGGTGGCGACGGTCCGGTTCCGCGTCAGGAAGCGACCTTGTCGAGGCAGCACTTCTTGAACTTCTTGCCGCTGCCGCAAGGGCACGGATCGTTGCGACCGACATTCTTCAACGGGTTGCGCACGGGCTGACCGACGCCCTCGGCGGTCCAGGCCAGAGCGGCGACGGGATCGTCCAGGGTCCCGAAGCGGTGGGCATCGAAGCGTGTCAGGTCGTCGGGCCGCGCCTCCGCGTGCCGCAGGGTCTTGGCGAACCAGGGCGGATCGCTGAACTCGTCACTGAGGCGCTCCTCGCGGCGCGCCGCCTGAACGCGGCGCTCCAGCTCGCGCAGGCCCAGGAGCGCGATGGCCTCCTCCCAGCCGGCCCAGGCGATGTCGCCCTCGACGGCAGCGCGCTTCTCGTCGAAGCGCACGAGCAGGTCGCGTGTCTGCTCGCGGGGAACCCGCCCGGTCTGCGTCAGGTAAGTTAGGGCCGTGAAGCCCTCGTAGCGCGCCGTGCCGTCGCCCGTGCTGTCGACCAGCAGGGCACCGAGCGGCGCGATGTCGCCGTCGAAGACGCTCACGAGGATCCTAGCCAGCGTCTCGGTCAGCGCATCGCCGAGAAGCAGGTCGAGGGTTTCGCCGTCCAGGCGGAGCATCCGCACCAGCGGCCTGAACACCCGCGTCTCGCGGGCGCCAGCCAGAACGTGCAGGCCCCAGAACAGCAGGTTGGACTCCGAATCGTCGATCTCCCCGCCATCGGCGACCCGGCCCAACACGTCGAGCACCGCGTCGGCGATACTGCTCGGCTCCGCAAGCGCCGCGCGCATCTCGGAGGACGGAAGGTACTTGGCCGCCGAGAGCGCGGAGACGAGTTCCGGGTCGAGCATCTGTGGCTTTCCGTGTCAGGAGCGCAGAGTCGCGCCGGTCTTGCGGCCGACCTCGGCCACGATCCGGGCGGTCACCGCCTCGATCTCGGCATCGGTCAGGGTGCGTTCCACGGGTTGGAGCCGCACCGCGATCGCCACCGACTTCGAACCCTCCGGAATGCCGACACCCTCGTAGATGTCGAACACGTCGATCCCGGTGATCAGCTTGCGCTCGGCCCCTTGAGCCGCCTTGACCACGTCCCCGGCGGCGACGTCGCGACCGACCACGAAGGCGAAGTCGCGGGAGATCGGCTGGAAGTCGGACAGGGCGAGGGCCGGCTTGACCTTGGTCGGACGGTATTTCGGGAGCGGCACCGCGTCGAGGGTGATCTCGAAGGCGACGAGCTGGCCCTTGAGGTCGAGGGCCTTCATCACGCGCGGATGCACCTCGCCGAAGAACCCGACCGGGTTCTTCGGTCCGAACTGCAGGGTGCCCGAGCGGCCGGGATGCAGCCAGGTGGGACCTCCGGCCACGACCTGCAGGCCGCCGGCCGGAACCCCGAGGGCAGCCAGGAGTGCCAGCGCGTCGGCCTTGGCATCGAAGGCGTCGACCGCGCCGGCGCCCCCGTCCCAGTGGCGGCCGGCGCCCGCATGGGTCGCGCTGCCCCGGCGGATCGCCGCCACCCGGATGGTCTGTCCCTCGGGCTGGTCGGTGGCGAAGCACTGGCCGACCTCGAACAGCGCGACGTCGGCGCTGCCCCTGTCGGCGTTGCGCTGGGCGGCGCGCAGCAGGCCCGGCACGAGGCTCGGGCGCATGTCGGAGAGGTCGGCCGCGATGGGATTGGCGAGGGCCAGGTCCGCGCCGCCGCCGCCGAACAGCACGGCATCGTCGTGCGGGATGAACGACCAGGTCACCGCCTCGACGAGGCCGCGGCTGGCGAGCGCTCGCTTGGCCTGCCGGGTGCGCTTCTGCATCACGGTGAGGACCGGCTTGCCCACGGCCGCCTCGATGCGCGGCAGGGGCTTGGGCTCGATCCGGTCGAGGCCCGCGATGCGCACGATCTCCTCGACGAGGTCGGCCTTGCCCTCCACGTCGGGGCGCCAGGAGGGCGTGAGCACCTTCACGCGGTCGCCCGTACCGGCCACGTGGAAGCCCAGCGCCTCCAGGGTCACCTTCATCTCGGCGCGGGAGAGTTCGATGCCGGCGAGGCGGCGGGTCTCGGTCCAGGGGAAGTCGATGACGCGCTCGGTGGCCGGGGGCTCGCCCACGATCACGGGCTCGCTCGGCGTGCCGCCGCAGATCTCGAGGACGAGACGGGTGGCGAGGTCGAGGCCCGGCAGGGTGTAGGCCGGATCGACGCCGCGCTCGAAGCGGTAGCGGGCATCGGTGATGATGCCGAGGCGCCGGCCGGACTGTGCGATGTTCACGGGGTCCCAGAGGGCCGATTCGATGAGCACGTCGACGGTGTCCGCGTCGCAGCCGGAGGCTTCGCCGCCGATGATGCCGCCGATAGATTCCGGCCCGTTGGCATCCGCGATGACCACGCTGTCGCCGGTGAGCGTGTAGGTCCGCCCGTCGAGGGCCTTCAGGGTCTCGCCCTCCTGGGCGCGGCGCACCACGAGGCCGCCCTGCACCTTGGCGGCGTCGAAGACGTGGAGGGGGCGGCCCCGGTCGAAGGTCAGGTAATTGGTGATGTCGACCAGCGCGTTGATTGGGCGCAGGCCGATGGCGCGCAAGCGCCTCTGCATCCAGTCCGGCGACGGGCCGTTCTTGACGCCGCGCACGAGGCGCAGGGTGAAGTAGGGGCACAGCCCCCGATCGTGGGCTTCGAAATCGAGGGTGACCGTCACGGGGCAAGCACCCTCCCCGCGTACCGGCGGCTGCGGCTCGCGCTTGAGGCCGCCGAGGCCGGTGGCGGCGAGATCGCGCGCGATGCCGTGGATCGCGGTGCAGTCGGGCCGGTTCGGCGTGAGATTGATCTCGATGACGGGATCGTCGAGCCGGGCGTAGAGGGCGTAGGGCTGGCCCGTGGGCGCGTCCTCTGGAAGATCGAGGATACCGTTCGCCTCCTCGCCGAGGCCGAGTTCGGCCCCCGAGCACAGCATGCCCAGGCTCTCGACGCCGCGGATGGTGCCGACCGCCAGGGTCTTGTCGAGCCCAGGCACGTAGGTGCCGGGCGGGGCGAACACCGTCTTCATCCCGGCCCGGGCGTTGGGGGCCCCGCACACCACCTGCACCGGACGGCCGTCGCCGGCATCCACCGTGCAGACGCGCAGGCGGTCGGCGTTCGGATGCTGCTCGGCGGTCAGCACCTGGGCGACCACGAAGGGCTTCAGGCTCGCGGCCTTGTCCTCGATGCCCTCGACCTCCAGGCCGATCCGCGTCAGCGTCTCGGCGATGGTGTCCAGGGAGGCCTCGGCGTCGAGGTGGTCCTTGAGCCAGGAGAGGGTGAATTTCATTGCTTGCGTCCCTCGGCGACCCGGGACCCGTCCGCGCGGGAGGATCCGTCGCCCATCAGGATGGAGAGGTGAGGCCCGGTTCCACCGGACCTGGACGGCGCGTCAGCTCGTCAGCCCAGCGACCAGGCTCGGAATGTCGAGGGGCCGGAAGCCGTAATGGTCGAGCCAGCGCACATCCGCCTCGAAGAATGGGCGCAGGTCCGGCATGCCGTACTTCAGCATCGCGATGCGGTCGATGCCCACCCCGAAGGCGAAGCCCTGGACGCTGTCGGGATCGAGGCCGCAATTGCGCAGCACGTTGGGGTGGACCATGCCGCAGCCGAGGATCTCGAGCCAGTCGGTGCCCTCGCCGAAGCGGATCTCGCCGCCTTTCCGCGAACACTGGATGTCGACCTCCGCCGAGGGCTCGGTGAAGGGGAAGAACGAGGGCCGGAAGCGCATCTTCACCGCCTCGACCTCGAAGAAGCTGCGGCAGAACTCCTCCAGCACCCATTTCAGGTTGGCGATGTTGGCGGCCTTGTCGATGACCAGGCCCTCGACCTGATGGAACATCGGCGTGTGGGTTTGGTCGGAATCGTGCCGGTAGGTCCGGCCCGGGCAGATCACCCGGATCGGCGGCGCCTGCGTCCGCATGGTCCGGATCTGCACCGGTGAGGTGTGGGTGCGAAGCACCTTGCGCTGCCCGTTGCGGTCGGGGGCCAGGAAGAAGGTGTCGTGCATCTCGCGGGCCGGGTGGCCGGGCGGGAAGTTGAGGGCGGTGAAGTTGTAGTCGTCGGTCTCGATGTCGGGGCCTTCGGCCACCGAGAAGCCCATATCGGCGAAGATCGCGGTGATCTCGTCCATGACCTGGCTGATCGGGTGGATGCGCCCGCGCGCCTCCGGCGCCTCGCGCACCGGCAGGGTCACGTCGATGCGCTCGGCCGCGAGGCGGGCGGCCAGCGCCGCCTCCGCCAGGGCCTCGCGCCGGGTCGCCAGCGCACCCTGCACCCGGTCGCGCAGGCCGTTGATGAGGGGGCCGCGCGCCTTGCGCTCGTCGGGCGTCATCGCCCCGAGGGTCTTCAGGAGTTCGGAGACCGACCCCTTCTTGCCGAGCGCCGCGACGCGCACGGCCTCCAGCGCGGCCTCGTCGGACGCGTCCGCGACCTGCCGCAGCAAATCGCCTTCGAGGGTGTCGAGATCGGTCATCGGTTCAACTCACCGGCTGCGGCGGCGGCGATCGGGAGGGATCGGCCGGGCTCGGTCATTCGGATGTCGCGTGGGGTTTTGCGGGTCGCGCCCCGCAATGCAAGCGGTCGCCTCCGGAAAATCCCGGCCGATCGGCCAAAAAGCATCGCGACCGGAAACGCGAAAGGCGCGGGGCCCTCAGGGGCGCCGCGCCTTTCGTGAAGATCAGTGCTCGACCGGGGCGAAGCCTGGCTCGCCCCGGACAGTCCGAGGCTCAGGCTGCCTTGGCAGCCGGGAGAGCGGCCTTGGCCAGCTCGACCACCGCCGCGAAAGAGGCGGGCTCGTGGATGGCGAGCTCGGACAGAGCCTTGCGGTCCACCTCGATGCCGGACTTCGACAGGCCGTTGATGAAGCGCGAATAGGTCAGGCCATGCTCGCGCACGGCGGCGTTGAGGCGCTGGATCCAGAGGGCGCGGAACGTGCGCTTCTTGTTCTTCCGATCGCGGTAGGCATACTGCATGCCCTTCTCGACCGCCTGCTTGGCGATCCGGATCGTATTCTTGCGGCGGCCGTAATAACCACGGGCGGCCTTAAGGACTTTCTTGTGCTTCGCGTGACTGGTCACGCCGCGCTTGACGCGGGCCATGGGAGTTCTCCTGGATTACGAAAAAAGCAGTGTCGGCGTCGTGAAGGCTTACCGGCTGTTGGGCAGGAAGTACTTCTTCACGTTGGCAGCATCGCCCTCGAACAGGGTGGTGGTGCCGCGCAGGTTGCGGATCTGCTTCGTCGTCCGCTTGATCATCCCGTGGCGCTTGCCGGCCTGGGCGTACATGACCTTGCCGGTGCCGGTGATCTTGAAGCGCTTCTTCGCGCCCGACTTGGTTTTCAGCTTGGGCATTTGGCTCTCCTGAACGCGCAGCGGCTCCGATCCGGTTCGGATCGAAGAGATGCGCTCGGTTGATGCTTCTGATGGAGCAGCACGAACCGCCACGGCAGCCCGATCGGCCGGGCGGTTCAACGCGAGGTGGCGTATGACAGAAAAGAGACGCGGGTTCAATGCCAGGTTCCTGGCCAGGTTCCCGGCCGCGGTCCGGGGCGAAGGCAGGCGCCGGAAATTCCCGGCCGAATGCGCCCCGGGATTGCTTGACAGCCCAGGGCACTGAACCTACACCCCCGACACCGCCGGAAACGGGGCGGGACGTCAAGCGGGCGTAGCTCAGTCGGTTAGAGTGCCGGCCTGTCACGCCGGAGGTCGCGGGTTCGAGTCCCGTCGCCCGCGCCACGTCACCTTTAGCCCGAATATTGGATGCGGGCGTAGCTCAGTCGGTTAGAGTGCCGGCCTGTCACGCCGGAGGTCGCGGGTTCGAGTCCCGTCGCCCGCGCCATCGCTTTCCGGCCCTCCCATCTCGCTATTCAAGCCTGGAGCCCTACTCTCTTCCTCTGGATCTTGCCGGAGGGCGACGGATGTCGGGCGTGTTCTTCCTGTACTTCACCGCCTGCCTCGCCCGCGCGCCGGACACCTGCGAATCGCTGAAACTCGCCCTGGACGTGGAGGACGCTCCGGCCTGCCTGCACGTCGCCCAGCCGCAGCTCGCACGGTGGATCGGCACGCACCCCGAGTTCCGCATCACCGGGTGGCGCTGCGGCGCACCCTTGCGCGACCGTGGGACGCGGATCTGACGCCGATCTCCCGTGGTGCCCAGGACACAGGGGCCGGAGCCCGTGCGCAAGCGGGACGATGACGCCGTGTTTTCGCCGTATCGGAGGGCAAGGCGAGGGACGCCCAGCCGCCCCTCCGAGATCCGCCCGCATCGATGCGCAACGTCCCTACCCCTCCCCTTCGTCCCAGTTCGCGCGGCGCCCGCTTCGGGGGCACCGTCATCGGCCTGTCCGTCCTGCTGATGCTGGCGGGATGCGGCGCGCCGAGCCTCCTCGTCCCGGACCAGCCCACGAGTCTCGTCATCCTCGACGAGCAGGCGGCCGCCGCCGCGATCTCGCGCTACCGCGCGCAGCACGGGCTCGGCCCGGTCGTCATCGATTCGAGCCTGATCCGGGCCGCCTCCTACCAGGCCGGCACGAACGCGAAGGCCGGCCGGCTGAGCCACGAGATCGGTGGCACCTTCAATGCTCGCATGGCGGAGGCCGGCTTCGGCCGGACCTACGCGTCCGAGAACCTCAGCGCCGGCTCGGCGACCTTCGACGAGGTGCTGGCCCGCTGGAAAGCCTCGCCCGAGCACAACAAGAATATGCTCATGCCCCAGCTGAAGCGCGTCGGCATCGCGCGAGTCGATGCGCCGGGCACCCGCTACAAGCGCTTCTGGGCGCTGGTAATGGCCGGAGGCTGAAGCCTCGGCGAGGCTCAGAGCGCCTCGCTGCCAGCCGGGATCGCGGCCTGATGCAGGGGTTGCGCGCGCTCCTGGGCGCTCTGGAACAGGCGCTCGCTGGTGAGCTTGAGGAAGTAGAAGCCGAATTCCGGGTTTTGATAGTAGAGTTGCTTGACCTCCGAATAGGAGATCCGCAGCGCCTGGCCCGCCTCGACGCAGACCAGGGAGGCGGTGCGGGTGTTGCCCGGCGAGAGCAGCCCGAGTTCGCCCACCACGCCGCCGGCCCGCACCTCGATCCCGTATTCGGGAATGCGGAAGGCGCCGCCCTCGACGTAGTACATCTCGTTCGCATCCTCCCCCTTGCGGAACACGGTCTGTCCGGCCTTGAAGCGGATCGTGTTTCCGAAGGGCCTGAGCCAGTCGAGGGAGAGGTCGCCGTTGGCCGCCGTCTCGACCTGCCGCACGAGGCGGACCATCTGCCAAAGGCGGAAGGCGTTGAACGGGATCTGGATCGCCTCGGTGAGGACGACGGGCCAGCTTCCGATCAGCCCGCCATAGGTGATGACCGCCACGCTGGCGACCAGGGCGATGATCCGCAGCGGAATCATGGTCGTCATCGCCGAGGCGGTGATGGTGAGCGCGGTGCCGAGATATCCGATGGCCTCGACCCAATCGAGGTTGAGCCCGTTCATGTCATGGCCTCCGGTTCATGGCCTCCGGTTCCCGGCCCGCGATTCTCGGGCCCGGTCGATCGTGTCCGACCGCCCTCGCAGAAGCCCGACATTCCCGCAAGGCACGCACGCAAGGCACGCACCGCATGGGGTCAGGCCTGCGGTCCGTCGGCATCCGCCTCGGCCAAGCCATCCTGCAGCGAGCGGATGATCGTGCGCATCTCGGGGACCATCGCGACCGCCTTGGCGATCCGCTGCGCCTCCGCGCGGCTCATCAGGCCCGCGGTGGCGCGCTGGTCCGCATCGTCGGAGAAGTAGGTCCAGGCGACGGCGAGGCCGTCCGCATCCTCGACACAGAAGCCTGCCGTCCGCTCGGTCACGATCCAGGGCGGCGGGAAGGCCCGCACGGGGGTCGTCGGGTCGTCCGTTTCATCCGCCACGGGACACCTCTGCGATGGGGACGACCGGCCCTCACGCCGCACCGGCGCATCCAGGGCTCCGAGCCCCCCTCTGCCCGCCCGTCGGCCGAAGGTCAATCCGGCCTCGCGCGCGTTCCGCCCGGGGTTTCCCGAGCGAGGTGGGCTCACGCCCCGAGCGCGTGCAGGACGATCTCGCGCCGATGCGGCCGGTCGCGGTGCTCGACGAGGTAGATCCCCTGCCAGGTTCCCAGGGCGAGGCGTCCGCCGACGACGGGCACGCCGAGGGTCGCATCCGTGACCATCGTGCGGATGTGGGCGGGCATGTCGTCCGGCCCCTCGGCGCCGTGCACGTAGCCGGCATGGCGCGGCGCCAGACCGTCGAGGGCGGTGAGGAGGTCGGTCTGCACGTCCGGATCGGCATTCTCCTGGATCGTCAGGGAGGCCGAGGTGTGCCGGCAGAACACGGTGACGAGGCCGGTCGCGATGCCGCTCTGGCCCAGGAAGTCCGCGACCGCCCGGGTGATGTCCGTAAAACCCTGCCCCGGCGTCGTCACCGTGAACGTGGCGCCGGCCTGTCGCGCGATCGGGCCGGCGGACAAGCCCTGCAGCGCGCCAATCTTGCCCGAATGCCTCATGCGCCCACCTCCTTCAGGGTCTCGCCCGGCGCGATCTCGCTGATCCCCCGCGCCAGGATGGTCTCCAAGGCCTCGATCCGGTCGGCCTCCGCCGCCGGCTTGTCCCAGCGGATGCGCGCCACCCGGGGAAACCGCATGGCGACCCCGGACTTGTGCCGGGTCGAGCGCTGCACGCCCTCAAAGGCGATCTCCAGCACGAGGCCGTGGTCGAGGCCGTAGGCGACCTCGCGCACCGGGCCGAAGCGCTTGGTTGTGTTGTTGCGGACGTAGCGGTCGAGCTTTTGCAGCTCGGCATCGGTGAAGCCGTGATAGGCCTTGCCGACGGGCACCAGCTCGGGCGCGCCGTCCTCCCGCGCGCGCCAGACCCCGAAGGTGTAGTCGGAATAGAACGACGAGCGCTTCCCGTGGCCCCGCTGGGCGTACATCATCACGGTGTCGACCCGGAACGGCTCGCGCTTCCACTTCCACCACGGACCCTTGGGGCGCCCGGGCAGGTAAGCGCTGTCGCGGGCCTTCAGCATGATGCCCTCGATGGCGTCGGCATCTGCGCCCGCCCCCACGGCGGCCGGGTCGGCGCGGGCGGCGGCCAGATCCTCCCAGGTCGCGAACGGCACCAGGGGCGAGAGGTCGATCCGGGCGTGGTCGAGTGCGGCCACGAAGGCCTCCAGCCGGCTCCGGCGCTCGGTGAAGGGCAGCGGGCGCAGGTCCTCGCCCCCGGCCTGCATCAGGTCGTAGGCGCGAACATGGGCGGGGAATTCTTCGAGGAGCTTCGGGGTCACGGCCTTCCGGTTCAGGCGCTGCTGGAGCACGTTGAAGCTCTGCACGCGCTGCTCGCGCAGGATCAGCAATTCGCCGTCGATGGCGCCCGAGAAGGTGATGGCCTCGGCCAGATCCGGGAAGGCGCCGGAGATGTCCTCGCCGGTGCGCGAGTAGATCCGGGCGACTTGCGCGCCGTCCGCGTCGCGGCCACCGACCAGCTGGACACGGATACCGTCCCACTTCCATTCGCCGGAGAACGCCGCCGGGTCGAGCTTCTCGAAGTCGCCCGCCTCGTCGATGGGGTGGGAGAGCATGGGCGGCCGAAACGGGGCCGGGTTCAGGGTGGTGGGCCGTTCGGCCCGGCCCTCGACCCAGGCGAACAGGGTGGCGTAGGGCGGCTCCAGCCCGTGCCAGACCTCCTCGACCGCATCGGCCTCGTGGCCGCCGAGGGCCCCGATGGCGGTCTTGGCGAGCCGGGCCGAGACGCCGACGCGCAGCGACCCGGTGATGAGCTTCAGGAGCGCCCAGCGCCCGGTCTCGTCGAGCGCATCGAGCCATTCGGCGATGCGGGCGGGCAGGTCAGCCTTCTTCACGGTGCCGAGCGTCTCGACCACCTCAGCCAGCGTCGGCACGTGCGGCGGCGGGTTGTTGTGGCCGATGGGAGCGCCCGCGAGAGGCTCCCTCTCCTGGAAGGAGAGGGTTGGGGTGAGGTGTGTGCCCTCTCCGGATGATCCACGCACCTCACCCTGTCCCTCTCCTTCC
Organism: Methylobacterium sp. J-078; assembly: GCF_022829285.1. Lineage (GTDB taxonomy): Bacteria > Pseudomonadota > Alphaproteobacteria > Rhizobiales > Beijerinckiaceae > Methylobacterium. The sequence goes on from NZ_JAKSYI010000060.1 coordinate 208,150, forward strand.
AGGAGAGGGGACCCGCGCTGCCGGCCCGATGCGGATAAGCCGCCGTCATTCGCGGAGGGGGAATCGTGCGCCGGCCAGATCAGGGCCGTGGTCTCGGCCAGATCTCCGACGTAGTTGTGCGAGAGCCCGAACAGCACCGGGTCGACCCGCGCCTCGACCAGGCCCCGGATCATCGCGGGCTTGGCTTCGCGAAACGTCAGGCCGCCCGTCATCGCGGCGAGCGCGTAGCCGCGCTCCGGGTCGGGGGCGTGGGTGAAATAGTCCTGCAACAGGCGCAGCTTGGCGTTGCGGCGCGGCTCGTAGGCGAGGCGGTCGAGGAGGTGGGCGAAATCGTTCACGCGGCCTCCTCCGCTGCGGCGGCCGGCTCGGATTCACCGTCGTCGCCGTAGCCCAGCAGGTGCAGCGGCTTGGCCTTGATGCCTTGCGTCCCGCACCAATGCACCAGGGCGTCCTCCTGCCCGTGCGTAACCCAGACCTCGCCGGCCCCGGTCTCCAGAATCGTACGGCAGAGGTCCGGCCAGTCCGAATGGTCGGAGATGCAGAGCGGCAGCTCGACGCCCTTCTGGCGCGCCCGGGCCCGCACCCGCATCCAGCCCGAGGCGAAGGAGGTCACGGGGTCGGGGAACTTGCGCGACCACACGTCCTGGATCGAGGAGGGCGGGCAGAGCACGATGGCTCCGTGGAGCTTGCCGCGCTCGGCGGCGACGACCTTGGGGGTCTCGCCGAGCGGAATGCCCTCCCGCTTGTAGAGCTCGGTCAGCTTCTCCATGGCACCATGGAGGTAGATCGGCCGGTCGTAGCCGGCCTCCCGCAGGAGCGCCATCACGCGTTGCGCCTTGCCCAGCGCGTAGGCGCCAACGATGTGGGCGCGCTCGGGGAACAGGGCCACGGAATCGAGGAGCTTTCTAACCTCGTCGCGGGTGTCCGGCATCCGGAACACCGGCAGACCGAAGGTCGCCTCGGTGATGAACACGTCGCAGGGCACCACCTCGAAGGGCAGGCAGGTCGGGTCGTAGGCGCGCTTGTAGTCGCCCGAGACGACAACCCGGACGCCCTGCGCCTCGATCGCGATCTGGGCCGAGCCGAGCACGTGCCCGGCCGGCGCGAAGCGCACGGTGACGTCGCCGATCCGGATCGCCTCTCCGAGGGGCGCCTCCTGGCGGCTTTCGCAGAAATCCGCCCCGTAGCGCACCGCCATGATCCGCAGGGTCTCACCCGTGGCCAGCACCCGGCCGTGGCCGGCCCGGGCATGGTCGGCATGCCCGTGGGTGATGAGGGCGCGCGGGACCGGCCAGGTCGGGTCGACATGGAAGCCGCCGAGGGGGCAGTACAGGCCCTCGCGGGTCAGGGTGAGAAGATCGCTGGCGCTGAAACTCATTGGCGCGCCATATAGGGCGCCCGACGCACCCGCGCAGCCTCATGTCCCATACGATCACCTCCGGCGACCTCCGTGCCGACCGGCGCTACGACTACGCCCAGGGCTGCCTCGACGACGGCGATCCCGACGCCGCCGCCGAGATGGCCGAGCAGACCCTGGAGATCGCCCCGCGTTTCGCCCCGGCCTGGTTCCTCCTCGGCCGGGCCCGCGAGACCCGCTACCTGCGGGGCGGGCAGGCGGGCGACCACCACGCGGCTCTGCGCGCCTACGCCGCCGCCCTCGACATCGACCCCGAGGATGCGCAGGGCGCCCGCCTCGCCCTGGTGCGGATCGGTGCCGGTGACGCGGTCACCGCGATATCGCCGGGCTACGTCCGGGCGCTGTTCGACGCCTACGCGCCGCGCTTCGACCGCCACCTCGTCGAGGGCCTGTCCTATCGCGGGCACGGCCTCGTGGTCGACGCCCTCGACGCCGTGGCGGGCCCGGGGGCGCCCCTCGGGCGGGTGATCGATCTGGGCTGCGGCACGGGGCTCGTCGGAGCCGCCCTCGCCGGCCGCCCGGAACACCTGACCGGGATCGACCTCTCGCCCGGCATGCTGGCCGAGGCCGGGCGGCGCGGCCTCTATCACCGGCTGGTGGAGGGCGAGCTGATCGCGGCGCTCGCGGCCGAAGACCCCGATTCGGCCGACTGCGTCACGGCCGCCGACGTCATGATCTACGTGGGCGACGTCTTAGGCATGGTCTCCGGCAGCGCCCGCGTCCTGCGTGCCGGCGGACGCTTCGCTTTCACGGTGCAGTCGCATTCCGGCGACGGGCTGATCCTGGGACCGGATGCGCGCTACGCCCACGGCGACGCCCTGGTGCGAGAGACCCTGGCGGCGGCGGGCCTCGACCTCGAACGCTTCGCGCCGGCCGTCGCGCGGCGGGAGAACGGCGTCGACGTGCCCGGCCGGGTGATCGTGGCCCGGCGTCCGGACCGTTCACGTTTCCGTTGCCGCCCTTGAGCGCTGGCGCACGACGCGGTTGAACCAAACGGGAGCGTGACTGTTGCCCCGGACGCATCGGTGCACCCCGCCCGCGGCCTCTGCGCGAGGTCCGGCTCCGCACCGGGCGTACCGGCCTTACGCCACCGTAGTTCAGCCGCCACACGGGACGGAGGATTAGCAAACCTATGGCAGAGACGCAGAACAAGTCGTTTCCCGCGAGCGCCGCGACACGCATCCCCTTCGCGCTGGCGCTCTCGGCGGTGGCGGGCTGCGCCGATTCGATCGGCTTCCTCGAATTCTCGCAGCTGTTCATGTCCTTCATGAGCGGAAACACGACGCGGTTCGGCGTCTCGGTGAGCCGGTTCGACTGGGAGAGCACCTCGCGCGTCGCTTCCGTCATCGTGCTGTTCTGCTTCGGGGCCTTCGCGGGCACGCTCATCGCCGCGTGGGTCGGGCGCTGGCGCCTCTCGGTGCTGCTGCTGCTGCAATCGGTGCTGCTCACCATCGGCCTCATCGTGCCCCACGGGACCTTCGCGTTCCCGCTCCACGCCTATCCCATCGTGATCGCGCTCGGCCTCCAGAACGCGACCCTGCAGGACGAGGGCGGCCGCAGCCTCGCGCTGACCTACGTCACCGGCGCGGTGGTGCGTTTCGGCACCGGCCTCGCGAACCTGATGCTCGGCACCGTCGCGCCCTCGTTCTGGATTCAGGCCCCCCTCTGGGCGGCGCTGAGCACCGGCGCGGTGATCGGCGGCTTCCTGCAGCTACGGTACGGCGAGGACGCCTTCCTGTTCCCGGCCGCCGTCTCGGCGCTCCTGGCCCTCATCGCCCTGGTGCTGACGATCATGAAGCCCGGCAGCGCCTATGTCAGCGGCGAGGTCGAGACGCACCCGCCGGACGGCACGGCGGCGGCCAAGATCTGAGTCGCCGGCTCAGTCGACGCCGCTCCCGCGCAGGCGCTTGGTGGCGCTCCGCTTCGACTTGTCGTCGAGGCGGCGCTTCTTCGAGGCGAGCGTCGGGCGCGTAGCGCGCCGGGGCGTCGGCGGCACCGCCGCCTCGGCCACCAGCTCGGCCAGCCGCTCGCGGGCATCGGCCCGGTTGCGGTCCTGCGTCCGGAAGCGCTGGGCGCTGATGACGATGACGCCGTCGACGGTGAGGCGCCGGCCCGCGAGCCGCATCAGCCGCACGGCCACGGCGTCCGGCAGGGAGGCCGACCGCCGGGCGTCGAAGCGCAACTGCACGGCCGTGGAGAGCTTGTTGACGTTCTGCCCGCCGGGGCCGGAGGCGCGCACGAAGGTCTCCTCCAACTCCGCCTCGTCGATGGCGATGTGGGGCGTGCATTGCAGGGCCACGGCGGGGGATCCTCAGACGGCCTCGGCGGGCGTGCGGACGCGCAGTGCCAGCGCGTGCAGGCCTCGCTTGAAGGCCGGATCGAGGACGGCGTTGACGAGCCTGTGGCGCTCCACCCGGCTCTTCCCCTCGAAGGCGGCGGCCACCACATTCAGTCGGAAGTGCGTCTCGCCCTCCGGCCGCGCGCCCGAATGGCCCGCGTGCAGGTGGGATTCGTCGATCACCTCGAGAACCTGAGGCGCCAGTTCGGCCTGCAGCGTCTCGGCGATCCACGCCTTCAGGGTTCCGGTCTCGCTCATGTCGGCGTCTCCATTGTCCCGGCGCGGGAGCCTTCGTCCGGTCTCACGCGTCAACCCCCGGCGGCCGCATGCGGCATCAGGCCCGCCGCTCTTGTGTCTGCGAACCGCCCCCTCATAATCGCCCCATCATGGATCTCAACTCGCCCCTGTTCGACAGCATCCGCATCAAGCCGTCCTGCGACGAGCCGAAGACGGCCGCAGCCCAGACCTGTGAGACCCCGGGCTGCAAGAATGCCGGGCTCTACCGCGCGCCCAAGGGCCGCAAGGCAGAGGGGCAGTACTGGCGCTTCTGCATGGATCACGTGCGCGCCTACAACGCCACGTACAACTACTTCGACGGCATGAACGATGCCGCTGTCCAGGCCTATCAGAAGGACGCGATCATCGGGCACCGCCCGACCTGGGCGATGGGGGTGAACCCCGCGACCGCCGAGGTTCGCGCCAAGGGCAAGGGCGCTCCCAAGCGCGACTGGGCCTATGTCGACCCGCTGGACATCCTGCGCGCCGAGGGCGTCGGCGAGACCGCGCGCCGCAAGGCGCCCGAGCCGCGCCGCCCACGGCACTCGGCCGCCACCCTCAAGGCCCTCGACGTGCTCGGCCTCGACGAGAACGCCGATTCCGCCGCGATCAAGGCGCAGTACAAGGTCCTGGTGAAGCGCTTCCATCCCGACGCGAACGGCGGCGACCGCTCCTTCGAGGAGCGGCTGCGGGACATCATCCGGGCTCACGACGCCCTGCGCGCCGCGGGCCTTTGCTGACCGGCCGCGTCCCCACGGCACGATCGATGCAGGTTTTCACCGCCCCGATCGGTCTCGATGGGGGGCAATTGCCGCGCGAGGCCCTATATCGTGGCCAAGTCCCTTGGCGCTTCCCGGCGCCGACCCTTAGATGGCGGTCGCGCGCGGCTCGAAAATCGAGCCGGCGGACACCAGAACCCGACACAGCCTGCGCGGTTCGTGCCTGAAGACCCGGCACCCGCGCTCCGACGAGGTCCTTATGCTTTCTGACGTCACGCCCGCCTCGCTGCCCGACCGGACCGTCTCCGTGCGCGAGGCCTTCGGCATCGACCTCGACCTTCAGGTGCCCGCCTTCTCGCAGAGCGAGGAGCACGTGCCCACCCTCGATCCGGACTACATCTTCGACCGCGAGACCACCCTGGCGATCCTGGCGGGCTTCGCCCGCAACCGCCGCGTGATGGTCACCGGTTATCACGGCACCGGCAAGTCGACCCATATCGAGCAGGTGGCCGCGCGCCTGAACTGGCCCTGCATCCGGATCAACCTCGACAGCCACGTCTCGCGCATCGACCTCGTCGGCAAGGATGCGATCGTGGTGAAGGACGGCAAGCAGGTCACGGCCTTCCAGGACGGCATCCTGCCGTGGGCTCTCCAGAACAACGTCGCGCTCGTCTTCGACGAGTACGATGCCGGCCGCCCCGACGTGATGTTCGTGATCCAGCGCGTGCTCGAACTCTCGGGCAGGCTGACGCTCCTCGACCAGAAGCGGGTCATCAGCCCCCACCCGGCCTTCCGCCTGTTCGCCACGGCGAACACGGTGGGTCTGGGCGACACGTCGGGCCTCTATCACGGCACCCAGCAGATCAACCAGGGCCAGATGGACCGCTGGTCCATCGTCACCACCCTGAACTACCTCGCCCACGACCGCGAGGTCGACATCGTGCTCTCCAAGGCGGCGCACTACCAGCGCGACGGCGGCCGCGACATCGTCAACCGCATGGTTCGGGTCGCGGACCTGACCCGCAACGCCTTCATGAACGGTGACCTCTCCACGGTCATGAGCCCGCGCACGGTCATCACCTGGGCCGAGAACGCCGACATCTTCAAGGATATCGGCTTCGCCTTCCGGGTTACCTTCCTCAACAAGTGCGACGAGCTGGAGCGGACCCTGGTGGCGGAGTTCTACCAGCGCGCCTTCGGCAAGGACTTGCCGGAGAGCGCGTCGAACGTCGCGCTGAGCTAGGGGTTTTTGAGCGGAGGACGCGATGGGCGAGCCGGCTCTGAAGGGCGAACCGACCGAAGGTGGGGCAGCCATCTCGGCTCGGACACGCTACGAGGACGACCTTTACACCTGGGTGGAGGAGCAGGTCGCGCTGCTCCGGGCCGGACGGGTCGATGCGCTCGACATCGAACATATCGCCGAGGAGCTGGAGGGATTGTCGAAGAGCGAGTTCGCCAAGCTTCAGAGCTCCTTGCGCGTTCTCGTCATGCATATGCTGAAATGGGACCAGCAGCCCGAGCATCGCACGCCGAGTTGGATCTTCTCAATTCGCGAGCAGCGGCGGCGCTACGCGCGAATCCTGGCGACCAATCCGGGCCTCAAGCCTCGTATCGACGAGGCCTTGCGTCACGCTTATCCCGACGCGCGCGATTGGGCCTCGGACGAGACCCACATTCCGCCGGATGAGTTTCCGGCGGAATGCCCATACGCGTGGGACGACATCCTGAACCGCCCCTTCGATTTCGATTCGGTGAAGAAGCAGCGCCCGTGAGCATCTCCAACCGCAAGCCCGGCGACCGGCGCGAGCCCGTCGCCGAACCGCTCAAGCGCTCGGTGGCGGGGTGCCTGCGCGCCATCGCCAAGCGCGCCGAGATCGAGGTGGTCTATGCCAGTGACCGGCCGGCCCTGACCGGCGACAAGGCACGCCTGCCCGAGCCGCCGCGCAAGCTGACGCCCGAGGACGTCGCGATCCTGCGTGGCAACGCCGATTCGATGGCCCTGCGCCTCGGCTGCCACGACGTCGCCGTGCACCGCCGCCTCGCGCCGGAGAATGCCGGGGCCCGCGCGGTCTTCGACGCCGTCGAGCAGGCCCGGGTCGAGGCGATCGGCTCGCGGCGCATGGCCGGCGTCGCCTCGAATCTCTCGGCGATGCTGGAGGACCGCTACCATCGCGGCGGCAAGTACGAGGACATCACCGACCGGGCCGACGCTCCGATGGAGGATGCCGTCGCCCTGATGGTGCGTGAGCGCCTGACCGGGGCGGCGCCCCCGGCGGCCGCCAAGAAGATCGTCGATCTCTGGCGCCCGCATATCGAGGAGAAGGCCGGCCCGAACCTCGACGGCCTCATCGGTGCCATCGAGAATCAGCGCGCCTTCGCCCGTTCGGTGCGCGACCTCCTCACCTCCCTGGACATGGCGGACGAGACGCCGTTCGACCCCGAGGACGACGAGAACGAGGACGAGAACGAGGCACAGGACGACGAGCAGACCCCGAGCGAGGGCGAGGCCGAGGAGCAGTCCCAGGGCGACCGCTCCGAGATGGAGACCTCGCAGGAGGCGACCGACGAGTTGCAGGAAGGCGCCACCGAGGCCGCCGACGCGCCCTCCGGCGAATTGCCCGACGAGGCCGAGAACGCCGACTCCGAGGAAGCCTCGGAAGCGTGGCGGCCGCCGTCGCAGAAGACCAACGAGCCGCGCGGGCCCGAGTATAAGGTCTTCAATCCGCGCTTCGACGAGATCATCCACGCCGAGGACCTCTGCGACGCGGACGAGCTCGCGCGCCTGCGCACCTACCTCGACAAGCAGCTCGCCCATCTCCAGGGCGTGGTGGGGCGCCTCGCCAACCGGCTGCAGCGCCGGCTGCTGGCCCAGCAGAACCGCGCCTGGGACTTCGACCTCGAAGAGGGCCAGCTCGATCCCGCACGCCTCGTGCGCGTGGTCACCGACCCGTTCCAGCCGCTCTCCTTCAAGCGCGAGAAGGACACGAATTTTCGCGATACCGTCGTGACCCTGCTGCTGGACAATTCCGGCTCGATGCGCGGGCGCCCGATCACCGTGGCGGCGACCTGCGCGGACATCCTGGCGCGCACGCTGGAGCGCTGCGGCGTCAAGGTCGAGATCCTCGGCTTCACCACGCGGGCCTGGAAGGGTGGACAGTCGCGCGAGGCGTGGCTGGCCGGCGGCAAGCCGAACACGCCGGGCCGCCTCAACGACCTGCGCCACATCGTCTATAAGTCGGCGGACGCCCCCTGGCGGCGCGCTCGCAAGAACCTCGGGCTGATGATGCGCGAGGGCTTGCTCAAGGAGAACATCGACGGCGAGGCGCTGGACTGGGCGCACAAGCGCCTGCTGGCGCGACCGGAGCAGCGCAAGATCCTGATGGTGATCTCGGACGGCGCGCCGGTCGACGACTCGACGCTCTCGGTGAACCCCGGCAACTATCTCGAGCGTCACCTGCGCTGGATGATCGAGGACATCGAGACCCGCTCGCCGGTGGAACTGCTGGCCATCGGCATCGGCCACGACGTGACGCGCTACTACCGCCGGGCCGTGACCATCATCGACGCCGAGGAGCTCGGCGGCGCGATGACGGAAAAGCTCGCCGAACTGTTCGAGGAGGATGCAGGCGCCGCCGCACCGCGCCGCAGGGCGGCGGGCGGACGGCGCTAGGGCTCCTCACGCGGCGCGCTGCGCCAGGGCCGCGAGGGCATCCGCGATCTCGTCGGCCGAAAGCCGGCGGATCGTCGGCCCCGAGGTCCAGACCAGCATCGGGATGACCCGGTGTGCCGGGTAGATCTCGGCGAGGAGTGCCGCGTAGAGGGCGATTTGCCCGGCCTCCGCGCGGGGCAGAGGGGCTCCCGCCGCCGGCGGCCGGCCCGTCTTGAAATCCGCCACCCAGACCGTGTCGCCCGAGATCGCCAGGCGGTCGACCCGGCCGAAGACCGGGCGGGCGACGCCCCCTGCCGTCACCCGTCCCGAGAGCGTTACCTCGGCCCGGGCATCACGGGCGAAGAGCGGCGCGAGATCGGGTTCCTCCAGGAGGCGCAGGGTCGCGCTGACGATGGCCGCCTGCTTGGGCCGCTCCAGCGCCGGGGCGCGGGCGCGCACGAAGGCGGTGGCCGCCGCCTCGCGCTGGCCGGGCTCGATCCGGGGCAGGTGCTCGACGAGGGAATGGATCAGGGTGCCGCGCCGACGCGCCTCGCTGTCGGCCTGGCGCCGGCCCGGCTCGCGGCGGGTATCGGCGGCGCCGAGGGCGCGCGAGGGCGTCACCGGAGGCGCCGCATCGGTTTCCGAGGGCACGGGCGCTTCGAGCCAGGCCGGAAGCGCGGGCCGCGGCGGGGGCGCGGAAGCGGTGCGCTCGGCCGGGGGCACGGCGCCGCCCTCCCGCCACAGGGTCGCGGGGCCATACCGGGCCTCGATGACCTCGCCCGCGCCGAAGGCGCGCTCCATCCCGCTGCGGATCATCTCGCACCAGGCAGCCTCCGTCGGCGCCTCGTGGCCCCGATAGGGTGCCACCACGAGGCGGTCGGCCGCCCGGGTCATGGCGACGTAGAGGAGGCGGTTGTGCTCCTCGCGGGCGCGGGCCTGCAGGGCGGCGCGGGCCTCGGTCACGGCCGCGCAATCGCCCGCCTTGGCACCGGCCCAGATCGGCGGGAGGGGGCTGGCGCCCCGTCCGAACCGGGGCTCGGACGGGGTTCCGGGCGCCATCGCGAGGAGCGGCGGGTCGTTGCGCCCGAGGGTCTCGCAGCCGTCGATGACGATGACCACCGGCGCCTCCAACCCCTTGGCGCCGTGGACGGTCATCACCCGGACCTCGTCCCGGCCCGAGTCGAGGTCGCGCTTGACGGTGTGGCCGCCCTCCCCGCGCCCGGGCACGGTGTCGTAGCGGGCGAGAAAGCCGCCGAGGGACGGTGCGTCCGTGCCCTGCTCGGCCTGGGCCGCGGTCATCAGGAACACGTCGATGGCATCGCCCGCCTCGCCGCCGAGGCGCGAGACCAGGGCGCGCCGGCCGCCCTGCGCGCCCAGCAGCGTGGCGTAGAACCCGAACGGCCCCTCGCAGGCCGCGCGCTCGATCCAGGACCGCAGGGCCGCGTGACCCCGGATCGCGGCCGGGTCGCCGCCGGCGGCGTGCCGCGCGAGCGCGTCCTCCAGGGTCTCGTGAAATTCGCGGCGCGCCGCGATGCGCACGAGGTCGTCGTCGTCGAGGCCGACGAGGGGTGTCTTCAGGGCGCCGGCCAGGGTGAGGTCGTCGGCGGGCAGGAGCCCGGCCCGGCCCACCGCCACGAGGTCGTTGACGGCGATGTGGGCGGCGATGTCGAGGCGGTCCTGGCCGGCGACGGGCACGCCGAGGGCCTTCATGGCGCGAATCACCTCCTCGAAGGCCGCCGAGCGCTTGCGCACCAGGATGAGGATGTCGCCCGGACGCCAGACCCGGCCGGTCTCGTCGCCGGTGGTGATCCAGGCGAGCGCGGCCCGCGCCACGCGCCGGGCCGTGAGGATCGCGGGCGCGTTGGTCTCGGGCGCGTCGACGGGGGCGGCCCAGGCGTCGGGTTCCGGCTCGTCCGCCGGTTCTTCGATCGGCCAGAGCTCGACCGTGCCGGGCGCGGACGTCCGCGCCGTGCTGTGGTTGGTGCCGACGGCCGTGTCGTCGAAGGAGAGGCCCTCGTAGTGCTCGGGGATCGCGAAGGTCGCGTCCACCGCGCGCAGGACGCCCCCGGCCGAGCGGAACGACAGGGTGAGGTTCACGTCCGCGAAGGCAAGGCCGGCGCCCTCCGTCGCCCGCTTCCAGGCCCGGCGGGTGGTCTCGAACTCGCGGGGCTCGGCACCCTGGAAGCTGTAGATCGACTGCTTGGGGTCGCCGACGGCGAATCGGGTGCGGGCAACCTCACGGGCGCCCTCGCCGGAGGCGAACTCGGCGGTGATCCGGCGCAGGATCTCCCATTGGTGCGGGTTGGTGTCCTGCGCCTCGTCGATGAGCACATGGTCGACGCCGCGGTCGAGCTTGTACAGCACCCAGGTGGAATCGACCCGGCCGAGGAGGTCGAGGGTCTTGTGGATGAGGTCGTCGAAGTCGAGGGCGCCGAGGCGGGCCTTCTGGGCCTCGACCCGGCGGTGGATCTCGCCCGCCAGGGTGAACAGGGCGCGGGTGCGTTCCAGGGCGCGCACGCCCCGCAGGGTATCCCGCAGGGGCTCCAGGCGGTCCCGCTCCTCGCAGAGCGCGCTCTTCACATCCTCCGGCACGGCCTTGGTGCCGAGGCTCTTGTCGGCCTTCGGCGATCCCTCCTTGGTGAAGAAGATGCCCAGATAGATCTCGAGGGCGTCGGAGCGCGTCCCGGCGGCCTCGACCGCCAGCAGCCGGTCGGCGATGCCGTCATCCGTGGCCTTGCCGGTGCGCAGGCGCGCGGCCAACGCGCCGAGATCCCCCAGGACGCCGTCGAGCATCCGCGCCTCGATCGCGTCGGCGGTCTCGCCCGGGCGGACGCCGAGGGCCTCGGCGAGCCCCGTGAAGGGACCGTCGAGGCCGGCGCGGCTGTCGAGCACGTCGCGGGCTCGCATGGCGTTGCGGATCGCCTTGCGCAGGGCGTCCCCCGTCGCCTCGGGGCCGACGACGGCCAGCGCCTCGCCGAGATGCGGATGGCGGCCGCCGATCGCATCGGCCAGCACGTTGCCGGTCTCGATGTGGAAGGCGTCGGCGGCCTGCGTCTCGTCGAGCACCACGAAGCGGGCCGGCACGTTCGCCTCGAACGGGAACATGTGCAGGAGCCGCTCGCAGAGGGCGTGCAGGGTCTCGATCTTCAGGCCCCCCGGGGTCTCCACCGCGCGGGCGAACAGCCGCCGGGCCACCCGCAGGGTCGTTCGCGATGGGCGTTCCCCCGTGAGTTCGGTGAGTTCGGCCGTGAGGGTGGCGTCGTCCAGGGTCACCCAGCGCCCGAGCACGCGGAAGACGCGGATCGACATGTTGGCCGCCGCCGCCTTGGTGAAGGTGAGACAGAGGATGCGGGCCGGCGGCGCTCCGTCGAGGAGCAGGCGCACCACCCGGTCGGTGAGCACCTTGGTTTTGCCGGCCCCCGCATTGGCCGAGACCCAGGCCGAGGCACGCGGATCGGCGGCCTTGCGCTGACGGTCCTTGGTGAGATCGTCGACGACGAACGCTTCGCGCACGGTCGTGCCGCTCATCGATCCAACCTCATCCGGTCCTTCGGCTCGGGCGGGACGTCGGGGGCCCCGTCGAGCAGGGCGAGGGCCGCCTCCACGTCGGCGCGCTCGGCCCGCGCCTGGAGCGCCTTCAGGCCGCGGCGGTGTCCGAGGCCCTCCGCGATGAAGGCGACGAGCAACTGGTTGATGGAGACGTTGTCCTCGTCGGCGGCCGTCTTGGCCTGGGACATGACGTGGTCGGGCAGGCGGAGTGCGAAGTTCGGCATGGCCCATCCTCGTATCTGTCAGCGGGTCAAGTAGGCTTGCGGTGTCATCGCCTGAAGGCCGACAGGACCGGCTTCCGGAAGTGGCGATCGTGGGTCAGGATCAGCTCGGCTCCGGCGGCCAAGGCGCATTCGACGTAGACATCATCCTTTGGATCATCGAGAAACGGCCTGAAGCGGAACCAAGGCAGGGTCAGGACGGCGGTCGCGCACAGCGCGTCGAGGATCGCGTCGATTCCGGCCTCGTCGATCCAGGGCGTCGGCCCCAGAAGTCCCGGCCGTTTGAGGGCATCTTCGTACTCGAGAACCATCGCGGGCGAGAGCGCGAACGAAAACCGACGGGTGAGCAGACCACGAAGCACGACGTGGGATGCTCCGTTGCGTGATCGCAGCGCGCCGAGCACGACGTTGGCATCGACGACGATCATGCGCCTAGAATGATATCGCGGGCGATATCGGTCAAGATCGAAATCCCGTTTGTCCCTCGCGGTATTTCAGCCCTCTCCCTCGCCGCCGAGCGACCATTCGAGCACCCGGGCGAGGTGGTCGTAGTCGCCGTAGGATTTCGCGTATTTCGGGTATGGCCGCGAGGTGTAGGCGGCCTCGCCGGCCAGGAAGCGGGCCACGAGGCCCCGGAAGCGGGCGACGTGCTCGTCGACGATGGCGGCGACCTCGCGCTCCTCGCCGCGCGGGGGCTTCACGGGGAGCGGCTCGAAGGGTTTGCGGCCGCCCGAGGCGTGCACGTAGAGGAGATCGGGCGTCAACGTGCTGGCGGGAAAGCCGTCGAAGGCGCCGGCCATGAGCATCGCCGCTTCCAGCGTGAGTTGGGGCGAGAAGCCGGCGAAGACCTCCTTGTTGCTCGGCGGCAGGCCGGTCTTGAAGTCGACGATGCAGGCTCCGCCGTCGCGGCGGCGCTCGATCCGGTCGGCGCGCGCCCGCAGGGTGAAGCTCTCAGCGCCCATCGGTATCACCCACTTGCCGGAGATCTCCGGATGGACCTTCGCCACCTGCCCGCGCCGCTCGGCCTCCCAGTCCAAAAATTTCGCGGCCAGCCGCTCGTAGCGGGGCCACCACTCGGCATACAGCTCCGGATAGGTGTCGGAGATCGGCCGGAAGGCGTTGAGCGCGAGATTGAACAATCGCTCTACCGCCGCGTCTGGAAACGCGTCGGGGTGGGCCTGCGCGAATTCCCCCAGGATCTCGTGGATCAGGGTGCCGCGATCGGCGGCGCCCGGCTCGGCCGCCACGGGATCGAGGGGATCGAGGCCGAGCACGTGCCGGGCGAAGATGACGTAGGGGTCGCGCACCAACGTCTCGACCTCAGTGACGCTCAGGGAGCGCGGGAACAGGGCCGGGTCGGGCCGGGGCTTCGGCTGCTTGAGACGGGCTTTCGCGGGGCCGGTGCCCTGGTCCAGGGCGGCGGCATAGCTCAGGTACCGGCGCCCGGCCTCGGTCACCTCGGTCCAGCGGGCCTCGCCCGCGAAGGCGCGCAGGCGCTGGAGGAAGCGCGAGGGCACGGTGGGGGCGCCCTCGCGCTTGGCGGCGCGGGTCAGGATCGCGTCGTGATGGCCGAGCGCCTGGACGAAGTCGTGCGCGCTCTGGCCGATGCGGCGTTCGGGCGGGTTGAGGCCGATGCGCTCGCGCATGGGCCGGTTGAGGAAGGCGTCCGTGGTCGTCTTCATCGGCCAGACGCCCTCGTCGAGGCCGCCGAGCACCACGCGGTCGACGTGCATCAGGCGCGCTTCCAGGAGGCCGAGGATGCGCAGGCGGGGATGCGGGCGCCCGTCGCTGCAGGCCACGAGCCGCTCCCGCGCCAGCGCGCTGAAGAAGGCCGGGTAATCGGAAAAGCGCCCGGGCAGCAGGCCGGGCTCGGCCAGTTCGAGGTCGTCGAACAGGCTGTCGAGCACCCCGAGGGAGGCGTCGTCGACGGGCTCGCCCTCGGCCGCGTCGATCAGCCGGTCGAAGGTGGCGCGGTGGCAGGCGGCGTAGGCGACGAGGTTGCCGACGCCGCGATGATCCACGTCGAGGAAGCCGTCGAAGGCCACTTGCAGCCGGTCGAGGAGGCCGGCGGCGAGGTCCCAGTCGTGTTCGGTGAGGCGGCGCTTGGCCCGGGGACGCCGCCCGGTGCCGGCGCGCTGGTCGGCCAGAGCCTGCTGCAATCCGGCAAAGCCCGGCGCCGGCGCGGGCCCGCGCAGGGCGCCGATCTCCAGGGCGGCGGCGGCCCGGACCACGTCGCTGCGCGGCATGCCGAGGCGCACGTAGGGATGGGACAGGAGCGTGATCAGCCGGGCCGGCTGAAGGTCGGCCGCGACTTCGGCGGCGAGGCGCGCGAGGCGCCCCGCGCGGCTGCGCGACAGGGCCTCGCCGCCGGAATCCTCCGCGACGATACCCCAGCGGGCGAGCTCGGCGGCGACCCGCACCGCCAGCCCCCGGTCGGGGGTGATCAGCGCCGCGGTGGCGCCGGGGGTCTCCAGGGTCTCGCGCAGGGCGATGGCGATGACCAGCGCCTCCTCGCGCTCGTCGGCAGCCTCGACCAGGGCGAGGCCCCGCATCCCCGCCTCGGCCAGGGCTGCACGCGCGCCGGCATCGAGTTCGGCCCAGGCCTCGGTGGTCTCGGCCGGGCGCAGGGCCTGCGAGAGCAGGGCGAAGCGGGCCTGCGCCGCGTCGGACGGCGTGCCCAGGGGGACGACCCGCGTTCGGTCGAGGCCGAGGCATCCCGGCCCGAGCAGGCGGTGCAGGATCGCCTGCGGATGGCCATGGGCGATTTCCCGTGAAAAGCCCTCGCCGGTCTCGATGGCATCCCAGCCGGCGGCGTCGAGCGCGCCGTCGAGGCCCGGCAGCACCACGGCGCCGCGCGGCAGGGCCGCCACGGCGCCGATCAGCCGGGCGGTGGCGGGAACCGAGCCCGTGGAGCCCGCCACGATCACGGGCTCGGCCGGACGATCCCGGGCGAGGCGCTCGGCCTCGGCGAGGACAAGCCTGCGCGAGCGCGAAACGGGGTCGCTCATGCCGCGCTCGGCGAGGATGCCGGGCCAGGCCTCGGCGGCGATCTTCACGAAATCCAGGGTCAGGCCGAAATAGCGGGAATACTCGGCCTCGACGGCGCTGCCGATCTCGGCCCAGGGCAGGCCCTCCACGGTGAGCGCGTCCATCAGCCGTTCGAGGTCGGCGGCGAGGCCGATCGCGTCGGCGGGCGAGGAGGGGACGAGGAAGGGCACGTCGTCGTCGATGGGCAGCAGCGTGCGGTCGACCGCCTCCGCCCAGCCCTGGACGAGGCGCGCCAGGATCAGCCGGCGCTCCAGGGGCGGCATCGCCGGGGCGAGCACGTCGGGGCCGTTCTCGATGAGGGGGTTGGCGGCGAGATCGAGCTCCGCCTCGTCCGCCTCGCCGAGGGGCACCATGCGCGGCAGCAGCGCCGCGTGGCCGAGGCGGGCGGCCAGAATCGCCGAGAGGGCCCGGACGGCGCGCTGCGTCGGCAGGTAGAGGGTGACGGAGGCCAGCGCGAACGGATCGGCGCCGATGTCGCCCACGAGCCGGCCCGCGATCAGCGCCTCGGCCAGGGTCTCCAGGAAGGGCGCACCCGGGGGGATGGTGAAGACGTGGGATCCGGCGGCATCGGAAATCGGCATCGATGTTCCATGCCACCAATCCCGCCGTTCTGGAATGGGCGGCCTGACGGGCCGGGCGCCCGCGCCTCAGAGCGCGTGCTGCGCGCTCGCCTTCACGCGCGCCTCGGCGGCCGTGATCGCCTCCGGCGTGCCGACGTGGAGCCATTGCCCGTCGAGGCGCAGGCCGTGCAGGCGGCGGGCCGCGATGGCGCGGTCGAACAGGAGGTTGAGGGAGAAGGCGCCTTCCGGGGTGTCGGCGAACAGGCCGGGCTTCAGGATGGCGACGCCCGCGTAGATGAAGGGCGCCACCTCGCGCTCGCCGCGCCGCTCCAGCGCCCCGCCGGAATCCATGACGAAGTCGCCGCCGCCCTCGTAGCCGAG
This sequence comes from Methylobacterium sp. J-078, assembly GCF_022829285.1. GTDB lineage: Bacteria > Pseudomonadota > Alphaproteobacteria > Rhizobiales > Beijerinckiaceae > Methylobacterium. The sequence continues at coordinate 224,308 of NZ_JAKSYI010000060.1, forward strand.
GCTGGTCGCCGTGGGGGCGACGAGGAGGAGGATGTCCATCGCCTCCGGATCCCAGGCGGCGACGAGGCGGGCGAGATTGGAATCCGGCCCTTCGAGCCAGAAGGAATCGGCGTTGAAGACCACGAAGGGCCCGTCGCCGAGGAGCGGGAGCGCCTTCTTCACGCCGCCGCCGGTCTCCAGCAGGGCGGCGCGCTCGTCGGAGATCACGATGTCCGGGGCGCTCCGGCGCTTGGCCACGTGCCCCTCGATGAGGTCGGCGAGGTAGTGCACGTTGACCACCGCCTGCGTGATGCCGCCCTCGGCGGCCCGGTCGAGGGCGTGGTCGAGGAGGGCGCGCCCGGCCACCTCCACGAGGGGCTTGGGCACCGTCGCGGTGATGGGGCGCATGCGCTTGCCGAGACCCGCCGCGAGGACGAAGGCGCGGGTGATGGGGGCTGTGTCGGACATAGCGGCTTCGTCTCGTCGGGAGGGTCTCGGGCGGGCGCGGGCTGCCGTGCGGCGGTCCGCGCCCGGGTCTCGCGGGTCCGTCAGGCGCCCTCGCCCGGCTCGGCCGCGTCCGGCTTCGGCACGAGATGCGGCAGGTGGGCCTCGTGCCAGAGGCGCAGGTGCGTCAGGGCCGGATGGTTGAGGTTGCGCGCGAGGTAGCCCTCGATGCGCGGCAGGTGCGCGAGGTAGCCGGGCTTGCCGTCGCGGCGGTCGAGGCGGGCGAAGATGCCGAGGATCTTGGTGGCGCGCTGGGCCGCCAGCACCGCGTAGGCCCGGGCGAAGGCGTGCATGTCGAAGTCGGGTTCGCGGGCCCGGCGCTCGCGCACGTAGAGGCCGAGCAGGCGCAGCTCGAACTCGGCACTCGCATCCACCCGTGCGTCCTGCAGCAGCGAGGCGACGTCGTAGGCCGGGTGGCCGAGCACCGCGTCCTGGAAGTCGATGACGCCGATGCGCTCCAGCCCCTCCCGCTCGGGCAGCCAGATCAGGTTGGGCGAATGGTAGTCCCGCAGGGTCCAGGTCGGACGGTCCGGGGTGATGCCGTCGAGGACTTCGGCCCAGAGCGAGACGAACTCGGAGCGGGCCGGCCCGGGCAAGTCGGCGCCCCGGATCGCCGGGCAGTACCAGTCGGGCAGCAGCTCGGTCTCGAAGACCAGGGCCTCGAGGTCGTAGGGCGGCAGCACGTGGTCGATGCCGTCGGCCACGGGCAGAACGCCCGGCAATTCGGTGGCGTGGAGCTTGGCGAGGAGCCGCACCGCCTCGGCGTAGCGCTCCGGCCGGGGGCCGGCCGCATCGACCACGGGTTCGGAACCGAGATCCTCGATGATGAGCAGGCCCTCGGCGAGGTCCTCGCCGTAGATGCGGGGGGCGGAGAAGCCGAGTGCCCGCAGACCGCGGTCGACGCCCACGAAGGCGTGCACGCTCTCGGCGAGCTTGACGATGGCGCTGTAGGGGCGGCCGTTGCGCACCGGCGGCCCGTCGGCCCGGGGCGGCGAGATCATCAGGACGGCGCTCTTGCCGTCGGGCTTCACCAGGCGCTCGTAGGCCCGCGAGGAGGCATCGCCCTGCATGGCGATGCGGGTGGCCTCGTCCCAGCCGCTGCGGACGAGGAGCACGCGCAGGGCCCGCGCCCGGCGCAGGCGCCCGGCCATGCCGCCGCTGCCGTCGATGCGGGCAAAGCGGGCGCCGTCGCCGAATTCGGCCCGCAGGGAGAGGTCGATGAACAGGATCGGCGCGTCGCGGGGTCCGAGACGTTCGGGCCATTCGACCAGGGTGATGGCGGTCTCGGCCATCTCGTCGAAGCCGAGTTCGACGAGTTCGTCGGGGCTGCGCAGCCGGTAGAGGTCGGCATGGACGATGGCGCGGCCGTCGGCCGCCTCGTAGGGCTGGATCAGCGTGAAGGTCGGGCTCGGCACGTCGAGGGTCGGGTCCGCCGCGAGTTCGCGGATGAGCGCGCGCGCCAGCGTGGTCTTGCCACCGCCGAGACCGCCCGACAGGGCGACGATATCGCCGGCCACCAGGAACTCGGCGAGGAAGCGGCCGAGATCCTCGGTGGCGCTCTCGTCGGGGAGCATGATCTCCCAGGCCGATTTCACCTCACGCCGGGGCGTGTCGGCACCATCCTCGTTCAACGCCCAACTCCTCCTCGGCCGCGATCGGCGGGATCGCACGGATCCTCGCGTTCATAGCGGAGCATCCTTAACCAAATCGCGGACCCTGCCGAAGGCTCCCAAAGCGACGCAGGGGGCCCGGCCGCGGACTCCGCCTACTCGGCGGCATCCTGGTGGGCGGCCGTCTCGGCGACGGGGAAGGAGCAGGTGACGCGGGTGCCCACGCCCGGCTCGGACGCGAGGCTGACCCGGCCGCCATGCAGCTCCACGAAGGAGCGCACGATGGAGAGCCCGAGGCCGACCCCGCGATGGCGGGTGCCCAGCGTATGGCTCTCGAACCGATCGAACACCCGCGCGGCGACGTCGGGCGGCATGCCCTGGCCCTGGTCCACCACGGTGAGCGTGAGTTCGGAGGCGTCGCGCCGGACCTCGACCCGGACCTGCTGGCCGGGCGACGAGAAGCCGACGGCGTTCGACAGGAGGTTGAACAGGATCTGGCGCACACGCTTGCCGTCGGCGACGAAGGTGCCGACGTCGTCGGGCACGTCGAGGTCGAGGGTGATGGCGGAATCGGCGAGCCGGTCCTCGAGGCCGCGCACGGCCGCCTCGACGGTGGCGCGGACGTCGACGACCTCGCGGGTGAGTTCGAGGGAGCCCGCGTCGATGGAGGCGAGGTCGAGGATGTCGTTGATCATCACGAGCAGCGCCCCGGACGAGCGCATGATGTGCCCGGAATACTCGCGCTGGCGCTCGTTGAGGGCGCCCACCGTCTCGTCGCCGAGAAGCTGGGTGAAGCCGATGATGTTGGTGAGCGGCGAGCGCAGTTCGTAGGAAACGTGGTTCACGAAGGTGTCGCGCAGCTGCGAGGTGCGCTCCAGAGTGTCGTTCTTGTCGGTCAGCGCCCGCTCCACGTTCACGCTGGCGGTGACGTCGATCAGGGTCAGCAGGGTCGCGCCCTCGGGCAGGGGCTGGGCGGCGCAGTCGAGTACGGTGCCGTCGACGATTTCCAGGCGGCAGGTCAGGCCGGCCCGGCTCTCCAGGCCCGTGATGGCGCCGCGGATGTCGATCCACGGATCCTCGTCGGGTGAGAGGGTCTGGCAGGCGGCAATGACCGCGTCGACGCGGGGGCGCTCGCCCAGGGTCTCGGGATCGAGGCGCCACAGGGTGGCGAAGGCGCGGTTGGCGAAGGTGAGCCGGCCGTCGGCGCCGAACACCGCCACGGGCTCCTTGAGGGTGTCGAGGGTCTCGGCCTGCACCCGCATCAGGGCGTTGTAGCGGGACTCGAGCTTCATGTTCTCCGAAACGTCGTCGAACAGGTAGGTGAGGCCACCCTGCGGGTTGGGATCGGCGACGACGCGGAGCGAGCGACCATCGGGCAGATACCACCAGGCCTCGTTGGCCTCCACGGCGCGGTAGGCGGCGAGCACATCGGCCTTCCAGGACTTGAAGTCGGCCTGCTCGGGCAGCTTCCGGGCGGCACGGAGGCGGTCGAGGATCTCGCCGTCGAGGGGGCGGCCGTCGAGGAAAGCCTGATCGAGACCCCAGAGCTGGCGGTAGGCGGCGTTGTGGAAGATCAGGCGCTGGCGGGCGTCGAACATCGCCACGGCGGTGGGTAGCTGGTCGAGGGTGCGGACGTTGGCGTCCATCTGGCGCTGGAGGTCGGCGCGCACGCTCTCCAGTTCCGAGACGTCGACCGCGATGCCGACGCGGCCGGTCTCGATGGCGGTCTCGGTGACGTCGAGGGTGCGCCGACCGCCCGCCACCACGGCGGAAAGCCTGTGGGCCGCCCGCCCGCCGGCGGTCAGACGTGCGCCCTCGTCCCGGGCGATGAGCTCGCGCGCCTGCCGGTCGAGGAGTTCGACGCCGCCCTCGAGGGCGTGCTCGCGGGTGCCCGCCTCCACCGCCGCCACGTAGGCGAGGTTCACCCAAGCGAGGACGCCGTCGCGGTTGCGGCGCCAGACCGGCTGGGGAATCGCATCGAGGAGGCTGCTCAGGGCCGACAGTCCGCGCTTGGCTTCGTAGAGGGTCAGCCGCAGGTCGATCAGTTCGCGCTTCTCGTCGGTGGTCTCGCGCAGGCGCAGGACGGCACGCCCGGACAGCGCCTGTCCATGCGCGTCGATGAAGCGTCCGTTCTGCGAGCGCAGGCTGAGGCGAAATCCGGTCCCGCGCGCCCGGAGGGTCTCGACGGCGCTGCTCAGGGCGTCGGCATCGACCGCGTGCAGCCAGGTCTCGAAGGCCAGGAACGCCGAATGGACATCGCCCGCTATCCGCTTGCCGTCGACGAGGCCGATATCGCCCTCGACGGTCGGGGCGCCGCGTCCGGACCAGGTCACGAGGATCTGGCGCTCGGCGTTGAGCAGCATCTCGGCGCGGTCGTGGGCGCCGCGCAGGCTCGAGAGTTCGCTCAGGAGGTCGCGCTCGCGCCGTGTCCAGCGGCCGCGCTCGCGCATGTGCAGCAGGGCCACGATGGTCGCGAAGATCGTCAACCCGATCAGGATCGCGAGACCGGCGGCGTTGTGGGTGTGCTGCCCGAACCCCGCTGCGACGGCGCTGGCGTCCAGGCCCGTCCCGATGGCGTGCGCCGGGTGTCCTGGCACAGCGACGACGAGAGCGCCGGCGCACACGAGCGCGCGCGCCGTTCGATCGACCCTCATGATCCGTCCCGCCTCCACGAATCTTCGATGAGGCGCCAAAGCGCGCCCTTCCCGCATCCGCCCGAAGGCCGGGTGCGGGCCACTCCATCTGAGGAATCAGGCCACACTAGCGCGGCGGGGAATCGTCGAGGAAGAGGGTTAAGCTTAACTTTAAACCCTTCGGAAGCGATCGGCTGCGGGGGGCGCAGAAAAGCCACACTGCGCCCCGGCTCGCAAGGGTCCTCGCAGTGTCCTCGCAAGGGTCGAAGCCAGGACGCCCGGACGCGAAAAAGCCCGGCGCGGGGGCCGGGCTTCGGTCGTCGATTCCGGTCGTGCGGCGCCCCGATGGGGCGCCGGCCGGACTCAGTAGCGGTAGTGGTCGGGCTTGAACGGGCCGTTCTCGGAGACGCCGATATAGGCGGCCTGGTCGGGGCGCAGCTTGGAGAGCTTCACGCCGATCTTCTCGAGGTGGAGGAGCGCCACCTTCTCGTCGAGGGCCTTCGGCAGGGTGTAGACCTGCTTCTCGTACTTGCCCGGGTTGGTCCAGAGCTCGATCTGGGCCAGGGTCTGGTTGGTGAAGGAGGCCGACATCACGAAGGACGGGTGGCCGGTGGCGTTGCCGAGGTTCACCAGGCGACCCTCCGACAGGAGGATGATGCGGTGGCCGTCCGCGAAGGTGATCTCATCCACCTGCGGCTTGATGTTCGACCACTTGAGGTTCTTCAGGCCGGCGACCTGAATCTCGTTGTCGAAGTGACCGATGTTGCACACGATGGCGCGGTCCTTCATCGCCCGCATGTGCTCGATGGTGATGATGTCCTTGTTGCCGGTCGCCGTCACGAAGATGTCGGCGCGCGGTGCGGCGTCTTCCATGGTGACGACCTCGTAGCCTTCCATGGCAGCCTGGAGGGCGCAGATCGGATCGACCTCCGAGACCAGCACGCGGCAGCCGGCGTGGCGCAGCGACGAGGCGGAGCCCTTGCCGACGTCGCCGAAGCCCGCGACCATGGCGACCTTGCCGGCCATCATCACGTCGGTGCCGCGGCGGATGCCGTCGACCAGCGACTCGCGGCAGCCGTAGAGGTTGTCGAACTTCGACTTGGTGACGGCGTCGTTCACGTTGATCGCCGGGAAGAGCAGCTTGCCCTCCTTGGCGAGGTTGTAGAGGCGGTGCACGCCCGTGGTGGTCTCTTCCGAGACGCCCTTGATCGAATCGGCCAGACCCGCGAACCAACCCTTCGGCTTCTCGGCGAGCTTCTTCTTGAGAAGGGCGAAGAAGATCTCTTCCTCCTCGGATTCCGGCTTGTCGAGGAAGGCGGTGTCGCCGTTCTCGGCGCGGAGACCCAGGTGCACGAACATGGTGGCGTCGCCGCCGTCGTCGAGGATCATGTTCGGCATGCCGCCGTCATGCCAGTCGAACAGCTTCGAGGTGTAGTCCCAGTACTCCTCCAGGGTCTCGCCCTTGATGGCGAAGACCGGAATGCCGGCGGCCGCGATGGCGGCGGCGGCGTGGTCCTGGGTCGAGTAGATGTTGCAGGAGACCCAGCGAATGTCGGCACCCAGCGCCTTCAGGGTCTCGATCAGCACGGCCGTCTGAATCGTCATGTGCAGCGAGCCGGCGATCTTCGCGCCCTTGAGGGGCTGCGACGGACCGAACTCCTCGCGGGTGGCCATCAGGCCGGGCATCTCGGTCTCGGCGATCGATATCTCCTTGCGGCCGTAATCGGCCAGACCGATGTCCTTGACGATGTAATTCTGGGCCATGGGGTTCGCTCCTTCGTGGCGCTGCGGTTGGCAGAGGCCATAGCAGGACCGGACGACGGAGGCAATCAAGATATAAAGATGTCTTTATGCGACCAGGTAAGCTGCGGTGCGGACGCCGCAGCCTCCCGGTGGCGATCGAACTTCAGTCGCGGGCATCACAGCCGGCTCCATTCTCGAAGGGGACGCGGCTGGTGAATGCCCCAGCCGCGTCCATTCAAGCTTACGTCAGACCATCACGAGGTCGTAGTGCGTCAGTGCGGTGACGTTCTGCAGAGTGGCGATCAACGTAGCGGCAGCGCCGGCATTGCTGCCATCCGCATCGTACCAGAGCGTATGATCCGCAGCATGGAACGCGAAGCGCTGATCACCATTCGTGAAGTCGCCGTTCGTGAACTGTGTCGTCGCGACACCGCCCGGCTGGAGATTGCCACCGAACCCCGCGTGGTCGAAGATCAGCGTATCGTCCGCAGCCGAGAAATCCGTGATCGTGACGTGATTGACGGCTGTCGAAGCGAAGGCGAAGTAGTCCGAACCGGCGCCTCCTGTCAGCGTACTTCCGGATGACGCGACGATCTTGTCGACGCCCGACGTACCGACAGTCGATTGATCCGGCGCCGCAGTAAACAGATTTACCTCTCGGAAGGCGTAGTTCGTGTAGGGATTGGCCTGCGTGGCTGTATAGATAGAATATTGCGTCGTCAGGAAGCCCTGAACAACTCCGTGATCCCCCACGAAAGAAGAATAGTCCGGATATGAGTAGCCATTTGGCGCAGTATCCGTATGCAAATTTTCGGCCCGCTCCGTGAACGGACCCGCATACTGATCATAAAACGCCGTATGGGTAATCGCGGCTTTATTCGTGGAAATGGCGTAGTCCGAAGCCGTTCCGCCGAGAAGGAAAGCGGCGGCCTCCTGGCCGGAATACACCTTAGGAGCATTGCCCCAATAAGGCCCTTCTCCAACGCGCCAAGCCCCCACCAACTCCGTCGAGGTCGTGAAATCAGCCGTCCCGAGGATGTTGACGGTCAGGGTATGACCGGTTCCATCCGCACTCTGCACCAGCAATGTGTCGGTGTAGGTTTGGCCGGCGGCGAATTCGTCGTGCGGCGTATCTGTGACGTAGGTCCACGCTCCATCCGCACCGATCGAGAAGTGTCCGTATCCTGCGCTGCCGGCAACGTTCGCCTGTGCCTTGAACGTGGCGGGGCTGTCGATGTCATGCGCCACGAGCACGCCGTTCGTCGTCAAGATGGCGTTGGTTTCTGTCAAAGTCTTTGTGTCGTCCCCCGTGAAGGTGGCCGCGTCATTGGTGCCGGTGATGGAAACGCTGATCGTGCTGCTCGCCGTCCCGTCGAGCGACTTGACCGCGAGGGTATCGCTGACGAGTTGCCCCTCGGCCAACGCCTGCACGTTGGCATCGCCGTTGCGCAGGGTGTAGTCCCAGGCGCCGTCATTGAAGCTGAAGTCGCCGTAGGTGCCGTGCAGCACCGAGGCCGCGACGGCCGCGAAGTGGCTCTGGCCGGCATCGAGGTCGGACACGGTGAGCGTGCCGGAGGCCTTCAGGACGCCGTCCTCCACGACCGTGCCAGCCGCGGTGCCCGCGATCGTCGCCACATCGTTGACGCCCGTCACCGTGACGGTGACCGAGGCGGTGTCGACGAAGCCCTGATCGTCGGCGACCTTGTACTGGAAGGTCACGTCGGCCTGCTCGCCGGCCTTGAGGTACTGGAAGGCTTGGCCCGGATCGTAGACGACGCTCTTGCCGTCCGCGCTGATCGTCGCCGTGCCCTGAAGGCCCGTGGTGACCAGTTCGGTGACGTGGAGGGCTGCGTTGCTGGCCGCCAGCAGGTCCTTGTCGTTGGCGAGAACCTGGATGGTGACGGGGCCATCCTCCGCCGTGGTCGCCTTGTCGGCGGCCGCGAGGACGGGCGCGACGATCTCGAGCTTCTCGAACTGACGCACCGTGATGTCGGCGGTCTTGAACTGGTACATCCAGTTGCCGTCACCGGCGAGATGCTTCTGGAAGCCCTGGATGTCGGCGAGCACCGCCGCGTCCTGCGCCTCGGCCGTGTTGAGGACGAGCTGAAGGGTGTCCGATCCGCCCTCGCCCCAGAGGTCGATATGCGCGCCGCCCTTGCTCTGCGCCAGCGTGAGGCGCGCGACGTCGTTGCCGTCGCCGAGATAGACGAGGTCGGAGCCGCCGCCGAGGATCACGCGGTCGTTGCCGCCGCCGGCAAAGATCGTGTCGTTGCCCGCGCCCGTTGTGATGGTGTCGGCGCCGGAGCCGGTGTAGATGCGGCTGTTGCCGCCGGCCACCGTGACGGTGTTGTTGCCCTCGCCGGCATAGACCTCGTTGTTACCCGTGCCCAGGGTGATCACGTCGGCGCCGGAGCCGGTATAGACGCGGCTGTTGCCCGCGCCCAGCGTAACGGTGTTGTTGCCCTCGCCGGCATAGATTTCGTTGTTGCCAGCACCCGCCGTGATGGTGTCGTTGCCGGAGCCCGCGGTGACGCGGTTGTTGCCGCCGCCTGCGTTGATGAGGTTGTTGCCCTCGCCAGCATTGATCTGGTCGTCGCCCGAACCCGTGGTGATGGTGTCGGCGCCGGAGCCCGTGTTGATCACGTTCCGGCCATCGCCGGCATCGATGGTGTTCTTGCCGTCGCCCGCGTTGATCTGATCGTCGCCCGAGCCCGTGACGATGAAGTCGTCGCCCGATCCGGCATTGACCATGTTCCGGCCGCCACCCGCCCGGATGGTGTTGTTCCCGTTTCCGGCGTTGATCTGGTCGTCGCCCGAACCCGTGGTGATGGCGTCGTTGCCCGAGGCGGCGTTCACGGTGTTGTTGCCGTCCCCGGCATCGACCGTGTTGTCGCCCTCGCCGGCGTTGATCTGGTCGTTGCCCGAGCCGGCGGTGATGCGGTCGGCGCCCGAGCCGGCGTTGATGTTGTTGTTGCCGCCGCCCGCCGCGATGACGTTGAGGCCGTCGCCGGCATTGATCTGATCGTCGCCGTCGCCCGTCGTGATCGTGTCGTTGCCTGAGCCCGCATTGACGACGTTGCGACCACCGAGGTCGATGACCGTGTTGTTGCCCTCGCCGACGTTGTAATAATCGTCGCCGATAGCGCCGAAATACTTATCGTCGGCATTGCTACCGTTATAGGTCGCCATAAATTCCCCCCGAAGCTTTTAGTATCGATCCCAACACGCGGTTTTTAGGAAAATTTTTAGAATTACGGAAGTCCAAATTGAAATCGTCTCAGGAGAGATTCTACGTAGACGCCGGAATGATCGGGAATATCGTAAATCCGTCTTTGCTACACGCGGCCTGCGGATACGGTCGTGTTTCCTTGGGGGCAGGCGGCCGAATGCTCGGAACGACCGCAACGCTGCGGCCCCTCGAGATTGGTCAAATCATCGTGAGTGCCGGAACCTTCCGACCCGGGCGTCGAAACGCACGCCGGGCCCGGCTCCTGTAGCGGACCGCGCAGCCGCCCGGGCGTCACGCCTCGTCGCGCAGCTGCCGTCGGATGATCTTGCCCGTGGTCGTCATCGGTAGACTCTCGCGGAACGCGATCTCGCGCGGATACTCATGCGCCGAGAGCCGGGTGCGCACGAAGGCCTGGATCTCGGCGGCCAGCGCGTCGGAGGCGGTGAAGCCCGGACGCAGGACGACGAAGGCCTTGACGATCTCGGTGCGTAAGGGGTCCGGCTTCCCCACGGCGGCGGCGAGCGCCACGGCCGGATGTGCCCCGAGGCAATCCTCGATCTCGGTGGGGCCGATCCGGTAGGCCGCCGAGGTGATGAGGTCGTCCTCGCGCCCGACGAAGTGGACGTAGCCGTCCGCATCGCGCCGGGCGGTGTCGCCGGTGAGCATCCAGTTGCCGGAGAACTTCTTCTCCGTCGCCTCCGGCTGGTTCCAGTAGCGCAGGAACATCACCGGGTCGGGCCGCGCGACGGCGATCTCGCCGGGCTCATCAATGCCGGCCTCGGTGCCGTCGGCGCGCAGGATCGCGACGCGGTGCCCGGGCACCGGGCGCCCCGTCGAGCCGGCCCGCGCCACCACGGCCGCCGTGCAGGCCGCCAGCACGAGGTTGCACTCGGTCTGGCCGTAGGCCTCGCCGATGGTCAGCCCGAGTTCGCGGCGCGCCCAGTCGAAGGTCTCGGGGCCCAGCGCCTCGCCGGCGGAGGCGATGTTGCGCAAGGCCGCCAGATCGAAGCGTCCGCGCGGATCGGAGACGCCGCGCAGCATCCTGAGGGCCGTGGGCGGCAGGAACGCGGTGGTGATCGCCCGCTCGGCGATGAGCCGGAACGCCGCCTCGGGCTCGAACCGGAAGCCCGGACAGGCCACCACCGGCACGCCGAGGTGCAGGCTCGGCAGGGTCGCGTTGAGGAGGCCGCCGGCCCAGGCCCAGTCCGAGGGCGTCCACATCCGGTCGGCGGGCCGGGGCGGGAAATCGTGCATCATGAGGAAGCCGGGCAGGTGCCCGAGCAGCACCCGGTGGGCGTGCAGCGCGCCCTTGGCCGGCCCCGTGGTGCCGGAGGTGTAGATCATCAGGGCCGGATCGTCGGCCCGGGTGTCGACGGCAGTGAAGCCCTCGGGGGCCTCGGCCATCAGGGCCTCGGCATCGACCGCCCCCGCGCAGGCACCGTCCGTGCGGATGACGAGGTCGAGGTCGGCTAAGTCGGCACGGATGGCTTCGAGTTTTTCGAACCCCGCCGCGTCGGTGACGAGCACCCGCGCGCCGGCATCTTTGAGCCGGTAGCGCAGGGCATCCGGCCCGAACAGGCCGGCGAGCGGCAGGGCGATCGCCCCGAGCTTGTAGGCGGCGGCATGGGCGACCACCACGGCGGCCGATTGCGGGAGCAGCACGCCGATCCGGTCGCCGGGGCCGATGCCGCGCGCCCGCAGGCCCGCCGCGAAGCGGTCGGAGCGCGCGCGCAACGCTTCGAAGGTCGTCTCCGTGACCGTCGCGCCCACCACCTCCTGGATCGCGACGCGGTCGGGCGCGCGGGCGGCCCAGCGGTCGCAGACATCGACGCCGATGTTGTAGCGCTCGGGGATGTCCCAGGTGAACCCGGCAACGAGCCCGGCATAGTCGGCGGCAGGCTTCAGCACGGCGGCGGACTCAGGCCTCTCGGGCCTTGAAGGCGCCCGCGAACGCGAAGTCCGTGATCGGCCGGCGGCCGTTCGGCACCTCCTTGGCGCGCTGCTCCTCGGTGAGGTCGGCGGGGTCCGCCGCGCGCCCGACCGCGTAGGCGGCCTCGACCTGATGGTCCGCCGGCACATTGAGGAGCGTGACGGCGCGCTCCTTGTCGAAGCCGCCCATGCCGTGCACGTGCCAGCCCTGGCGGATCGCCTGGAGCTGGAAGTTGGCGGACGCCGCGCCGGTATCGAGGGAGTGGCTCGCCGAGGGCTTCAGGCCGTCGCCGGTCTTCATCAGCTTGCTGGAGACGAGGATGACGAGGGCACCGGCCCCTTCCGCCCACTTGCGGTTTCCCGGCACCAGCAGGTCGAGGAACGGCAGCCAGTCGGGCGTGTCGCGCAGGGCGTAGACGAAGCGCCAGGGCTGGGAATTGTATGAGGACGGTGCCCAGCGCGCGGCCTCGACCATGCGCAGCAGTTCCGATTCCGGAACCGCTTCGCCGGTGAAGGCGCGGGGGGACCAGCGCTCGATGAAGAGGGGGTCGATGGCGTGGTCGGGCTGGCGCGGGTTCGAGGCGGTCACGGAAAGGCTCCAGGGCGAGGTTCGCGGGACGCGGCGCCGTCTTCCCGGACCGTCATCCGCCTGCGAAGGCCGTACCCCTCTCGAGATACGCCCACGCGACTGCCCAGCCATGCACGAGGTTGTGCCGGCGAGGCAATCGGCCATTCGACCCAGGGCTTCCGCCCGGTGGACGGCGATCCGGGCGGCGAACCGCCCGGCGGGCGCTCAATCGACCACCTTCGCGGTCGGGCGGTCGTTGCCCTGGGCCGTCTCGTCGTGCCACGCGCCCTTGCCGTCCTGGTAGCGGATCGGCTCGGTGGAGCCTGGAACCTGCTGCTCGGCCGCGGCCGCTTGCGCGGCCTGGAGAGCCTCGTCGTGGCTCGGGAACGTCTCGGAGAACACGTCGCCGACCTTGTAGGCGTAGCCGCCATCGTGCTCGACGATGCGATAGGTGACCTCGGTCATGGTGCCGTCCTTCGGTAAGAGCTTGCCCTGAGAGCTTGAACCTGTGGGAGGGCGAACCCGGCGCGGTTCGGGAGGTTCCCGCTCAGTGGCGCGTGGACGCGGCCCAGGAGAGGTTGGCGACGGCCGCCTCGCAGCCCGCGACCAGGGAGCCGCGCACGTCCCCGGCATCGTAGCCCGGCCCGTCGGGGAAGCCGACCACGTGCACCGTCGGGCTACCGTCCTGGCGGATTCGGGCGAGCCAGCCCTCCGGCGCGCGCTCGAAGGCGACCTCGTAAGCGGCGCCCGCCTGCTCGAAGCGATGGGGTTCCATGATCCGTCTCCCGGGCGCTCCCTGCGGCGCCTCGCCGGATGTGGGGCGTTGGGGTATCGGAGCGAAAGCCCCGTCCCGTCGATCCCCGCGCAGGAACCGCATGCCACCGATCCGCCCCGCCCTTCGCACGTCGAGCTTCGTCGCCGCGAGCCTTTTCGCCGCGAGCCTCTTCGGCCTCGGGCTCCTCGCGGCCGGTCCGGCCCGCGCGGAATTCAGCCTGTTCGGCAGCGCCGAGCGCACGCCCGCCAACCCCTTCGCGTCGAACTACGCCTCGCCGCCGGTGCGCGGTTCGGCCGAGCGTCCCCGCCGCGTCCGGCGGAACGCGCCGGCCGAGGCGCCGAGGCCGCCGCGCGACATTCCCCGTTGAGGCCTCAGCCGGTGGGCAGCGCGTTGGCGATGGCCGTGACGATGCGCGGATCGTTGGGCTCGACGTTCGACGGATAGGCACCCAGCAGGCTGCCGTCCCGGTCCACGAGGTACTTGTGGAAGTTCCAGTTCGGCGTGCTGCCGGGCTTCTCGGCGGCGGCCCAGCGGTAGAACGGATGGGCCGCCGGCCCGCGCACGTGGGTCTTGGCCGTGACCGGGAAGGTGACGCCGTGATTCTTGCGTGCGGCCTCCGCGATGGCGACCCCGTCGAGGGGCTCCTGGTTGCCGAAATCGGGCGACGGGACCGCGATAACGGTGAGGCCCCGGTCGCCGAAGCGGGTCCAGAGGCCCTGAAGCCCGGAGAACTGCCCGGCATAGCCGCAGGCCGTGGCGGTGTTCACGACGAGGATGGGCCGGCCCGCATAGGCGTCCAGCGGCAGGGTGCCGCCCTCGGGTCGCTCGAAGGCGAAGGCCCCTGCGCGCATCTCGCCCGCGCGCACCCCGGGGATGCCCCAGGCGACGGCTCCGCCGAGCAGCGCGAGGGCGTGGCGCCGGCCGATGGAATGCGCCGGCCGCCCGGACAGGCTGGCGGACGGCATGACCTCCGAGATCAGGATCTTCGACATGGCGCGACTCCCGTCAGGCGCGCGGAACCGCTCCGCCGCTCCTGTCCAGAGGAACCTAACGTCTCAACGTCGTTCGTCCATCGGGCCCGGCGTTTTGGCGGGAACCTTTCGGGAAGGCCTGAGCTTGAGCGTGTGCCATCTTGGACCCGGCATTTTTTCGGGTCCGACCTTCGGAAAGACTTCGCCCATGCGCAGCCTGTTGCTCGGAACGACCCTTCTCGTCGCGAGCGCCACCCTCGCCCTCGCCCAGGCCCCGGAGACGCCGGCCCCGGCCTCCAACGCGTCCACCCCGGTCCCGGCCGCGCCGGCCACCCTCGCCAACGACCTGCGCCCCACCTTCGTGGCGCAGAACAAGAGCGACATGGTCACCTCGAAGCTGGTGGGCCTGACCATCCAGAACGGTGCCAGCGAGACCATCGGCGAGATCGCCGACGTGGTGCTCGACGAGAAGATGACGGTGAAGTCGTGGGTGGTCGGCGTCGGCGGCTTCCTCGGAATCGGCACCAAGTACGTCGCCATCGACCCGAGCGCCCTCAAGCTGGCGCGCGTCGACGACAACACCCTGAAGGCGACGATCGACACCAACAAGGACCAGCTCCGCGCCGCGCCGGAATACGTCTATCTCGGCAAGGCGAAGCCGAACACGGACGCCAAGCCGGCGGACCCGAAGCCGGCCGAAGCGAACAAGGCGCAGTAGCCGCTTCGCCCGGGAAAGGGGCGTTTCGCGGCGGTGGGACCCCCGAGCAGCCGGCAAGCCGGTCCCCCGGGGGTCGGCGTCGGTTCCGCGAAGCTGCGCCAGAGGCGGCGGAGATCGGCCCCGCCGGGGTCGCGGATCGGCGACGTGTCCGGGCGCGCGATCAGTTCGCGCTGCGCAGGGCGTCCCACACGGTGGAGGCGACATGGTCGATGCGCCGCACGGCGAGGAGGCCGGCGCGCGCGGGCATGTCGCCGTCGAACAGGGTGTCGATCGGGTCGGATGCGTCCTCGTCCGCCTGGAGACCGAGGTCGCTCGCGAAGACGATGCGCAGGTCCGGCCGCAGGGCGCGAGCTTCTTGAGCCAGCTTCAGGCAGCACAGCTTGCCCTGAAGGCTCACATCCGTGACGAGGACGTCCACCGGCAGGCCGAGGGCCAGCACGGTCATGGCGTCGACGCCGCAATCGACCGTGGTGGCGGCGAAGCCGGCCCGGCGGATCTGGGACGATACTTCATCGCGCCAATGCTTCTGGCGGCCGGCGATGAGAACCTGGACGCCGTAGGCGCCACAGGGCGAGGTCGGTAGTTCCATCGTCGAGACGTCCCTCTCGCGCCTGAACATCCGTGCCGATCACCTTTCGTCGACTGTGCGTCGCAGCATGCTATGTCACGCCCGCCGATGCAGACAAGCCCCCGCCTGTGTTTCGTGCGGCGATCGTGCAAGCGCGACCCACCATCCGGCCGCGCGATTCCGGCGCCGGAGGCGGTCGCGGGACAGTGCCGTGATATGACAGCCACATGACGGGCGCCCCGGTTGACGCAGGGCCGCCGCACGGGGCAACACCGCCCTCGCCGCGCGTCCCACGCAGCGGCGGACAGCCGGAGCCGTGAACCCCATGTCATCCGCCAAGAGCCCGCCGGTCTCGCCCCTCGCCCCGCAAAGCCAGCCCGAGCTGCCCCCGATTCGCGGTGTCGGCCTCGCCACCGCGCAGGCCGGAATCCGCTATTCCGGCCGCACCGACGTGCTCTACGTGGCGCTGGCCGAGGGCACGCAGGCGGCGGGCGTGTTCACCCGTTCGAAATGCCCCTCCGCCCCGGTGGACTGGTGCCGCGAAGCCCTGGGCAGCGCGGGCGCCCGCGCCCTCGTGGTCAATTCGGGCAACGCCAACGCCTTCACGGGCCTTCGCGGGTGCGAGGCCGTGGCGCTCACGGCCGAGATCGCCGCCGAGGCCGCGGCGTGCAGCCCGCAGGACATCTTCATCGCCTCGACGGGCGTGATCGGCGAACCCCTCGACGCCAGCAAGTTCCGGGGCGTGCTGGCCGATTGCGCCGGGCGGACCGAGGACGGCGCCTCGGCCTGGGCCGCGGCCGCCCAGGCGATCATGACCACCGACACCTTCCCCAAGCTCGCGACGCGCCGGACCGCCATCGACGGGACGACCGTGACGCTGAACGGCATCGCCAAGGGCGCGGGCATGATCGCCCCCGACATGGCGACCATGCTGAGCTTCGCCTTCACCGACGCCGCCCTGCCCCAGGACGTGCTGCAGGCGCTGCTCGCCGCCGGCACGGCCACGAGCTTCAACTGCGTGACGGTGGACGGCGACACCTCCACCTCCGACACGCTGATGCTGTTCGCCACGGGCGCGGCCGGCAACGCCGCGGTCTCGGCCGCCGATGATCCACGCCTGTCGGCCTTCCGCGCCGCGCTGGACGACCTCCTCGTCGAGCTGGCGCAGCTCGTCGCCAAGGACGGCGAGGGCGCGCGCAAGTTCGTCACCGTGCGGGTCACGGGCGCGACGAGCGACGCCTCGGCCCACCGCATCGCCATGTCCATCGCCAACTCGCCCCTGGTGAAGACCGCCATCGCGGGTGAGGACGCGAACTGGGGCCGGGTGGTGATGGCGGTGGGCAAGGCCGGCGAGCCCGCCGACCGCGACCGCCTGGCGATCTGGTTCGGCGACGTGCGCGTGGCCCGCGAGGGCGCCCGCGATCCCGATTACAGCGAGGCGGCGGCGAGCGCGGTGATGCGGGAATCGGACGTGACCGTGCGGGTCGACCTTGGGCTCGGCGACGGCACCGCCCGCGTCTGGACCTGCGACCTGACCAAGCTCTACATCGAGATCAACGGGGATTACCGCTCGTGAGGCGCGCCGGCATCGCCCCTCTCATCGCCCTGACGCTGCTCGGGTCCGGCGGTGCGGCTCGTTCCGAGGAGAAGCCGGGATCGGGCGAGGGCCGAATCCATGTCGTCGGCCGGGCCCGCGCCGAGGTGGTGCCGGACTTCGCCTCGGTCGAGATCGGCGTCGAGGCCAAGGGGGCGAGCCCGGCCGCGGCCCTCGACGGCGCCAGCGCCGCCGCCAAGGCGATCCTGGCCCTGGCCGGGGAGTTCAAGGTGCCGGAGGCGGATCTCGGCACCTCCGCCGTCACGCTCCAACCGGTCACCCGCTCGATCCGTCAGGCGGACGGATCCTTCGCCGAGAAGCCGGATGGCTACCGGGCCGGCAACACGGTGCGGCTGCGCCTCGCCGACATGGCACGTCTCGGCGAACTGATGCGCCGGGCCCTCGACGGCGGCGCGAATCGCATCGACGGCGTCCGCTTCGGCCTGCGCGATCCCGAGGCCGCCGAGGCCGCCATGCGCAGCGCGGCGATGAAGGACGCGCGGGCGCAGGCCGAGCGGCTGGCCGAGGCGGCGGGCGTCACCCTCGGGCGGGTGGTGTCGATCCAGTCGCCGGCCTCGGCCAGCGCCCCGACGATGGACTTCGCGGCGCCCGCGCCGATGCGCGCCAAGCGCGGTGGCGCGCCGGTGCCCCTGGCGGCCGGAACCATCGAGACCGGCGCCGACGTCGCGGCGACCTTCGCGATCGCCCCGTGAGCGCTCCCCTGCGCATCCTCCTGGTGGTCGCCGTCGCGCTGGTGGACGCGGACGGGCGCGTCCTCCTCGCTCAGCGCCCGCCGGGCAAGCAGCTCGCCGGGCTGTGGGAGTTCCCCGGCGGCAAGGTCGATCCCGGCGAGCGGCCGGAGGAGACCCTGATCCGGGAGCTCTCCGAGGAACTCGGCATCGCCGTGAAGCAGGACTGCCTCGCGCCGCTGACCTTCGCGAGCCACGCCTATCCGGACTTCCACCTGCTGATGCCGCTCTATGTCTGCCGGCGCTGGGAGGGCCTGCCGCGCTCCATGGAGGGCCAGGCCCTGAAATGGGTGCGCCCGCGCGACCTCAAGGACCAGCCGATGCCGCCGGCCGATGCCCCACTGATCCCGTTTTTGCTCGATCTCCTCGGCCCCTGATCCGGTTGCAGTCTTGTCCGGCTACACCCGCGATCCCCTTGGATTCGCGTGGCGTTTGTGCATCGCTGGCCGGCGGGCCGTGTCGGGGGAGAGCGGAACATGGGGCGCAAGGCAGCGGTGACCTCAAGGACCACCGCCGAGGAACGGGATGACGACCAGGCGGACGTCGACGGGCCGGACATCGACGCGCCGGCCGTGGCGGACCCGGCAGCCAAGCCGGCCAAGCCGAAGCGCGCATCCCGAAAGACCACGCCGAGCCATGAAACGCTGACCAAGCTCGGGATCGAGCGTCTGATCACCCTCGTGCTCACCGAGGCATCGCACAATCCCACCTTCAAGAAGGTGGTGACGGCGGCGGTGGCGGCCCTCCAGGGGCCGGACGCGGTCGCCGCCCTGATCGACCGGCGCCTGACCGCCCTCGAGCGCGCCAGTGGCTACATCGACTGGATGAAGCAGCGCGCCTTCGCCCTCGACCTCGACGCCATGCTCACCACGGTGGTGGGCGAACTCGCCGCCCTCGCCCCGGACGCCGCCCTCGACCGGCTGATCCGCTTCCTCGGCGGGGCCGGGGACGTGCTGGGGCGGGCCGAAGATTCGAGCGGCCGCATCCACGGCGTGTACGAGCGGGCGGCCGATGCCGCCGCCGCGCTCATCGTCGATCTGGACGACGCGAAGGCCACCGCGATGGCCGTACGCCTCGTGACCCGGCTCGAAACCGACGGGTACGGGCTGATCGAGGGCCTGATGCACGGCCTCATCCCGCGGCTGCCCGAGGCCGCCCTCGCCCCCCTCGACGACGCGCTTGCCCAGGCGACGCCGCCGGCCCCCGCCAGCGGCACGAAGGAGCGGGACTGGCTGACGGAGGCGGAGCGCAGCCGCCTCATGCGGCTCCGCCAGTCCATCGCGGACCGCGCCGGCGACGTCGATGCCTTCATCGCCCTCGAGACCGAGCGCGCGCCGGAGCCGCCCGATCACGTCCAGATCGCGGAGCGCCTGCTCGCGGCCGGCCGGGCTCGGGAGGCGCTCAAATGGATCCGCCGTCCGCAGAAGCGCGGCACCACCATCGTCACGCGGGAGCAGCTGCTCACGGGGCGGTTCGACACCTCCGTCCCGGAGCGGGTGAAGATCGCCCTGGAGGTCCGCATCCACGACGCCCTCGGCGATACCGAGGCCGCGCAGGGCCTGCGCTGGCGGACCTTCGAGAACAGCCTCGACCGGGAGATGCTGCGCGCCTACCTCGCCAAGCTGCCGGATTTCGAGGACGACGAGGCCCTGCCGCGCGCCTTCGCCGTCGCCGAAGCGCATCCCGACCCGTACGGCGCCCTCGCCTTCTTCACGCACTGGCCAGACCCCGCCCGGGCGGCACGGATCGTTGAGCGGTATCGCGGCACCTGGGACGGCTGGCGCTACGAAGTCCTGGCCCCCGCCGCCGAGGCCCTGGAAGACAGCGAGCCGCTGGCCGCCACCGAACTGTACCGCATCCTCATCGACAACATCCTGGACCACGCCTACTCGGGGGCCTACGGCCACGCCGCCCGCTACCTCGTCGCCCTCGACGACCTCGCGGACGCGATCGCGCCGGGCGCCATCAGCCCAGACCCGGACCTCTACCGCGACGACCTGCGCCGCCGGCACGGCCGCAAGGCCGCCTTCTGGTCCCAGGTCCGGGTCTGATCACGCCCGGTCCGCCGGATTCGCCCCGGCGGCTCAGGTCGCTTCGATCGGGTCGATCTTGTCCGGGTAGAAGGCGAGGTGTCCCGCGATGGCTTCGACGGCCGGATGGGGGTCCTCGTAGCTCCAGACCGCGTCGGTGGCGTTGGCGTCCGGCGTCGTCAGGCTGAAGTAGGCGGCGTCGCCCTTGTAGGGGCAGTGGCTGCGCCGGGTGCTCGGGACGAAGTGCGCCCAGCGCGCATCCGCCCGGGGAATGTAGAATACGGGCGGATAATCCGCCTCCCGGAGGATCAGGGCGGCGTCGGTCTCGGCCAGCAGCGTGCCCGCGAGGCTGACGCGGACGCGCCCCGGATACGGCGCGATGTGGATGGGGTGGTCCGGTCCGGGCTGTCTCATGAATTCGGTCCTTCAGGTTTCCGCTCGGTGGTGCCCAGAGCATCGGCGAGGCGCGCCTGCGCGGTGCCGGGCTTCAGGGGCTTCTGCTGGCTCTCGTGCGGGGCCCACCCCGAGAGCCACAGGATCTCGAAGCTGGCGCGCAGGCGCCCGTCCGGATCGGCGAAGCGCTCGGCGTAGAGGGCGGCGGCGCGCATCAGGGTCGCCCGCCTTAAGGGAGTCCGCCGCCGCTCCATGAGGACGTTGGTGAGGCCCATGGCGCGCAGGTCGCGCATCAGGACGAACGGGTCGGGGTAGCGCACGGTCACCGTCTCCACGTCGGTGACCGGCAGGGCGAAGCCCGCGCGCTGGAGCAGGCTTCCCATCTCGCGCACCTCGGCGAAGGGTGCGACGCGCGGGCTGATGCCGCCCTCGCATTCGCTCTCGGCCTGCCCGAGGACCTGACGCAGCTCCGTGAGGGTGCGCCCACCCAGCAGGCACCCGATGAACAGCCCGTCCGGGCGCAGCGCGCGGCGCAGTTGCGCCAGGGTCCCCGGCAGATCGTTGACGTGCTGAAGGGCCAGGAGCGAGACCGCCAGGTCGAGGCTCTGCGCCCGCAGCGGCAACGCCTCCGGATCGGCCAGGACGGTGCCGCGCTCCGACACCGGGGCGAGGCGCAGGACCCGATCCGCCCGCCCGCTCGCGCGAAGGTGATCGGCAGCCAGGGGCGTCGGCGTGGCGAGATCGAGGGCGATCGGAAAGGTCCGCAGCACGGCGGCGAGGCGATCGTCGAGATCCTCCACCACCCGCCGGAGCAGGAAATCGGCGTAGCCGGCCCGGCGGGCGCGGGCGAGGCGTCTACGGGCGAGGCTCGTATCGAAGAGGGGTGGCGGCGTCATCCGGGAAGACATGTGGGATGACATGGCGCGCCCGGACGTGTGGCGCCAGCACTCGGAACGCGAAACCGGCTCCGATTGTTGAGGGCCTACGATTCGACAGCGAATTCGGAGATCTAAGCCATGAAAGCCATTCTGTTCGGCACGGCCCTCACCGTCGCGGGCCTTTCTCTCGCTGCAACCGGCGCGGAAGCGAAGGGCTGCATCAAAGGCGCGGTCGTGGGCGGCCTCGCGGGCCACGTCGCGGGGCACGGCGTGCTCGGCGCGGCGGCGGGCTGTGCCGTCGGGCGCCACCAGGCCAACAAGCGCGATCGCCAGGAGAATCAGGCGCAGCCGGCGCGCTGAGGCGCAGACCCGGTCGTCTCCGCGCGGTGCGGAGAGTAGGGTCGCCGACATGGCCCCTGCGTCCCGCACCGCCTTCGCCGGACTGCGCCGCCTCTGGGGCGGCGCGCTGTCCCTGGTCTATCCACCCACCTGCGCCGGCTGCGGCGGGGCCATCGCCGATCCCCACGCCCTGTGCGCCGCCTGCTGGTCCGGCCTGCGGCTGATCGAGCGGCCCTATTGCCAGCGGCTGGGCACGCCGTTCGCCGTCGATCACGGCACGGGCGCCCTCCTCTCGCCGCGCGCCATCGCCGATCCGCCGGTCTTCGACCGGGCCCGGGCGGTCACCCTCTATGAGGGCGGCGCCCGCGACCTCGTCCACCGCCTGAAATACGAGGATCGCCTCGATCTCGCCCCCGTGCTAGCCCGAATGATGGAGGGCGTCGGATCGGAACTCTTGCGCGACGCCGATTGCCTCGTGCCCGTCCCGCTCCACCGCTTCCGCCTGTGGCGGCGGCGCTTCAACCAGGCAGCGCTCCTCGCCGAGCGCGTCGGGCGTATCGCGCAGCGGCCGAGCGAACCCGGATATCTCGCCCGCGTGAAGGCGACGCGCTCGCAGGTCGGCCTGAGCCGCGTCGCCCGCGCCACGAACCTCCAGGGCGCGTTCCGGGTCCCGGAGGCCGCGCGGGCCGCGCTGCAGGGGCGCCGCATCCTGCTCATCGACGACGTCATGACCACGGGGGCGACCGCGAACGCCGCGTCGCGGGTCCTCCTGCGCGCCGGCGCAGCGTCCGTCGACGTTCTCACCTTCGCGCTGGTCTCGGGCGAGGTCGGCTGAGGGACGGCCCGAACGGGAACGGGGACCCGAAGGTCCCCGTCCGTCCCGATTGCGCTCGAAGGTCCGGCCCGTCCTCAGGCCGTGACGGGGCCGAGGGGTGCGGCGCTGCCTGATTCGGGTGCTGCCGGCGTCAGCACCTTGCCGCGCGGACCGACCCAGGTGCCGACCCACTTGCGCTGCCAGACCAGCAGGCAGCCGAGCACCACCGCCGCGAAGACCGCGTAGCCGACGAAGCCGTAGGCGAACGAGCCGGTATACTGCTTCGACAGGCCCATGACGTTCGGCAGGATGGCGCCGCCGAGGGCGCCGACCTCGCCGATCATCGAGCCGGCCACCGCGGTGTTGGCCGGCCAGCGCAGGGGCACGAGCTGGAACAGAGCGCCGTTGCCGGCGCCCAGCGCCGCGAAGCAGAGCATGAACAGCGCCGTGGTCAGCGCGAGGGAGGGCGTCGCGGTCAGGAGCAGGAACGAGCCCACGGCGGCCAGCAGCACCACCGACAGCACCAGGATGCCGCCCATGCGGTCGGCGAAGTAGCCGCCGACGACGCGGATGCCGGAGCCCATCAGGGCGGCCAGCATGGTGAGGCGCCCGGCCTCCACCTTCGTCACGCCGAACTGCTCGTAGAAGAAGGTCGGCAGGAAGTTGGACAGGCCGATGAAGCCCCCGAAGGTGATGATGTAGATGAGGTTGAAGGCCCAGCCGTCCTTCTGGAACAGGCAGGAGACGTGTTCCTTGAAGGACTGATGCTCCGCGTCCGGCGGCTCCTTGGCGAAGACGATCATGACGATGAGCGGGATCGCCATGACGCAGCCGGCAAAGCCGTAGACGGACTGCCAACCGTAGACCTGTGCCAGGGGCGGGGCGAAGAGCACGGCGAGCACCGTGCCGGAATTACCGGCGCCGGCGATGCCCATCGCCAGACCCTTGTGCTCCTTGGGAAACCAGCCCGAGCCGAGCGACAGGGCGACGCCGAAGGAAGCGCCCGCGATCCCGAGCAGCACGCCCATGGCGAGCACCTCGTCGTAGGTGTTCACGTAGAAGAAGCCGTAGGCCATCGCGAGCATGATGATGGTCATCTCGGTGATGGCGGCGTTCTTGCGCCCGATATACTGGGCCAGCACCCCGAGCGGGAAGCGCATGATGGCGCCAGCCAGGATCGGCAGCGAGATCATGAACCCGGTCTGGGCCGGGGTGAGCTTGTAGGTCTCGGTGATGAACGGGCCCATCGCGCCGTTGAGTACCCAGATCGCGAAGCAGAAATCGAAGTAGAGGAACGCGGCGAACAGGGTCGGGGGGTGACCGGATTTCATCACGGTCTTGAAGCTGGCCATGGAGTGCGTCTCGAGGTTCGCGGCCGCGTGGCGGCCGCTCTTGCCAAGGGATCCGGACTCACGCCGTCCGCCTGCGGAGCGCCGTTGCTCCGCCCGTCGCCACGGGGCGACGCAGCACCAAGAGCATCGAACGTGCCAGTTGCGGGATGCTCGACGCTTCGGGCCATCGATGCCCGTGCTGCCCATCCGAGATGCGGGCCCGTGCCGCGCGACGCGGCATTGCCCATTCCTTAGGCCTATGGCCCGATTGCTCGGATCGTGCGCGAACCGGGCCTGCGCGCGGCTTTCAGGCGTCGGACTGGAAGGCGGCGAGCGGCGCGGCGATGGTGCAGGTGACGCCGTCCGGCGGGAAGGCCAGGGCGATGGTTCCGCCGACCTGGCCCGCGAGACCACGCTCGATGAAGCGGGAGCCGAAGCCCTTGCGCGCCGGCTTGGTCACCGGCGGTCCGCCGACCTCCGCCCAGGAGAACACGAGGTGCGCCTCGTCGGCGTCCGGGCGGATCGACCAGCGGATGGCGACGTGGCCGTCCTCGCGGGAGAGCGACCCGTACTTGGCGGCGTTGGTGGCGAGTTCGTGCAGCATCAGCGCCAGGGACAGGGCGGGCTTCGCGCCGATCTCGAGGTCGGGACCGTCGAGGTGGAAGCGTCCGCTGCGGTCCTCGTGGAGCTTCAGCGCCCCGCGCACCACGGGGCCGATCAGGGTGCTGCCCAGCGCACCGCCCATCAGGAGGTCGTGCGCCTGGCCCAGCGCGATGAGGCGGCCGGCCAGTACCTCCTTGGCGGTATCGACGTCGACGGCCGAGCGCATGGTCTGGGTGGCGATCGACTGCACCATCGCCAGCAGGTTCTTCATCCGGTGGCTGAGTTCGCGGTTGAGCAGTTCCTGCTGCTCCTCCGCCCGCAGGCGGGCCACGGCGGCGCGGGTGCGGTCGACCACGTTGCGCAGGAAGTCGAGGATGTCGGGGGTCCAGTTGCGCCGCTTCGCGTCGTGCAGACAGAGGACCGCCACGAGATGCCCGCGCTCCATCAGCGGCAGATTGATCACGGTGCGCACGTCGAGGGCACGAAAGCCCCGGGCCTGCGGGGCGGTGCGCGGATCGGCCTCGACGTCGTCGACGATGACCACCCGCCCCTGCCGAAGCTCCGGCAGGTAGCTGCCGTAATCCGCGTAGCGATGCCGGCCGGCGATGCTGGT
Organism: Methylobacterium sp. J-078; assembly: GCF_022829285.1. Classification (GTDB taxonomy): domain Bacteria; phylum Pseudomonadota; class Alphaproteobacteria; order Rhizobiales; family Beijerinckiaceae; genus Methylobacterium. The sequence continues at coordinate 248,879 of NZ_JAKSYI010000060.1, forward strand.
CACGCCCGGCAGCGTCCAGTCGCGGGCGATGTCGAGGTAGCGGCCCGTCTTGTCGAGGGTTCCGTAAGCGGCCCGGGTCAGCCCCAGGGTGCGGCCCGCGATCTCGGCGGCCGCGTAGGCCATCTCGGCGGGATCGTGCAGCTCGCCCAGGCGCTCGCCGAGTTCCACCAGGGCGGCCTGGCGCTCCTCCGAGCGCTTGCGCTCGGTGATGTCCACGGAGGCGCCCGGAAACCGTAGCGGCGTGCCGTCGGGCGCACGCACGAGGCGCCCGCGCGCGATCACCCAGCGGTGCGAGCCGTCCGGCTGCACGATCCGGTACTCACAGGCGAACTCCTCGGCTCCGGCGAAGAGGCGGTCGAGCTCCGCCTGGAACATCGCCACGTCGTCGGGGTGGAAGTTGCGGGTGTAGTCCGCCAGCGGCGCGCCGAGGGCCGCCCGCTCCGGATCGACGGTGTAGATCCGGGCGAAGTTGGCGTCCGCGTAGACGACGTTCTCGCGCAAATCCCAGTCCCAGGTCCCGATCATGCCGGAGGCGCCGAGGGCGAGGCCGAGGCGCTCCTCGCTCCGGCGCAGGCGCGCGCTGGCCGCCTTGCTCTCGGTGACGTCCGTCACCGTCAGGACCGCGCCTTCGACGATGCCCCCCTCGATGATCGGGGCGTTGGTGGTGATCACGTCGATGGGCGTGCCGTCCCGCCGAAAGAACGTGGTCGCCCGCTCGCGCAAGGGTTCGCCCGTCCTCAAGGAACGGACGACCTCGCAGTCCGAACTCGGGAAGGGGCGCCCGTCGGCGTGGTGATGGTGGGCGACGTCGTGCAGGTTCTGCCCGATCAGCTCCCCCTCCCCCCAGCCCAGCATGGCCTCCGCCGCCGGGTTGGCGAAGGTGATGATGTCGTCCCGGGTGAGGCGGAAGACCGATTCGCTGAGGTGATCCGTGACGGTCTGGAGCAGGGCCGTCTGCTTCTCCAGGGCCTCCTCGGCCCGGTGCTGGACCGTACGGTCCCGCAGGATCTTGAGGTATCCGATATGGACCTCGCTCCCGTCCCTGAGGGGCATCATCTCGCCCTGGGCCCAGAAGAGGGTTCCATCCTTGCGCTGGTGCCAGCGCTCGTCGTTGGCCCGGCCCATGGCGCGGGTCGTGCTCATCTCGCGCTCGAAGGTATCGCTCTCCCGGTCGGCCTCGATGAAGAACAGGTCGGCGGAACGGCCGAGGATCTCGGCCTCGGTCCAGCCCAGGACGCGCTCGGCGCCGACGTTCCAGCTCGTGATCAGGCCCGCGAGGTCCATGGCGATGATGCCGTAATCGATCGCGCTCTCGATGATCGCCGCGTTGCGCCGGTCGGATTCCTGCCGTTCCTTGAGGGTGCGGCGCAGGTCGAGCTCCGTCATCACCTGCCGCGCCAGGGTCCGCAGCGTGAAGGCCTGCATCGGGGTGAGATCGCGCGGGCGGGTGTCGAGGACGCAGAGCGTCCCGAGCGCCTCGCCTTCCGGCGTTCGCAGGGGCATGCCGGCGTAGAAGCGGACGTGCGGCTCCCCCGTGACCAGGGGATTGTCCGCCGTGCGCGCATCCTTCGTGGTGTCGCGGATGACGAAGAGGTCGTCTTCCTGGATCGCGTGCGCGCAGATCGATTCGCTCAAGGTCGTCTCGGAGCGCGCGAAGCCGATGCGCGCCTTGAACCATTGGCGATCGACATCCACGAGCGAGACGAGCGACACCGGCATCTCGAGGAGCATCGCGGCGAGCCGGACGACGTCCTCGAACGCGGCCTCGGGAGCGGTATCGAGAATGTCGTAGCGCGCCAGCACCGCGCGCCGCGGATCGATCTCGTCGCCGGTCGTACTCAATCACCCCTCCGGCCGCACGCGCGCCGGCCTCCCGGCCGTGTGGGCTGCCCTCCGGCCGAACTCCCCGGCCGACGGCGGAGCCTGGCCACCTGTACGCGGACGGACGCGATTGTCCTAACGCCAACCGGCCTGCGGACGCGCATTTCGGGAATCCGCCCCGCGGGGGCTGCGTGGGCAGCGTTCAGATCGGCGCCCCTCAGCGGCAGACCGTGACGTTCCGCACGACCCAGCCCTCGCCCGGCTGCCACAGCTTGCGGCGGCTGCGCTGGCAGGCCGCCGGCTCAGGCTCACTGGAGGTCCAAGCGGTGTCGGGTGCGACGGGCTCGGGGGGACGCGCGGTCGGGCTGCGGCCCGCCAGGGCCTCGCCCGGCAGGAGGGCGAGGAGGAGCAGCGCCGCCAGCAGGGGACGGCGCGCGCGGGAGCGGGGACGCGGGGAGACCAGCACGGGTCGCGTTCCATTTCTGGGGTTGGGTGCCCCTGTTCGGGCACGGCTTCTATGTCGGTAAGGCCCGCGTTTTTGCAATCACCCGGCGAGCGGATCGGGGTGCCGTCCCGCACGTTTTCGGTGTCTTGGTGAAGACCGGGCTGCTGGAGCCGGACGGGATCCCGGGAAGTCGCCGGCACGGGAAGTCTCCCGCAAGGTTGTGCCCCCCATGCATCGCACGGGATCTTTGGTACCCATGCAATGCTGCCCAGTCGTCAACCGACGTGACGCGCGGGGATTGGCTTGCTAGGCCCGGAGTCACGGTACCCACATTCACGACGACTGCTCGAGCGACCTTTCATGCCTCAAACGACCCGCCGCACGCTTCTCACCGGGGCGACGACGAGCCTCGTGCTCCTCACGCCGATCGGGTCCGCCCTCGCCCAGGGCCGCGGGCTCTTCAACGACGGCATCGACGGCGACCTGCCCTACGACGACGAGCGCCTCTACCGCGACGAGGCGGGCCGGCTCTATCGCCGGCGGGGCGGCCAGTACGTGCCGTATTCCGAGCGCGGGGCCGACCGCGATCCGGACCGCATCAGCCAGCGCGGCCGGGCGCCGGTGGCGGACGACCCGGATGCCGACCTCTACGCGCCCCGGCAGGTCCCACCGGCCTCGCCCCAGCAGGCGGCCCCGGCCAAGCCGGTCGACAACGGTCCGATCGACTTCAACCGCGCCTACGCGGCGATCACCGACGAGCCGTTCCCGGTCTATGCCTTCAACTGGCGCAAGGCGAACCCGTCCTTCCTGCGCCAGGAGATCGCCTATACGGGCTCGGAGCCCCCGGGCACGATCGTGGTCGATCCGCGTGCGCATCATCTTATCCTGGTCCAGCCGAACGGCCGGGCGCGGCGCTACGGCGTCGGCGTCGGCAAGCAGGGCTTCTCCTGGTCGGGGGCCTCGACGGTCAACTCGAAGCAGATGTGGCCCGACTGGTACCCGCCGAAGGAGATGATCGCCCGTACGCCGAAGCTGGCGAAGTCGGTCTCGCAGCTGCAGAGCGGCCTCGGCGTTCCCGGTGGCTCGCGCAATCCGCTGGGCGCCCGGGCCCACTACCTCTGGCAGGGCAACAAGGACACGCTCTACCGCATCCACGGCACCCTGGAGCCGGATTCGATCGGCAAGAGCGTGTCGTCGGGCTGCATCCGGATGATCAACCAGGACGTCATCGATCTCTACGGTCGCGTCGAGATCGGCAGCCGCGTGGTCGTGCTGACCTGACAAAACGCAAATCGCCGGCAGCGGTCGAGACCGCTGCCGGCGAAAAGATGCGCCGAGGGCCGTCGGGGCCCTTCGTTCGTCGCGCGCCTCAGACCTCGGTGATCTCGCCCTCGCGCACGGCCCGCTCGCTGGAGCCGGACTTGATCCGGTAGAACGGCTCACCGGTCTGGTCCTCGGGCACGAGGCGGACGATCTCGAAGACGTCGGAGGCGTCGGCCTTGCTCGCGGCGTAGCCGATCTGGGCACGGCGCACGCGCTGGCCGAGCTTGAACTTGTGGGACATGGTGCGTGGCTCCGTGATCGGAGGCCGGGCGCAGGTCACGCCACGGCGGGAGGCCGGATCAATCCGGCCCTGTGAGAATGTCCGCCCCGCATCGGAGGCGAATGCGGACAGGCAGGAAGACGAGGCCGCCGGAGCGGCCGAGCCCCTTGCCTGATCAGCGGCGAGCCTTGGCCTTGCGGGCGGCATAGCGCGCATCGCGCTGCGCCTTCTGCTCCAGGCGTGCGGCGGCAGCCTGAGCGATCTTCTCCTCGGCGGCGCGGGCCTCCTCGGCGGCGAAACGCTCCCGCTCGGCCTCGGCCTCGGCGGCCCTCTGCGCTTCCGCTTCAAGCCGGGCCTGTTCGCGGGCGGCGACGCGGATCTCCCGCTCCCGCGCGATCTGGGCGCGCTCCGCCTTGCGGGCGACCACGGCCGGATCATTAGCCGCCGGGCGGTCGCGGAAGCGCGCCAGCGCGGCGGCGCGAGCCTCCGTGGCGGCCTTGAGACGGTCGGTCATCGAGTTCGGGTTGAATTGGCTCACACAGGATCCTGTGATGCGGGAGACCACGACGCGGGCGCGCTCCCCTGGAGATTGAGGCTGAGAACACAAGCGAGCCGCCTCCCTTCCGGGAAGCGGCTCTTGGAGAAGCCGGGCTCCGCGCGAGCGGAGACCCGCCGGATCAGACGGTCTGGAGGCTGCCGGCGGACTGCTTGCCGCTGCGCTTGTCGGTTTCCATCTCGTAGGAGACCTTCTGGCCTTCGGCGAGGCCGCGCAGACCGGCGCGCTCGACGGCCGAGATGTGCACGAACACGTCGTTGCCGCCGTTATCCGGCTGGATGAAACCGAAACCCTTTGTCTCGTTGAACCACTTAACAGTACCGACAGCCATCTATATTCCTTCGCCCTTGCGGGCTTATTTCCCGGAGGTCCACGCGATCGTGCGCGGCCGTCTCCGTCACCGATCCGAGAAAAAATACTCCCCGCCCAATTTCTGATCGAAATCGAGCCGAGGAAGATCTTTCGCTGGATTGATGAGGAAGGTGTACGCGCTTTCCCCCGATTAGGCAAACTGATTATTGAATCAACATTCGGCGTGAAACGGTTGGACCATTCCGGATGGACATGACCTGTGTCCCTTGGCCGGTCTCCCTTCGCCTATGTCCCTTGGGCGACGAACGTTCCACCTGATCCGCCTCCCGCCGGAACGAATGTGGCGTCCCGGTCTTAAAGCGAGCCGAACCGGCTCAGATCGATGGGGTGCATCCCTTGCACGCGACCGCAGAGGACCAACAGGACGGCGCATTTCCCCTGCGACGCGTGACGTTTTCCAGCCGTGACTACCCGTCGGAGGACGCGGCCGGCGTCTATCAGCTCCTGTTCGCAAGCTCGGCGCTGGTCACGCCGCTGCACGCACCGTTCCACGTGGAGGTCACCAGTTTCTGGTCGGAGCACATGCGCTTCCACTTCCTGGAAGGCGTGCCCTTCGTCTTCCACCGTCCGGCGCAGAAGATCGGCTATGACGGCCTCGACGCCATCGTGGTGCAGCACGTGGAGACGGGGTCGATCGTCGGCCAGTTCGACGGCCGCGAGGTGCGGGCGGATGCGGGATCGCTCTACATCATCGATTTCTCGCGGCCGGTGATCATCCGGGACACCACCGCCCTGCCGCTCCAGAAGCGCAATTTCGTCGGTCTGCCGCGGGCCTTCGCCAAGCGCTGGCTCGGCCCCCTCGACCGGCTGCACGGCTTCGTCGTTCCGCCAGAGATCGCCGGCGCCTATACGGATCACCTCCTGCGGCTGCGCGAGCGACTGCCCCACCGCAACACCCTCGACGTCGCGACCCTCACCACCACGGTGACGCTGCTGGCCCGGGCCATCACCCAGGCCTCGGGCCACGGCACCTCGCGCTCCGACCCGGCGCTCCTGTTCCGGAAAGCCTGCCTCTACATCGACACCGCGCTCGGCAACCCGGATCTCAGCGCCGCCGAGATCGCCCGCGCCATCGGCGCGTCGCGGACCCGCCTCTTTTCGGTGTTCCAGGGCGTCGGCGGTGTCGAGCGCTACATCCGCGCCACCCGCCTGCAGCGGGTCCGGGCCGCCCTCGGCGAGCCGGCACAGGCGCATCCGATCGCCGCCCTCGCCGACGCGTTCGGGTTCCGCAGCGCGGGCCAGCTCAGCCGGATGTTCCGACAGCATTACGGCCTCACGCCGACCCAGTTCCGCGCGGATGCCGACCCAGGCGGGGTCCGGCGCCGCGCGGCAGGGCACGAGTCTGCGACCTGCGAGAACGAAGACCGGCTCGCACGGTGATGCTGTGTGCCCCAAAGCCGCGCGGGTTTCACGCGTCACTCACCAGGGGCATTGATCACGCAGTGTGGTCTACAGTTCACCCTTTCGAGAATCGCCCGCCCGACCCTGTTGCGCGGCCGGTAGGCGGTCTATCGACGTCGGGCTGACGCGCCCGATCCCTACGGGTCGGGATGACCAGCACGATTTCCGACAGCCAGATGCCCCCACGCAACGCCGGACGACTTCCGAGAAGGGTGGGCCAAGGCGGCAGCCGATCGGGAAAAGCGCCGCTGAATGTCCCGGATCAGGGCGAAACGGTGGAGCGGGCGATCGGGATCGAACCGACGACATTCAGCTTGGGAAGCTGACGTTCTACCACTGAACTACGCCCGCATCGGGATGTTTCTTGAACGGCTTAGGCGTCTCATGTCAACGCCTTTTCTGTCTGCCGCTCGGCGAACGTAGCTGGTTCGTCGCAACTGCATCAGGTCCTGTTGGAGCGCCTGCATGCAGCGGGTGAGATCGACTAGAGCTGTGCCCGGCAGTGTTGCGACGGGAGGGCGGCTGAAGCGTTGACCGGTGAAGGAGTCTGCGATGCCTTCACCGTTGTCTGTCGATCTACGCGAGCGCGTCGTGGCGGCCGTGGCAGGGGGCGCGTCCTTTCATC
>NZ_JAKSYI010000061.1 GCF_022829285.1 Methylobacterium sp. J-078
CCCAGCAGGCGAGTGCGGCGGTCGTAGCCGCTGGCGTCGGGTGTGTCGTCGCTGCACAGGATTAAGGTTGGGGCGAGGGGCGGGTGCAGGGCGTGCTGTTCCCCTTGCGTCTGCTCGCCCAGGGCCCGGTCGGGGGCGCCCAGCGGCTAGTCGAGGAGGAGCACCTGGGGGGAGGGCGGGAGGGCCCGGGCCAGGGCCACGCGCTGGCGCTGGCCGCCCGAGAGGGTGTCGGGCCGGCGCGGGCCAAACCCGTCGAGGCGGACCAGGCGCAGGAGCTCGTCCACCCGCGCCTGGCGGACCG
>NZ_JAKSYI010000096.1 GCF_022829285.1 Methylobacterium sp. J-078
AGCAACCCCCCCCGGCCCCCGGACTCCCCCGCCCACGGCCAAAGCCGGGGCGAGGCACCTGAGGCGGACTGCGCGCGGCGTCAGGCCGCCTGGATCGCCGACGAGGTCCCCGCCTCCTCGACGTGAGGCGAGTCTCGGAGCGTCTTTGTACCAGACCTCGATGCGTCGAGATCATCGAGGTCTGGTACAAGGACCCTCTGCTCCTCAGTGTTATCCGGTTTCCGGTTAATTGCTTCGGTCAGCCTGTGCGCGACGCGCTCCCTCTCCTGAAAGGAGAGGGTTGGGGTGAGGTGTGGTCCATTTCCGGAGAGGTCACACACCTCACCCTGTCCCTCTCCTTCCAGGAGAGGGGACCCGCGCCAGAACCCGAACGATTCAGCCGGAAACCGTATTACTTGTCGTTGAGCACCTTGATCGGGTCCGTGCGCTGGACCGGGCTCGGCTCCTGGGTGGCGCTGCTGGCGCCCTTGCCCGCGTGCGGATCGTCCGGCTTCTTCGGCAGCCCGGTGCCGCTCGCGAGTTCGAGGCAGGTCACCATCTCGACGTAGGACGGGAAGCCGCCCGCCTCGAACTGCTTCTCGCACTGGCGCTTGGCGGCGGGCGAGAACTCGCCCCAGCGGCGCTTGACCTCGTCGCGCGAGGCGCGCTCGGAGCGCAGGCAGCCTTCCTGGCTGGCATTGTCGCTGACGCTCGCGGAGGCCGCCGATTGGCAGGTCCGGTTGATGTCCAGTTGCGGCGGCCCGCTCTCGGCCTGCGCGGCGGCACCGAGGAGCAGGAGGGCGAAGGCTCCGGTGAGGAGGACGGGCTTCGTCATGGTGGGCGGTCTCTCGAGGGGATGCGATGTGCCGCACCAACGCGCGAGGCCCGTCCCCGGCACCACCCGAAAATTCAGGCGTCCCGCAGGGCGGCGTCGAGATCGGCGAACAGGTCGTCCACCGCCTCGATTCCGGTGGAGAGGCGCAGGAGATCGGGCGGGCAGGGCGAATCCGGCCCCTCCACGGAGGCGCGGTGCTCGATCAGGCTCTCGACGCCCCCGAGCGAGGTGGCCCGCTTCCACAGCCGCACCCGCGCCGCCGTGGCGATCGCCGCCGCCTCGCCGTCCCGCACCCGGATCGACAGCATGAAGCCGAAGCCGCCCTCCATCTGGCGGGCCGCCACCGCGTGGCCGGGATCGTCCGGCAGGCCGGGATAGAGCACGTGCGAGACGCAAGGATGCCCCTGGAAGCGGCGGGCGAGCTCGGCCGCCCCGGCGGATTGCGCCGCCACACGCAACGGCAGGGTGCGCAGCGAACGCATCAGCAGGTAGGCCTCGAACGGCCCCAGGATGGCGCCGCCGCCCGAGCGGATCGCGGCGAGACGCTCCCAGAAGGCGTCCGGCGTCGCCCCGGCGAGCACGCCCGCCACCACGTCGGAATGGCCGTTCAGGATCTTGGTGGCCGAGTGCATCACGAGGTCGGCGCCCAGCGTCAGGGGCCGGGTGTGGATCGGTGAGGCGGCGGTGGAATCGACCGCGAGGCGCGCGCCCGCCGCGTGCGCAAGGCGGGCGGCCTCGGCGATGTCCGTGACCGTCCAGAGCGGGTTGCCCGGTGTCTCGATCCAGACGAGCTTCGTCGTGCCCGGCCGGATCGCTCGCGCCAGGGCGGCAAGGTCGTCCATGTCGACGAAATCGACCGCGATCCGTCGGCGCGGCATCTCGGCGCTGAGCCAGCGCTTCAGGCCCCAGTACATCACCCGGGGTGCCACCACGTGGTCGCCGGGCTCCAGGGCGGTGAAGACCGCCGTGGCCGCCGCCATGCCGGAGCCGAACAGCAGGGCGCCGGCCGCCGCGTCCTCCAGCATCGCCAGCACCGCTTCCGCCTCGCGCACCGTGGCGTTGTCGGGCCGGGCATAGGAGAAGCCCGAGCTGTAGCCGTTGTCGGGATCGCGCAGGAAGGTGGTGGCCACGTGCAGCGGCGCCACCACGCCCCGGGTCACGGAATCGACGCGGCCGAGGGCCTGGGCGGCGAGGCTGCGCTTGGCGAAGGCGGGCGGCGCATCCGAAGACCCGGTCGGCGCGTTCGGTTCTGACAGAGGGTCGGCCATGCAGCGTGTCCGTGAGGTCGGGGTCTGATTGACCCGCCCTCGCAGACCGGTGCACGGACCGCAAGCCGAAGCGTCGCCGCTCCCTCCCAAGGGCGAATCACCAGACCGGATCAAAGGCAAGGAAGACCGTTCGTCATGTCCCGTGCGACCGCATCGTCACCGATCCACGTTCCCGCCGCGCCGGCCCTCGCCCTGCCCTGGCGGCTGGCGGCGGCGATCCTGCCCGTGGCCGCAACGGCCGTGCTCGGCTCGGCCGCCACGGGGCCGAACATCGAGGGCTGGTATGCCGGCCTGACAAAGCCGTCCTTCAACCCGCCGAACTGGGCGTTCCCGGTGGCCTGGACGATCCTCTACGCGATGATCGCGCTCTCGGCCTTCCGGATCCTGGGGGCGAAGCCGCGCAGCGGCCCGACCGTGGGGGCGTGGCGCCTGACGCTCGCCGCGTTCGCGGTGCAGCTCGCCCTCAACGCCGCCTGGACGCCGACCTTCTTCTCCGCCCACGCCCTCGGGGCCGCCCTGGTGGTCTCGGGCGCGATGTGGGTGATGATCCTCTGGACGATCCGCCTGTCCTGGCGCTTCGACCGGGCGGCGGCGTGGCTGCTGGTGCCCTACGCCGCCTGGGTCGGTTTCGCCACCGTGCTTACCGGCGCGATCTGGCGCCTGAACTGAGGCGGCCGGGACGGCCTACTCCGCCGCCTCGACGAAGACGGTGCCGGCGCGGGGGAGGTCCAGGGTGTCCCAGGTCTCGGTGAGCGCGGCCGTCAGCTTCGCGATGCGGGCATCGTCGTGGAAGGGCGAGGGCGTGATGCGCAGGCGCTCGGTGCCACGGGGCACGGTGGGGTAGTTGATCGGCTGGATGTAGATGCCGTGGTGCTCCAGCAGATGGTCGGCCGCCGCCTTGCAGAGTTCCGCGTCGCCCACCATCACGGGCACGATGTGCGTCTCGGTGTGCAGGACCGGCAGGCCGGCGGCCTCCAGGGCCGCCTTGGTGCGGGCGGCCTGACGCTGATGCGCCTCGCGCTCGCTGGTCGAGCGCTTGAGGTAGCGGACCGAGGCGATGGCCGCCGCCGCGATGGCCGGCGGCAGGGCGGTGGTGAAGATGAAGCCCGGGGCATGACTGCGCACGGCGTCGCAGAGAACCGCCGAACCGGTGATGTAGCCGCCGACGCAGCCGAAGCCCTTGGCGAGCGTGCCCTCGATCACGTCGACCCGGTGCATCACCCCGTCGCGCTCCGAGATGCCGCCGCCGCGCGGGCCGTAGAGGCCGACCGCGTGGACCTCGTCGAGGTAGGTCATGGCGCCGTAACGCTCGGCGAGATCGCAGATCGCGCCGATGTCGGAGACGTCGCCGTCCATCGAGTAGACGCTCTCGAAGGCGATCAGCTTCGGGCGGTCGCCCGCCGCGATCAGCAGTTCCTCCAGATGCGCGAGGTCGTTGTGGCGGAAGACGCGCTTCTCGCAGCCGGAATGGCGTACGCCCTCGATCATCGAGTTGTGGTTGAAGGCGTCGGACAGGATGAGACAGTTCGGAATCAGCTTGGCGATCGTCGAGATGCCGGCCTGGTTCGAGACGTAGCCCGAGGTGAAGACGAGGCCCGCCTCCTTGCCGTGGAGATCCGCGAGCTCGCGCTCGAGGTCGACGAGCGGCGAATTGTTGCCGGCGATGTTGCGGGTGCCGCCCGCGCCCACGCCGCAGCGGGCGGCGGTGCGAGTCATGGCGCCGACCACGTCCGGGTGCTGGCCCATGCCGAGGTAGTCGTTCGAGCACCAGACGGTGATCTCGGAGGTGCCGCCGTCGGGCTTGCGCCAATGCGCGGTCGGGAAGCGTCCCGCGATGCGCTCGATATCGGCGAAGACCCGGTAGCGGCGCTCGCCGTGCAGGCGGTCGAGGGCCGTGCGGAAATGCGACTCGTAGTCCGTCCGGCCCGGGCCGCTCGTACCGGTCTTACACCCCTGCCGAGTTTCCTGGCCCGCTCCCTGCTTGGTGTCGCTGATCTTGATCGTCGCGGGCATGCGGTTCACGGGCATCCGTCCTTCACGCTTGGGCTGGGTGGCCGGCGGTGGAGTCGCGGCCTCTGGCGGGATCATTTCCACGCGGACCCTCGTGCGGGGGGCCCTTTGCTGCAATCGGTCTCGTTGGCGAGCCTGGCGCGCACTCCGACGGAGCCGCGGACGACGCCCGCCCGGTTCCGGGTCTCCCCGACGCCCGGGTTTCCCCGATGCGGTGGCGACGATACAGGCGAACTTGGAATTGGTTCAAGTCGACATCCGCATTCCTGGTCTGCATCCATGGGCCGGGGGATGCAAAGCCGGCACGATGCCGTGGCGACGATGCGTCGCGCGGGCCTTCCCGGCACGCAGCGCATCGCGCTATGCCGATCCGCCAGCGAGACCCGACGCGATCCATGACGGACGACGAGACCCGGACCGAGGACACGGCCGCGCCGAAAGGCGCGCCGAAGAGCGCCGCCGAGCATCGGGCCGAGCGCCTGAAGGCGGCCCTGCGCGACAACCTGCGCCGTCGCAAGGCGCAGGTTCGCGGTCGTTCCACGGGTCCGGCCGGCTCTGACGAAACACCCGATCCCGAGGGTTAAGCAGAATCGGGGACCGCGAACCTCCTTTTCGACAAAACTTGGCTATAACGGCGTCTTCGGCAGTGGGACGGCCCGCGTCCCGATGGATCAGAATTTCGGATGTCTCGCGCCTCGACGCGCTGAGAGCGCCGCGAGCGAGCTTAAGGTTTCAAGAACGATGGACCGCATCAACATCATCGGCGGCCGGCCGCTGCACGGGGTGATCCCGATCTCGGGCGCCAAGAACGCCGCGCTGCCCCTGATGATCGCCAGCCTGATGACCGGCGAGACCCTGGAACTCGGCAACGTGCCGCGGCTGGCCGACATCAACGCGCTCCTGCGCATCCTCGGCAACCACGGCGTCGACCACATGGTGGTGGGCAAGCGCCCGGGCCAGACCACCGAGACCGGCCAGACCATCCGGCTCACCGCCTCGAACGTCATCGACACCACGGCGCCCTACGAACTCGTCTCCACCATGCGGGCGAGCTTCTGGGTGATCGCGCCGCTCCTCGCCCGCTTCGGCGAGGCCCGCGTCTCGATGCCGGGCGGCTGCGCCATCGGAACGCGCCCGGTCGATTTGCTGCTGATGGCCCTGGAGCGCCTCGGCGCCACCGTCGAGGTCGATGGCGGCTATGTGGTCGCCAAGGCCAAGAACGGCCTGCGCGGCGGCGAGATCCACTTCCCCAAGGTCACGGTGGGCGGCACCCACGTGGCGCTGATGGCGGCGGCGCTCGCCAACGGCTCGACGCTGATCGAGAACGCGGCGCGCGAACCCGAGGTCGTGGACCTCGCCGCCTGCCTCACCAAGATGGGCGCCCGCATCGAGGGTGCGGGCACGCCGCGCATCACGATCGAGGGCGTCTCGCGCCTGCACGGCGCCCGCCACGACGTGCTGCCCGACCGGATCGAGACCGGCACCTACGCCATGGCGGTGGCGATGACCGGGGGCGACGTCACCCTGGAGAACACCCGCGCCGACCTGCTGCATTCGGCCCTCGACATCCTCGCCACCACGGGCGCCGAGATCACGAGCGGCGTCGACACCATCCGCATCCGCCGCAACGGCGGCGGCATCGCGGCGGTCGACGTCACCACCGATCCGTTCCCGGGCTTCCCCACGGATCTCCAGGCGCAGTTCATGGCGCTGATGACGCTCGCCAAGGGCCAGTCGAACATCCGCGAGACGATCTTCGAGAACCGCTTCATGCACGTTCAGGAACTGGCCCGCCTCGGCGCCAAGATCCGGCTCGAAGGCGATCTCGCCATCGTCGAGGGCGTCGACCGCCTCAAGGGCGCACCCGTGATGGCGACGGACCTGCGTGCCTCCGTTTCCCTCGTGATCGCCGGGCTGGCGGCCGAGGGCGAGACCAGCATCAACCGGGTCTACCACCTCGACCGCGGCTTCGAGGCCCTGGAGGCCAAGCTCGCCCGCTGCGGCGCCGAGATCACCCGCGTCCGCAGCTGACGCGCGGGCTCTCCTCCCGGTCCGGGAGGAGAGCGAGGGTGGATCAGCCGCGGATCTCGCCGCGCTTGGGGCCGAAGCCGGGGATCATGCAGCGGCACTGCGAACCCCAGGGCTGCGGCTCGGTGATGCAGTTACCGCGCTGGGTCAGGCAGAGGCGTCCGAAGCGCTCGCCGTAGCCGCGGCGGGGGCCACGATCGTAGCGGTCCTCGAAGTCGCGGCGGCGCTCGTAGCGATCCTCCTCGTAGCGGCGCTCGAAGCGGCGGGGACGGTCGTCGTCGCCGTAATACTGGGCGCTGGCCTCGAAGGCGCCGAGGCCGGTGCCGAGCGTGGCCGCGGTGGCGAGGGCCAGGATGGCGTTTCTGATCGTGCTGCGCTGCATGGGATGCTCCCCTCGGATGCTTCAGGTGGTCGCGCCCGGTCTAGCGGCGGCGCCCTGAACGATCCCTGAGGAGCGATCCCCTCGAGCGAACAGGCGCGTCACGACGCGGACCACCGGGAGCAGCACCCGCGCGAGGCGGATCTGGCCGGGCAGTTGCCGGGGTCCCAGCGGACGATGGACCAAGCGCGGGCTGGCGCGCTCGGCCTCGGCCACCGCGTGGCCCGCGAGCGGATGGGCGGCGATGCGGGCGATCGCATCCGGCGGAATTCGCAGGGCCCGGGCCCAGCCGCGCTCGGTGCCGAGGCGGCCCGCCGCGTGCAGCCGGCGCAGGCGGCGGCGCCAGACGTAGCGGTACAGCGCCCGCGGCACCGGTTCGAGGCGGGCGTCGCACAGGCTGTCGGGCTTCTCGCAGCGCGCCCGGATGGTGTCGGCGACGCCGCCCGGCGCCCGGCCCACGAGGCGCCCCGACACCGTGACGAGGATCGACGGATCGTGCCGGACGTGCAGCCCCTGAGCGAGCAACAGCGCCACGAAGGCGCCGTCCTCGCCCAGCGCGATCGCGGGCATGCCGCCAACGGCCCGGTAGGCCGCGACGCTGACGCTCAGGGTGGCGCCGATGGTGGTGCGGTGGCAGGGCCAGGGATCGTGCGGATCGGGGTCGATGCGCGCCTCGGCCTCGGTGAGGAGGTCGCTGTAGATGTCCTCCCGGTCGCCGCGCCAGTGCAGGGAGGGCGGCAGCAGGGCGCGCTCCTCCGCATCGAGCTGGATGCGCCCGGCCACCGCGTCGGCGCCCCGGTCGAGGGCGGCCCGGTTGCGCGCGACCCAGTCGGGCGGAACCAGGCTGTCGGCATCGGTCGACAGGATCATGCCCTCCTCGCCGAGCCACTCGGCCGCCCGGTTCATGGCCTCGCGCCGGGCCCAGCCGGCATGGGCGCCGGCATAGGCGACGTGGGTGACGCGGACCGGCACCGACATCCGCGGCACGAGGTCGGCGACGATGGCCTCGGTGGCGTCGGTGCAGTTGTTGAGGAACAGGACCACGCCGAGGCTGCCCGGCGGGATGCCGGTCTGGGCATCAATCGCATGCAGGCAGGCGGCGATGCGCTCGGCCTCGTTGCGCACGGGGATCGCGACCACCGCGCGAACCGTGGCGGCGGCCTTGGGCGGGCAAGCCTCGCCGGGGAGGGACAGGGATGCGGCCGACACGTCACGACTCCGTTCGCCGGCGAAGGTCCGGCGCAGCGACGCGTCCCTAGCAGGTTGGCCGAGCGGGACAATGGCGGCGGACGGATCCGCGAATTCCGCCCGCCTGTTGCCGTGGGCGGGCCGCCTCGCTACCTACGGCTCCCACACCGCGAACGGCCGAGCCCGCACCCGGGTTAGGCCACCGACAGGAGCGCGACACCCGATCATGGAGCTTCTCAGGCTCGCCGCCCTCGACGCCGAAGACCTGGGCGTCATCTCCGCCCACCTGCAGGACGCGATCCTGAAGGCGAGCGACCTTGCCTATCTCGGGGGCCAGCACCGCTTCGTCCTGGTGGCGCGCCGCTTCGACTGGTCGGTGGAGGAGGGTGCGCCGCCGCGCCGCCGGCTGACGGGCATGCATTTCGACCGGGTGCTGCGGGTGCGCAGCCGTGGCATCACCCCGGGCACCGACTCCGACGCGCCCCTCGAACTCCTCGCCATCACCTTCGAGCCCACCGAGGCGCCCTCCGGCACCGCCACCCTGGTCTTTGCCGGCGGGGCGGCGATCCAGCTCGACCTCGAGTGCATCGAGGTGCAGCTCAAGGATCTCGGGCCGGTCTGGGAGGTGGAGGGTCGGCCCGACCACGAGGCCGCGGCCGCCGGCCGTGCCGCGATCGCGGGAAAGGCTGCCGAGGAAAACACCGCCAAGGGAAACGCCTGATGGTCCGCCTCGATTCCCGCGACGCAGACTTCGCCGAAGCGTTCACGCGCCTGCTCAGCGTCAAGCGCGAGATTTCCGAGGATGTCGACGAGACCGTGCGGGGCATCATCGCCGGCGTGGTCGCGGGCGGCGACGCGGCGCTGGTCGACTACACCCGCCGCTTCGACCGCTTCGGCGAGGATTTCACGGTCGCGTCCCTGCGGGTGACCCCGGCCGAGATCGAGGCCGCCATCGCGGCCTGCCCGGCGGACGCCCTGGAGGCGCTGCGCTTCGCGGCCGGGCGCATCGAAGCGTTCCACGCCGCCCAGGTGCCGGGCGACCACATGGCGACCGACAGCCTGGGCGTCACCGCCGGCTGGCGCTGGACGGCGCTCGAATCCGTCGGCCTCTACGTTCCCGGCGGCACCGCGAGCTATCCCTCCTCGGTGCTGATGAACGCCATTCCGGCCCGCGTCGCCGGTGTGCCCCGCGTCGTCATGGTGGTGCCGATGCCGGAAGGCACGATGAACCCGCTGGTGCTGGCCGCCGCGCATCTTTCCGGCGTCGACGAGGTCTACCGGGTCGGGGGCGCCCAGGCGGTGGCGGCCCTCGCCTACGGCACCGACACGATCGCGCCGGTGGCCAAGATCGTTGGCCCCGGCAATGCCTGGGTGGCCGCGGCCAAGCGCCGGGTCTTCGGGCAGGTCGGCATCGACATGATCGCCGGCCCCTCCGAGGTGCTGATCCTGGCCGATGCCCATGCCAATCCCGACTGGGTGGCGGCCGACCTCCTGGCCCAGGCCGAGCACGACGCCGCGGCCCAGTCGATCCTGATCACCGATTCCGCGACGCTCGCCGACAACGTGGCGCAAGCGGTGGAGCGCGCGCTGACCACCCTGCCCCGGGCCGAGATCGCCCGGGCGAGCTGGCGCGACTACGGCGCCGTCGTGGTGGTGCGGAACTTTGACGAGGCGGTGCCGCTCGTCGACCGCCTCGCCCCGGAACACCTGGAGATCGAGACCGCCGACGCTGAGGCGCTGGCGGCCAAGGTGCGCAACGCCGGGGCGATCTTCCTCGGATCGCACACGCCGGAGGCCATCGGCGACTATGTCGGCGGCCCCAACCACGTCCTGCCCACCGCCCGCTCGGCGCGGTTCTCCTCCGGGCTTGGCGTCCTCGACTTCATGAAGCGCACCACGATCCTGCGCTGTGACCCGGCGGCCCTGCGGGCCCTGGGACCCTCGGCCATCGCGCTCGGACGGTCGGAGGGCCTGGAGGGCCACGCCCGCTCGGTGGCGATCCGCCTCAACCTGTGAGGGCCTGATGTCCGGCGCGGCCAAAGCGAGCGAGCCCAAATCCCCCCACCGCCTCGCGGTGGTGACCCTCGACGAGGAATCGATCGGCCGGGGCAATCCGGACCAGGAGCACGAGCGCGCCATCGCGATCTTCGACATCCTGGAGGACAACAGCTTCACGATTCCCGGCCGCGAGGGTCCCTACGCCCTCACCCTCGGCCTCGTGGAGAGCAAGCTCGCCTTCGTCATTAAGCGCGAGGACGGCGAGCCGGTGATGACCCACCTCCTGTCGCTGACCCCGTTCCGCCGGGTGATCCGCGACTACGAGATGATCTGCGAGAGCTACTACAACGCCATCCGCACCGCCTCGCCGACCCAGATCGAGGCGATCGACATGGGCCGGCGCGGCCTGCACAACGAGGCCTCCGACCTGCTGCGCCAGCGCCTGGAGGGCAAGGTCGACCTCGACCACGACACCGCGCGGCGCCTCTTCACCCTGGTCTTCGCCTTGCACTGGAAGGCTTAGAGCCGCGATCCCTCCAGAAGTGCGAGGCTGAGACGACCGGATGGCGGACGCGACCGGCCCGAAGAAGACGCGCGTGCAGTCGGCCCTGTTCATGTGCAACTTCAACGCCGTGCGCTCGCTCGCGGCGGAGGCCATCGCGCGCCACTACTTCGGCAAGTCGATCTACGTGCAGTCGGCCGGCGTGCGCTCGGGCGAGCCGGCCGATCCGTTCATGGTGGCGGCGCTGGACGAGATCGGCATCGACGCGGCGCGCCACAAGCCGCGCACCCTCGCCCAGTTGGAGGAGTGGGAGGGCCTGAACTTCGACCTCATCGTGACCCTGGCCCCGGAGGCCCACCACGCCGCCCTGGAGCTGACCCGCACCAACGCGGTCGAGGTCGAGTACTGGCCGACGCCCGACCCGACCAACATCCAGGACGGCACCCGCGAACAGCGCCTCGACGCCTACCGCGACGTACGCGACGGACTGGTCTACCGGATCAAGATGCGGTTGAAGGGGTGAGCCGCCGGATCGACGTCACCGGGCCGTAGCTGTTCGCCTGGATTCGGGCGACGGCCTCTCGCAAGGGCTCCACCGCCACCGCCATGTGGTGGCCGTTGGCGTGGATCAGGCGGGTCGCGTCGAGCATCAGTCCGACATGGCCGCGCCAGAATACGACATCGCCGCGCCGCAGCCCCTCGAAGTCCAGGGGCAGGGCCTCGCCGAGCCCGCGCTCCTGCTGGTCGGCGTCCCGCGGCGCCGCGATTCCGGCCTGCGCGAGGCAGAGCTGGAGGAGCCCGGAGCAGTCGAGGCCGAGGCTGGTGCGCCCACCCCAGAGATAGGGCGTCCCGACGAGGCGCTCGGCGGTGGCGGCATAGTCGGGCTCGACCGCCGCGAGGGGGACGCAGTGGCCGGCGAAGACGTAGCCGCCCGCGATCCGCAGATAATCGCCGACGGTCTCCGTCGCGCGGATGCGGGCACCCAGGGTCAGCCAGCCACTGGCGGGCTGCTTCAGGTCGGGACCGGGATAGAGGAAGCTGCGCAGGGCCGTGACGCGGTGCGTCGGCGCCACGGCGAGGCCGAGGGCCGCCTCGGGCAGGTAGCCGACATAGCCGTCATGGGCGAACTGGACGAAGACGAAGCCCTCCTCGGCGCCGTAGGCGGTCACCGTATCGCCCATCACCGCCTCGGTCTCGATGCCGGCATCGAAGCGGGGCGTCCGGCGCAAGGGGGCGGCGGGTACGACGACGGAGCGTTCCTCGCCCACGACGTAGCGCTCGGCCTCGACGTGACCGCGCAGGCGCGCGTCGGCGATCTCGGGCCGGGCCGGAACGAGGCGAGGGTCGGAGAGATCGAAAGGACAAGCCTGCATGGCTCCGACTATCCGCCCCAGGCGACCCGATCGCAACAGGCTGCGCGTGCCCCGCGCCGAGCGCGGCATTTCGACGCTTGAATCTGCCCAATCCACCGGCAGGGCGCTTTGCAGCCATGCAGGCCCCTTCGCGGGCTCGACGATGGCCCTGATCGAAAAGCCATCACGCCGCCGCGATGCACCGGACGCGCGGGTCGCCCGCGAGCGTGTGCACTGCACAAACCGCCGGATCGCGTCTATGTTCGGGTGATGCCCCATGCGAGTCGCGCCGTGAAGAAGACCTCGAAATCCTTTCAGGATCTCCCGCCGATCCGCGTGCGGCGCGAGCCGCCGACCATCCCCGAGGCCGTCGCTGCGGCCCAGGACCTCGCCGACGACATCGAGCAGCAGGTGGAGATCGCCGCGGGCCTCATCGGCCTGCCGGCGGAGGAGGTGCGCGAGCACGTCGTCGCCGCTGCCAAGGCCAAGCCCGAGCGTCCCTCCGAGCGGATGCCGGAGCGCATCCTCACCGCCGCCAGCCCCAGCCGGGCGCCGCGCACCGTCATTGTCGAGCGCCGGACCCGGCCGCCGGTGGTGGTCGAGCGGCGCGGACGCCCGCCGATCGGGCGCCCCTGAGCGCAGGACCGGATTTCGTCCGGCCCGGGGTTTTAAATCCTCTACCAGTCCAAAGTCTTGCCGGTGTAGTCGAGATAGGCCGTACTGGTCCGTCCGAGCTGGCCCTCGATCACGTCCACCATGCCGGTGACGCTGGTGGCGACGTCGATGTCGGCATCGGCCCCGCCCATCTCGGTGCGGACCCAGCCCGGATGCAGCAGCAGCACGCCGAAGCCCGCCTCCCGGTGGCGGATCTCGAAACTGCGCACCAGGGTGTTGAGGGCGGCTTTGCTCGCCCGGTAGGTCTCCCAGCCGCCGGACTCGTTCAGGCCGACGCTGCCGAGGATCGAACTCATGAAGGCGACGAGGCCGTTCGGTGCGAGTCGGTCGAGGAAGGTTTCGGCGAATCGCACCGGGCTCACCGCGTTGGTGAGATAGACCTGGGCGGCGACCTCGCGCGGCACTAGGTGCAGCGGCTCGTGGGCCTGCGTCGCCACCCCGGCCACCACGAAGATCAGGTCGAAGCTCTGGCCCGCGAGGCGGTCGTGCAGGGCGGCCACTGCGTGGTCGTCGTCAATGTCGGCGGTCTCGACCGTGAGGGCGTCGGAGGTCAGGGCGGCGAGGCCCGGGGAGCGCGAGCGCTGGGTCGCGGTCACCCGCCAACCGCGCTGGAGGAAGGTCTCGACGAGGCCGAGCCCGAGGCCGCGCGAGGCCCCAACGATGAGCGCATTCTTCTGGGGTGCCATGGTGCTCCGTGTCTCTGGTTCGCGGAAGGGCCGCCCGCCCGGGGGCAGCGCCGCCCATCCCTCGAGGAGGAGGTGTACGGAAGAGCGGGTCCGGCAATCCGCGCCGCTTTCGCCGAGGTGCGCCGGCGCACCCGCGCATCCCTCAATCCGCCGTCTGCACCGACCAGGTCGCGTGCTCGATGCCGGGCATCCGCGCCAGGGCCGCCACCACCGCGTCGAGTTCGGCACCGGCCACCGCCGTCGCCACCAGGGTCGCCACCACCTCGACGGTGTCCTCGCCCCGCTCCACCACCTCGATGCCGCCGACGGGGTACTGCGCCGCCTCCAGGCGCTCGACCAGGAGGTCGCGGGCGGGGCCGGCGCCCTCCGCCTGCACCGTCACCTGCACCTCGTAGGTCGCCTCGGTCTGGCTCTCGTCGATGGGCGCGCGGTTGATGGCGTTCACCAGCGGCCGAAGCAGGGTGTTGCCGGCCAGCACCGCCGCCGTGACGAAGGCCGCTTCCAGGGGGAAGTCGGCCCCCGCGAAGGCCCCGACGGCGGCCGAGCACCAGAGGGTCGCGGCGGTGTTGAGGCCGCGCACGTTCATGCCCTCCTTCATGATCACGCCGGCGCCGAGGAAGCCGACGCCCGAGATCACGTAGGCCACGGTGCGGGTGCCGCCCGCCGCCCCTTCGAGGCGCATGCCGAGGTCGACGAAGGCGGCCGCACCCACCGCCACCAGGACGTTGGTGCGCAGGCCCGCCGTGCGCTGGCGATATTGCCGCTCGGCCCCGATCAGGGTGCCGAGCCCGAAGGCGACGATGAGGCTGACCGCCGAGTTGACGGCTTCGGGCATCGGCCCGGACAGGAAGGGGATCATCGCCCTGCCCTGACGCGGTCCCGTGACGGGACCATGACGGTGCGATCCGGATCAGGCCTGCGGGTAATCGGAGATGCCGCCATGCGCCGCCGACCACTTGGCGGGCTCGTGCAGGAAGCTCTCGACCTCGGCCAGCACCTTCGGGTCGAAGTGGCCGCTCTCCTTGGCGACGCTGAGCACGTCCCACCAGGTGGTGAGGTAGTGCAGCTGGATACCGAGGTCGGCCATGAGTTCGCGGCTGTTGGGGAAGATGTCGTAGAAGAACATCACGAAGCAGTGGTCGACCTGGGCGCCGGCATCGCGCAGGGCCTTGCAGAACAGCGCCTTGCTGCGTCCGTCGGTGGCCAGATCCTCCACCAGCAGCGTGCGAGCGCCCTCCACCACCTCGCCCTCGATCTGGGCGTTGCGGCCAAAACCCTTGGCCTTCTTGCGCACGTACTGCATCGGCAGCATCAGCCGGTCGGAGATCCAGGCCGCGAAGGGGATGCCCGCGGTCTCGCCGCCGGCCACATGGGTGATCGACTCGTAGCCGATGTCGCGCACGATGGTGGCGGCGGCGAAGTCGTTGAGCGTCGAGCGCAGGCGCGGATAGGAGATGATCTTGCGGCAGTCGATGTAGACCGGGCTCGCCCAGCCCGAGGTGAAGGTGAAGGGCTTGTCCTGGTAGAAGTGCACCGCCTTGATCTCGAGAAGCATCTTGGCCGCCTCGCGGGCGATCACGGCGCGGTCGATCGGCAGGAAGGAGGTCGTCATGCGCGGGTTCGCTCTCGTGCGGGCGGCGGGCGCGGGCTTCCGTATCCGGAAGGGGCCTCGCGTCCGTCTGAAGGGAGGGTTCTCCTTCCCGCCAACCGTCCGGGGCGTCAACCCTGGGACTCTCCCGGCACGCGGCCCTCAGGCCAGGAAGGTCCGCAGGGCCGCCAGGGTCGCGTCGGGGTTCTCCTCGGCGAGGAAATGGCCGGACGTGACCTCGGCGGCAACGGCACCTGGCGCGAAGGTGCGCTGCCAGGCGGCCAGCGGCGTCTCGGACTCACGGTCGAGGTAGCCGTCGCCGGTAAGGATCAGGGTCGGGCAGGTCAGTTCGCGCCCGGCGGCTAGGTCCGCGAGGTCGGCCTCGCGGTCGCGGGTGGCCCCCGCGCGGTAATCCTCGCAGAAGGCGTGGATGCGCTCGGGCACGTTCCAGGCCTGCCGGTAGAGGTGCAGGGCGGCGGGCGCGAAGACCTTGAGGGATTTGTCCCCGCTCCAGTCGCGCAGGAGCCCCTCGAAGTAAGAATCCGCGTCGCGGCCGATGGCCTGCTCGGGGCCCGGTGCGGCCTCGGCCAGGAAGTGCCAGTGCGAGGGCTTGCGCGGGTTGGCCTCGATCCGCTCCCACTGGACCAGGGTCGGCAGGATGTCGAGGAGAGCGAGGCGAGCGATCCGCCCTGGCTCGTCGAGGGCGAGGCGGTAGCCGATGCGCGCACCCCGGTCGTGCCCGACGAGGGCGAAGTGGACGTGGCCGAGCGACTCCATCACCGCCACCACCTCGGCCGCCAGCGTCCGCTTGGCATAGGCCTCGTGGCGGGGGTCGCCCTCCGGCGCGGCCGACCAGCCGTAGCCCTTGAGGTCGAGGCAGACCACGCGGTGGCGCTCGGCCAGCGCCGGCGCGATCCGGTGCCAGCAGGCATGGCTCTGCGGGAAGCCGTGGAGGAGGAGCACCGGACTCCCGTCCTCCGGTCCGCCGACGCGGGCGAAGAAGCGCCCGGCCGGAACGTCGATCCATCGGGCTGCGAAATCGGGGAAGAGATCAGTGGTCACGGGCGGCGCCTCCGGCGGGGGCCGGGGGAACGCGCGCCCTGGGCCAGCGGTTCGCGGAGCCTTGCCCCGTTCCTGGCTCTCCGCCTCAGCCCTTCGACTTCGCGCCGCGTTGGACATCCATGTAACGCCGCAGAACCGCGTTCATGCGGGTCTGGTAGCCACGGCCGTCCCGCTTGAAAAAGTCGACCACATCGCGGTCGAAGCTCGCGTGGATGGACACCTTCGGCGAGGGCAGGCGGGTCGTGGCGCGAGCCCACTCGTCCTCGTGGATCGTGGCGGGGTTCTCTGCATCCTCGACTGCGATCCGCTCGATCTCATCCTCGGACAGCGCCTTCAGTCGAGCCCAATCCGTCCTGTCCTGCGGGGGCTTAGAAGCCTTGCTGACCGGCATCGTACAATCTCCTCTCCATTCGGTTCGCGAGTCGGGCGGAAATGATCCGCTGCTTTCCGTCACGTGGCGTGAAGGTGATGTTCAGGATGACCCCGTTGAGTGCGACGATCATGTTGAAGCGCGCCTCCCCATAATCGCGCCGCGCGTCTTCCCGGATCAGCGCGAAGCGGCCATCGAAGGCGTCGTCCAGGCCGGCAAACCCGATACCCCGGAGCCGGAGATTGGTCTCGCTCTTCAGATCGTCCCAGGCGGTGCGCTCGCGTTCACCCATCGCCGCAATGTACATAAAATATGTACATTGCGGGAAAGCCGCACCCGCAAAAATGTGTCCGGGCAAAATGCCCGGCCGCGCGCCCTGCGGCCTCACGGATGCCGCCTCGGGATTGACGCCCGGCCCGCGCAGCGGGCACACCCAACCATCGTGGATCGCTCAAGAATCCGCACCCAAAAAATCCACGAGGAGACGCGCATGGACCGGCCCACCGTTCCTGCCCCGCAGGCGACCCGCACGGCCCGCGTGACGGGTCTCTCCGCATGAGCGGCGCGGCCCTCGCCGAACGGCCGGCGACCGGCGCCCAGCCCGTCGATGCCGCCCTGCGGGCACGCATCCTCGCGCTCCGCGACGGCCTTCTGCACGGGCTCATCGGCGCCGACGCCATGGTCGAGCGCCTCCTCATCGGTCTCCTCACCGGTGGCCACCTCCTCATCGAGGGTGCGCCCGGCCTCGCCAAGACCCGCGCGGTCAAGCGCCTCTCGGACGGGCTCGACGGCAGCTTCGCCCGCATCCAGTGCACCCCCGACCTGATGCCCGCCGATCTCACCGGCACCACCGTGTGGCGCCAGGATGCCGGCGATTTCGAGTTCCTGCCCGGTCCCCTGTTCCATTCCCTCGTCCTCGTCGACGAGGTGAACCGCGCGCCGCCGAAGGTGCAGTCGGCTCTGCTCGAGGCCATGGCGGAGGGGCAGATCACGGTCTCGGGCCACACCCATGCCCTGCCCGACCCGTTCATGGTGGTGGCGACCCAGAACCCGATCGAGCACGCGGGCACCTTCC
Source organism: Methylobacterium sp. J-078 (assembly GCF_022829285.1). GTDB lineage: Bacteria > Pseudomonadota > Alphaproteobacteria > Rhizobiales > Beijerinckiaceae > Methylobacterium. Next base: position 16,996 of record NZ_JAKSYI010000096.1, read on the forward strand.
CGCTGCCGGAGGCGCAGCTCGACCGCTTCCTCCTCCACGTCCTGGTGGAGATGCCCGACGAGGCCGCCGAGCGCCGCATCCTCGACCTCGTGGAGGGCGAGCTCAACCACCACGCCGAGGCGATGCCGGTGCGGCTCTCCGTGGCGGAGATCCGCGCCGCCCGCGAGGCCGCCCTCGGCGTCTACGTCTCCCCGGCCCTCAAGGATTATCTCGTGCGGCTGGTGGCCGGCACCCGCACCGATGCGGCGGCCCCGGATCTGCGCGCCGCCATCGAGCACCCGGCCTCCCCGCGCGGCACCCTGGCGCTGATGGTCGCCGGCAAGGCGCGGGCCTACCTGCGCGGCCGCGATCACGTGATCCCCGAGGATGTGGCGGAGCTCGCCGCCGACGCCCTGGCCCACCGCATCGGCCTGACCTGGCGCGCCGCCGCCGAGGGCCAGACGGCGCGGGGCATCATCCGCGGCCTCGTCCAGCGGGTGCGGGCGCTCTGAGCGGGACCATGACCGTGCCGAGCCCGGCCCAAGCCGCAGCCGCAGCCGCCCTGCCGGACACCGACCCGCTGATGGCGCCGGGCATCCACCTCTCCGGCGAGGCGCTGATGGGCCTGCGCCACCTCGCCCGGCGCGGAACCGGCCCGGCCACCCGGACGCTTGCGGGCCTGCCCGGCGGGATCGTGACGCGGCGGCGCGGACGCGGCTCGGAGCCCGACGACGTGCGCCTCTGGTCGGAGGGCGACGACCGCCGGCACATCGACCGCAACGCCACCGCCCGCACCGGCATCCTGCACGTGCGCACCCACCACGACGAGCGCGACCGCGCCGTGGTGCTCCTCGCCGACGTCAGACCCTCGATGCTGTTCGGCACCCGCCGCGCCCTGCGCTCGGTGGCGGCGGCCGAGGCCCTGGTGCTGCTCGGCTGGCGCATCGTCGGCGACGGCGGCCGCATCGGCCTCGTGGCGGCGGGGGCCGGCGAGCCCGTGGTGGTGCGCCCGGCCGGCGGCGAGCGGGCGATGACCGCCCTCACGGGCGCCCTGGCGCTGGCCCACGCCCGGGCACTGGCCGACGACACCCGCGCGGACCCGCCCCTCGCACCCGCCCTGACCCTGGCCCAGAGCCTGCTGCCTTCCGGCGGCCACCTCGTCATCGGCAGCGCCCTCGACGGGCCGGGGGAGGATTTCGACCCGCTCCTGACGATCATGGCCGAGCGCCTATCGATCCGCCTCGTCCTCGTGAGCGACGCCTTCGAGCGCGCCCGGCCACCGGGCTTCTACCCCTTCGCCACGCCGGACGGGCGGCGCGGCACCGTGCAGGCGAGCCGGGCCGACCGGGCCTCCCCGGGCACCGACGCCCGCCTCATCGCCTATGCCCAGCGCGGAATCGCGGGCCTGCGCCTCGACGTCGAGGCCGGTCCGGAGGCCTACGCGCCGCTGATGGAGCGCCTCGATGCGATGCTGTAGGGCGCCCCGCCGACCGGGAGCGGTCCGGTGACGCCCGATGTCCCGCCGGGCCTCGATCAGCTGCGCGGCCTGCACCTGCCCGCCGAGGCGGGGTCCACGCAAGGGGCGGTGATGCTCGCCATCGCGCTCGGGTTCACGGCGGCCCTGGTCCTCGGCCTGCTGCGGTGGCTGCGGGCGCGCCGGCGCGGCTCCGTCCGGCGCGCGGCCCTGGCCGAGCTGGCCGCCGCCAACGCCCTGCCGCCGGAGCGTCGCCGGGTCGCGCAGGCGCAGCTCCTGCGCCGCCTCGCCCGCACTCTCCAGGGCGACGCGGCGGCGGCTGCGCAGGGGACAGCCTGGGCCGCCACCCTCGACGGGCTCTTCGCCACCACCTTCTTCACCGCCGGCGCGGGCCGGATCTTCACTGAGGGACTCTACCAGCGCGGCGCCCCCGAGCCCGGCCCGGTGGACGCCGAGCTGGCGCGGCTCTTTGCCCGGATCGGGGCCTGACATGCTGACGGGTCTCGCACCCCACTGGCTCACCGCCCTCGCCTCGGCCTTCGACCTCGCGAGCCCCTACGCGCTGCTGCTCCTGCCCCTGCCGCTCCTGGCGGCCCGGCTGATGCCGCCCGAGCGGGTCGGGGCGAGCGGCGCGCTCCGGGTGCCCCCCTCCCTGGTGGCCGAGGCCGCCCGGGGCGACAGCGTGGCGGCGCGCGGGCGCGGCCGCGCCATCCTGGTCTGGACCCTGTGGGCGGCCCTGGTGGTCGCCCTGGCGGGGCCCCGCCTCGTCCTGCCGGCCACCGCCCTGCCGGCCTCGGGCCGCGAGATCATGCTGGTGATGGACCTGTCCGGCTCGATGGAGCGGCGCGACTTCGCCCTCGACGGCCAGACCGTGACGCGCCTGACCGCCGTCAAGCGGGTCGGCACCGACTTCATCCGCCGCCGGGCCGGCGACCGCATCGGCCTCGTCATCTTCGCCAACGAATCCTACGTCGCCGCGAGCCCGAGCTTCGACACCGCCACCGTCGCCCGTGCCCTCGACGAGGCCACCATCGGCCTCGTCGGCCGCTCCACCGGCATCGGCGACGGCCTCGGCCTCGCCCTCAAGCGCCTGACCCCGGCCGGGCCGGAGGCCGAGGGCGCGCCGCCCGCCACCGCCAAGGTGGTGATCCTGATGACCGACGGCGCCAACAATGCGGGCCAGACCACGCCCCGGGACGTGGCCGGCCTCGCCAAGGAGCTCGGCGTCCGCGTCCACACCATCGCGCTGGGCCCCCGCGACCTCTCCAACGCCGAGGGCGAGCAGGACGTGGTCGACACCGAGACCTTGCGGGACATCGCGGACCTCACCGGCGGCCGGATGTTTCGCGTGAAAACCACCGAGGACCTCGTCGCCATGGCCAACGCCATCGACGACATTGAGGGCGGCCGCGCCAAGGCGCCGCCGGTGCCGCTGCGGAAAGACCTCTGGCCCTGGCCCGCCGCCCTCGCCTTCCTGGCCGCGGCCGGCCTCCTCGCGTCGCGGCGGACCGCATGAGCCTCCTCGACACATTCCTCGGGACCTGCGCTATCCTGCGGCCCTGGTGGCTGGTGGCGATTCCCCTCGTGGCCGCCCTGGCGCTGCGCGCCGCCTGGCGCTCGGCGCCGCTGGGCGACTGGACCCGGGCCGTCGATCCCGGCCTGATGGCACTGCTCGCCCGGCGTGGGGCGGTGCTGGGCGGGCGCCGGCAGGCGAACCTCGCCGCGGCGATCGCGGCCGGGCTCGTCGCCCTGGCCCTCACCGGCCCGGCGGTGGAGCGCCCGGACGCCGCGACCTTCCGCAATCTCGACGCCACCGTGGTGGTGGTCGACCTGTCGCGCTCCATCGCGGAGGGCGGGCACCTGAAGGACGTGCGCCAGGTCGCACAGGGCGCGGCCGAGGCCGCCGGCACCCGCAGCGTCGCCGTGGTGGTCTATGCCGGGGACAGCTATCTCGCCGCCCCGCCCACCACCGACCGGGACGCCCTCGCCTCGACCCTCTTCGCCCTCGACGGCGACACCGTGCCGGACCGGGGCACCCATCCCGAGCGCGGCCTCGCCCTGGCCCGCCGCACCCTGGAGGAGGCCGGCGTGATCGCGGGCGACGTGGTCCTCGTCACCGACGGCGACGGCATCGGCGACGCGGCCTTACGCGAGGCCACCGCGATCCGGGCCAAGGGCTGGCACCTGCACGGGCTCTTCGTGCCCGCCGGGCCCGGCCTGCCGGCGGGCTCGCCCAAGCCCGACCGGGGCGCCCTCGAGCGCCTGACCGACGCGGGCGCGGGCCGCTTCGCCCTCCTCGACAGCCCCGCCCCGGTCCTCGACGCGGTCGGCGCCAGCACCGCCCAGCACCTTGCCGCCGGGGGCTACACCGTGCTGGCCTTCGCCGATCTCGGGCGCTGGCTCGTGCTGCTAGCCCTGCTGCCGGCCCTCGTCCTATTCCGCAGGAGCGCCTGATGGCGATCGGTTCGTTGTCCGCCCGCCTGCCCGTTCTTCCCCAGGGGTGGACCCGCTGGGCGCGGCTGGGCGCCCTCGGGCTCGCGGGTGCGGGCATCCTCGGCCTCACCGCCACGGCGCAGCCGCGCACCAGCCTCGGCCGCGCCCTGATGGGGGCCGGGCTGCCCGGGGCCGCCGCCTGGGTGCTCGACGATCCGGCCTGGCGCGGCCCGGCCCTCTACCAGGCCGGGCGCTACACGGAAGCCGCCGCCCTGTTCCGCAACGGCGGCCGGCGCAACGCCTACAACCTCGGCAACGCACTCGCGAAATCCGGCGACCTGCAGGGGGCGCTCGACGCCTACGACGCCGCGCTCCAATACAACCCGCGCGACGCCGACGCGCAGGCCAACCGCTCGCTGATCGCCCGCCTCGTCGACGAGGGCGCGGGCGATCTCGGCAAGGGCGGCGGCGTGGCCAACGCCACCGCCACGGTGGGCGCGCGCTACAACAAGACCTCGAACCAGGACCCCAACGACGACACTCAAGCCACCTCCAGCGGCGAGGGCCTGGCCGGCAACAAGGAGGGCGGCACCACCTCCTCGACGCCGGGCAACAGCAAGGTGGCCCGGCGCGGCAAGGCCGAGCAGGTCTCGGTGGATTCCGGCAAGGGCGAGGCCCGCGGCTCGGCCAGCGACGCGGCGGGGCGGGGCCGCACGGGGGCGGGCTCCGCCATGGTCGCGGCCGCCCCCGAGCGGGAGGTGCGCCGGGTGACGAAGAGCTTCGAGGCCCACGAGATCCGCCCCGACCGCCTCTGGCTGCAGACCCTGCCGGACGATCCCGGACGCTATCTCAAGCTGCGCCTGAAGGCGGAGCACGCGGCCCGCGTCGAGGCCGGCACGGCGGTGCCCGGTGGGAGCAATCCATGGTGAGCGTTCGGTCCGCGTTTCGGAATCGGCGTGGCGTCCTCGCGGCCGGCCTCGCCTTCGTCCTCCTCGCCCCCCTCCCCCTCCGCGCCGAGATCGGCCCCGGCGACCTCACCCTCACGGTGACGCCGGAGCGCAACGGCAACGCCGATCCGTTCTCCCGTGAGATGGTGCTGCTGCGCATCCACGGGGTCTACCGCCAGCCGATCCTGCTGGAGGAGGTGATCCAGCCGTCGCTGGCCAATTTCAGCTGGACGCAGCTCGGCCGCGACGCCTGGTCGAAGACCCGCCTGCCCGACGGGCAGGTGGCCATCGCCTTCGACCGCGTGGTGGCGATCTTCCCGCACCATCCGGGCGACTTCACCATCGATCCGTTCCTGCACCGCCTCACCGTCAACGACGGCGGCAAGCGGGTCGTGGTCGACGTGCCCTCGGCCCCGGTCACCTTGCCCGTCGCCACCTGGACGAAGCCGGTGGGCGGGCCGGACGCCAAGGAGCCCTGGTGGCTGCCGGCCAAGGACGTGACGATCACGGATTCCTGGAGCCCCGACCCCGAGACGGTGAAGCTCGGCGAGACCACCCGGCGCATCGTTACCCTGGAGGCGCAGGGCATGGTCGCGGAAGGGTTGCCGCCCCGGCCCGTGATGCGCACGCGCGGCATCCTCACCTTCGCGGGGCCGGTCACCCGCGAGACCCTGATCACCCCCTCGGGACCCGTGGCCCGCGTGACCTACCAGTGGGACGTGCGCCCCGCGATCGAGGAGATCATCCCCCTCGACGCGATCGTCATCCCGTGGTTCGACACCGTCTCGCGCACCCTGCGCGAGGCCGAGATCCCCGCCCGCCAGATCGGCGGCGGACTGCCCGACCGGGACGACGAGGCGAAACCCGTCCTCGCGGCCTCCCCGATCGTCGTCGCCTCCGCCGCGGTGACGGCCTTCGGCCTCGGTCTCGCCCTGCTCGGCTTCGGCTCCGGGGGCGCCGGGCGCCGGCGCCTCGACGGCCGCACCCGGCGCGCCCTGCGCCGGGCCGCCACGGCGCGCGACCCCCGCGCCTTTCGCGCCGCGCTGGCACCCGCCCTCCAGGGAGACCCGGACCTCGCACGGGCCTGGCGCCGGCAGCCCGACATCGCCGCCGGACTCGACGCCCTCGACCGGTCGCTCTACGCGCCCGGCGCCCCGGAGACGCAGGGTCCGGGCCCCGATCTCGCCGGGCTCGCGGCGGGACTGTCGCGGCCCGTCAGGATGCCGCCGACGGCCGCTCATCCGCCGGATCGCCTCGCCCCCCTCGACGGTTCCGCCGCCCCGCGCCGGTGAGGGCGGCTATTCCCGCCGCAGGAGGCGGTCGACGATGAGGTTCGACCAGCGCCGGTCCTTCATGGAGGCTTCGAGGGCGGCGGGGTCGTAGCGGGTTCGGACCCAGTCCTCGAAGCCGATGGGCGCGCGGGCGGCCGCTTCGAGATAGGCCCTGAAGAAGTGGCCCAGGATGCCGGTCTTGGCCTGCCGGACATGGCCGTAGCGCAGCGCGAGCTGGCGCATGGCCTGGGCGGGCGCCACCTGCTCCTGGAACACGAGGTAGAGGGCGGCGGCGAGGCCCGCGCGGTCGGCGCCGGACTTGCAGTGGATCAGGGCCGGATACTGGATCGTCTCGAAGATCCGCTTCAAGTCGAGGATGGTTTGGGGCTCGGGCGCCGCGCGGGAGCGCAGGGTGATGGTCCGGAGGTCGAGGCCCAGGGCCCGGCAGCGCTCCTGCGCCAGCGGCCAGGAGCCGTATTCCGGCTCGCCGCGCAGGCAGACGAGGGTCCGGATGCCGTCCCGGGCCATGCGGGTGATCTGGTGGGGGGCGGGCTGCGCCGAGCGCCAGAGGCGGCCGGCGCCGACCCGGTGCCGGTTGAGGTAGACCAGCCGGAACAGGCCGTGATCCCGGAGGAGCATGTTCGCCCAGGCCCGCAAGCGGTCGCCGCGCCCGGTGATGGGCCGCTCCCAGCGCGCGATCCGAGCGAGGCGCTCCACGTTGCGGCGCTCGTAGTCCCGGCCTCGACCCCATCGCGCCATGATCCGGCCGATCCTCAGCGCGTCCGTTCCTTGGGGAAGTGCAGGATCGCCAGGCGATAGGTCCGCAGCATGGCGATGGTGATGGCCACGATGAACCCGTACACGCCGCCGGTGACGTGCCGCTTCATGAAATAATACTTGAAGAAGACCAGCAGCGGCTCGAAGGCGATCCGCACGGGGGTCAGGGGCGATTTTTTCTTAACCTCCCCGGTCTGCAACCGATAATAGAGAATATTCTTTTCCACCAGATGCGCGATCGAGCGGATCGACTGGTGAAAGATCGGCGCGCGGATCCGGCCCCTGTGGGCGGCCGGGATCTTCACCTCGTCGAAGACGGCGCTGTCGGGGAAGCGGCAGCGGGTCCGGTCATAGAGGCGGACATAGGTGTGGTAGTCGGCGAAGGGGCGTGGCCGCGCATCGCCGGGATAGACCTGGGTGATCCTGAACTCGAACCCGTGGATGTCCTCGGGGATCGGCGCCGCGAGCAGGCGCGCCAGTTCCGCGCGGGTCGCCTCCGTGAGCCACTCGTCCGCGTCGAGATTGAGGATCCAGTCGTGGCTCGCCATCGTCTCGGCGAAGCGCTTCTGCTGACCGTAGCCTTCCCAGTCGCGGTGGAGGCAGGTCGCCCCGAAATCCCGGCAGATCTCCAGGGTGCCGTCGGTGCTTCCGGAATCGACCACGATGATCTCGGAGACGAGGCCCCGCACGCTCTCGAGGCAGCGCAGGATGCGGTCGGCCTCGTTCTTCGTGATGATCGTGCACGTAACGGGTCGTCGTAGGGCCGGATCAGGCTTCACCTGGGGATCTTCCCGTCGCTGGTCCCCGGCTTCGTAGCGGCGGGACCGGCGTTTCACAACTCGCCCGAAGGCTCGGCACCGGCCGCCCGGCGCGGCGCACCGGGCGGGGTGGGACGAGCGGGCCGCGCGCCTACTTCTTGTCGTGGCTGTGGCCGTGGGCATGTCCGTCATTGGCCGAGTGTACCGGCTTGCCGTCGCGGGTCAGTTCGCGCCCCTCGCTGACGCGCGGGTCGTCGCGATGGGCGGGCCCCCCCGAGACACCGCCCGTGTTCGGGATGGGGAGGGTGGGATTGGCTGCGTTGCCGTGGCCGTCGATGGCGGCGGCGGGACCCGCCAGGGCGGTCATCACCGCGAGGGAGAGCAGGGTGGTCATGGTACGGGTCATCGGTTCGTCCTCGTTGTCCGCGGCATCGTCGGCCGCGTCGAGGTGGGAGATGGGCCCGCCGCTTGGCTGCCGATTGCCGGAAGTATGACGAAGTATGTCCGACGCGACCGCAGGCCGCCCTCAGGGGACAGTGCGCGGCAGGCGGATCTCGACGCGCAGGCCACCGCCCGGCCGGTTCTCCAGGCCGATCGTGCCGCCCTCGGCCTCCACGACCCGGCGGGCGATGGCGAGGCCCAGGCCGGTCCCGCCGGTGCCGCGATTGCGGGAGCCCTCGAGTCGGACGAAGGGCTCGAAGGCCCGATCCAGCGCCTCGACCGGAATCCCCGCCCCGTCGTCATCGATCCGGAGCCGGAGGCACGTCGCCTCGACCGTGAGGCCGATACGGGCCCGGTCCCCGTACCGCACGGCATTGTCGACGACGTTGTCGAGCGCGCGCCGCAGCGCCACACGACGGATCGTGGCGAGGGCGCGCGGCGGTCCCTCGTAGGAGACCGCGTGCCCGGCATCCTGGCCGGCATCGGCGAGGCTCATCAGCACGCTCGCGACGTTGGTCACCGCGCGCGGTTCCGGATTGGCGTCGCCGCGCAGGTAGGCGAGCGTGGAGTCGATCATCGCCTGCATGTCGTCGAGGTCGGACGCCATCGCCCGGCGCTCCGCGGTGTCGGCGACCCCGTCGAGGCGCAGGCGCAGGCGGGCGATGGGCGTGCGCAGGTCGTGGGAGACGGCGGCGAGCGCCTGGGTGCGCTCTGTGACCAGGGTGTGGATGCGCCGCTGCATTCCGTTGAGGGCCCGCGCGATCGCACGCGTCTCGTCCGGTCCCGCCTCGGGCACGGGCACGACCCGGCCATGCCCGATCAGGCCGGTAGCTCGGGTCAGGTCGCGCAGGGGGCCGGCGATCCGGTGGGTGAGGATCACCGCGGCGAGGCCGACGAGGACGGCCATGCCGGTGGCGAGGAACGCCCAGGGGTTCCGCCGGGCCGTGCTCGGCGCGTGGGCCGAGCGGAAGGTGAGAAGGCTGCCGTCGGCGAGGGGCAGGCTGCCGCCGAGATCCTGGTGCAGGGGGTCCCCCGCGTCGAAAGTCAGGGCGAGCCCGGCGGCGAGGCTCGGATCCAGGGAGGTCAGGCGGTCGTGGAGGGCGGCCAGGGCCGGGTCGCTCCGCGCCGGGGACGGCATGGGCGCCTCCGACCAGCCGATCTCGAAATGCGGGGTGGAGAGGGCCCGCGCCTCGGCGCCGCGCTCCGGACCCGGCCGGCGCAGCACGGCCTCGCGGGCGAGGGCGAGCTGATTGGCGACCTGGATGGCGAAGGCGTCGTCGGCGGCAGCCACGGCCGACTGGCGGTACAGGAGCAGGGCCGCGCCGTGGACCGCGAGGATCGCCAGGAGCAGCACGGCCAGCGTGCGGCCCTCGAGGCTGCGCGCCAGAGAGCCGAGGCGCAGGACCGCGCGCTGCGGGGCGCCGCCTCGCCCGGCGCGAGGGCGCTTCATGCGCGGATCACCGTCGCGGCCAGCAGGTAGCCCGAGCCGCGCACGGTCTTGATGACGGGCGGCCCGCCCTCGGGCGGTTCGAGCTTGCGCCGGAGACGGCTGACCAGGGTGTCGACGCTGCGGTCGGATGGCGATCCGAGGCGGGCACGCGACAATTCGAGGATCTGTTCGCGGCCGAGCACCCGCCCCGGATGATCCAGGAAGACGAGGAGAAGGTCGTATTCCGCGCCCGAGAGATCGACGGCCGCCCCCTCGGGATCGACGAGCGCGCGGCTGCGCAGGTCGAGGCGCCAGCCGGAGAACGTGAGGGTCTCGGTGGCGCGGGTGGCGGGCGCGGGGGCGAGGACGGAGCGCCGCAAGACAGCCCGGATGCGGGCGAGGAGTTCGGGGCGCCCAAACGGCTTGGCGACGTAGTCGTCGGCTCCGAGTTCGAGGCCCAGGACCCGGTCCGCCTCCTCGCCACGGGCACTGACGACGATGACCGGCACGCTACTCCGGGTCCGCAACGCCCGCAGGAGGTCCAGCCCCGAGGCGCCGGGCAGCATCACGTCGAGCAGGATGAGGTCGATGCCGCCCTCTGGAAGCAGGCGCCACATCTCGGCGCCGCTTCGGCAGGTCGTGACGCGAAAGCCGCTCTCGCGCAGGGCGCGGGTCATCAGCAGGCGCAGGCCGTCGTCGTCCTCCACGATGAGGACGTGCCCCATGGGGGCGTGGCTTGCCTCCGGAACGCCGGCTCCCGACACAGGATTCATGGGGCTGCCTTCGTCCGAGCCGCTCCCCCCGGTTCTTCGGGCAGGCGGGCGACGGGCGCAAGGCCGCGTGACCGAAGCCGCGGGCGCCGAGACCGGTTTGACTTAACCTTCCGTTTACCCTGATCGGCGACGGCTGGGGGATCAGAGGGTTCGGTGATGCGGAGCGGCATGACGGCACGGTTCGGGCTCGCGGCGGCGGGATTGCTCGCGGGCCTGCTGCCGGCGGGTGCGGCCGATCTCGTGGAGCCGTTCGCACCACTGCCGGGCACCGCGCGGGGTCCGGACCTCGCGCCGATGCCGCGCTACTTCCCGCGCGCGGAGGGCGAGGATTCCACCGGCCGTCGCTTCGCACCCGTCCGCCGCCAGGCCCTGCGCTGCCGGGTGCGCCGGGTTCCGATCCCCACCGATGCGCCCGACGATCCGAGCTATGTCGGCTCGGCCTACGGCCTGGGCAAGCCGAGCTATTACGGCTTCACGCCGCCGCTGGGGGTGGACGATCCCTACGGCCGTCCCCTGCTGCCCTACTGTCCCTGACGGCTGGCGCCGGGGCGTCCGGGTGATTAGGTCTGGCGCCGTTCGTCGGACGCATGCACGAGGTCGCCCCTTGTCCCACACTTCCCTCTCCCGGTTCACGGCGGTCGCCCCCTTGCGCGCCGCGGTCGCCGCCTGGCGCGGGGCCGGCGACCGCGTGGTGCTGGTGCCCACCATGGGCGCCCTGCATGCGGGCCACCTCGCCCTGATGGCGCGGGCGAAGACCCTCGGAGAGCGCGTGGTGGCGAGCATCTTCGTCAATCCGACGCAGTTCGGCCCCAACGAGGATTTCTCGCGGTATCCGCGCGACACCGAAGCCGATCTGGCGCTTCTCGCCGAGGCGGGGGTCGATGCGGCCTACCTGCCGGAGGTCTCGGAGATGTACCCCGCGCACTTCTCGACCCGGATCGAGGTCGACGGGCTCACCGAGGGCCTTTGCGGGGCCTACCGGCCGGGGCACTTCTCGGGGGTCGCCACCGTGGTGACGAAGCTCCTCAACCAGGTCCAGCCGGATCTCGCGCTGTTCGGCGAGAAGGATTTCCAGCAGCTCCTCGTGATCCGGCGGGCGGTGCGCGACCTCGACCTGCCCGTGGAGATCCAGGGCGTGCCGACCCTGCGCGAGGCGGACGGCCTCGCCCTGTCCTCGCGCAACCGCTACCTCGACGCCGAGGCGCGGGCCCGAGCGCCGCGCCTGCACGCGGTCCTGTCCGGCATCGCCGCCGGCCTGGCGGACGGTGCGGAGGCGGGCCCGCTCCTGGAGCAGGGCCGCGCCGAACTCGCGGCGGCGGGCTTCGACCCGGTGCAGTACCTCGAAGTCCGCGACGCCGAGACCCTGGCCCCGCTGGAGCGGGCCACGCGGCCCGCCCGGGTGCTGGCGGCGGCCTATCTCGGCCGCACGCGCCTCATCGACAACGTGCCGGTGGGTTAGGCCCGGCCGGCACCGAGCGGGTTCGCCCGGAAGAAGTCCAGCATCGCCCGCGAGGCGTCGGGTCCACGCGGATCGGTGTAGCTGCCGGCCGGGCTGCCGCCGGACCAGGCATGGCCGAGGCCGCGCACGATCCAGCCCTCCACCGCGACCCGGCCGGTCCCGTCCGCGTAGCGGGTGCGGGTGTAGGACAGTCCGCCCGGGCTCACCGCCTCGGCGCTCTCGGGCGTCAGGCCCTCAATGCCGGCCTGGGCCAGGGCCTGCTCGCCGTTGCGCAGGTTGACCGTGCCGTCGCTCTCGCCGTGGAACACGATGGTGGGCACGCGAACCTCGGACATCGTGCAATCGGCCGAAGCCACGGGGCCGAGGCGCATGACGCTCAAGGCCGTCGAGACGTCGCGGGCGCAGCCGGCGGCGAGACCCGAATGGATGCCCACCGCCGCGTAGAGGTCGGGGTAGACCCGCGCGATGTTCACCGCCGCCGCGCCGCCCGCCGACAGGCCGGCGATGTAGACCCGCGCCGGGTCGACCCGGTGCTCGGCGATGATCGCCCGGGTCAGCCCCGCGATAATGCCGGCCTCGCCGGAATCGCGACCCTGGTCGCCCGGCTGGAACCAGTTCCAGCATCGCTGGCCGTTGGCCCGCCCGCTCTGGGCCGGGTAGGCCACGAGGAAGCCCTCCGCCTCGGCCAGGGCGTTCATGCCCGTGCCGGCCGCGAAATCGTCGGGCCCCTGCGTGCAGCCGTGCAACATCACCACCAGGGGCAGGTTCGGCCGGGCGTCGCTGGGAACGAACAGCTTGTAGTCCCGCCCGCCGGCCGCGTTGGAGAAGCTGTGCTCGGTGAAGCTGCCGCCCTCGGTGAGGGGCGCGCGCTTCTGATTGAAGCCGCCGAGCCCGCCCAGGCCGCCGGGGAGGCCTGCGCCGAGACCCGAGCCGCCGAAACCCGCGCTCGGCCCGAAGTTGGGACCCGCGTTCTGGCTTCCCCCGCGCCCGGCCTTGCCGAGGCCCCCGAGCACGGGGGCGATGCCGCGCGTCACGGTCTCGACGACCTTGCGCAGCTTCTCGGGAAGGATCGCGGCGAGGGGTGCCTCCTCCGGTGCGGCGGCCGGCGCAGCCTTCGCCTTGGCGGCGGGACGCTCCGGCCCCGGGCCGGTCTCGATGCGCTCGGCCACGAGGTCGATCGTGTGGGGGGCACTCACCGCCCCGCGCCCGGAGCCGGGCGTCGGCGATCCGGCGGAATGGGCGCCGGGCTGGCCCATCCCGTTCAAGCCGCGCTGGAGAAGATCCGTGGCGTCCTGCAGGCGCCCGGCGGCCGTGAGGCGTGTCGCCTCCATCATGTCGGCGAGGCGGTCCTGCATCCGGTTCGAAGGATCGGTCATGGGTTTCGCTTTCCAATTCGGCGCGAGGCCGAACCATGCGAGGTCGGGAACGCGGGGAGACACGCTGTCTTACGAACCCCGAAGATTTCCTTCGAAGCGATGGGGTTCGGTTTCGCTCTTGGATCGAGCGGCCGCATCGGGCTCGTCTTCAGAGGAGCCGATCGGCCAGGGCGGCCTTCACGTCCGGCGTCGCCTGCAGGCTGCCCATCACCTCGATCGACGCGATGGCATCGCGGGCGAGTTCGGGAGTGACGTCGGGGGCGATGCTGGCCAGGCCCAGCACCCGGATGTCGAGGCGGATCCCGCTCGCGCGCGCCGCCTCGAGTTCGGCCCTGTCGTAGCGGCGCAACCCGAGTTCGACGCCCTTGCGGGCCACGGATTGGCGCGTGACCTCGCCGTGGCGCGCGATCTGGTTGCGCACGGCGGTGCGGATGAAGTCGCTCCGGTTGGCGTAGACGCTTTCCGAGACGAGCAGGTCGATGTGACCGAGGTCCACGAAGCCGAGATTGATCGTGATCTTCTCGGTATCGCCGACCCGGATCGGGGCCTTCGGCTTGTCGACGAGATCCAACATCACACCTTCCCGCTACCATCCACCTGGATGGTATATGGGAGGCTCATTCTGCGTTGCAATATGAATTGTTTTGCATCGCACAATAGCCGGGAGGGGCGATGGCGGGATGGGGCTTGGTTCCCTCGAACTCGTTAACCCCGGGCCGCGACGAATGTTCGCTCGGCATCACGCCGACCCGTCCTCGCCGAGATAGGTGCGCCAGACCGCGTTGCCGCCGAGGGTGGCGATGAACGCCTCGTGGGCCGCGCGCTCGGCCTCCGTCAGGCGGTGGCGCAGGCGGCGCGGCCCCGTCGGGTGGCTCTCTCCGGCGCCGTCCAGAAGAGTCACCGGATCGTGGGTCTCGACCATGGCGAGACCGAGGCTGGTCTGCTTGCCGCCGAGAAGCTCGACATAGACCTCCGCCAGGATCTGCGCGTCGAGGAGAGCGCCGTGCTTGGTCCGCCGCGTGGTGTCGATGCCGTAGCGCGAGCACAGGGCGTCGAGGTTGTTGGCCGCCCCCGTATGCTTGCGGCGGGCGAGTTGCAGGGTGTCGACGACGTCGGCCGGATCGATGGGCGGGGGCGCGGCCGCTCCCAGGCGGGCATACTCCATGTTGAGGAAGCCGACGTCGAAGGGCGCGTTGTGGATCACCAGAGGCGCGTCGCCGCAGAAGGCGCGGAATTCGTCGACGATGTCGGCGAAGAGCGGCTTGTCGGCCAGGAAGGCGTCGGAGATCCCGTGCACCGCGAAGGCGCCCTGCGAGACCGGCCGGGTCGGGTTGACGAACTTATGGAAGGACTTGCCGGTCTGGACGTGGTTGATCAGCTCGACGCAGCCGATCTCGATCAGGCGGTCGCCGTTCTTGGCGTCCGTGCCGGTGGTCTCGGTGTCGAGAACGATCTCGCGCAGCATCGAAGGGTCCTGAAAGGTGGCGTTCCGCCACCGGACCATGCGCCCTCCTAAGACGGCGTCAAGGCGCGGTCGTGTTCCCGCCCAGGCGCCGGATGATCGCTGCGACCTCCGCCTCGGCGTGGTCGAAACCGAGGCTGGTGTCGAGGACGAAGTCGGCCCGCGCGCGCTTCTCGGCATCGGGCAGCTGCTTGGCGCGGATCGCCTCGAAGGTCGCGGCATCCAGGCCGGGGCGGGCGAGCACCCGGGCGCGCTGCACGTCCTCGGGCGCCGTGACGACCAGCACCGCGTCGCAGCGCGCCTCGGCGCCGGTCTCGAACAGGAGCGGGATGTCGAGGAGCACCAGGGGCGCGTCGGCGTGGCGGGCGAGGAAGTCGCTCGCCGCCGCCTGGGCCAGGGGGTGGACCAGGGCCTCCAGAGCGGCCAGGCGCTCAGGCGATCCGAGGACGGCCTCGCGCAGGCGCGTCCGGTCCACCGCGCCGTCCGGCGCCAAGGTGCCGGGAAAGGCCGCGCCGATGGCGGGCGCCGCCGCGCCGCCGGCCGCGTAGAGGGCGTGCACGGCGGCATCCGCATCGTGCACCGGCACGCCGTGGCGGGCGAACATCGCGGCGGTGGCGGACTTGCCCATGCCGATCGACCCGGTGAGGCCGAGGATGCGGGGGCGGGTCATGCGAGATCCGCGACGATGCGGGCGCGCAGGTCCGGCGTCACGCTCGGGGTGACCCGGAACCAGCGGGCGAAGCCCGGCACCGCCTGGTGCAGCAGCATGCCGAGGCCGTCCACCGCCGGAAGGCCTCGGGCCCGCGCGGCGGCCAGCAGCGGCGTCTCCAGGGGGGCGTAGACGATGTCGGCGACGGCGGCGTCCGGGGCCAAGTCGATGAGGTCGAGGACGAGGGGCGGATGGCCGACCATGCCCAGCGAGGTGGTGTTCACGAGGAGCCCCGTGCGCGCCAGGGCGGCGGGCAGGTCCAGCCAGCTCACCGCCTCGACCCGGGCGGGGTCGAGGGTCACCAGGGCCTCGGCGCGCTCCAGCGTGCGGTTGGCGACCCAGATGCGGGACAGGCCGCGCTCCAGCAGGCCGACCACGATGGCGCGGGCGGCTCCTCCGGCGCCGAGCACCAGGGCGGTGCCGGCGCCCCGTTCGGTCCAGTCCAACCCGAGGGTCTGGTCGAGATGGGCGATGAAGCCCGGCGCGTCGGTGTTGTCGCCGCAGAGGCGCTCGGACCCGTCGAAGAACAGGGTGTTGACCGCCCCGATTTTCTCCGCGCGCGGGGTGAGCGACTCCACCAGCCGGAAGGCTGCCTCCTTGTGCGGGATGGTGACGTTGCCGCCGGCGAACCCGTTCTCGCGCAAGGAGGCCAGGAAGGCCGGAAAGGCCTCGGGCGTCACGTCGATCCGCTCGTAGGTGCCCGCGATGCCATGCTCGGCCAGCCAGTGACCGTGGATCAGGGGCGAGCGGGAATGCCCGATCGGATGGCCGACGACGAAGGCGCGGGTCATGGGGTGCAGTCTCCGGCGAGCGCACAGGCGGGTCCCCCCGCCTCCTCGATCTGAAGCGTGGCGTGCCCGATGCCGAAGCGGGCCTTCAGTTCGGCGGCGGCGGTGTTGAGGAAGGCGTTGCCCGGGTGGCCTTCCGCCATCACCAGATGGGCCGTCAGGGCGATGTCGGTGGTGCTCATCGGCCAGATGTGTAGGTCGTGCAGGTCTGTGACGCCGGGACGCGCCCGCAGGTAGGCGCCCACCGCCGCCGGGTCGATGCCGGGGGGCACCGCCGAGAGGGACATCACGACGCTGTCGCGCAGGAGGCCCCAGGTCGCCCAGACGATCAGGCCGGCGATGACGAGGCTGACCACGGGGTCGATCCAGGCCGCACCGGTGAGCACGATGATGAGGCCAGTGACGACCACCCCGGCCGAGACGGCGGCATCCGCCACCATGTGCAGGTAGGCGCCGCGGATGTTGATGTCGCTGCTGCCCGAGGCGAAGAGCCAGGCGGTGGCCCCGTTGATGAGGATGCCGATGCCGGCCACCACCATCACGGTCAGGCCCGCCACCGGCTGCGGCTCGGGGGCGATCAGGCGGGCAACCGCCTCCCAGGCGATGGCGCCGGTGGCCACCAGCAGGAAGACTGCGTTGAACAGGGCGGCGAGGATCGAGGAACCGCGCAGGCCGTAGGTGAAGCGGGCGGTGGGCGCGCGCTTGACCAGCACCGAGGCGATCCAGGCGACGATGAGCCCGAGCACGTCCGAGAGGTTGTGGCCGGCATCCGCCACCAGGGCCATGGATTCGCTGGCGAAACCGTAAATCGCCTCGATGATCACGAAGGCGATGTTGAGGGAGATGCCGATGGCGAAGGCCCGCCCGAAGGTGGCCGGCGCGTGGGAATGGCCCCCATGGGAATGCCCGCCACCCCCGTGCGCGTGGCTATGGTCGTGGTGATCGTGCGCGTGCTCGGCCATCAGATCCGCCTCGGTTCAGCGCCTTCCCTCCCGCCTTGCGCGGAGGGATCGCGGGTGGGGGGTGGTTCCGCCGGCCTCGGCCGGCTGAGGGTCACCCAACCACCCCCACCCCTAACCCCTCCCCGCAAGGAGGAGGGGAACGCGTCCTTCCCCGAAGGAAACGCGCTGATTGGGACCGCTCACCCGAAACTCGGCTTCACGGCGGCCAGGATCACGATCAGGATCATGAGGAGCGTCGGCACCTCGTTGAGCACCCGGTAGAACCTGTGGCCCCGCGTGTTCCGGTCGGCCGCGAAGTCCTTGACCATCCGGGCGAGCCAGCCGTGGACGCCGCTCATCGCCAGCACCAGGACGAACTTCGCCTGGAGCCAGCCTGCGGCGTAGTAGCCGCTCATCCAGGCCAGGATCAGCCCGAAGATCCAGGTCGCGATCATGGCGGGCGTCATGATCGCCTTCAAAAGGCGCCGCTCCATGACCTTGAATGTCTCGGACTGGGCCGCCGCGTGCGGCCCCGGCACCAGGGCGGCGTGATAGACGAACAGGCGCGGCAGGTAGAGCATCGCCGCCATCCAGGAGATGAGCGAGACGAGGTGCCCGGCCTTGAGCCAGGGGTAGAGGCTGTCCACCCCTCAGCCCCGGAGCCGGGCCAGCATGCGCTCGACATGCGCGATCGGCGTCTGCGGCGTGATGCCGTGGCCGAGGTTGAAGATGTGCGGCAGGCCGTCCGTGGCGGCCAGCACCCCGTCCACCGCCGCGTCGAGGGCAGCGCCCCCCTCGATCAGGGTCTCGGGATGGACGTTGCCCTGGGTCACCGTGGTGGCGGGCACCCGGTCGCGCAGGGCCTTGAGGTCCACCGACCAGTCGACGCCGACCGCGTCGGCGGCGGTCTCGGGCACCACGCGGGCATGGCCGTCGAGGCCGGAGCCGCGCGCGAACACGATGATCTTCGCGCCCGGCACGCGGGCCCGGACCCCGGCGATCATCCGGGCGATGGGCTGGAGCGACCAGCGCGTCAGGGCATCGCGTTCGCCGGCCTCGGGCAGAGCGCTCTCGGAGACGTCGTTGACCGCCTCCTCGGCGGGCTCGCCCGCGCCGCGCGCGTCGGGCAGGGCACCGGCATGGGATTCGAAGATCTGCACCGCGTCGGCCCCGGCCTCGAGCTGGCGCACGAGATACTCGGTCTGCACCGCGACGAGGCGGTCGATCAGCGCCTCCACCAGGGCGGTGTCGGCCTGAGCGAGCGCCCGGGCGGGAGCGAGGTCCGGCGTGCCGCGCCCGCCGATCATGTAGCTCGCGACCGTCCAGGGCGCGCCGCAGAAGCCGAGCAGCGTGGTCTCGTTCGGCAGTTGCGCCCGCAGGCGCCGAACGGTCTCGAAGACCGGGGCCAGGTGCGCGAAAATCGCGGGATCGCCGGCCTCGCGCAGGCGCTCGAACTCGGCCCGGCCCGCCATGGCGTCGAGGCGCGGCCCCTCCCCTTCCACGAAGCGCACGTTCTGGCCGAGGGCGTCCGGGATCACGAGGATGTCGGAGAACAGGATCGAGGCCTCGAAGCCGAAGCGCCGGATCGGCTGGAGCGTCACCTCGGTGGCGAAGTCCGGATTGTAGCAGAGGTCGAGGAAGGAGCCGGCCCGGGCCCGAACCTCGCGGTATTCCGGCAGGTAGCGCCCGGCCTGGCGCATCATCCAGGCGGGGGGGCGGCTCTGCGCCTCGCCCGCGAGAACCCGCAGGACCACGCGGTCGGTTTCACCGCGGTCCTCTGCAACAGCCTGGCTCATCCGATCTCCGACGTCCCGATCCCTTGGGAGCGGGTTGTAGCACCGAAGCGTCGGATGTCCTCCCCTCGAAAACCCCTTCCCTTCGGTTCGTCGCAGAGGCGCTCCGGACGTCGTCCCCACACCGGCCTTCTAAAAGGAAAGAGAGATTCTAGGACTCTGTTTTTTCTTCTGGATGGGCTCAACGCGGGAGCGGAAAACCGTCCACAGGGCGTCCCCGCCGCCACGGCGTTAAGCAGGCTTTAACGGATTGGGTCCAATGTCCCGGATAGGCGATGTGCAACAGTGCCTTGCGTGCGCTCAACGGACGAGGTGCGCCCCGCGCTCCCGGATTCTCCCAAACCCGCGCCGGAACGGCGCCGGTTCGATCGGTTGTTGACGCCGGAGTCGACAAGCCGGGGCAGGGACCGGCTGGACCCCTCGACGAAGCCGGCTTATCCACCCTTATCGACTCCCCTGACCGTGCCCGGTGGACAAGACCGCACGCGGTCCTGGCCGCGAGGCCGGAGGAGACTGCCCCTCGATGAGCCGTAGTTATTTTCACCTGCACCTCGTGTCGGATTCGACCGGCGAGACCCTCATCAACGTGGGTCGCGCGGCCGCCGCCCAGTACGAGGGCATCTCGGCGATCGAGCACGTCTATCCCCTGGTGCGCTCGGGGCCCCAACTGGAGCGGGTGATCTCCGAGATCGAGGCCGCGCCCGGCCTCGTGCTCTACACCCTGGTGGGGCACGACCTCACCGAGCGCCTGGAGGCGGCCTGCCGCGAGACCGGCTCGCCCTGCCTCTCGGTGCTGCAACCGGTCCACGCCCTGCTGCAATCCTATCTCGGGGCGGATTCGACGGCCCGGCCCGGCGCCCAGCACATGCTCAACGCGGAGTACTTCAAGCGCATCGACGCGATGAACTTCACGCTCCTGCACGACGACGGCAACCTGCCGCCCAACGTGGACGAGGCGGACGTGATCCTCATCGGCGTCAGCCGCACCTCGAAGACCCCGACCGCGATCTACCTCGCCAATCGCGGCCTGAAGACTGCGAATTTCCCCCTGGTGCCGGGCATGCCCCTGCCCGAGAGCCTCGAGAACGCGCGAAAACCCCTCCTCGTCGGGCTGCTGGCCAGCCCCGAGCGCATCGTGCAGATCCGCCAGAACCGGCTCCTCAGCCTCAAGGCCGACGATTCCTCGCTCTATGTCGACCGCAGCGCCGTGGCCGACGAGATCGCGGCCTGCCGCCGGCTCTGCGCCAAGCACCGCTGGCCGACCATCGACGTGACGCGGCGCTCCATCGAGGAGACGGCCGCCGCCATCGTCGACCTGCACCGCGAGCACCGCCTCAAGTTCATCGCATCCTGAAACCGGGGCTCCCATGACCACGGCTCCCATGAGCGCGACCCTCTGGCGCGGGGCGCAGCCCCTGCTGCTCGCCTCCACCAGCCCGACCCGGCGCGGCCTCCTCGAAGGGGCGAGCCTCACCGTGGAGACCGAGGCGCCGGGGGTGGACGAGCGCGCCGTGGAGGCGGCCTGCGGCGGCCTGGCGCCCGACGCTCTTGCGCTGCGGCTGGCGGAGGCGAAGGCGGGCGCCGTGGCGGCGCGCCGGCCCGGCCGCGTGGTGATCGGCGCCGATCAGGTGCTCGATTGCGACGGGACCCTGTTCCACAAGCCGGCGGACCTCGCTTCGGCCCGCGACCAGATCGGGCGCCTCGCCGGGCGAAGCCACGCCCTGCATTCCGCCGTGGCCCTGGCGGTGGACGGCGCCGTCGCCGAGCGCTTCGTGGCGACGGCCCGCCTCACGATGCGGCCCCTCGATCCGGGACAGATCGCGGCCTACGTGGATCTGGCGGGCGCGGACACGGTTCAGGCCAGCGTCGGCGGCTATCAGCTCGAAGGCCTCGGCATCCACCTGTTCTCGGAGATCGCGGGCGACCATTCCACGATCCTCGGCCTTCCGCTGCTGCCGCTCCTGGCGCGGCTGCGGGACCGGGGGTTGCTCGCTTTCTAAGCAGGTTCGCGTTGGCAAGCCAACGCGAACCTGCTTAGCTCTTTGATATGTCGCAGGTTTTAGCCGCAAAACCGGCGACCACTTTTGCGAAACCTGCTTAGGATCGACTTCACCTCACGAGGCCCGGCATGACCCGATTCCCCCGCTTCCTCCTCGGCTCCCTTCTGCTGACGCTGGCCTCAGCCCCGGCCTCGGCCGCGAGCTTCCCCTGCGACAAGGCGGAGACGCCCGACGAGAAGGCGATCTGCGCGCACCTCCCCCTCAACGACCTCGACGTCGAGATGGCGACGCGCTTCGAGATCCTGCGGGCCATGCTGCCCATGGGCGGCAACGCCAAGCTGCGCGAGGACCAGGAGACCTGGCTCACGGAGCGCCGCACCTGCGGCGCCGACACCGCCTGCCTCAAGCAATCCTACGAGGGCCGGCTGAAGACCCTGCGGGCGGTGTTCTCGGAGTTCGCCAAGCAGGGCCCGCTGTAGTTGCAAGGTTGACGGATTCTCGGCAAGGCTGCGCCCTATCCGATCTTCTCTGGACGCCGAGTCTCGTATCGTGGGTGTCTCCGTCGGCGCAACCATCCGAATCAGCGATCGCCTCCGGCCCTCGGCGCGCGCGCTGATCTGGTTCCTCACGTGGTTGGTGATTATCGGACACCCCCTCACGAGCTCTTTCTATTGGGGCTTCATGCTGGATACGGGCGTCTTGCCGCACGATGCGGACAGCATCGGCATTCCGATCTTCGCCGACCTGATCGGCGCCCTGATCACGGCCGTCCCGATGCTCGGCCTGACGAAGCTCGCCCTGGTCTTCAAGACCGGCCCGTTTCGCCTCTGGAGCTGGAGCGGGTGCCGGCCGATCCTATCGACCCTCTGGTCCATCGGTCTCGGAGGCCCCGCGATCTATCTGGCGTCTCTGATCGTGCGTGACGTCGTCGATCCGAAGTCTTGGTACGATTATGTCTGGTTTCCGCACATGGCGGTGTTGATCGTTTGGTTACTCGTCCTGCGGGGGGCCGCTTTGTCTCGTGACGGTGCGCGCTGAGTTCACGTATCGACCTCGTCGCCTCATCCTAGCCGGCTCAGCAACCGGTCCATCAGCGGGTTGTCCGGCGTGAAGGCGTAGTCGATCTTGCGCACGTTCACGGCCCCCGCGCCGGCCTTGACCAGGGCGTCGGCGAGATCGAACACCGCGTCGACGGGGCAGTGCAGCACCATCTCGCCGCCCCGGCCCTCGGGGGCGCCGTAGGGCAAAGCGGCATCGTGCAGGGCGGCGATGCCGGCTAGATCGATGTCGCCGTCGTCCGGCATGGCCGCGCGGACCTCGCGGGTGGTCCGCGCCCGCTCCTCGGCCTGGATACGGCCGAGGACGGCGCGCAGGGCCCGGCGCTGGGGCTCGCCCCAGGGCGCGTTCAGGGAGGCGACGAGGTTCGCCTCCGAGCGCAGGATGATCCCGTCCTCCAGGATCTTCAGGGCGTTGGCGGCCAGCGTCGCCCCCGTGGTGGTGATGTCGACGATGATCTCGGCCGAGCCCGCCGCCGGCGCGCCCTCGGTGGCGCCCAGGCTCTCGACGATGCGGTAATCCGCGACCCCGTGCTCGGCGAAGAACCGGCGGGTGAGGTTGATGTACTTCGTGGCGATGCGCAGGCGCTGGCCGTGGCGCACCCGCATCTCGGCCGCGACCTCGTCGAGGTCGCTCATGGCGCGCACGTCGATCCAGGCCTGGGGCACGGCGACGACGACCGTGGCCTGGCCGAAGCCGAGCGGCGTCAGGAGTTCGACCTGGCCGCGCGCGTCGGGCAGCGACTCGCGGATCAGGTCCTCGCCGGTGATGCCGAGATGGGCCGCGCCGCTGGCGAGCTGCGCGGCGATCTCGGAGGCCGAGAGGTAGCGCACCTCGACGCCGGGCACGCCGACGAGTTTTCCGCGATAGTCGCGGGCGCCGGTGTTCTGGGCGAGCTTGAGGCCGGCGCGGGCGAAGAAGGCGGCGGCATTCTCTTGCAGCCGGCCCTTAGAGGGAACCGCCAGGACGAGGGAATCCGGTTCAGCCAACGGTCGCGTCCTTCGGGTTCGAGGCATCGGCGGCCACCCGCGAGAGCCAGACGGCGCAGCCGACGGCGGGCACCGGCACGGGGCTGCCGAGGTGCTGGAGCAGGCCGTCGTAGCGGCCGCCCCCCACCAGGGGCGCCGTCGTGCCCGGCGCCGTGCCCTCGAAGATGAAGCCGGTGTAGTAGTCGAGGTTGCGCGCGAAGCCGCCGGAGAAGCGGAAGCGGTCCACGGCGAGGCCCCGGGCGGCCATGAAGCCGGTGCGCTCCTCGAACAGGTCGAGGGCCGCATCGAGGGGCGGATGGTCGAGGCCGGCCTCCTTCACTAGGGCGCGCACCGCCGCCGCCGCGCTGTCGGGGTCGCCCGCGATGGCGCGGTAGCGCTCGATGACGGTGCGGTTCTCGGAATTCAGGCCGGAGCCGCCGCTCGCCTGCGCGGCGGCCTTGGCGAGGAAGCGCTCGGCGATCTCGCCGGCGCTGCGGCCACCGACCCGCGAGATGCCGGCGATCGACAGCACGTCCTCCACGAAGGCGCGCACGCCCTTGGGGTCCTGGCCCTGGATCGCGGCCAGCAGACCCGCATGCGGGTCCTCCGCGCGCAGGCCGTTGGTGATCGCGTCGAGGGAGCGGCCCGCCGCCAGGGCGCGCAGCGTCCGGCGCTTGGCGGTGGGGGGCACGCCGAGGGCGTCGAGCAGGGCGTCGACGAGGCCCATGTCGCCGAGGCGGATCGCGATGTCGCTGCGGCCCATCAGGGCGAGGCCTTCCAGGGCGAGGCCGATCACCTCCGCGTCGGCGGCCGGCGTGTCGGTGCGCCCGACCGACTCGATGCCGGCTTGCAGGAACTCGTCCGGCTCGTCGCCGGCCAGCCGGAAGACGGGTCCGAGATAGCTGTAGTCGGCGCCCTGCGGCGAACCTTTCGGCGTGCGCGCGAGGTGGTGGCGGCAGACCGGGATCGTGAATTCCGGCCTGAGGCAGAGTTCGCTGCCCGAGGCGTCCTGCGTCACGAAGATGCGCCGGCGGATGTCCTCGCCCGACAATTCGAGGAAGGGCTCCACCGGCTGCAGCACCGGCGGCGTCACGGGGCCGTAGCCGGCGCCGTGGAAATGGGCGAGCAGGCGCAGGTGGTCCTGCGATTGTTCGCCGGCGGTTCCCCCGCCTGCCTCCGGTCTCGTCATCGTGTCGCCTGCCGCTTCGTCGCCGGCCCTAGTAGCAACCGCCCTCGCGCTTGGCGACTGCCCGATTCACTTGGCGACTGCCCCCGCTCACGGATGCCTAGACCCAGCCCTGCAACTCGCGCCGGACCACGGTCTCGATCACCCGCATGCCGAGGTCGCTGTCGTTGAGGCAGGGGATGTAGGCGAAGCGCTCGCCGCCATTGTCCTCGAAATAGTGGCGGTTCTCGCCGTCGAGTTCCTCCAGGGTCTCGAGGCAGTCGGCAGTGAAGCCGGGCGCCACGATCGCCATGCGCTTGACCCCGCTCTTGGCCAGATTCTGCACCGTCTCGTCGGTGTAGGGCCGCAGCCATTCCTCGTTGCCGAAGCGCGACTGGAAGGTGGTGCGCATCTTCTCGGTCGAGAAGCCGAGCGCCTCGCGGATCAGGCGGCCCGTCTTCACGCACTGGCAATGGTAGGGGTCGCCCTTGAGGAGGTAGCTCTTCGGCACCCCGTGGAACGAGGTCAGGATCACCTCCGGCTCGAAGTCGAGCTTGGCCAGGCCCTCGCGGATCGAGGTCGCCATCGCGTCGATGTAGACGGGGTCGTCGTGATAGGGCGGCGAGACGCGGACCGTCGGCTGCCAGCGCATCTGCATCAGGGCCTTGAAGGCCTGGTCGCAGGCGGTGGCCGAGGTCGCGGCGGCGTATTGGGGATAGAGCGGCACCAGGAGGATGCGGTCGCAGCCCTGGTCGAGGAGCGCCTGGATGCGCACCGAGACCTCCGGCTTGCCGTAGCGCATGGCCCAGTCCACCACGACCGAATCACCCATCGCCGCCTGCAGGCGCTCGGCCTGGCCGCGGGTGATGGTCTTCAGGGGGCCCTCGTCGCGCTCGTTGTTCCAGACGGACGCGTAGTCGCGGCCCTTCGGCCCCGGGCGCTTGGTCAGGATGACGAGGTTGAGGAGCGGCCACCAGATCAGGCGCGGGACCTCGATCACCCGGCGGTCGGAAAGGAACTCCTTGAGGTAGCGGCGCATCGGCCAGTAGCTCGTGCCCTCCGGCGTGCCGAGATTCATCAGGAGCACGCCGACGCGGCCCCAGCGCACGGGCGGATGCTCGGCCGGCAGGGGCGCGCCCTGCGGCAGGCCCGCTTCGGTCTGGAGCGACAGGCCGTCCTGCGGGAGCGGCGGTGCGACGCGTTCGTTCATCGGATTTCCGTATCGCTCTGGAGATGAGCGCTTGAGAGCGGCGGGTTCACAAAGGTTGTGTCGTTGGGGATATCTATCTAGAGCACGGAGCCTTCCAGCGATCACGCGATGGATGAAGGCGCGACATGCCGTCTCCCCGGTACTTCCTCAACCACTTCATGCCCTTCACGGGCTATCCCTATACGGGGGGGCCGACCGCCTGCAATCTCTGCGGCTCGGCGGATTCCGTGACGATCGCCGAGAGCGACCGCCGGCTCAAGCGCCTGACCTCCGTCGCCTGCACCCAGTGCGCCCTGATCCGAACCGATCCGATGCCGACCCCGGCCGAGCTGTCCGCCTACTACGCCGACGCCTACCGGGCCGATTACCAGCTCGCCTTCGCGGGCGGCCCGCCCCGCGTCCACCTCAAGCGCTCGGCCCGCGAGGCCGCCGGCCGCGCCGAACTCCTGGCGCCCAAGCTGAAGCCGGGCGCCCGCGTGCTCGATTTCGGCTCGGGCTCGGGCGAGTTCCTGGCCGAGGCCCGCGCGCGGGGCTGCGAGGCCATCGGCATCGAGCCGGGCCGGGACTACGCCAACTACGCCCGCACCCATCACGGGGTCGAGGTGCTGGACGATGCCGGCGACGAGCGCTTTCCGGAAGGACATTTCGACGTCGTCACCACCCGGCACGTGCTGGAACACCTGCGCGACCCCGCCGACGTGATGGAGCGCCTCTCCCGCTGGCTCAAACCCGACGGCGTGCTCTTCGCGGCCGTGCCCGACATGGCCACCACCGGCAAGCCGCCGCACGAGCGCTTCCACTTCGCCCATGTCCACGGCTTCGTGCGCGAGACCTTCGACCTCATGGCGCGCCGGGCCGGCCTCGTGCCGCACCCGGACTATCCGCGCGAGGACACCACCGTGGTCTACGCCAAGACCGACGCGCCGCCGGTCGCCCTGGCCTGCCCCGGCCTCGCCCAGCGCCTCGCCGTCGAGCTGAAGCCGACGCCGCCCGTGGTCTTCCTCGTCTCCGGCGCCTGGCTCTGGCCGATGCTCCGCCGCAACGCCAAGGCCGTGCGCGACACCTTCGTGTCGCGCTGACGGCTGACAAGCGGGCCGGGCCCTCACACGCGCCGGGTCCGTCGTCGTAGCACCTTCGTCAACGGTATCCTAAATACGGGGCGCCCCGTGGCGGCATCGCGCCGCCCGCCCCGCGAGACGCCTGCCATGACGAGCCCCAACCGCCGCCAGACGCTCGGCCTCGGCCTCGGGGCAGGCCTCACCGCCGGCCTCGGCGGCACGGCCGCGGCCGCACCGGCTCCGGCATCCGATCCGACCTTCACCCTGCTCCTCGTCAACGACCTCTACCAGATGGCCGAATCCGACGGCCGGGGCGGCTTCGCGCGCCTCGCCGCCATCGTGAAGGCCGAGCGGGCCCGCGGCGTGCCGCTGCTCTACGTGCACGCGGGCGACACGCTCTCGCCCTCGCTGATGTCGGGGATCGACCGCGGGGCGCACATCATCGAACTCCTCAACATCGCTCCTCCGGACGTCTTCGTGCCGGGCAATCACGAGTTCGATTTCGGCCCGGCCATCTTCACCCAGCGCATGGGCGAGGCGACCTTCCCGGTGCTGGCCGCCAACCTGCGTGACGAGGGCGGCCGTCCGCTCCCGGGCCTGCGCGACCGCATGGTGGTGCCCCTCGGGGGCCTCCGGGTCGGCGTGATCGGGATCGCGTTGGCGAGCACGCCCGAGAAGTCGCAGGCCGGCAGCTTACGCTTCGAGCCCGAGATCGAGACGCTGTCCCGCCAGGTCCAGGCCCTGCGGATGGAGGGCGTCGACCTCGTCGTCGGCATCTGCCACACCGACCGGGCCACGGACGACGCCATCGTGGCTGCGCGCCTCGTGGACATCCTGCTCTCGGGGCACGACCACGACCTCGTGCTGCGCTACGACGGCCAGACGGCCATGGCCGAATCCGGCTACGATGCCCAGTACGTCACCGCCTTCGACGTCACCGCCACGGTGAGCGGCACCGGCCGGACGCGCAGCGTCGCGTGGCGTCCGAGCTTCCGCATCCACGATTCCGCCCAGGTCACCCCCGATCCCGAGACCCTGGCGCTGGTGCGGCGCCTGGAGGCCAAGCTCTCCCGCGAGCTCGCCCTGCCGGTGGGGCAGATCCGCGATCCCCTCGACAGCCGGACGGCGTCGGTCCGCGTCCGGGAGGCGAGCTTCGGCAACCTCGTGGCGGATGCGATGCGGGCCTCGACCGGCGCCGAGATCGCGGTCATCAACGGCGGCGGCATCCGGGGCAACCAGCTCTACCCCGCGCAGACGACGCTGACCCGGCGTGACATCCTCAGCGAACTGCCCTTCGGCAACACCATCGTGATGGTCTCGCTGACCGGCGCGCAGGTGCGCACGCTGCTGGAGGGGGCGCTCGCCGACTGGGGCCGCCCGGCCGGGCGCTTCCCGCACGTCTCCGGTCTCGTCGTGACCGTCGATCCCGCCGCGCCGGTGGGCCGGCGGATCGTCGCTCTGACCGTGGATGGCGCACCGATCGAGCCGGAGCGCGCCTACACGGTCGCGGCGAACGACTTCCTCTACGAGGGCGGCAACGGCTACGGCGAACTCGCCCGCGGCCGCACCCTGGTGGGCCGGAGCGACGGGAAGCTCGTGGCCAACGAGGTCATCGCCTATATCCGTGCCAACGCGCCGCTTCCCGCCCCCGCCGAAGGGCGCATCCTGGTCCGTTGATGTCCGACACCCCCGTCGCCGATGCCCTCGCGCGCTTCCGTGCCTCCGGCTCGTCCTGGCTCGCCCTGCCGTTCTTCGCGGACGGCTCCGCCGACGCGGTGGCCGCCCGGGTCGACGCCCGCATCGCGGCCGGCGCGCAGGTGCTGCCGGCGCCGGAGGCCATCTTCAACGCGCTGACCCTCACGCCCCTGGAACGCGTGACGGTCGTCATCCTCGGCCAGGACCCCTACCCGACCCCGGGCGACGCCAACGGCCTCGCCTTCTCGTATGTAGGTCCGCGGCGCCTGCCCGCCTCCCTCAAGGTGATCCTGGCCGAACTCGCCGAGCCGGGAGCCCCGCCGGCCAAGCCGACGCGGGGCGACCTGACGCCCTGGGCGCGCCAGGGTGTGCTCCTCATCAACGCGGCGCTGACGGTGGAGGCCGGCAAGGCGGGGGCGCACCTGCGCTTCGGCTGGTCGGACCTGACCGACCAGGCCGTCGCGGCCGTTTCCGCCCGGCCCGAGCCGGCGGTCTTCCTGCTCTGGGGCGCCCAGGCGAAGGCCCGCGCCGCCCTAATCGACGTCGAGCGCCACGGGCTCATCGAATCGGGGCATCCGTCGCCACTCAATCGCGCGCGGGACTTTCCCGGCACGCGCCCCTTCGCGGCGGCCAACGCCTGGCGCGCGGCGCGCGGGCTGCCACCCATCGACTGGCGCCTCGACTGAGACGAACGGTGCGATTTGACGAGGCGCCGGTTCGATCTATGTCAGGCCTCTAAGCGGAGCCTAAGAATCCGCGATCGAGGAACGCCCTTTCATGATCACCCGTCCCCTGCTGGCCGCCGGCCTCGCCGCGTGCCTCGCGCTCCCGGCCCAGATGCTTCCCGCGCAAGGCCAGATCCGCAACGCGCCCTCTCCCCGCGCGCTCGAATTCGCGGCCTACATCTTCGCCGCCGCCAATGTCTGCGGCTACCGCATCGGCACCGAGGAGTTCGACGCGCTGCTGGAGAAGCAGAACGTCCGCGCCGCCGATGTCAACCCGCGCGGTCCCTTCGGCGCGAAGGTTCAGACCATGTTTGCCCTGATGTCGAACCAGATGCAGCTCAACCGGGAGAAGGCCTGCTTGGCGGTCGCCGGCGAGTACGGCCCCGAGGGCAACGTGAGCAAGAACGTCCTGCTGCCGGCACCCGCCGCCGACGCACCCGCAGCGCCAGCCGGTGGGAAGCCGGCGCAGTAAATAAATTTCTAATGGAAAGTAGCCATCGCCCGCGGATCATTGGGCGATGGCCGGCGGCGTGGGGGATCGGTCGCCCTCGGACGCGTCCCATGATCCAGGGACTGTTCGGTCCCGCATTCGCGTTTCGGCCCTGAATCGCCTATATCGGACCCATTCCAAGTCCGAAGGTTATTCAACATCATGGCGACGGCGTCGTTCGACACCGCCCGGCGCAACGCGAGCGCCGTTCCCGCAATCGAGAAGCGGCCCGAGTTCGAGCCTCAGATCGACAACGCGGCCACATCCCTCGGGCGCTCGTCCCTGGTGGGGCTGACCCGCGAGCAGCTGAAGGGTCGGCTCGGCGCCATCGGCGTCTCCGAGCGCGAGCAGCGCATGCGCTCGGGTCAGATCTGGCACTGGCTCAACGTGCGCGGCGCCAAGGCCTTCGACGACATGACCAATGTCGGCAAGGGCCTGAAGGCCCAGCTGGCGCAGGCCTACACCCTCGACCGGCCCGAGGTGATCACCGAGCAGGTCTCGCGGGACGGTACCCGCAAGTGGCTGATGCGGATGGCGCCCACCGGCAAGCACGACCACAACCGGGGCGCCGAGATCGAGTGCGTCTACATTCCGGGGCGCGGGCGCGGCACGCTCTGCGTTTCGAGCCAGGTCGGCTGCACCCTCACCTGCTCGTTCTGCCACACCGGCACGCAGCGCCTCGTGCGCAACCTGACGGCGGCCGAGATCACGGCCCAGGTCGTGGTGGCCCGCGACCAGCTCAACGACTGGGCCGGCCAGAACCCGACGGCACCGGGCGAAGACGAGACCCGGCGCAAGGTCACCAACATCGTCTTCATGGGCATGGGCGAGCCCCTCTACAATCTCGACAACGTCGTCGACGCGGTCGGCGTCATGGCCGACCAGGAGGGTCTCGGGCTCTCGCGCCGGCGCATCACCGTCTCGACCTCCGGCGTGGTCCCGCAGATGCAGCGCCTCGGCGACGAGGCCCACGCCATGCTGGCGATCTCGCTGCACGCGGTGCGCGACGACATCCGCGACACTCTCGTGCCCCTGAACCGCAAGTATCCGCTGGCCGAGCTGCTGGCCGCCTGCCGGTCCTATCCGGGCCTCAACAACGCCCGCCGCATCACCTTCGAGTACGTGATGCTGAAGGGCGTCAACGACAGCGACGCGGATGCCCGCGAACTCGTGCGCCTGCTCAAGGGGATCCCGGCCAAGATCAACCTGATCCCGTTCAACCCCTGGCCGGGCAGCGCCTACGAATGCTCCGACTGGGAGCGCATCGAGCGCTTCTCGGAAATCATCTATGAAGCCGGCTATGCGTCGCCCGTCCGCACCCCGCGCGGGCGCGACATCCTGGCTGCCTGCGGCCAGCTCAAGAGCGAGACCGAGAAGCTGCGCGCCCGCGCCCGGATGATGCTGGAGGACGGCATCGGACCTGAGGGCGTCTACGCGGGTGCCGACGACGGCGACGAGGATTGAGGGGCGCGTGCGTGCTCTCGGGTTTCTGTTCGTCGCGGGCCTGGCGCTGATCCTGGCGATCCCGTGCGGAGCCGCCGTGCTCGCCCTCGGGGCGATGCTGGACCCGGCCACCAGCGAGACGCTCTCGCGCCTCGGCCTCGTCGGCCTGTTCACGGGCCTCGAGGACCTCGCCTCCGGGATCGGCCCCGAGACGCTGCTGTTCGCCCTCGCCGCCATCGCCCGCGCCCTGTTCGTGCTCCTCGTCGTGCCGCCCGTCCTGGTGGCGGTGCTCGGCGCGGTCCTCGGCTGGCGCGCCGCGACCTGGTACGGCGCCGGCGCCGGCCTCCTCACCGCCCTGGTGCCCTGGCTCGCGCGCGGCCTCACCCGGACCGGGCCGAGCGCGGACGCCTTGGTCCTGGAGGGGCGCATCACGGCGGTGCTGTTTCTCACCGGCGCGGCCTCGGGCCTCGTCTACTGGCTGATCGCCGGCCGGCACGCCGGCGCCCCATCCGAGAACGGACGCGCCTGACATGCGGCTCACCCCCTCGCGCATCGCCCTCGCGTTGGTTCTCGCCGCCACAGGGCCGGGTCTCGCGCAAGAGGTGCCCGAGCCGCCGCCGATCCAGTCCGACGACGCACGCCTGCTGCCCGTGCTGGGCGCCCACGGCATGGTCTCGTCGCAGGAGGCGCAGGCCACCCGCGTCGGCGTCGAGATCCTCAAGGCCGGCGGCAACGCCGTCGACGCCGCCGTGGCGGTGGGCTTTGCCCTCGCGGTGACCCTGCCGCGGGCCGGCAACCTCGGCGGCGGCGGCTTCATGATGATCCACCGCGCCGAGGGCGACGAGACGGTCGCCCTCGATTACCGCGAGACCGCCCCGGCCGCCGCCCGCTCCGACATGTTCCTCGATGCGAAGGGCGAGCCGGATCGCGCCGCCTCCACCCGCACCGGCAAGGCCGTGGGCGTCCCCGGCACCGTGCGAGGTCTCGCCGAGGCGCACCGCCTCTACGGCTCGGGCCGGTTCACCCTGGCCGACCTCATCGCCCCGGCGGAAAAGCTCGCCCGCGCGGGCATCCCGGTGGAATCGGGGCTGGCCGATTCCCTGCCCCGCGCCGCCGGCCTGCTAGGCCGCTGGCCCTCATCGCGAAAAATCTTCTTCTCGGGCGACAAACCCCTCCAGCGCGGCGACCGCTTGGTCCAGGCGGACCTCGCCGACACCCTGGCCCGCATCGCCAGGGACGGGCCGGACGCGTTCCACACCGGCGCCATCGCCGAGCGCATCGCCGCCGCCGTCCGCGAGGCGGGCGGCGTGATGACGGCGGCTGATCTGGCCGCCTATCGTCCGGTGGTCCGCGAGCCCGTGCGGGGCACCTACCGGGGCTATGCCATCGCCTCGATGCCGCCGCCGAGTTCGGGCGGCATCCACCTCGTCGAGATCCTGAACGTGCTGGAGGGCTTCGACCTCGCCCGCATGGGCGCAGGCAGCGCGGACGCGCTCCACACCTTAACCGAGGCGATGAAGCCGGCCTATGCCGACCGGGCGACCTGGCTCGGCGACCCCGCCCGCACGCAGGTGCCGGTGGAGGGCCTGATCGCCAAGCCCTACGCGGCGCGCCTGCGGGCCGGCATCGATCCCGCCCGCGCCCGGCCCGCCGCCGAGGTGAAGGCCGGTGATCCCCTCCCCTTCGAATCCGACCAGACCACGCATTTTTCGGTGGTCGACGGCGCCGGCAACGCGGTCTCGAACACCACGACCCTGAACTTCTCCTACGGGCTCGGCCTCGTGGCCGAAGGCACGGGCGTGCTCCTGAACAACGAGATGGACGATTTCTCGGCGAAGCCCGGCGCCCTCAACGCCTACGGCCTCGTCGGCAGCGTCGCCAACGCGGTCTCGCCCGGCGCCCGGCCACTCTCCTCGATGACCCCCGCCTTCGTGTTCCGGGACGGCCGGCTCGTCCTGGTGACGGGGAGCCCGGGGGGCAGCCGCATCATCTCGACGGTGCTGCAGGTCATCGTCAACGTGCTCGACTTCCGCATGAACCTCGCCGAGGCGGTCGCCGCGCCGCGCATCCACCACCAGTGGCAGCCCGATGTGCTGATGGCCGAGGAGGGCCTGTCCCCCGACACCCTGGCGCTGCTGCGGGCGCGCGGCCACCGCATCAAGGTCGGGGCGACCTCCGGCTCGGCCAACTCGATCCAGGCCGCCGACGGCCTGCTGGCCGGCGCTGCCGACCCGCGCCAGCGCGGAACCCTCGCCGACGGCTACTGAGGCTCAGGCATTCCCGCGTCCGGATGGCCTGCGGCGGCGGCGCACGCTACAGGAGATTTGGGCCGCGCCCCGTTCCGGGCTGTCTCATCCGGGTTACCGATGCTTCTCGTTCGTTCACTCGCGTTCAACCTCGCCTTCTACGTCGCCACCACGCTCATCGCGATCGGCGGCCTGCCGACTCTCGTCTCCCGCCGCGCGGTGATCCGGCTGGCGCAGTTCTGGGCGCGCGTGACCCTCCGGCTGCTGCGGATCGTGGGGGGCATCACGGTGGAGTTCCGGGGCGTCGAGAACATTCCGCCGGGCCCCCTGCTGGTGGCGGCCAAGCACCAGTCGGCCCTGGAGACCCTGGCCCTCGTCACCTGCTTTCCGGATTTCGCCTACATCCTGAAGCGCGAACTGCTCTGGATCCCGCTGATCGGCTGGTATCTCTCCCGCTCCGGCATGGTCGCCATCGACCGGAGCAAGGGCGCGCGGGCCATGAGCGCCATGAACGAGGCGGCCGCCGACGCCATCCGTGACCGGCGCCAGCTCATCATCTTCCCCGAGGGCACGCGCCGTCCCCCCGGCGCTGCCCCCGCCTACAAGCTCGGCCTCACCCACCTCTACGCCGCCCTCGGCGTGCCCTGCCTGCCGGTCGCCCTCGATACCGGCCTGTACTGGCCGC
The DNA here is from genome assembly GCF_022829285.1 of Methylobacterium sp. J-078. Taxonomy (GTDB): domain Bacteria; phylum Pseudomonadota; class Alphaproteobacteria; order Rhizobiales; family Beijerinckiaceae; genus Methylobacterium. The sequence continues at coordinate 50,547 of NZ_JAKSYI010000096.1, forward strand.
GCCGCAGCCTCGTGCGGCGGCCGGGCACCACCGTGATCGAGTTCCTGCCCCCGATCCCGCCCGGACTCGACCGGGCCCGCTTCCTCGAGGTCGTGCAGGCGCGCATCGAGACCGCCTCGGACAGGCTCCTGGCCGCCAGCCGGGCCGCGCTCGCCGCGCGCGGCCACGCGCTCCCGGAGACCCCGAGGGAAGCGCGCGAGACCGACTCCCGCGTCGCCTGACCGCGCCCCGCGGACGGTCCGCCCGGACGCTCCGGCGCTTGTGGATAACTCGCCCGAACCCCATCTGAAAGGACGCGGGGCGTCGTCCTTGACGCCAACGAAACGTTAAGATTAATGTGGAACAAATGGCGAACAAGAGAGCCCTGTCCTGGTCGGCCGCACTCCGCGACCTGAAGGACGATCGAGCACGGAGACAGGAAGTGCGGGAAGAACGCCTGAGGACGACGGCCGGCCTTCGCGGCACGCCCGCCCTGGTGCTGAGCGCCTGGCGCGGACGCTCCGGCCGGCGCTACGTGGTCGGCATCCACGAGCTCGCCGAGCCGGAACTCGACGACATGGGCGAGGCCGTGGTGCTGGCGGTGCGCCGCGACGCCTCCGGCACCGGCGAACTGGTCTCGGTGGCCTCCGCCGGGCAGAGCCCGCGCGAGCGCCTGCACCGCAACTGGGTCGCCCGGGCGCGCCACAAGGGCGCCACCGAGATGCACGTGCACCGTCTCGCCGAGGGCGAGGCCGAGCGCGAGGCGATCGTCGCCGATCTCGGCGCCGAGCAGAAGGCCGACGCCGCGCACTGAGCGCGGCGTCGACGCGCGTCGCGTCCCGCGCGCGGGACGAGGACTTCAATAGCCAGGACTTCGACCTCCGCCATGCTTTCGCCGCCGAGACCCTGCCAAGCGTAAAGCGGGACGCCCCGATCCGGTCGCGGTCCCCGATGCGAGCGCAGGATACGAAGACCCGATGGCGCAGAGTCCGATCCCGGCCAGTTCCCCGTCGCGTAAGCCCCCCTCGCGCAAGGGGCTGTTCCTTCCCTACATCCTCCTCGCCGTCCTAGTGGTCGCCTGGTCGATCGGCTGGTTCTTCATCCGCCACCGCGCCGCCTCCGAGATGGACGCTTGGCTCGCCCGCGAGCAGGCCGCCGGCCGCAGCTGGACCTGCGCGGACCGCAGCATCACCGGCTACCCATTCCGCATCGAACTGCGTTGCGCCGCCCTCGCCTTCAGCCGGTCCGACAGCCGCTTCACCCTCGGGCCCGTCACGGCGGTGGTTCAGATCTATCAGCCGCGCCAGGGGATCCTGGAAGTCGGCGGCCCCTTCCACGTGGAGCAGGGCGACCTCGTCGCGGACGCCACCTGGACCTCCCTGGAGGGCAGCTTCCACGGCGCCTCCGAGGGCTTCGTGCGCGCCTCCCTGGTGGCGAACGACGCCAAGGGCAGCGTGCGCGGTGCCGGGCCGGACCCGATCGACTTCGACACGAAGCACTTCGAGTTTCACGCCCGCCCGACGCCCGGCCGCTTCACCACGGACGGCGCCGTCGACACCAGCCTGCGCGTGACCGGCATCCGCCTGCCGCTCGCGGACGCGGCGCTGGGCAACGCCGATCCGGCCGACCTCGCCGTCGATGCCACCGTCAACCAGGCCACGGCCCTGGGGACCGGCACCGTGGCGAAGGAACTCGACGATTGGCGCCGGGCCGGCGGCAGCCTCGACCTCGCCCTCCTGTCGCTGGCCAAGGGCGAGCGCCGGCTCCAGGCCAAAGGCAGCCTCGACCTCGATGCCGCCCACCGGCCGAAAGGCCAGCTCGACCTGCGCGCCGCCGGCGTCGAGGCCCTTGTCGGGCAGGTCATGGGCCAGCGCTTCGGCGCGGAGAAGGGCGCGCTCATCGGAAGCCTCGTCGGCCAGCTCCTCGGCGGCCGCCGGAACCAGGCCAGCGCCGAGGCGGGCGTGGCCGCGCCGGCGAACGACGCCCTCAAGGCGCTGCCGCCCCTGCGGCTCACGGACGGCCGGCTGATGCTCGGTCCGTTCCCGATCCCCAACGTGCAGCTGCCGCCGCTCTACTGAGCGGCGTCGCGCCGTCAGGCCGCCGGGTCGCTCGGCCGGCCGCGGCCGAAATCGGCCTCCGCCGTCTCCTGGCCCATGGCGACGATGCCGCGGCGGATGGCCCGCGTGCGCGTGAACAGGTCGTGCAGGGCCTCGCCGTCGCCCCAGCGGATCGCCCGGGCGAGGGCCGCGAGATCCTCGTTGAAGCGCCCGAGCATCTCCAGAACCGCGTCCTTGTTGGTCAGGAACACGTCCCGCCACATGGTCGGGTCGGAGGCGGCGATGCGGGTGAAGTCGCGAAAGCCGCCGGCCGAGAACTTGATCACCTCGGATTGCGTCACGGCCTCCAGGTCGGCCGCCGTGCCCACGATGTTGTAGGCGATGAGGTGCGGCACGTGGCTGGTGATCGCCAGGACGAGGTCGTGATGCTCCGGCGTCATCGTCTCGACGATGGCGCGCAGGCCCTCCCAGAAGGCCTGGACCCGCGCGGTCGCGGCCGGGTCGGTGTCCTCGGCCGGGGTGAGGATACACCAGCGCCCGGAGAACAGGGTCGAGAACCCGGCGTCCGGGCCGGAATACTCGGTGCCGGCCACGGGGTGCGCGGGCACGAAATGCACCCCGGCCGGCAGATGCGGCGCGACGGCCGCGACCACCGAGGCCTTGACCGAACCGACATCCGACACGATGGCCCCCGGCTTCAGACCCGGACCCATGCGCTCGGCCACCGCCCCGACCGCGCCGACAGGCACGCACAGGATGACGAGGTCGGCCTCCGCCACACCGGCGGCGAGGTCGTCGGTGGCGTCGTCGGCGAGGTTCAGCGCCCGCACCCGCTCCAGCACCGCGGGATCGCGGTCGATGGCGACGATGCGCCGGGCGAGGCCGAACTGGCGCGCGCCCCGGGCGATCGAGGACCCGATCAGCCCGAGGCCGACGATCGCCAGGGTCCCGACGGTGGGGGTGTCGATCTCAGGCACGGGTCTCGCCCCGCACGAAGGCGGTCAGGGCGTCAAGGAAGGCCCGGTTCGCCTCCTCGCCGCCGATGGTGACCCGTAAGGCATCCGGCAGCCCGTAGGAGGAGACCCGGCGGGTGATGACGCCCCGCGTGGTGAGGAAGGCGTCGGCCTCCGCCGCGCTCCGGCCGGGCTCGGCGGGGAAGTGGACGAGGATGAAGTTGGCGACGCTCGGGGTTACCGCGAGGCCGAGTTCGCGAACCGCGTTCGTCATCGAAGCGAGCCAGGTGTCGTTGTGGGCCACCGCCGCGGCCACGTGCGCGTCGTCCGCGATGGCGGCCGCGCCCGCCGCGATGCCGGCCCCCGACAGGTTGAACGGCCCCCGGATGCGGTTGACCGCGTCGGCCACCTCAGAAGGCGCGACCATCCAGCCGATGCGCAGGGCCGCGAGCCCGTGGATCTTCGAGAAGGTCCGGGTCATCACGACGTTGTTGGACTCGAGCACGAGGTCGAGGCCGGCGCTGTAGTCGTTCGCCCGCACGTACTCGGCATAGGCGCCGTCGAGGACGAGGAGGACGTGGGGCGGCAGCCCCGCATGCAGGCGCCGGACCTCGTCGAAGGGCAGGTAGGTGCCGGTCGGGTTGTTGGGGTTGGCGAGGTAGACGATCTTGGTGCGGGCCGTGACGGCGGCGAGCAGCGCGTCGACGTCGGCGCGCAGATCCCGCTCCTTCACCACCACGGGGGTGCCGCCGGCGGCCAGGATCGCGATCCGGTAGACCAGGAAGCCGTGCTCGGTGAAGATGCCCTCGTCGCCGGCGCCGAGATACGCGTAGGCCAGGAACGACAGGAGCTCGTCCGAGCCGGCGCCGCAGACGATCCGCGCCGGATCGAGGCCGTAGCGGGTCGCGATCGCCTCGCGCAGGCGGGCCGAGGTGCCGTCCGGATAGAGTTCGAGCTTGGCGGCCTCCGCCCGCATCGCCGCCACCGCCTTCGGGCTTGGGCCCAGCGGCGTCTCGTTCGAGGAGAGCTTGTGCACCTTGGCCAGACCGGGCGCCCCGCTCTTGCCGGGCACGTAGGCCTCGATGGCGAGGACGCCGGGGCGGGGCACCGGGCGCGAGGGAGCCAGGGGGGCAGCGGATATCGGGGCAGAGGACATGGGGACAGAAGACCTGGAGGCCGCCGGTTCGTGGGCGAACCGCCCGTCTAACAAAGCTGGCCCGGCTTTGCGAGCGGCCCCACGTCCTGGAGTTCCCTCGCCTCGGACCCTATTGCCTCGGACCCTCTTGCCTCGGACCCTCTTGCCTCAGACCCGGAAGCGGGCGGCGTGGCTGCCGATCTCGTCGAGGGTCTCGGGCGCAGCGCCGGCGCGGGTCAGGGCCTCGTGCAACTGCCGGGTGCTGACCCCGCCCGGGACGGCGAGGAGGAGGCCGTGCCCGCCCGGTCTGGCTGCGCGGGCGACGACCTCGCCGTAGAGGTCCTGCAGGGCGCGCATGGCCTCAGGCTCCCAGGCCGCGACGCGGGTGGCGTGCAGCACCCAGTCGCGCTGGGCGGCGGCCGGATCGTCCAGCGGGTTCGAGACCACGAAGACCGGGGTGCCGGCCGGGTGGGTCGGGCGCTCGATGAAGGGCAGGCGCGCGATGACCTTGGGGCGGCCCGCGCCGACGAGTCCCTCCCACCAGGGTGCCGCGCCGGTGGACGCGCCCGAGCCGTCGGGATCGAGGCGGAAGATGCCGAGGTCGCCGCGGGAGGCGGCCACCGCCTCGATCACCGCGAGGCAGGTGGGATGGGCTCGGTAGGGCACCGTGAAGCCGAAGTGGAAGCGGGCGGAATCGCGCATCGGCGCATCCCCGCCCGAGATGTCGGCATGCACCGAGAACGGCGCCTGCACGTAGGTGAAGGTCGCGATGATGACGCGCCAGATCCCCTCCACGGTGTCCAGCGGCAGCAGCCCGCGATGGCGCTCGGCGACCCGCCGCATCATCGAGGCCTCGCGCCCGGGCCGGAAGGCGGAGCCGCTGGCCGAGGTGCCCTTGACCGCGATCAGCCGGTCGATGATCGACCCGCGCTGGATCAGCAGGGCGTGCATCTCGGCGTCGATCCGGTCGATCTCGGCGCGCAGGTCGCCGAGATTGTCGAGGGGCGGCGCGGGTCTCGTGGGAAAGCGCATGCGGGGCTCGCGAGGGTCCGGCGAGGATCCGGAAGACAAGGGGTTGAGGAACAGCGGGGGTCGAGGAAACCGGCGACGCGGCTCGTCCGCTCCGTTTTCACCGCCCGGTCTACGATCGCGCGCGCCGAAGGGCCAGTGTGCAGCGCCGTGCCCGCGCCCTTTCGTTGACGCGTGAGGGCGCGCACATTACCTCCATCCTTCCGGTCGCAAGGTCCCCGCGCGGATGGCATACCAGCCGGCCGGCCATCCACCCCGGATCGACGCGCCGCCTCCTCCAACCCGTTTCGTGGTCATGTCGCTGGATACCGCCCTGAAAGTCGGCACGTCCGAAGACGAATCGATCCGCGCCGACGCGCCGGGCGTCGAGGTCTCCCAGGCCCGCGAGCCGAAGGGCCTCGTGGCGCGGTTCGGGCCGGACGAGCCCCTGGCGATGGATGCCGGCGTGCAGCTCGCGCCGTTCCAGATCGCCTACCAGACGGCCGGCACCCTCAACGCGGACCGCTCCAACGCCGTGCTGATCTGCCACGCGCTCACCGGCGACCAGCACTTCGCCCACACGCATCCGGTGACGGGCAAGCGCGGCTGGTGGGAGACCCTGGTGGGTCCGGGCAAGCCCGTGGACACCGACCGCTACTTCGTCGTCTGCTCGAACGTCGTCGGTTCGTGCATGGGCTCCACCGGCCCGGCCTCGATCGACCCGGCGACGGGCCGCGCCTACGGGCTCGACTTCCCCCTGGTGACCATCCGCGACATGGTCCGCGCCCAGGCGATGCTGCTCGACCGGCTCGGCATCCGCGATCTGTTCCTCTGTATCGGCGGCTCCATGGGCGGCATGCAGGTGCTGCAATGGGCGGCGAGCTACCCCGAGCGGGTCTTCGCCGCGATGCCGATCGCCACGGGCCCGCGCCACTCCGCGCAGAACATCGCCTTCCACGAGGTCGGCCGGCAGGCGATCATGGCCGATCCGGCCTGGGCCGAGGGGCGCTACCTCGAGGCCGGCACCCGGCCGGCCAAGGGCCTGGGTGTGGCCCGCATGGGTGCGCACATCACCTACCTGTCGGAGCCGGCCCTGCACCGCAAGTTCGGCCGCCGCTTCCAGGGCGGATCGGCGCCGACCTTCTCGTTCAACGCCGACTTCCAGATCGAGAGCTACCTGCGCCACCAGGGCCTCAGCTTCGTCGAGCGCTTCGACGCCAACGCCTATCTCTACCTCACCCGGGCGATGGACTACTTCGACCTCGCCGCCGACCAGGGCGGGGTGCTGGCCAACGCCTTCAAGGGCACCAAGACCCGGTTCTGCGTGATGTCCTTCACCTCCGACTGGCTGTTCCCGACCTCCGAATCCCGCGCCATCGTGCACGCCCTGAACGCGGCCTCGGCTCCGGTCGCCTTCGTGGAGGTCGAGAGCGACAAGGGCCACGACGCCTTCCTCCTCGACGAGCCGGCGATGTTCGCCGCCGCCCGCGGCTTCATCGACGCCGCCGCCCGGGCCCGCGGTCTGTGACGGGACCCGTGGCGCAGGCCCACCGGCCCTGGGAGACGGCGGAGACGCTGCCGCGCGCGGAAGCCGGCAACACCCGCGTCGACCACCTCGTGGTGCTCGACCTGGTGCCGGCCAACGCCCGGGTCCTCGACATCGGCTGCGGCGACGGCGCGCTGCTCGCCCTGCTGCGCGACCGGCGCGGCGTCGACGGGCGCGGCATCGAACTGTCGCGGGAGGGGGTGAACGCCTGCCTCGCCCGGGGCCTGCCGGTGATCCAGGGGGATGCCGACACCGATCTGGCGAACTATCCCGACGACGCCTTCGACGTGGTGGTCCTGTCCCAGACCATCCAGGCGACCCGCAACCCGCGCATCGTGCTGGAGCATCTCCTGCGCATCGGCCGGCAGGTCATCATCTCGTTCCCGAATTTCGGCCATTGGCGCGTGCGGTCGGAACTGGCCCTGCGCGGGCGCATGCCGGTCACGGCCCTGATGCCGGAGGAATGGTACGAGACCCAGAACATCCACCATTGCACGATCCGCGACTTCGTCGGCCTGTGCCGGACGGTGAACGCCGAGATCGAGAAGGCCACCGCCCTCAATGCCAGGGGCCGGCCGATGCGCTTCGCGATGCCCTGGTGGGTCTGGAACCTGATGGGCGCGCAGGGGGTGTTCCTGCTGCGCAGGGGCGCGGCCGGCTCCAACACCTAAGCGCGGTCCGGTCCGGCCTGTTGCACGTGAAAACTCTTAACCCTGTTCGGCGCGGCGGACGAGCAGGGTCGCGACCTCGTAGGTCACCCGCGAGCCCGCCGCCTCGAAGCCCCGCAGCACGCGCCGCATCGCGCCGGGCGAGAGGGGTTCGGACGTGCCCGGCGTTCCGGCGCCGATGGCCCGCAGCGCGTTGAGGAAGGCCCGGCCGTCGGCATGCGCCTCGACCAGGAGCTCGGCGGAGACCGTGAGGGTGCAGCCCGGGACCGTCAGCGCGGCAAGCTCCCCCAGGGTCGGATAGATCGGTGTGGCCGCTTCCAGGCCGAACGCCATGTGCGCCGCCCGCCACTCGGCGAAGGTGCCCGCGCCGAGGGTCGCCACCGCGAGAAGGCCATCGGGGGCCAGGAGGGCGGCGAGAGCCGCCAGGGTTCCGGGCAGATCCTCGAACCATTGCGCGGCGAGGCTCGATGCGATCAGGTCGAAGCCGGGCGCCAGGGCGGGCCGCTCCGCATCCATGACGACGAAGGCCGGGCTGGCGGCCCCGGCGAAGCGGGCACGGCAGCGTCGCACCATGGCGGGGGCGATGTCGGAAGCGACGACGTCGCCGTTCGGGACGCGACGGCGCAGAGCCTCGGTCAGCAATCCGGTGCCGCAGCCGACCTCGAGGATGCGCGGCGCCGGCGCCAGGACCTCGCCGCCGATCCGACGCGCGAGACGGTCCGCCACCGCGGCCTGGATCGCCGCCGCGCCGTCATAGCCCTCGGCCCCGTCGAAGGCCCGGGCCACGGCCTGTTTCCAGGGATGCATCGGGGCGACCGTCGGTGGCACGGGTTGGGGACGAGCGGGGCGATAGCCCCTGGGTCTCGTCGGCTCAAGGTGTTCCGGGTGCTACGCCGCCAGGGCCCGCTCGATCATCCCCGCCACGGCGAGCGCGCGGCCGTCGTCGCCGAAGCGGGCGACGACCTGGACGCCGAGTGGCAGGCCGTCGCCGGGGACCGGGACGGTGACGCAGGGTACGCCCATCAGGGTCCAGAGGCGGTTGAAGCGCGCGTCGCCCGTGGTGCCGAGGCCGGCCGGCGCGCGGCCCGGGGCCGACAGGGTGAGGATCGCGTCGAACTCCCCGAACAGGTCCTTGAGGACGCGCCGGGCCCGGTGGGCGGAGCGGCGCGCCGCGTCGTACTGGGCGGCGACGAGATCCTGCGCCGCGTCGAGCTGCGCGCCGAGTTCCGGGCTGAGCTGCGCCCGATGGTGCGCGTATTCCCAGGCCAGCGCCTGACGGGCCTCGTAATCCTGGATGATCGCGTGGCACGCCCAGGCCTCCGGCAGCGGCGCCGGCAGGACGAGGTCGACGACCCGCGCGCCGGCGGCCTCCGCCGCGCGGGCGGCCCGGGTCAGGGCGGCGAGGGCGTCCGCGTCGGGGGCATCGGCGAATCCCTGGAGGCAGAGGCCGATGCGGGGGGCCTGCGGGGCTGCGTCGAGATCGAGGTCGAGGGCGGGCCGGTCGGCGATCAGGCTCAGGCCCTGGGCGACGTCGCGGATGCCAGCCCCGAACAGCCCGACGGTGTCGAGGGCCCAGGAGAAGGTCTTCACGCCCACCGTCGGCAGGAGGCGGAAGGACGGCTTGATCGCCGCCACCCCGCAGAAGGCCGCCGGCCGGATCACCGAGCCGCCGGTCTGGGTACCCAGGGCCAGGGGCACCATCCCGGCGGCGACGGCCGCGGCCGAGCCCGCCGAGGAGCCGCCGGGCGTGTGGCCGGTGTCGCGCGGGTTCACCGTCGCGGTGGGGTCGTGGCTCGCGAAGGGCGAGGTCGTGGTCTTGATCAGGGGTACGGCGCCCAGCGCCCGCAGGCGCGCCACGATGGCGGCATCCGCCTTGGGCCGCCAGTCGGCATAGATTGGCGAACCCATCTGCGTGGGCAGGTCGGCGGTGTCGATGATGTCCTTGACCCCGACGGCGATGCCCGCCAGCGGCCCCGAGCCGGCGATCGCGGGTGCGGGGTTCCGGCTGACGATCGCCCCGATGCCGGGGTCGCGGGCCGCGATGGCGGCCTCGGCGAGGCGGATGGCGCCGGCGGGGTCGAGGATGCCGGCAATGATGCGGGTGCGGAGATCGACGAGGGAGAGCATGCAGGCTTGGTCCGGTCTCGGCCGGCTCCTGTCAACACCCGTCCACAGGAGGCGGGCCCGCACCGCATCGTTGACGCATCGTTTACGCAACCCTGCGCATCGTACGGGTCATGTGGCGTAGCGTATTCGCGTTCTCGGCCCTGACGCTGTTCGGCGCGGGCCTCACCGGCTGTGCACTCAACAAGTTTGAGCAGCGCGAGGCATGGCGTGACCAGACCGAGCAGGCCTGCAACGCCAAGCGCCTCGTGGAGACGACCGAGTTCGTCACCCCGTCGAAGGAGATCAGCGGGCCGGGCGTCTGCGGCATGCTGCAGCCCTACCGCGTCACCCGCCTCGGCAAGGGCACCGTCGCCCTCAAGCAGCGCGTCACCCTGGCCTGCCCGGCGCTGACCGAGGCCGAGGCCTGGCTCGCCGACACGATCCAGCCGGCCGCGAACCTGTATTTCGGCCAGCCCGTGGCCGAGATCAACGCCGGCACCTATGCCTGCCGGGGCCGCAACAACCAGGCGGGCGCCAAGCTCTCCGAGCATTCCTTCGGCAATGCCGTCGACATCATGTCGTTCAAGCTCGCCGACGGCTACGTCATCACCGTGAAGGGGGGCTGGCGCGGCACCGAGGCCGAACAGGCCTTCCTGCGCGAGGTCTTCCTCGGGGCCTGCGCCCGGTTCTCCACCGTGCTGGCGCCGGGCTCGAACGTGTTCCACTACGACCACATCCACGTGGACCTCGCCCGGCACGACCCGCGCGGCCTGCGCCGCATCTGCCAGCCGCTGATCAAGTTCGTGCCGCAACTCGGTACGGACGCGGCGGCCCGGGCCACCGCCCGCCCGCGTCCCCCGGAGCGACTGCCCGCGCCGCCCCAGGCTCCCATCGACGTGGAGGAGGACGATCCCTACGGCGTGACGCCGATGTCGGCGCGCCAGCCCGCCCGGCCGCCCGCCTCACAACTGGCCCACGCCCCCGCCCCGGTGCGGGCGCCCGCACCGCCGACCGCCTACGCGGCGGCCCCGCGGGCACCGCTCGCGCGGCCCCCGGCACCCCGCGTCGCGGCCGCCCTCCCGCCGGAGGATTTCGCCCTCGAGCCGCTCTCGCTCGCGGCCCCCGGCCTTTCCGAGCCGATCTACTGAGCCGCATCCGGAAGGTGTGCCCGGCGAACCCCAGGGGGCCGGGAAAGCGACGGCGCGCCCGGCCCCGTGCTTGACAGGGCGGTCCGAGGCGGCATCGTTCCGGCACGCTTCACGGACTCCAGCGGAACGAAGACGCCGGCATGCGCCCGAACCCCCTCTCCACCACCCTCGCCCTCGGCCTCGTGCTGGCGGGTGCCCTCCAGCCGGCGCTCGCCCGCTCCGGCCGCGAGGAGATCACCCCCGCCGAGGAGCGCGAGTTCAACTACGAGGCCGACATTCCCGGCTGCCAGGCCCCCGAGGTGCTGGAGCGGCTTTCGTCGCACTTCGCCGAGAAGGAGGCGAAGTTCTGGAACTCCTCCCTCACCATCCTGCGCTACGAGCACATCGAGCGCACGGCCTGGCGCCCCTGGGGCCTCGACTATGTTCCCCGCCGCTTCTGCAGCGCGGTGGCCACCACCTCGGACGGCATCCGCCGCAAGGTGGATTACTCGGTGCGCGACGGGCTCGGCATCATCGGGGCCGATTGGGGCATCGAGTTCTGCGTCCACGGCCTCGACCGCAACCTGTCCTACGCCTACTCCTCGGCCTGCCGCGAAGCCCGTCCGTGAGCCGCGCGCTCCGGCGCCCGGCGCGCCTCGCCCTTACGGGCCTGACCCTCGCGCTGGCGGCGCCCACGGGCGCGTCGGCCCAGGGGTTCGAGCGCGGCGGCACGCCGGGATCGTTCGACTTCTACGTCCTGGCCCTGTCCTGGTCCCCGACCTACTGCGATGGCCCCGGCGCGCGCCGCAAGGCGGACGGCCAGTGCCGGCCGGGGCGCGGCCTCGGCTTCGTCGTGCACGGGCTCTGGCCGCAATACACCCGGGGCTACCCCTCGAACTGCTCCTCCGTCGAGCGCTCGCCGACCCGGCAGGCGATCGAGGTGGCGGGGCAGGTCTATCCGAGCGAGGGGCTGGCCCGGCACGAGTGGCGCACGCACGGCACCTGCTCGGGCCTCGACCCGGTCTCGTATTTCCAGGCGGCCCGGGACGCCCGCGCGGCGGTGACCATTCCGGACGCCTTCAAGGGACTGGAGCGCGACACCCGCATGGCGCCGATCGAGGTCGCCCGGCAGTTCGTGACGGCCAACCGGGGCCTGCGGCCCGACATGATGTCGGTGACCTGCCGGGGCGGTCAGCTCCAGGAGGTGCGGATCTGCTTTGCCAAGGACCTGCGTGGCTTCACCCCCTGCCCCGAGGTGGCCCGCCAGAATTGCCGCGCCGGCGAAGTTGCCATCGACGCCGCGCGGTAGATGATGCCGCGCTTCGCCCCCGGGTCTGGTCGCCGGGGGCCGTGGTGAGACAGGCCCGGACCTCATGAACTACCGCCACGCCTTCCACGCCGGCAATTTCGCCGATGTCCTGAAGCACCTCGTGCTGGCCCGCGTGCTGGCGCATCTCTGTCTGAAGCCCACCGGCTTCCGGGCGATCGACACCCATGCGGGCCTCGGCTTCTACGACCTCACCGCCGACGAGGCCGGGCGCACGGGCGAGTGGCAGGACGGCTGGGGCCGGCTCGCGACACCGTTTCCCGAAGCCGTCGAGGATCTGCTCGCCCCCTACCGGGAGGCGGTGGCGGCGGTGCAGGCGCGGCACGGGGCCGACACCTATCCGGGCTCGCCCGCCCTCATCCGCGAGTTCCTGCGCCCCAGCGACCAGGGCGTCTTCGTGGAACTGCACCCGGCCGATGCCGAGACCCTGCGGGCGCGCTTCAACCAGGATTCGCTCTCGAAGGTGATGCATCTCGACGGCTGGACGGCACTCAACGCGCTGATCCCGCCGCCCGAGCGCCGGGGCCTCGTCCTGATCGACCCGCCCTACGAGGAGCTCGGCGAGATCGACCGCCTCGGCGCGGCGCTCGCCCGGGCGGTCGCCAAGTGGCCGACCGGCACCTATCTCGGCTGGTATCCGATCAAGGACGTCGCCAAGGTCGACCGCATGGTGGCCGAACTCGATCGCGGCCTCGCCCGCCCGGCCCTGCGCCTCGACCTGATGGTTTCCGAGCCCGATCCCACCCGCCTCAACGGCAGCGGTCTCGTCGTGATCAACCCGCCCTGGCGCCTCGCCGAGGAGGCGATGCTGTTCCTGCCGGCGATCGCCGAGCGCCTGGCCCGGGGCGACTACGCCGCCTTCCGCTGTGAGGCCTTCGGGGCACCCGCCTGACACCCATCGGCGGCCTCCCGATCCGCGCCTGTCATCCTAGCTTCACACGCCCCGGTCATGTCCCGTCCCTGGCGGACCGCCGAGCCGGTGGATGCGTCCGGAATGACCGCGCGGGCGCACCGCCCACGCGCTATCGTGTCGGAGAGGTGGGACAATGCGGGCGGACGAGCGCTTGGAGGCCGAACCCGGCAAGGGTCTGGCCCGCGCCGCGATGGCTGCGCGCCCCGAGGCGGTGACGGGTGGCAGGGAGTCGGAGGGAAACATGGCCAAGGGGGGTTCGGCCAAGTCCGACGTGACGAAGTCCGACAAGCGGCTGCGGCCGCCGGGCTCCAAGAGCGTCGGCTGGGCCCTGGTCCAGGCCGCCCGCCTGCACCGCTCCCGCGTCGGCGACCGACTGGCGGACCTCGACCTCTTCGCCGGGCAGGAACAGGTCGTGCAGGCGCTGGCGGCGGCCGGCACCATGACGATGGGCGATCTCGCCGCGACCCTGCGGGTGCGCCCGCCGACCGCCTCGAAGACGATCTCGCGCCTGGCGGCCCTCGGATTCGTCGAGCGCCGGGCCGAGGCCGGCGACGGCCGCATCGTGCGCGTGCGCCTCACCGAGACGGGCCTGGCCAAGGCCGCCGCCATCGAGCGGATCTGGGACGACGTCGAGGCCGAACTCCTCGACGGGTTCGACGGCAAGGAGAAGCGCCGCCTGCGCAAGCTGCTGCGCAAGGCCGCGCGCAACCTCGCGGAGGTCTCCGGCGTCACCGGCCACGAAATCGAGGGCGATTCCGAGATGGACGAGGACGAGCCCGAGACCCTGGCGGTGCCGGAGGCCCTGTAGGCCCCGCGACCCCCGAGGGAGCGCTCAGCGCACCCGGAACGGTTCCTGGCTGCCCGCTTGCCGGCGCAGTGCGGCCGTCCGGACCTGGTCTTGGATCGGCGACGGCCGGAGCGGCTCGGTCGCCGCCGGTGTCGACGGCGTCCCGGCCTTGCGGATCATGCCGGAGCCCGCATGCATCTTGCGCCGCCGCCGCCGGGCCTGCCGCTCCCAGGCCTGTGCCATCCGCGTCGCGAACTGGTCGAGCAGCCAGAGGAGCGTCGAGACGAGGATCGCGAGGCTGCAGGCCACGCCGATCAGGAGCCCCCAGATGCCGGGGGCCGGAATCACCATCAGGCTGACGAGGCCGATGCTCGCCATGATGGGTATCCACCGCGCCATCCCCCGCTCCTCCGACCGACACAGCCCCGAAGCACTGTCTCCCGGGGTTCATAAGATTTGGTGGATGCGGTGGGCGCCGGGGGATCGCCGGCCGCGGGCGCTTGCCCGGGGCACCGCGCAGGCGGCGCGTGCGCATCGGCCCCGCTCCCAGGCGGGTGCCCGCCGGGCCTTCGCTGGCCTACAGCAGCGCGGTCGCGCGATCCGCACCGGGCGGAGCGCCGGGAGACGGGGGCGGGTCGTGGTGCGCAATCAGGGCGTCGTGGAAGACTCGGGCCGGGCCGCATCGCCCAGCAGGCGTCTCGCCGGCATCGCCCTGATGTGCGGGACGCTGGCCTTCTTCGCCTGCCTCGACGCCTCCGCCAAGACCCTGGCCGGCCACGGCGTCGACCCGCTGCTCTCCACCTTCATGCGCTATGCCGTGAATGTCGGCCTCGTGCTGATGGTGCTCAATCCCGTGCGCACGCCCGGCGTCGCGCGCACGAACCGGCTCGGGCTGCAGGCCTTACGCTCGCTGCTGCTGTTCGGCTCAACGGCCCTCAACTTCCTGGCCCTGCGCCACCTTCAACTCGCCGAGACCCTCTCGATCCAGTTCGCCACGCCCCTGATGGTGGCGCTGCTCGCTGGGCCGCTCCTCGGCGAATGGTCGTCGCCGCGCCGGCTCGTGGCGGTGGGGATCGGCTTCCTCGGCGTCCTGGTCATCGTCCGGCCGGGCGTCGGCGCATTCCAGCCGGCGGTGCTGCTCAGCATCGGCAACATGCTGTGCTACGCGTTCTACGTCCTGACCACGCGCAAGCTCGCGGGCGTCGATTCGACGGCCACCACGGTGTTCTATTCGGGGCTCGCCGGCCTTGCGGTGATGAGCCCGCTCCTGCCCTGGATCTGGACCACGCCGGCGGTCTGGAGCACCTGGGCCCTGCTCGTCGGGGTCGGACTGTTCGGCACCCTGGGGCACTGGCTGCTGGTGCTGGCCCATGCCCGGGCGCCCGCCAACGTGCTGGCGCCCTTCATCTACACCCAGCTGCTCTGGTCGGTGATGCTGGGCTACCTCGTCTTCGGCGACGTGCCGAACCGATGGACGCTGATCGGCGCGTCCATCGTCATCGGGTCCGGGCTCTACCTCCTGGCCCAGGAGCGCAGGTCCGCCCGGACGCGGCCCGCTCAGCGGTGACGGTGGTGGTGGCGGCGCGACTTCATGCGCGTGCGATAGGCCCGGCGGCCCGGATCGATGCCGAGCGCTCCGTTCACCGTGCCGACCGCGCCGCCGACCGCGCCGCCCACGATCCCGCCGATTGGGCCGGCGACCCGGTCGCCCTCGGCCGCACCCCGGCGGATGCCGCCCGGCAGGCCCTGCGCCTCGGCCGCGCCCGAGAGCGCGAAGGCGGAGAGGACGAGGCTGGCGGCGAGCAGAGCTTTTCTCATGGTGCTGTCTCCCAATGATATCGCGTCTCGGCCGCCCCTCGAACTCGGCCCCGTGCCGAAACCGGCCGGCACCCGAACGCGTGCGGACTAACGGCCGAGCTTGAAATAGGCTCCCGTCGAACGTCTGCGGTGTTTGACGGAGGCTTAAAGCTCGCTGGTCTCGGGCCGGCACCGCTGCTAGAAGCCGCCGGATGTGCGCTCCTGGTGATCTCCGGATGCGGCGCGGCGCGCCGATACCGTCCATCCTGCGAATTATGAGCCCGGCCTGCGCCTGAGAGCCGCCGCGGCGGTCCGACGCGAAGGCCGGGAGGGCGAGGACTCGCCTCCAATTCGCCGGCCCCGGTGGCACGCCTGCCCGCCGACCGCCTCCAAGACCGATCAGCGCCGAAGACCCCCAGACATCCCATGAGCGACCAGACCTCCCCCGCCGCGGCCCCCGCCCGCGACTATTCGAAGACCCTGTTCCTGCCCCAGACCGCGTTCCCGATGCGGGCCGGCCTCCCGGTGCGCGAGCCCCTGCTGCTGGAGCGCTGGGCCGCTACCGACCTCTATCGCCAGATCCGCGTGCAGGCCGCCGGCCGCCCGAAATTCGTGCTGCATGACGGCCCGCCCTACGCCAACGGCAACATCCACATCGGCACGGCGCTCAACAAGATCCTGAAGGACGTCATCGTGCGGGCGCAAGGGGCGCTCGGCTACGACGCCAACTACGTGCCGGGCTGGGACTGCCACGGCCTGCCGATCGAGTGGAAGATCGAGGAGCAGTACCGCGCCAAGGGCCGCAACAAGGACGACGTCCCGGTCATCGAGTTCCGCCAGGAATGCCGGACCTTCGCGGGCCACTGGCTCGACGTTCAGCGCGAAGAGTTCAAGCGCCTCGGCGTCACCGGCGACTGGGACCACCCCTACGTCACCATGTCGTTCCCGGCCGAGGCCGCGATCGCCCGCGAACTCATGACCTTCGCCACCACCGGCCAGCTCTATCGCGGCTCGAAGCCGGTGATGTGGTCGGTGGTCGAGAAGACCGCCCTGGCCGAGGCCGAGGTCGAGTACGAGGACGTCGTCAGCGACGCGATCTTCGCGGCATTCCGGATCACCGACGGTGCGGCGGCGGATCTCGCGGCGGCACGGGTCGTGATCTGGACGACCACGCCCTGGACGATGCCTGCCAACCGCGCCGTCGCCTATTCGCGGAAGGTGGCCTATGGCCTCTACCGGGTCACGGCGGCGGCCGAGGACAACTGGGCGAGGGTCGGGGACGCCTACGTCCTGGCGGACACGCTGGCCGCTTCCGTCTTCGCGAGTGCCCGCGTCGAGGCCTTCGAGCGCCTGCGCGACGTCGCGCCGGCCGAACTCGCGGGCCTGACCCTGAGCCATCCGCTGGCCGGCCACCTGCCCGGCTACGACTTCGCCGTTCCGCTCCTCGACGGTGAGCACGTCACCGACGAGGCCGGCACCGGCTTCGTCCACACGGCGCCGAGCCACGGGCGCGAGGATTTCGAGGTCTGGATGGCCAACGGCCGCGCGCTCGCCCAGCGCGGCATCGAGACCCGCATCCCCTACACCGTCGATGCCGACGGCGCGCTGACCGAGGAGGCGCCCGGTTTCACGGGAAAACGTGTCCTGAACCACAAGGGCGAGAAGGGCGACGCCAACAAGGCGGTCATCGCGGCGCTGACCGAGGCCGGCACCCTGGTGGCGCGCGGCACCCTCAAGCACAGCTACCCGCATTCCTGGCGCTCGAAGAAGCCGGTCATCTTCCGCAACACGCCGCAATGGTTCATCGCCATGGACCGGCCGGTGGAGTCCCTCGGCGGCCAGACCCTGCGCGAGGTCGCCATGCGGGGCATCGAGGACACCCGCTGGGTGCCGCCCCAGGGCCGGAACCGCATCAACGGCATGGTGGGCAACCGGCCCGACTGGGTGGTCTCGCGCCAGCGCGCCTGGGGCGTGCCCATCACCGTCTTCGTCAAGCGCGGCACCCACGAGGTTCTTCGCGATGCGGCAGTGAACGCGCGCATCGAAGCGGCCTTCCACGCGGAAGGCGCCGACGCCTGGTTCACCGATGCGGACGGGGCGCGCTTCCTGCGGCCCGACCACGATCCGGCCGACTACGAAAAGGTCACGGACGTCCTCGACGTCTGGTTCGATTCCGGTTCGACCCACGCCTTCGTGCTGGACGACGCGGACCAGTTCCCCGGCCTCGCGGGCGTCAAGCGCCGCCGCGACGGCGGCGACGACACGGTGATGTACCTGGAGGGGTCCGACCAGCATCGCGGCTGGTTCCAGTCGTCCCTGCTCGAATCTGCCGGCACCCGGGGCCGCGCGCCCTACGACATCGTCCTGACCCACGGGTTCGTCCTCGACCCCAAGGGCCTGAAGATGTCGAAGTCGAAGGGCAACGTCGTCGCGCCGCAGAACGTCATCAAGGATTCAGGCGCCGACATCCTGCGCCTGTGGGTGGCGGCCTCCGACTACGCCGACGACCTGCGCATCGGTCCGGAGATCATCAAGACCTTCGCGGAGACCTACCGCAAGCTCCGTAACTCGCTGCGCTGGATGCTGGGCTCCTTGGCGCATTTCGAGCCCGGCACCGAAATCCCCCATGCGGAGCTGCCCGAGCTCGAGCGCCTGATCCGGCATCGGCTGTCCGAGCTCGACGGCGAGATCCGCGAGGCCTACGCCACCTTCGACACCAAGCGGGTGGTGGCGCTCCTCAACGGGTTCATGACCGGCGACCTCTCGGCCTTCTACTTCGACGTCCGCAAGGACACGCTCTACTGCGACCCGGCCTCCTCGTCCGTGCGCCGCGCCGCCCTCCAGGTCATCGACGAGACCTTCCGCCGGGTCACGATCTGGCTGGCGCCCGTGCTGGCCTTCACGGCGGAGGAGGCCTGGCTCGACCGCTACCCGTCGGAGACCGGCTCGGTCCATCTCCAGACCCTGCCGGAGACGCCGGCCTCCTGGCGGGACGAGGCGCTCGCCGCCCGCTGGCAGCAGATCCGCCGGGTGCGCCGGGTCGTCACCGGCGCCCTGGAGATCGAGCGCACGGCCAAGCGCATCGGTGCCAGCCTGGAGGCGGCCCCCACCGTGTACATCGCGGATGCGGACCTGCGCGCGGTGGTGGAGGGCGTCGATTTCGCCGATGTCTGCATCACCTCCGCCATCCGCATCGCGGAGGGCGAAGGCCCGGCCGAGGCCTTCCGCCTCGACGACGTGCGCGGCGTCGCGGTCGTGTCGGCGCTGGCCGAGGGTCGCAAATGCGCCCGGTCCTGGCGGGTGACGCCCGAAGTCGGCGCAGACCC
The DNA here is from genome assembly GCF_022829285.1 of Methylobacterium sp. J-078. GTDB lineage: Bacteria > Pseudomonadota > Alphaproteobacteria > Rhizobiales > Beijerinckiaceae > Methylobacterium. The sequence goes on from NZ_JAKSYI010000096.1 coordinate 69,276, forward strand.
GGACTATCCCGACGTGACGCCCCGCGACGCGCGAGCGCTTCGCGAGTGGGACGCCGCCCATGCCGGCGCGAACGCGGCGTGACGCGGATGCTCCGCCCTCCCTTCCCCCGCGATGGGGGGAGGACCGGCCTGTGCGCCTGACCCCCTCCCGCCTCGGCCTCGCGGCGCTTCTCGTCACCCTCGTCCTCGACCAGGCGACGAAGCTCGGGCTGTATTTCGGCACCGACCTCGTGCTGACGCAGCCCTGGCGGATCGCCCCCTTCGCCGAGTTCCTCGTGGTCTGGAACCGGGGCGTGTCCTACGGGATGTTCCAACAGGAGGGCGACCTCGGCCGCTGGGTGCTGGTGGCGGTGTCCTGCGTCGCGGCGATCGCCCTGATCCTCTGGATGCGGCGGGCCGAATCGCGCCTCTTGGGCCTCGCCCTCGGGCTCGTGGCCGGGGGCGCCATCGGCAACGCCATCGACCGGGCCGCCTACGGCGCGGTGTTCGATTTCGTGCACCTTCACTGGGGCCGGTGGTCCTGGTACGTGTTCAACGTCGCCGACGCCGCCATCGTCGCCGGAGTGGTCGGCCTCATCCTCGACAGCCTCCGGCCGGCGCCGAAGCACGGCAATTCGCAATCGTGAGGGCGGCCCCGCATTCCGTGCGCGGATGTGATCCGTAAACCACACCGGGGATCGTTGTGCGGCGGAGGCTGGTGCGCTGCGGTCAAGGCGCCATACGATCGCCTGAAACCGGGATCAGGCCGGACCGGTCGGATCAGGCGGCGGCCAAGCGCCCATCCCGGAACGGGAAACCGGGGCCGACCAACCGGGCGAAGAACGGGGACAACATGATCGGGCATCGGGGTTTGCTGGTGGTGGCGGGCGTTCTGAGCGCTGCGAGCGCGCAGGCGCAGCAGGGCGTGTTCATGCGGGACGCCCTCAGCAATATCGGCCTGATCGAGCCCGAGAAGCCCGCCATCAATTACCGCGAGCGCGCGCCCCTGGTGATGCCGCCCAAGCTCGACGGCCGGGCCCTGCCGCCGCCGCGCCAGCCGGAAGCCTCGGCGCAATGGCCCAAGGATCCCGAGATCGTCCAGCGCGAGCGCGAGCGCGAGGAGGCCCGCAAGCCGATCGTGCGTGGCGCTCAGGGCCGCATGAGCGACAACAACATGACCCTGTCCATCGACGAGATGCGGGGCGGCCGCCGGGCCGGCGCTCAGGGCCGCACGGAGAACGGGCGACCCGAGGGCGAGAACGACGACCGCAACTCGTTCTGGGCGAACCCCTTCGGACTGCGCTCGGCGGAAGTGGCGGAGCCCTCCGCGGTGGAGCCCGACCGCGACGTGCTCACCGACCCGCCGACCGGTTACCGCAAGCCGCCCCGCAAGGTCGCTAAGAGCAACGGCGATCCCGTCAACAATCCCTCGCGCGAGCGCGAGGAAGCCGATCCGGGCGCCTACCTGCGCGCCCGCTCGGCGAACTGAACCCGGGTCCAGTGCCGGCGCCGCGCGGGCGCCGGTCACGCTCGATGACCCGACGCCCATCCGCTTCGCCCCCGCCGGTGGCGCGCGGCGGGCGCCATCCCAACAGGACGGACGGCTTCGCGACGAGCCGGCCGCGGAAGGATCAGCATTGATGCATCTGTTCAGGAAGGACACGCCCCATTTCGGTCCGTCGCGCGGCCATGCCAGCGCCGGCCGTGCGGATGCCGCCCCCTTCGGGCGCTCCGAGGCGGGCGGACCCGAGGTCAGCGCCTTCGCGCTCGACAATGGCCTCGACGTCGTCGTCGTTCCCGATCACCGCGCCCCCGTCGTCACCCACATGGTGTGGTACCGCAACGGCTCGGCCGATGACCCGCTCGGCCAGTCGGGCATCGCCCACTTCCTCGAGCACCTGATGTTCAAGGGCACCGAGCGGCACCCGATCGGCGCCTTCTCGAAGGCCGTCTCGGGTCTCGGCGGCCAGGAGAACGCCTTCACCTCCTACGACTACACCGCCTATTTCCAGCGCGTGGCCCGCGATCACCTCCGGACCATGATGGAATTCGAGGCCGACCGCATGACCGGCCTCGTCCTCGACGACGCCGTGGTGGCGCCCGAGCGCGACGTGGTGCTGGAGGAGCGCCGCATGCGGGTCGAGACCGACCCCTCCGCCCAGCTCTCCGAGGCCATGGCCGCCTCGCTGTTCGTGCACCATCCCTACGGCACGCCGATCATCGGCTGGATGCACGAGATCGAGGAGCTGAACCGCACCCACGCCCTCGACTACTACAAGCGCTTCTATACGCCCGAGAACGCCATCCTGGTGGTGGCCGGCGACGTGACCCCGGACGACGTGCGCCGCATGGCGGACGACACCTATGGCCGCGTCACCCCGCAGGGCACCCGGCCCGTCCGCCTGCGCGCCCGGGAGCCGGAGCCCAAGGCCCTGCGCCGCCTCGCGGTGGCCGACCCCAAGGTCGAGCAGCCGACCCTGCAGCGGCTCTACCTCACGCCGTCCTGCATCACCGCGCGGGACGGCGAGTGCCACGCCCTGGAACTGCTGGCCGAGGTGATGGGCGGCGGCTCCACCTCCTACCTCTACCGCAAGCTGGTGATGGAGCTCGGCGTCGCGGTGAACGCGGGCGCCTGGTACATGGGCTCGGCCATCGACGACACCCGCTTCTCGGTCTACGCGGTGCCGGCCGAGGGCGTCAGCCTGGAGAAGCTCGAGGAGGAGGTCGACCGGATCTTGCGCCGCGTGCCCTCCGAGGCCCTTACGCCCGAGGCGATCGAGCGGGCCAAGACCCGGCTCGTGGCCGAGACGGTCTATTCCTCCGACAGCCAGTCGTCGCTCGCCCGCATCTACGGGTCGGCGCTCGCCATCGGCGAATCGATCGAGGAGGTCCGCCGCTGGCCCGCCGACATCGAGAGCGTGACGCAAGGCCGCCTCGCGGCGGTGGCGGAGCGCTACCTCGTCCCGGCCCGCTCGGTGACCGGCTACCTCACCAAGGCCCGTGAGGCCGATGCGGCCTGAGACCCAGGTCTCGTGAGACCCGGGTGGCCTGAAGGCCGCCCGACGCCCTTCCGGACGGCAGCGGCCCCGCCGCCGCGCCCCGCGCACAGCATGAGGTTTCCATGACGATGGCCACCAACCTGGTCGACACCGCCACCCGCTCCGCGACCTCGCCGACCCAGGCCGTTCCCGTCGCGACCGCCCCCGGCATCGAGGCGTGGCACGTCGAATCCCCGGTGGTGCCCCTGATCGCCCTGGCCTTCACCTTCGAGGGGGGCGCCGCCCAGGACCCCGAGGGCAAGGCCGGCGTCGCCCAGATGCTCGCCCGCCTCCTCGACGAGGGCGCGGGCGACCTCTCCTCGGACGCCTTCCAGGAGCGCCTGGCGGCCCGGGCCATCGAGCTGTCCTTCCATGCCGGGGCGGATGCCCTCGGCGGCTCCCTCAAGATGCTGGTCAAGCACGCGGACGAGGCCATCGACCTCCTCGCCCTGGCGCTGGCCAAGCCCCGCCTCGATCCCGACGCCATCGAGCGGGTGCGTGCCCAGACCCTGGCGAGCCTGCGCTACCAGCAGAACGATCCCGGCGTGATGGCCTCGCGCCGCTTCTTCGCCGAGGCCTATGCGGGCCACCCCTATGCCCGCCCGTCCTCCGGCACGGCCGAGAGCATCGCGGCGATCACCCGCGACGACCTCGTGGCGATGCATCGCCAGATCATCGGGCGCGGCGCCGTGAAGGTCGCGGCAGTGGGCGCCATCGACGCGGAGCGCCTCGCCGAGGCCCTGGACCGGGCCTTCGGCAAGCTCAACCTGGCCGCGCCCCTCAAGGCCGTGCCGCCGACGCGGGTCCAGAATCTCGGGACGCGCCACGTGGTCGACCTCGACGTGCCGCAATCGGTGATCCGCTTCGGCCTGAACGGCGTCGCCTGGCGCGACCCCGACTTCATCCCGGCCTACGTCCTCAACCACATCCTCGGCGGCGGCTCCTTCACCTCCCGCCTGTTCCAGGAAGTGCGCGAGAAGCGCGGCCTCGCCTACTCGGTGGGGACCTCGCTCGTCAGCCATCGCGCCGCCTCGATGACCTGGGGCTACACCGCCACCAAGAACGAGCGCGTCGGCGAAGCCCTGTCGGTGATCGGCGAGGAGATCGGCCGGCTCATCAGCGACGGTCCCTCGGACGACGAATTGCAGAAGGCCAAGGACTACCTCACCGGGTCCTACGCGCTCGGCTTCGACACCTCGACCAAGATCGCGCACCAGCTCGTGCAGATCGCCTTCGAGGGGCTGGGCATGGACTACATCGCCCGCCGCAACGATCTCGTCGCCAACGTGACGCAGGCCGATATCCGCCGCGCCGGCGCCCGCACCTTCGCGGATGGCCGGATGCTGGTGGTGGCCGCCGGACGCCCGACCGACTTCTAGAGTTCCGACATGCGGGGGCGGTCGCGGGATCGCCCCTGACAACCCGGTGGTCTCGCGTACGCTTCCCCCTGGTCAGCCAAGGTTCCCCGCCTACCTCGCAGCGTGAGAAGCGAATCTCATCGCCGTGCCGGAGAGCGTGCCCGTGGCCCACGAGGAAACCCGAACGGGGCAGCGGGCCCTGCGCCCGGCCGTGATGCTGGGCGCGCTCGGCATTGTCTACGGCGACATCGGCACTTCGCCGCTCTACGCCTTCAAGGAGGCGGTGCGCGCGGCCAGCGCCGGGGCGCCGCCGACGCCGATCGCGGTGACGGGCGCCGTCTCGCTGATCCTGTGGTCGCTGATCCTCATCGTCTCCATCAAGTACGCGGTGCTGATCCTGCGCGCCGACAATCGCGGCGAGGGCGGCATCGTCGCCATGCTGGCCCTGCTCGGCGCCCGCCATGCCAAGCCCGGCTCCTGGGCCGGCGTGCTCCTCGTGGTCGGCCTCGTCGGTGCCGCCCTCCTCTACGGCGACGGCGCGATCACGCCCGCCATCTCGGTGCTCTCGGCTGTCGAGGGCCTCAAGGTCGAGGCACCGGGGCTCGCGCGCTTCGTGGTGCCCATCACCATCGCCATCCTCATCGGGCTGTTCCTGGTCCAGAGCCGGGGGGTCGCCTTCATCGGCCGCATCTTCGGCCCCGTGATGCTCGCCTGGTTCGTCGTGCTCGCGCTCCTCGGCCTCGGCGGCATCTGGCACGCGCCGCAGATCCTGGCCGCGGCGAACCCGCTCAAGGCGATCGAGTTCCTGGGCCATGCCGGCTGGCACGTCAGCTTCGCCATGCTGGGCGCGGCCTTCCTGGCGGTCACCGGCGGCGAGGCGATGTATGCCGATCTCGGGCATTTCGGGGCCGGGCCGATCCGCGCTTCGTGGTTCGGCCTCGTGCTGCCGGCCCTGGTGATCCACTATTTCGGGCAGGGCGCGCTCCTGCTGGTCGAGCCTGACGCCATCGAGAATCCGTTCTACCGCCTGAGCCCCGACTGGGCGCATTATCCGCTGATCGGGCTGGCGACGGTGGCCACCGTCATCGCCTCGCAATCGATCATCTCGGGCGCCTTCTCGCTCACCCAGCAATCGATCCAGCTCGGCTTCCTGCCGCCGATGCGGGTGGTCCACACCGCCCGGCACGAGCGCGGGCAGATCTACGTGCCGATGGTGAACTGGCTGCTCGCCGCCGCCACCCTGAGCGCGGTCCTGATCTTCGGCTCCTCGGACGCGCTCGCCGGCGCCTACGGCATCGCGGTGGCCTCCCTGATGGCGATCACGACCCTGCTCGCTGCCCTCGTGGCGTTGAAATGGGGCTACAACCCCGTGGCCGTGCTGGCGGTGAACGGGTTCTTCCTCCTCATCGACCTGGTGTTCCTCGGCGCCAACAGCGTGAAGCTGTTCGAGGGCGGCTGGTTTCCGCTGATGCTCGCCGCCCTGGTGGCGTTCCTGATGCTGACCTGGCGCAAGGGCAACCAGCTCGTGGAGGCGGCGCGCGTCTCCCTGCGCCAGCCCGAGGCCGAATTTCTGGAGCAGTTGCGGCGCGACCCGCCCATCGTCTTGCCGGGCAACGCCGCCTTCCTGTCCTCGGCCACCAGCGCGATTCCCCTGCACCTGTCCCGCTTCGTCGAGCGCAGCCACGCCCTGCACAAGCGCATCCTCATCGTCACCGCCCGCTACGAGGAAGAGCCCACCCTGCCCCGCGACCAGCGCGCGGAGGTCGTGGTGATCACGCCCGACATCACCCGGGTGATTCTACGTTACGGCTTCATGGAAGATGCCTCGGTGCCCGACGGCCTGCGCTGCGCCGTCGAATCGAAGCGCCTGCCGCCCGAATGTCTGGAGGATCTGACGATCTTCATCGGGCACGAGACCATCATCCCGAAGAGCGACCAGCGCGGCATGGCGACTTGGCGGGAGGAGATCTACGCCTTCCTGCTGCGCAACGCCGAGCGCACCGGCGCGCATTTCTGTGTGCCGACGCGGCAGCTGGTGGAGGTCGGCACCGAGATCGAGATCTGAGCCCGGGGCATCAACTCTCGCGCGGACTCCGCCATCCGGCCTTGCGGGCAGCGCTCCGGGTGTCGCACAAGGAAGCGGCGCGGGCGGGCGGCCCGGCCGCGCCGAACCCGGGACGTGTGGCGTAGCGATGACCGAACTGGCGCCGAAGGCCCTGGCGATCCGCCTGCGGCAACAGGCGATCCTCTCCGATTTCGGGGTCGAGGCCCTGCGCGCCACCGAATTGCTGCCCCTGCTCCAGCGCGCCACCGAGCTCTGCGCGGAGGGGATGGAGGCGCAGTTCTGCAAGGCGCTGGAGTACAAGCCGCACCAGGACTGTCTCCTCGTCTGCGCCGGGATCGGCTGGGCGGCGGAGGCGGTGGGCACCACCATCATCGGCGCCGACCTCGCCTCGCCGGCGGGCTACGCCCTGAAGACGGGCCGGCCCGTGATCTCGAACCACCTCGAGAACGAGACGCGTTTCCGGACCCCGAAGCTGATGGCCGACCACGGCATCCGCCGGGCGATCAACGTGCTCATCGCCAACCGCGACGGCAATTACGGCGTGCTGGAGGTGGACGACACCCGCGAGGGCCAGTTCGAGGAGGCGGACATCGCCTTCATGCAGGGCTTTGCCAACCTCGTCGGCGGCGCCATCGAGCGCCAGCGGGCCGAGGCGCGGCTGAAGGCGGCCCTGGAGCGCCAGGAACTCCTGTCCCGCGAGATGAGCCACCGGGTCAAGAACAGCCTCGCGGTGGTGGCAGGCTTCCTCGGGCTGCAGGCCCGGGGCTCCGACAATGCCGACGTGAAGAGCGCGCTCGCCGACGCCCGCACCCGGGTGGAGGCGGTGGCCCAGGTGCACGACCAGCTCTGGCGCCAGCCGAGCCTGGAGGCGATCGATGTGGCGGGCTTCCTCGAGGCGCTCTGCGCGAAGCTCCAGGAAAGCGCCCCGCGCCATCGCCTCGTCTGCCGCGCGGCCCGGATGGACATTCCGGCCGACCTCGCGATCCCCCTCGGGCTCTTCGTGAACGAACTCGTCACCAACGCGATCAAGTACGCCTACGCGGACGGCGAGGGCGAGATCCGGGTGGACGCACAGCCCGACGAGGCGGGGGGCCTGATCCTCGGGGTGGCCGATGACGGCGTCGGTCTGCCGGAGGGGTTCGACCCCACCGCCGCCCGCAGCGCCAGCCTCGGCATGCGCATCATCAACAGTCTGGCGCGCCAGCTCGGCGGTTCACTGCAGGTCGCCCCCGACGTCCAGGGCGCGCATTTCTCGCTGGTGATCCCGCCGCTGGGGTGAGGACCGGCGCTCGTCGCCAAGCTGCGAGGATGCCTTCCATGGTCGCCACGTCATCCTGGGGCGCCGAAGGCGAGCCCAGGATCCAGACCCGCCGACGATGCAGACTGGATCAGAACCTGGGCGTCTGGATGCCGGGCTCTGCTGCGCAGCCCCGGCATGACGGAGTGGATTTCAGAACCAGACTTCTGCCCGTCGCGATCCGGTCACACCAGTCCAAGCTTCTGGGCCAGCCCGATCCGCTGGAGCTTGCCGGTGGCACCCTTGGGGATCTCGTCGAGGATCAGGATCTTGGCGGGCACCTTGAAGGCAGCCAGGCGCTCCGAAGCGAAGCCGCGCAGCTCCTTCTCGGCCAGATGCTGGCCCTCGCGCAGGACGATGGCGGCGCAGACGTCCTCCCCGAGCTTGTCGTGCGGCATCGCGAAGGTCACGCATTGCGACACCGCCGGGTGGTCCATCAGGATCTCGTCGACCTCGCGGGGCGAGATCTTCTCGCCGCCCCGGTTGATGATCTCCTTGAGGCGCCCGGTGATCGAGAGGTAGCCCTCGGGCGAGAGCGAGCCCTGGTCGCCGGTGCGGAACCAGCCCTGCTTCGTGAAGGCCTCGGCATTGGCCTTGTCGTTGTTCTCGTAGCCCGACATCACGTTGTCGCCGCGAATGACGATCTCGCCGGTCTCGCCCGCGGGCAGGGGCTCGCCGTCCTCGTCCACGATGGCGATCTCGGGGCCCGCCGCGAGGCCGACCGAGCCGGCGTAATGCGGGCGCGGCGGCAGCGGGTTCGAGGCCATCTGGTGCGAGGCCTCCGTCATGCCGTAGGCCTCGATCAGGGGCGCGCCGAACACGTCCTCGATCTCCTTCATGACCTGCGGCGGCATGGAGGACGAGGAGGAGCGGATGAAGCGCAAGGGGTTGGCCTCGATGACCTCCTTGTTCCGCGCGGCGCGGCCCAGGATCGCTTGGTGCATCGTCGGCACCGCCGTGTACCAGGTCGGACGGACCTCGCTCATCCAGCCGAAGAACTTCAGGGCGTTGAAGCCGGGCGTGCACGAGACCTGTCCGCCGGCCGAGAGCGGCGCCAGGATGCCGGCGATCAGCCCGTGGATGTGGAACAGCGGCATGATGTTGAGGCCGCGATCCTGCGCCGTGAAGGCGAGCGTGGTGCGGATGTTGCGGGCCGAGGCGCAGACGTTCGACTGCTTGAGGGGCACGATCTTCGGGCGCGAGGTGGTGCCCGAGGTGTGCAGCACGAGGCCGATGTCGTCGGGCTCGGCCGGGCCGCCCTGCGGGGCTGGGGCGGCGTCGCCGGCCTCGAAGGACAGGGTGAAGCTGCCCGCGCCCTCCGCCGGGGTCGGAGTCAGGCGCACCACCGGCACGCCGAGGCGCGCGGCCACCGCCACGGCGGGGCTCTCGGAGCCTTCCGCGACCACGAGCAGCTTCGCGTTGAGGTCGGTGAGGTAGAAGGTGAACTCGTCGGCCTTGTAGCTCGGGTTGAGGGGGGCGGCCGTGGTGCCCGCCCCGATGGCGATGAAGGCGGCGGCCATCTCCGGCCCGTTGTCGAGGACGATGCCGACCCGGTCGTTCCGGCCGATCCCCTGCGCGTTCAGGGCCGCGATGGTCCGGTCCGTGAGGGCGCGGAGCTGTCCGAAGGTCAGCGGCACGCCGCCGGGGCTCGACAGGGCGGTTGCCGCGTCGGCGCCGGTCCGGATCAGGGCGTGGAGGGTGGTGGCGGCGGGATTGGCGTGGGAAGTCTCGGCCATGGCGAAGCGTCCTCGAATGTCTCTGGGGTTCAGGCCGGCATGATGGAGAGGCGCCCCTGCGCCCGCTCCAGGCTCTGGGAGAGGAGGCGCATCAGGGCGTAGACGGTGCCGATATGCGGCGTCGGGGTGTCGGTGAGGCGCCCGAGTTCGATGATCGAGCCGACCAGGGCCTCGAGTTCGATGGGGCGCCCGGCCTCCACGTCCTGGAGCATCGAGGTCTTGTGCGCGCCGACCTTCTCGGCCCCCGCGATGCGCCGCTCGATGCCGAGCTTGAAGGTGACGCCGAGCTTGTTCGCGATGGTCTCGGCCTCCCGCATCATGTCGGCGGCGAGCGCCCGGGTCTCGGGGAACTGGCAGATGTCCACCAGGGTGGCGTGGCTGAGCGCCGAGATCGGGTTGAAGCTGAGGTTGCCCCAGAGCTTGAGCCAGATCTCCGCGCGGATGTCGCTGGTCACGGGGGCGCGAAAGCCCGCCTTGATCAGGGTCTGGGCCAGCGACTGCACGCGCGGCGACATGGAGCCGTCGAGTTCGCCCAGCCCGAATCGGTGGCCCTCCACCACCTGCACCACGCCGGGCTCGGTGAGCACGGCGGCCGGGTAGACCACCGAGCCGATGACGTGCTTCGGGTCGAGGTGCTTCGCGATGAGGCCACCCGGATCGGCGGTCTCCAGGTGCGTCCCCGTCAGGTCGCCGCCGTGGCCGCCCGAAAAGTACCACCACGGAATGCCGTTCTGCATCGTCACCACCATCGTGTCGGGTCCGATGAGGTGATGGAGGTCGGCCGCGACCGGGCCGACCTGATGGGCCTTCACGGTGAGGAGCACGATGTCGTGCCGGCCCGCCTCGGCCATGGACTTGGTGGCCTTGAGGTTGGTCACGTGGATCTCGGAGCCGTCCTCCTCGATCAGCCGCATGCCGTTGGCCTGGATGGCCTCCAGGTTGGCGCCCCGCGCGATGAAGGTGACGTCCTCGCCCGCATGGGCGAGGCGCACCCCGAGAAATCCTCCGATGGCGCCGGCGCCGACGATCGCGATGCTCATGTGGGTGTCCTCGAAAAACCTGTTCTGGTCACGTCCGCGTCTGGGGGTACGGGTGTCTCACGAGAACCCGTTCGACAACACGCCGATACCGTCGATCTCCACCTCGACCGTGGCGCCCTTGGGGATCGGCCCGGACCCCAGCGAGGTGCCGCAGGCGATGAGGTCGCCGGGCTCCAGGGTCATGTCCCGCGAGAGTTCGGCCACCAGCTCGGCGGGGCGGCGCATCATGTCGGACAGGGGATAGCGCTGGCGCTCCCGGCCGTTGACGCGCACCGCGACCTCCAGGGCCCAGGGGTCGATGTCCGTGGCGATCACCGGGCCGAAGGGGCCGAAGCCGTCATGGCCCTTGGAGCGGGTCCAGTGCATGAAGCTCGGATCGGCCCTCAGGGCCTCCAGCGCGGTCACGTCGTTCACGCAGGTATAGCCGAAGATGTGCGCGGCCGCCGCCTCCGGGGTCAGGTCGCGGCCGCGCTTCCCGATCACGATCCCGAGTTCGCCCTCGAACAGGAGGCGGCCGGCGCCCTCCGGCGCGGTGATCGTCTGCCCGCCGGCGAGGTAGCAGCTCGCCGGCTTGACGAAGTAGAGCGGCACCTCCGGCCGGGTCAGGCCCTGCTTCTCCGCCGAGGCGTGGAAGTTGTTCCACAGGGCGATGTACTTCGAGGGCCGGCACGGCAGGTCGAGGGTGACCTGCGCCAGCGGCAGGGTCGCGCCGGTCGGCACCGGATCCGCGAAGAGATCCCCTTCGTGGACCGCGATGGTTTCTCCGTCGAGGCGGCCGAAACCGCCCGCGCCGTCGTGGAGGTAGCGGATCCAGCGGGCCATCGCGCGTCAGCTCCGGGCGATGAAGCGGGCGCGCATCGGCTTCAGCACGAAGAGCGCGAGGAAACCGGCCAGGAAGGCCATGCCGGAGGCGACGTAGAACACCGTCTGCCAGGTGCCGGTCTTGGCCTGGATGGTCAGCAGGATCGGCAGCAGCAGGGCGGCCGTGCCCTTGGCGGTGTAGAGCAGGCCCGCATTAGCCGCCGCGTTCTTGTCGCCGTAGGTGTCGCTGCAGGTGGCGGGGAACAGCGAGTAGATCTCACCCCAGGCGAAGAACACGAGGCCGGTGAGCAGCACGAAGGCCATCGGGATGTGGGCGAACATGCCGAGCGCCAGGATGCCGGCGCCCTCGATCAGGAAGGCGATGACCATGGGGTTCTCGCGGCCGATCTTATCCGAGACCCAGCCGAAGAAGGGCCGCGTGACGCCGTTGAGGACCCGGTCGATGGTCAGCGCGAAGGTCAGCGCCGGCAGGGTCAGGCCCATCAGCGACACGGGCACGCCCGCCACCTGGAAGTCCTTGGCGATGGGGGCCAGCGAGGCCGCCGCCATCAGGCCGCCGGCCGCCATCATCACGAACATGAGGTAGAGCAGCCAGAAGACCGGCGTGCGCACCATCTCGGCGGTGGAATACTGGCGCCGGGTGACGGTGTTCACGGTCTGCGTCCGGCCGGCGAGCATGCGGTCCTTGAAGGCGGCGCTCGGCGAGACGAGGAGCAGGGCGGCCAGCATGACGATGAGGCCCTGGCCGAGGCCGAACACCAGGAAGGTGTGCTGATAGCCGGAATCGCGGATCATGTTGGCGATCGGGATCACGGTCAGGGCCGAGCCCGCGCCGAAGCCGGCGGCGGTGAGGCCGGCGGCGAAGCCGCGCCGGTCGGGGAACCACTTCAGGGCGTTGCCCACGCAGGTGCCGTAGACCGCGCCCGCGCCGATGCCGCTGATGGCGGCGGCGGCGTACAGCATCGTCAGGGTGTCGGCATAGGAATTCATCACCCAGCCGAGGGCGCACAGCGCACCGCCGAAGATGGTGACGAGGCGCGGGCCGTACTTGTCGACGAACCAGCCCTCGATCGGTACCAGCCAGGTTTCCATCACCACGAAGATCGTGAAGGCCCACTGGATGGCGGTGCGCTCCCAGCCGAACTTCTGCTGGATCGGATCGACGAACAGCGTCCAGCCGTATTGCAGGTTGGCGATCATCGACATGCACAGCACGCCCAGGATGAGCTGCCCCCAGCGGCCGAGCGGCGGCGAATCCACCCCGGCGGTCGCGATCGGGCGCGGGCCGGCTTCGGCGGGCGCAATGCGCGCAGTCATGGGCGTCTTCCTCGGCTCAACTCTTGTTTATGCCGATCGGTTTTATCGGCAATTATTTTGAATTCAAGGCGTGAGAACTCGGGGAAGCCTTTGAGTTTGCCGCAAAATTTTTGGGTTAAGCCGACAAAAAATTTGAGATGCTGGTCGTGATCCGGGAAACGGAGAAGATTTTCTTGCACCGCTCGCAAAGGATCTTTGCAACGCAACATACGGGCGGCGTTCCGGCTGCGTTCGTCACGCCCTCGTCATTCCGCAGAAATGTCGGGCGGGGAACAATCGTCGGGTTCCACCGTTCCGCTTGGCCGAAACCGACCGGTTGCATGCGGCGACCGGGATTTCGATGGATACCAGCTTCACGGAGCGTTTCTGATGAGCAGCACGACGGACAAGATCAAGGGTCTGGCCAACGAGGCCGTCGGCAACATCAAGCAGGGCATCGGTTCCGCCACCGGCAACGAGAAGCTGCAGGCCGAGGGCAAGGCCCAGGAACTGAAGGGCGAGGCCCAGAAGACCGTCGGCGACGCCAAGGACGGCATCAAGGGCGCGGCCCAGAGTGCGGCCGACGCCGTCAAGAAGATCTGAGCCAGTCATATCCTGCGCGCCGCGACCCCGAGGGGGCGATCGGCGCGCAACACGGATCGCCCGGCGCTCCGGCCCGGTCGGATTAGGACTTCAGAAAGATTAAGGACTTGCGACGATGAACAGGGACCAGATCGAGGGCGGCATCCGCAACATCCGGGGCCGCGGCCGCTCCGCCATCGGCGCCGTGACCGGGCGGGTCCGCCCGCAGGCCGAGGGCGCGTTCGACCAGGCGGCCGGTGCGGTCCAGTACGCCTATGGCCGTGCCCGCGACGCGGCAGACGACCTGCAGCGCGACGGCGCCCACCTCGTCGACGAGGCCCGTCACCGCGGCCGTGCCATCGCCGGGGACCTGCAGGAGCGGGGCCGCACCTACCAGGGCGAGGCCGTGCGCCGTGGCCGCGTCGTCGCCGCCCGCGCCGAGGAGAACAAGGGTACCACGCTGCTTCTGGTAGCGCTGGCCGCCTTCAGCGCCGGCTGGCTGATGCGCCGCGGTCGCTGAGCCCGGCGGACCCGTCGCCGGCCTCCCGCGGATTGTGGGGCCGGGGCGGATTCTGGGAACGCAGGTCCTTGGCGCGGTAGAGGGCCTCGTCCGCCCGCGCCAGCACGGTTTCCGGGGTTTCCTGGTCCGGCGCGTCCCCGCCATCGCGACAGGTCGCGACGCCGAGGCTCGCGGAGATGCAGAGCAGGCTCCCGTCAAGGTCGAACGGCTCCAGGAAACATTGCTCGATCGCCGTGACGACGCGCCGCCGGGCGTCCGTGCCGTCCACCTCAGCCACCACCACGAACTCGTCGCCGCCGAGGCGGAAGGTCCGTGCGGCCTGCGCGGCCGTCGCCCGGTCGAGGCGACGGGCCGCCTGGGCCAGCAGCGCGTCGCCGGCCTTGTGGCCGAGCGTGTCGTTGACGGTCTTGAACAGGTCGAAATCGAGCAGGATCACGAGGCATTCGGCGCCCGCTACCGGGGCGTCGAGCCACGCGATCAGCCGCTCGCGCAGGGCGAGACGGTTGCCGAGTTGCGTGAGGTCGTCGCGCCGGGCGAGGTCGTGCAGGCGCGCGTGCTCGGCATCCCGCGCCGTGACGTCCCGGTCGATGCCCCGGTAGCCGAGCAATGTGCCATCCTTCGCCAGCAGCGGGATGCCGCTCGTCTCCAGCACCACGATCCGCCCGTCCCGGTGGCGGTTCCGGTTGATCAGGCCCGCGAAGGCCCGCTTCTCGGCGGCGATGCCGCCGAAGATCGCCCCGATCCGCGCGGCCTCGTCGGGGGGCATGAAATCGAAGGGCGTGCGCCCCAGCATCTCGTGCGGCTCGTAGCCGAGCAGGGCCATCACGTGGCGGGAGGCGTAGGTGTAGCGCCCCTGGGCGTCGACCTCCCAGATCCAGTCGGAATTGGTGTCGAGCATCGCCTTGAGGCGCGCGATCTCCCGCAGCAGTTCGTCCGGGCTCGCGCCTTCGTCCGAATCCGGGGCCGCCGGGGAGGAGGCGCAGTGTTTCGCGGTTCTCATGGGCAGCGGGTAGGCACTCGCGGTCGATCCTGTCCCGAATGCACGATTAGGGATAAGGATCGGTATACGAAGCCGCCCGAGACCGGCCGCCGCGCGGGAGACATCACCGGAATGCCGATACGCCCCTGGGCCGAGCTGACGACGGAGGCGTTCCGGACCCGCGACATGGGGCGGACCATCGCGGTGCTGCCCGTGGCGGCCATCGAGCAGCACGGGCCGCACCTGCCGCTGGCCACCGACACGATCATCGCCGAGGGCTACCTCGCCCGCCTGGCACGGCTGCCGGCCGACGACCTCGACGTCCTGCTGCTGCCCGTCCAGGCCATCGGCAAATCCGACGAGCACGACGGCTTTCCCGGCACCCTGACCCTCTCCACCGAGACGGCCCTGCGGGCCTGGACCGGGATCGGCGCGGATGTGCGGCGGGCGGGCTGCGGCAAGCTCGTGATCATCACCGCGCACGGGGGCAACAGCGGGCTCATCGACCTCGTGGCGGGCGACCTGCGCGCCCTCGGGATGGTGGCGGTGACCACGGCCTGGAGCCGTTTCGGCTATCCGGAAGGGCTGTTCCCGGAGGACGAGATCCGCCACGGCATCCATGGCGGCGGCATCGAGACCGCCCTGATGCTGGCCCTGCGGCCCGACCTCGTGCGGGTGGAGGCTGTCGCGGACTTCACCCCCCGCACCCGGGCGATGGCGGAGCGCTTCACGCACCTGCGCGCCGGGCGGCCCGCCGCCTTCGCCTGGAAGGCGCAGGACCTCAACCCTTCGGGCGCGATCGGCGACGCCACCCTCGGCACGGCGGAGGCGGGGGCCGCCGCCCTCGATCACGGCGCCCGGGCTGTCCTGGAACTCCTGCGCGACGTCGACCGCTTCGACTTGGCCGGATGACGGGGATGCGCGGAGACGAATTTCCGTGCGCCGCGTAACCCCGCCGCGCCCCGGAGCGAAATCTACCGCGACGGGAGGGTCGCGCTCCCGGACCCGGAAAACCTTCCGGACCAGGAAGCCCGCATGGTGGCCCTCGCCCTTCCGGCCGGACCCGGCCTCACCGCTCGTTCCGCCGCCGGCCCCGCCCGGGAGAGCGGCGTGAGCCTCGATGCCGGCCTCGACGGCACCCTCGCGGCCGCCATGGCGGCGGCGCAGGCGGGCGACGGGGAGGCCTATCGCCGCCTGTTGCGGGCCTGCCTGCCGGTGGTGGCCGGGATGGCGCGGGCGCAGGGCGTGCGGCCGGATGCGGTGGACGACGTGGTGCAGGACGTGCTGCTGACGATCCACCGGGCGCGGGCGACCTACGACCCGGGCCGGCCCTTCCTGCCCTGGCTGCGCGCCATCACCCAGCGCCGGGCCATCGACGGGATGCGCCGGGCCGGGCGGCGGCCCCGCGAGGTGCACGATCCGATCGCCTACGAGGCGGAGGCCGATGGCGGTCCGGCCCCCGGCGCCGGCCTGGAGGCGCGCGACCGCGCCCGGGTGCTCGCCCGGGCCGTGGCCGCCCTGCCCGAGGGGCAGCGCCAAGCCGTGGAGCACTTGGCGCTCGGCGAACGCAGCCTCGACGAGGCGGCCGAACTGACCGGGCGCAGCAAGGGCGCCCTCAAGGTGAACCTGCACCGTGCCCTCAAGGCCCTGCGCCGCACCCTCGGGCGGGACGGACCGGAGGCGGATCGGGGAGCGGGAGACGGGGCGGATGCGCGGGGACGAGGAACACACGATGTCTGAGCGCGCGCGCCTCCGGCCCGATGATGATCGCGTGCATGACGATCTGGTGGAAGCCCTCGCGGGGGACCTGAGGCCGGTGCGGCGCCTGCCGTCGCCGGGCCTGCGGGCCCTGATCTGGTGCGCGGCGGCCCTGGGCGCGGGCCTGGCCCTGATGCCGTTCGCCGATCTCGAGGCCCTGCACCTGCGCATGGCGGTGCCGGATCTGCGCTACGCCGCCCTCGGCGCGCTGCTCACCGCCCTGACCGCCACCGTCGCGGCCTTCCAGACCAGCGTGCCGGGGCGCTCCCTCCGCTGGACCCTGCTGCCGGTCGCGCCGGCCGCCCTCTGGGTGAGCGCGAGCGGCCTCGGCTGCCTGCGCGGCGTAACGGTCCCGGGGGCCGCGCCGCCGGAGGCCGGTGGATGCTTCGCGTTCCTGCTCGGCGTCTCGCTCCCGCTCTCCCTCGCGCTCGTGTGGATGCTGCGCCGGGCCTGCCCCCTGCGCCCCAACCTCACGGCTGCCCTGGCCGGGCTCGCGGCGGCAGCGGCGGCGGCCGTCCTCCTTGTGCCCTTCCACCCGCACGACGCTACGGCGGCGGACCTCGCCCTGCACGGGGTCGCGGTTCTCCTCGTCATCGGGGTCAACGGCCTCGCGGGCGGGCGCCTGCTGACGCGGGGCAGCTGAAGGGAGCCGCCGCTCAGGCGATCGCCGCCGCTCAGGCGGCCCGGATCGCGTCCGCGACCTCGCCGGGATACTCCTCGTGCGGGCTGAGCGCCCCCGGCACGGAGGCCCGGGCGACCCGGCCGGTGGCGATCAGCGCGTCCATCTCGGCCCCGGAGCGGCGCGGGGCCCGCTCCGGCCGCAGGACCAGGACCGGCGGCAGGCCGGGGCCCTCGAACAGGTCGAGGAAGTCCCGGCGGCTCTCGAAGGGGTCGAGGCCACCGGTGACGAAGGCGGCCGTGCCGAAGCGCCCGCCGTTCTGGCGCGTGATGGCGTGCTTGTCGGCGATGATTCCGGGCGTGACGTGGTCGGGGTCGGCATAGACGTGGGCGCGCATCATCCGGCCGATGACGGGCCGGCTGATGTTGATGCGGTAGAGGGCGTCGCCCAGCAGCGGCAGCTCGACGGCCCGGCGCAAGGTGGTGAACAGGCCCTTGCGCTCCGGCCCCAGGGCGGTGGGCAGCGGCCCCCGCCAGGTCGGGGCGACGAGGACGAGGCGCGCGAAGGCCCGGGGATGGCGCCGCGCCGCCGCCACGAGGTAGCCGGCCGCGTGGCCGGCCCCCACCGCGAGGGCGTAGGGGCCGGGGGCCGCCGCCAGCAGGGCATCGAGGAAGGCGTGCATCGTCTCCGGGTTCAGGGGCACCCGGGCCCGGACATGGTCGCCGAAGCCCGGCCAGTCCGGCACGAGGCAGCGGTAGCTGTGCCCCAGATCCTTGGCCAGGGGCCGCATCTCGACGCGGGCCGAGATCGACGACAGGGCCGGCAGCAGCAGGGCGTCGGGACCGCTGCCGACGACGTCGTAGGGGGTCGGAACGCGGCGCCCGGCGAAGGTCAGCGCGAAGCTGCGGGTGGAATGGGCCGGGTCGATCATCGTACGCCTCTTCCTCGCATCCGGGACGATTCCACCGGCACCAGATGGGGCATGGCCGGCCGCGCCGGCACGCGACCGAGCGACGCCCCAAGAGGGGTTTCGCTCGGTATCGGATCAAGCGTTCTGGCGACGCCCGAAAAGGGGCTTCGCTCGATATCGGATCAAGCGTCCTGGCGACGCCCCAAAAGGGGCTTCGCTCGGCATCGGATCAAGCGTCCAGGGGACGTCCCGGGATCAGGTGCGCAGGAGCTCGTTGATGGCGGTCTTGGATCGGGTGCCGGCATCGACGCGCTTGACGATCACGGCGCAGTACAGGCCCGGGCCGGGGCTGCCGTCCGGCAGGTCCTTGCCCGGCGTGGTGCCGGAGACCACCACCGAATAGGGCGGTACGCGACCGTACATCACCTCGCCGGTGGTCCGGTCGATGATCTTGGTGGAGGCGCCGATGTAGACGCCCATGGAGAGCACGCTGCCCTCGCCGACGATCACGCCCTCGGCCACCTCGGCGCGGGCGCCGATGAAGCAGTTGTCCTCGATGATGACCGGGTTGGCCTGGAGCGGCTCGAGCACGCCCGCGATGCCGGCGCCGCCGGAGATGTGGCAGTTCTTGCCCACCTGGGCGCAGGAGCCGATGGTGACCCAGGTGTCGACCATGGTGCCCTCGCCCACATGGGCGCCGAGGTTGATGAAGGACGGCATCAGCACCGCGCCGGGTGCGATGTAGGAGCCGCGGCGCACGACGCAGCCGGGCACCGCCCGGAAGCCGGCCTCGCGAAAGTGCTTCTTCTTCCAGCCCTCGAACTTCGAGGGCACCTTGTCCCACCAGGTCGCGCCGTCGGGGCCGCCATGGATGATCTCCATGTCGTTGAGGCGGAAGGACAGCAGCACCGCCTTCTTGAGCCACTGGTTGACCTGCCAGTCGTCGCCGACCTTCTCGGCGACGCGGGCCTTGCCGGAATCGAGCAGGTCCAGGGCCTCGTCGACGGCCTCGCGCACGGCGCCCTTGGTGCCGGTGTCGATGCCGGCGCGCTCCTCCCAGGCGGTCTCGATGGTGGCGGCGAGGTCGGCGGGGGACGCGTGGTGCGGCATGGGGCTGGTTCCGGCAACGGGCTTGTGGGGATGCGGCCCGTGCTTACAAAAGCCCGTCCGGCCTGTCACCTTCGCGGGCATCGCGTCTCTCGGGGTCGGTGCGGGATTCCCGCGGATCGACAAAGGCCGGAGGACACTGGAAACTTCCGTCCGCCATCATGAGATCTCTTCCGTCGACCCATCATCCGAGGGCGTGGCAGCGAGGTGAACGATGAGAACGCAGCGCCCCAAGCGTCGCTTGCACAGTCCGGGGCACAACCCTAGCCTGAATGCGCAGCCGAGCTACATCTCCAATCGGCCGACATGGGCGAAACGCGTGTACGCAATCTGCTTCGACTTGGACACCGACACGCTTCAGCGACATTACCATAATGCGTCCTGGCAGAACGGGTATGCCGATATCGGCAAGGTTCTCCAGCGGCATGGCTTCAATCGACAGCAGGGCAGCGTCTATTTCGGTGACGAAACCGTCGATCCGGTGCGGTGCGTTCTCGCGATCCAGGATGTAACGAGAAGTTGCCCCTGGTTCAGCGCTGCTGTCACCGATGTTCGCATGCTTCGGATCGAGGAGAACAACGATCTGATGCCCGCACTGGGACTTCCCGAACCTCCGTTGGCGGAGCCGCCGCAGCCGGAAGCGGGGGGCGTTTGAGCGAAGCTCGAATCCGCCGCCCCGGTGGAATCGAACGGGACCATCCGTCGGATGCCGACGCTTCGGGTGCCGATATCGGGCGCTGCGCGTCCGCCCGGACGGCCGTCGTCACCCCGCCGTCATGGGCTTGGCGCTGGCATGGCCGCAGGCGTCGTAGCGGCGCTCGATGAGGAAGTAGTCCTTGCGCGCGGTGTTGAAGTACTTGGCCGAGACCGCGACCTCGCGCCTGGCCGGCTGCCCCTCGGCGGCGGCGCTGGGCACCCGCTCGATAGTGCAGCACGCGGTCTGATCGCCGAGATACTCGAGACGGTTGGCGTAGGCGCGCCCGCCATGGTCGCCGTTCCGGACGATGTCGCGGATCATGATGTCCACGTAGGCGTCGTCGGACAGGGTGGCGTTGGTCTCGTAGCAGATCAGCAGGCGGGTGGACTGGATATAGAGCAGGGCGCCGGCCCCCAGGACCGCCACGACGAGGAAGGCGATGCCCGCGCCCCGCGCGGCCCGCCCCCCTTTTTCGTCCTCGTCGCGCTCCCGCATCACGACCCGATCCCGACCCACTGATCTGTGCTCATGGGGATGAGCATGGGGGCAAGGCCGTGACAAATCCTTTCGAAGATCGCGGCAATCCGCGTGACCCGGGCCGCGTCCCCAGCATTCGGCCCCGTCAGGGCGCGATGGCGTCGAACCGGCCGCCCAGGCCGGCGAGGTCGGCGGCGAAGTCGGCCAGATCCTCGGTCAACTCGTCGTGGATCGCCCGGGCGGCATCGGGAAACTCCTCCAGCACCCGGCGCATCAGGGTCGGGGTGATGCGGACCACCTCCGCCGCGCTCGCCGCGTCGGCGTCGCACGGGCGCTCCCCGCGCTGGAACAGGGCGAGGCGCCCGATCAGGCTGGAGCGGCCGGCCGTGACGGGAATGGCGTGGGTGCCGCGCGGGGTGAGCGTGAGGGTGCCCGACATCACCACGAAGCCGCCATCGGCGCGCTCCCCGTGCGCGAACAGGCGGTCTCCGGCCGCGAGGGCGCGGCGCTCGGCGGCGAAGGAGAGCAGGCGCAGGGCATCCCGCCCCATGAACCCGAACAGGGGGGCGGCGCTCAGGATCGCGATGTCGTCGTCGAGCCCCACGTGTCGCCCTCACCCTGCCGGGACCCGGCCCCGCCGGACCCCGAGCGCTCAGCTTAGCCGAGGCCGGGGCGGAGGGCCATTCGGTCTCAGGGCAGCAGCTTGTAGCCGCCGCCCTCGGTGACGAGGATCGCGGCCAGCGCCGGGTTCGGCTCGATCTTCTGGCGCAGGCGGTAGATGTGGGTCTCGAGGGTGTGGGTGGTGACCTGGGCGTTGTAGCCCCAGACCTCGGCGAGCAGCGTGTCGCGGCCGACCACCTCGCGCCCCGCCCGATAGAGGAAGCGCAGGATCGCGGTCTCTTTCTCGGTGAGCTTCAGCTTCGAGCCGCGCTCGCCCACCAGTAGCTTGGCGCCCGGGCGGAAGATGTAGGGCCCGATCTGGAACACCGCGTCCTCGCTGGCCTCGTGGCTGCGCAGGTGCGCGCGGATGCGGGCCAGCAGCACCGCGAACTTGAACGGCTTGGTGACGTAGTCGTTGGCGCCCGCCTCCAGGCCCTCGACGGTGTCGTCCTCTGAATCCTGCGCCGTCAGCATGATCACGGGGCCGCGGTAGCCGCTCCTGCGCATGGCCCGCACGGCCTCGCGCCCATCCATGTCGGGCAAGCCGACATCCATCACCGCGAGGTCGATCCGGTCGTCCGTGACGCGATCGATTGCGCTCCGTCCGTCCACGGCGGTCAGCACCGTGAACTCATCGTACAGATCGAGCTGCTCCATCAGCGTCTCGCGCAGCGAGGCGTCGTCGTCGCAGATCAGCAGGCGATGGGTATTCGGCATCGACCGAAGGACTTTCAGGCAGCTTGCAGGATGCGCCGGCGGTCTCGGAAAGCCGCAGGCAGGCGGTGACGGAGGATCAACGGTTGCAACGAGAACCCAAGACACGATGATGACACGCGCGCATCGTCTTGCCTTACGTAAATCACGCCGTGCCCATTAAACCAATAATCCGGGCTGCGCACAATACGGTTGCGCGCAGCCTAACGGGTCGCAAACGGCGCAGCCCCACGAAAAGTTTCACGTCGAATACCGAATTGGCAGGTTCGGGCGCGCACGCGATAAGCGGCTCATGAAGAGAACCAGCCATTGCAAGCGGAACACTCCTCTCAAGCGGACCAGTCTTGCCGGCCTGCGCGTGCGCGCCCTCGTGACGGATCGGAGCCGGGGCCAGCTGATCGCCGGGGCGGCAATCATCCCCTGCGCCCTCGGGCGGAGCGGGATCACGCAGGCCAAGCGCGAGGGCGACGGCGCCTCGCCCCGGGGCACGTTCCGCCTGCGCGGCGGCGTCTACCGGCCCGACCACTTCGCGAGCCGGCCCGTCAGCCCCCTCCCCTTGCGTCCGAGCGCGCCCGGCGACGGCTGGTGCGACGATGCCCGGGACCGGCGCTACAACCGGCCGATCCGCCTGCCCGCCCCGGGGGTCGGGCACGAGCGGATGTGGCGCGAGGACGGGCTCTACGACCTCGTGGTCGACCTCGACTACAATCGCGGGCCGATCCGGCGGGGCCGCGGCTCGGCGATCTTCATGCACGTGGCGCGGGGCGACTTCCTGCCGACCGAGGGCTGCGTCGCCCTGCGCCGGGCCGACCTCGTCCGCCTGCTGCGCCGGGTCGGCCCGGGGACCCGCATGCGGATCGGCTGACCGGGTTCAGGCGGCGCGCGCCCGTAGGGCGGCGAGGCTCGCCGCCACCGCCGCGTCGAGGGGCGTGTGCGGCTCCGCGCCGAGGCGGGCGACGAGGCGGGCATTGTCCGGCTGGAGGGTCGCCGACCAGAGATGGCGCATCTCGATCACCTCGCGCAGGAAGGTGACGAAGGGCGCCCCGAGATAGACCGGCGCCCAGGCGAAGGGCCGGACCGGCGGCTGCCCGCCATCCGCCCGCGCCACCGCCTCCGCCATGGCGCGCCCGTGCAGGGCATGGCCCCGGAAGTTCAGGGACAGGTGGTGCGGCAGGGTCGCCGCGTCGTCGAGGAGGCGCGCGAAGGTCTCGGCGAGGTCGGGCAGGTAGGCCCAGGCATGCCCCGCCCCCGGAACTTCCGGCGTCACCACCCGCCGCAGGGGCCGGCCCTCCCGCATCAGCACGGTGGTGACCCAGGAACTCAGCGCGCGCGGGCCGAAGAAGTCGCCGGCGCGGACGATCAGGTGGGCCAGCCCGGCCGCGGCCTCCAGCATCGCCTCCATCTCGACGCGGACCGCACCCTTGCGGGTGCGGGGCCGGCGCGGTGCGTCCTCGCCGACCTCCGGCCCGGCCTCGGGGGCGTAGACGTAGAGGTTGCCCGGCAGGACGAGGCGCGCGCCGGCCCCCGACGCCGCCGTGATGGCGTGGGCCAGCATGGGGATCGCGAGGCCGCGCCAGTCGCGGTATCCGGGCGGGTTCACCCCGTGGAACAGGATGCGGGCGCCGCGTGCCGCCGCGACCATGTCGGCCTCCCGCATGGCGTCGCCCGCGACCCAGTCGACGCCATCCGGACCCGTCCGGCGCGCCCGGTCGGGGTCCCGCGCCAGGCCGCGCACCCGCCAGCCGTGCCGAAGCAGCGCCTCCGCCACCGCCCCGCCGATTCCCCCCGTCGCCCCGGTGACCAGGGCCAGCCTCTCCGACATCGCATCCGTCTCCTGCGCGTCCGCCTCTCGTTGCATCCACCTTTCGGGGAAGCGGACCGAGGGTGGCGTGCCGGCGGCTCATCGCCCATTGCCGAAAGGTGGCGGGTTGCCATACGAAACCGCATGGACGAGCCGGACTGGCACCTGTGGCGGGCGTTTCTCGGGGTGGTCCGCGCGGGCAGCCTGTCCGGGGCGGCGCGCGACCTGCACCTGACCCAGCCGACCCTCGGGCGCCAGATCGCCGCCCTGGAGCGCAGCCTCGGCCTGACCCTGTTCACCCGCGCCACCGACGGCCTGCGGCCCACCGACCGGGCCCTCGACCTCGTGCCCCAGGCCGAGGCGATGGCGGCCGCGGCGGCCGCGCTCCTGCGCCGGGCCTCCGGCGACGCCGACGCGATGCGAGGGCGCATCCGCCTCACCGCCAGCACGTTCCTCGGCGGCGCGGTGCTGCCCGACCTGCTCGCCGGGTTCCACGCGGCCCATCCGGGCGTCGATCTCGAACTCTCCCTCAGCGATCGCACCGAGGACCTGCTGCGCCGGGACGCGGACCTCGCCGTGCGCAACGTGGCCCCGACCCAGGGCGCCCTCGTCGCCCGGCGCATCGGCGCGGCCCCGGTCCGGTTCTACGCCCATCGCGCCTACGCCGCCCGGCGCGGCCTGCCCGCCACGGTGGCGGAGCTCGGGCGCCACAGCCTGATCGGCCGGGCGGTCCATGCGGCGCGAGTGCGGCCGACGCTCGGCCACGACCTGACTTTCGCCTTCTCCTGCGACGACGACCTCGGGCTCCTCGCCGCACTGCGCGCCGGCCTCGGCATCGGCTATTGCCAGGACGGCCTCGCCTGCCGCGACCCGAACCTCGTGCCGGTGTTGCCCGAAATCGTACTCGCCGAGATCGGCATCTGGCTGGTCATGCACGAGGACCTGCGCAGCACCCGCCGCATCCGCGCGCTGTTCGACCATCTCGCAGACGGATTGACGGGGTATCTCGGAGGATAGTTGCCGGCTTATCAAACGTGTAGCCGGCTTTCTGTTGTGTGGTGCCGTGGTCTCCGGCCCGGCTTTTCCCTATACGCGAGGGCTGCCTTCACCACTCCGTCATCCTGGGGCCGCGCAGCGGAACCCGGGGTCCAAACGCACAGGTGGTGCGAGGCCTTGCACCGTCGGCGGCTCTGGATTGCACGCCGCCGACGTCCGGAAGTACGGCGCGGGGGGAGAGGCTGCCCCCTCCCCTGCCCTCACTCAGCCCGCCACGTCGGCGGACGCCGCCGTCAGGGCCGTCATGTTGACGATGCCGCGGACGGTGGCGGTGGGGGTGAGGATGTGGACCGGGCGCGCCGCGCCGAGCAGGATCGGGCCGACGGAGACGCTCTGACCGGCCACCACCTTGAGGGCGTTGAAGGTGATGTTGGCCGCCTCCAGGTTCGGCATGACCAGGAGGTTGGTCTCGGCGGTGAGGGTCGAATTCGGCCGCAGGCGCTCGAGGATCGTGCGGCTCAGTGCCGTGTCGGCCGACATCTCCCCGTCGACCTCGAGATCCGGCGCCTGGGCGCGGATCAGGGCGAGGGCCTCCCGCATCTTGCGCGACACCGGATCGTCGACGCTGCCGAAATTCGAGGACGCCACCAGGGCCACGTGCGGCGTCTGCCCGAAGCGGCGCATCTCCGCGGCGGCCAGCACCGTCATGTCGGCGATCTCCGCTGCGCTCGGGTCGCGGTGGATGTAGGGATCGCAGATGAACAGCGTGTGCCGGGGCAGCTGAAGCAGGCCCATGGCGGCGAGGCCGTGCGCGCCCGGCTTCAGGCCGATCGCCCCGGTCACATCCGCGAGGTGGGCCGGATAGGTCCCGGTGGTGCCGCAGAGCATGCCGTCGACCTCGCCGGCGGCGAGGAGCCGGGCGGCCCGCACGGTGGCGCCGGCCTCGGGGCTGGTCTCGGCGACGTGCACGTCCGTGCCGATGCGGATGCGCAGGCCGAGGCTGGCGATCTTGCTCGCGATGGTCTCGGCCCGGCCGACGAGGACCGGGGTGGCGAGGCGCTCGTCCACCACCACCTGGGCGGCGCGGAGCACCCGGTCCTCCTCGCCCTCCGCGTAGGCGATCCGCTTGGCCCCGGCCTCGGAGGCGGCGGCGAAGACCGGCTGCATCACCGTGCCGGAGGTGTAGACCAGGCGCTCCAGGGAGCGGCGGTAGGTCTCGATGTCCTTGAACGGCCGGGCGGCGACGCCGCTGTCGATGGCGGCCTGGGCCACCGCCGGGGCGACGGTGGTGATCAGGCGCGGGTCGAAGGGCCGGGGGATCAGGTAGTCGGGCCCGAAGCGCAGGTCGTTGGCGCCGTAGGCCGCGGCCACCACGTCGGACTGCTCGGCATGGACGAGGTTTGCGATGGCGCGCACGGCGGCGAGCTTCATCGCCTCGTTGATCTCGGTGGCGCCGACGTCGAGGGCGCCCCGGAAGATGAAGGGGAAGCACAGGACGTTGTTGACCTGGTTCGGGTAGTCCGAGCGGCCGGTGGCGATGAGGCAGTCGGGCCGAACCTCCTTGGCCAGCGCCGGCAGGATCTCCGGGTCGGGGTTGGCGAGCGCCAGGATGATCGGCTTGTCGGCCATGCCGGCGACCATCTCGGGCTTGAGCACGCCGCCCTGGGAGACGCCGAGGAAGATGTCGGCGCCCGCGACGGCGTCGCCGAGGGTCTTGGCCTGCGTGTCCCGCGCATAGGCCCGCTTCTGCTCGTCGAGGCTGGCCATCCGGTCGGTGGAGACGACGCCGCGGGAATCGCAGACGAGGATGTTCTCGCGCTTCAGGCCGAGGCCCACCAGGATGTTGAGGCAGGCGATGGCCGCCGCACCCGCGCCCGAGCAGACCAGGGTGGCGGATTCGATCGGCTTGCCCACCACTTGCAGCGCGTTGATCAGGGCGGCGGCGGCCACGATGGCGGTGCCGTGCTGGTCGTCGTGGAAGACCGGGATCTTCATGCGCTCGCGCAGCTTCGTCTCGATGACGAAGCATTCGGGGGCCTTGATGTCCTCGAGGTTGATGCCGCCGAAGGTCGGCTCCAGCCGGGCGACGGTCTCGATGAATTTCTCCGGGTCGGTCTCGTCGACCTCGATGTCGAACACGTCGATGCCGGCGAACTTCTTGAACAGGCAGCCCTTGCCCTCCATCACCGGCTTGCCGGCGAGCGCGCCGATATTGCCGAGGCCGAGCACCGCCGTGCCGTTGGTGATGACGGCGACGAGGTTGCCGCGCGAGGTCAGGCTGTAGGCCTCGTCGGGCTCGTGCGCGATCGCCATGCAGGCGGCGGCCACACCCGGGGAATAGGCGAGCGCGAGGTCGCGCTGCGTGCTCATGTCCTTGGTCGGCTGCACCGAGATCTTACCCGGCGTCGGGAAGCGGTGGTAATCGAGGGCGGCCCGGGTTAGGGCGGCCTCGGTGCCGGCATCGGCGTTGGCGGCGGCGCCCGGGGCGCGCAGGTCCGTGTCTTTGCTCATGGGGTGATCCTTTCGGGGTTTTGGGTGACAGGCGCCGTCCGTCCCGCCGGGGGGGCGGGTCGGTTGGCATCCGGATGGGGGTGGCGGGCGGTTCGCGCGTCGGCGGATCAGGCTGGGTCGGCGGGTGGCGGTTCCGAGGCCGCGGCTTCCGGTTCGCCCGGCGGCGGCGGAACCGGATCGGGTCCGCCCTCGGCCGCCCGGCGCCCCTCGGCGAGGAGATCGAGGGTCTGGGCTCGGGCCAGGTCCCAGTCGCGCATCGCCCAATCCATCTGACGCCGCAGGAAATCCTGCTGGAGTTTCAGCATCGCCGGCAGGGTGCGCGCCTCCATCAGCCCCTGCACCAGGGTGAGGTTGGCGGCGAGCTGACGGTGGGTGTTGCGGGCCATCAGCCGGCGGGCGGCCAGGAGGTCCGCATCGACATCGGCCCGGGCCGACCGGCCCACCGTGGCGAGGCGGTCGAGATAATTCTCGATGGCCTCCGCGACGGCATCGCGGGCGGCCTCGGCGCGCCGGAGCGCCGGGTCGGATTCGGGCTCGTTCGATGACATCAGCGCGTCTCCCGAAGCCGGAGCCGGTACGGGCTCCGCGAGGACCGCGCCGGTCCCGGCGCGATCCTGTCTTCCCGATGCGGCGCCGCCCATCCCCGGCGCGCCGCCGATCCCGCCGAGCGGCCTGTAGTGACCGGCCTCAGTGACCGGCCTTTTTCGGCCCGTCCTTCCGGGGCATGTAGAGGTCGGTGATGGTGCCCTCGAAGGCCTCGGCCGCCAGTCCGATCGTCTCCGACAGGGTCGGGTGCGGGTGGATGGTCAGGCCGATATCCTCGGCATCCGCCCCCATCTCGATGGCGAGTGCCGCCTCCGCGATGAGGTCGCCCGCCGACGGCCCGACGATGCCGCAGCCGAGGATGCGGTCGGTCTCGGGGTCGAACAGGACCTTGGTCAGGCCCTCCTCGCGCCCCAGCGCCAGGGAGCGCCCCGAGGCCGCCCAGGGGAACACGCCCTTGCCGACCTTGATGCCCTTCGCCTTGGCCTCGTTCTCCGTCATGCCGACCCAGGCCACCTCGGGGTCCGTGTAGGCCACGGAGGGGATGACCTTGGCGTCGAAGGCGCTGGCCTTGCCGGCGGCGACCTCGGCCGCGACCTTGCCCTCATGCGTCGCCTTGTGGGCGAGCATCGGCTGGCCGACCACGTCGCCGATGGCGAAGATGTGGGGCACGTTGGTGCGCATCTGCTTGTCCACGGCGATGAAGCCGCGCTCGTCCACGGCCACACCCGCCGCCTCCGCGCCGATGCGCTTGCCGTTCGGTCGCCGCCCCACCGAGACCAGCACCTTGTCGAAGGTGTCGCTCGCCGGCGCGGTGCCGCCCTCGAACGAGACCTTCAGGCCCTCCGGCGTCGCCGCGACGGCGGTGACCTTGGCCTTGAGGTGGATGGCCTCGTACTGCTTCTGGATGCGCTTCATCAGCGGCGTGACCATGTCCTTGTCCGCGCCGGGGATGATCTGGTCCATCAGCTCGACGATGGTCACCTTCGAGCCGAGCGCGTGGTAGACGGTTGCCATCTCCAGCCCGATGATGCCGCCGCCGATCACGAGGAGGCGGGCCGGCACGCCGTCGAGTTCGAGCGCGCCGGTCGAGTCGATGACCCGGGGGTCGTCGTGCGGGATGAAGGGCATCTGCACCGGCTCGGAACCCGCCGCGATGATCGCGTGGTCGAAGCCGATGATCCGGGTCTGGCCCTCGTGCTCCACCGCGACCTGGTGGGGCGAGACGAAGCGGGCCTCGCCCGTCACCACCGTGACCTTGCGCTGCTTGGCGAGCCCGTTGAGGCCGCCGGTGAGGCGCTTGACCACCCCGTCCTTCCACTCACGAAGCTTGTCGATGTCGATCTGCGGCGCCGTGAAGGAGATGCCGTGCGCCGCCATGGCGTGGCTCTCGTCGATGACCTTGGCCGCGTGCAGCAGGGCTTTGGACGGGATGCAGCCCACGTTGAGGCAGACGCCGCCGAGGCTCGGCCAGCGCTCGACGAGCACCACCGACTGCCCGAGATCGGCCGCCCGGAAGGCCGCGGTGTAGCCGCCGGGGCCGGCGCCGATGACGAGGACCTGCGCCCGCATCTCCTCGCCGGAGACCGGAGCCGCGCCCTGGGGGGCGGCGGCCTTGGTGGCACCGGCACCGCCCTGGGTCGCGGCCGAGCCGTAGCCGGCCTGACCCTCGCCCGGGGCGTGGGCGGCGGCCGGAGCGGCGGCTGCGCCGGTCTTGGTGGTGTCCGTCACGGTGGGCTTGGCCGCGCCGGCACCGGCGGTCTCGGCCATCACCAGGATCAGGTCGCCCTGGCTCACCGTGTCGCCCGGCTTGATCTTCACCTCGGCCACCGTGCCGGCCACCGGGGACGGGATGTCCATGGTGGCCTTGTCGGATTCCAGCACGATGATCACGTCGTCGGCCGAGATCACGTCGCCGGGGCTGACGCTAACCTCGATCACGGGCACGTTCTTGAAGTCGCCGATATCCGGCAGGTGGACGTCGTTGCTGCTCATCGCTTCACCTCACTCGTTGTTTCGCGCGGACCGGGCCTCGTACGTCAGACGACGAGGCGCCGGACGTCCTCGAGGACGTGGGCGAGGTGGCGGGCGAAGCGCGCGGCGAGCGCACCGTCGATGACGCGGTGGTCGTAGGAGAGCGAGAGTGGCACGATCAGGCGCGGCTTGAACTCGGTGCCGTTCCAGACCGGGCTCATCTTGGAGCGGGCCACACCCAGGATCGCGACTTCCGGCGCGTTGACCAGCGGCGTGAAGGAGGTGCCGCCGATGCCGCCGAGACTCGAGATCGAGAAGGTGGCGCCCTGCATGTCGGCCGCCGAGAGTTTGCCGTCGCGGGCCTTGGCCGAGATCGCGCCGAGGTCGCGGCTGATCTCGATGATGCCCTTGCGGTCGGCATCCTTGATCACCGGCACGACGAGGCCGTCCGGCGTGTCCACCGCCACGCCGATGTTGTAGTAGCGCTTGAGGATCAGCGCGTCCTTCTCAGGCGACAGCGAGGCGTTGAACTCGGGATGCTTGCGTAGGGCCGAGACCGCGGCCTTGATGAGGAACGCCAGCAGAGTGACGCGGTAGCCCTTGTCCTTGAGCTCCTTGCCGGCGTTGTCGAGTTCCTTGCGGTAGGCATCGGTCTCGGTGATGTCCGACTCGTCCTGGTGGGTGACCAGCGGCACGTTGAGCCAGGACCGGTGCAGGTGCGCGCCGGAGATCTTCTTGATCCGCGACAGGGGCTGGGTCTCGATCGGGCCGAACTTCGAGAAATCGACGGCCGGGATCTCTGGGATACCCATGCCGCCGCCCGAGAAGGCGGCCGTGCCGGAGGCCGCGGGGGCCGGGGCGGCCGAGCGGGTGAGGTGGCCCTTCACGTCCTCCTTGGTGATCCGGCCCTTCTCGCCGGTGCCCTTCACGGCGGTGAGGTCGAGGCCGAGCTCGCGGGCGAGGCGCCGCACGCCGGGGCTGGCATGGACCTGCGAGAAGTCGGGGAGGTTGCCGGCCGGGGCGGGCGCGCTGGCGGCCGGAGCGGCGCTCGGGGCCGGCTCCTGCTTGGCCACGAGGGCGGCGCCATCGGCGCCGGCCGGGGCCTCGGCGGCCTTCGCGGCGCCGGCCGTATCACCCTTGGCGCCCTCGCCCTTGAACACGAGGAGCGGCGAGCCTTCGCTGACCTTGTCGCCGAGCTTGACCAGGATCTTCTCGACCACGCCGGCGCTCGGCGAGGGCACGTCCATGGTCGCCTTGTCGGATTCCAGCGAGACCAGCGGGTCGTCGGGCCCGATCGTGTCGCCCTCCTTCACGTGGATCTCGATGATCGGGATGTCCTTGAAGTCGCCGATGTCCGGAATCTGGATCTCGATACCCACTGCGTAGTCTCCCTGGCTGAGTCGAGGCCTCTGGCGGGCCCCCTCGTGCGGTCTGCTCGGTGAAAGGGTCGGGAAGTCGGGGCGCCGGCCGCGCTCAGGCGGCCGGCGCGAAGTCGGATCAGACGGTCCAGGGTGCCGGCCGGTCCGTTTCGATGCCGTACTTGGCGATGGCGTCGGCCACGGTCTGGGCCGGGATCACGCCGTTCTCGGCGAGGCTGTGCAGGGCCGCCACCACGACCCAGTGCCGGTTGACCTCGAAGAAGTCGCGCAGGCGGACCCGGTAATCCGAGCGGCCGAAGCCGTCGGTGCCGAGCACGCGGTAGCGTCCGGGCACCCAGGTGCGGATCTGGTCGGCGAACAGCCGCATGTAGTCCGTCGAGGCGATCACCGGGCCGGTGCGGCCGGTGAGGCAGGTCTCGACGTGGGAGAGGCGCTTGCCCTCCAGCGGGTGCAGGAGGTTCCAGCGCTCCGCCGCCATGGCATCGCGGCGCAGCTCCGTGAAGCTCGGGCAACTCCAGATGTCGGAACTGATCCCGAAATCCTGCTCCAGGAGTTCGGCGGCCGCGATGACCTCGCGCAGGATGGTGCCCGAGCCCAGGAGCTGCACCCGGTGGCCCTTGGTCTTCTCCGCGGGGCCTTCCTTGAACAGGTACATGCCCTTGATGATGCCGGCCTCTGCGCCCTCCGGCATGCCGGGGTGCTCGTAGTTCTCGTTCATCACGGTGATGTAGTAGAACACGTCCTCCTGCTCGGCATACATCCGGCGCAGGCCGTCCTGCACGATCACCGCGACTTCGTACGAGAAGGTCGGGTCGTAGGAGACGCAGTTTGGGATCGTCGAGGACATGAGGTGGCTGTGGCCGTCCTCGTGCTGCAGGCCCTCGCCGTTCAGGGTCGTGCGCCCGGCGGTGCCGCCGATCATGAAGCCGCGGGCCCGCATGTCGCCCGCCGCCCAGGCGAGATCGCCGATCCGCTGGAAGCCGAACATCGAGTAGTAGACGTAGAACGGGATCGTCGGCGCGTCGGAATGCGAGTAGGAGGTCGCGGCCGCGATCCAGGACGACATCGCGCCCGGCTCGTTGATGCCCTCCTGGAGCATCTGACCGTTCTTGTCCTCCTTGTAGTACATGAGCTGGTTGGCATCCTCCGGCCGGTAGAGCTGACCGACCTGGGAGAAGATGCCGAACTGGCGGAACATGCCCTCCATGCCGAAGGTGCGGCTCTCGTCGGGCACGATCGGCACGATGCGGTTGCCGATGTTCTTGTCGCGCAGGAGCGTGTTGAGGATGCGCACGAACGCCATGGTGGTGGAGATCTCGCGCCCCGCGGTCTCCTTCAGCTGCGCGCCGAAGGCCGAGAGCGGCGGGATCTCCAGGGATTGCGACTTGCGCCGCCGGGCCGGGAGCGGACCGCCGAGCGCCGCGCGCCGCGCCATCAGGTAGTTGTGCTCGGGGCTGCCCTCGGGGAACTTGATGAAGGGGATCTCCTTCAGCTGGTCGTCCGAGAGGTCGATCTGGAAGCGGTCGCGGAACTGCTTGAGGACCGCCTCGCCCATTTTCTTCTGCTGGTGGGTGATGTTCTGGCCCTCGCCGGACTCGCCCATGCCGTAGCCCTTGACGGTCTTGGCGAGGATGAGGGTCGGCTGGCCCTTGTGCTTGGAGGCGGCGCTGTAGGCCGCGAACACCTTGCGGGGATCGTGGCCGCCGCGGGTGAGGCGCCAGATGTCGTCGTCCGACCAGTCGGCCACCAGGGCCGCCGTCTCCGGGTACTTGCCGAAGAAGTGCTCGCGCACGTAGGCGCCGCTCTTCGACTTGAAGTCCTGGTACTCGCCGTCGACGCATTCCTCCATCAGGCGCGCCAGCATGCCGGTGCTGTCCTTCTGGATCAGGGCGTCCCACCCTGAGCCCCACAGCACCTTGATGACGTTCCAGCCGGCACCCCGGAAATCGGCCTCGAGCTCCTGCACGATCTTGCCGTTGCCGCGCACCGGGCCGTCGAGGCGCTGGAGGTTGCAGTTGATGACGAAGACGAGGTTGTCGAGCTTCTCACGCGCGGCGAGCGCGATGGCGCCCAGGCTCTCGGGCTCGTCCATCTCGCCGTCGCCCATGAAGGCCCAGACCTTGCGGCCGTCCGTCTGCGCGAGGTTGCGGTGGTGCAGGTAGCGCAGGAAGCGGGCCTGGTAGATCGCCATCAGGGGCCCGAGGCCCATCGAGACGGTGGGGAACTGCCAGAAGTCCGGCATCAGCCAGGGATGGGGATAGGAGGACAGGCCCTTGCCGCCGACTTCCTGGCGGAAGCCCAGGAGCTGCTCCTCGGTCAGGCGGCCTTCGAGGAAGGCGCGGGCATAGACGCCGGGCGAGGAATGGCCCTGTACGTAGATCAGGTCGCCGCCGTGATTGGCGTCGGCGCCCCGCCAGAAATGCATGAAGCCGGTGTCGTAGAGGGTCGCGGCCGACTGGAAGCTGGCGATGTGGCCGCCGAGCTCGGACGAATCCTTGTTGGCCCGCAGGATGATCGCGATGGCGTTCCAGCGGATCGCCGAGCGGATGCG
This sequence comes from Methylobacterium sp. J-078, assembly GCF_022829285.1. Lineage (GTDB taxonomy): Bacteria > Pseudomonadota > Alphaproteobacteria > Rhizobiales > Beijerinckiaceae > Methylobacterium. The sequence goes on from NZ_JAKSYI010000096.1 coordinate 102,685, forward strand.
GTGCTCGATCGCGCGGTCGCCGGGATGCGGGTCCTGCTTCTCGGGCAGGATCGTGTTCAGGTAGGCAGTATTGGCCGAATAGGGGACTGGAGCGCCCTTCTTGCGGGCCCCGTCGATGACCTGCTCGATCAGGTAATGGGCGCGCTCCGGGCCGTCGACGTCCAGGACGCCGTCCAGCGAATCAAGCCATTCCTGTGTCTCGACCGGATCGAGATCGCGGCTACGCTCCATGGGCATCCTCCATAACTTTTATGCGGATCGCGGGACCCGCTTATTTGGCTGAGCGCCGTTCAGCAGCGTTCGTGCCAACCCCAACCAAGCGCTTTTCGTGTTTTGTGGCAATGGGTTCGCGAAACCACAAAGTCTTCGGTCTGCGATATTTGTTACGCGTTTGAATTTTTTTGTCTGGGTTTCCAGACCGGCCCGGATGAGGTTGATCGCCGGGTGCCCGTTTTCCCGGCGCGAGACGCATGGATTCGCGTCCGCAAGTGCCTAGGGTTGCATCCGGGTCGGGACTGCGGCCGCGCCGCCCCCGGGCTCGTCAACCCAGCCCTGCACGCCCCGCACGGCCGCGCGCCCCTGTCCCGAAATCCGCACCGCGCCTCAGGCGCGCCGGGACGAGCCGCGCACGATGAGCCGTCCGCTCAGGGTGACCTTGCGGACGGGTTGGTCCGGCGTCTTCAGGCGGTCGAACAGCAGCGTCATCGCCTGCGCGCCGATCTCGGCGACCGGCTGCTCGATCACCGTGAGGCCGGGTTCCACGAGGTCCGTCCAGGGCTCGTTGTCGAAGCCGGCGAGGCCGAGGGTTCCGGGTACGGCGAGCCCGAGACGCCGGGCCGCCCGCACCGCGCCCATCAGCATCAGACCGTTGGAGAGGACCAGCGCATCGGGGCGGTCGTCCCCGGCCAGCCACGCCGCCAGGACCGCCTCGGCGGCGGCGGCGTTGGGGGCGGCCACCCGCGCCAGGGGCTCGGCCCCGACCCGGCGCAGCGCGCCCTCGTAGCCCGCCCGGCGCTCCTGCGCGGTGGAGCTCGTCGCGCCGAACAGGCCGCCGATCCGGCGGTAACCCTGCGCCCAGAGGTGCTCGGCCAACTGGGCGGCCGCCGCCACATTGTCGAGAACCACGCTGTCATGGGCGCCGGGCGGCCCGGCCCGGTCGATGAGCACCGCCGGCACCTCGAGGTCGCCCGCCTTCATCGCCTCGGCGGTGACCCGGGTCGGGGCGAAGATGAGGCCGGTGACGCGCTCCTCCTCCATCAGGCGCAGGTACAGGGCCTCGCGGTCCGGGTCCTCGTCGGTGTTGCAGAGGATCACCCGCATCCCGGCGGCATAGGCCGCATCCTCCACCGCCCGGCTCACCGCTGTGAAGAACGGGTTGCGGATATCGGCCACGATCAGGCCGATGGTCTGGGTCGATTGCGAGCGCAGGCGGCGGGCCGAGAGGTTGGGCCTGTAGCCGGTGGCGCGTACCGCCGCCTCGACCTGCTGGCGCAGGGCCTCGCTGACCGGCCCGCGCCCGAGGGCCCGCGAGACCGTCGCGGTCGAGACCCCCGCCGCACGGGCGACGTCGCGAATCCCGACGCTCATCGGGCGGGACGCCTGAGACGGTGCGCGACACCCGGGTGCGGACCGCCTGCGATAGGAAACGTTTTCAGCATCATGGCGCCGACATTGGCACCGATACGCAGGGTGGGCAATCGTCGATTTTGCACTATTTCACCAATCTGGATTGACAGATTTTATGAAAACGTTTTCATTGGTTGCAACGAGAAGCCCAACACCCCTGACGGGAGGAGCACGCCATGCTCGCACCGACACCCCCCATGAGCCCGCGCCTGCTCATCCGCCTCGCCGCCGCGCCCGCCACCAAGGAGGCGGCCATCCGGGAGGCGGCGCAGCTCCTCGTGGCGGCCGGCTGCATCGATCCGGCTTACGAGGCCAGCATGCTGCGCCGGGAGGCGGTGTCGAACACCTATCTGGGGCACGGCGTCGTCATCCCGCACGGCATGGTCGACGACCGCCACCTCGTCCGTCAGAGTGGGCTCGCGGTGCTGCAGGTGCCCGAGGGCATCGTCTGGCACGACGGTCAGGTCGCGCATCTGGTCGTCGCCATCGCGGCGCAGTCCGACACGCACATCACGGTGCTGCGCCGCCTCACCCGCCTGATCCAGGACGAGGCCCGCCTCACCGCCCTGCGCGACACGACCGCCAAGGAGGTGATCGCCGCCGCCCTCGGCGAGGACGCGGCGAGCCCCGGCGCGGCCGGCCCCGCCACCGACCTCAGCCAGCGCTTCGAGTGGACGGTCGATTATCCGACCGGGCTGCATGCCCGCCCGGCCTCGCACTGGGTGGAGGTCGCCCGGACCTGCCCGGCGCGGATCCAGGTGCGGCACGGCGCCGAGGTGGCGGACGCCAAGAACCTCATCGCCCTGCTCCAGCTCGGCCTGCGCTGCGGCGACGCGGTGACGATCTCGGCGGAGGGCGACGACGAGGCCGGGGCGCTCGCGAAGATCTGCAAGGCGGTGACCGGCCTCAGCGCCGGCGAGAAGGCCGCCGCGCAGGCGGCCGCCGATGCCGCCGCCAAGGCGTCGGGCCCGGTGGCGGGCTGGAACCCGGCCGAAGCGCCCCGCGCGCTCGCCGGCCTCGGGGCCAGCCCCGGCCTCGTCATCGGCCCCATCCACGTCCTCAGCCTCGCCGAGCCCGTGGTGCCGGACGAGCCGGAGCCCCTGACGAGCGGCGGCGACCGCCTGCACGCGGCCCTCGAGGCCACGGACGGACAGCTCCGGGCGCTCGCCGACGACACCGCGCGCCGCCTCGGCGCGGCCGATGCCGGCATCTTCAAGGCCCAGGGCGAGCTCATCGCCGACACCGACCTCATCACCCTGGCCTGCCAGCTCATGGTGGAGGGCCACGGCGTCGCCTTCGCCTGGAACCAGGCCGTGGAGCGGATGGCCGCCAAGCTCTCGGCCCTGGGAAACCCCGTGCTCGCCGCCCGCGCGGCGGACCTGCGCGACGTCGGCCGCCGTGTGCTGGCCCAGATCGATCCGGCCCTGAAGAGCGGCCACGACCTGCCGGACGTTCCATGCATCCTGGTCGCCCCCGACCTCGCCCCCTCCGACACCGCCGGGCTCGACCCCGCCCGCGTCATAGGCCTCGCCACGGCGCAGGGCGGCCCGACCTCGCACACCGCGATTCTCGCCCGGACGCTGGGCATCCCCGCCATGGTGGCGGGCGGGCCCGGGCTGCTCGCCCTGGAGAACCGCACGCAGGCCATCCTCGACGGCGGCACCGGGCGCCTCTACCTCGACCCGAGCGCGGCGGACCTCGCTTCGGCCCGGGCCTGGAGCGAGCGCCAGCGCGCCAAGGCCGAGGACGAAGCCCGCGCCCGGGCGCTGCCCGCCCGCACCACGGACGGGCACGTGGTCGCCATCGGCGCCAACGTCAACAACCCCGAGCAGGTGCCGCTGGCCCTCGACCAGGGCGCGGAGGGCGTCGGCCTGATGCGCACGGAGTTCCTGTTCCTGGAGCGCGGCGACACGCCCTCCGAGGACGACCAGTACGCCACCTACCGGGGCATGCTCACGGCGCTCGCCGGCCGGCCGCTCATCGTGCGGACCCTCGACATCGGCGGCGACAAGCAGGTGGCGCATCTCCACCTGCCCAAGGAGGAGAACCCCTTCCTCGGCGTGCGCGGCGCCCGCCTGCTCCTGCGCCGGCCCGACCTGATGGAGCCGCAGCTGCGCGCCCTCTACCGCGCCGCCAAGGATACGGCCAAGGATACGGTGAAGAACGGCGTGCCAGCAGGCGCCCCCGTCGGCCAGCACGCGCCGCTCTCGATCATGTTCCCGATGATCACCTCGGTGCCCGAGGTGCTGGCCCTGCGCGCCCATTGCGACCGCATCCGGCGCGACCTCGACGCGCCGGAAGTGCCGCTCGGCATCATGATCGAGGTGCCGGCCGCCGCGATCCAGGCCGATGCCCTGGCCCGGCACTGCGATTTCTTCTCCATCGGCACCAACGACCTGACCCAGTACGCCCTGGCCATCGACCGCCAGAACACCGACCTCGCGCCCGAGGCCGACAGCCTGCACCCGGCGGTGCTGCGCCTCATCCACATGACCTGCGAGGGCGCGGCCCGGCACCGGCGCTGGGTCGGCGTCTGCGGCGGCATCGCGGGCGATCCGTTCGGAGCCTGCCTGCTGGCCGGCCTCGGCGTGCACGAGCTCTCGATGACGCCCCGGGACGTCTCCGCCGTGAAGGCGCGCCTGCGTGCCTCCGAGATCGGCGACCTGCGGGCGCTCGCCGCCCGGGCCTGCGCCCAGGAGGATGCGGCCGGGGTCCGGGCGCTCGCCCACGAGATCATGGGAGCGGTCGCATGAGCGTCGACGGCGCGCGGGTCGTGACCTGCACCCTGAACCCGGCCCTCGACCAGACCGTCGTGCTCGACGCCCTGGTTCCCGGGGCGGTCCACCGCGCCCGCAGCGTGCGCAGCGACGCGGGCGGCAAGGGCGTGAACGTCGCCGCCTGCCTGGCTGACTGGGGCGTGCCCGTGGCCGCCACCGGGGTGCTGGGCCAGGACAACGCCGCCCCGTTCCAGGCCCTGATGGAGGCCAAGGGCATCGCGGATGCCTTCGCGTGGATCCCCGGCGAGACCCGGACCAACCTCAAGCTCCTCGACGCGCAGAGCGGCGACACCACCGACATCAACCTGCCGGGGCTCGCCGTGACGGCGGACGCCCTGGTCACGGTGCGGGCGGTCCTGCGCAGCCGCGCCGCCGAAGGCGCCCTCGCGGTCCTGGCCGGCAGCCTGCCCGGCGGCCTGCCGGCCGGGACTTATGCGGACCTCACCGCCGCCCTGGTGGCGCGCGGCGTCCGCGTGATCCTCGACGCGTCCGGGCCGGCCCTCGCCGCCGCCCTCGCGGCTCCGGCGGACGCCCTCCCCTTCGCGATCAAGCCGAATCGGCACGAGCTGGAGGAATGGGCCGGGCGCCCCCTGCCGACGCTCGCCGCCGTCGCCGCCGCCGCCCACGACCTGCGGGTGCGGGGCATCCCCCTGGTGGTGGTCTCCCTGGGCGCCGAGGGGGCCCTGTTCGTCACCGAGGCCGAGACGCTGCACGCCCTGCCGCCCCCGACCACGATCGCCAGCACGGTGGGGGCCGGCGACGCCCTGGTGGCCGGGCTCGTGGCCGGACTGCATGCGGAGCTGCCCCTGGCCGACACCGCCCGCTTGGCGCTCGCCTTCGCGGCCGGCAAGCTCGGCCAGGCCGGGGCGAACCTGCCGCCGCGCGAGACCGTGCGGGCCATCGCCGCCACGGTGCGGATCGAGACGCTCTCTCACCGGGCGTAGCGCTGGCCCCCTCCCCCTTGCGGGGAGGGCGGCGGGGTGGGGGTAGCTCTGCCAGCCTCCGCAGCTTGAGGGTCGCCCAACCACCCCCACCCCCAACCCCTCTCCGCAAGGGGGAGGGGGACGCGCGCGAACGACGCAACGATCGAACACGAATCATCAGCAGGAGGAAGCCATGACCCAGGTGTTGGCGGTGGTGGGAGGTGGGGATCAGGGCCTGCACGCGGTGCTGGCCGGGGCGGCCCTGCGCAAGGCGGCCGAGCGGCGCCGGCAGGCTGTCGAGGTGGAACTGCGCGGCAAGGGCGTCGGCGGGAACCCGCTCAGCGCCAGCGCGATCCAGGGGGCCGAGGCGGTGCTGCTCATCGGCGAGGGCGATCTCGGCGAGGGCCGGTTCGGGGCGATGCGCCGGGCCCGCATCCGGATCGAGGACGTGCTCACCGACGCGCAGGCGGTGCTGGACCGCGTCCTCTCCGGGGATGCCCCGACCCCGGTCGCCGCGAGCATTCCGAAAAAAATCGTCGCCGTCACCTCCTGTCCCACCGGCATCGCCCACACCTTCATGGCGGCCGAGGGCCTTCAGGCGGCGGCCGAGGCCCTGGGCCATCCGATCCGCGTGGAGACGCAAGGCTCGGTCGGTGCTCGCGACGCCCTCACGCCGGAGGAGATCGCGGCGGCCGACCTCGTGCTGATCGCCGCCGATACGGGCGTGGACCGGGCGCGTTTTGCCGGCAAAAAGCTCTATGCCACCACCACCAAGGCGGCGATCCGGGACGGCAAGGGCCTGATCGCCACCGCCTTCGCGGAGGCCCAGGTCCACGGGGGCGAAGCCGTCGCCAAGGGACCGGCCCGCCCGGCCGCCGCCGAGACGAAGGCCGGCGCCTACAAGCACCTGATGACCGGCGTCTCGTTCATGCTGCCCTTCGTGGTGGCGGGCGGGCTCCTCATCGCGCTCGCCTTCGCCTTCGGGGGCATCGACGCAATGAAGCCCGAGAATGCCGGAACCCTCGGCTTCGCGCTGGGCGAGATCGGCGCCAAGGCGGCCTTCGCGCTGATCGTGCCGGCGCTCGCCGGCTACATCGCCTATTCCATCGCCGACCGGCCCGGCATCGCGCCCGGCATGATCGGCGGCATGCTGGCCGCCAACCTCCAGGCGGGCTTTCTCGGCGGCATCGCGGCCGGATTCATTGCCGGCTACGCGACGTCCTTCCTCAACAAGCACATCCGCCTCCACCGGAACCTGGAGGGGTTGAAGCCCGTCCTGATCCTGCCCCTGCTCGCCACCGCGATCACCGGGCTCCTGATGATCTACGTGGTCGGCGTACCGGTGGCGGCAATCTTGGCCGCGCTCACCGAGTGGCTGAAGGGCATGCAGGGCACCAGCGCGGTGCTCCTCGGCCTCGTCCTCGGCGGCATGATGGCGGTCGACATGGGTGGGCCCGTCAACAAGGCGGCCTATGCCTCCTCCGCCGCCCTGATCGCTTCCGGCATCACCGCCCCGATGGCGGCGGTGATGATCGGCGGCATGACGCCCCCGCTGGGCATCGCTCTCGCCACCCGCCTGTTCCCCGCCCGCTTCTCGAAGCCCGAGCGCGAGGCCGGCGGCGCGGCGGCGGTGCTGGGCGCGGCCTTCATCACGGAAGGGGCGATCCCGTTCGCGGCGGCCGATCCGCTCCGGGTCATCCCCGCGATGGTTGCGGGCTCCGCGCTCGCGGGCGCCATCGCCCTGAGCGTCGGCGTCGAGATCAAGGTGCCCCATGGTGGCCTGTTCATCCTGCCGATCCCCAACGCGGTGACGAACCTGCCCGGCGCGCTGATCGCCCTCGCCGTCGGCACCCTGGTGACGGGGCTGCTGGTCGGCCTCCTGAAGAAGCGGGCGGCCTGACCGCACCGACCACGACAGGCCCGGCGCCAAGACCGGGCACATCCACACGCCGAACGATGAGGGGAGACGAGAGATGGGCAAGGGATGGAAGGCGGCCGCACTCGGCCTCGGACTGGCGACGATGGCCGCTGCGCCGGATGCGCGGGCGCAGGGGTTGGAGGCCGGGACCGGCCTCGGCGTGCCGGAGACGGTGCGGCGCCCCGCCCTGCAGCGGACCCGCGCCCGGCCGCCGCAGCCCGACGGCCAGGGCTTTTCGGGCGCCGACAGCGCGGCGGGGGCCGCCGACACCCTGGGCCAGAGCGCGACCCCGCCGACCCTGGCGGCCGGCACCTTCGACCTCGGCAACGGCCTGAGTTTCATCGCCAATTACACCGGGCAGGCGGCCGCCAACCCCATCGGCGGCATTCGCCAGGGCGGCGCCTATGCGGGGCAGGTGTTCTTCGGCATCGACGCCGACCTGAACCGGCTGGCCGGCATCGCGGGCGGCGCCGTCCACGTCGCGGTGACGAACCGGCACGGCAACAGCCTGTCGGAGCGGTCCATCGGCAACAACACCTCCGTGCAGGAGATCTTCGGCGGCGGGCAGACGACTCGCCTGACCCTGCTCAGCTACGAGCAGATGCTGTTCGACGACCGGCTGATCGTCGAGTTCGGCCGGCTGGTGGCCAACATCGCCTTCCTCAACTCGCCGATCTACTGCAACTTCCAATCCAACTCCGCCTGCGGCAACCCGACCTTCGTGTTCAAGACCTCGAACTTCACGTTCTGGCCGGTCTCGAGCTGGGGCGCGCACGCCAAGGCCTGGCTCACCGACCGGGTGTTCTTCCACGCGGGCGTCTACGAGGTGAACCCGCGCCACCAGCAACCCGGCGACAACGGCCTCGACTTCTCGACGCGGGGCGCCACCGGCGCGATCCTGCCGTTCGAACTCGGCTACTCCACCACCTTCGCCAACGATCCCCTGCCCCGGAATTACGGCATCGGCGGCTGGTACGACGCCTCCGACTATGCCGATCCGGTCCGCGACGTCACCGGGCAGCGCTCGGTGCTCACCGGCCTCGACCCCGCCACCCGGTTCGGGCGCTCCGGGATCTATGCCCGCTTCGACCAGATGGTTTGGCGGCCCGACCCCGCCGGCATCCAGGGCCTGACCCTGTTCGGCGTCGCCATGGCGGGCACCTCGGGGCGCTTGGTGGAGGATTACTTCCTGGAGATCGGCGCGCTCCAGACCGGCACCTTCGCGGGCCGGCCCTTCGACACGCTGGGCTTCGTCATCAACACCCAGAAGTTTTCGCCGCTCGCGCTCTCCAACATCGTGCTGGCGCAGAACAGCCTCGGCGTCGATCGCACGATTCCGCGCCAGCAGATCATGATGGAGCTGAACTACGGCATCCAGGTCGCGCCCTCGGTGCGGCTGACGCCGAACCTCCAGTACATCATCAACCCGGACCAGACCCGCTTCCCGTTCTACCGCAAGAACATTCCCGACGCCTTCGTGATCGGTGCCAAGCTCTCGGTGGACCTGTTCACCCTGGCGGGGCTCGCCCGGGGACCGGGGCAGTAGCGTCGGGCCCGCCGATCAGGTCGGCGAGGCCATCCGGGCAGGCGCCGTCGCGGGGAACGATGTGGGTCGCCACGGCGCCGTGGCGGGCGATGGCCCCGGCGACGAAATCGGGCGGCGTCGGGGCGTCGGGGCTCTCGCAGACGATCGCGGCGCGGAGCGGTACGCCGTGCGCCCGCAGGGTCTCGATCGCCGTCAGCGCGTGGCTGATGGCGCCGAGATAGGAGCCCGAGACGAGGAGGGCCGGGAGGTCGAGGGCCTTGAGCCAGTCGAGGCCGGTGGCCTCCGGGGTGACCGGGCTCATCAGGCCGCCGACGCCCTCGATCAGCAGGGTGCCACCGGGCGGCGTCGCCCGAATCGCGTCGCGGCACCAGCCGACGAGATCGGCCAAGGCCAGCGCCCGCCCCTCGCGGGCGGCGGCGAGATCGGGGCTGAGCGGCGCCGCGAAGCGCCAGGGCGAGCAGGCCGCGACCGTCGCGGGCGTGACGGCCAGGCCCTGGGCGGCCAGGAGCCGGGCCGTGTCGCTCGCCGCGAAGTCGGAATCGTCGAGGGCGGGCACGCCGCTCGCGAGCGGCTTGAGGGTGCGCACGGGACGACCCGCCGCCCGCAGCCGCCGCGTCAGCGCGGCGGTGACGTAGGTCTTGCCGATCTCGGTGCCGGCGCCGGCGATGAAGACGGCGCGGGGGTGGCTCACTTCTCGACGAACGCCTTCTCGATGACGTAGTGGCCGGCCTCGCCGTGGTTGCCCTCCTCGTAGCCGCCATCGGTGAGGAGCATGCGCGTGTCGCGGATCATGTCGGGCGAGCCGCAGAGCATGAAGCGGTCGTTCTCGATGGACATCGGCGGCAGACCGATATCCTCGAACAGCTTGCCGGAGGTCATCAGGTCGGTGATGCGGCCGCGGTTGCGGAAGGGCTCGCGCGTGACGGTGGGATAGTAGATCAGGCCGGCGCTGATGACCTCGCCGAGGAACTCGTGGTTCGGCAGGTCCTGCGTGATGGTCTCACCATAGGCGAGTTCCTGCACCTGCCGGCAGCCGTGGACGAGCACGACCTTCTCGAAGCGCTCGTAGGTCTCCGGGTCCTTGATGATCGACATGAAGGGGGCGAGCCCCGTGCCGGTGCCGAGGAGGTAGAGGTGCTTGCCCGGCATCAGGTTGTCGAGCACCAGGGTACCGGTGGGCTTCTTGCCGACGATGATCGGGTCGCCGACCTTGAGGTGCTGCAGCTTCGACGTGAGCGGGCCGTTCGGCACCTTGATCGAGAAGAACTCCAGCTCCTCCTCGTAATTGGCCGAGACGACGCTGTAGGCGCGCAGCAGCGGGCGGCCCTCGACTTCCAGGCCCATCATCACGAATTCGCCGTTGCGGAAGCGGAAGGCGGGGTCACGCGTGGTGCGGAAGGAGAACAACGTGTCCGTCCAGTGGTGGACGCTCAGCACACGCTCCTCGTTGAACTTGCTCATCGACGGTCCGTCTCGACTCTCGCTCGAATCTCGAAGCTTTGCCCGGGGTCTTCTCGCACCTGCGGTAGGCCCGTCAAGGCACATGACAACGCACCCGTCCTGCATCGCGCTCAAGCCTCGCACACGGGGCGCCGCCGTGTCGTGACGGGCACTCCGGTCTGTTCGTGCGAAGAGCCTCCCTCCACGGAGATCCGACGCCGGACGAGGACCCGATCGCCCGCGCGCGGGATCAGAGGGGCTTCAGCCCCGCCTCGATCTCGGCTCGACGGCCTTCCAGGAACGGCGGCAAGGCGAGGCGCTCGCCGAGGGTTTCCATCGGTTCGTCGGTGGCAAAGCCCGGCCCGTCCGTGGCGATCTCGAACAGGATGCCGTTGGGCTCGCGGAAGTAGAGGCTGCGGAAATAGTAGCGGTCCACCGGCCCGCTGGAGGGCACACGGCGCTGTTTCAGGCGGTCCGCCCAGGCGTCGTAATCGGCATCCGGAATCCGGAAGGCGACGTGGTGCACGGCGCCCGCGCCCTGGCGGGCCGGCGCCAGCTTCGGCTCGGCCACGAGATGGATTTCGGCCGCAGGACCGCCCGCCCCCATGCGGTAGACCCGGACCTCGCCCTCGGGCAGTTCGTAATCCCGGTCATGGCTCATGCCGAGCACCTCGGTGAGGACGGCCTCCGTGCGCGCGATCTGTGCCACGCTGAGTCGGATCGGGCCGAGGCCACGGATCTGGTGCTCGGCCGGCACGGGGCTCTGCGCCCAGGGATGGGCTTCGCCCGCCCCGCCATCGTCCACCAGCATCAGGCGCTGGCCCTCGCCGTCCTCGAAATCGAGGGTGAGACGGCCGTCCCGCTCCACCGGCACGGCGTGGGTGACCCCCTGCCGGGCCAGGTGCTCGCGCCACCAGTCGATCGCCGCCGGCCCGGCGACACGCAGGGCCGTGCGGCTGATGCTGTTGGTCCCGCGCCGCTCCTGCGGTGCGGGCCAGTCGAAGAAGGTGATGTCGGTGCCGGGCGAGGCGAGGCCGTCGGCGTAGAACAGGTGGTAGGCCGAGACGTCGTCCTGGTTCACCGTCTTCTTCACCAGCCGCAGGCCGAGGACGCGCGTGTAGAAGGCTAGGTTGTCGGCGGCCTGTGCGGTGATGGCGGTGAGGTGGTGGATTCCGGTGAGCTGCATCGTGCGTTCCTGGCTGGCCGCGCGCGGGTCCCCTCACATGGGTGGGAGGGGCCATGAAAGCAAAACGGCCCCCGTGCGGGGGCCGTTCGGTGGGTCGGGGTGGCACCCGCCGTCAGAGCGCGGCGGTGAGGAGTCCGAGGCCCGCCACGGCGAGACCGGCGCCGGCGACGCGCAGGGCGGGCAGGCTGCGCGCGAGGCGCCCGGCGGAGAGGCCGAGCCCGAGACCCACCGCGTGCAGGAGCGCTGTGGCGCCGACGAAGCCGGCCCCGTAGGCGAGGCCGGAGACCGTCTCCGGCATCTCGGCGCCGTGGGCGTGACCGTGGAAGACCGCGAAGGCGCCGACCAGGAGCATGGCGGCGGCCACCGGCAGGGCGGGGCGTAGGGCCAGGGCCGCGCCGAGCACCACCACTGAGAGGGCGATGCCGATCTCCACGAAGGGCAGATCGATGCCGGCGACACCGAGACCGCCGCCGAGGACCATCATGCCGACGAAAGCCAGCGGCACGAGGAGGCGGGCGCGGCCGCCGATGCGGGCCGCGATGAGGCCCACCGCCACCATCGCCAGCACATGATCGAGCCCGCTCAGGGGATGCAGGAAGCCTTCCGTGAAGCCCGACGCGGCCTCGTGGCCCGGATGCGCGAGGGCGGGCGTCGCGACGAGAACCGACGTCGCCGCGAGGGCGACGCGGGCCGGCAGGGAGGCGAGGCGTGGTGTCATCGACGGATCCCGGATCTGGAATGGGGGGCGACGGCCCCGCTCGCTGTAACTAGCAACCGCCATGCCCGTGTACAGCCCCCGGGGCCGCGGGGGACGCGGCTCCCGGAGATGCGGCGTCGGTGCCACCGGGCGCTCAGGCCCTGTTTCCCGTGAAATCTCTCCCGTGAAATCCCTTGCGCGCGATCCCCGGGGCAACGCTCAATCCTTCGTGCGTTCGAAGGTGACGATGCTGCGGGTCTCCCCCTGGTCGGCCCAGTTCGGCATCACCCGCCAGGGGGTGAGGACCCGCAGGCGGTCGCCCTCGATGGCGAAGGTGCGGGTCTGCTCGGTGCCGACCCATTTCGGGTCCCAGGCGGCGTCGAGCTTGGCGGTCCACTGATCGCCCTTCAGGGTGACCTTGCCGGTGTAGGAGACGAGGGTCTTCATCAGGGCCGCGCGCTCGGCGTCGGTCTCGGCGGGCTTGCGCCCCTCCCCCGTGAGCAGGAAGAACACGCGCTCGTCCGGCGTGAAATAGGCAAAACCCGTGGGGTGGTCGCCCATCACCGGCTGCTTCCTGCCGTCGGCGCGGACCTCGACCTCGTAGGAAACCAGCTTCCAGAGGCCCTTCAGGGCCGCCGGGGTCTCGGCCCGGGCCGGGCCGGCGAGCAGGCCGGCCGCGGCGAGGCCGGCAAGGATCATCGTCGTGCGTGTCCGCATGGATCGCGTCTCTCCCTGAAGGTGCGGACCCTGGGGATGCTTGGTGCACCGCCACCCGTCCGTCTCGGGACGGGTCCGCCCGCCGATGAAGCTCGGCCCTCCCGGCATAGAGCGTTTCGGGGGCCGGGGGAGCCGGACCGGCGTCCGGAAGCGGGCATTCGAACGACAGAGAGGCGGTTCCGTCTCACCGGAACCGCCTCTCCCGCGCCGACGCGACCGTGGTTTCGCCGCGCGGATCAGCGCGCGCGGATCAATGGACCAGGATCTTGGACAGGAAGTTCTGCGCGCGCTCGGAGCGGGCGTTGGCGAAGAAGTCCTCCTTGGTGGCGTCCTCGACGATCTCGCCCTTGTCCATGAAGATCACCCGGTTGGCGACCTTGCGGGCAAAGCCCATCTCGTGGGTCACGCACATCATGGTCATGCCCTCGCGGGCGAGCTGCACCATGACGTCGAGCACCTCGCCGACCATCTCGGGGTCGAGGGCCGAGGTCGGCTCGTCGAACAGCATCACGACGGGGTTCATGGCCAGCGCCCGGGCGATGGCCACGCGCTGCTGCTGTCCGCCGGAGAGCTGGCCCGGGAACTTCTTGGCGTGCGCCGAGAGGCCGACCCGGTCGAGGAGCGACAGGCCGGTCTTGAGGGCGCTGCCCTCGTCGCGCTTGAGCACCTTCCTCTGAGCCAGGGTCAGGTTCTCCGTGATGGAGAGGTGCGGGAACAGCTCGAAGTGCTGGAACACCATGCCGACCCGGGCGCGCAGCTTCGGCAGGTTGGTCTTCTTGTCGTGCACGGGCGTGCCGTCGACGACGATCTCGCCCTTCTGGAAGGGCTCGAGGGCGTTGACGGTCTTGATCAGGGTGGACTTGCCCGACCCCGACGGCCCGCACACCACCACCACCTCGCCCTTGTTCACGGTGGTGGTGCAGTCGGTGAGGACCTGGAAGTCGCCGTACCATTTGCTGACGGACTTCATCGTGATCATCGGACCCGTGGTCGCAAGGGCCGGCGCGGTGTTGAGAGACGTGCTCATGGGCGAATCCTGTGGCTCGGGGGGCGTCAGCGAATGATGGCGATCTTCTTCTGGAGGCGGCGCACCGCCATCGAGGCCACGAAGCAGACCGCGAAGTAGACCACGGCCGCGAACAGGTACATTTCGACAAGGCGACCGTCGCGCTGGGCGATCTTCGAGGCAGCGCCGAGGAAGTCGGTGATCGAGAGCACGTAGACCAGCGAGGTGTCCTGGAACAGCACGATGGTCTGGGTCAGCAGGATCGGCGTCATGTTGCGGAAGACCTGGGGCAGGATCACGCTGCGCATGGATGCGAAGTAGGTCAGACCCAGCGCCGAGGCCGCCGCCGCCTGGCCCTTGGGGATCGACTGGATGCCCGCGCGCATGATCTCGGAAAAGTAGGCCGCCTCGAACAGCGTGAAGGTCACCAGCGACGAGGTGAAGGCGCCCACCGTCATCGGCCGGTCGGCCCCGGTCACCCACTGCCCGAGATAGGGCACCAGGAAGTAGAACCAGAAGATCACCAGCACGAGGGGCAGCGAGCGCATCAGGTTGACGTAGCCCTTGGCCACCAGCGGGATCACCGGCAGGCTGGAGAGCCGCATCATCGCGATGAGCGTGCCGAGCACGATGCCGCCGATGGCCGCGAGCGCGGTCAGCGTCAGGGTGAAGCGCATGCCGTCCAGGAACAGGTACGGCAGCGCGGAGGTGATGACGGAGAAATCGAAATTCGAGAGCATCGTGGGCGATCCTTGATGGAGGAGGCGCGAGGGCTTCAGACCCTCAGCGGTGGCCCGGGACGGCGACGCGGCGCTCGATCCAGCCGGAGGTGAAGATCACCACGATGTTGATGAGGACGTAGAGGATGGTGGCGGCGGTGAAGGCCTCGAACACCTGGAACGAGAATTCCTGCATGGCGCGCGCGCGCGCGGTGAGTTCCAGCAGGCCGATGGTCAGCGCCACGGAGGTGTTCTTGAGGTTGTTCAGGAATTCCGAAGTCAGGGGCGGCAGGATCATCCGGTAGGCGTTGGGCAGGAGCACGTGGCGGTAGGTCTGGCCGACGGTCAGGCCCATGGCGGTGCCGGCCATCTTCTGCCCGCGCGGCAGGGCCTGGATGCCGGCGCGCACCTGCTCGGCGACGCGGGAGGCGGTGAAGAAGCCGAGACACACCACCGCCGTGTAGAACGGGGCGTTCGGCAGCTGCTTGATCCAGCCGCCCCAGGATTCCGGCAGCACCTCAGGCAGGACGAAGTACCAGAGGAACATCTGCACCAGGAGCGGGATGTTGCGGAACAGCTCGACATAGGCCGTGCCGACCGCGTTGGCGGTCTTCGAGGGCAGGGTGCGCATGACGCCGATCATCGAGCCGAGGAAGAAGGCGATCACCCAGGCGCACAGAGCCGTCACCACCGTCCACGTCAGGCCCGAGAGCAGCATGTCGGCGTAGGTGCCGGTGCCTTCGGGGGAGGGTTCGAAGAAGATGCCCCAGTTCCAGTTGTAGTTCATCGCGTCGTCGTCCCTTGTGAGCGGGCATCCGGGCGAGCGCCCGTGAATGTGGCGGTGCTGTGTCGGACAGTGCCGAGACCTTGGCCGCAAGGTCCAGGGCCCGGGGCGTCGCGTCCGGGTCGCACACTGACATTTCCAGAGATTTGCTGCTTTTTCGGGCAGATTCCGGCTTGCGGCGCGCAAAGGCCGTCGGCCCGCCCGGGATGGGCGGGCCGACGGCCTCCGGTCGATTCGAATGGGAACCTGGGCGGGACATCGGTGCCCGCCCCCAAGCATCATCCGGACCAAGCTTGAGGGCTCGGGCCGGAGCGCGGCTCAGGCGCGGGCCGGTGTGGCCGTGGGGACACCCTGCGGGGCCGGGCGGCCGAGGGTGAGGATCAGCCCGGCGGCGGCGAGGCAGAGCGCCCCGGCGGCGAAGAAGGCCGGCAGGTAGCTCGCCAGCTCCGTGCGCGAGAGGCCGGCCCCGTAGGCGATCGTCGCCGCGCCGAGCTGATGCCCGGCGAAGATCCAGCCGAAGACGAGGTTGGCCCGCTCGCGCCCGAACCGCGCCGCCGTCAGCCGCACGGTGGGCGGCACCGTGGCGATCCAGTCGAGGCCGTAGAACACCGCGAACAGCGACAGGCCCACGAAGGAGAAGTCCGAGAACGGCAGGAACATCAGCGAGAGGCCGCGCAGGCCGTAGTACCAGAACAGGAGCCAGCGGTTGTCGTAACGGTCGGAGAGCCAGCCCGACGCCACCGTGCCGACGAAGTCGAACACGCCCATGGCGGCGAGCACGCTGGCTCCCTGCACCGGCCCGATGCCGTAATCGGCGCAGAGGGGGATGAAATGGGTCTGGATCAAGCCGTTGGTGCTGGCCCCGCAGATGAAGAACGTGGCGAACAGCACCCAGAACACGCGGGTACCGGCGGCGTCGCGCAGGGCGGACAGGGCCCCGTTCGCGCTGGGTCCCGGCATCGCCGGGGCGGCGACGGGATGGGTCTCGCCGTAGGGCGCGAGCCCGAGATCCTCCGGCCGGTCGCGCATCAGGGCGACGACGCCGAGGCCCGCCGTGAGGAGCAGCGCGCAGATCACCAGGAGGGCGGCGCGCCAGCCCAGGGACTCGGTGAGGGCGGCGAGCAAGGGCAGGACGACGAGCTGCCCCGTGGCGGAACTCGCGGTGAGGAGCCCGACCACGAGGCCGCGCCGGTGCGAGAACCAGCGCGTCGCCACCGTGGCGCCGAGCACCAGGGCGGTGAGCCCCGTGCCGATGCCCACCACCACGCCCCAGAGCAGGACGAGCTGCCAGACTTGGCTCATGCCTAAGGAGGCCAGCAGGCCGCCGGCGATCAGCGCCAGGGCCAGGAGCACGATCCGGCGCGGGCCGTAGCGGTTCATCAGGGCGGCGGCGAAGGGGCCCATCAGACCGAACAGGACGAGCCGCACTGCGAGCGCCGAACCGATCGTCGCCGTGTCCCAGCCGAATTCCTTCTGGAGCGGTAGGATCAGGACGCCGGGGGCTCCGACGGCGCCCGCCGTCACCAGCATGGTCAGGAAGGTCACGCCGGCGACCGCCCAGCCGTAATGGATGCCGCGGCGTGCGAACCCCTTCGCGACGGCGTCGGACAGGCGCAGAGTTGGGTCGGTGGCCATGACACGTCTCCGAGGCGCTGAAATCTCGGCGCTGACGCTTGCATAAGCGCATATGCACGTTTTAGACAAGGGGCTGTCACGCATGGGCTGCCCGATGGTCGACACCCCACTCCACGTCGTGCTCTGCCACTGCAACGCGATCCGCCAGGGCGCCCGGCAGGTGACGCAGTTCTACGACCGGCACCTCGCGCCGGCGGGCCTGCGCACGTCGCAGTATTCGATGCTGGTGGGCTTGGCGCGTCTTGGGCCGATCTCGATCAACGGGTTCGCCGACGCCATGGCGATGGACCGCACCACCATGGGCCGGGCCCTGAAGCCCCTGGAGCGTGACGGGCTCCTGGCGATCAAGCCGGGTCCGAACGGGCGCACCCGCGCGCTGCACCTCACCGAGGCGGGCCACCGGCGCATCGCGGAGGCCGAGCCCCTCTGGCGCGTCGCGCAGGAGGGCTTCGAGTCCCGCTACGGCGCCGACGCGGCGGCGGACCTCCGCAGCGCCCTGGCGCGGGTGGTCCGGACGGTGTGAGGCGGGCCCCCTCTTCCTTGACGCCTATCCCTTGCGCGGGCGTGCGCCGAAGATCGCGGTGCCGACGCGGACATGGGTCGCGCCCATCTGGATCGCGGCGGGATAGTCCGCGCTCATGCCCATCGAGAGGATCGGGAGATTGTGGCGCTCCGCGATGCGGGCCAGCAGGGCGAAGTGGGGCGAGGGGGGCGCCTCGGCCGGCGGGATGCACATCAGGCCGTGGATCGCGAGGCCGTGGGTCTCGCGGCACTCGGAGAGCAGGGTGTCGACTTGGGCCGGCGAGACGCCGCCCTTCTGCGGCTCATCGCCGGTGTTGACCTGGATCAGGAGCTTCGGTGCCCGGCCCGTGCGCTCGATCTCCTTGGCCAGCGCCGCCGCCAGGGAGAGCCGGTCGAGGCCGTGGATGACGTCGAACAGTTCCACCGCCTCCCGGGCCTTGTTGGATTGCAGCGGGCCGACGAGGTGGAGTTCGACATCCGGATAGCGCTCGCGCAGGGCGGGCCACTTGGCCTTCGATTCCTGCACGTAGTTCTCGCCGAACAGGCGCTGCCCGGCCTCCAGGGCGGGGAGGATACCCTCCGCGGGAATCGTCTTCGACACCGCCACCAGGGCGACCGAGGCCGGATCGCGCTCGGCATCCGCCGCCGCCTGGGCGATCTGGTGGCGCACCGCTTCCAGCCCGGCCACGACGTCGGCGGCACTCGGGGGGGACGGGGCGTCGTCGGAAACTGTGTCGGCCATGCTGCCTCGGAGGGATGCGTTCGGTGAACCGGTCGGCCCGGGGACTATCACTTCGGACGTGGGCCGCAAGGAAATGCGGGCGTGGAGGAACGCCGGTCGCGCGACGAGGCTCCCACGCAGGCGAGGCCCGCTCGCGTCCGTGTTGACCCCTCCCCTCCCCGTGGTAGTCCGGCCCCCAGACTCTCAGGGCAGCTCCGCGCCGCGACGCGGGCCGCTCCTCATCTCACGAACCTCGGCGCCCGGCCCATGACGACCACTCCTGCCCACACACCCGCTCCCGAGCGCTACAACGCCAAGGAGACCGAGCCGCGCTGGCAGCAGGCGTGGGACGCGGCGGGCATCTACGCGACGAAGAACGACGACCCCCGTCCGAAATACTACGTGCTGGAGATGTTCCCCTACCCGTCGGGGCGCATCCACATGGGCCACGTGCGCAACTACGCCATGGGCGACGTGGTGGCGCGCTACAAGCGGGCGCGCGGCTTCAACGTGCTGCACCCGATGGGCTGGGACGCCTTCGGCCTGCCGGCCGAGAACGCCGCCATGGAGCGCAAGGTCAACCCGCGCGACTGGACCTACGCCAACATCGCGACGATGCGCGGCCAGCTGCAGAGCATGGGCCTGTCGCTCGACTGGAGCCGGGAGATCGCGACATGCGATCCCGACTATTACAAGCACCAGCAGCGCATGTTCCTCGACTTCCTGGGCAAGGGGCTGGTGACGCGCCGCACGGCGAAAGTGAACTGGGACCCGGTGGACCACACCGTGCTCGCCAACGAGCAGGTCATCGACGGGCGCGGCTGGCGCTCGGGCGCCCTGGTGGAGCAGCGCGAGCTGACCCAGTGGTTCTTCAAGATCACCGATTTCGCGCAGGACCTCTACGA
This sequence comes from Methylobacterium sp. J-078, assembly GCF_022829285.1. Lineage (GTDB taxonomy): Bacteria > Pseudomonadota > Alphaproteobacteria > Rhizobiales > Beijerinckiaceae > Methylobacterium. The sequence continues at coordinate 121,807 of NZ_JAKSYI010000096.1, forward strand.
CGCCCTCGACGGTCTGGAGCGCTGGCCGGAAAAAGTCCGGGTGATGCAGAAGAACTGGATCGGCCGCTCGGAGGGGCTGGAGGTCCGCTTCGCCCTGGAGGCGCCCCCGTCCCATCTCGAGTCCGAGATCAAGGTCTACACCACGCGGCCCGACACCCTGTTCGGGGCGAAGTTCCTGGCCATCGCCGCCGACCACCCGATCGCGGCGGCGCTCGCCCCGGCCCACCCGGCCCTCCAGAGTTTCATCGAGGAATGCCGGCGCACCGGCACGGCCCAGGCCGCCATCGACACGGCGGAAAAACTCGGGTTCGACACCGGCCTGAAGGTCCGCCACCCCCTCGATCCGTCCTGGCTGCTGCCGGTCTATGTCGCGAACTTCGTGCTGATGGAGTACGGCACCGGCGCGGTGTTCGGGTGCCCGGCGCACGACCAGCGCGACCTCGACTTCGCCAACAAGTACGGACTCGGCAACACGCCAGTGGTCTGCCCGGAGGACCAGGACGCGGCGAGCTTCGTCGTCACCGACACCGCCTATGACGGCGACGGGCGCATGATCAATTCGCGCTTCCTCGACGACATGACCACCGACGAGGCCTTCCACGCGGTGGCCAATCGCCTGGAGGCGGAGATCCTCGACGGTGAGCCGGTGGCGCAGCGCAAGGTGCAGTTCCGCCTGCGGGACTGGGGCGTCTCGCGCCAGCGCTACTGGGGCTGCCCGATCCCGATCATCCATTGCGAGGCCTGCGGCCCCGTGCCCGTGCCGGTGGCCGACCTGCCGGTGAAGCTGCCCGAGGAGGTCTCCTTCGACGTGCCCGGCAACCCGCTGGAGCGGGATCACGCCTGGCGCAACGTCCCCTGCCCCACTTGCGGGCAGCCGGCGCGGCGCGAGACCGACACCATGGACACCTTCGTGGACTCGTCCTGGTACTATGCCCGCTTCACCGCGCCTTGGCTGCAGGATGCGCCCACCGATCGCCGGGCCGTCGACCAGTGGCTCGCCGTCGACCAGTATATCGGCGGCATCGAGCACGCGATCCTACACCTGCTCTACGCCCGCTTCTTCATGCGAGCGATGAAGGCTACCGACTGGTCCGGCGTTTCGGAGCCCTTCGACGGGTTGTTCACGCAAGGCATGGTCGTCCACGAGACCTACAAGGACCCCGCCGGAGCCTGGGTGCCGCCGGCCGATATTCGAATCTCGGCCGAAGCCGGAACACGCGAGGCGTTTCACGTGAAAACGGCGGAACCGATCACTATCGGTGCCATCGAGAAAATGTCGAAGTCGAAGAAGAACGTCGTCGATCCGGACGACATCATCGCCAGCTACGGCGCCGATACGGCGCGCTGGTTCATGCTCTCCGACTCGCCCCCCGAGCGCGACGTGATCTGGACGGAGGACGGCGTCCAGGGTGCCGCCCGCTTCGTGCAGCGCGTCTGGCGCCTGGTCTCCCTGGCAAGCGCCGTTGAGACGGCCGAGGGTGCGGGCGACGCCGCCCTGCGCAAGGCCGCGCACAAGGCCCTGGCCGCCGTGGAGGAGGATGTGGAACGCCTGCGCTTCAACCGCTGCGTGGCGCACGTCTACACCCTGGCCAACGCCCTCGACGAGGCCCTGCGCAGCGGCGTTTCGCGAAGCGTCGCCGGGGAGGCGGCCGGGATCCTGACCCAGCTGATCGCCCCGATGATGCCGCATCTGGCCGAGGAATGCTGGCGGGCGCTCGGCCGCGACGGTCTCGTCGCGCAGGCGGGCTGGCCGGAGGTGGAGCGCGCGCTCCTCGTGGAGGACAGCGTCACCCTTCCCGTCCAGCTCAACGGCAAGAAGCGGGCGGACGTCACGGTGCCGCGCAGTGCCGACATCGCCGCGGTCCAGGCCCTGGTGCTCGCCGACGAGGCGGTGCAGCGGGCCCTGGAGGGCCGGGCGCCGAAGAAGGTGATCGTGGTCCCGGGTCGGATCGTGAACCTCGTCGTCTAGAGACACGAACCGGCGACCATGATCCTGCCGGATAGGAAACGTAAAGCTTGCGCCGAATAGGCTGTCGTCGAACCCCGGTTCGCCGTACAGACGGGCGGGACGAGGCAGCGGGACGGCGGCGGGCATGATGCGCTTGGCAAACGGGGCAGGGGCGGTTCGGGCAGCGGCGACCGGGACGGTCGGCCGAGCCGTGCGGGTCACCGCCGTCGCCGTCCTGGCGCTCAACCTGTCGGCCTGCTTCCGCCCCCTCTACGGTCCCACCGCCTCGGGCGAGCCGATGTCCGCCCTCCTCGCCTCGGTGCAGGTCGACGACGTTCTCATGGCGCAGGGCCAGGAGCGCCTCGGGCATTATCTGCGCAGCGAACTCATCTTCGACCTCGACGGCTCGGGCCAGCCCTCGACCAAGCGCTACCGCCTGAAGATGCAGGGCAGCGAGACGGTGCAGACGCCGATCGTGTCCTCGCAGACCGGTCGCGCCGAGGCCGGCACCATCGTGGGTACGATCAAGTACGCCCTGGAAGACCTCAGCGGCACGAAGATCATCAGCGAGGGCGTGGCGACCTCGACCGCGACCTACGACCGCTCGATCCAGCGCTTCGCCAGCCTGCGAGCCGCCCGCGACGCCGAGATCCGCCTCGCCAAGGTCCTCGCCGAGCAGATCAAGACCCGCATCGCCTCCGTGCTGGTGACGAAGCCCTGAGCGCGACCGCCCCGTGACCGCCGTCAAGGCCAGCGACGTCGACGGGCTGATCCGGCGCGGGCCCGATCCGCGCATCGCCATCCTGCTCGTCTACGGCCCGGATACGGGCCTCGTCTTCACCCGCGCCAAGGCGCTGGCGGAAGCCTTCGTCAGCGATCCGGGCGATCCCTTCGCCATGGTGAAGATCGACGGGGACGTGCTCGCCCAGGACCCCGGCCGCCTCGTGGACGAGGCCGGTACCGTCGGGCTGTTCGGCGGCACGCGCACGATCTGGGTCCGGTCGGGCAGCCGCAACTACGCCCCCGCCGTCGAGGCGGCACTCAAGGCCGAGATCCAGAACGCCCGCATCGTGGTGGAGGCCGGCGACCTCGCCAAGAGCGCGCCCCTGCGGACGCTCTGCGAGAAGTCGCCGAAGGCCCTCGCCCTGCCCTGCTACCCGGACGACGAGCGGGCGCTGGCCGACCTCATCGACCGCACGCTCCAAGACCAGGGCCTGCGCATCGCCCGCGACGCCCGGGACGTTCTCGCCACGAGCCTCGGCGGAGACCGGGGCGCCAGCCTCTCGGAGATCGAGAAGCTCAGCCTCTACGCGCACGGGCAGGGCCAGGTGAGCCTCGACGATGTCGAGGCGGTGGTCAGCGATGTCGCCGGCAGTGTCCTCAACACGCTGATCGATGCCGCCTTCGCCGGGCGCAGCGGCGAGGTCGAGCGCGACTACCGCCGCTTCCGCCACGAGGGCATGGACCCCTCGGTCATGCTGGGCGCAGCCCTGCGGCATGCCCTGACGCTGCTGGCCACGCGGCTCGCCGGGGAGGGGCAGAGTGCCAGTCTGATGGTAGCCAACTGGCGCGGTCTCCATTTCCGGCGCAAGGCGCTGGTGGAGACGCAGCTCGCCCGCTGGTCGCCCCCGGCCCTGCGGTACGCGATCCAGCTGCTACAGGAGGCCGTCCTGGCCTGTCGCCGCGCGGACCCGGAACTGGCCCATGCCCAGGCCTCGAGCACGCTCCTGCGCATCGCCACCGAGGCCGCCCGGCGGCGCTGAGGTTCAGGACTCCGGCAGGGAGACCTTGAAGCGGTTGCAGAGGCCCCGAAGCTCCTCGGCGGTCTCGTAGCGGATGCGGATCTCGCCGGCGCCCGCAACCTTCGATTTCAGGGCCACGGTCACGCCGAGCGCCCGGGCCATGGCCTGTTCGAGGGTGCGGATCTCGGCGTCCTTCTCGGCCGCACGGCGGGGCCGGCCGGGACGGGGGCCATCGCCCTCGGGCACCTCGGCGGAGGCCAGGGCCTCGACTTCGCGGACGGACAGCCCCTCCTCCACGATCCGGCGAGCGACACTCTCGGCATCGCGCACGCCCAGCAGCGCGCGGGCATGGCCTGCCGTGATCTCGCCGGCCACGACCCGGTCCTGGATCGCGGGGGCGAGCTGGAGCAGGCGCAGGGTGTTGGCGAGATGGCTCCGGCTCTTGCCCAGGATCTCGGCGAGTTCGGTCTGGCTGTACTGGAACTCGCTCATCAGCCGCTCGTAACCGGCGGCCTCCTCGATGGCGTTGAGGTCGGTGCGCTGGACGTTCTCCAGGATGGCGAATTCGAGGGAGGTCCGGTCGTCGATCTCCACGGTGACCACCGGGACTTCGTGAAGCCCGGCGCGCTGGGCCGCGCGCCAGCGGCGCTCGCCCGCCACGATCTCGTAGGTGTCGGGCACGCCCGCGAGCGCCCGCACCACGATCGGCTGGATGATGCCGCGCACCTTGATCGAGGCCGACAACTCCTCGAGGTCCGACTCGTTGAAGCGGCGGCGCGGGTTGCGCGGGTTCGGGCGAAGGAATTCCACCGCAACCTTGCGCTGCGCCTGGGACTTGCTCGCCTCGGCGTTGTCGTCGCCGAAATCGCCGATCAGGGCCGCGAGGCCGCGCCCGAGCCGGGGCCGCACCACATCATCCGCCATCGCCACCTGCTTCAACTCCGAACCTGACTGGACCGCTTCATAGGGCGGGGGCAGGGCGCCCCCGCCGCGTCACGCCGCGACGGGCAGGCGCCCCTCGCGTTGGATGATCTCCGAGGCGAGGCGCAGATAGGCCTGCGAGCCCGCACACTTGAGATCGTAGAGCAGCACCGGCTTGCCGTGCGAGGGTGCCTCGGACACGCGCACGTTGCGCGGGATCATGGTCTCGTAGACCTTCTCGCCCATGAAGCTGCGCACATCCGCCACCACCTGCGCCGACAGGTTGTTGCGCGGATCGAACATCGTCAGGACGATGCCCTGGATGGTCAGGCGCGGATTGAGCGCGCCGCGCACCTGCTCGACCGTGCGCAGCAGCTGGCTCAAACCCTCCAGGGCGAAGAACTCGCATTGCAGCGGTACCAGCACCGCGTCGGAGGCAGCCAGGGCGTTGATGGTGAGGAGGTTGAGGGAGGGCGGGCAGTCGATCAGGATGTAGGTGATGCCCGCCGTGGCGCCCGTCTCGCCGACGCCCTTGAGGACGTTGCGCAGGCGATGGGCGCGGTCCGGCGCGCTCGCCATCTCCAGCTCCAGGCCGAGGAGGTCCATGGTGGAGGGCGCCACCATCAGGCGCGGCACGGCGGTCGGGATGCAGGCCTGCCCGAGAGAGGCCTCGCCGGCCAGCACGTGGTAGGTCGAGACCTTGCGCTGGCGGCGGTCGATGCCGAGGCCCGTCGAGGCGTTGCCCTGCGGATCGAGATCGATCACCAGCACGCTCTCGCCGATGGCGGCGAGCGCCGTGCCGAGGTTGATCGCCGTCGTCGTCTTGCCGACGCCGCCCTTCTGGTTGGCCAGCGCCAGGATGCGCAGCGGCCGATCCGGATTGCCGCCGGTCGTCGGTACGGGAGTCGGATCGCTTGTCATGAATCCACGCGAGATAGGGCCGTGACGCGGACGATCCGCGCTTCCGACTCGGTTCGGCTCGGCACGAGATCGTAAACGAATCTCCACCGTTGCGCGGCCTCGGTCAATTCCGATTGGACATCACGTCCTTTCGGAAACAGTCCGACCGTGCCGGTTGTCAACAGCGGCTCCGCCCAGGCGAGCAACTGGGTGAGGGGGGCGAGCGCCCGCGCGCAGACCACCGCGACGCCGCGATGATCGCCAATGACCGCTTCGATTCGGGCGTTGTGGACCTTCGCGGGGGCTCCGGTCAGGCGGGCGGTCTCGGTGAGGAAGGCGCACTTGCGCGCATTGCTCTCCACGAGATCGACTCGGAAGCCGGGACGCTCGTGGCCGGCGATGGCCAGGACGAGGCCGGGCAGGCCGGCCCCGGCGCCGAGGTCGAGCCAGGTTTCCGCCTCCGGCGCGATCTCCCGAAGCTGGAGCGCATCGGCGATGTGGCGGGTCCAGACTTCCGACAGGGTGGCGGGCCCGACGAGGTTCTTCACGTTCTGCCAGCGGCGGAGCTGCTCGACATAGAGGTCGAGGCGCTGGGCTGTTTCACGTGAAACACCCGCTGCGGCCAAGACCCGATCGCGGTCGCGATCAGAGGCCATGGGCGGCCCCACGATCGGCTCGGCGGGCATGGGCGGCGAGCAGCGTGAGGGCGGCTGGGGTCACGCCCTCGATCCGCGCGGCCTGACCGAGGGTGCCAGGGCGCACGGCCTCGAGTTTCAGACGCATCTCGTTCGACAGTCCCGGAATGCCCGCATAATCCAGGCGGATCGGCAGGGCCACCGCTTCGTCCCGGCGGAAGGCCTCGATGTCCGCCTGCTGGCGGTCGAGATAGACCGCATAGGTGGCGTCGGTGCAGAGCCGCTCGGCCACGCGGGGCGGGACGGCGGCGAGTTCCGGCCAGACTGCGCTCAGCCGCGCCCAATCGATCTCCGGGTAGGACAGGAGCTGGAAGGCGCTGCGGCGGATGCCGTCCTGATTGAGCGCGACGCCGACGGCGCGGGCCTGGTTGGGGGTCAGGCTCAGGGTGTCGAGTTGCGCGCGTGCGGCGTCGAGGGCCGTCTGCGCGGCGGCGAAATGCGCCGCCCGACGCGCGCCGACGCAGCCGAGAGCGGCGCCCTTCGGCGTCAGGCGCTCGTCGGCATTGTCGATGCGGAGCGAAAGTCGGTACTCCGAGCGCGAGGTGAACATGCGGTAGGGCTCGCTCACCCCATGGGTGACGAGGTCGTCGATCATCACACCGAGATAGGATTCGGCTCGGTCGAAGGTGGTCAGCGCAGAGCCGCCGGCGAGGCGGGCGGCGTTGATGCCGGCGACCAACCCCTGCCCCGCCGCCTCCTCGTAGCCTGTGGTGCCGTTGATCTGACCGGCCAGGAACAGGCCTGGCAGACGTTTGGCCTGAAGGGAGGCATCGAGTTCGCGGGGATCGACGTAGTCGTACTCGATGGCGTAGCCCGGGCGCAGGATCCTGGCCCGCTCCAGGCCGGGGATCAGCGCGATGACGTCGCGCTGGACGCTCTCGGGCAGCGCGGTCGAGATGCCGTTGGGATAGACCGTTGGGTCGTCGAGGCCCTCCGGTTCAAGGAAGATCTGGTGTCCCTCCCGGTCGCCGAAGCGGACGACCTTATCCTCGATCGATGGACAGTAGCGCGGGCCCCGGCTGGCGATGCCGCCCGAGTACATCGGCGAGCGATGCAGGTTGGCGCGGATAAGATCGTGCACCGCCTGCGTTGTGCGGGTGATGCCGCACTGGATCTGCGGCGTGGTGATCCGCTCCGTCAGGGTCGAGAACGGGACAGGATCCGCGTCCGCCGACTGCATCTCGAGGCCGGACCAGTCGATGGTGCGGCCGTCGAGGCGGGCAGGCGTGCCGGTCTTGAGGCGACCGAGGGCGAAGCCTGCGCGGTCGAGGGTCTGTGCCAGGCCAACGGACGGGGCCTCGCCGACGCGTCCGGCCGGGATTTGGGTCTCGCCGATATGGATGAGTCCGCGCAGGAAGGTGCCGGTGGTCAGCACGACGGCGCCGCAGGGGAGGGGGCGCCCGTCGGCTAAGATCACGGCGGAGACCCGACCCTGCGCGAGGGCGATGTCGGCGACCTCTCCCTCGATCACGCGCAGGTTCGCGGTCTCGGCGATCGCTGCCTGCATGGCGGCCGCATAGAGCTTGCGGTCAGCCTGGGTCCGAGGACCGCGCACCGCCGGGCCCTTGCGCCGGTTGAGAAGCCGGAATTGGATGCCAGCAGCATCGGCGACGCGCCCCATCAGGCCGTCGAGGGCATCGACCTCGCGCACGAGATGGCCCTTGCCGAGACCGCCGATTGCCGGGTTGCAGGACATCGCGCCGATGGTAGCGGCCCGATGGGTGACCAGGGCCGTCCGCGCGCCGATCCGGGCGGCGGCGGCCGCGGCCTCGACGCCGGCATGGCCTCCGCCGACGACGATGACGTCGTAGGAATCAGGGGTTTGGTGCATGGGTTCGATTAAGCGCCTGCGGCCGGAATGGTCAACGGATCGATGATGCGGATCTCTGTTTTCACGTGAAACCGGAGGTCCGTGCCTCCACGGTCACAGAGCGGAGTCAGGATCGGCTACTTGCCGATGCAGAAGCCGGAGAACAGTCTGTCCAGCATCTCCTCCACGCCGACATGGCCCGCCACCTCCCCGAGGGCGCGAACGGCGAGACGCAAATCTTCGGCCGCGAGTTCGGGCAAGGCGGTGCCTGCCAGCAGCCGGTCGAGGTGCTCGCGGCAGCGGGACAGGCCGAGGCGGTGGCGCTCACGGGTGATCAGGGCATCGCCGTGTCCGACGGCCCGGACCGCCTCGTCCTCGATCGCCGCCAACAGCCGATCGAGGCCAGATCCGGTGAGCGCCGAGATGCCGATCGTGGTGTCCGGCAGGACGGCGCCAGCATCGAGGTCGCGCTTGGTGCGAACCTGGAGCACGGGCACGAACGGCATCAATCCGGACAACACCCCTTCCGCCTCCGGGCCTTCCAACATCACGATGAGGTCGGCCTGCTGCATGCGGGCCCGCGTGCGGCGGATACCCTCCGCCTCGATCGCGTCGCCTGCCTCGCGCAGGCCTGCGGTGTCGACGAGGATCACCGGCAGGCCACCGAGGTCGCAGCGGATCTCGATGACGTCCCGGGTCGTGCCGGGCGTGGATGAGACGATCGCCGCTTCGCGTCGGCTCAGGGCGTTCAGCAGCGTCGACTTGCCGGCATTGGGCGGCCCAGCGAGGACGACGGTGAAGCCGTCCCGCAAGCGCTCGCCGCGGCGGGCATCGGCAAGCACAGCCGCCACCTCGTCGCGGATCGCCCGCGCCTTGTCCGCCAGGGCGGCATCCAGAGCCGCGTCGTCGACGTCGCCCTCGTCCGAGAAGTCGAGGGCCGCTTCCACGCTCGCGAGCAGGTCGATAAGGCGGTGGCGCCAGTCGGCCACGATCCGGCCGAGGGCGCCGTCGAGCTGGCGCAACGCTTGACGCCGCTGCGCTTCGGTCTCGGCGTCGATGAGGTCGGCGATGCCCTCGGCCTCGGTGAGATCCAGGCGGCCGTTGAGGAAGGCGCGGCGGGTGAAGGCACCGGGTTCGGCCGGGCGGCAGGCGGGAATGTCGGCCAATGCCCGCAGGACCGCGCTGCGGACCGCGATGCCGCCATGGAGGTGGAGTTCCACCATGTCCTCGCCGGTGAAACTGGCAGGCCCCGGCATCCAGGCGACGAGGGCCTCGTCGAGCGGCGTGCCATCGGGGGCGCGCAGAGTGCGAAGGGAGAGGCGCCGGGGGGCGGGGAGGGGGCCAGCGAGCGTGTGGATCACGTCCGCCGAGGCCGGTCCGCTGACCCGAATGACGCTGACAGCCGAGCGGCCCGGGCCGGTGGCGGGCGCGAAGAGGGTGGTCTGTTCGGGCATGGTGGCGACGCCCTGGACGCCGACGCCGGTCGCGTCAAGCGATCGTTAACCAGCTAACGGATTTGTTTCAGCTGGAAATCGTTGAATGTCAGCAGGGGGTTGGCCGGACGCGGCGTACCACGCACCCGCGTCCGGCCAGATGGGCTCAGGTGTTCATCGAGTCGAAGAAGTCGTTGTTGCTCTTGGTCTGGCGCAGCTTGTCCATGAGGAACTCGATCGCGTCCGTGACGCCCATCGGGTTGAGGATGCGGCGCAGGACGTAGGTCTTCTTGAGGGCGTCCGGTGGCACCAGGAGCTCTTCCTTGCGGGTGCCCGAGCGGGTGATGTCGATGGCCGGGAAGATGCGCTTGTCGGAGACCTTGCGGTCGAGAATGATCTCGGAGTTGCCGGTGCCCTTGAACTCCTCGAAGATCACCTCGTCCATGCGCGAGCCGGTGTCGATGAGCGCGGTCGCGATGATGGAGAGCGAGCCGCCCTCCTCGATGTTGCGGGCCGCGCCGAAGAAGCGCTTCGGGCGCTGCAGGGCGTTGGCGTCGACGCCGCCCGTCAGCACCTTGCCGGAGGAGGGGACGACCGTGTTGTAGGCGCGGCCGAGGCGGGTGATCGAATCGAGCAGGATGACCACGTCGCGGCCATGCTCCACGAGGCGCTTCGCCTTCTCGATCACCATCTCGGCGACCTGTACGTGGCGGGTGGCCGGTTCGTCGAAGGTCGAGGCGATGACCTCGCCCTTCACCGAGCGGATCATGTCGGTCACTTCCTCGGGCCGCTCGTCGATGAGCAGCACGATGAGGTAGCATTCCGGGTGGTTGATGGTGATCGACTGCGCGATGTTCTGCATCAGCACGGTCTTGCCGGTGCGCGGCGGCGCCACGATCAGGGCGCGCTGGCCCTTGCCGATGGGGGCGACGATATCGATGATCCGCGGCGAGAAATCCTTCTTCGGCGGATTGTCCAGTTCGAGCTTGAAGCGCTGGGTTGGGAACAGCGGCGTCAGGTTGTCGAAATGGACCTTGTGCTTGATCTTCTCCGGGTTCTCGAAGTTGATCGTGTTGACCTTCAGCAGCGCGAAGTAGCGCTCGCCGTCCTTGGGGCCGCGGATCGGGCCCTCGACGGTGTCGCCCGTGCGCAGGCCGAAGCGGCGGATCTGGGTCGGCGAGATGTAGATGTCGTCGGGACCCGGCAGGTAGTTCGAATCGGAGGAGCGCAGGAAGCCGAAGCCGTCCTGCAGCACCTCGACGGTGCCGGCACCGATGATCTCGACCTCCTTGGCAGCGAGCTGCTTCAGGATGGCGAACATCAGCTCCTGCTTGCGCATGGTCGAGGCGTTCTCGACCTCGACCTCTTCGGCGAAGGCGATCAGGTCGGTCGGCGTCTTGGACTTGAGGTCCTGGAGCTTGACCTCGCGCACGGCGTCAAGGTCTGCGGCGACGATTCCGCCGTCGGCCGAATGGTCCACGGGGAGGGCTTCGTACGGTGACGTCATGGGAGATTCGGAACCGGCGGGAAGGGTAGGGAATCGGGGCAGATTCAAATCGATGGTATCGGGGAGTTTGATCGCCGGGCGCCTTTTCGGCGCCTGTCAGTCGGAGCGTTCGTGCGAAGAACGGCTCCGCGCATCGTCTTTGCGGAGCCTCAGGGCTCGCGGATGCAGCACGGCGTAACGAGGAGAGACTTTACCCGTAGCGGGTTTGCCCGGTCTTCGCAAGGTCCGTCCGCGCGTCAAGCCGGATCAGCGGCGGCGTAGACGCACATAGAGGGCGCCGGCCCCGCCGTGGTGGCGCGCCGCCTCCTCGAAGCCGAGCACCACGCCCCGCAATTCCGGCGACCGGAGCCAGTGCGGCACGCTCCGGCGCAGCACGCCCCGCTCCGAGAAGGCCTCGTCGTAGCCCGGGCCGCCCTTGCCGGTGACCACGAGGACGTGGGTGTGTCCGCTGGCGCGCGCCCGCATCAGGAAGCCGATCAGCGCCCCGTGCGCTTCCGCCTGATACATCCCGTGCAGGTCGATCCGGGCATCGACCTGCAGCGCGCCGCGGCGCAGGGCGAGCCGGACGCGGCGCTCCAGGCCTGGGGCCTGGGGCGGGGCGGGGGCGACGACGGGGGCCGCCGGGGCCGGCGGCGGGGTCGGCTTCAGGGCGGCGCGCTTGGCGAGCGTACGCGCCATGGGTTTCGGGGGGGCTGGCTTCAGGGGCACGGGTTTCGGGGGCGCGGGCTTGAGCGCGGACGGCTTGGGGCCGGAGACCTGGCTCGCCGGAACCGGCGCCGGGGCTTTCGCCGGCGCGGCCTCCGGGCGCGGCACCGCGCGGCCGCGCAAGGGGGTGATCAGCCGGGCGATCTCGCCCCACAGGTAGGCGTCCTCCCCCGAGAGGCCGCGCGGGCGCCGGGGGATCCTCATGGGGCGGCGGGTCCGGCGCCGCGCGGCAGCAGCACCACGAAGCCGACCGCGTCGCGCAGGTTGCCGGCGCGCACGCCCGCCTCCGCGCCGGTGCCGAGATAGAGGTCGCCCCGGGCCGGGCCGACGATGGCCGAGCCCGTATCGGCCGCCACGACGAGGCGCCCCGGCGCGGCGTCACCCGCGATCCGGCCCTCGAGCCAGAAGGGGAGGCCGTAGCGCCAGAGCGTGGCGTCGACGGCGACGTTGCGGCCCGGGCTCAAGGGCACCCCGGCCGCGCCGGGGGGGCCGAGGGCGGGATCCGCGATCTCGGCGAGCCGGAAGAAGATGTAGGAGGCGTTGGCCCGCATCAGCCGCCGCGCGTGGCCCGGATTGGCCCGCAGCCAGCCGGTCCAGCGTGCCAGGGTGAGGCCCTCCAGCGGCAGGTGGCCCTCTGCGACGATGAGCTTGCCGATGGAGGTGTAGGGGCGCCCGTTTCGCCCGTCATAGAGCACCCGCACGGAGCGCCCGTCGGCGAGGCGGACGCGGCCCGAGCCCTGGACCTGGAGCACGAACAGGTCGACGGCGTCGCGCAGGTAGAGGAGCGGGTGGGCGCGCTCGCCCAGGGCGCCGTCCTCGATGGCCGCCCGGTCCGGATAGGCCTCGAAGGCGTCGCCGATCCGGCGCGCGGCGCGCAGGGCGGGGTCGAGGCCCGGCCGCGTCTCGCCGGGTTCCAGGCCGACGAGGTCGTCGGGCCGGGCCAGCACGGCGGCGGTATAGCCGGGGCCGGGTGTCGCGGAGCCGTCGAGTTCCGGCTCGAAATAGCCGGTCAGGAAGCCGCTGCGGCGCTCCGGCGTCCCGTCCGCCGCGGGGCGGACGACCCGGTAGGCCTCGAAGGTTTCCGTGAAGAAGCGGCCCGCCTCGGCCTCGGGCATCGCCGCCGCCCGGGCGCAGGCCGCCGCTAGGGCTTCCGCCGAGCCGGCCACGCCGGTGGGCTGGGGGGCTGCCGGCGTCGCCGCGCAGGTCCGCCGGAAGGCCGCCAGGGCCTCGCTTGCGTCGGGGCCCGGAAATCCGGCCAGGCGCGCGGTCTCCACGGGCTCCAGTACCGCGTCGCCCACGCGCAACGGCTCGGCCGCGGGGGCGGCCGAGCCGGGGCAGGGGAGGTAGAGGAGGGCGAGGGCGGCCGCGACGGCCGCAGGCCGGAATGTCACGCGGTCGGCCGGGCGGCTCAGGCGCCGGCTTCCGTCGCCACGAGCTGCCAGTTCGGGTCGCGGGTTCCCAGCGTCCGGGCGAAGGTCCAGACGTCGGGCACCTCCACCACGGTCTCGGCGCTGCCGTCCGTTACCTGGCCCTGCGCGTTGCGGGTGGCGGTGATGAGGTGGGAGAGGAAGCGCACGGTGACCTGGGCCACGCGGTTCTTCACGTCGACCGCCACGATCTCGGCCTTGTCGAGGGAGACGAAGGTGGTCTCCACGGTCTCGCGGCGTCCCTCGCGGGCGTCGATCTCGCGCTCGAAGCCCTCGCAGACTTCGCGGGAGAGCAGGCTGCGCAGGGTCTTGCGGTCCCCCTTGGCGAACGCGATCACGATGGCCTCGTAGGCGCTCTTGGCCCCCTCCACGAAGGCGCGCGGATCGAAGTTCGGTTCCACCTGGACGACGCTCTCGAGGCCCTGGGCGATGGCCGAGCCGGGCTCGGCGATGCCGCGCCAGTCGCGGGCATCCGCCTTCGGCGCCGCCTGGCCCCGGTCGGCCTGGGCCTGCGCGCGGTCGGCGCCGGGCAGGCGCACCACGTTGTCGCCGTCCCCGCGCGCGGCCGGCGGCTCGGTGCGGCTGCGGTCCACCGGCTTGAAGGGCGAGCGCTCCGTTCCGGTCTTCTGGCCCAGCACCGAGCGCAGCCGCCAGATGACGAAGACCGCCAGCGCGAGGAAGATCAGGGTGGTCAAGTCGAAGGAGTCCTGCATCACTGATCCGATCGTGGCCGTCGCACGAATACGTTGTTCCAAGGGGCTCCGAAACCCGGTCCGGTCCCCGGCAGGAGCACGCGGCTGGAGGTTCCGGCCGAGACACGCGGCCGAGAAGCTCGACCATGTGGCGCTTTAGCCGAGTGTCGCGCAAGGATCGAGCCGCGTCTTCGCGGTCCGGAGGGCGGCGGGCCGACGCGGGGCAGGCCCGGTGCGGGAGGGCACGGTCTCGGGATGGCTCGAACCTCCGGGGTCGCGCACAGGGATATGGGGCGGCCGGTCCGCCGGTTCCAGGCGGGCGTCCCGGGTGCGGACCGGCCGCGCCCGTTCCGGTGCCGCGAGGGGCCGCGCCCCGGCCCGTCGCCTTGTTCCGCCCGGACGGGCGTGATAGCGCGCTCCCGCGCCGGCCGGGTGGTCGCATCGTCGCGGGTCGCGCTCACGCGCGATTCGCCGGGATGCGGAGATCGGCGGAGGCCTCGATCCGGCACGGCACCGCCCATCCGCAGACCCAGGAAGAGGATACAACGCCATGGCCGACAATCCCGCACCGAACGGCAACGGTGGCGCCACGGCGCAGCCCGACGACGGCACCCCCACGATCAACGCCCTCGCGCAATACACCAAGGATCTCTCCTTCGAGAATCCGAACGCGCCGCGCTCGCTGCAGCCGCAGGAGAGCGGTCCGCAGATCAACATCCAGGTGAACGTCAACGCCAAGCAAATCGCCGAGGTCGATTTCGAGGTCGAGCTGACCCTGGAGGGCGATGCCAAGATCGCCGGCGAGGTGCTGTTCGCCTTCGAGCTGACCTATGCGGGCATCTTCCGCATGCGCAACATCCCGGAGGACCAGCTTCACCCCGCCGTGATGATCGAGTGCCCGCGTCTGCTCTTCCCCTTCGCGCGCCAAATCGTCGCCGAGGCCGTGCGCAACGGCGGCTTCCCGCCCCTCTACATCGACCCGATCGACTTCGTGGGCCTCTACCGCCAGAAGGCGATGGAAGCCCAGGCGCAGCAGGGCGCAGCCGGTCCGCTCGCCTCCTGAAGACCTACGCCGCCCCGTATCCGCCGGTCCTCGGGGCCGGCGGATACGGGGCATCGCGTCGAACGCCGCGCGCGGGCTGCCGCCCGGAATCGCGCCGCCGCTGACACGCATCGGCCTCGGCGCCAGAACGCCCGGCCGGGCCGGACCTCGCACCGTTCCGGCCCGTGACGCGGTGCGGTCCGGGACGATCGGGATCGAATTCGGGACTTGGCCGTTACGCGCTTCCAGTCGCGGCCGGCCCGCTTGCGGGTCGGCTCGCGCCGCAGCGCCGTCGGATCGGCGGATCGCTCCAGCCCCCGGATCGTATGCTCGCCACGCATCATCTCGCCCTGATCAACGTCTTCACGGGCGACATCCAGGGCGGTCTCGGACCGTTCCTGGGCACCTGGCTGGCGCAATCCGCTGCCTGGAGCCCGTCGCGGGTGGGCTTCGTCACCACCCTGGTGGGCATCGGCTCGCTGCTCATGAGCGGCCCCTTCGGCGCCCTGGTCGACCGCCTCGGCCGGCCCCGGCTGCTGATCGCCCTGGCCTGCGGGGCGATCCTGTGCGGCACCCTGCTGCTGCTGCCGGCCCGGGGCGTGATCCCGGTCTTCGCCGCGCAGATGTTGGCGGCGGCGGGCGGCACGCTGCTGCTGCCGGCGGTGACCGCGCTCACCCTCGGCATCGTGGGCAAGGATCGCTTCCCGAAGCAGCAGGGCCGCAACCAGGCCTTCAACCATCTCGGCATCCTGCTCGCGGCCGGCGGCATCGGCCTCGGCACCGGCTGGTTCGGCCCGGCCATCGCCTTCTGGGTGCTGGGCGGCATGGCGGTGCTGGCGATCGTCGCCACGCTCACCACGCCGGGCCATTGCTACAATGCGCGCCGGGCGGTGGGCTGGCAGGAGGATTCCGACAACAAGCCCGAGCGGGCCGGCCTGCGCAGCATCGTGTCCGACCGCCGGCTCCTCGTGCTCGCCGTGGCTCTTGCCCTGTTCAACCTCGGCAACGGCGGCATGCTCTCTCTGCTCGGGCAGAAGCTGGTGGCCACCGCCGTCGATGCCACGAGTTGGACCGCCCGCTACGTCATGGTGGCGCAACTCGTGATGATCCCGGTGGCGCTTTTCGCGGGCTCGCTCGCCGACCGGCGCGGCCGGCGCCAGCTCCTCGTGGCAGCCTGCGCGGTGCTCCCCGTGCGCGCCGCGCTCTCGGCCTTCATCGACGATCCCGTCTGGCTGATCTCGGCCGAGATCCTCGACGGCGTGGCGTCGGGCATCATCGGCGTCGCGGTGCCCGTGGTGGTGGCCGACCTCACCTGGGGCTCCGGCCGGACCCAGACCGCGCTCGGCTCCCTCAACGCCATCCAGGGCATCGGCGGCGCCCTCTCGGCCTGGTACGGCGGCCTCGCGCAATCGGTGCTCGGCTGGACCGGCGCGTTCCTGGCGCTGGGCGCCCCGGCCCTCGTCGCCCTCGCGCTCGTGCTCTGGCTCGACACCACCAGCGAGGGCCGCGGGACGCGCAGGCGCGATGCCGCGGCCGAAACGTCCTCCGGGGAAGCGGCCGCGCCCACGCAGGGGACGCGGAAGGCCCGGCGCGCGCCCGAGCGCAAGCCGGAGACGGCCTGAGGGCGGATTGCCGCGGGGGGAACAGGCCGTTCCCGCCCCGGTTGGCGAGGGTGCCTCAGCCACCGGAGCGCCTGACGATGGACGATCGACCCGACGGAAGGACCCTGCGGGTCACGGAACCCCGCGCTGTGCCGTGGCTCAGCATCGTGTTCGGCTACGGGCCGATGCTGCCCTTCGCCGCCGGTGCGCTGGCCGCCTGGGGCTGGCGCGGCACCGCCCTCGGACAGGCCGCCGCCGCGCTGACGATCCTATGGGGCTGCGCCATCCTGCTGTTCCTGTCCGGGGTGCGCCGGGGCGTCAGCTTCCGCACCGAGGGCGGGGCCACCGTCGCGCAGATCGCCACCATGATCGGGCTGTTCAGCCTCGGCTTCGCCGCCCTGGTGCTGGCGACCCTCGGCGCGGCCGTGCCGGCCCTGCTCCTGCTCCTCGTCGGCTTCACCGCCATCGCGGTCCTCGATCCGATCGCGGCCCGGCGGGGTGAGGCGCCGCTGTTCTTCGCCCGCCTGCGTCCGGTGCAGATCCCCATCGCCCTCGTGAGCCTCGCGGCCCTTCTCGTCCTGGCGCTCTGACGCCGGGTGTTCGGGCGCCAGACACCCGGCGCGCTTGCCGCTACCGGCCACCCGCGATAGAGCCCCCGGAACCCCGAACAGCCCCGACGGACGCGAAGATCACCATGGCCAAGGCCGATTCAAACAAGGCCGACACCCTGAAGCCGCGCCTGCCGCGCGGTTTCGTCGACCGTCGGGAGGACGAGATCGCTGCCCAGCACCGCATGCTGGAGACGATCCGCCGAAGCTTCGAGCTCTACGGCTTCGAGGCCCTGGAGACGCCCTTCGTCGAGTACACCGAGGCGCTGGGCAAGTTCCTGCCCGACCTCGACCGCCCGAACGAGGGCGTGTTCTCGTTCCAGGACGACGACGAATCTTGGCTCTCGCTGCGCTACGACCTCACCGCGCCCCTGGCCCGGCACGTGGCCGAGCACTTCGACGCGATTCCCAAGCCCTACCGGAGCTTTCGCGCAGGCTACGTCTTCCGCAACGAGAAGCCGGGTCCGGGCCGCTTTCGCCAGTTCATGCAGTTCGATGCCGACATCGTCGGGGCCGGCTCGGTGGCGGCCGATGCCGAGATCTGCATGCTGATGGCCGATACCCTGGAGAAGCTCGGGCTCACCGGCCAGTACGTGGTGAAGGTCAACAACCGGAAGGTGCTCGACGGCCTGATGGAATCGATCGGCCTCAGTGGCCCCGACAAGGCCGGCCAGCGCCTGACCGTTCTGCGCGCCATCGACAAGCTCGACCGTCTCGGCGATGCGGGCGTGCGCGAATTGCTGGGCGACGGCCGCAAGGACGAGAGCGGCGACTTCACCAAGGGGGCGGGTCTGGCGGACGAGGCGATCGGGCGCGTCCTGGCCTTCACCGGCTGGACCGGGACCGGATCGGCGCCCGCCGACAACGCCACCACGCTGTCGAATTTCGAGGCGTCGCTCGCGGGCAGCGCCATCGGCCTGGAGGGCGTGCGCGAACTCGCCGACATGGCCGCCCTGTTCGCCGCTGCCGGCTACGAGGATCGCATCCGCATCGACCCGTCCGTGGTGCGCGGGCTCGAATACTACACCGGTCCGGTCTACGAGGCGGAGCTGACCTTCCCGGTCACCAACGAGGACGGCCAGACCGTGCGCTTCGGCTCGGTTTCCGGCGGCGGGCGCTACGACGGCCTCGTCGGGCGCTTTCGCAGCGAGCCGGTGCCGGCCACCGGCTTCTCCATCGGCGTCTCGCGCCTGTTCTCGGCGCTGCAACTCGTGAAGAGTCCGCTCCTGGAGGGCACGAAGAAGCCCGGCCCGGTGGTGATCCTCGTCCTCGACCGCGACAACATCGCCGACTACCAGCGGCTGGTCTCGAGTCTGCGCGAAGCCGGCATCCGGGCCGAGCTCTATCTCGGCGGCTCGGGCATGAAGGCGCAGATGAAATACGCCGACCGGCGCGGCAGCCCCTGCGCGATCATCCAGGGCTCGAACGAGCGCGAGGCCGGCGAGGTCCAGATCAAGGACCTGATCGAGGGCGCCAAGGCGGCGGCCGCCATCACCAGCAACGCCGAGTGGAAGGCCGCGCGCCCGGCCCAGTTCTCGGTGCCGGTCGCCGAGATGGTCGAGCGGGTCTGGGACGTACTGGAAACGCATTTCCCGGGGAGCAGGCCCGAGGCTTCGGCCGAGCGGAACTGACCGCCCGGCCGACGCGAAAGATCAGGCGACCGAGATGTCGACCTGGATGTTGCCACGGGTGGCGTGGGAGTACGGGCACACCACGTCGGCGCGCTTCACGAGATCCTCGGCGACGGCGCGCTCGAGGCCCGGCAGGGTTGCCTTGAGGGCGACCACGAGGCCGAAGCCGGTGCCGTCGTCGCGCGGGCCGATGCCGACGCTCGACTCGATCTTGGACTCCTCCGACACCTGGATCTTGTCCTTGCCGGCCACGAACTTGATCGCGCCGAGGAAGCAGGCGGCGTAGCCGGCCGCGAAGAGCTGCTCCGGATTGGTGCCGGCGCCACCGCCGCCGCCGAGCTCCTTCGGGGTCGAGAGCTTGACGTCCACCTTGGAATCGTCGGTCGCGGCGGAACCCTCGCGGCCGCCGGTGGCATGGGCGTGTGCGGTGTAGAGTGCCTTCATGTCGGTCTCTCCTCGTCGTGGAACGGGGTGGTCGGATCGAACGCTACGCTTCAGCTGCGGCTAAAGCGATCTCGATTGCGCGCAATCTAGTTTTCATCTCGCACGGAACTTGATTGTGCGCAATATGAGTTTTGCATAAGGTCGTGACAGGCCCCCGGTTCCGTCCGGTCGCCATCAGGAAGGACACCGCACCATGTCGGGACGGACCACCCGCCCCCGCACCGAGCCGGTCGCGGACCCGGGCGCCGACGCCCTGAGCCTCGACAGCCAGCTCTGCTTTGCCGTCTACGCCACGGCCCATGCCTTCGGGCGCGCCTACCGGGCGCTGCTGGCGGGGCACGACCTGACCTACCCGCAATATCTGGTGTTGCTGGTGCTGTGGGAAGAGGAGGGCCTGACGGTCAAGGAGATCGGCCAGCGCCTGTTCCTCGATTCCGGGACCCTGACGCCTCTGCTGAAGCGTCTGGAGGCGGCCGGCCATGTCCGCCGCGCCCGCGACCGCACCGACGAGCGGCAGGTCAGCATCTTCCTCACCGAGAAGAGCCGGGCTTTGAAGGGGCGGATGCAATGCGTGCCGGACGAGGTGGGCGGCCTGACCGGCCTTGATCTCGACGGGCGCCGGGCCCTCCTCGACATCCTGATGAACCTGCGCGGCGCATTGCATGCGGGCCTCGGCGAGGCCGACGACCGCCCGGTCGCCGGCGGCCCCGAAACCACCGCACGGCGCGGGTCCTGACAGGGGCGAGCCCTGATCGAGGCGAGGCATGGAAAAAGCCGCTCCCGCCAGGGCGGGAGCGGCTTCCGGACCGCGCTTTCGCGAGCATGCCCGGCCGGCCCTGAAGGGGCGGGCCGGAGCGATCCTAAAACCCGTGCTTCGGGATCAAGACGTCTCGAGGATCAGGACTTGGTCTTGAGGTAGGCGATGATGTCGTCGACCTTCTTCGGGTCCTTGACGCCGGGGAAGACCATCTTCGTGCCCGGGATCTTCTTCTTCGGGTCGGTCAGCCACTCGTGGAGGTTGGCCTCGTCCCAGGTGATGCCGGAGCTCTTCATGGCCGCCGAGAAGGCATAGCCGTCCGCGCCCTCGCCGGCCTTCGCGCCGACGACGCCCTTCAGGGTCGGGCCGACGCCGTTCTTCTCGAAGTTGTGGCAGGCCTTGCACGGGGCGAACGCCTTCTCGCCGGCGGCGGCGTCGCCCTCGGCATGAGCCGACAGAGGCAGCAGCAGGGCCAGGGCGGCGCCGAACATGATATGACGCATCGTGTGTTTCCTCCTTGAAGCGGCTTCAGCCGCTTGGGCTTATGGCAGAGCTTACCCGTTTAGAACAGATTGAGACAGGAACGCGCAAGGCGGACTGCGATGCGCTGCGGCCAAAGGAAGCTTCTCCAACGGCGTTCGGTTCCGCCCCGACCGACGAGGCCACGAACCGGATGCGCCGCGCCGGTGTTTGTCCTACGCTCCCTCGCAAAGCGCCGTTCCTCCGTCTCGCGCTGTCGCCTCCTCATAGGCGATCCCGGCTGAGCGGATGATGAAGATGGCGCGCCCCCGGAGGACATGCCCATGTCGATCGCCTTTCCCGTGCCCGATGCCGGTGTCGTCGCCCGCCGCGAGGCGATCATCGCCGGCCTCGCCCCCCTGGTCGCCCCCGAGGCCCTGGTGACCACCGAGGACGAGCGCCGCGCCTTCGAGACGGACGGGCTCACCGCCTACCGCAAGATGCCGCTGGCCGTGGTGCTGCCCTCGACGACGGCGGAGGTCTCGGCCGTGATGGCGTTCTGCCACGCCAACGGCGTGCGGGTGGTGCCGCGCGGCGCCGGCACATCGCTCGCCGGCGGCGCCATCGCGCAGGAGGACGCGGTGATTCTCGGGGTGGCCAAGATGAACCGCATCCTCGCCGTCGATTACGAGAACCGCACCGCGCGGGTCGAGGCCGGCATCACCAACCTCGCCATCTCGGGCGCGGTCAGCCACGAGGGCTTCTTCTACGCGCCCGACCCGTCGAGCCAGCTCGCCTGCACCATCGCGGGCAACATCGCGATGAATTCCGGCGGCGCGCACTGTCTCAAATACGGGGTGACCACCAACAACCTGCTCGGCGTCACCCTGGTGATGAACGACGGCACCGTGGTGGAGATCGGCGGCGAGCACCTCGACGCGGCCGGCTACGACCTCCTCGGCCTCGTCTGCGGCTCGGAGGGGCAGCTCGGCATCGTCACCGAGGCCACCGTGCGCATCCTGCGGGCGGCGGAGGGCGCACGCCCGGCGCTCGTCGGCTTCGGCTCGGTGGAGGATGCGGGCGCCTGCACGGCCGCCATCATCGGCGCCGGCATCATCCCGGTGGCGATCGAGTACATGGACCGCGAGGCGATCCTCATCACCGAGGATTTCGCGCAAGCCGGCTACCCGCGCGACGCCGAGGCCATGCTGATCATCGAGGTCGAAGGGTCGGATGCCGAATGCACGGCGATGCTCGCCCGCATCGAGGCCATCGCCAGCGACTTCAACCCGACCAGCATCCGGGTCTCGAAATCGGAAGCCGAGAGCGCCGCGATCTGGAAGGGCCGCAAGTCCGCCTTCGGCGCCACCGGCCGAATCTCGGACTACATCTGCATGGACGGCACCATCCCCACCGGCCAGCTGCCCGGGGTGCTGGAGCGCATCGGCGCGATCTGCGCCGAGAAGGGCCTGCGCGTCGCCAACGTGTTCCATGCCGGTGACGGCAACCTGCACCCGCTGATCCTGTTCGACATCAACAAGCCCGGCGAGATGGAGAAGGCGGAGGCCGCCGGGGACGAGATCCTCAAGCTCTGCGTCGAGGTCGGTGGCTGCCTCACGGGCGAGCACGGCGTCGGCATCGAGAAGCGCGAACTCATGCGCTTCCAGTACGCCCAGGCCGATCTGGAGCAGCAGATGCGGGTGAAGAACGTGTTCGACCCCGGCTGGCTGATGAACCCCGCCAAGGTGTTCCCCCTGGAGGGACGGGTCGGGCTCTGATCAAGTCCGGTCGAGCCTGCCCGCTCAGTGCGGGCTCGACAGCTTCATCAGGACGAGGCCGGACACGATCAGGGCCGCCGCGGTGAGCCGCATCGCGCTCGCCTGCTCCCCCAGCACCGCGATGCCGACGAGGAAGGCGCCGACGGCGCCGATGCCCGTCCAGATGGTGTAGGCGGTGCCGAGCGGCAGGGTGCGCATGGCGAGCGCCAGAAGTCCGACGCTGCCCGCCATCGCCACCGCCATGATCGTGGACGGCCAGGGCCGGGTGAAGCCGTCCGACAGCTTCATCGCATAGGCCCACACGATTTCGAGCACGCCCGCGGCGACAAGATAGATCCAGGCCATGGCAGCCCTCCTGAAAGGGCCGGGCCGTCCCGGACTTCTGCCCCGCGCGTGCGGGGGGAGGACGTGGCCTCGCGAGCGGGGAGGTAGGTTGCGGGGGTGGGCCGGTCAACCGTCCCGCGCGCCGAGCAGGGCGGGCACTTCCTCGGACGGAGCCGACTGCCTGGACGAAGCCGACCCCCTCGATTAAGCCTTTCGGCGAGAGCCCGACGCTCGAGGATCCGGTCGATCCTGTCCCGCCCGGACCCGTGACGCGTCGCCTGTCCATCCGCGGGACAAGGCCGAGAACATCAGGATCCCATGAAGGCAGTCATCCTCGCGGGCGGTCTCGGCACGCGCCTCTCCGAGGAGACGGTAACGCGCCCCAAGCCCATGCTGGAGATCGGCGGGCGGCCGATCCTCTGGCACATCATGCAGATCTTCGCCGCCCACGGGGTGCGCGAGTTCGTGATCTGCCTCGGCTACAAGGGCTACGTCATCAAGGAGTTCTTCCTGAACTACCGGCTGCACCTGTCCGACGTGACCGTCGACATCGGGCGCGGCCACGTCGATTTCCACCGCAGCACCGCCGAGGACTGGCGCGTCTCGCTGATCGAGACCGGCGAGACCACGATGACGGGCGGGCGCCTGAAGCGGGTGCGCGAGTACCTCGGCGACGAGGACTTCTTCATGACCTACGGCGACGGTGTGGCCGATGTCGACCTCACGGCGCTGGCCGCCTTCCACCGGGCGCACGGCAAGCTCGCGACGCTCACGGCGGTGACGCCGCCGGGCCGCTTCGGGGCGCTGGAACTCGAGGACGGCACGGTCCGGCGCTTCCGCGAGAAGCCCGCCGGGGACGGGGCGACCATCAACGGCGGGTTCTTCGTGCTCTCGCCGCGGGTGCTGGACCGGATCGCGGGCGACGCCACGGTCTGGGAGGCCGAGCCCCTGGAGGGGCTGGCCGCCGACGGACAGCTCGCGGCCTACGTCCATGCGGGCTTCTGGCAGGCCATGGACACGTTGCGCGACAAGAACCACCTCGAAGCCCTGTGGGCGGGGGACGCGCCGCCCTGGAAATGCTGGTAGTCTGACGCGCCAGCGAAAGATCGTTTCCGGAGATCGTTTCACAGCGTGCAGCCCTCGCCCTTCCCCCTGCCGCGTACGCGCGACCCGAATCCCGATCCCGCCTTCTGGGCCGGGCGGCGGGTGCTCGTCACCGGCCATACCGGCTTCAAGGGCGGCTGGCTCTGCCTGTGGCTGGAGCGCCTGGGCGCGCGGGTGAGCGGGCTGGCGCTGGCCCCCAACACCGCGCCGAGCCTGTTCGCGACCGCCGGCATCGGCGAGCGCCTCGACTCGCACCTCGCCGACATCCGCGACGCGGCGGCCGTGCGCACGTGTCTGACCGCCACGGCGCCCGAGATCGTCATCCACATGGCGGCCCAGGCCCTGGTGCGCGCGTCCTACGGCGATCCGCTGGGGACCTATGCCACCAACGTGATGGGCACCGCCCACGTGCTGGAGGCGGTGCGGGCGACGCCCTCCGTCCGGGCCGTCGTGGTGGTGACGAGCGACAAGGCCTACGCGAACCGCGAATGGCCCTGGGGCTACCGCGAGACCGAAGCGCTCGGCGGCCATGACCCCTACAGCAGTTCCAAGGGCTGTGCCGAACTGGTGGCGGCGGCCTACCGGACCTCGTTCCTCGACCAGCGGGGGTGCCAGGTGGCCACTGCCCGGGCGGGCAACGTCATCGGCGGCGGCGACTGGTCGGAGGACCGGCTCGTGCCCGACATCGTCCGCGCCTTCGTGCGGGGCGAATCGGTGGAGATCCGCGCCCCCCACGCCACCCGGCCCTGGCAGCACGTGCTCGAACCCCTGAGCGGCTACCTCCGCCTCGCCGAATGCCTGTCGGGGGAGGGGGGCGCGCGCTACGCCGAGGCCTGGAACTTCGGCCCGGCCGACGAGGATTGCCGGCCGGTGGCCCACCTCGTCGACGAACTCGCCCAGGCCTGGGGGGCGGACGCCCTGTGGCACCTCTCGCAGGCGATCCACCCGCACGAGGCGACCTTCCTCAAGGTCGACTCGGCCAAGGCTCGCACCCATCTCGGCTGGGACCGGCGCCTGCGCCTCGACGCGGCCCTGGCCTGGACCGCGGCCTGGCACCGGGCGCAGGCCGGCGGGGCCTGCGCCCGCGACCTGACCCTGGCGCAGATCGGCGCCTACGAGGCCCTCGGAGCGTGACCGGCGTGAGCGCACATCGTCCCTGCCGCGTCTGCGGTGCGCATCTCGGCCGGAGCCTGGTCGATCTCGGGCTGTCGCCGCTCGCCAACGCCTACGTGCCGGCGGAGCGCGCCAGCCGGGGCGAGACCTTCCACCCGCTCCACGCCTTCGTCTGCGATGCCTGCTACCTCGTGCAGCTCGAAGCCTTCGAGACGCCCGAGGCGATCTTCTCGGACTATGCCTATTTCTCGGGCTTCTCCGCGGGCTGGCTCGCCCATGCGGAGGCCTATGTCGCGGCCATGCAGGCGCGCTTCGGCCTTGGGCCCGAGAGCAAGGTCGTGGAGGTGGCGAGCAACGACGGCTACCTGCTGCAATACGTCGTCGCGCGGGGCATCCCGGCCCTCGGGGTGGAGCCCGCCGCCAACGTCGCTGTGGCGGCCCGCGCGCGGGGCGTGCCGACCGAGGTCGCGTTCTTCGGGGCCGAGACCGCCAGGCGCCTTCACGCCGCGGGCCACGCCGCCGACCTGATGGCGGCCAACAACGTGCTCGCCCACGTTCCCGACCTCCACGATTTCGTGGAAGGCTTTGCCATCCTCTTGAAGTCCGAGGGTGTCGCGACCTTCGAGTTCCCGCATCTCCTGCGCATGATCGAGCAGCGCCAGTTCGATACGATCTACCACGAGCACTTCTCATACCTCTCCCTCGGGGTGGTGATCGGTGTCCTGCGCCAACACGGCCTGCGGGTGTTCGACGTCGAGGAATGGCCGACCCATGGCGGCTCGCTGCGCGTCTTCGCCTGCCGCGAGGGCGCCGCCCACGCCCCGACCGAGGCCCTCGAGCGCCTGGTGCTGACCGAGTGGGCGGCCCGCCTGTTCGAGCCCACCGGCTATGCGGGCTTCGGGCGGGCGGTGGCGGACATCAAGTGCGCGGCGCTGCGCTTCCTCATCGCGGAGCGGGAGGCGGGCCGGACGGTCTGCGCCTACGGGGCGGCCGCCAAGGGCAACACCTTCCTCAACTATTGCGGCATCGGCCCCGAACTGGTGCGGGCGGTGGCCGACCGCTCGCCCCACAAGCAGGGCATGCTGCTTCCCGGCAGCCGCATCCCGGTGGTGGCGCCGGAGGCCCTGCTCGCGCTGCGGCCGGACTGCGTTCTGATCCTGCCCTGGAACCTGCGCGACGAGATCGCGGGCGAGATGGCGGCGATCCGCGCCTGGGGCGGGCGCTTCGTCACGGCGATCCCGCACCTGGCCGAGTTCTGAGCCGATGCGCTTCGAGGCCCTGCCGCTCGCCGGCGCGTACCGCATCGTCCCCGAACCCCATGCCGACGCGCGCGGCTTCTTCGCCCGCACCGTCTGCGTCGAGGACTTCGCCGCGCGCGGACTGATCGGCGCCTTCGCCCAGTCCAGCATCTCCCACAACGCCCGGCGCGGCACCGTGCGGGGCCTGCACTTCGCGGCCGAGCCTCATGCGGAGACCAAGCTCGTGCGCTGCACGGCCGGCGCGATCCACGACGTGATCGTCGACCTGCGGCCGGATTCCGCCACCTACCTCCAGGCCTACGGGACCGAACTCAACGCCGCCAACCGCCACGCCCTCTACATCCCGGCCGGCTTCGCCCACGGCTTCCAGGCCCTCAGCGACGGCGCGGAAGTGCTCTACATGATCGACCGTCCCTATGTGGCCGGCAGCGCCCGGGGCCTGCGCTGGAACGACCCGAGCCTCGCCGTCGCCTGGCCGGAGCCCGTCACGGTGATCGCCGCGCGCGACCTCGCCTATCCCGACTGGGTGCGGTGAGCGGTCGCGTCCTCGTCACGGGTGCGGCCGGCTTCGTCGGCCGCCACGCCGTACCGGCCCTGCGGGCACGCGGCTTCGAGGTCCATGGCGTCGGGCGGGGCGCGTCGCCCGAGGCGGACTGGCACGCGGCCGACCTGCTGGTGCCCGAGGCGCGCCACGCTCTCGTCGCGAAAATCCGCCCGAGCCACCTCCTCCACCTCGCCTGGTATGCGGAGCCGGGCCGCTACTGGACCTCGGCGCGCAACCTCGACTGGGTCGCGGCCAGCCTCGACCTCGCCCAGGCCTTCGCGGCGGCGGGCGGGCGGCGCTTCGTCGGCGCCGGCACCTGTGCCGAGTACGAATGGGACGCGGCTCGCTTCGACGAGGCGACGACGCCCTGCCGGCCCGCGACGCTCTACGGCGCCGCCAAGGACGGGACCCGGCGCATCCTGGAGGCCTACGCCGCCACGAACGGACTCGGCTTCGCCTGGGGCCGCCTCTTCTATCTCTACGGACCCGGCGAGCGGCGCGGGCGCCTCGTCCCGGACGCGATCCGGGCCCTATCGACCCGCACACCATTTCCGACGACGGCAGGGCACCAACGCCGCGACTTCCTGCACGTCGCCGATGCCGCCGAGGCTCTAGCCGCCCTCGTGGCGAGCGACGTGACCGGTCCCGTGAATATCGGCTCGGGCGAGGCGATCCCGGTGCGCACCCTCCTCGAGCAACTCGCCGCCCGGATCGGGGGCGCCGAGCACCTGGATTTCGGAGCCCGGCCGCTGAACCCGGCGGAGCCGGCCGTGATCGAGTCCGGGACACATATTCTCATGGGCGCGGTCGGATTTCGGCCGCGCTTCGATCTGGTGCGCGGCCTCGACGATGCGGTCGCGTGGTGGCGTGCCCAGGGGGACACGCCGGGCTGAGGCCGTCAGGCATTCAGCAGGGCAGCAGGCCCTTCAGCTGCGAAAGGATGTCCTCCCCGGTGCAGGGCCGCGCGATGAACCGGGCGCCCGCCGGCATCCGCTCGGGATCGGGGGCGGCGCGGCCCGAGACGATGACGATGGGCAGTTTGGGCCGGGCTTCCGAGACCGCCGTGGCGAGTTCGAAGCCGTTGGTCTTGCCGGACAATTCGACGTCGGTGATGAGCCCACAGATGTCGGGGCGGGCCTGGATGATGCCCAGCGCACGCTCGGCGGAGGCGCATTGCACGGTCTCGTAGCCGCCATTCTCGAGGACGTCGCCGAGATCCATGATCGTCAGGGCCTCGTCCTCGACCAGGAGGATCACCGGCCGATCGTCGTTCACGTTCGTCGCCTCATCCACCACGATGCACCCTCCAACCTGTTTGCCGGCAGGCACAGCCCCGGAAGACCTGACCGACGCGTCCGGAGCGCTCGGGCTCGCGTGACGCGGTCACGGGCGCAAGGCTGATGCCACGTATCCCAACGAGCGAGGGGAGCGCAGGTTGCAAGGCGCGCCGCGCGAGTCGGCGCCCTCAGGGCGCGGTCTCGGCTACCACCGCGCGCATCGCGTCGAGGAGGTGCGCGAGGTCGTCCGCCCCGATGGTGAGGGCCGGCGTCAGGTAGACGATGTCGCCGAAGGGCCGCACCCAGGTGCCCCGCGCGAGGAAGCGGCGCTTCAGGTCGGCGAGGTCGGGCGGCGCACGGAACTGCACCGCTCCGATCGCCCCCAGGACCCGGATGTCGGCCACGTGCGGCAGGTCCCGCAAGGGTTCGAGGCCGTCGGCGAGGGCCGCCGCGATGGTGGCGGCCTGACCGAGACGCGGCTCGCCCTCGAACAGGTCGAGGCTGGCATTGGCCGCCGCGCAAGCGAGCGGGTTCGCCATGAAGGTCGGCCCGTGCATGAGGGCGGCGGCGGGATCGTCGGACAGGAAGCTCTCGAAGACGGCCCCCGTGGCGATGGTGGCGGCCAGCGCCATCGTGCCCCCGGTGAGCGCCTTCGACAGGCACAGGATGTCCGGCACGATGCCGGCCTGCTCGCAGGCGAACAGGGTGCCGGTGCGCCCGAACCCCGTGAAGATCTCGTCGGCGATCAGTGGCAGCCCGTGGCGTTGCGCGAGCCGCGCGATGGTGGCCAGCACCTCGGGCGGGTGCATGCGCATGCCGCCCGCCCCCTGCACCAGGGGCTCCACGATCACCGCCGCCAACGTCTCGCGCTCGGCGCCCATGCGGGCATCGAGTGTGGCGACCTGCGCCGCCGTCCCGGGCAGATCGCAAAAAACCTGGGCCGGCAGGTAGGCGCCGAAGCGCCGGTGCATGCCCTCGTCGGGGTCGCAGACCGACATCGCCCCCAAGGTGTCGCCGTGATAGCCCTCGCGGAACGCCAGGATGCGGGTGCGGCCGGAAACCCCCCGGTTGATCCACATCTGTACCGCCATCTTCAGGGCGACCTCCACGGCGACCGAGCCGGAATCCGTGAAGAAGACGTGGTCGAGGTCGCCCGGCAGCAGGGCCGCGAGGCGCGCGGCCAGGCGCTCCGCCGGGGCGTGGGTGAGCCCCCCGAACATCACGTGCGGCATCGCCTCCAGCTGCGCGGCCACGGCGGCGCGGATGTGGGGATGGTTGTAGCCGTGGGCCGCCGTCCACCAGGAGGCGATGCCGTCGATCAGTTCGCGCCCGTCGGCGAGCACGATGCGCGACCCGTGGGTGCGCACGGCCTCCAGCGGCGGGGCCGCCGACTTCATCTGCGTGTAGGGCCGCCAGAGGTGATGTCTTCGGGAGCGGTCGGTGGAGTTGGTCATGGCCGGGCAGGGATGTGAGCGCGACGCCGCCGGGTCAAGGCCGCGTCGCGCGCGGCGGATCGGCGGATCCGCCGGTGCCGACCATCCCGCTGGCGGCCTGTATTTTAGAACATGTCGAGAGTGATGCCTTTTGCTATGTCTTTGCTGTGATTGGAGCGCTTCTAATCTTTGCATCGCAGGTTGTGAATGTGGGTGCGGCGCACTAAGGCGAAGCTTCCGTTACCCCCGAGACCCGACATGTCGTGCGCCGCCCCAACACCCCGCCATCCATCCCGGCGCCGCCGGCTGGCCGGGGGCGCGCTCTGGCTTCTTTCCGCCGGCGCGGCCTCGGCGCAGGACGCGCCCTCCGCCGTCACCCTCGAGGAGCTCAGCGTCGCGGGCCTCGGCAACGGGCTCGCCACCATCGGCTACCAGCCCCGGCGCTCCACCTTCGGGGCGGGCGCCGACACGGCGATCCTCGACACGCCGGCCAACATCGCCGTGGTGCCGGCGCAGGTGCTGCGCGACCAGCGGGTGATCTCGCTGGACGAGGCTCTGCGCAACGTCAGCGGCATCGCCCAGACCAACAGCGTCGGCGGCACGCAGGAGGCGGTGGTGCGCCGCGGCTTCGGCACGTTTCGCGATGATTCAATCCTGCGGGACGGGCGCCGCACCGTGCTGCAGCAGAACTTCAGCTACGCCATCGAGCGCGTCGAGGTGCTGAAAGGTCCGGCCTCGCTCCTCTACGGCATCACCGATCCGGGCGGGCTGATCAACCTCGTCTCGAAGCGGCCCGAATTCACCCCCCACGGCTCGCTCAACCTGACGAGCACGAGCTTCGGCGGCGGCCTCGTGCAGGGTGACCTCACCGGCCCCGTGGAGGGCACCAACCTCGCCTACCGGATGGTGGCCGACATCCAGAGCTACGATTACTGGCGCAACTTCGGCCATCTCAGTCGGCAGGTCGTGGCGCCCTCGCTCACCTGGAAGGGCGACGACACCACCGTGACGGTGGGCTACGAATTCGGGCATTACCGCGTGCCCTACGATCGCGGCACGATCTTCGATCCCACCACCGGGCGTCCCTTGCGGGTGCCGCGCGAGCGCCGCTTCGACGAGCGCTCGAGCCAGCACGAGGCCACCAGCCATCTCGCCACCCTCGACGTCGACCACCGCTTCGACGACGACTGGCGGCTGCATTTCGGCTACACCTACTCCCATCTCGGCTACGACGAGGACCAGATCCGGCCGGTCAGCTTCAACGCGGCCACCGGCCTCCTCACCCGCCGGGCCGACGGCACCCGCAACGCCGACTTCAACGCCCACGTCGCCCGCCTCGACCTGACCGGCCGCTTCGACACCTTCGGCCTGCGCAACGATCTTCTGGCCGGCGTGACCTACGAGAACATCGATTACGGCCGGCCCGACATCATCCGGGGGCCGAACCGGGCGGGCTTCAACCCGTTCCGGCCCGTCTACGGCACCCTTGCCACGGTGCCGGTGATCTCAGCCCCCGACAGCAACCTGCGCGAGCGGCTCTCCAACACCAGCCTCTACCTGCAGGACTCGCTGCACCTCAGCGACCAGTGGATCCTGGTGGCCGGGCTCAGCACCCAGATCTTCGACCAGTTCGGCGCCAAGGGGACGCCGGCGGTGGCCTATACCGACATCGACGGAGTGCGGGTCCTGCCGCGCGTCGGTCTGGTCTACAAGCTAGCCCCCAACCTGTCGCTCTACGGCAGCTATTCGCAATCCTTCAAACCCAACACGTCGCTGGCCAACATCGTGGGTGCCCTGCCGCCGGAGGAGGGCGAGGCCTTCGAGGTCGGCGTGAAGGCGGACGTCGCCGCCGGGCTGACCGTAACAGGCGCGATGTTCGACATCGAGAAGGCGAACGTGCTGGTGACGCAGGTCGTCAACGGCCTCACCGTGGCGAGCACCGCCGGCAAGGTGCGCTCGCGCGGGTTCGAGATCGACGTCGCCGGCCAGATCCTGCCCGATTGGGCGGTGATCGCGAGCTACGGCTTCACCCAGGCCGAGGTCGTCCAGGACCCGGTGCTGACGGGCAAGCAACTCCTGAACACCCCGCGCGTCACCGCCTCGGCCTTCCTCACGCACCAGTTCGGCGCGATCGCGGAGGCGGCGGAGTTCGGCGCGACGCGGCTCGGTGCGGGGTTCCTGGAGGCGGGCTTCGGCGCGCGCTACGTCGGCGCCCGGCCCGGGGACGCCGCCAACAGCTTCAAGCTGCCCGACTACGTCGTGTGCGACGCGTTCCTGGCCTACAACACCCAGGTGAACGGCTTGGCCACCACGCTCCAGCTCAACCTCAAGAACCTGTTCGACCGCACCTATTATCCCTCCTCGGGGGGCAGCAACCTGCTGGTGGCGGTCGGCGAGCCGTTCCAGGCCCTCGTGACCGCGCGGGTGGCGTGGTGAGGACCTTGCGCGCGGTCCTGTTCCAGCTGCACTGGCTGCTGGGGCTCGGCGCCGGGCTGGTCCTGGCCGTGGCGGGCGTCACCGGCGCGCTCCTGAGCTACGAGGATGCGATCGGCGAGGCCTTCGACGCCGACCTGATCCGGGTCGCGCCCCATTCGGAAGACCGGCTCGCGCCGGATGCGCTGCTGGCCCGCTTCCATGCCCAGCGGCCCGACACCGTGGCGAGCCTCACGCTCGCGGCCGAGCCCGGCACCGCCGCGCTGGTGCGCCTCGGTCGCGATCCCGCCACCAACCAGCGCCCGCCCTCCCTCTACCTCGACCCCCATGACGGCACCGTGCGAGGCGCGGCGCGGACGGAAGAGGTCTTCGCCACGATCCGGCGCCTGCACCGCTGGCTGCTCCTGCCCGGCGACGGCAAGGGCTGGGGCCGGACCCTGACGGGGGCGAGCGCGATCGCGCTCCTCGTGCTTCTCTGCACGGGCCTTTATCTGCGCTGGCCGAAAGTGATGTCCCTGCGCATCTGGCTGAAGCCGCACCTGCGGCAATGGGGACGGCCGACCTACTGGTCGCTGCATGCGGTGGCCGGAACCTGGGTCCTGCCGGTCTACGGCGTCATCGCCCTGAGCGGCCTGTGGTGGTCCTACGACGGCTACCGCGAAGCCGTCACCGCCCTCCTCACGCAGGGCGAGGGCATCACCCGGATGGCGGAGGCCAAGCCCCCGGCTTCGGAGGCCAAGCCCCCGGCTTCGGAGGCGGGGGTGTCGGGCGGCAGGTAGACGAGCCGCACGCCATGGGGCAGGCGCAGTCCTGGTTCGGTGTGCCAGCCCGCTCCGTCGAGCGGCAGGATGATCGTGCGCTGCGGGCCTGCGCCGGCCTCGCGGGTGAACAGGGCAT
>NZ_JAKSYI010000098.1 GCF_022829285.1 Methylobacterium sp. J-078
CGTTTAGTGCCGCTTCTGACGAAGATCCGCGAAGGCGCCGCGCTGATCGCGGCCGCCAACTACGCCCTACCAGACGGCGCCGAGCCAGTTCCACCTGGGGAGCCCCGCTGCGGTTGGAACGGCAAGGCCGATCAGCCGCACAGCACGATTGCCAGCCGCGTTAAGCTGCCCGCCCTCGGCACCGACACCGGCTTCATCTGGGGCGAAGTCGCTGCCCCGCTTTCCCATAGCATTGTCCATTAAATTCTCTGATATCGAGGCAGATCGCGCTTGGGCGCGTCGGTTCCTCGGCAAGCCCGAGCCGGCTGCCACCGAACGCAAGCTGACCCAAGCCGAGCGCATCGCAGCTTGGTCGGCCCAGAACCGCGAGGCCGAGGGCAAG
>NZ_JAKSYI010000021.1 GCF_022829285.1 Methylobacterium sp. J-078
GAGCTCGGGCGGGAAGGCGATGCGCTCGGCCCCGTCGCGCTCGGCCTCGTCGCGGGCGCGCCGCGCGGCGAGTTCGTCCCTGGCCTTGAGGACGATGTCGAGGTTGGGCCGCGCCTGCGTCTCGTCGAGGCGGATGGGCACGTCGCCGGCCTTCGCCCGGGCGGCCTCGCGGACCAGCGGTTCGCCCACCACCCCGCCGGTGGGGTGCTGGATCTACTTGACGTCGGACTCTACCACGAGCTGGCCCGACGCGATCACGGCGCCGGAGATCTGCGTGAGGGTGGCCCACCCCCCCACCCAGACGACGAGGAGCACCCCGAGGC
>NZ_JAKSYI010000022.1 GCF_022829285.1 Methylobacterium sp. J-078
CCATCGTCACCGCCACCTAGCACCCGACTCACACGGGCCTCGGCCAGCGAGTAGATTGCGCGAGGCCGGATGGGGTGCGCGCTCTGTGCCAGGGGACGCTGCGTGACCAGCGACGCCGGGGGCGCGCCCCCCTGCCGGAAGACAGCCGGTTGGGGGAAGGAAGTCCCGGCGGGGATTCGGTGGCCCGCGCCGTCCACGATTGCGGGGGCGCCCAGGCAGGCGGAATCGTGAAGTGCAAGGGCTGGGAGACCGACCCCAACGCTTACATCTACTTCATAACGAAAGGGGCGGTCTGGCCGCA
>NZ_JAKSYI010000102.1 GCF_022829285.1 Methylobacterium sp. J-078
TCCGTGGCCTTGGCGGTCTGAGCCGCCAGGGTCTTCACCTCGGAGGCGACGACCGCGAAGCCGCGGCCGGCCTCGCCGGCCCGCGCCGCCTCGATGGTGTCGTTGAGCGCCAGCAGGTTGGTCTGCGCCGAGATCGCCGCGCCCCTCGCCCGCGTCACCGCCGCGATCCGGCGCCTGTCCGAGGGCCAGCTCGACCTGCCGGCCGTGAAGCCCCGCCGGGACGAGATCGGCGCGATCTGGGCCAGCATGCAGGTCTTCGCCCATTCGATGCGGGATAGCGCGACCCTGCGGGCGACCCAGGACGACGCCGCCGGCCTCGCCTCCAGCCGGCGCCCCTCCGCTCGGACCGCACTCGCCGACCGCTTCCAGGGCCGCGTCCGCGCCCTCGTGCTCGACCCCTCCGCCGCCGCCCCCGCCCTGAGC
>NZ_JAKSYI010000110.1 GCF_022829285.1 Methylobacterium sp. J-078
GGGCGGGATCGATCGCCGGCGATCGCGGCAAGCGCTGACTGGGTGGCGGCGTCGAGGAGCACGCAGACGGTCTGAGCCATTGCCCAGACTCGCATGCATCGCCCGCCTCGTGAATCCTCTGACCGCGTCAGTGCACTAGCCGTAGAGCAGGCTGGCGGACGTTGACCCCGAGCGGTCGGTACCAAGCGTTAGGTTTCAACTACTCGTTTCAGGGCTGCTCGTAATGATCGGGCGCCGCCCGGCGTCGCCGACGTTTGGAGGCGGCCCGGCGGAGGATGCGCGACAACGCCTCGACCGAATACGGTTTCTGAAGGAGCTCGAAGCCGTGGTCGGTTTCCTCGGCCAGCACGTGACTGTAGCCGCTGGTCAGCACCACCGGCAGGCCGGGATACAGCCGTCGCACCTCGCGTCCGAGTTCGACGCCGTTCATGCCCGGCATGACCACGTCGGAGAACACGACATCGTAGCCGCCGGGGCTTGCTGCCAACGCCGCCAGGGCGTCGTCGGCGTTTGTTACCCAATGGGTGCCGTAGCCGAGTTCCTGGAGGGTCTGGGTCGAGAAAGTCCCGACCTCGCGGTTGTCCTCGACCACGAGGACGTGGGTCCCGCGTCCGTCGACGACCTTGTCAACGGACGCGGTTTCTTCAGGTACGCCGGAATCGGTGTCCGCACGCGGGAGGTAGAGCGAGAAGGTGGTGCCGCGTCCGACCTCGCTCTCGACCACGACCTCGCCGCCCGACTGCTTGGCGAAGCCGAACACCTGGGATAGGCCGAGGCCGGTGCCCTGGCCGACGCCCTTGGTCGTATAGAACGGCTCGAAGATCCGGTCGATCTGGTCGGCCGGGATGCCGGAACCGGTGTCGGTCAGCGCGATCCGGACAAAGTTACCGGTCCGCTCGGAATGAGACCGCATCGCCGGCACGAGGCTTGCCGCCTCCACGACGATGTCGAGTCTCCCTTCCCCCTCCATCGCGTCACGGGCGTTGACCGCCATGTTGACGAGGGCGGTGTCGAGTTGGCTCGGGTCCGCGTTGATATGGCAGGGCTCGTCGCCGACGCAGATCGCGACTGCGATCCGAGCGCCGGTGAGGGTGCCGACCATCTCACCGATGGCCCTCACGCTGCGGCCGGCATCGAACACCTCAGGCCGCAGCGCCTGTCGGCGGGCGAAGGCGAGGAGCTGACCCGTGAGCTTGGCCGCCCGGTCGACGGTGTCGGAGATCGCGCCGACGTACCGGGCCCGCCGATCCTCGGAAAGGTTGGGGCGCTTGAGCAGGTCGGTCGATGACTTGATGACCGTGAGCAGATTGTTGAAATCGTGCGCGACGCCCCCGGTCAACTGACCGACGGCCTCCAGCTTCTGAGACTGCCGCAACGCCTCCTCGGCCTGCAGCAGGCTGGCGGCGCGCTCCTTCTCCAGGGTGACGTCGCGGGAGACGCAGTAGAGCAGCCCTTCCACTGGAACGGCCGTCCAGGACAGGGTTCGATACCCTCCGTCGCGCGCCCGGAAACGGTTCTCGAATGCCAGCGTGAGCGCACCGTCGGCGAGGCGCTCGACCTCAGCCCGCGTCCTCTCCCGATCCTCGGGATGTTCGAGCCACTCCGACGTCTTTCCGACGATGTCGTGGTAGTCCCATCCCAGGATACGGTGCCAGGCTGGGTTGATGCTCACCCAGATCCCGTTCGCGTCGGCGACGCCGAGCATGTCCTGGCTTACGTGCCAGATGCGGTCTCGCTCCTTGGTACGCTCGGCGACCTGGGCCGCCAGCGTCTCGTTCAGAGCCCGCAGCGCGCCCTGGGCGCGGACGCGCTCGACGGCGTCCCAGATCCGGGCCGAGACCTCCTCGACCAGCGAGACCTCGTCGGGCGTCCAGGCCCGCGGCTCGCGTTGGTTCACGTAGACGATGGACCGGAGGCGTCCCTCGTGGACCTGGGGTACGGCGACGATGGCGCCGATGCCGAAGGCTTCCATCCCCAGGCCGGCCGTGTCCGCATCCGCCTCGACGTCGGGATAGACCGACGTCCGACCCTTCTTGAGGTTGGCGATGTTGCCAGGCCCGAACGCTTCGAGGGGGTAGGTGTCGGCGAGCGTCGCGACGCCGTCGACGTACTCGGTGCCTAGGGTGACGGATACGCCGTCCCCCTCGACGAAGCCGTAGCCGACCCGGCTCGCGCCGAGGTGGCGTCCGAGGGCGTCCACCGCCGCCTGCATCCGCCCACGCGGGCCGCCCTGGTCGCGAAGGGTATCGGTCAGGTCGAGCAGGAAGCGTTGCCGCGTCTCGGATGCGTGCTGCTCCGCGACCCGCCGCTCCAGTTCGGCGTTGACCTCCCTGAGGCGACGCTCGTCCAGGCGCCGGCCGGTGACGTCGGAGACGGTGAGCACGGCTCCGACCACCGTCCCGCCCTGGAGGACGGGGGCGTTTGAGCAAACGACCTCGATGGGCGTCCCATCGCGATGGAAGAACGTGGCGTCGCGCTGCCGGAGGGTCTTCCCCTCTCGGATGGCGTGCACGAAGCCGCATTCCGACGCCGGAAACGGGCGCCCGTCCGGATGGTGGTGGTGGGCGGCCTCGTGCAGGTCCTGCCCGACCAGGGTACCGGCGTCCCATCCGAGCAGGACATGCGCCGTCGGGTTGGCAAAGGTGACTAGACCGTCGCGGTCGAGCTGGAACACGGCCTCGCTGACGTGGTCCGTGACGGTCTGGAGCAGGTCGGTCTGCCGCTTGAGCGCCTCGGCGGCTAGGCGTTGGTCCGTCCGGTCCCTCAGGATCTTGAGATAACCGACATGCGTGCCATTGTCGGCGCGGAGCGGCATCATCTCGCCCAAGCCGAAGAACCGCGAGCCGTCCTTGCGCACGTGCCAGCGCTCGTCGTTGCCGCGCCCGTCCTGGCGACTGACGCGCATCTCGCGCTCGGGCGCGCCGTCCACAGCGTCCTCTTCGGTGAAGAACAGCCGTGCCGGCCTGCCGCGCATCTCGGCCTCGGACCAGCCGAGGATGGCCTCGGCGCCGGCGCTCCAACCGGTCACGAGGCCGTCGAGGTCAGTGGTCACGATGGCGTAGTCGCGGGCGCTGTCGAGGATCTGGCCGTGGCGGACGTCCGCCTCCCGGGCTGTGCGCAGGGCATCGTCGCGCGCCGCCATCGACCGGCGCAATTCCATCTGCGCCATGACCTGCCGCCCCAACGCCTCCAGGGCCTCGGCCTGTTCGGGCGTCAGCCCCCCGGGGCGGGGCTTCCCGTCGATCACACACAGGGTCCCAAGCGGAAGGCCCTCCGGCGTCTCCAGCCGCGCGCCGGCATAGAACCGCAGCCGGGGCTCCCCGGTGACCAGCGCGTTGTTCCGGGTCCGAGGGTCGGCGGCAAGATCCGGGATGACCAGCAGGCCGGGCTGCCGCAGGGCGTGGGCGCAGATCGATTGCGACAGCGGGGTCTGGCAGGAGTCGAAACCGACGCGGGCCTTGAACCACTGCCGGTCGCCGGCGACGAGACTGACCAGCGCGGCCGACGTGCCGCAAATCCGGGACGCGAGCAGCACGATGTCATCGAAGCCCCGCTCGGCCTCGGTGTCGAGGATGCCGTAACCGGCGAGCGTCGCGAGCCTGGCCGGATCGCGGGCGGCCTCCGCGACGACGTTCTCAGACCCGGCCATGGGCGGACCTGCTCGGTGCAGCCACACGATGGGCCTTCGCCTCGTCGTGTGCGATCAGAAGCCGAAGCGCCGACCTGACGACCTCACTGATGGATGTGTAGTCCCCCTTGGCGACCTGCCCTTCGACGTAGGCAATCAGCGGTTCGGTCAGGGCGATGTGTCGGGAGTGTTTGGCGGCCATCGGGTGCCACTAGCAGCTCCCCGGGACGGTGTCGCACCTGCGACACCCCTATTCGCGCAGCTGCGTCGTCACACCTGTTCTTGGCTGAGGATATCGTGACTGCCGGGATTTTATCTCTCGATCAATGACTGGGGAGAGATTGTGAGCGGCATTGCGGCGACTCCAATCGAGGGTCCGGAAGTGGCGCAAACCTGCGCACCTCCGATACCGGGCTGAACAGCTGCTTTTTTCATTCTGCATTGCGAAAGCGGACCGGCAAAAATCCACCCAGGCCGGACGTTGAGCAGAGTAGTAGGTCCCGGGCTGCCACCAGCCCATACGCTGCTAGAGGGGCTCCGTAAGGGGGCATTCGGTCTCGACCCTCTCGTGAGTACCGCGAAGGAGTGTGACGATTCCATCCCGAACGCTTTGCATAACGGGGTTGTAGACGATCATGCCGAGATCTGGACGGCCGTCCACGGAGAAGGCCGAGAATTCCAGCTCGATGGAGCCCAGGATCGGATGCCGGAGCCGCTTGATCCCGTCCGTGTGCGCCCGGACGTCGTTCTCCTGCCACAGGGCTGCGAACTCCGGGCTGGTGCAACTGAGTTCCTCTGCCAGTGCGTTGACCTCGGATGCTGCGCCCGCCCGCACCGCGTCAGCCCGGAACGCGCCGACGACGTAGCGGGCGACACTATACCAATCATGCTGAGCCGCTTGCACCGTCGGGTCGCCGAACATGCGGCGCAGGATGTTACGCTCGCCGGGAGGGACCGTGTCCCAGTCGGTCAGCACCACGGCGGCAGCGCGGTTCCAGGCGACCACTTCCCAGGTCGCCGTCTTGATCAGCGCAGGGCTGACCTCCAGCGTGTCGAGCAAACGCTGCAGGCGCGGCGTGATCCCTTCCTTCGGCGTGTAGCGGACCTCGGGCGGACGCCCAAGGGCGAGCATGAACATGTGCTCGCGCTCCGGCTCGGTTAGCATTAGCCCGACCGCGATGCGGTTCAGGACGTCAGCCGAGGGCGCTCCGCCACGCCCCTGCTCCAGCCAGGTGTACCAGGTGGCGCTGATGTTCGAGCGTTGGGCGACCTCCTCCCGACGCAGGCCGGGCGTGCGTCGGCGGCCCGAGAACCCGAGCGCGGCCGGATCGAGCCTGGTCCGCCGGTCCCGCAGGTATGCTCCGAGCGAGGTTTCCGGGCTGGCAAGCATGGCGATCCTATTAGTCGGTATACCGGGATACGGTCACTACTTTAATGGCATCAACCCTGAGTGGATAGTTGGCGTCTGGACCCAACGGACCGCTCTCCATGCTCATCTTCCTCACCGGCGCCACCGGCTTCATCGGCTCGGCCATTGTCCCTGAACTCCTCTCCGCGGGACATCGGGTCCTTGGGATGACACGGTCGGAGGCTGGGGCACGAGCCCTTGCCAAAGCCGGCGTCGAACCGCTCCTTGGCAACCTGGAGGACGTCGACAGCCTCCATCGCGGCGCCGCCCAAGCGGACGGGGTCATCCACACTGCCTTCGACCACGACGACTTCTCGAACTTCGTCGCCAACTGCGAGAAGGATCGGCGCGCCATCGAGGCTCTGGGCTCGGCACTCAAGGGGTCCGACCGCCCCCTCCTCATCACGTCTGGGGTCGGCTTCGGTTGCTCAGCCCCGGGGATGCCGGCACGCGAGGACGTCTTCAACGCCGAGTACCCGAACCCCCGTGTGGCCTCGGAACTCGCGGGGGTTAAGCTCTTGGACGAGGGCGTGAACGTCTCGGTGATGCGCCTCCCGCAGGTCCACGACACGGTCGAGCAGGGGCTCGTCACCTACCTGGTCGAGCTCGCGCGCGCCAAAGGCGTATCGGCCTATGTCGGGGAAGGGGCGAACCGCTGGGCGGCGGGTCCCGTCCTCGACGTCGCGCGCCTCTATCGCCTCGCGGTGGAAAAGGCGGATGCGGGGGCTCGCTACCACGCGGTCGCCGAAGAGGGTGTCAGCGCCCGCCACATCGCGGAGGTCGTCGGCCGCGGCCTGAAGGTGCCGG
This sequence comes from Methylobacterium sp. J-078, assembly GCF_022829285.1. Lineage (GTDB taxonomy): Bacteria > Pseudomonadota > Alphaproteobacteria > Rhizobiales > Beijerinckiaceae > Methylobacterium. The sequence continues at coordinate 5,844 of NZ_JAKSYI010000110.1, forward strand.
TATCTGCCATCTCGTCGGAGGAGGTGGCCGGACACTTCGGGTGGCTCGGCCTGTTCGCCGGACACGACATGTCAGCGTCCAGTGTCTGGACGCAGGATCAGCTCGGCTGGCGTCCGACCGGACCGGGCCTGCTGGCTGACCTTGAGCGGATGGACTACTCCCGTGCCTCGTCTTGAGAAGGTGGACGACGCTTGAGAACGGTCTCTTCGACGCCTTCACCTGTCGACCGCAGAAAGTCGCAAACCCATCCGACCGAAACGTGGAGCGGACGGACGGGTCCCGACCCCATTCGGCCGAAGCAAGCGATGAACTCGCTTCCGGAAAGCAGACGCCAGCGAGGAAACGTGCGGCGGGGTCGTCCTTAAACCGCGAGCTTCCCAGCTTACTCCCATGCTCCTTCCGACAAAAAGATGCGAATGCATCTAGACGACCGGTCTAATTTGTTCTATCTCATCGTCATGGCACGCGTCACCGCACATACCGACACTCGCCAGGGGATCCTCGACACCGCCTACGGCCTCGTCGGTGCGAAGGGGTTCTCTGGGGTCGGGCTCAACGAGATCCTGACTTCGGCTGGCGTGCCGAAGGGGTCGTTCTACCACTACTTCGGCTCCAAGGAGGCTTTCGGCGAGGCCCTCCTGGCGGACTACTTCGAAACCTATCTCGCCGACCTCGACACGACGCTTGCCGAGCCGGGGCTGCGGCATGCCGAGCGCCTGATGAACTACTGGCGCAAATGGCAGGCCACGCAGGGCAGTATCGACGACCAGCGCAAGTGCCTCGCGGTGAAGCTTGCGGCGGAGGTCTCGGACCTGTCCGAACCGATGCGCCTCGCCCTCAAGGGCGGCACGGCCGCGATTATCGAACGGCTGTCGCGGTCCATCGCGGCGGGCGTGGCGGAGGGCTCGTTCACGATCGAGAGCGAGCCGCATACGACCGCCGAGGACCTGTACCATGTCTGGCTCGGTGCGAGCCTGATGGCCAAGATCGTCCGGACCGACGCACCGTTCGAGGCTGCCATAGGGACGACCCGGCGCATCCTCGGCCTCGGGTCACCCTGATACATCGCGTTCCAAACTTGCTCCGAACGATCTCTCCGTCGCGCCAAGTTACGAGACGACCGGTCTACTTAGGATAAAACCGACCACCTTCCCCGGGACGGTGTCCCGCGGACCCAGCGAACGGCCCGATACGCGAAGATTTCCCCCTCACCCAAGCGAAAGCCCCGGAGAACGACGATGAAGATCCTGATGGTGCTGACCTCGCACGACCGCCTCGGCGACACCGGCCGGAAGACCGGCTTCTGGCTGGAGGAACTCGCGGCCCCCTACTACGTGTTCAAGGATGCGGGGGCGGGGGTGGTCCTGGTGTCGCCCGAGGGCGGCCGTCCGCCGCTCGATCCGAAGAGCGCCGAGCCGAGCTTCCAGACCGACACGACGCGCCGCTTCGAAGCCGACGCGGCGGCCATGGCGGTGCTCGCCGAGACGGGCCGGCTCGACGCCGTCGGCCACGAGGGCTTCGACGCCGTGTTCTATCCCGGCGGGCACGGGCCCCTCTGGGACCTCGCCGAGGACTCGGCCTCGATCAGGCTGATCGAGACGACGCTCGGCGCCGGCAAGCCCGTGGCCCTGGTCTGTCACGCCCCCGGCGTCCTGCGCCATGCCAAGAGGCCTGATGGGAAGCCCCTGGTCGAAGGCCGGAACGTCACCGGCTTCACCAACACCGAGGAGGAGGCCGTTGGCCTCACCGAGGTGGTTCCGTTCCTGGTCGAGGACGAACTCAAGCGGAACGGCGGCCTCTACGCCAAGGGTGCCGACTGGGGACCCTTCGTCGTGACGGACGGCCTGCTCATCACCGGCCAGAACCCGGCCTCCTCCGGCCCCGCCGCCGAGCGTCTCGTCGCCCACCTCGCAAACCGCTGAGGACGCGGGCGCCCTCGGCGGCGCCCGCCCCCCACCCATGATCGTCGCCCGGCCGCGCCGGGGCGGTCCGCCCGCATCGGCGACCTCGAAGGATCCCAGCCCATGACCACCGACATCGTCTTCTCGGACGCGACACGGCTCGCCGAATTGATCCGCACCCGGCAGCTCTCGCCGGTCGAGGTCGTGCAGGCCCACCTCGACCGCATCGCGGCGGTCGACCCCAAGGTCAACGCCATCGTCACGGTCGCCGAAGGCGCGTTGGCAGCCGCGAAGGAAGCCGAGGCGGCCGTCATGGCGGGCAGGGAACTCGGGCCCCTGCACGGCGTGCCCTTCACCGTGAAGGACTCCATCGACACCGCTGGCGTGATGACCCAGCGCGGCTCGCCCATCTTCCGGGGCCGCGTGCCGCATGCCGACGCGACCAGCGTGGCCCGCATGAAAAGCGCCGGCGGCATCCTGCTCGCCAAGACGAACCTGCCCGAGTTCTCCTACTGGATCGAGAGCGACAACCTGCTCTCGGGCCGCTCGAACAACCCCTGGAACCTCGACCGGACGCCGGGCGGTTCGAGCGGCGGCGAGTCCGCGGCCATCGCGGCGGGCATGTCGCCGCTGGGCCTCGGCACCGACCTCGCCATCTCGGTGCGCGGCCCCGCCGCCCAGACCGGCATCGTCTCGCTGAAAGCTACCCACGGGCGCGTGCCGATGACCGGCATCTGGCCCCGCGCGCCCCGCCGCTTCTGGCATGTCGGCCCGATGGCGCGCAGCATCCGCGACCTCGCGCTCGCCTTCTCGCAGCTGGCAGGCCCCGACGGCCTGGATTCCTTCGCGACAAGCACTGTCCCGTTCGACGCCGGCATCGGCGCCGCACCGGACCGCAAGCTTCGCGTCGGTTGGATGGTCGGACCGGGCTTCGGGCCCATCGACACGGAGGTCGCGGCGACGGTGCGCGCAGCAGCCGAGGCCCTCAAGGGCGAGGGCCACCACGTGGAGGAGGTGCGCATCCCGGCGTTGGAGCGCGACTTCGCCCTCGACGTGTTCAACAAGCTCCACGTCATGGAGATGAAGCCCGCCTTCCGGGAGGCGATTGCGGGCCGTCCCGAAGACGAGATCTACAAGATGGCGAGGACCATGCTGTCGCTGCCCGACACCTCAATGGAGGACTACGTCGCGGCCGAGCAGGCGGCGGAGCGGCTTCGGGACGGCTATGCCGCCTACTTCCGGGACCACGATGTCCTCCTGACCCCGGTGCTGCCCGTCCCAGCGCACGAGCACGGCATCAGCGAACTCGTCGTCAATGGCGAGACCGTCGACCTGACTTACCTTCAAGGCGCCACGGTGCCCCTCAACGTGACGGGCCTGCCGGGCTTGTCGATGCGCTTCGGGACGAGCCGCGAGGGTCTGCCGATCAACGTGCAGCTGGTGGGCAGCTGGCAGGCGGAGACCACGATCCTTCACGCCGCTTCGGTGCTGGAAGGCGTGAGCCCAGTCCGCGGCCTGCACCCGAGCCTCTGAATGGCGGAACCTGCCGGGGGGCGCTTCGTGGCCCCCGGCCATGAGCGCACGCCGAATGGCTGAAATGGGAGCGTCGCGGCAACCCCGCCGCTTCCGGCGCTAAAGTCCGCTTCTTGTATCTTGCTTCCCGAGACCAGACAGGCAGGAAACCACCCGACTTGGTCGTAGAGCAGTCCAGCCGGACTCGACCCAGTGTGGTCATTCAACCCGGTCTGCCGGCTGCCCGTAAGCGGACTTTTCCGAGATTCTGCTCGCGCGGGGCTCCGCCTCGGTATCCGGCGCCGTCTCGGCCTCGACGGCGGACCTCGCCGCCAGCCTGGGCAAGCTCAACTCGCGCGCAACCCGCGTACCGGGAACCGTGTCGTAGCTGGAGCGGATGTTGCGCAGCGGGATGGCCCGGGCCGAGCATACCCTGGATCATCCAGAGCGTCGGGCTTGTTCCAAGATGTATCGCCCATCCTCAACACGCGAACATCTGGGTCCCCGCGTGGACGGTTGCGTCCTCCTCGTCGCGCACCCGGATCGTGAGCGCGTGTAGGTTGCCGTCCATCGGGCGGTTTCCGGCATCGCACGCGTGGCCTCGCTCACGACCGCCTCGCACCCCTTACCGACTGTATCCCGTGGGAATGCCACACGGGCCGACCGTCTCGAAACGGGCATGCCGCGATCCGCCTGGGCCGGCGATGCCGTGGGCTTGCGATGGGACCAAACCGCCAAGCGAGAGTTATCGTCGGAACACGTTTCCCAAGGTACCCCAAAGCCCACGCCACGGGCATCGGTTGCCGACGACCGGATGCCGCCCGATGACCGAGTCCGCCACGACGCATGCCCCAAGGGCTCGCGACATCCTATCGACGGGTATCACCGGCCTCGACGAGATCCTCGACGGCGGTTTGACGCGCGGTCGCCTCTATCTGCTTGAAGGAACGCCGGGGACCGGCAAGACGACCGTCGGCCTGCAATTCCTTCTCGACGGCGTCGCGCGGGGGGAGAGGGGTCTCTACGTCACCCTGTCGGAGAGCGCAGACGAGCTTGCATTCGCCGCCGGGACGCACGGGTGGTCGCTTGACGGCATCGAGGTCTATGAACTCGTCAACGAACTCGGGCTTGATCCGGACAGCGAGCAATCCGTGCTGCATCCCTCCGAGGTCGAACTTGGGGAAACGGTGCGGGAGGTGATCGACCGGGTCGACAGCCTCAAGCCGCAGCGGGTGGTGTTCGACAGCCTGTCGGAGCTACGCCTGCTCGCCCAGAACCCGCTCCGGTACCGGCGTCAGATCCTGGCCCTGAAGCAGATGTTCGCCTCCCGGGAATGCACCGTCTTCCTGCTGGACGACGGGACCGCCGACGTCCAGCTCCACAGCATCGCCCACGGGGTGATTATGCTGGAACAGGTCCGACGCGGCTTCGGTGCCGCGCGCAGGCGCCTCGACGTCCTAAAGATGCGCGGCGTCAAGTTCCACGGCGGGCTGCACGACTTCGTCCTGGATACCGGTGGCGTCGAGGTGTTCCCCAGTCTCGTAATTGACGACCATACCGCGGAGTTTGACATGACGCCGGCCTCGACCGGCTCCAAGGAACTCGACCTCCTCCTGGGCGGAGGGCTGGCCCCCGCGACCAACACCTTGCTGCTCGGACCCTCAGGGGTCGGCAAGACCACCACGGCGGTCCGGTGCATGCTTGAGGCGTTGGACCGTGGGGAGAAAGCGACCTACTTCCTGTTCGACGAGGGCCGCCAGACCATGCTCACACGCGCCAGGGCGCTGGGCATGGATCTCGACGCCCATCTTTCGAGCGGCAGCCTCGTCATCGACGAGATCGAGCCGGCCGAGTTCTCCCCCGGCGAGTTCGCCTGCAGGGTCCGCAACACCGTGGAGACGCGTGGCGCGAGCTTCATCGTGTTCGACAGCCTGAACGCGTACATCCACGCCATGCCGGGCGAGGAGTACCTCATCCTGCAGATGCACGAACTCCTGAATTACCTGAATCAGAAGGGCGCCACGACCCTTTTAGTCCTCGGCCAGCACGGCGTGATCGGCGACGTCCGGTCGGATATCGACCTGAGCTACCTCAGCGACGGCATCCTGCTGTTCCGGTACTTCGAGGCCAACGGTGCGGTCCGGACCGCCCTGTCGGTGGTGAAGAGCCGGGTCAACGCCCACGAGCGCACCATCCGGGAACTCAAGCTCTCTCCCATAGGCCTCCAAGTCGGCACCGCGCTCTCCGACTTCCAGGGCATCCTGTCCGGATTGCCGACATACGACGGCAAGGTCGCGCTGATCCCGGGCGCCGCCGAGCCGGCGATATGACGCCGGCATCCGTTCCCGATGGGGAAGTCGTCCTGATCCTCGCCCCGCGCGGACGCGACGCGGTCGTCATGGCGCAGCTCATGGTCAAGTCCGACGTCGGCGTCACCGTCTGCGCCAACGGCGTTGAATGGCTCGATGGCCTTCGTACGTCCGCCGCCACATCCATTGTGACCGAGGAGGCGCTCCTCGACGTCGATGCGGCATCGCTGGACGCCTGGGTCTCGTCCCAGCCGCCGTGGTCGGACTTCCCGTTCATCGTGCTTGCGACGCGGCAGGCCGGGCGACGTTCGACCAAGGCTGCCGCCGTGATCGAACGCCTCGGCAACGTCGTCCTCTTGGAACGGCCCATCAACGCCGAAACGCTTCTCAGCGCGGTCTCCTCGGCCCTGCGGGTCCGTCGGCGCCAGTACCAGGCCCGTCAGTACATCCGGGAGCGCGAGGAGGCCCAGGAGAGGCTGCGCATCGCGAACGAGACCCTTGAGCGTCGCGTCGAAGATCGGACGCGCGAGGTCGAGGCGGCGCGCGAGACCCTGGCCTTCGCCCTTGATGCCGCCGGAATGGGGTCTTGGGATCTCGATCTCGTCAAGGACACGGCGCGGCGCTCCCATCGACATGACGCGATCTTCGGCTACGACGAACCGGTCTCGACGTGGGGCAGGGCCGAATTCCTGGCTCACGCCGTGCTGGAGGATCGGCCGATGGTCGAGGCCGCATTCGCCCTGGCGGTCGAGACCGGAACCTTGGACTTGGAGTGCCGGATATCGCGGACCGACGGGGCAATCCGCTGGATCGGGGCCAAGGGCAAGGCCGAGTACGGCGAGGATGGGAGCCCCGTCCGCATGGCGGGCATCGTCGTCGACAGGACCGAGCAGCGCACCACCGAGGAGGCCTTGCGGCAGGCCCAGAAGATGGAGGCTATCGGGCAGCTGACCGGCGGCGTGGCGCACGATTTTAACAACCTTCTGACGGTCATCGTCGGCGGCCTCGACATGATGCTGCGCAAGCCGGAGAACACTGAGCGCGTCGTCCGCCTGGCGGAGGCCGCGATGAACGCGGCGCGGCGCGGCGAGCAACTCACGCAGCAACTCCTGGCCTTCTCCCGCAGGCAGATGTTGCGGCCCCAGACCATCAACCCCAACCGCTTGCTCTTCGAGTTCAAGCCGCTGGCCGAACGGGCGGCGGGCGCCGCCGTGGAGCTCCTACTTGATCTCGACCCCACCATCGACCCGATTCGGATCGACCCGGCGCAGTTCGAGGCGGCGGTACTGAACCTCGTCGTCAACGCCCGGGACGCGATGGACGGACGTGGCTCGCGGATCGTCGTGCGGAGCCGGAACGTGCACCTCGACACCGCGGCGGTGGCTGACAGGGGCGTGCCGCCGGGAGCCTATGTCGAGGTCTCAGTGACCGACCAGGGCAGCGGGATCTCCCCGGAGGCCCTAGCTCGGGTGTTCGAACCGTTCTTTACTACTAAGGAAGTCGGCAAGGGAACGGGCCTCGGCCTATCGCAGGTGTACGGGTTCACCCGCAGCGCCGGTGGCTTCGTTGGTATCGAGACGGAACTTGGCTTCGGCACCACCTTCCGCCTTCTGTTCCCCCGCTCAGCCGAACCGGCCGGCGAGGAGGCAGGCACCGGCAGCGGTCCCCTTCCGCTCCGCCGGGCAACGGAAGGCGATACCGTGCTCCTGGTCGAGGACGATGAACAGGTGCTCGGCATGGCTGTCGAGAGCTTGGAGGAGCTCCACTACCGCGTGGTCGTGGCCCGCAATGCCGCGGAGGCCCTCGTCCATCTCCAGGGCGTCGAGCGGATCGACATCCTGTTCTCCGACGTGATGATGCCAGGCGGGATGAACGGATCGCAGCTCGCCGTTGAGGCGCAACGCCTTCGTCCGGGCCTTAAGGTCCTCCTGACCTCCGGGTACGTCGCCAACCTCGAAGAGGGCCAGGTGATCGGGCGGGGCGATCTTCCGGTCCTCAACAAGCCCTACCGGCGCGACGAGCTGGCTAAATCTCTTCACCTCGTTCTTGGAGGGAAGCGTACCTAGGCGAGCATAAAGGAACCTCGGACTCCATCGTATCCCGATGATCTGGTCCGGGGCGACCCCGGCTTCGGGTGTGGTGCGAGAAGTGGGACGAACCCCTCAGCTCGGACATCGGCTGGGTATCGGATCTGGTGCGTATCGCCGGCGGCAACAACGTCTTTCCCTAGCTTGCCTGCCAAGCTGCCGCCCAGGACCACATCGCATTGTCCGACGGTGCTGGCGGCCGCGCTCAAAGTCTGCCTCGCGTCATGGGTAGGGAAGGAAGTCGTGCCGTTCCGCATCACCCCCCCCGGGCAATCGTGGCGATTTCCGATGGGCTACAGCTGCTTCTCGATGATATCGAGCTGCAAGCGGACTGGCCGAAAGCCACCCAACCCAGTCGTAGAGCGGACCGGCTGATGCCAACCCAACTACGACGTAGCCAGGGATTCGGTTGTCGCTCGAAAGCAGACGCTCCAATCTGCGCGTTTGTCAGCACCCATCGCCTGCTTCGTAACTCTTGAGGACCTCTGCAGCGGCATCGAAGGCCGCCCAGGTCTTTCGAGCGAGGCTTCCACCCACGCTGCAACGACGAACCCCGAGCTCGGCGAGCACCCGGATGCCCGCGTCGTACTGGTGCACGACGACGTTGACGGGCTTTGGGGCGACCGCCGCGACGAGTTCCGCGACGGCAACGGGATCGAGGATGAAGGGCACGAAAAGGCAGTCGGCGCCGGCCTCCGCATAGGCGACGGCGCGAGCGATGCTCGCACTGACTGACATGCCGGGGACACGGAAGTTCTCGTTTCGACCGATGAGCATCACCGTGGGATCGATGGCGTCGATGGCCCTGCGCGCGGCAGCGATCCGTTCGACGGCGTGACCCGTCTCGTACATCGCGGTTCCCGACCAATCCTCTATCGACAGGGCAGCCACACCCATGTCGACGGCCAGGGCAACATTCCGCGCAAGATCGTCCGGACGGTCGGCGAAGCCGTTCTCGAAATCCGCGTTGACCGGCAAATGGGTGCTGGCAACGAGCATTCTCAGGTGGTCGAGGATAGCCTCCAGGCCGAGTTCCCCATCCTGCCGGCCGGCGGACCAAGCCGCACCCGCACTCGTCGAGGCGAGGGCCTTGAAGTCGAGATTGGCGAGCCGAACGGCGCTGCCGCGGTCCCAGGCATTGGGCAGAAGGAAGAAGCCGCTCTCGTGAAGGCTCCGAAAGGCCCTCCGCTTCTCCGCCGTTGTGATCATCGGTTGACCCATCGTCATCAGGCCCTGAGATCGTCCAGCCGACGTCGCTGTTGGCCAGCCTCGTCGAAGTTCGAGGGCGCGAGCCAAGCGGTCAACGCTGCCGAGATCGGGGGCCATTCAGGGCTGATGATCGAGAACCAAGCCGTATTTCGGCTCTCACCCTTCACCATCATGTGCTGGCGAAAGATGCCCTCGAAGGTGAAACCGAACCGAGCCGCCGCGTTCCGCGATGGTGCGTTCCGGCTGTCGCATTTCCATTCGAACCGTCGGTAACCGAGTGTCTCGAACGCGTAGGCGGCGAAGAGGGAGAGCGCTTCCGTCGCCACCCGTGTCCGGGCGATGGCCGGTCCCCAGAGAATGTTGCCGATCTCAATGACGCCGTGGGTCGGATCGATGCGCATCAGGGCTTGGCGCCCTTCGGCCCGTCCCGTCGCTTGGTCGATCACGGCGAAGAATAGTGGATCGTGCGACGTCGATGCCGTCTCCAGCCAAGCGGCAAAGCTTGGCTCATCCACCGGCGGTTCATCGAAGAGGTAGCGGAAGCGATCCTCGGCGCCCGGTCGGAGCGCCGAGTGAAAGAGCGCCGGACCGTGTCGCGCGGGGCTCAGCGGCTCGAGGCGCGCGTAACGCCCTTCCAGCACGCAAGATCCGGGCTTCGGGACGCCGGTCCAGTTCTGTCGATCCATGGCTTTCAGTAATCCATCTGAGATGAGGGAGTATTGGATAAGGCAAGCCTGATCCGTTCAGCAGTGTCCGGACGGTCTTGCCACTCAGAAGGCAATCCCGAGAGCGACGCCGGCCAGAATCGCGAACGCAGAGAGGATGAGAACCGGGTCGAGCCCTTCACCGAGGAAGACGGCGGATAGGCCGATCCCGAGAACGGGCGTCGCCAGGAGGCCAAGAGAGGCCTTGGCTGCCGGAAGGCGGCGGCTCACGACGGTCATTGCCCAGAAGCCGAGTGCCGTCCCAATCACGCCGTTATAGGCAAGTGCGATGAGGACGGGAGCGCATATCCGCGCGGATGGCGCACCGTCGACCAGAAGTGCGAGCCCGACGAGAACCGAGCTAGCCAGCAGGCACTGCCAGGGCATGAGTTGAAGCGGCGTCGCCGTCCGGCGGTGGCCGCGCGAATAGACGAGGCTGACGGACCAGGAGAGAGCGGCCAGAACCAGCAGGCCATTGCCGTAGAGGGCTGCTGGGCTTCCCCAATCCAGACCACGCGGTCCAAGGAGGAGAAGCAGTCCGGAAAGCCCGATGGCGATGCCAATCGCCTGACGCGTCGTGATGCGCTCCCCAAGGAACAGGAACGCAGCGGGCGCCACCCAGAGGGGCGTGGTGTAACCCAGGACGATGGCGCGGCTCGCGGGAACGAATGTCATGCCCACCGTCATGAGCGCCGCGAAAGCGACCATGTGGAACAAGGCGATGACGAGCACGACGGGCAGGTCAGCGCGGGGCGGACGGACGAGATGCCCCGTGGCCAACAGCGCCGGAAACAGGACCAGGGTAGCCAGAACGGTACGGATGGCCACGGCCCAGAGTGGCGTGATCTCCCGAACGGCGACCTTGATGACAACCCAGTTGAGGCTCCAGGCCACCACCACGAAGGCGAAGAGACCAAGCGTCGAGAGAGCAGAGGCCGGAGACGGTTGGCGTCCAAGAACGGTGGTGGCGGAGCTGGACGTCATGCCTAGAGGGTCCCTGAGAGCACCTTACCCTCGTCTCAAAATGGTTTAGCGTGGAGTGCCATTATCGGTGTTTTCGGCTAGTCCACTTGGATGCCGAAGCAGCGAACGACCATCGTGATCCCCTCCCTGAGAGCCTTCGAGCGGCGCGACGGCCACCTCGGCCGCCAGATCGCGCAGCGCCTGCGTGATGCTGTGGCGAGTGGCGAACTGAAGCCAGGAGAGCGGCTTCCATCGACCCGCACGCTGGCTGCCTCCCTTGGGGTTGCCAGAGGGTTGGTGGTCGAGGCGTTCGACCAGCTCAGGGCGGAAGGCTACCTCGACGCGCGCGTCGGTGCGGGTACCCGTGTCGCGTCGACGCTCAGCGACGAGCCGCTGGTCACGCCGCCAGAGTCGAGCCTACATCCGGTATCCCATGAAATGGTCTTGCCGCCTGCGGCGGAACGACTGGCCGCCTTCGCCCGTGCCGTCGCGTCACAGCCCCAGGTTCCCTTCGCGGTCGCCGTGCCGGCGGCCGGCATTGCCCCCGACGACACGTGGCGAAAGCTCGGCAATCGTGTCCGGGCTTCCAGTCGCTCCGCACCGGCGGGCTACGCCGATCCGTACGGACTACCCGCGTTGCGAGCGGCAATCGCCGATCACGTACGCCGCGCACGCGCGGTTCGGTGCGGGATGGAGAACGTCATCGTCACGTCCGGCACCCAGCAGGGCCTCTACATGGCCGGTCGGGTGCTGCTGTCGCGCGCCGATGCGGTCTGGGCGGAGGACCCGGCCTATCCGGGCTTGCGGGCCGTGCTGGAAGACCTCGGCGTCCTCACGCACCACCTGCCCGTGGATGAGCAAGGCCTCGACGTGCAACGCGGCCTATCAATCTGCCCGACGGCCCGCGCCGCCTTCGTCACCCCCTCGCATCAATATCCGGTCGGGATGCCGATGAGCATGGCCCGGCGCCAAGCCCTCGTCGCGTGGGCCGAGCGTAATCAGGCTTGGATCGTGGAGGACGATTACGACAGCGAGTTGCGCTACGCGGGGCATCCCTTCCCGGCCATCCAGGGGCTCAGCCCAGCGCGGGTCATCTATCTCGGCACCTTCAGCAAGGTGCTGTTTCCTTCGCTGCGGCTTGGCTACGTCATCGCGCCGAGTTCGCTGGTCGAGGCGTTCGCCGGTGCCCGAGCGATGCTCGACCGACACTCCCCCACGGCTGATCAGCACCTGCTGGCCGCCTACATGCAGGACGGTTCATTCGAGGCCCATGTCCGGCGCATCCGCGGCCTCTACGCCGAGCGCCGGGCCGTGCTGCTGGAAGCGCTCACGCCAGCCCTGCCGGAGGGCTGGTCCATTCAGCCGAGTGACCAGGGCATGCACATCGTGCTGTGGCTGCCGGAAGGGGCGGACGATGTGCAGGTTGCCGCCCGGGCGCAGGCCATCGGTTTAGTGATGCGTCCGATCTCGCCGATGTACGCCGAGCTACCCGGACGTCCGGGACTGATGCTCGGCTTCGGCGGGTTCCCGCCCGAACAATTGCGCGACGCAGTCAGGCGACTCGCTACCCTATTCGTGCTGCCTCCGCTGTAGCTCGTTCAGGATAGCCTATGCGAGCTGATGGAGGCAGCTTCTGCGAACCATGGGTCGCCGACTTCGATGGTTTGCGAAAGGATTTCAGGCGGTCGCCGCGGCCTGGGAAGCGAAGTCGCGATAGGAACGCAGGGGACGGCCCAGCAACGCGGTGAGGCGGTCGGCATCTCCAGCGTCGGGTAGCATTCCCACGCTGTAGAAGCGCTCACACATCAAGCGCATGTCGAAGGCCATCCAGCTCGGCACGTGCTTCTGCCGGAGGTTCTGCTCGAAGGCTGCGGTATCGTCGCCACCGTAGTTGATCGGACGGCCCAGGACGTCGGACCAGATGGAGGCGACGTCCGAACCTGTCAGCGTCTCAGGCCCGACAACATTGATCCGCTCGAAGGGGAGCGGGGTTTCGGCCTGCTCCCGACGGATGAGTTCGAGGGCCGCGATCTCCCCAAGGTCGGCGGCGTCGACCATCGCGAGGCCCTTGGCGCCGATGGGCATCGGGTAGACGCCGTAGTCGCGCACCACGTCCTTCACCATGACATCGTTGTTCATGAAGTAGGCCGGGCGCAGGACGGTGGCGTGAAAGCCCATCGCCTCGATCATCCGCTCGACCGCGAACTTGCCCGCGAAGTGCGGCACGTTCACGTAGAGGTCGCTGTGGATCACCGACAGGTAGACGATCCGCTCGATGCCGGCCTCGCGGGCGAGGTTGAGGGCGATCAGGGCCTGGGTGACCTCGTCGGGCACCACCGCGTTCAGCAGGAACAGGGTTGAGACACCCGACAGGGCGTTCCGCATGGCGTCGACGTCGAGCAGGTCTCCCTGGACCGCGGTGACGCCCGCCGGCAATTTGGCCTTGGCGGTGTCACGGACCAGGGCGCGCACGTTGGCGCCGCGCTTCACGAGGTGTTCGACAACATGGCCGCCGACGGTGCCGGTCGCGCCGATAACGAGAATGGTCATGGGGGTAACTCCTGGTTTGCCTCTAGAGACATCCAGAAGATGCTCGATCCACTCGCGACCCGGGAGATGGCCTGTTAAAACAGTCCGTCTCGCTGGTGGAACACATGGACCTCCTCGCCCTCGCCGATTTCAACCTCGTCGCCCGGCATGGTGGCTTCGGACGAGCAGCCCGCGCCGCCGGACGCCCGAAGGCGACCCTGTCCCGCCGTGTCGCGGAACTGGAGGCCGACCTCGCCCTGCGCCTTTTCGAACGCGGGGCGCGCGTCCTGAAGCTGACCGAGGAAGGTCGGGCGCTCCACGAGCGAACGAGGGTGCTACTCACGGAGCTCGACGAGACCGCGGCGGCCATCGCTTCGGGCGGGGGCAAGCCACGGGGCCGGCTGCGCATCAGCGCGCCCGTGTTCTTCTCTCAGTCCGCCATGGGAAAGCTCGCCGCGGGGTTCGCCCTAAAGCACCCCGAGGTCCGGCTTGAGGTCACCACGGAGGACCGTGCCGTCGACATGGTGGAGGAAGGCTATGACCTCGCAATCCTGGTCAATCCCGATCCGGATGAGAGCCTGGTCGGACGGATCTTCCTGAGGGACCGTCTGGTCGTCGTGGCGGCTCCGAGCATGCCTCGGCCGGAGGGCGATGCGGCCGTGCCCGCCGTCGTGCGCGGGTCGATGGGGGGCTCCATGACTTGGCCCGTGCGATCACCAGCGGGCAAGTCGAACGTCACCGCCGAGCCCGTCCTCGGCCTTCCATCGCTGATGATGGTCCGCGATGCCGTCCTGGCTGGCGTCGGCGCCGGGCGTCTTCCCATCTCCCTCGTCAGCCATGACTTGGCTGCCGACAGGTTGGTCCTCTTGGGCGATCTCGACAGACCCGAGATCGCCCTCTGGACCCTTTACCCGTCACGGCGGCTTCTGAGCGCGCGGGTGTCCGCGTTCCTCGACCACCTGAAGGAGGCGTTTCCGATGGGAACCGCCGATGAACTGGCCGCCCATATCAGCGGATGACGGGCCAGACTGGATGCAAGTGGCCGGGTATCAGGCCGATTCTGCCTGTTTCTTGAGTTGCAGGTTCTCTCGGAAGAGCGATTGCATGCCCTTGTAGACCCCGTCGAGATAGGACCGGTAGGTCGGAAGGACGTCGGGATCGACGCCGGCCAGATTGGCGAAATGGGCGACGATGGCGTCGGACTCGGTCGTGAACCGGCCAGGCGTGAGTTCGGCCGTCGGGAAGGTGACCGTCTCGACGGCGGGCGCGAGCAGCTCGCGGATTGTGGTCTCCTCATCGTCGCCGGGCACGAACTCCCGCAGACAGGCCTGATCGAGTTGGCCAGCTTCGAGCAGGAAAAGGCGGACCTTCAGGCAGAACGGGCAACCGGCCTTGAGGTAGATCGTCGGCTTGAACGTGGCATCGGTCATGGTCGTACGTCTTTCGGATTGGTCGATTGGTCTCTCCGGCGGTCATCGGCCGGGCGGGTGATGTCGGTCACGCCGTCTGCACGAGTTGCGCCTTGACCCGCGGGATCACCTCGGTGCCTAGCAACGTGATCGACCGCCGCATGGCGTCGGGCTCCTGCATCGCCGAACTCATTTGGAATGTCAGGCGGGAGATGCCTCCCAACGCTTCGCTGGCTGCAAGCGTCTTCGCCGCGACCGTTTTCGGGGAGCCGATGAGGTAGGCGCCGTAGGGACTGCACATCGCCTCGAACTGCTCGCGCATTCCCGTGCTCGGCCAGCCCCGTTCCGCCCCGATCTTCCCAAACAATTGCGCCCACCCCGGAAAGAACGCCTCCTGGGCATCCCGGTCCGTATCGGCGACGAAACCGACCGCGTGCACGCCCACCTTCAGGGTCTCCGGGTCATGGCCAGCCTGACGTCCGGCCTCGCGGTAGAGGTCGACTAAGGGACGGAAGCGCTGGAAGCTACCGCCGATAATGGCGACCATGAGGGGCAAGCCAAGGGTGCCCGCACGGGCGAAGGAGGTCGGGGTTCCGCCGACGCCGATCCAGACCGGGAGCTTGTCCTGGTGCGGGCGCGGGTAGACACCCTGGCCGGTCAGCGGCGGGCGGAAACGGCCGCGCCAGGTGACGTGGGTCCGGTCGCGCAGCGACAGGAGCAGGTCGAGCTTCTCGACGAACAGCGCATCGTAATCTTCGGGGGCGAAACCGAAGAGCGGGTAGGCCTCGCCGAAGGAACCGCGCCCGACCACGATCTCGGCCCGCCCCTTGGCGATCAGGTCGAGGGTGGCGAACTCTTGGAAGACGCGGACCGGATCGGCGGCGCTGAGCACCGTGACGGCACTGGTCAGGCGGATGCGACTGGTGCGGGCCGCCGCAGCCGCAAGGATGATGGCGGGCGCGGAATCGAGGAATTCCGCCCGATGGTGCTCGCCAATGCCGAAAACGTCGAGCCCGGCGCGGTCGGCGACCTCGACCTCGTCGAGCAGCCGCTCCATCCGTTCCGTCGCCGTGACAGTGCGGCCCGTCTTCGGATCGGGAAGCGTGACGGCGAAGCTGTCGATACCGATTTCCATGGCGGATGACCTGTGGTGCGTAACGCGGGACCAAGGGGACGTGTTGGGTTGTTCGTCCTTGGACGAGGGAGGCCGAGGCGGGCTGGCCGCGACCTCCCAGCCGGCAAGGGCTCAGGGGCGACCGAGAACCGCGAGGATCTGATCCCGGCGCAGCCAGGCCAAGGTCGCCGTCAGGGCGAGAAGCACCGCGGCCGGAGCGGCGGGCGTGGGCAGGACTGTGAGATGGGCCAGGATGGCGCCCGCCATGGTGCAGGCAAGCCAGAGCGCGGCGAAGGCGGCGTATCCTGGGATCAGCAGCGCGACGGCGCCGGCGACCTCCACGAGGCCGGTGACGATGCGGAACCACTGACCGACGCCGATGAGGTCGTAGACCTGCACCATCATCGGCACCCCGGCGAGCTTGGCGCCTCCGGCGGCGAGGAACACCAGGGCGAGCAGCACCTGCAGCGACCAGGCGACGATGTTGAGTTTACGCGACGGGGCGGTCGAGGCCGTGAGGGTCTGGGACATGATGGGCATCCGGCTTTAGGCGGCCGACCGCGGATGCGGCTTGGCTGTGAACCCAGACCTAATGCCCTTCCATCCCCCCTCGAAGCCTCTATCTTTCGATGCGTCCCATCATCTGGACAGATGGATGCTCGATCAGCTCACCCTCGACCAGTTGCGGACCTTCGTCGCCGCCGTCGACACCGGCAGCTTCTCGGCGGCCGGGCGCAAGCTCGGGCGAGCGCAGTCCCTCGTCAGCCAATCGATGGCCAATCTTGAGGCTCAGTCCGGCATCAAGCTGTTCGACCGCTCCAACCGCTATCCGGTCCTGACCGAGGCCGGCGGCGTGTTGCTGGCCCATGCCCGTGCGACCGTGGCGGCCGCCGAGACCTTCAAGTCGCACGCCAGGGACCTCGCCGGTGGCCTGGAGCCGGAGGTGAGCATCGTCCTCGACGTCCTGTTCCCTATCCAGGTGCTGACGGCTGCCGTGGTCGCATTCCAACCGGCCTTCCCCACGACCCCCTTGCGCATCCAGGTCGAGACCCTCGGTGCGGTGATCGCGCCGGTTCTCGACGGACGCTGCGCCTTCGCGGTCGCTGGCGCCACGCCCCTGCTGCCCCCCGAGCTCGCGCGCGAGGCGTTGTGCCAAATCGAGTTGGTGATGGTTGCCTCGCCCGCGCATCCGCTCGTCCGCCGAATCGGGACGATCCCGACGTCCGACCTGGCCGAGCATGTCCAGTTGGTTCTGACCGACCGGAGCGACCTGACCAAGGGGCGCGAGTTCGGCGTGTTCTCGCCGAAGACCTGGCGGTTGGCCGATCTCGGGGCCAAGCACGCCTTCCTACGCTCGGGGCTCGGTTGGGGCGGGATGCCCCTCGACGTCGTCAAGGATGATCTGGCCAGCGGCCAACTCGTACGGCTGGACATCGCCGCCCTGCCCAAGGGCGGCCTGTTCCTGCCGATGTGGGCCGTCTACCCCATCGAGCGCCCGCCGGGCCCGGCGGGCCGATGGCTGATCGCAAAGCTGGCCTCACCGTGAACAAGTGCACTCCGTCCCGGTCCGTGGGTCGATCTGGCTGAGGGCACGGCTTAACTCGTCGTGCGTCTCGCGGATGAGACGGCCCGTCAAAAATCGTTGGCCTGCCGAGCGGACTCGGGAAACGTACCTTCCGAATGGAAGGAGAAACCCATGTCCCAGTCCGATGAGGCTCGGGTTCACCCGATCCGAACGGCAGGCAAGCCATCGATAAGTTGCTGCAGGGCGGCCACCGTCGGCTTCTGCGTTTCGTCGACGAGGACGAAGAGCGCCTCAGCCGAGACCGCCGTATGGGGCGGAGGATTGCTGTGGGGCTGCCCTTGCGCATCGGCATAGCCAACTGGCGTGCCGAAGTTCGCTTCCAGAATGGCGGTTACGATCTTCGACCAGATCAGACCCCGGACTGTGACATCGAAGCGGAGGCACTCGTCCCCCTCGCTGGAAAACAGACGCTCGATGATCTACTTGTTGCCGGGCGCAACGATGGCGCGAACGATTATCTCAGGGTAGCCCCGCAGCGGGCGCACGATAGCCGATGCACCTGCACGCTTCAGGCGCTCACGGTTCATATCGTCCACGCACTCGGCCACGATGCGGGCGGTGATGCCGCGCTCGCGCAAGCGATGGATGATGTCGAAGGTTCGACTGTCGGAGAGACGCTCGCCCTCCTGTTCGGCTAGGATAACGAGCACCCGGGCACCATCGACACCAGCTGCCTCCAGCGCCGCCGGGTCATCGAAGCGGCCTTTGAGCTGCACGATAAGCGGATCGTCCTCCAGGTCCGGCGGCAGCCCATCCGGGAAGGCTTCCGTCAGATTTAGCGACGGCACGTTGGCGAAGTTGGCGTGCGAGCGGTGCAACTGATCGAGCAAGCGCCGGAGGTAGTCGCCGGGCTCATCGGCGGGGGCGTTCACGAAAACAATGTGGTCGCGCATAAACCACCTCCACTCGCCGCGCCGCTTGCGCTCGCGCCGCAGGATCCTGAATTCGAAGAAGGCGCCCCCGGCCTGGGTGAGCAGGAAGATGCCCGACAGGTAAATCAGCACGATGGTGGACGCACGGCCCGCCTTCAAGCTCGCCTGCGGGCGGCTGCCCGAGAGCGGTGCGGACCTGATGAGCCAGCCGACCGTCTCGCGGATGGAGAACACCCCCGGCCTGCGCGACCTTATCCAGCTCGGGCGGGTGCTGGTCGACGTGTACTGTGCCAGCTACGTCGTACCGCCCGCCGCGGTCACCTTGGACGTCGACGACACCTGCGACGTGGTGCACGGCCAGCAGCAACTGTCGCTGTTCAACGCCCACCACGACGCGCGCTGCTTTCTGCCGATCCACGTCTACGACACCGCCACCAGCGGTCCCGTCGCGATGATCCTGTGGCCGGGTAAGACGCCCTCGGGCCGCGAGGTCCGGGGCCGGCTGCACCGGCTCGTCCGGGCGATCCGCCGTCACTGGCCGACGACCGCGATCACCATCCGTGGCGACGGCCACTACGGGCGCCCCGAGGCGATGGACTGGTGCGAGGACAACAGCGTCAGCTATGTCTTCGGCCTGAACGGTACCAAGGCGCTCGCCGCCAAGGTCGAGCCGACCGCCGATCACATCCGGGTGGTGCGGGCCATCGGTGACAAGGATGCGGTGCGCGGCTTTGCCGAGACCACCCACGCCGCCAAGTCCTGGCGGCAGACGCGCCGTGTCGCCGCCCACATCGAGGCCACCCGCCTCGGCCTCGACATCCGCTACGTGGTCACGAACATCGCGACCGGCACGCCGGCATGGCTCTACGCCGAACTCTACTGCGCCCGCGGCCAGGCCGAGAACCTGATCAAGCTGCACAAGGGCCAGCTCGCCTCCGACCGCACCTCCTGCCGGCATCCGGCCGCCAACCAGATGCGGCTCGTCCTGCACACCGCAGCCTACTGGCTGATGCTCACCGTGCGAGACGCCATCCCGGCCAGCCATCGCCTCGCCAGGGCCGAGTTCACGACGATCCGGCTGCGCCTGCTCAAGCTCGGCGCCCGCATTCGCGAGACCGCTGCCCGCGTCCGCCTCGCCTTCGCCGCCGCCTGCCCCGAGGCCGACCTGCTGCGCCACCTCGCGACCGTGCTCGCCCCGGCGCCGACTTGAACGGCGGGACCGTGACGCCCCGACGAACCCGCTCCCATCCCTCAAACACCGATGCAACGATCCGAATCCATACGCGTCACAGTGGACGCGCGATCCCGCTCGACGTCAGACCAAAACACGTCGTCAGCCAAGCCCCGGTGAATAAAACGGGTTAGTGCGTCAGTCTCGGGCTCGATCAGCAGGGCCACGCCCGACACCGACACGCGATACGAGAAGACCCCTGCCAGCTTCATGAGCGTCCTCTACCTCGCAGCCGCCCTCGATTGGCTCAAGATATAGCACGCCATAGCATTTTATCAGTGTCCACTATCGTACTGGAGCATCAGGATTGATCTATCTCTGATCCAGATGTTAGAAGCATTCGAAGAGCCGAGGCTTCAGCCCCGGCCCCTCGCAAGATTGGCTCGAAGAGTTATTCGCCGAGAACTTTGGCCTTCGCGCCTGTCAGCATCGGGGCGTACGCGGACCGGTTCGCCATCCAGTCGAAGAACGCGATCAGGCGGTCGTAGACCCAGATGCCGTCCTCGAGCGCCCCGTCGATACCGTCGCTATGGTTGATCGGCGTCGGGCAATTGTCATTGCGCAGGCAGAAGGCGATGCTATCCGGCGTCATGCTGAGTTCGTACGCCATTTCGACCAGATCTTGGTAGCTCACGAGGATCGGCTCCCCGCTGGTGATCGTCACGCGATACTTGTTCGCATCGAGCTTTTGGTGAAAAATGTTCATTTTTGCTCCGTGATCATGTTGTGTCATGTGAGCATGACAGTTGTCGCCCGCGCGGATGTGTCCGAACGACCCGGAATCAGGTATCACCAGCCTCGCGCTAGAATAGGCGCAGGCCGCGTTTCAGCGTCTCGATTACGCTACCCGATCAGACGGACTGGCACCGGCTTACGAACTAGACCGGTTGCGCGGAATCGTGGACGAGGCAGTCCCAGCCTCAGACCCGTCGTGAGAGGGGAGCCAACACGCTATGGCCAATGACGCCTTCGTTCCGCTGCGCTTGTCCGGAAGCCCGGTCAAAACGCACGTCGACTACCTGCGATTGGAGGATGCGCTCAACGCGCTCGGCCGGCAGGACTATGCGGCCGAGTGGGGCTGTCTGCCGGGCTGGTCGGAGATGCCTTTCCGGTGGGTCAGCAAAGACCAGCGATACGTCCGCCATGAACTGCGGCTGATGGGAACGCGAGCCCGGCTGCGGCGCATCCCGGTCGAGCTCGCGCTGACGAAAGCCGAACGGCAGGCCTGCACGCAGTTGTTCAAAGAGGTGCGCACGACGATGCGCGAGGCGTTCGAGACCGGCAGGCTTACAGCGCAAGCAGTGCATCACGCCACCGGGGCGCTGACACCCATCCTCGCGCCAGGCGTCTGGCTGAAGCAGGCAGGGCCGATCTTCTTCACTGGCCGCACGGTAATCCGGGAACCGGGAATGCCCGATCTGCTCGCCGACGTAGTGATTGACCAAGCTGATTTCGGCCGCTGGATGAAGGGGCGCGGGAAGGAGCACGCGAAGACCGCGAGCGAGGCAATGCTGCGGCGCGCGGGCGAGACCATCGGTGATCACAAACGCAAGCTCGACTATGGCATCACGCGCGACGAAGCGTTCGATTTAATCGTCGAGGCGGCGAGGGAGCACGGCAAGGAGGTGTCCGAGCGGCAGTTCAAAAAGTTTGTGTGGGAAGAGCGCAGGTCCAAGGCCGGTCGCCGGACGAAGACTCAGAAGGAACTGTTCACTCAGCATAGGTCGGATTTGGCTGCACAGCTCGCAACGCTCTTCGGAAAATCGTTGACTGCGTGAGAACGTGAGGCCGGTGAGACGGATACGCAAAGCTCGCGGCCGATTCTACAATGCCTCACTTCTCCCTGCATCAATTACTTCTTGCATTGATTTCTGAAAAAGCGAGTTGATACAATGACATAAATCAGAACGGGTAATCGCGGCGGAAAGTTTTCTACCCTCGCTATTACCCCGAGACGGACCCGGTAAATGAAACGGCCACGCAGCATCAGCGAGGCCGTCCATGCCCCCTCCCAAGCCCCCCGACACCTACCAGCGAGACCGTGAGCACGAGCTCATGGATGCGCTCGGTCTCCCTGATTTCGAGACGGAGGAGGCGTGCCACAAGCGGCAGCAGCGCATGGTGCGCGCCTTCCAGCGCGCAGGGGCGCCTGGCCGTCTGACCCGTGGCCTCATGAGCTGTACGGCGGACGTTTGCGGCCTCCGTAATCGCTGCCGCGACGGCTGCCATCACGGTCAGCGCAACCTGCGCGCCATGCTTATCCCGCAGGCTGACGAACTCCTGCGCGGCCAAACGGGCCCTTTGCTTGCCCTCACCCTTGTCCACCCCCTCTGGGAAGTACCCTACGAAGAGGGGCCGGAAGCAATTTCGATCCCGGCCGTCAAGCAACTCGTCAAGCGACGGTTCACGCGTCTGGCCGCCCACATCGAGACTCACCCGATGGCGGTCGGGGCCTTCGAAGTCTGTCTCAATCGCGATTTGGCGGGAACGAAGACCTGGGCCGGGCAGGTGCACCTGATCGTCACGGGCGCTACGCGACACGAGCTCCATGCGGCCTTGGCCGTTGGAGCTCGTTACATCCTGCCGCCCTACGCGAAACCCCTTGTCGTCGAGGAAGTGAGCAACACGGCGCGCCAGCAAGCCTACGCGCTAAAGCGTTTCGCCGAGCAGCGCATCGCCTACATCGCCAAGAACGGTCGCCAAGCGCGCAACCACAAGCCGCTCGATGCTGCTGATCAGCGCCGGTTCGACCGTTGGCTCTACGAGCTGAGCATCGGGGAACGCGTGTTCCTGTTCGGTTGCAAGCGTCTCAATGGGCACCTGGTGGGGGTGGCTCAATGAGCAATGAACTCACGAGTACTCGTCATAAACCGCCATGAACACGTGTTTCTAGCTAGAATTTCCTCAAACTAGACCGAGAAAACACTCAAAACAGCTAAAGCTGCAAAGGAACGCTCCATGCCAACCCACAAGCGTCACCCCAAACCTTCCCCGGCCCCGACTAGCTGCTCCGACCGCGTGAGACGGCGAGGCGGTGAAACGGACCTGTCTCGCCGGGCTCACACCTCTCATGCGAACGAGGGCACGGGCGTGACCATCAAGGTCGCCCGCCTCGCGCGGCGCGCTATTGCTCGCACTCCCGACGCGCCGATCCGCATCGTCCGCATCCGCAAGGAGAATGACCACACCCTGCACTTCCTCGTGACCGTCGACCTCGGCCGCAGCCGCACGACGACCCTGACGATCAGTCAGACGAATTCCCTCGGCCAAATCGCCAAGGCCATCGCCGGCGTCTCGGAACACCTCTCTCGCGACCCGGACATCGCGAAGGATCAGGTCGCTGCGCTCATCGCCGCCGCCCCTGGCGAGGCGGCGACGGCGGTCGAGCACGGCGGCTGGAAGGAGCGCGAGGCCTATATCGGCCCCGGGCTGCGCCGCGGGCGCGGCTGGAACCGTTATGTCTGGATGGGCACGACCGCGCCAAGCGTACTTCTGGCGGCGGGTACCTTCGGGGGCTGGTTGCACACCGTGGCCGCCCTGTGCGCGGAGTCGAGCTACCTCGCATTCGCGCTGCTCGTGGCGCTCGCCGGCCCGATCTTGGCTTGGGCCGACCTCCCAGAAGGAGTCGCGTTCCACTTCGCGGGCGAATCCACGACCGGCAAAACCACGACCGCGCGCGTCGCCGCCACCCTCGACGGCCCGCCCGGCAGCCACGCGGACTGGCGCCAGAGCGACCGCAGCTTCGCCGAGACGACCGCGGCGCGCTGCGACCGCGTCGCGATCTTCAACGCGGCCGAGAAGGCCAAGCTCAAGGACGTCAGCGAGATCCTCCCGGGGATCACGCACGGCCTCGTGGAGGGCGGAGCCAAGAAGTACGCGGCCGCGGTCAAGGCGAGCCTACCGGACCTGCGCATCCGCTCGCCAATTCTCAGCAACGGCAACCGGTCCGGGGCGGAGATAGCGCGGATCGCCGGCCTGTCCTGGGACGAGCAGGAGGCGGCCCGCTTCATCACCATCCCCGTCCCAACCCGCGAGGAGGGCGGTATCGTCGACCGGCCGAAGGGCACGGGGTCGGACTACGCGGTCGACCTCGTCAAGCGGCTGGAAGCGGGCATGAAGCGCCACCACGGCAAGGTGATGGGGCGCTGGCTCGACCACGTCTGGTCCAACCGCGAGCGGGTCAACGGGCTGATCGAAGCGTTCGTGGCGACCGTGCAGCCGGCCAACGTCTACGAGGCCCGCATCGCGGCAAAGTTCGGGCTGATCTACGCCACCGGCACCATCGCCGTCGACACCGGTTTCCTGCCCTGGCCGGCGAGCCTACCCCAGCACGTAGTCACCCGTCTCTACCGCCGGGCTCTGGCGGCCCTACAGGAGGGCTGCCCGGTCGAGGCGCTGGTCGCGCTTCGCACCGCGCTCGACGACCCCGCGGTGTTCCCGGACATCGGCGCGGCGCGCGAACTCGTCCTCAACGATGCGCGTGTGGCGGGCTTCCGCTTCGGCCGCGCGGAGGGCGATTACGTGGCCATCCGCCAGGAGTGCCTGGGCGCGATTCTCGGCAAGACTACCGAGCCGGCGGCGCTGATCGGGGCACTGGAGGAAGCCGGCGTGATTGAGGCTGGGCACGGCGCGCGCCGGGGCAAGCAGCTCCATGTGCGGCTTATCAACCGCGACAACGGCTGCATCGTTACCAAGCCGCGCTGCCTAGTGATGAAGGCGGGCGCGCTCGCGGCCTTCCTCGAAGCGGCTGGCCGCGGACGGGCTGCTACCGAAGACGCCATCGTCATCAGCTGAGTTCCTCCGAGGCGGGGCAACCCCGCCTCGATCAGGAAGGCCGCCGCCCGCGTGCGAACAGGATGGGGGCGGCATCACCATAGAATGAGGCTTTTATCATCGGCTGTGAGGAGCCCGGGAGAACGAAGCCGCCCCATCAGCAGAAGAGTCTTTCCGATGGTACGGAGGGGTGGTACAAACGAAGCATGATACGGCGGTGGAAGTATCTGATTTTGCAGCACTTCGTTTGGAAAGCGCACAATCCTTTCCTGGGCACCACTTGATTTCTAGTCTTCAGAAATCAAATCGTTTTTCGGGTTTCATCCCGCACTCGGGTCTCCGGTGCGGGATTTATTTTGGGCTCAGGCGCCACCAGCCGGGCCCGGTTCGCCATCCGTGTGTGGACGGCGCTTTCGCGGCTTCCACCGACCTCCGAACAGGGCGTTGAGCCGCGCCTTCGCGGCGTCGGGAGGCGTAGCGTGCCTGCTTGCGCTTTCTCGGCCTGCCTCATCGAGAGCTTCAGCCCGGCACAGGGAGCGACCCGACCGATCCGGAGCGGAATCGATCGGGCGTGGACCCTGATGATCTCCGCCAGCGTCCGGCGTGATGGCGCGGGGAGGCCGAGGCTCGGCGCGATCCGGAAATTTACTGCGCAACCGCCATGCGCCCGGCAGCATTATGCAGAGACGCCCCATCGTCCCGATCGGGGCAAACGGAGTGAGAGAGATGAGTGCTGGCTATCCACTTCTGTTCCTGGCGCTGGGAACGCTGGGAGGCATCGCCTTCCTCGCCCTCGGTGCCCGCAAGCAGGTCGCCGATCTGAAGAACGACCCGCAGCGTTCGAACATCATCAAGGACCACGGCGGCACCCCGAGACCGAACATGCCGGGGACCGAGCACTGACGATTTCGTCAGGTGCTTGCGAACCGCACCCGATCCGGTGTCGGCGCGGTTCCAGGGCATGACGGAACCGCCGCCGCCACCGACCGTCCGTGAAGAGAATTGGAACTGATCTCCATTCTCAACGGGAGGCGGCTTCGGCGACCGCCGCGACCTGAGCCTTCCCCATGACGGGTCATGCGCATTGCGAGCGCCGCACGGTCTTCGACGGCACAAGGTGAACGGCGCTCAGGCGTTTGGGGACGAGGGCCTTTGGCGCCTCAACCCGCTGGTGACACAGCCCGCTCCCGGGTCGAAGGGTCTGTGGCCGGTGGTGGCCACCGGCGATTGCTTCGGTCACTTCGCGCCCGACAGGAGCGACGCCGAGTCGGCGCACCGTCTCACCGCACCATAGGGGCCAGCTTTCCTTCGCTGCGTCGGGCTGGCTCGCCCCCCGAACCGCGCAAGCCAAGCCCGTGGGTTTTCTGGATCCGTGCCAGCGCGTTGGGCCGTAGCAGGCCCCCGCACCACGATACGTGCCGCGTGATGGCACTCCACCCGCGCCGAGGTGTGTCGTGTCGCCCTTCATCGCCGCTCGGAGCGACCGCGCACCGAGGCGCTGCAGGGTGTTGTCCGGGCGCCGCTCGTGCGGCACCGAGTGAGGCGGGGTCACGGGCGACGCCGCCGGGGGCTTCCTTTCCGCCGTGGCGAAACGCTACGCCCGCAGGTGGCAGGCGGCGCAGCGTCGATCGTCAATCCGGCTCCAGACCATACTCCGCTAGGAGCGCTGCCCGCTTGCCACGAAGTTCGAGCGCTCTGACGGCGTGCCTGCGCCCGGTGCTGCGGATCGCGTCGATCATCCCGCTCCGAGCGTCGTGCGTCACGTGCGCGAGCTCGGCGAGTTCCGTCGCGGCCGCCTCCTCCGACGCGATGCTCTCCCGGAGGGTGTCGAGCACGGCCTGCACCATGGGAATGAGTTGGAAGTCGCGGGCGCCGTTCCTCATCCGCGGGGCCTTTCGTGCTGTGCCCATGCGAGCGTTTCGGCGAACCATACCATTCCGGCCGTACCGTTGATCCCCCCGCGATGTGCGACAGGGTGGCTGTCCTCCCGCTGCGCGTCGACGCCGAGCGCCTGGCGCGGCACCAAGGTGGCGGTACGGATGGTCCAGGCGGCCCGATCTCGGAGGGGCGCGCGATCCCGAGGCCCGTGGCAAGGAAGGCTCGACGCGAAGTCTCGCCCTCCGGTCGTTCGCCTGCGGTCCGGCAGGAACACGCCGCACCCGCCCCTGGTTGGCCCTTCACGTCACCCGTCGAGGATCATGCCATGAAGACCACGCTCGCACTCACCGCCAGTCTCGCCCTCGGGCTTCTCGCCACCGTCACGACCGCCGAGGCCAAGGGCTGCATCAAGGGTGCGGTCGTCGGCGGGGTCGCCGGAAAGATGGCCGGCCACGGCAAGATGGGGGCTGCCGCCGGATGCGCGGTCGGCCACAGCCGGGCCAACAAGAAGGATGCGCAATCTCAGGGTGGCGGGCAGCCCCAGGGCCAGTAAGGCGGTTCGGCCGCGTCAGCGGCGGCGGGCATACGCGATGGCCGCGACCATGGCCGCCAGCGCCGCCCCCGCGAGCCAGGGGGCGAGGCCGGACCGGCGCGGCCCGATAAGCCGTTCCGCACCGCTCTCCGGCGCGAGGAGCCATGCCAGGGCGCGGCGCAATTTGTTGGTGGCGTCGCGGGCGAACCATTGGCCGTGCGCGAAGAGGACCCGGTCGGGCGCGAAATCGATCAGACGCTGCGCGGCCCGTGCGGCCTCGGCCCGGCTCAGGCTCAGGAGCAGCCGAAGGTAGAGCGGCGCCCGCCCGTCCGGCGCGACGATCCCGAGGAGGCGGGCCAGGGCGCGCGGGCCGAGCGGAAGCAGGTCGGCCTCCAGGTTCACGACGAGGTCGGTCAGCACCAGCGTGCCGCTGGGGCGATGGAAGAGGCAGACTTCCCGGAACACCGGGCCCGCCACCAGCACCGTATCGATCGCGCCACCCCAGGCGCGCGGTGGCCGGTCCCCGAGTTCCCCGTCGATCCGGATACCGGCGCGGCGCACCGGCCGCCGGTCCTCGAGGCCCGGCACTGCCCAGGTGATCGCGTTCGGGCAGGCGGCCTGCCAGCCCGCCAGGAACATCCAGTGGCCGATGCTCGGGGCGACGAGGTGGCCGATACGGCCGAGCCCTTCCAGGGCCCGCTGCAGACCCGGATCGTGCGGAACCGGCGAGTGCAGGAGCAGTTCGCCCCCCGCCAGCCGCAGCACCGTCATGCGGATCGGCAGCTCCAGGCCGCCCGCATGGACCGGCGCGGCGTCGACGATCCAGACGCCCTTGGCCACCGGCTTCGGCGTGTTCAGGGGCGGATAGCTGATGTCGTGGGTCACACCGTGCCGTCTCCTGTCCGCGCGGACGGGAACGCCGCCGACGGGGCCGAGGGTCCCCGAGGTGTCGCGGGCTTCCCTGAGACTGCAGCCGCCGCGAGGGGATGCGCCGCCCGAACCGACCATCCGGCGATGGTGCGGGGTCGTGTCTCCCCCCGATGGTTCGAGAAGGCGAACGTCATTCCGCCGCCGACACCCAGAAGCGCCGAGCCGCCACCGGATCGACGATCACGGACGCCCCGTCCGGAACGGCCGGCGGCGCTCACGGCCGGAAGCGCGCGGTCAGCTTCCGCGCGGCGTCCCGATCGACCCGGTGGAGCCGTTCCAGGGCCTGGGTCGCGTCGCGCTCCACCGCCGCCGCGTAGGTGTCCTTCACCCGCTTCACGCGCTGGATCAGATCGTCGAGACTCTCCAGCGGGGTCATCGCGCGCGCGGTGTCCGCCGCGTCGGCCGAAGGCTCGGCGGGCTCGGGCGGGAGTTCGCCCATCTTCACGGCGAGATCCCGGACGGCTTCCGAGATGATCCCGAGCTGTTTGCCGAAGCTGCCGACCTCCCGGATGATCGCGATCTCGATCTCGGGAACGCCCTGGTAGGGGCCGGTCTCGATGTCCTGGTTCACGGCACCGCTGAGGGGTGCGAAGAACGGAAAGCTGAACCACGAGTTCCACGTTGGGCTGCCGGACATCACGGGGTCTCCTGCACGGGCGAGGCCCCGAGAATCCGGGAGATCGGTTCGGCCCTCAAGCCGGTCCTCGTGGCCGCGAGGCCGGAAATCTCGTGATGCGCGACGAGCCGAGCCCCGAGCCGGATTCCCAAGCCCCTAGCCGGACTTCGGCGATCTGGTATACCAGCGTGAGACGAGGCCCCTGGAGCGCCCCATGACCATCCTGTTCAGCCACGAGGCCGCCCGCGCGCATCGCACCCCGCTTGGGCATCCGGAGCGGCCGGAGCGCATGCAGGCGGTCCAGGACGCCCTGGCGCCGGAGGCCTTCGCGGTTCTCGACCGGCGTTCGCCCGAGCCCGCCAGCCTGGAGACCGTGGCCCTCGCGCATCCCGAGGAATGGGTGCGGGCGATGGTGAAGGCGGCCCCGGCCGAGGGGCTGGTTCACGTGGATTCCGACACCGTGCTGTCGCCCGGCACCATCGACTGCGTGCTGCGCGGCGTCGGCGCCGTCGTGGCGGGGGTGGATGCCGTGATGGCCCGCGAGGCCCGCAACGTCTTCTCGGCCATGCGCCCGCCCGGCCACCATGCCGAGCGCACCCGCGCCATGGGCTTCTGCCTGTTCAACAACGCCGCCATCGCGGCCCGGCACGCGCGGGTGGTCCACGGGGCCGAGCGCGTCGCCATCGTCGACTGGGACGTGCACCACGGCAACGGCAGCCAGGACATCTTCTGGGACGACCCGTCCGTGTTGTTCTGCTCGACCCACCAGATGCCGCTCTATCCGGGCACCGGCGCGGTCTCGGAGGCGGGCGAGCACGACACCATCGTCAACGCGCCCCTCAAGCCCGGCGCCGACGGGGAGCGCTTTCGCGAAGCGTTCGAGGCCCGCGTCCTGCCCCGGCTCCGCGATTTTCGGCCGGACCTCATCGTCATCTCGGCCGGCTTCGACGCGCATTGGCGCGATCCGCTCGCCAACCTGATGCTGGAGGCGGAGGATTTCGCCTGGGCGACCCGGCAGGTCATGGCAATCGCCGATCAGGCTTGCGACGGGCGCATCGTCTCGGTGCTGGAGGGCGGCTACGATCTGCGGGGCCTGGGCGAATCCACCGCCGCGCACGTGGCGGCCCTGATGGAGGCGTGAGGCCCTGCAAAGCCGCGCCGTCGGGCTTTCCGTGGCGCGCCGCTGACCCACCTATGGGCCGATGCTGAACGATCGCCGCCTCGCGCGCCTGACCGCCCGTGCCCTCCAGACCTCGCAGGGGCGACCCGGTCAGGACAGGCCGGGCATCGCCAAGATCGTGAGCTGGAACCTGCTGCGACAGGTCGGGGCCAACGTCGCCGGCATCGCCGCGCTGATCGAGCGCGAGCGGCCCGATCTCGTCCTGATGCAGGAGGCCACCCGGGACATCGAGGCGCTCACGACCAAGGTCGGGGGTCACTATGCCTGGGCGCAGATGCCGGGGCGCATCCACGGCCTCGCCGTCTGGAGCCCGACGCCCTTCGCCGTCCCCCCGAAGGCGATCGCGCTGCCGGCCGGCACCCTGTTCGACCGGGTCGCCCAAGTCATCGATCTCGGCGCGTTCGGTGTGGCCAACGTGCATCTCTCGCACGGGCAGGTGCTCAACCGGCGGCAATTGCGCTGCATCGAGCAGAGCCTGCCGGAGCGCGCCGCCGTGATCGGCGACTACAACCTCGTCGGGCCGCCCCTTCTGCCCGGCTTCCACGATGTCGGGCCGCGCCTGCCCACCCACGCCATGGCGCGGGTGGTGCCCCTGCGGCTCGACCGCTGCCTCGTGCGGGGCCTGGCCTGCCACGGGCGCAGCGTGTTGCCGCGCGGGGCGTCCGACCACCGGCCGATCATCGTCCACCTCGCCCCGACCCAGGAGGCCGTCCAGCGCGCGGCGGCCGGCCGGCTGGCTGAGGGCGAGGCTAGAGGTATGGCAGCAGTAATCGGACGCCTGCGTCGCGCAGCCGGACGGGGAGCCCGCGCTGCGCTAGCGTCTCGCGGGTGAGGCGCAGGGTCATCTTCTCCCGCATGAAGGCATCGAGGCGCCCGGCGAGGTCCGTGTCGTAGACCTCGACGTTGAGTTCGAAGTTCAGGCGGAAGCTGCGCGTGTCCCAGTTGGCGCTGCCGATGAAGCACCAGGCATCGTCGACCACGAGGAGCTTGGCGTGGTCGAAGGGCGGATCGTCGAGCCAGATCCGCACGTCGCTGGCCAGCAGCGGGTCCACGTGTGCCCGCGTCGCCCAGTCCACCACCGCGTGGTCGCTCGCCATCGGGATGATGACGTCGACGGTGATGCCCCGCAGGGCGGCGAGGGAGAGCGCGCTCACCAGCACCTCGCTCGGCAGGAAGTAGGGCGTCATCAGGCGGATGCTGCGCTCCGCGCAGGAAATCGCCTCCAGCACCACGAGCTCGATCTTGCGCAGGTCCGCGTCCGGTCCGGAGGTGACCACGCGCGCCTGCGTCCCGCCCTGCGGTTCGAGGGCCGGAAACCAGTCCGGCCCCTCGATCTCCTCGTCCATCACGAAGGCCCAGTCGGCGGCGAAGGCCGCCGTGAGCTGGGCCACCACCGGTCCCCGGATCCGGAAATGCACGTCGCGCACGGGCTCGGGCGGGTTCAGGGCCACCCGGTTCTCGTCCGCGATGTTGATGCCGCCGGTAAACGCCAGCGTCCCGTCGACGATGAGCAGCTTCTTGTGGGTGCGGAGATTCAGGAACGGCATCCGCCAGGGCAGGACGGTGTGCATGAAGCGGCCCGAGGGCAGGCCCCGGCGGCGCAGGCCCCGGTAGATCGCGTCGATGAAATAGCCGCTGCCGACGCCGTCCACGAGGACGCGCACCGCGACGCCCCTTCCTTGCGCCGCCTGCAGGGCGTCGAGGAAGTCGCGCCCGATCCCGTCCTTGCGGAAGATGTAGCTCGACAGGGCGACGGAGCGGGTCGCGCCCGCGATCGCCTCCAGCATCGCCGGATAGACGGCGTCGCCGTTGCGCAGGGGCTCGATGCAGTTGCCGGCCTGCAGGGGCAGGGCGGTGATGCGCCGGACCGCATGGTCGAGGGGCCGGAAGCGCGCCGGCAGGGCGGGGCCGGCGGGGGCCCGGTCCCCGTCCGCCGGGTTCGGCTGGGACGGCTTGATGCGCAGCTTCTGCGCCCGGCGCGTGACCCGGTTGATGCCGAAAAAGGCGTAGAGCGCGCTCCCGAACAGGGGCGAGAGCCAGACGAGGCCGATCCAGCCGATCGCCGCCCCGACCTCGCGCTTGCGCAGCAGGATGTGGATCGTCAGGAGCCCGGACAGCCCGGCGCCGACGAGCCAGAGGATCTCGGTCCGGATCGACGCCAGCCCGCCGAGCCATGACAGCAATGCCTGTTCCAACGCCGTGTCCGATCCCGCAAGGTCGCCGGGGGATACGTCAACGCAGACGGAAGCGCCAATGCGGATCGGCAACGCGAAAAGGGCCGCGGCGGCCGGAGGCTCAGGTGCGCGTACATCCGGCGTCACCTGGCATCCGGGCACCGTGGCCCCGTCCGGTCCGCCTTCGCGGTCCGGCCTGATCCGACCATGCGGCGTTCAGGGTTAACGAACCCTCAACGCCGCTCCGGAATCCTCAGTTCGTGCGGCGCGAGAGCGAGATCGCGTAGGCCGGCGAGCGGATCGCGAACATCGGGTCGTCGGTCGGGCCCGCGACCCCGGCGGGCAGGTCGACGACAGGATCGAAGGTGGCGCCGTCGCAGGTGGCGGCGAGCTCCAGGGCGGTGATCGCCAGGGTGCCGAGCTTGACCGACTTGCGGCTCTCCTCGGGCCAGAGCACCGTCGGATCGTTGGTCGGGTCGCCGGCCTCCCCGAGGATGGCCGCGAGGTCGAAGCGCGCCGGTCCCTGCGCGAGGCGCTCCTTCAGCTCGTCGGCGTAGAAGGCGTCCGGCTTGGCCTTGACCTCGTCGTCGCTGAGGCCGAGCTGGCCCGCCGCCGCCACGGTCTTGAGCTTGGCCACCGTCGCGGTGCCCTTGGCGTCGGTCAGCGTGTAGGCGTGTACGCCCCAGTAATCGACGCCCGCATAGCTCGCCGGCACGGGCCGCGCGTTGAGCCAGGCCGCCTGCCGGGTTGTCTCGGGGTTGGCCGCCCCGAACGCCTTGATCTTCTCCGCGTCCGGCTTCCCGTCCGGACCGGGCGCGCGCACGGTGGCGAAGTCGAGGAGCTGCTGCGGGGTCTTCGTGCCGAAGACCGGCGCGGAGATGAACACGAACACCATGTCGCCGGCCGGGTCCGCGATGCGCATGGAGAAGCCGCGCGTCACCGGCTTGGCCTTGTCGGAGACCTTCGGGTTGCTGCCGCCCATGGAGAATCGGGCCGTCATCGGCAGGGGCTTCTCGGCGTTGGCCTTGGCGAAGTGCGGAGCCTTGGAGAGGCCCGGCGCCTCGGCCGAGGGGGTGAAGGTGCCCTTCACGCAGACGCCCTTGGCGCCGCTGCCGCGCACGTTCGCCTGGTTGCCGCCGGCCTTGAACAGGGCGTCAACGATGGCCTGGGTGTCGACCTCCTGGGCGCCGGTCGGCGCGGGGGCATTCTGGGCGGAGGCAGCGCCAAGGCCCGCGAGGAGCGACAGGGAGGCGGCGAGCGGAATCAGGCGGATCGACATGTCGGGGCGGACTCCGAATCGGGGCGGGCGGATGAGCATCGGGCCGGCACGCTGCGGTCTGGCGCGCAGTTTGGAAAGGCTTCAAGGCGCGCCGCGACGGGCGGCCCTCTCACAAACCCGTGAAGCGAAACGAAAAACCCGCCCGGGCGACGGAGCTTGGTGCTCCTCCTGCCCGTGCGGGTTCGTGGTCTTGGGTCGGGACCGGCCCCTGCGGGCCGACCCCGGTGTTTCGTCTCAGACCGCCGGCTGCAGGGCCGGAGCCGGGAGATCCGAATCCAGGGGCATCGGGTTGCCGCCGAGGGCCGCGTCGAGCTTGGCCATGTCGACCTCGCCTTCCCAGCGGGCGACCACGATGCAGGCCACCGCGTTGCCGATGAAGTTGGTGAGCGCGCGGCACTCGGACATGAAGCGGTCCACGCCGAGGATCAGCGCCATGCCGACGACCGGCACCGAGGGGACCACCGCCAGCGTCGCCGCCAGGGTGATGAAGCCGGAGCCGGTGACGCCAGCCGCACCCTTCGAGGAGAGCATCGCCACGAGGAGGAGGAGGGCCTGCTCGCCGTAGCTTAGGGGGGTGTCCGTGGCCTGGGCGATGAAGAGCGCCGCCATCGTCATGTAGATGTTGGTGCCGTCGAGGTTGAACGAGTAGCCGGTGGGGACCACGAGGCCGACCACGGGCTTGGAGCAGCCGGCGCGTTCCATCTTCTCGAGAAGCGAAGGCAGGGCCGACTCGGAGGAGGAGGTGCCGAGCACGAGGAGCAGCTCTTCCTTGATGTAGCGGATGAGCTTGATGATCGAGAAGCCGTTGTAGCGGGCGACGAGACCCAGCACGCCGAGCACGAAGATGGCGGAGGTCAGGTAGAAGGCGCCGACGAGGTAGGCGAGGTTGGCGAGCGAGGCGATGCCGTACTTGCCGATGGTGAAGGCCATGGCGCCGAAGGCGCCGATGGGGGCGACCTTCATGATGATGTGGACGACGCCGAAGACCGCCTCCGACAGGATCTTGATGAAGTCGAGGACCGGCTTGCCGCGATCGCCCAGGAAGGCGAGGCCGAAGCCGAACAGCACGGAGAAGAACAGCACCTGAAGGATCTCGCCGCCCGAGAACGCACCCACCGCCGTGGAGGGGATGATGTTCATGAGGAAGTCGGTGATCGTCTGCGTCTTCGCCTTGTCGGCGTACATCGCGATCGACTTCGGATCGAGGGACTTCGGATCGATGTGCATGCCCGCGCCCGGCTGGACGAGGTTGGCCACGATCAGGCCGACGATCAGCGCGAGCGTCGAGAAGGTGATGAAGTAGATCAGCGCCTTGCCGCCGACGCGGCCGACCTTCTCGAGGTTGGTCATGCCGGCGATGCCGGAGACCACGGTGAGGAAGATCACCGGCGCGATGATCATCTTGACGAGCTTGATGAAGGCGTCGCCGAGCGGCTTCATGTCCGCGCCGACCTGGGGATAGAAGTGGCCGAGCGTGATGCCGATGATCACCGCGACGATCACCTGGAAATACAGGGTCCGGTAGATCGGCTTGGGCTTCGGCGGGGCGTGCGGAGCGGTGAGGGGCAGTGGTACGGCAGCCATGTGGGCGTTCTCCCGGTGGGTGTCTCGAAGGGTCGGCGGTTCGGCGCCGGGGCATGGCCCCGTCTCCGTCAGCTCTTGGTCTTGGCGCCTCGGGGTCCGGGCCGTCCCGGTCGCGCCCCGGCGGGTCGCGATGACGGGAGGCCGAGCCCTCCGGCAAACAGCTCTGCAAAGCGTGCAGGGCTGCGATACCCTCTCGGAATGGCAACCGGCGTGCCAGCCCGGGAACCCGTGAAACTTTTTCTTAAATACCTGAAAACAGAATGGTTTTTTCCGTGATGCCGGCACTCTCCCGAACCCGCTTGGCGAAATTCCGGACGTGGGGCCGGAAATCCGTCCGGGAATTCGCAGCGGCTTGCGGCGCATGAGGCCGCTGGCCCCATCCGATGCGCTGCGCCGTGTGCGGGCGCATGTGCCCGACCGGCAGAGCCTGTTCTTCCTGGCGAGCCTCGCCGCAATCCTGCTCGCGGCCTGGGCGGCCGGACGGGTCGCCGCGCGCTGGGCCATGGAGGACCTCCAGCGCACCGCGCAGGCGGCCCTCGCCCTCCAGGTCGGGGCGCTCGGCGCCGAGATGCAGAAGCAGACCTCCCTGCCGCTGGCGCTGGCGGCCGACCCCGAGATCGCCGCGGCGGCGCAGGGTACGTCCGACGCCGGTCTCGTCGCCCGCGTGAACCGGCGCCTCGCCGAGGTGGCCAACGCCACGGGCTCGGCCGTGATCTACGTGATCCGCCCAGATGGGATCACCGTGGCGGCGAGCAACGCGGAATCTCCGGGCAGCTTCCTCGGCCGCGACTACGCGTTCCGGCCCTACTTCCGGGAAGCCATGCGGGACGGGGCGGGCTCGCAATTCGCCCTCGGCACCGTGAGCGGGCGCGCCGGCCTCTACCTGTCCCGCCGCATCGGCGCCGCCGGCGGCGTGGTCGTGGTCAAGATCGAATTCGACGCCGTCGAGGCGGGCTGGCGCGCGGCCGAGGACGCGGTCTTCGTCACCGATGCGCGCGGCATCGTCCTCGTGGCGAGCGACCCGGCCTGGCGCTTCACCACCCTCCGGCAGATCGGCGACGCCGAGCGCCGCCGCATCCGCGAGGCGCTGGATTTCGGCGACGCGCCCCTCGGGCCCGTGCCGCTCCATCCCGTCCCGGGCAGCGAGGAATTGGCGCGGGCGGGCCGGGGCGCGCAGCCCGCCCGCGTGGTCCTGCGCCTCGACGCGCCGATCCCCGGCACCGGCTGGCGGCTCCACACCCTGACGCCCCTCGGCGGCACGGTGGAGCGCGAGCGGGTCCAGGCCTGGATCATCGCCGGCCTCCTCACGGGCCTCGCCTGCCTCGGCCTCGGCGCGCTGGCGGGCCGCGGC
Organism: Methylobacterium sp. J-078; assembly: GCF_022829285.1. GTDB lineage: Bacteria > Pseudomonadota > Alphaproteobacteria > Rhizobiales > Beijerinckiaceae > Methylobacterium. Next base: position 41,566 of record NZ_JAKSYI010000110.1, read on the forward strand.
CGGCGCAACCGCGAACGCCTCGTGCGGGCCTCCGCGCAGCGGGACGCCCTGGAGGCCCGGGTGCGGGAGCGGACCCTGGAACTCACCGACGCCAACCGGCTCCTGCGCCTCGAGATCGAGGAGCGCCAGCGGGCGGAGGCCGAGCGCGAGCGCCTCGGCCGCGAACTCGCTCAAGCCGGGCGCCTCGCGGCTTTGGGCCAGTTCGCCGCCAGCATGGCCCACGAGATCAACCAGCCGCTGGCCGCCATCCGCTCCTACGCCGACAACGCCGCCATCCTGGTCCGGCGCGGCCGGGGCGAAGAGGCGGCGGAGAACGCCGTCGCCATCGGCCGGCTCACCGACCGCATCGGCGGGCTCACGCGCCAGCTCAAGGGCTTCGCCCGGCGCGCCTCGGCCAAGCGCGAGCCCGTGGCGCTGGCCGGGATCCTGCGCAACAGCCTGGAACTGGTGGAGGCGCGGGCCGCGTCCGCCGGTCTGCGCCTCGCCGTGGAGCCCGGCGCCCCCGACCTGGCGGTGCTGGGCGACGGGCCGCGCCTGGAGCAGGTGGTGGTGAACCTGCTCCAGAACGCCCTCGATGCCGTGGCGGGCCGCCCCGGGGCGCGGGTCGGCCTGCGGATGCGCGAGGCCGAGCCCGGCCGCATCGCCGTGGAGGTCCACGACAACGGGCCCGGCATGCCCGAGGCGGTGCGGGCGCAGGTGTTCGACGCCTTCTTCACCACCAAGTCGGACGGGCTCGGCCTCGGACTCGCCATCGCCCGCGGAATCGTCGAGGATTGCGGCGGAAGCCTCACCGCCCTGGACGATCCGGCGGGGGGCACGATCTTCCGCATGGATCTGGCGAAGGCCCCGGCACAAGGGGCCGCCGAGACGGGCGGACCGGCGGCTGCGCCGGTGGAGGAAGCGACGTGAGCGAGACAGGGGCAGGGCCGTCCTCGGCCGAACGGGTCGTCTTCATCGACGACGAGGCGGAGGTGTGCCGGGCCAACCGGCAGAGCCTGGAACTCGACGGCTACCGGGTTGAGACCTTCGGGGCCGCCGCACCCGCCCTGACGGCGATCCTGGCCGATCCGCCCGGCCTCGTGATCACCGACGTGCGCCTGCCAGACCTCGACGGGAACGCCCTGTTCGCGCGCCTGCGGGCCATCGACCCGGAACTGCCCGTGATCCTGATCACCGGCCACGGCGACATCCGCATGGCGGTGGCGGCGATGCGCGACGGTGCCTACGACTTCCTGGCTAAGCCCTACCCGGCCGAGGCCCTGCTCGCCTCGGCCCGGCGCGCCCTCGACCGGCGCCGCCTCGTTCTGGAGAACCGCCGCCTGCGCGCCCGCCTCGACGCGGCTCTGGAGGAGGACCCGGCCTTCCTCGGCGTCTCCCCCGAGATCGTGCGCCTGCGCAAGCTCGTGCGCGAGGTGGCCCAGGCCGATGTCGACGTCCTCGTCTTCGGCGAGACCGGCTCGGGCAAGGAGGTGGTGGCGAGCGCCCTCCACCGCTGGAGCCGGCGGGCGAAGCGCAACTTCGTGGCGATGAATTGCGGCGCGCTGCCCGACAGCGTGGTGGAGAGCGAATTGTTCGGCCACGAGGCCGGCGCCTTCACGGGGGCCCTGAAGCGGCGCGTCGGCCGCATCGAGCACGCGCAGGGCGGTACGCTGTTCCTCGACGAGATCGAGAGCATGCCGCTCGGCCTCCAGGTGAAGATCCTGCGCGTGCTCCAGGAGCGGGTGGTGGAGCCGCTGGGGAGCAACGACATCCTGCCCATCGACATGCGCGTGGTGGCGGCCACCAAGGTGGATCTCGGCCAGGCGGCGGCGCAGGGCACCTTCCGGGACGACCTCTACCACCGGCTCAACGTGATCACGATCGCCATCCCGCCCCTGCGCGACCGGCGCGAGGACGTGATGCTGCTGTTCCAGGAGTTCCTGCGCCGCGCCTCGGCGCGCTTCAAGCGCGAGGTCCCGGCGGTGAGCGCGCACGCCATGGACCACCTGCGCCGGCACGACTGGCCGGGCAACGTGCGCGAACTCGGCCACTTCGCCGAACGCTACGCCCTCGGGCTCGGGCAGTCGGACTTCTCGGCGCCGGACCCCGTGGCCGCTGGAACGCTCGCCGAGCAGGTCGACCGCTTCGAGCGCGGGCTGATCCGGGAGGAGCTCATCGTGGCCGCCGGCGACGTGCGGCTCGCCGCCGAATCCCTCGGCACCCCGCGCAAGACCCTCTACGACAAGATCGCCCGCCACGGCCTGACGCCGACGGATTACCGCTGATCCAAGGTCGGTGTCGTGGCAGCGCTCAGGCCGCCGCCGGGCCGGGTACGGACAGCCCGATCTTCAGGTCTTTTATTCGCCAAGCGTAGCGCGCCAGCCGGGAGCGGTGGGGCGCGAAGGCGGCGGCGAACGTCGTGGTGTCGTCGCAGCCCGTCAGCCGGCGCAGGGACCCGACCGCGGCGACGTCGCCCACCGGCCAGATATCGGGGTCGCCGTAATGGAAGATGCCGATCATGTCGGCGGTCCAGGGCCCGACACCCTTAATCCGGCACAGGATGGCGGAGCGCTCGGCATGGGACATCGTGGCGAGGCCGTCATCGAGATGTCCCGCCGCCTCGGCCGCGCGGATGGCCTGGAGCGCCCGGACCTTGTTGCCCGAGAGGCCACAGGCCCGTAAGCGATCCGTGTGTTCGGGAACGAAGAGGTCGCGCGGCACAAGCCCACGTCCGGCGGCAGCACCCTCGATCCGGGCCCAGATCGCGTTGGCGGCGCGGATGGAAAGTTGCTGGTTCACGACCTCGACACAGAGGCGCGCGGCGACCTCGATGTGGATCGGGGGCTCGATCGTCAGGGGACCGACCGCCGCGATGGCTTCGGCCAGGGGCGGGGAAACGCGCGCCGCGATGGCCAGAACGTGGTAATGCGAGTGGTCAGGATCGTGCACGGTGTCGCCCCGCGCATGCCGAGCGGGTGCCCGGCCCCGTGGGGCCGGGCGTCGGGTCCGCCTTAGCGGTCGCGGCGCTCGCGACGCTCCATGCGCTCCTCGCGGCGCTCCATGCGGTCCTCGCGACGGTCCGGATCGACGCCGAGGACACCGCCGACCGTGCCGGTCGCCGCACCCACGGCACCGCCGACGATGCCGCCCACAGGGCCGGCGGCGCGGTTGCCGTCCTCGGCGCCACGCTCGGCGCCACGCAGGGTGCCCTGCGCCTGGGCGGTGCCCGAGAGGGCGACGGGGGTGAGGATGAGGGCGGCGGCGATGATGATGTTTTTCATGAAATGACTTCCTTTATCTCGTGAAATCACGCCCGGCAGGCCGGGCAGGCATGCCGGGTCAACGGCCGAGCGCCGGAAAGGTCCCATCGCGGATGGATTTCGTCGCCCGCGGGCTTGCGCCCACCCCGGCCGCTTGCACCGGGCCACGCAAGCGGACAGGCTCCGGCCTCGTAGCAACGGGGGCGACGCGATGCGCGGAATCTCGGCCATTGCGGGGCTCATCCTCCTGATCTGCGGACCGGCCCGTGCGGCGGAAGCGACCGACTCCCGGACCCCGATCGATTCCTGGGCACAGATGCGGTCCGCCCTGGTCGGGTGCTGGACCGTTCCGGCCGGGACCGAAGGCTCCGTCATGGCGTTCCGGTTCCTGCTGGCGCCGAACGGGGGCCTGCGTGGTCCGCCGCGCATCATGGCGCGGATCCTCAAGGGCGACGAGGCCGCGCGCCGGGCCTACGAGGCCTCCGCCTACGCGGCCCTCGACCGCTGCCTGCCCTTCGACCTGACGCCGCACTTCAAGGCGATCATGGGCGAGACCCTGGTGCAACTGCGCTTCGTCAATACGCCGCGCGAACCGGCCCTGAACCTCGGCTCGGCGATCACCATCTTCGCCGAGGAAGCGCAAAGGCCATGAGGCGACTCCGCGTCGGCAGGCATCCGATCGGTCGAGGGCCAGTTTTTAACCGGTCCAGTTAAAGTATTGAATCGTTGATCTGCGAATAGACCTTCGCCATGGTCGCCGCCGATGCGACCGGGCCCAGTCACGCACACGCGAATCCGTTCCGGCCCGTCCGCGACCACGCGGGCCGGCGCCGCCCTGGCGGAGATCCGGCCCCTGGTGCCGTTCTTCTGCCTCTACGTCTCGTTCGGTGCCACCCTCGGCTTCCTGTCCGGCGCCGTGCCGCTGATCCTGCGGGCGCAGGGGTTGGATCTGACGGAAGTCGGCCTGCTGCAGCTCATCAACCTGCCGGTCGGCCTCACCTTCCTGTGGGCGCTCGCCCTCGACCGCGTTCGCTTGCCGGTCCTGCCGCATCGGACGGGCTGGATCGCGGCCGCGCAGGCCGTGACCATCGGGCTGCTCTGCCTGCTGTCGCTGGGCGCGCATTGGCCCCTGGCGGCGCTGCTCGGAATCGCCATCGCGGCCTGCGCGGGCAGCGCCACCATGGACATCGCCCTGGAGGCCCTGGTGGTCGAGACCGTGTTGGCGGAGCGGCGCGCCTTCATGGCCTCGGCCAAGCTCTGTGGTGCCTCCCTGGGGGGCATCCTCGGCGTGGGGGTTCTGGTCGGCGCCTACGAGATCTTGGGCTGGCGCAACGCCGTCCTGGCCTGCGCGGCACTCGACCTCGCCTGCCTCCTGCCGATCCTGCGCTACCCGGAGGCGCGCCTGCGGGGTTCGAGCGCGCGCGACCGGGCGCCGGAGCGCCTCTCCGGGGCCCTGTCCCGCCTGCGCACCCTCGTGCCCCGCATCCTGGCGCTCGGGGCCTACTTCGCCGCGGCCTATCTCATTTCCGGTCCCAACACCCTGGCGCTCCTCGACCTCGGGGTGAGCCTGCCGCAGGTCGGCTTCCTCACCGGTACCGTGCTGCCGGCCGTGAACCTCGTCATGGCCCTGGTGGCGGGCGGCCTCGCCGCGCGCTTCGGCACCCTCCGGCTGATCGCGGCGGGCGGCCTCGGCGTGCTCGCCACGGGTGGCCTGATGGCGGCGGCCTGTGCCGCCGAGGCGGCCTGGCTCGCCGTCGCCGCCACCGTCCTGAACTTCCTCTGCGGAGGCATTCTCGGGGTGCCGGTCTTCCGGATGATCTACACCTGGGCCCAGGGGCCGCGCCCGGCCACGGACTACGCCCTGCTGTTCGGGGCGGCCTTCTTCGCCGCGATGCCCCTGCGGGTCGCCGCACCGGCCATCGCGGGCGGCCTCGGCTGGCCGGGCTACTTCGCCGCCGCCCTGCCGGTCTACGCCCTCGCGGTCGCTTGGCTCGCGGTCACGATCGCCCGCACGAGGCCGGAATCGGGGGCGGCGCCATGATGCCCGACGTCATGATCGCCGAGGTCGCCGCCCGGGTGCCGGACTCCCTCGGCGCCTACCGGGGCAGCGTCGCGGTCGGCCCCGGCGGACCCGGGGCGCGGTCCCTGACCGCCCTGCGGGACCCGGCCGCGTTCGACGCCACCCTCGCGGCCTTCGGCGCCGGCTTCGGGGTGGTCGACCGCCGCATCCTCGTCTCGTACTGGAGCCAGTTCTACTTCGCCGCGCTGGCGACCCCGGCGCTGACCGCCCTGGTGTGCCTCGGCCGCGCCCTGCCGCTCGCCTTCGAGACCACCAGCCTGGAACTCGACGATGCCGGCCGGCCCGCCCGCCTGCTCGTTGCGGCCGACGCGGCGCAGGCGCCCTGTGGCGTCGCCCCCGGCCTCGGCGGCCTCGTCGCGGCGCACCTCGCCCCCTTCGTGGCCCTGTGCCACGGCCAGTGCGGGCTCGCCCCCCGGGTGCTGTGGGGGAACGCCGCCGTGATCCTCGACCACGTGGCGGGGGAACTCGGAGCAGGGAAACTTGGGATGGAACTCGGCCGGGACGCCCCGGCCTGCGCCGAGATCGCCGCTTGTCTGGGCCGTGGCGCGCCGCCGTGCGGGCCGGGCGTGATGCCCTTGGCCCGGGCACTCTGCCCGGGGGCGGGGGGCTGCCGCCGGCGCCGGGTCTGCTGCCTGCGGTCCGGCCTGCCGGGCGTGCCGTCCTGCGGGGCCCTCTGCCCGCGCGAATGCGGCGCCGGCGCGGGCTGAGGCGCCGGAACCAGGCCGGATGCCGGAACTTGGTCCGGTAAGGCGGCCGATCGGCCGGCTCGGAGGATCCCCCATGTCGAGCGATACGGACACTCACCGCGACCTCATGGCCGCGCTCAAGGCGGCGGCCGGGCAGGGCGGCGACGCCTTCGAACAGGCCACGATCCGGGCCTTCGAGCACGTCTTCGCCCATCTCGAGCGCCTCAACGCCCACGTCTCCCAGGGCGGCCCCGACGGCGAGGACCGCCCCCTTGCGGCGGGGGAATCCGCTACCCTGCGGTAGGGACCCCCGCCGGGCGAGCGCGGAGCGGTTCGCCCGCGCTCACGCCTCCTGGCGGGCGGCCTCGCGCACCGGCAGGGTCCAGTTCGGACGCACGTAGTGGCAGGTGTATCCGTCCGGGCGCCGCTCTAGGTAGTCCTGGTGTTCGGGCTCGGCCTCCCAGAACGGACCCTCCGGCGCCACCTCGGTGACCACCTTGCCGGGCCAGAGGCCGGAGGCGTTCACGTCCGCGATGGTGTCCTCGGCGACCCGGCGCTGGGTCTCGTTGGTGTAGTAGATCGCCGAGCGGTAGCTCAGGCCCCGGTCGTTGCCCTGGCGGTTCGGCGTGGTCGGGTCGTGGATCTGGAAGAAGAACTCCAGGATGCGCCGGTAGCTCGTCTGCGCCGGGTCGAACAGGATCTCGATACCTTCCGCGTGAGTGCCGTGGTTCCGGTAGGTGGCGTTGGGCACGTCGCCGCCGGTATAGCCGACGCGGGTTGCGACCACGCCCGGCTGGCGCCGGATCAGGTCCTGCATGCCCCAGAAGCAGCCGCCCGCGAGGATCGCCTTCTCGTTGCTCATGGTCTTCGGTCTCCTTTGGGCAAACCCGGCGCGCGGGTCGAGCCCGTCCGATCTGTCCGCCTCAGATAGGCATCGCCGAGCCGTCCTCCCACCGCCTGCGCCGCGATGGCGCGCGGATTTCGCCGGTCTCATACTGGTGCCGGTTGAATCGTTCGGGTTCTGGCGCGGGTTCCCTCTCCTTCGGGAGAGGGACAGGGTGAGGTGTGTGACCTCTCCGGAGACGGACTACACCTCACCCCAACCCTCTCCTTTCAGGAGAGGGCGCGCGTTGCGTGCAAGTAGACCGAAGCCATTACCCGGTCATCGTCTCAGCCCGGACCGAGACGCGGCAGCCAGGCGGCGAGGGCCAGCAGGCTCGCCAGGAGCACCGGCGGGGTGAGGACGAGGCCGACCCGCATGTAACGGCTCAAGGTGATGCGCTGGCCCTTGGCCGCCAGCACGTGCAGCCAGAGCAGGGTGGCGAGGCTGCCGATCGGCGTGAATTTCGGGCCGAGGTCGCAGCCGATCACGTTGGCGTAGATCATGAGTTCGCGGGTCTGCGCCGGCAGGTCCGGGGCCTGCTGGATCGCCAGGGCGCCGATCAGCACGCTCGGCATGTTGTTCATCACCGAGGACAGGAGCGCGGCGGCAAAGCCCGTGCCGAGGGTGGCGGTCCAGGGCCCGAACTGGCTGAGCCGGACAAGCCCCCCGGCGAGCCAATCGGTCAGGCCGGCGTTCCGCAGGCCGTAGACCACGAGGTACATGCCGAGGCTGAACAGCACGATCTGCCAGGGCGCCCCGGCCAGCACACGGCGGACCGGGATGACCCGCCCCCGCAGGGCGAGGCCAAGAAGGAGGGCCGCGCCCGCGCCCGTGACGACCGAGACCGGCACCCCGAGGGGCGCGGTGAGCACGTAGGCCGCCAGCAGGGCCCCCAGCAGCGGGAACGCCGCCCGGAACACGGCCCCGTCGCGGATCGCCGCGCGGGGCTCCTCCAGGGTCTGCACCGCATAGGTCGCCGGCAGGTCGCGCCGGTAGAACAGCCACAGCACCACGAGGGTAGCGGCCAGGGAGGCGAGGTTCACCGGCCCCATCACGGCGGCGTAGCGCGCGAAGCTCAACCCGAAGAGGTTGGCCGAGACGATGTTGACGAGGTTGGAGATCACGAGCGGCAGGGAACCCGAATCCGCCACGAAGCCACAGGCGACGATGAAGGCCATCGCGGCCTCGGGCCGGAACTCCAGCCGCAGCAGGATCGCCAGGACAATCGGTGTCAGCAGCAGGGCCGCCCCGTCATTGGCGAACAGGGCCGCGATCGCCGCCCCGAGCAGGATCACCAGCGGAAACAGCCGGCGGCCGCGCCCGCCGCCCCAGCGGGCCACGTGCAGGGCCGCCCATTGGAAGAACCCGGCCTCGTCGAGGAGCAGCGAGATCAGGATCAGCGCCACGAAGGTGAGGGTGGCGTCCCAGACGATGTGCCAGACCACGGGCACGTCGGCGGGCTGGATCACCCCCGTGGCCAGCGCCACACCGGCTCCAGCCAGCGCGCTCCACCCGATCCCGAGCCCCCTCGGCTGCCAGATGACGAACAGGAGGGTGACGAGAAAGATGGCGAGGGCGAGCATCGGGCGGGTTTCGTCTTCTCGGGGGCGGGGGAGGCTCAGGGGCCGGTGACGCGGTGCCCGTGCGCGTCCACGACAGGCTCACCGTCTTGCCTGGCGAAGGCGCCCCGCTGGGGCGGCAGCAGATCCAGCACGGCCTCGGACGGGCGGCACAGGCGCACGCCCCTGGGCGTGACCACCAGCGGCCGGTTGAGCAGGATCGGGTGGGCGGCGATCGCGTCGAGCCGGTCGGCATCCGTCAGCGACGGATCGCCGAGGTTTAACTCCGCGTAGGGCGTGCCCTTCTCGCGCAACACGTCGCGGACCGTGAGGCCGGCGCGGTCGAGCAGGGACACCAGCAGCGCCCGCGCGGGCGGGGTCTTCAGGTACTCGATCACGTGCGGCTCGAGGCCGGCGTTCCGGATCATCGCCAGGGTGTTGCGGGACGTGCCGCAGGCCGGATTGTGGTAGATCACGACGTCGAACGCCGCGGGGGCGATCGGGGACGGTTCAGTCATGGCTTCGGTCTCCGGCTCCGGCGGGGGAACAGCAGGCCGTCAGGGCCTCGACTGCCGGGGCACAGACCTCCGGCCGCCCCTGGCAGCAATCGCGCATCAGGAATTCGATGAGGCCCGACAGGGCCGGGTAGGCCGCGCTGTAGCGGATCGAGCGCCCGTCCCGCCGGGACTGGATCAGCCCGGCATGGGCGAGCTCCTTGGCGTGGAACGACAGGTTGGTGCCGGACACGCCCACCGACCCCGCCAGCACGCCGGCCGACAGGCCCTCCGGCCCGGCGGTGACCAGGGCGCGCACGATGCGCAGGCGGTGCTCCTGGCCCAGGGCCGCGAAGGCCGCGACGGCTTGCCGTTCGTCGATCATCGATGCAATATCTCAACTCTTGTTGAAATGTACCGGAGTTCGACGCCGTGGACAAGCCGCCCCCGCCCTTCACCGACGGATTGCCGAACCTGAGCCCGGCGCATTTCGTGGTGCCGACGAGCCGGGATCTCGGCCTCGACGAGGGGTTCGCGCACCCGCCGCGTTTCCTCATCCTGTACGGTTCCCTGCGCCCGCGCTCGTTCAGCCGGTTCCTCGCCCACGAGGCCGCGCGGCTCCTCACCGCGATGGGCGGCGAGGTGCGGATCTTCGACGCCGACGGCCTGCCCCTGCCCGACGACGCGCCCGCCGAGCACCCGAAGGTGCAGGCGTTGCGGCAGCTCTCGCTCTGGTCGGAGGGTCAGGTCTGGGTCTCACCCGAGCGCCACGGCACCCTCACGGGGGTGATGAAGGCCCAGATCGACTGGCTGCCCTTGAGCGAGGGCAGCGTGCGCCCGACCCAGGGGCGCACCCTCGCGGTGATGCAGGTCTCCGGCGGCTCGCAGAGCTTCAACGCCGTCAACGCTCTGCGGGTGCTCGGCCGATGGATGCGGATGATCACCATCCCGAACCAGTCCTCGGTGCCGATGGCCTACCAGGAGTTCGACGCGGACGGACGGATGCGGCCGGGGCCGCTCTACGACCGGGTGGTAGACGTGTGCGAGGAGCTGATGCGTTTCACCCTGCTGACCCGGGAGCGGGCCGACCGGCTGGTCGACCGCTACAGTGAGCGCAAGGAGCGCGAACCCGAGCGGCTGAAGGCTGTGGCGGCCGAGATCGGCTTCACCCGCAGCGACGGGTCGGGGGTTCAGGCGTCGACCTTCGCCGCCGTCGCGGATTCGGCGGCCGCGCCGGGGTCCGGTTCGGGGAGCGCGTAGGCCGCCGCGATGCGCGAGAATTCGGGCGTTCGCAGGTATCCGTAGGACTTGTGGTGGTTCGGCTCTCCGTCCGGGCGGCGGTAGACGTTCGCGACCCGCCGGTCCGCGAGGGCGATCCCGGCGGCGCTCGCCGCGTAGTCCGCGCCGAGTTCCCCCATGATCGCCACCACGTCCTCGCCGTCCGCGAGGTTCGTCCAGGCCGAGACGTTGTCCGGCACGCGCAGGACGCCGTGCTCGGCCTCGAACTTGAGCTTCACCTTGGCGAGCCCCAGGGGGGCCGCGGCCGTGACGAGGTGGTCGATCCGCAGGCCGGGCTCCTCCCGCTCCAGCAGGCGCAGCACGTCGTAGGCGATGACCGCGCCCATGGAATGCGCGACGAGCAGGATGCGGCGGTCCCGGAACGCGCGCAGGCGCTCGGCCAGGCGGGCGCGGACCCGGCGGGCGAAGTCCTGCTCGGCATGGTAGTGCCAGAGGTCGTCGAAGCGGTATTCCAGGATGGCGTCGTCCACGAGGGTGACTCCGGTCGCCTCCTCGAGGGTGTCGATTCCCGCATAGACGGGGGCGAGCACGTCGTTGGCGGTCAGGCTCGGTGCCGTCTCGCCCTCGGGGAGCGGGCCCGTGCCGGCCTCGGGGCGGTAGGGCTCGCGGTTGCCGTCCTCCGAGAGGGGCGCGTCGTAGCGCAGGTCGGCCCAATAGACGAAATCGAAGCGGAACGCCGGATCGGCGAGGCCGGCGTTGCGGGCCATGCCCTCGGCGATGGCCGCCTTCCACCAGCGCGTCTTCTCGTCCGCCGGCGGCTTGTTGGCCAGGCCGTGGATGCCGATGACGATGCCGCCGCGCTCCGGGGGGCCGGAGGATTCCCGTCGAAGGTCGCGCGCCGTTCCGTCCACCGCATCCCGCACGTCGCTGCGCCCGCACGGGGCCGATCCGTCACCGAACGCGGCACCCCCGGATTCGGATGCGTCGCCCGGGGTGGCCACGGAGCCGCAGGCCGGCGTCGCGGCCCTACGTGCCCGCTTCGCGCCCCGCTGCCTCGGCCTGCGCGGCGTAGGCCCGGATGATCCCCGCCAGCAAACCCGGGAAGCGGGCTTCCACCTCCTCCCAGCGCGCATGGTTGCGCATCTCGACGCCGTGGCGCTCGCTGCGGATCAAGCCGGCCTCGCGCAGCACCTTGAAGTGGTTCGACAGGGACGAACGCGGGATCACCCGGTCCCCCAGGGCGGCGACCGCCGAGCAGGCCTCGACGTAGCCCGCGCGCATGATGCTGGCGAAGATCGCGGCGCGGTTCGGGTCCGAAAGGGCGTGCAGGATCGCCTCCGGCCGGACGTCCTCGATCGCGGGATGGAACAGGGGCCTCATCTTTTCGTCACATGGGGTCTTGATCCGTACGCCCATAGTTCTGAATTACCGAACTATGGGACTAAGGCGACCACCCCGGGGCCGTCCCGCAGCGGAGTTTAGCACACATGTCGAAGCTTCAGGGCAAAGTCGCCGTCGTCACGGGCGCCTCGAAGGGCATCGGGGCCGGCATCGCCAGGGCGCTGGCGCGGGAGGGCGCCGCGGTGGTGGTCAACTATGTGCAGAGCCGGGCCGGGGCGGACGCCGTGGTCGAGGTCATCACGACCGAAGGCGGCCGGGCCGTCGCGGTCCAGGCCGACGTCACCGACGCGGAGCAGGCGCAGGCGCTGATCGCGGCGGCCGTCGCGCAGTTCGGGCGCCTCGACGTCCTCGTCAACAACTCGGGCGTCTACGAATTCGCCGCCCTCGAGGAGATCACGGAGGCGCATTACCGCCGGCTCTTCGACGTCAACGTTCTCGGCGTCCTTCAGGCGAGCCGGGCGGCGGCCCGGCACCTCGGGGAGGGCGGCAGCATCGTCAACATCTCCTCGGCCATCACGCACGTCCACACGCCGACCGCCGCGGTCTACGCGGGCACCAAGGGCGCCCTGAACGCGATCTCGGGCGTTCTCGCCAACGAATTGGCGCCGCGCCGCATCCGGGTGAACGTGGTCAGCCCCGGCTACGTGGTGACGGAGGGCACCCACACCGCCGGCATCGTCGGTTCCGAGATGGAGACCGGGCTCGTCGCGCAGACGCCCCTCGGCCGCGCCGGCCGGCCCGACGACATCGCCGAGGTCGTCGCCTTCCTCGCCTCCGACGAGGCCCGCTGGCTGACGGGCGAGAACATCACCGCCAGCGGCGGCATCCGCTGAAGGCGCGGCGCCGGCGTCAGAGCGCCCGGAGGTCGGCGGCGAAGCGGCGGCCGTTGCCGACGTAGCTCTCGGCCGTGCGGGCGAGCCTGGCGGCGGCCTCCGGGTCAAGGGTGCGGGCCACCCGGGCGGGTGCGCCCACGATCAGGCTGTTGTCGGGAAACGCCTTGCCCTCCGTCACCAGGGCGTTGGCGCCGATCAGGCAGTTGCGGCCGATGCGGGCGCCGTTGAGGATGGTGGCGCCCATGCCCACCAGGGTCCCGTCCCCGATGGTGCAGCCGTGCACGATAGCGCGGTGGCCGATCGTGACGTCCGCGCCGATTTCCAGGGGAAAGCCGGGGTCGGCGTGCAGCACGGCCCCGTCCTGGACGTTGGTACGCACGCCGATCCGGATGGTGTCGTTGTCTCCCCGGATCACGGCCCCGAACCAGACCGACACGTCGAGGCCGAGATGGACCTGCCCGATCACGTGCGCGCCGGGGGCGATCCAGAGGCGGGCGGCGTCGGCGATCTGCGGTTCGTGGGCCCCGAGGGCGTAGAGGGTCATGGCGCGTCCTTGCGGGGTCGGGGGCCGGGCGGCCTCAGGTGCCGGTCCAGGCGGCGGGGCGCTTGGCGAGGAAGGCCGCCACCCCCTCGGCGAAGTCGTCGCTGCCATAGCATTCCGCGATGAGGTCCGTCGCCTCGGCGGCGGAATCGCGCTCCAGGCGGCGCAGCATCGCGCGGGTCACCCGCATGGTCACGGGGGCGTGGCCGAGCAGGCGCTCGCAGACCGCCGCCACCTCGGCGTCGAGGCGCCCCGTCTCCACCACGGCGGCGAGGTAGCCCAGCGGCGCCAGGGTCTCGGCGGTGGGCATCTCGGCCAGCAGCATCATCCGGGTGACGAGGCCCTGGCCCAGGGTCGCGGTCAGCCGGCGCAGGTTGGCCGGCGAGAGGCAGTTGCCGAGGGTGCGCGCGATGGGCACGCCGAAGCGGGCTCCGGCCTCGGCGATGCGCAGGTCGCACGCATTGGCGATGGCGAGGCCGCCCCCCACCGCCCAGCCCTCGATGACCGCCACGGTCGGCACCCGGCAGCGCTCCAGTCCGGCGACGTAGCCCTCGATCCGAGCCTCGTAGGCGACGCCGTCCGCCCCCGTGAAGCCGACGAACTGCTCGATGTCGGTGCCGGCCACGAAGGCCTTGCCGCCGGCGCCCCGCAGCACCGCCACCCGCACGGCGGGGTCGGCCTCGATCCGCACCAGCGCGTCCGCCAGGGCGTCGTACATCGCAAAGGTGAGCGCGTTGCGGGCGGCCGGGCGGTCGAAGGTCAGGTGGGCGACGCCGCCCGCGACGCGGTAGCGGACGGCGCCGTCGTCGATCGGGGCGCTCATGCGGCGAAGGCCCCCTCCGCGCGCAGGCGCTCCACGGCCTCGTCCGAGAGGCCGAGTTCGCTCAGGATCTCGTCGGCGTGCTCGCCGAGCAGGGGCGCGTGCCGGCGCACCCGGGCGGGCGTGCCCGAGAGCTTCACCGGAAAGCCGATGTTCGGCACGCTGCCCTCGATGGGGTGGGGCACCTCGATGCGCATCTCGCGGTGGCGGCCATGCGGGCTCTCGAAGGCCTCCGGGTAGGTGTTCATGCGTCCGGCCGGAATGCCGGCGGCGAGGAGTTCCGTGACCCAGGTCTCCGCATCCTTGGCGGCAAAGCTCGTCTCCAGCTCCGCGATCAGGGCCTCGCGGTGGCGAAGGCGCCCGGCGATGTCGCGGAAGCGCGGGTCCGAAAACAGGTCCTCGCGGCCGAGCACGTCGCAGAGCAGGCGCCAGAGCTTCGCGTTCGTCGCCCCCATCACGAAGTAGCCGTCCGCCGCTCGCACGGCCTGGTAGGGTGCGCTCATCCGGTTGGCGGTCCCCAGCGGCTCCGGAACCTGGCCGGTGCCCCAGTACTCGCACGTGTCCCAGATCGAGAAGGCGAGCGCCGAATCGAACAGCGAGGCGTCGATGTACTGGCCCGCGCCGCTGGTCTGCCGGCCGATATAGGCGCTGAGGATGCCGTAGACCGCGAACAGCGCGCAGCCGATATCGGCGACGGGCACGCCGGCCTTCACCGGCGGCCCGCCGGGATGGCCGGTGACGCTCATTACGCCGGACATGGCCTGCGCCATGAGGTCGTAGCCCGGGCGCTTGGCCCAGGGGCCGGTCTGGCCGAAGCCCGAGATGCTGGCGTAGATCAAGCCCGGATTGCGTGCCCGCATCGCCTCGTAGCCGAGGCCGAGGCGCGCCATCACGCCGGGGCGGTAGTTCTCGACAACGATGTCGGCGGTCTCGGCCATGTCGAGGAGGAGGTCGCGCCCGGCCGGGCTCTTCAAATTCAGGGCGAGGCTGCGCTTGTTCCGGTTCATGTTGAGGAAGCCCATGCTGTCGGGCCCCTTCATCTTGAACCCCATGGCGCCCCGGGTCTGGTCACCGGTGCCGGGCGGTTCGATCTTGATCACGTCCGCCCCGAGATCGGCCAGCAGCATGCTGCAGACCGGCCCCGCCATCACCTGCGTGACGTCGAGGACGCGCAGGCCCGAGAGGGGGAGGGGACGGGATGTGTCGTGCACGGGTTCGTCCATCGTGCTCAGGTCCTGTGTGTTGCTGTGCCGTCGAACGGGTAGGCTGGTCGCGTCGATGGGTTGAGGTGTCCCGCCACGCCTCGTGCGCAACCCCTCGCCCCGCTTGCGGGGAGAGGGCCGCGACGACCCTGTCGTCGACGCGGCAAGGCGGCAGCCGAGGGTGAGGGGGCTTCGTCGGAAGAGGCTCGTCCGGAGGCGCCCCCTCACCCTCGCTCCGCTCGTCACAGGCACGACGGGGTGCCTGTGACCCTCTCCCCGCGCGCGGGGAGAGGGGGATGCGCTTTGGTCTCGGCGCGAAACCGGCGCCGTCAGGCGCGGTTCACTCCGCCGGTACGGCCCGGCCGAGCGGCACCTCCGGCTCCTCCACGAAGGGCCGCTCGGGGTGCATGGTGAAGGCGAGGCCGGCGCCGAGCAGGCAGAGGCCGATGGAGCCGACGAAGGGCAGGGTCCACGAGCCCGTGGCATCGACGATCATGCCGAAGACGATCGGCGAGATGATCGCCGCCACCGCCGAGCCGGTGTTCATCAGGCCCGAAGCGGTGCCAGAGTATTTCGGCGCGATGTCCATGGGCACCGACCAGATCGGGCCGATCACCAGTTCGGCGAAGAAGAACCCTGAGCTGAGCAGCAGCGCCACCAGGGTGAGGTCGCGGGTGAAGAACACCCCCGTGAGGCTCGCCGCCGCCCCGAGGAAGCCGACCACGATGACGCTGAGCCGGGCGAGCTTGAGGTCGCCGGTCTTCTTGAGGATGCGGTCGCTGAACACGCCGCCGAGCGTATCGCCGACGACGCCGGCGAAGAACACGCCCGAGGCGAACAGGGCCGAGTTCTTCAGATCGAGACCGTAATTGAGCTTGAAGAAGCTCGGCAGCCAGCCGAGGAACAGCCACAGGGTCCAGCCGTAGCAGAAATAGGTCAGCGTCACCGGCAGCATCCGCCGGGTCAGGCGGCCCCAGGGCACGCTCTGCTTGGCGCCGACCTTGCTCGCCGTCGGCAGCACCGCGAGTTCCTCCGGGGTGATCGCCGGGTGATCTTTCGGGTCGTCGCGAAAATAAGCGTACCAGACCACGACCCAGGCGAAGCTCGCCACGCCCAGGATGACGAAGCCGAGGCGCCAGCCGACCTGGTAGATCAGGAAGGCGACGATCGGCGGGGCCACCGCGTTACCGAAACGCGCGAAGGCGTGGGTGATGCCCTGCGCGAAGCCGCGCTTGCCCGGCGCCGTCCAGTTCTGCATGGCCCGGGTGGCGGTGGGGAAGGTCGCGCCCTCGCCGAAGCCCAGCAGCACGCGGGCGAGGAACAGGCTGACGAGCCCGCCCACGAACCCGGTGAGGATCGTGGCCGAGGCCCAGATCAGGCCGCAGACGAGGAGGGTGCGGCGCGCCCCGAACTTGTCGCCCACCGAACCGCCGATGACCTGGAAGATCGCGTAGGGATAGGCGAAGGCGGACAGGATCAGACCGAACTGCGTGTTCGTCATCCCGAGATCTTTCATGATCTCGCCGCCCGCCGTCGCGATGTTCACCCGGTCGAGATAGGTGACGAAGTACATCAAGCAGAGCAGGAACAGGACCATGTTCGACGCGGACACGCGTCTCTTGGCTGGCGTCATCGGGGTTTCCTCCGGTTGAACGCTTGCCCCCCGCCCGATCTGATCGCCGGGCTGTTTTATGGGGGTGCGTGGGGGTGGTGTGATGAGGGCGTCGGGTCTTCGTCTCTCCGAGGGGGTCGCCTTCGGCACTCCGTCATCCTGGGGCCGCGCAGCGGAGCCCGGGATCCAGAACCGCAGGTCTCATCGCGTCCGGCACCGTCGGCGGATCTGCATTTCGGGCTCGCCTTCGGCGCCCCGGAATGACCGTCTGTCAGACCCCGATCTGTCGGGTCCGCCGGAGGTGGCTCCTCAATCGTCCAGCCCGGACCGCAGGGCGTCCATGGCTGCCAGAACGCCGCCGCGGGCATGCGGCACGCCGCCGGCCTTCAGGCCCATCTCGACGCCCGACAGGGCGGCCATCAGCGTGAGGTCGTTGGTCTCGCCGAGATGGCCGATGCGGAAGACCTTGCCGGCGACCTTGGCGAGGCCGGTACCCAGCGACAGGTCGTACTTGTCCAGGATGAGATTGCGCAGGGCGTCGGCGTCGTGGCCCTCCGGCATCACCACGGCGGTGAGCACGGGCGAGTACTCGGACGCCTCCTGGCAGAGCACTTCGAGGCCCCAGGCCTCGACGGCGGCGCGGGTGGCGGCGGCCAGGCGCTGGTGGCGGGCGAAGACCTGCGGCAGACCCTCCTCAAGCAGCATGGCGATGGCCTCGCGCAGGCCGTAGAGCAGGTTGGTCGCCGGCGTATAGGGGAAGTAACCGGCGGCGTTCGGCTTGAGCATGTCCTGCCAGTCCCAGTAGGAGCGCGGCAGGGTCGCGGTCTTCGTGGCGGCGAGCGCCTTGTCCGAGAGCGCGACGAGGCCGAGGCCGGGGGGCAGCATCAGGCCCTTCTGCGAGCAGCTCACCGAGACGTCGACGCCCCAGTCGTCGTGGGCGTACTCGGCCGAGCCGAGGCCCGATATGGTGTCGACGAGGAACAGGGCAGGGTGGTTGGCCCGGTCGATGGCCCGGCGGATCTCCGCGATCCGGCTCGTGGCCCCCGTCGAGGTCTCGTTGTGCACCACCATCACGGCCTTGATCGACTTGGTGCGGTCCTCGGCGAGGATCGCCTCGACCCGGGCCGGGTCGACGCCCCGGCGCCAGTCGCCCGGCACGAACTCGACCTCGATCCCCCAGCGCGCCGCCATGCTCCGCCACAGGGTGGCGAAGTGGCCGGTCTCGAACATCAGCACTCGGTCGCCGGCCGAGAGCGTGTTGACGATGGCGGCCTCCCAGGCCCCCGTGCCGGAGCCCGGATAGAGGATCACCGGCGCCTTGGTCTGGAACACCGTCTGCGCGCCCTCCAGCACTGCCCGTCCGAGCTTGGCGAAGTCGGCGCCGCGATGGTCGATCACCGGCATGTCCATGGCGCGCAGCACGCGCTCGGGCACCGGGCTCGGCCCCGGAATGTGCAGGAAGTGGCGTCCGGTGCGTGTCGTCATCGTGGCCTCGCGGGCATTCGGAATGGGATGCATCGCCGCCGGGCGACGCCGCGATCGTCGGCGATACGATGCGTGATCGGGTTGGGCGACCAAAAATTTGCATTCATTTTTGGATGATGCAAGCATTATTCTGCGCGCGATCACCCTCGACCCCAGGGGTTCGGACTGGTAAAGGCGGAACGATGATGCTTGATGCCGGGATGGAATCCGCGATCGACGCCGGCGCCGCGATCGCGCCGCATGATGCAGTGCCGAGTGCAACGGGCGCTGCAACGCTGCACGGCACTCTGCTGGCGCAGCTGCGCGACTACGTCGTCGAGGGCAATCTTGCCCCCGGCGCCCGGGTGCCGGAGCGCCTGCTCTGCGAGCGCTTCGGCATTTCCCGTACCCCCTTGCGCGAAGCCCTCAAGGTGCTGGCTTCGGAGGGACTGATCGATCTCCTGCCAAACCGGGGGGCCCGGGTTCGCCAGCTCGGCCACGACGAGATGGTGGCGCTGTTCGACGTGATGGGCGGCCTCGAGGCCCTGGCCGGCCGCCTCGCCTGCGAGAAGATCACCGAGGAGGCCTACGCCGAGATCGAGCGCCTGCACCACGCCATGTACGCGTCGTATCTGCGCCGCGACCTGCATGGCTACTTCGCGGCCAACCAGGGCATCCACGACCGGATCGTGGCGGCGGCCGACAACGCGCCGCTGGCGGCGACCTACGCCAACTTCGCCGGGCGCCTGCGCCGGGTGCGCTACGCGGCCAACCTCGACAAGGACCGCGACCGCTGGGGCGAGGCCATGCGCGAGCACGAGGAGATCCTCGACGCCCTGCGCCGCCGGGCCGGCCCGGAACTCAGCGACATCCTGTTTCGCCACCTGCGCAACAAGCGCCGCGCCGCGGCCACGCAGGAGAGTGCGGCGGCCGGCGCCTGAGCCGGCCGCATGCTCAAGCCCATCTCAGTGCTGTCCGGACAGGCGCGTCGCCTCGGCGCGGATAACCTCCGCCGCCCGCAGGATGCCGGCCTCGTCTACCTCGAGATGGGTGGTGGCGCGGATCTGGTGCGCGCCGATCGCCCGGACCCGAACCCCTTGATCGAGACAGGCTTTCGCGAACGTGGAGGCCATCACCCCGAGGGGCTCCACCGAGAAGCACAGGATGTTGGACTGGGCCGCGCCGGCCGGGATGGCGAGGCCGGGTGCATCCGCGATCCGGTCGCGCAGGAGGGCCGCGTGGGCGTTGTCGCGGCCGAGCTGGTCGATGTGGTGGTCGAGGGCGTAGAGCCCCGCCGCAGCCAGGATGCCGGATTGGCGCATGGCCCCGCCGAGGCGGTACTTCCAGCGCCAGGCCTCGGTGATGAAGTCCTGGCGCCCGCACAGGACGGCCCCGACCGGGCAGCCGAGGCCCTTGCTGAGGTCGATCCAGGCACTGTTGAAGCCCTCCGCGTAGTCCCTGGCGGCGATTCCGGTGGCCGCCACCGCGTTGAGGAGCCGGGCGCCGTCGATATGCGCCCGCAGGCCGCGCGCGTGGGCGATGTCGCGGATCCGCCGCATGTCGGGAAGCGCCCAGACCGACCCGCCGGAGAAGCTCGTCGTCTGCTCGATCGACACGAGGGCCGAGCGGGGCGCCGTGCGGGCGGACGGGCGGATCGCGTCCGCGAAGGCCTCCGGCGTGTAGACGCCCGCCAGGGTCTTCAGGGCCGTGACGGAGACCCCCCCGATGGCGGCCGAGCCCGCGGCCTCGGTGTTGTAGATGTGGGACTGGTCGTCGACGATGATCTCGTCGCCCGGCCGGGTCTGGACCAGGATCGCCACCAGGTTGCACATCGTGCCGGAGGGCATGAAAACCCCGGCCTCCTGCCCGAGCAGGTCCGCCACCCGGGCGCAGAGCGCGAGGGTCGTGGGGTCCGAATCCGACTGTTCATCCCCGACTTCGGCCCGCGCCATGGCGGCCCGCATCCCCTCGGTCGGCCGCGTCTGGGTGTCGCTGAACAGATCGATCATCGTGCGGGCCCATCTGTATACAAAATATCGGCGCCATCTTAGCTCTGAGCGGCCTGTCCGCCAGCCCATCCGGCTTAAATCGACACCCTATTCGAGGACGATGAAGCATGACCGCCACGGCTGAGCCATCGACCACGCCCCGCGAGGCCAACCCTACGCCCCGCGCGGCGACCCGTCAGAACGCTGGGCTCGCCCGCCGGCTGGCCGAGGCTCTTCAGGGCGAAGCCCGCTTCGACGCCTTCACCCGCGGACGCTACGCCACCGACGCCTCGATCTACCAGATCATGCCGGCCGGCGTGGTCCTGCCGCGCTCGGCGGCCGACATCGCCGCGACGCTGAAGATCGCGGCCGAGCACGACGTACCCGTCATCATGCGCGGCGGCGGCACCTCGCAGAACGGCCAGCCGATCGGGCACGGCCTCGTGGTCGATTGCTCGCGCCACTTCAACGGCATCACCGCCTACGACCCCGAGGGCGGCACCGTCACGGTCGAGCCCGGGATGGTGCTGGAACGCCTCAACACCCGGGTGAAGGTGGAGGGCTGGTTCTTCCCCGTCGAGCCCTCGACCGCCACCCGCTGCACCATCGGCGGCATGGCGGGCAATAATTCCTGCGGCGCCCGCTCCCTCCGATTCGGCAAGATGAGCGACAACGTCCTGGCCATGCAGGCGCTGTTCCCCGATGGCACCCCCTTCGGCTTCGGTCTCACCGGCAACGACAGCAGCGGCGTCACCGGCCCGGACCGGGCCGAGCACCTCGCCGCCGCAATGCGAGCACTGGCCGAGTCGGAGCGCGACGAGATCCTGGCGCGCTTTCCCCAGGTGCAGCGGCGGGTCGGTGGCTACAACCTCGATGCCCTGATCGAGCCCCGGCCGAACCTCGCCCACCTCCTCGTCGGCTCCGAGGGGACGCTGGCGGCCACCACCGGCGTCACCCTGAAGCTGTCGCGCCTGCCCGCCCACCGGGTCATGGGCGTCTGCCACTTCCCGTCCTTCCGCTCCGCCATGGAGACCACGAAGGCGCTGGTCGACCTCGGTCCGGTGGCCGTCGAGCTCGTCGACAACAACGTCCTGGTGCTCGGGGCCGACATCCCGCTGTTCCGCACCACATTGGCGGACATCACCCGCGGCAAGCCGAACTGCCTGCTGCTGGTGGAATTCGCCGGCGACGACCGGGACGCGCTGCTGGCCGACCTCAGGCGCCTCGACGCCTGCATGAGCGACCACGGCTTCCGGAACGCCGTGGTCGAGGTGCCCGAGCCGGTCCGCCAGAAGTCGGTCTGGGAGGTGCGGGAAGCCTGCCTCAACATCATGATGTCCATGAAGGGCGACGCCAAGCCGATCTCCTTCATCGAGGATTGCGCGGTGCCCCTGGAGCATCTCGCCGACTACACCGACACGGTCACGGAGGTCTTCACTCGGCACGGCACCCGCGGCACCTGGTACGCCCACGCTTCGGTGGGCTGCCTCCACGTGCGCCCGATCCTCGACATGAAGCAGGGCGGCGACGTCGCCAAGATGCGGGCCATCGCCGAGGAGGCCAGCGCCGCCGTCCGCCGCTTCAAGGGCTCCTATTCCGGTGAACACGGCGACGGCATCTCGCGCTCGGAATACATCGCACCGATGTTCGGGGCGCGGCTCACCCGTGCCTTCGAGACCGTCAAGGACGGCTTCGACCCGAACAACCGCCTGAACCCCGGCAAGATCGTCAGGCCCCTGCGCATGGACGACCGCGCGCTGATGCGCTTCCAACCCGGCTATGCGGTGACGCAGCCCGGCACCACGGCCCTCGATTGGTCGGACTGGGGCGGGTTCGGCCCGGCTGTGGAGATGTGCAACAACAACGGCACCTGCCGAAAGCTCGCCGGCGGCGCCATGTGCCCCTCCTACCGCGTCACCAAGGACGAGCAGCACCTCACCCGGGGTCGGGCCAATTCCCTGCGTCTTGCGATCTCTGGTCAGCTCGGGCCGGACGCCTTCACCAGCCCCGAGATGAAGCGGACCCTGGATCTCTGCGTCTCGTGCAAGGCCTGCCGGCGCGAATGCCCCACCGGCGTCGACATGGCCAAGATGAAGATCGAGTTCCTGCACCATTACCACGCCCGGCACGGCCTGCCCCTGAAGGAGCGGCTGGTGGGGGCGCTGCCGCTCTACGCCGGCACGGCGGCGTGGCTCGCCCCTCTCCTCAACCTGCGCGATCGGTTGCCGGCGCTCGCCCGCCTCTCCGAGCGCGTCGCGGGCCTCTCGGCGCGCCGCACCCTGCCGCAATGGCGCCGGCCCTGGCGCGAGACCGGCGAGCCGGCGCACCCGAGCGACGTGACCGGCGACTTCCGCGACGTCGTCCTGTTCGGCGATACCTTCAACCGGGCCTTCGAGCGCGAGAACCTGGAGGCGGCCGAGCGGGTTCTGATCGCGGCGGGCTACCGCCTGCACCGGGTCTTCCCCCATCGTGGGCGCCGCCCGCTCTGCTGCGGGCGCACCTATCTCGCCTCCGGCCAGACCGATCGGGCCCGGGCGGAAGCCCGGCGGACGCTGACGGCGCTGCTGCCCTACGTGCGAGCCGGTGCGCGCATCGTCGGCCTCGAACCCTCCTGCCTGCTGACCTTCCGCGACGAGTTCGCGTCGCTGCTGCCGGGCGCCGAGGCGGCCGAGTTCGGCAAGGCGAGCTTCCTGTTCGAGGAGCTTCTGGCCATGCATCTCCAGGCGGGGCGCATCGCGCTGCCGCTAAGCGACCAGCACGGGCGGGTGGCACATCTGCACGGTCACTGCCACCAGAAGGCGTTCGCCGCGATGGGTGCGGTGGAGACGGTGCTGCGCGCGGTGCCGGGACTCGACCTGCGCGTAATCGAGTCGAGCTGCTGCGGCATGGCCGGCGCCTTCGGCTACGGCGCCGAGACCATCGACGTGTCCCTGGCGATGGCGGAGCTGTCCCTGTTTCCGGCGCTCCGCGAGGCCGGCCCCGACGATATCGTGGTGGCCGACGGCACCAGCTGCCGCCATCAGATTCACGACGGTCTGGGTCTCAATGCACGCCACGTGGCGCGGGTACTCGACGAAGCCCTGTCGTGCAGGCAGGCGTGACGGGCGGGGTCGTTCAGAACGGTCGCGGGTCCGGCGAGAACGGAGGTTGGTCCTCCCGCTTCGTCGAACCGGCGTCTTCGTCGTTCTCGGTCGTGGCTCAGTTGCTCACGGCGAGCGCGGCGCGCGTGACCGGGAGGCTCGGCGGCGTCGCATCGGCGACCTGATGGGAGGAGCGATGAGCCGTAGTTGGCACCATCCAGTCCGACGCAATTTGCACTGACAGCATCAGCACGAATGCGGCGATGAGCGCATGTGCGGCGATCCGGAAGGGCTTGGCCGCCTGCTGGACGGAACGTAGGATCTCGTCCGAGCCCTTGTTCCCGGAAACGCGTCCATCCGAGATCGGGAGCAGCCACGGCTCGCTCGGCAGTGCGTGAACGCCACCCATCTCGTGGGCGCCGGGTAGGTTCTGGAATAGTCCGCTCGACATATCCATCCTCCTGGATCGGTTGCGGCAGGCCAATCTGGCGACCGTTCGTTCATGTTCAGTTAATCTGAAAATTTGTTCATTTCAAGTTCAGGTGGGCCGCGCGCCCTCCGCACCGCCGCTCTCCAGTGCCTTCGAAGGGCCTGTCGAGAGACCGGCCCGGCCTGGATTTGGGGTCCCGATCGGGTCCCTCGGCCTCGATCGATCAGACTCTCCCATCGATTGGCTGGGTTTCTCTTGGCGTAGTGCGTCCTCGGCGGCGCGTTGCTGCGCGGGGTGGTCGTCCGCCTGTTTGGGGCCGGTCCCATGGGCCGACGCAGTCCCGGCCCTCGACTTGCGGAGTGCCGTCGCGCACGCAGGTCCGCCGCCTCCCGGTTTGGAATCGGGGGCGTAACATCCGCACGCACGGCGGAAACATGGGACGCCTACAATCCTTCGCTCCCCCAGTTCCACGAGGGCGAAACCATGAAACGCATCGTTGCCGCCGGTCTCATCAGCCTGTTCGCCATCGCCACCTGCGCGGCGGAGCCCGCGCCGGGCGGTCCGCCCAACCCGAACCCGGGAATGGCGGACGGAAATCGACCCGAAGGCCCGCGCCGGGGGCCGCCGGAGGGTGATCGCGACGGTGGTTGGCGCCGCCATCCGCCCATGCTGGGTATGAAGGGCGGTCACCTGCGTTTTCGCAAGGGCGAGACCGGGATCGACTTCAAGTGCGCGGCCGATGACAGCACGAAGGCCTGCGTCGATGCCCTGATGCCCCTCGTGGACAAACTTCTCCAGGCGCGCTGAAGCCGCCCCCGGCGTGTGTCCGCGGCTCCCTCTCGATCCCCGGGATGATGCCTGATACGCGAACGGCACATCGCACCGCCGGGGCGGCGCGGGAGGAGCCGGAGAAGAAGTCCGATGAGCATCGTCGCGCCCGAGACCGAGATGGACGTTGCGGTGATCGGCGGCGGCATGGTGGGCCTTGCCTCCGCCCTCGCGCTGCGGGAGCGGGGCTTGCGCGTTGTGCTGCTCGATCCCGGCGAGGCCCGCGCCCGCACGTCCTACGGCAATGCGGGCGTGATCAGCCGGGGCTCGATCTTCCCGATGTCGAGCCCGGCGCTCTGGGCCAAGCTGCCGTCCTACCTGCGCAATGCCGATCGCGGTCTGCGTCTGCGCCACGCTCATGTCGCCCGGGTCATCCCTTGGACGGCACACTTCCTGGCGGCCGCCCGCACCTCGGCCTGGGAGCGGGCGGCCGCCGCGCTGCTCCCGCTGACGAGTGCCGCGCTGGCCGAGCATGCACGCCTGGCGGACCGGGCGGGCGCAGCGCACCTGCTGAGCCGGCCCGGCTGGATCAAGCTCTATCGCACGGACGATGCATTCGCGGCGGCCGAACTGGAGCGGGCGATCCTCCGACGGCATGGCATCGCCCTCGATATTCTCGATTCCGACGCGATCCGCGAGGTCGAGCCAGCGCTGGTCCGGACTTATGCGCGGGGCATGCTCCTGCCCGAGACGGGCGCCGTCAGCGATCCCGGCGCCCTCGTCGAGGCCTATGAGCGCCTGTTCCTGGATCTCGACGGGGAGATCCTCCGGCAGGCGGCCCTGCAATTGGTGCCGGTCGAGGACGGCTGGCAGATCCATCACGCGGCCGGCGTGGTGCGGGCGCGTCAGGTGGTGCTGGCGGCGGGGGCGGCCTCGGCCGAGATCGCGCGGGGCCTCGGCTATCGCTTCGCCTTCGCGGCGGAGCGGGGTTACCATCGCCACTTCGCGCTGCATCCCGACAGTCCGCCGCTCACCCGTCCGGTCCTCGATACCGGCGCGGGCTCGATCCTGGCACCGATGGGAGACGGGCGCGTGCGCGTCCTCTCCGGCGTGGAACTCAATGCCCGTGCGGCGCCCCCGGACTATCACCAGATTGAGGCGGCCTCCCGGGAAGCCGCCGGGACGCTGCGCCTCGGCGCGCCCCTCGACAACCGGCCCTGGATGGGCGCGCGGCCCTCGACACCGGACGGCATGCCGGTGATCGGCGCGGCGCCCCGCCATCGCGGGCTGATCTTCGCCTTCGGTCACGGGCATATCGGCCTCTCCACCGGTGCGATCACGGGGCGCCTGGTGGCGGACCTCGCCACGGGCGCTAAGCCCGCGATTCCGCTGGCGCCGTTCGCGCCACAACGGCTGCTCGGCTGGCCGCGCTGGCGCCTCTCGAAGGAGGAACCGCGCTCCGCGTGAAACGCGGATTGACGACCCTTGCCCCAGCCGCCATGCGAACGGATGGCACGCTTCGCCACGCCGCCGACTTTTAATCCCTTGCGCGAAGGATCTCGCATCTCATGCGCGTGAGCGTTCGCCTCGACGGGCGCATGCCCCGCCGCTGGCACCTCCGGCTCATCGAACGCATGACGCACCGCTCCGGTGTGACCGTGTGCGTGGACGCCCGAACGGGACCCGGCGCCCTGCCGGACAATGCCGCCCTGCTGTTCCGGCTCGAGGCGATGCTCCGGCGCCTGCCCGGCGACGGTCCCTCGGCGCCCGTCGACCGCGCGCGGATCGATGCGGCCGGTCCGGCGGCGTCCGGCCCACCCGACCTCATCCTCGACCTCTGTGGCGATGTCGAAGACGGTCGCGTACCGGTCTGGCGCCTGGCCTTCGACGACGCCCCCGGGGAGGCGGCCCTGCTCGCCGCCCTTCTGGCCGGGCGGCGGCCCGTGGTGACGATCCGCGAGGGCGAGCGCCTCCTGGCCTCCGGACGGGTCGGGACCGAGGCGCGCAGCATCATGCTGACGGCCTTCGAGGATGCCCTGGTGCGGACGAGCAGCCTCGTCCTCGCCGCCCTCGACGGAACCGGGCCGCGCCTCGACGGCACTGACCTGCCGCGCCGACACAGGCAGGGCTTGTCGGCGCTGGATCTCGGCGCCCGCGCCGCGCGCCTGGGTGCCCGCATGGTGTCCCGCCGTCTCCGGGCCCTCTGCATCCGGGCGCCCCACTGGCGCACGGGGTGGCGCAGCCTGTCCGGCCCGGACGTCATCGACCTGCGGGCGCATCCCGCCTCCGGCTGGAACGTCCTGCCGGACGACGAACGTCGCTTCTACGCCGATCCGTTCCCCATCGACGATCACGAAGGCACGGTGCTGTTCGTCGAAGACTATGTCTACGGGCAGGAGAAGGGTGTGATCTCGGCCGTACGCTTCGGCGCCGAGGGTCCGCGCGGAACGCCGGTCCCCGTGCTGGAAGCCGGCCATCACCTGTCCTACCCGTTCGTCTTCCGCGACGGGGGCACCCACTGGATGGTGCCCGAGAGCGGATCGGCGGGCACCCTGGATCTCTACCGGGCCACGGCCTTTCCGGGCGGGTGGGTCAAGGAGTCGACGCTTCTCTCCGGCCTCAATGCCAGCGACCCGACCCTGTTCAGGCAGGGCGACCTTTGGTGGCTGTTCGCCACGGTGCGGGACGACGGCGAGCACGGCGGCCCCTTCGCCGGCTGGGGCTCGTACTCGGACAGTCTGCATCTCTGGTCGGCCCGCGATGTCCGGGGACCCTGGAAACCGCACCCGATGAACCCGGTCGTCGTCGACATCGCCTCCGCGCGTTCCGGTGGGCGGATCGTCGAACGCGGCGGGGCGCTGTTCCGGCCCGTTCAGGACTGCACCGAAACCTATGGCGGCGCGCTGGGGCTGGCGCGGATCGAACGCCTGGATGAGGCAGGCTACGCGCAGCGCGTCGAGACGATCCTGCGCCCCGGCCCTCTGTTTCTGGGCACCGGCCTCCATACCCTCAATCGATCCCGGACCTTCGAATTCATCGACGGCGCCGGACCGGCGCTGCGCCGGTTCGGCGCTTCGTCGCGGGCCGATCTCGCACGCGCTACGTGATCACGCCGAAGTTAATCCCGGCCCTGGAACAAAGCGTCGCGCCTCCACTTAAGGCAGCACTTGAAAGGGTCGTGCGTCCCGTTGCGCCGATCGTTTCCGGTTCACGAACCTGCCTTTCAACGGAAGCTCTCTATGGCCGAGACACTTGCCCCCCGGTCCTCCGTCACGCGTGCGCCATCGACGCGCGTCCTGCGCGGCCTCGACGCCCTAAACTTCTTCCTCGCCGACGTCCGCGACGGGCTCGGTCCGTACCTCGCGATCTACCTGATCGCCGTGCGCGGCCCCGACCAGGGCTGGAACGAAGCGACCACCGGCCTGATCATGACCATCGCGGGTATCGCCGGCCTCATCGCCCAGACGCCGGCCGGGGCGCTGATCGACCGGACCAACCACAAGCGCGCCATCGTCATCGCCGCAGCGATCGCCGTGACCGCGAGCTGCCTCGTCCTGCCGTTTATCTCCAACTTCTACGCGGTCGCCGCCACGCAGTCGGTGGCCGGCATCGCGGGGGCGATCTTCCCGCCGGCGCTGGCCGCCATCACCCTTGGCGTCGTCGGCCCGAAGATGTTCGCCAAGCGCATCGGCCGCAACGAAGGCTTCAACCACGCCGGCAACGCGGCCTCTGCGGCGATCGCGGGCGGCACCGCCTACTTCTTCGGACCGATCGTGGTGTTCTGGCTGATGGCGCTGCTAGCCCTCTGCAGCATCGGCGCCATGCTGATGGTGCCGGCCGATGCCATCGACGACGACCTCGCCCGCGGCCTCGACCAGACCGAGACCCAGGCCCGCACCGAGGGGCAGGAGGAGCCCTCCGGTCTCACCGCGCTCCTGAAGAACAAGTACCTACTGCTCTTCGCCGTCCTGGCGGCCCTGTTCCACCTGTCGAACGCCGCGATGCTGACCTCTGTGGGGCAGCTCTTGACGAAGCTCTCCGGCAAGGACAACGCCACCTCGCTGATCGCGATCTGCATCGTGGCGGCACAGCTGGTGATGGTGCCGGTGGCGGTCTTCGTCGGCGCCAAGGCCGACGCGATCGGGCGCAAGCCGATCTTCCTCGCCGCCTTCAGCGTACTGGCGATCCGCGGCGTCCTCTACACTCTGTCGGACAACCCGTTCTACCTCGTGGGCGTCCAACTCCTCGACGGCATCGGCGCCGGCATCTACGGCGCGCTCTTCCCCGTCATCGTCGCCGACCTGACACGCGGCACCGGTCGGTTCAACGTCTCGCAGGGCGCGGTCGCGACCGCCCAGAGCCTGGGTGCGGCGCTGAGCGCGACGCTTGCCGGCCTCATCATCGTGTCGGCGGGCTACTCCACCGCCTTCCTGTCCCTGGCGGCCATCGCCGCCCTCGGCTTCGCCCTCTACCTCTTCGCGATGCCGGAAACGCGCGGCTACGAGCCCGGCCGCTCCGGCGCCGATGACGGCGGCCTGACGCCCGTCCCCGTGCCGGCGGCCTGACCGCCATGAGCGCCGCCGACGACATCCTCGCCTTCGCCCATATCGGCGACCTGCACCTCACCGCCGCGGACACCGACAACGCCCGCGATTTCCGCGCCATCGTGGACCAGATCAACGCCGTGGACGGACTCGATTTCGTCTACGTGCCCGGCGACAACGCCGACAACGGCACGCCGGAGCAGTACGCCCTAGTCCGGGCCGGGCTCGACCGCCTGCGCCGGCCGGTCCACGTGATCACCGGCGACCACGACATGGAGGGCGGAAGCCTCGACGCTTTCTATACCGGCCTCGGCGCCCCGCGCCTGCCCTATGGGGTGACGGTGTCGGGCACCCGCTGCCTGTTCCTCGACATGTGCGGGCCGGGCTCCGGCGGACCGGATTTCCGCCTCGGCGCCGAGCAGATCGCCTGGCTCCGGCGGGAGGTGGACGCCGCCGAGGCGGAGGGACACGACTGCGCCCTGTTCATGCACAGCTACCCCGCCGACCTCAAGAGGGAGGGCGAGGCCGAGACCGTCGCCGAGATCGTGCACCGCTCGCGCATCCGCCTCGTCGAGATGGGGCACACCCATTACAACGAGCTCGCCAATGACGGCCGGACCATCTACGCGGCGACCCGCTCGACGGGCCAGATCGAGGAAGGGCCGGTCGGCTACGCGATCGCGGCGATCGACCGGGGCGTGGTAAGCTGGCGCTTCAAGGAACTGGCGCAGGGCTGGCCCTTCGTGGTGATCACCGCGCCGGCCGACCGGCGCCTCGCCCATGCCGAGGACCACATCGTCTCGGGCACCACCGAGATCCGCGCCCTGGTGCTCGGTGCCGGCCGGATCGCGGTCTGCGAGTTCAGCATCGATGGCGGTCCCTGGCGCCCCATGCGGCGCGCCGAGGGCGAGCGCCGCTTCCGCGCCACGGTCGACTGGCCGGTGGGAGGCCGTCGCCTCGCCGTCCGGGCGCAGGATTCCGAGGGCGGCGTCGGCGAGGACCGGATCGAGCCGGCCGGCGACGTCGGTGCCCTCGTCCGCTCCAAGGGCCTCGGCAGCGACGCCGATTCCGTCGGTGCCTGGCCGGACCGGGGCATCCTCGGCACCCAGCTCGGCCCGAACCGCAACGGGCGCCACTGGTAGGGCGCATCCGCCCTGCCCGACTTTCTTTCCGACCAAGGATTCCGAGCCCGATGGGTGCGCTGACGCTGACCCCGAACCTCGTCACATGGGTGATCGCCGCCGTGGCCACCTTGGGGGTGATCACCCGGCCCTTCTCCTGGCCGGAGGCGATCTGGGCCGTGCTGGGCGCCGCCGCCCTCGTGGTCTTCGGTCTGATGCCGGCCGGGACCGCCTGGGAGGGCGTCCTCAAGGGCACGGACGTCTACCTCTTCCTCATCGGCATGATGCTGATGTCCGAGGTGGCGCGGAAGGAGGGGCTGTTCGACTGGCTCGCCAGCATTGCGGTGCGGGCGGCCAAGGGTTCTCCCACCCGCCTGTTCACCCTGATCTACATCGTCGGCACGGTGGTGACGGTCTTTCTCTCCAACGATGCCTGCGCGGTGGTGCTCACCCCCGCCGTCTACGCCGCCACGAAGGCCGCCAAGGTCGAGAACCCGCTGCCCTATCTCCTGATCTGCGCCTTCATCGCCAACGCGGCGAGCTTCGTTTTGCCGACCTCGAACCCGGCCAACCTCGTGGTCTTCGCCGAGCACATGCCCCCGCTCACGCAGTGGCTGGCGATGTTCGCGCTGCCCTCGGCGCTCGCCATCGTCGCCACTTACGCCACCCTGCGCCTGAGCCAGAACTCCGTCCTGCGGAGCCAGCAGGTCGCCACCGATGTCGAGGCCGTGCACCTGTCGCGGACCGGGCTCGTGGCCGGGCTCGGCATCGTGGCCACCGGCGGCGTGCTCATCGGCGCCTCTGCCCTGGGGCTCGACCTCGGCCTGCCCACCTTCGTGGCCGGCGGTCTCACCACGGCGGCTGTCCTCCTGATGAAGCGCGGCGGCCTCGTCGAGGTCGCCAAGGACGTCTCCTGGAGCGTGCTGCCCCTGGTCGCCGGCCTGTTCGTGCTGGTCGAGGCGCTGGAAAAGACCGGCGTACTGCGAATGATCGCCGATGGGCTGAAGCAGGCGGCCGCCGCCTCGCCCGTCGAGACCGCCTGGGGCGCCGGCACCCTGATCGCGGTGCTGTGCAACCTCGTCAACAACCTGCCGGCCGGCCTGATCGCGGGTGCGGCGGTCCAGACCGCGCATGTGCCCGACAAGGTGGCGGGCGCCGTGCTGATCGGCGTCGACATCGGCCCGAACCTGTCGGTGACGGGTTCGCTCGCCACCATCCTGTGGCTGACCGCGATCCGCCGCGAGGGCCAGGACGTCGGCTTCTGGCGCTTCCTCAAGCTCGGGCTCCTGGTCATGCCGCCCGCCCTCCTGCTCGCGCTGGCCGGCCTCCTCCTCGTCTGATCCCTCGCGTCTCAGCCCGAAGTTCCCAGCCCGAAGTTCCCAGCCCAAGGTCGCCCGTGAACGCCGCACTGCTCTATCCCTTCATCCTCGTCGCGGGCGTCCTGCAGGCGCTCGGCAATTCGATGAACGCGCAGCTGCGCGGCCGGCTCGTGAACCCCTGGCTCGCCGCCTCGGTCTCGTTCCTGCCGATCGTGTTCGTGTTCGCCACGCTGTTCCTCGTGATGCCGACGCCGCTGCCCACCCTGGAGACCCTGGGCAAGATGCCCTGGTACGCGCCGCTTGGAGGCGTGGCCGGCGCGGTGGCGGTGTTCGGCGGGCTCGCCTTCATCGACAAGGTCGGGGCCGGCCCCTTCAACGGCCTGACGCTCACGGCCAACATCCTGGCCTCGCTCGCCATGGATTCCTTCGGCCTGTTCGGCCTCCAGGGCGGCGGCTTCAAGCTCATGCCCTGGCTCGGCGGGCTGCTGATGGCGATCGGCGTGTTCTTCATCGCCCGCACGACCGCCGACAAGGGCGGGGACAAGGATGGCGGGCACGGCCTCAACCCGAAGCTGCTCTACCCCTTCATCGTGGTCGCCGGCATCCTCCAGGCCGTCGGTGTCGTCTGGAATTCCCAGCTGCGCGGCGCCCTGGTGAACCCCTGGCTCGCCGCCACGGTATCGTTCCTGCCCGTCGTGTTCGTGTTCGTGCTGGTGTTCCTCGTGCGGCCGACGCCGCTGCCCACGCGGGAGGACGTGTCCGGGGTGCGCTGGTGGATGCCGCTGGCCGGCATCACCGGGGCGGTCGCGGTGTTCGGCGGCCTGCTCTTCGTCGACAAGGTCGGCGCGGGCGCCTTCAACGGGCTCCTCATCACCGCCAACCTCCTGACCTCGGTGGCTCTCGACCATTTCGGTTGGGTGGGCATGAAGCAGGTCAAGGCCGGTCCCGCCCGGCTCGGTGGTGCCGCCCTCATGGTCGCCGGCATCGTCCTCATCTCGGTGTTTTGAGCGGCCCCTGCCTGTTCGAAAACGCGAAGCTTGAGGACAAGCAGTTGCAGCCGCCGGGAAACGTTGGCCTTTTCGGCACCCGGCGTGCTAGACCCCTGACGATCCCGCCCGGAGCCGATCCGCGTCAAGGGTGTGTGGACAGCCTCTCGTGCCGCCCGATTGCCGGCTCCCGGTCTAGTCCGGCGCGCGTCACGACCTGATCGGTCACCGGAATCCGGCGCCCGGACCGCCCACGCGGCCGCGCCGACGGGCATCCACGACGCCGTGCCGTGCGCGTGCGGGAGGGTTCAAGGACAGGAATGCGATGAGCGACGAGACCGACGCCCGGACCCGATCCGAGGAGCGTGCCGAGCGTGCCGAGCGGATGGCCAAGGAAGGCGCCCAGGCCATGGCCGAGCACCTCGCCTCGGTGAAGGCCGTGGACGAGCGGACGGTGAAGCTGCGGGCCCTGCGCCTCGCCAAGGAGGCCGCCGACGCCGAGGCGAAGGCCGCCGCCCCGCCGCCCGCGCCCAAGCGCAAGCGCTCCTGAGACGGCCCGGCGGAGGAGAAGCCATGGCATTCGATCGCTCCCGTCGACCGAGCGACCCGCGACAGGCCGCCGAGGCGGCCTTCAAGGCCGCCACCACCAAGCCCGTCGAGACCGCCAAGCCGGTCGCCTCCGCTCCGGCGGCACCGGCCTCGGCCGTGCCCGGCGCCCGCGAGATGGTGAGCCTGCGCATCGACCGCGCCGTGCTCGAGCATTTCCAGAAGGATGGTCCCGGCTGGCAGGACCGCATCAACGCGGTGCTCAAGGTCGCCGCCGGCCTCTAGGCGGAGCGGCGCATTGCGGCGTCTGCACCGGGTCGGCCGACGATGACTAGCCGAACCCGCCCCGCTTCAGCCGCATCACGGTCCGGTCGAGGGCACCGAGGAACGCGGAGCGGTCGCGGGCCGAGAATGGCTTTGGGCCGCCGGTGATCGCGCCGGCCTCGCGCAGGTCCTGCATCAGGTTGCGAGTTGCGAGCGCCATGCCGATCCCGCTCTCGCTGAACGGTTTGCCGGTGGGCGCGAGCACCTCCGCACCCGCCTTCACGCAGCGGCTGGCCAGGGGCACGTCGGCCGTGACCACGATGGCGCCGGGCCGCGCCCGCTCGGCGATCCAGTCGTCCGCGGCATCGAACCCGTCGCTGACCACCACCCGTTCGATCCAGGGCTCGCGCGGCAGCGCCAGGAAGCTGTTGGCGACGACGTAGACGTGGAGCCCGTAGCGGCCGGCGACGCGGTAGGTCTCGTCCTTCACCGGGCAGGCATCCGCGTCGATATAGACCACGATGCTGCGCGATGTCTCGACTTCGGTCATTGCGCGGCGACCGCCCGTGGCAGGGCGGCGTCCACGTCCCCCGCCCCGATCCGCTCCAGGGTCGAGACGCTGAGCGGCTGGCCGCGCCCGCGTAGGGCGTGGGCGCCGAGGGAGCGGGCGCGGATGCCCGCGGGCAGGCGCGCGATCCGGGCGAGGAGATCGTCGGAGACCAGGATTTCGGTGCCGAGGGGCCGGCACAGGGATTCGATGCGCGCTGTCACGTTCACCGCATCGCCGAAATACGCGATCTTGTGCCGGTCGACGCCGACTTCCGCCGTGACGATCGAGCCGCCGTGCAGGGCGGCGCGCAGGCGCGGCACGGTGCCGAACCGCGCCGTCCAGGCCTCGGAATCCGCCTCCAGCCGGTCCATCACGTCGAACACGCAGGCCACGCAGCGCGCGTCCTTGAGGCCGCGGGCCATCGGCCAGGTGATCATCGCCATGTCGCCGATATAGTCGTCGATGGAGCCGGCGTTGCGCCGGACCGGCTCGGCGAGTGCCGCGAAGACCGCCCCGAGATAGGCCTGGGCCTTGAGGTCGCCGTGCGTCTCGGCGAAGGCGGTCGAGCCGACCACGTCGAGGAACAGGAAGATGCGCTCCTCGCGCACCGGCTGGTGATAGCGCCCGACGAGGAAGTTCACGAACACCTCGCCGCCGATCAGGTCGCGCATGCGGATGACGAAGACGAGCATCGCCGAGACCGCGAGGCAGTAGGCCAGCACCCGGGGCGTGATCCGCACGGCGTGGCTGAGGTCGTCGTTGGTCAGTCCGAGGGCCCAGACCAGAAGTCCGCCGAGCGCGATGCCCGCGGCGATCATCAGCACATAGGCGAACTCCGCCGCCGGCACGTAGAATTTGGCCGGCATCCGGCGCATCCGCGCCTGAAGGCCACCGAGGATCATACCCCGGTCGAAGGCCAGGGTCGTCGCGCCCACTGCGAGGCCGTAGGTCAGGCCGGCGAGGGGGGTCGCGCCGCCGGCGAACAGCACGTTGTAGAGCAGGCCCGCTCCGCCGCAGGCGATGAGGATGAGGAGCCAGAACCAGCGGTGCTGCGGCAGCATCAGCGGCGTCCCCCGTGCGGCGCCCCGGCGGGGGCCGGCGGCGGCGATCCGGCAGGGATTGGGGAGGGAGCAGCGCTGCGCAACGGATGAGCCCCTTCGGGGATGGGCCCGAAGGCGGCGCAGCCCCTTGGCGCACCGAGCTTCGAACCCCGTCCTGATCACCGTCGCATGATGGCGCGAGTAAGGCCAAGGTGACGCAGGCAGCCGGATCGGGGACCGGTGTGGCTGCCGTGCGTTGGCAGGGTGGATCACCATCATGCGAGGACGAGGCCGATGCGGAGCAGGATTTTCGGTGCGGCGGACCGGGCGGTGCCCGTCATCGGGCAGGGCACCTGGCACCTCGACCAGGCGGACCGCGCGACCGCCGTCGCGACGCTGCGGGCGGGCCTCGACGCCGGCATGACGCATATCGACACCGCCGAGATGTACGGCGAGGCCGAACCCCTAGTGGGCGAGGCCATCGCGGGCCGGCGCGCCGAGGTGTTCCTGGTGTCGAAGGTGGTGCCGGGCAATGCCAGCCGGGCAGGCGTGGTCGCGGCCTGCGAGCGCTCGCTCAAGCGCCTCGGCACCGACCACCTCGACGCCTACCTGCTGCACTGGCCCGGCCGCTATCCGCTGGAGGACACCATCGCGGGGTTCGATGCCCTGAAGCGCCAGGGCAAGATCCTGTCCTGGGGGGTGAGCAACTTCGACGTCGCCGATCTGGACGAGGCCCTGGCGATCGCCGGCCCGGGGCAGATCGCCTGCAATCAGGTCCTCTACCACCTGCAGGAGCGCGCCATCGAGCACACGGTCCTGCCCTGGTGCCGGCGCAACGGCGTCGCCCTCGTCGGCTACTCGCCCTTCGGCAGCGGCGATTTCCCCGAGGCCGGAAGCGCCGGGGGCCGGGTGCTCGCACGCCTCGCGGAGGCACATGGCACGACGCCACGCGGTATCGCCGTCGCGTTCCTGACACGCGAGGAGGGCACCTTCACCATTCCAAAGACGGCGCGGCCGGAGCGGGCACGCGAGAACGCGGCGGCGGGGGCGATCACCCTGACGCCGGAGGATCTAGCGGCCCTCGATGCGGCCTTCCCGCGCGGTCCGCGCCCACGCAGCCTGCCGATGCTGTAGCGGACCGGGCGAAGTTGTGGCCAATGGCCGGGAACGATCTGGAGCGGACGGTCCGCGCCGGAGCCGGTGTGCGGAGTGCGAGCGATGGCGCGATGGCGGGGTTCGGCATGTCTCGGCCTGTGCTGCCTCGCCGGGGCGCCGGCCCTGGCCGAGGAAGCGAAGCCCGACAGGCGCAATCCGGATCAGCCCAACGGCGAGACCCTGACGATCGACGAGAAGGGCATCACCCTGACCTTCCCCGATGTCGCCAAGCTGCGCATCGGCGGCAAGCTTCAGCTCGATTACGGGGCGGCGGCCATTCGGCAGGCCGGCTTCCCGGAGCCGTTCCCCGAGAACTTCGCGGTGCGCCGGGCCTGGATCGAGAGCTACCTCACCCTCGGCAAGAGCCTGGAACTCGCCTTCCAGTACGATTTCGCCGACCCGATGCGGCCGATCAACGATGCGGCCGCCGCCTATACGGGCTTCGAGAACACCCTGCTGACGGTGGGCAACATGAAGGAGCCCTTCAGCCTCGACCAACTCACCGGCGACAACACCACCCTGTTCACGGAGCGCTCGCTGGCCGACGCCTTCGCACCGGCCCGCAATCTCGGCTTCGCGCTGGGCCACCACGGGGAGGACTGGACCGTGGTCGCCAGCGTCTTCGGCGGCAATGCCAACACCGGGGTGGGCAGCGAGGGCGTGGCCGCCACGGCGCGCGCCACCTACGCGCTCCTCCACGAGGACGACCGCGTTCTGCATCTCGGCCTCGCGGGAAGCTTTCGCGATCTGCCCCGCGACGGGCAGGGGCTGTCCCTGTCGAGTCGCTCCGAGGCGTTCCTGTACCAGCGCAATTTCGTCGATACCGGCGACATCCGCGATGCGTTGAGCGTCGGCCGGATCGGCCTGGAGGCGGCCTATCGCGAGGGGCCGTTCCTGATCCAGGCCGAGTACATCCGCACCGGGGTGGAGCGCACCGGCGGCGCCCGCGCGGTGAGCTTCCAGGGTGGCTACGTCCAGGCCAGCGTCGTCCTCAACGGCAAGGGCCGGGCCTACAAGCTCGCCCCAGATTACGGCGCCACCTACGCGACCTTCTCCGGCGTGCAGGTGGCGGAGGCCGACCGGGTCTCGCGGGGCGGGATCGGCGTGTTCGAACTCGGCACCCGCTTCAGCGCCATCGACCTCGATGACGCAGGCATCCGCGGCGGCATCGAGCGCGACGTCACGGTGGGACTGAACTGGTATCCCGACCGCAACATCCGCATCGTGGCCGACTACGTCCGCTCCCATACCAGCCCCTCGGCGGTGCAGGGCGGCCGCGCCATCGACGCCGACGCCTTCATCGGGCGGTTTCAGCTCTACTGGTGACGCGATGTCCCGGCCGGGGAACGCGCGGTCGGACCGCTACTCGCCGACCCCGAACAGCTTCTCCAGGAAGTTGCGGTCGTCCTGGCTCGGGCCACGGCTCGCATCGGCGTGCCGGGCGGCGCGGGGGGCGGGCGCGGGCGCGGCGGCCTGCGGCTCGCCGAGCAGCGCACCGATGAGGCCGCCCGGCGTGCTGTTGGTGACGGCGGGTTCGGCGGGCGCGCGGTTGCGCCAGTTCTTGGCCCCGGGGAGCATCGCGGGGGTCTGGCCCTTCAGCGCTACGGTCATGTAGGCCTTCCAGATCTCGCCCGGCAGGTTGCCGCCCGAGACCTTTTTCGTCGGCTCGCCGTCGTCGTTGCCGAGCCAGACGCCGGTCACCAGGGTGGCGGAGTAGGCGATGAACCAGGCATCGCGAAAGTCCTGGCTGGTGCCGGTCTTGCCGGCCAGATCCCAGCCCGGCACCTCGGCCTTCTTGGCGGTGCCGGTGACGAAGGTCTCGTGCATCATCGCGTTCATCATGGAGACTGCGTTGGGGTCGATGACCCGGCCGAGCCCGCCCTCCTTGCGCTTGTACAGAACCTTGCCGTCGGCGCTCTTCACGCTCGCGATGACGTAGGGGATCACCCCCGTTCCGCCATTGGCGAAGGCCGCGTAGGCGCCCACCATCTCCAAAGGCGTCACCTCCGAGGTGCCGAGCGCGATGGAGCCGTTGGCCTGGAGCGGGGAGGAAATCCCGAGGCGCTGGGCCGTCTGCACCACGGACTTGGGCCCGACCTCCTGGCCGAGGCGCACCGCCACGGTGTTGAGGGAGAGCGCGAGGGCGTCGCGCAGGGTCACGGGTCCCCGGTAGTCGCGCGAGTAATTCTCCGGGTTCCAGCCCTTGATGCTGATCGGCGCGTCGTCCCGCACCGTATCCGGGGTCAGGCCGTGCTCGACCGCCGCAAGGTAGACGAAGGGCTTGAACGACGAGCCGGGCTGGCGCTTGGCGGTGGTGGTGCGGTTGAACTGGCTCTGGGCGTAGTCGCGCCCGCCCACCAGGGCACGGATGGCGCCGTCGGGCTTCATCGACACGAGGGCGCCCTGGGCGACGTTGTAGCGGCCGCCCTTCTGGTTGAGCTCGTCCACCAGCGCCTTCTCGCCGGCGGCCTGGAGGCCGGTATCGACGGTGGTGTTGATGACGATGTCGCTCTCGAACTTGGGCAGGAAGTCGTCGAGGACATCCATCACCAGGTCGGCGACGTAGTTGGCCGAGCCGCCGCCGCGCACGCTGGCGGGCCGGGCCGGGGTCGCCAGGGCGAGCTTCGCATCGGCGGGCTTGGCGAAGCCAAGCTCCTCCATGGCGGCGAGCACCTGAGCGGCGCGGGCCTGGGCGGCTGGCAGGTTGCGGTTCGGCGCCAGGCGCGAGGGTGCCTGCACGAGGCCGCCGAGCATCGCGGCCTCCGCCAGGGTCACGGATTTCGCCGGCTTGCCGAAGTAGCGCTGGGCGGCGGCCTCGACGCCGTAGGCGCCGGCCCCAAAGTAGACGCGGTTCAGGTAGAGCTCGAGGATCTCGTCCTTGCTGTACTTGTGCTCCAGCCACAGGGCGAGGATCGCCTCCTGGATTTTTCGCGAGGCCGAGCGCTCGGGCGTCAGAAAGAGGTTCTTGGCGAGCTGCTGGGTCAGGGTCGAGCCGCCCTGCGACACGCCCCGGCGGGTGATGTTCTGGGCGACCGCCCGGGCGATGCCGACGGGGTCGACGCCGAGATGGCTGTAGAAGCGCCGGTCCTCGATCGCCACGAAGGCGCGCGGCAGATAGGGCGGCAGCTCCTTGATGCTGACGACCCGGCCGCCGGTCTCGCCGCGATTGGCGAGCAACGAGCCGTCGCTCGCCAGGATCGCGATGTTGGGCGGCCGCTTGGGCACGGCGAGCTGGTCGATCGGCGGCAACTGTGAGGCGTGGTAGGCCACGAGCCCCGCGACGCCGATCACGCCCCAGAGGCCGAGGACGAACACACCGTAGACGAGGCGTCCGAGGATCGAGTGGCGCGCCCGGCGCGGCGCCTTGCGCAGCGCCCGCGCTGGCGGTGCGGCGGAAGCGCGACCCTTCGCGCCGCGTCCGCCCTTCGAACCTGACTCGCCTCGTGCCACGCCGCCCCCCGCGCGATCGGCGCGCGACAGCCGCAGATCGAGGTCGGCCGGGTCCCCGGCGCGCCCCTCGGGCACGTCGAAGTTCGGCTCCCCCCTGCCTCCGCCTGCGCGTCCCTTCGCCATGCGTCCCGTCTGCCCCCAGGTTCGTTCGTGCTTCGATCGACCCCGCTTGCGCACGGTAAATGCGGCGGGTTTAAGGGGTGTTAACCGGCCTGCCGCCAAGTATTTGATATCTTAGGTGATTTTTAAGACGTTCCGACGTCGTTCCGGCACACGTTCCCGGCCCGTTCAGGACGCCTTCGCACGCCGAGAACGACGGGCTGTCGCGCACCGACGATGGACCTCCAGTCTTTCCCGATCGTAAACCTCGGCACTCGTGGTGCTCTTCGTGTGACCCGCCACCTTTTGCGCCGTCGTCGTTCGTCGCACCGCCGCCGCGTGCCTCGGTGAGCAGATACCCACTGGCGCAGGGCGGTCTCGAACTGGATCGCGTTACAGAGGGCGGCGCTGCGCCGGTCGAGCGCCAGGGCGGCCTCGATGGCCTGGGCGACCTCGCCCGCCGTGGCGGCGTGCTTGCGAGGGCGCGAGCCGGGCAGGCGCAGTCGATGGCGTCGTGCCGCATCGTGCTCGGCATCGGCATGGACATCACCGTGATGGGCATCTACATCGTGCTCCGGAGCCGGCCGCACAGTCAGTCTCGTGGATCGCCGGGGACGCGCCATGCGCGGCTGGTTCGCCTGATGCGCTGGGCCTTCCAGGACGCCACCGGCCTCTCCATCCTGCTCGCCGGCCCCATCGGGCTCAACATCGGCGGGTAGCTCGGCGATCGGGGACGGTGGCCGCCATAGGCAGTTGCGCGGCTATGATCCCCCATATGTCGGACGCGCCACCCGGCCGACCTGCTACGAATCAGGCCCCTTGTCCCCGAGGGCGCGCCTGACCTTCACCCGCCCGGCTCCGGCCGCGGCGGGTTTTTCGTTTCAGCGCGCGAGTCCGCGCTCGCCCACGCGCCCTCGGCGGCCGTCCTTGGTCTGGATCCCGATCTCGGCCGCGCAACTGATCGCATCCGGCCCCGGGTCGTCGTGCCAGTAGCAGAGCGGGTTCATCTTTGGGCCTCGCTTCAGGTCCACGGCCTCGCGCAGAATCAGCCGCAGCGGAAACACGCCGCCACGTTGACGCTTACATCACGCCACTCGGCCGAGAGGCCGCCACGTCCATCAACGATCACTGGGGCGACCTTGAGTTT
This sequence comes from Methylobacterium sp. J-078, assembly GCF_022829285.1. Classification (GTDB taxonomy): domain Bacteria; phylum Pseudomonadota; class Alphaproteobacteria; order Rhizobiales; family Beijerinckiaceae; genus Methylobacterium. The sequence continues at coordinate 82,106 of NZ_JAKSYI010000110.1, forward strand.
CGATGGTCGACACAGCGGTGATCAACTAATACTTCCATTTTCTCGAATGGACCGGTGGGCCGGACATCGACCGATCAGCCCAGATACGCGTCATTTCGGATATTGATTTTACCTATTGTGAGATTCATATTTGCCGCCTACTTGCATAGTGTGTTGTTATAAGATCACATAAGACAAAACGGTAATTTATATATGGATTATGACAAATAATAGGTCATGAATTTGGCTAGGACTGCCCCGTCCGCCGTCGAGAACGGCATATAAAGGGGGATAATCATGGACTTTAAGCAAGGTGTCTCGATCATCGCGGTGATGGTCGCGGCGTTTGGATCGACAGTCGCGCAGGCGCAGGCGCAGACCGCCACCGTCACACCCGCCGACGCCAACGTTCTGAACCTGCTGTCCCCGTTTCTCGGTCTGAATGCGACCGCGATCGGGCAGCAGACGCTGCGCGACAACCTCCAGCAATCGATCGCGACCAACAGCGCGGCGACCCCGCAGCAGCAGCGGCTGGCAATCAGCGACAAGTCTGGCATCGTCGCCGAAGGGCTCGGTCCTGTCCTGGGCGGAATCCACACTGCGGCCCTTGCCCAGAGCTCGAACGCGTCGAACGCTCCGATCCGCCAAGTCGACGCGTTGATGTCGAGGACGCTGGTGCTGACGGCATCCGCCGTCACGACGACGAAGAACTACTTCGCCAACGGCGCGGCCATCAATCCCGGCACCGTGACCGCCAATTACGTACCCGTCCGAGCCGTGGCACCCGCCGGCTACACCCTGCCGACCTTCGGCGATCTGCCGAACGCCCGCGACAGCGTGTACGATCTCGCCTACGGCGTCTCGAACCGGCAGCCGGGCCAGAACGTCTACGGCAACTCGCGACCGCTGCAGGTCTCGAGCCAGATCAATCAGTTCGACCCGACGGCCATCAATTCCGTCGCCGTGAGCTCGGCCTTCCCGAGCGGTCACACCACCTACGCCTACACCTACGGCACCCTGTTCGCGATGCTGGTGCCGGAGCAGTTCCAAGGCGTCCTGTCGCGCGCCGCCGAATTCTCCAAGAGCCGCGTCGTCCTGGGGGTGCACTACCCGCTCGACCTCGTCGCCGGCCGGTCCCTCTCGCTCTACAGCCTCGCCCAGGCCTTCACCAACCCGCTCTACATCGACAACGCGGCGACGACCGGCACGGCGCTCAACCTGCCGAGCCAGTTCACGGCGGTCCAGGCCCCGTACCGGAGCAGCCTCGCGCAGCAATGCGGCGACACCGTCGCGGCCTGCGCCGCGAGCGCCGCCAACACCGTGAACAACCCGTATGCGGTCTCGGCGGCGAACCAGGCGGCCTACCGGCAGGGCCTCACCTTCGGCCTGCCGACGCTGACCTTCGCGCAAGCCCCGCGCGAGGCGGCGCCGGCCGGCGGGCCGGACCCGTCGATCCTGCTCGCGACCCTTTACGGCGGCAGCACCGCCGCCGCGCGGACGATCGCCCCGAACGGCGGCCTCCACGGCCAACTCGCGACGGACACGATCAACCAGATCGTCGTCAACACCCAGACCAATGCCCTCGCGGCCTTCTACGGCACGGCGCTGAGCTACTGGAGCCGGATCGACCTCTATTCGGCGGCGGGCTATTTCGGGAACGTCACCGGGACGCTCCGCATGGACAATGCGGATCGGCTGACGACGAACGCGACCATCGGGGGCGGCGGCGCCCTTTACGCCAACGGAACCATCACGGGCCTCGCTACCGTCGGCGCCGGCGGCCTGCTCGGCGGCACCGGCACGGTCGGCGGCGTCAGTGCGCTCTCCGGCGGCACCGTCGCCCCGGGCAATTCGATCGGCACCCTGAGGGTTGCCGGCAACGTCGCCTTCGCGGCCGGGTCGACCTACCAGGTCGAGGCGAACGCCGCCGGCCAGTCCGACCGGATCGCGGCCTCCGGCGCCGCGGCGCTGAACGGCGGCACCGTGCAGGTTCTGGCTGCCGGCGGGACCTACGATCCCCGCACCCGGTACACGATCCTCACCGCGGGCAGCGGCGTGTCCGGCCAGTTCGCGGGCGTGACCGCAAACTTCGCCTTCCTCAGCCCGAGCCTGCGCTACCAGGCCAACGAGGTCGACCTGACGCTGACCCGCAACGACATCCCGTTCGCCACCATCGCGCAGACCCGCAACCAGGCCGCGGTCGCGACGGCGATCCAGGCCGGCGGGGCAGGCACCGGCGCCTACGACCGCACCATCGGGCTCACCACGCCGGAGGCCGTGGGTGCGTTTCAGGCGCTCACCGGCGACATCCACGCCAGTGCGATCGGGGCCGAATTCGAGACCGCGTTCTTCGTGCGCGAGTCGATCCTCGGCCGGATGCGCTGGGGCGCGTCTCCCGGCGACACCGACGGGACCGATTACGGCCGCCTGCCGGCGTCCTACACGGCGGACCTTCCGGGCCGTCGGGCGGCCCCCGTCCCGGTGCCGGTCCGCGTCCTCGACCCGCGGGTGTTCGGGGTCTGGGGTCAGGGCTTCGGCAGCTTCGGGCAGGCCCGGACCGACGGCAACGCGGCGAGCCTGTCGCGCCAGACCTCGGGCTTCGTGCTCGGCGCCGATGCGCGCGTCGAGAGCGGCTTCCGATTCGGCCTCGCCGGCGGCTACACCGTGACGAACCTCGACGCGGGCAACCGCCTGCAATCGGGCGCGATCGAGAGCGGTTTCGGCGGTCTCTACGGCGGCTACGAGCGCGGACCGGTCTCGCTGCGCCTCGGCGCCGTCTATGCCGACAATTCGGCGCGCTTGCGCCGCACGGTGCTGTTCGCCGGGGTCTCCGATTCGCCGACCGCGCGGACCGGCGGCGCGACGATCCAGGGGTTCGGCGAACTCGGCTACAAGGTCTTCCTCGGCGGCGCGGCGGCGCCGAACGGCAGGGAGTCCGGGCCGGTGCCCGTGACGGCACCGTCCTACATCGAGCCCTTCGTCGGCGGCGCCTACGTCTCCATCCGCCGCGACCGCTTCGCCGAGACCGGGGGTGTCGCGGCGCTGACCGGGGTCGCCCGCGACTACGACCTCGGCACGGCCACCGCCGGCCTGCGGGCGCAGACCAGCTTCGACCTCGGCTTCGGGGTTCCGGTCTCCACCCACGGCCTGCTGGGCTACCGCCGCGCCTTCGGCGACGTGGTTCCGACGGCCCTCCTCGCCTTCGGTGCGACCGGACCGACCTTCCTGACGGCCGGCCTCCCCATCGACCGCGACGCCCTCGTGGCCGAAGCCGGCCTCGACCTCCGGGTCTCGGCCAACGCGACGCTCGGCGTGGCCTATGCGGGTCAGGCGGGACGCCGCGCCGAGGACCACGCGGTGAAGGGCAACTTCACCTACCGGTTCTGAGCCGACGCGGGCGCCCGGCCGGGGAGATCGGCCGGGCGCTCGCTGGCGCGTCGTATCTGCTTCAGCCAGGGCTGTAGACACGATCGCGCGTTTTACGATGAGGGTGACCGCTTGCCCCGGGGATCGAGAAGCGCAGCCCGCGCTACACCACGCAGGTCGGCGAACTGCCAACGGCACATGCTTGATCAGGCTTCATCCGGCCGCGGCATCCGGATCGCGACGCGGAACTGGCCGATCCAGGAGCGGTCCGGGGCGCCGAACCGGCTCAGCCCTTCTTGCGCAGGGGCCTGACCGACACGGCGCCCTGATCGACGAATCCGGTTGCGGCACCGAAGGCTTGAAGGTCCGTCTGTCCGGGACCGGTGATCAGCTGAAGGTCGCCGCATCCGGCCGAGCGGGCCGCCTGCGCGGCCGCCTTGAGAAGCAAGCGGCCGATGCCGCGCCGCCGTGCGTCGGGCGCGACGAGCAGGGTGGTGACCTGCGCCGTCGGCAGGTTGGCGGCCAGGGACGGATACCAGTGCAGGACGACGAGGCCACTCGGCGGCCCCCACTCGACGGCGACGAGGGTCGCGCCTGGGCCGTGCCGCAGGGCTTCGATCCGCTCGGCCAGGGCTTCGGGAGCGACGGGGTAGCCGCAGGCGCGCAGGAGATCGGCTATGCCGGCCGCGTCGCCACCCGTCGCCGCCCGGATCTCCAGCCCGTAACGGCTCGCCACACATCGCTCCGATCGGCCCCGCCAGGGGTGTCCGGCGGAGCGAGGGTCATCTGGAAGTCAGGTCTAGTCCCGGCGCATTAGGCCGAACAGGGCGAAACCCGCGAGCGCCGCCAGACCGAGCGCCAGGGAGCGATTGTCCTGCAAGTGCCGGGCGGCGGCCTGCCCCGCCTCGCGCAGGTCGTTGCCCAGGGGCGAGCCGGTGAGGATGCGCTCGGCACGATCGTGATTGTCCGGCCGGGTCGCAATCGAGACGGCGAAGGCGTCGTCGTCCAGGCGGTCGATCTCGACGCTGTTGCGCGCAAAGCCGGCCCGCGACAGGCGATCCCGCGCCGCACGGGCGGCCCTGAGAGACGGGACGGTCACGGACGCCAACACGCTGTCAGACATCGAGTTTTCTCCTTGGGTTGCTGCGGGTCAAACCGAGCCCGTACCGGAGTGGTTCCGTGGCGCCCGGCGCCGCTCCCGGGGGGCGCCCCTTAAGCTCCCGGCAACCGACCGGGCCCTAAGCCGGGTCCGACCCGCCGGGCCGGGCCCCGGACCACCGTCCCAGGAGCTTGCCGAGCTTGCGTGATCCGTTCGTGCCCGACGCCCTCGCCGACCGTCTGCGCGAGAAGCGCCGCAGGACCCGGCCCCGCGCGGCTTTGGCCTACGAGCCGGCAAAGCCCGTCTTCGCCGAACTGCTCGACACGCGCGGCCACGGCACCGGACAGTTCGTGCGCCTGTCACAGGGCATGGTCGAGGCCATCACCCGCGGTGCCAGGGAGGAAAGCTGACGGTCTTGATCCCCGACTCTGATTTTCTGGCTTTCAGGGATCTAACGATCGCAGCCGATGCAGATGTCGCGGACCACGCGCTGCCGGCCCACGCCCGTGCGCTGGTTGGGCAGGTGCCCGTCGAAGGCGTGGTCGGCAGGACGCGCGGCGGGTGGTACGGGCTTGCGAGGCTCCGGGGCGATGGCGCTCGGTGTGTCCGGCCTCGGCGGCACGGTCAGGGCCATGTACTGGGCCGAGGCCGGCAGGGGAGCGATGCCAATTCCGAGGGCGCAGACCAACCCCATCGACACCCGGAATGGGCCGATGGCAGGCCGAGCGAGACGTCGCGTATCCATTTCCGCGCCTCCGGGTGAGGTGTCCGGGTGTGGCGATCGGGCCTGCACCTCGGCTGGAACGAGGGGGAGCACGGATCGTTCCCCGTCCCTTTCGCCGTCACCCGGCCAGGACCCAGAATCATGTTGCATCTCCTCGTCGCGGACGGGAACGACCGTGAGGGTCGGGCCAGCCACGTCGCGGGCACCGGCGTCACCTCGGCGGAGGCCTATGCGGCGATCCTGCGCCAGCTCGCGCCGGGCAGCGCCTGTACGCTGATCAATCCCGCGGATGCGGACGAGGCCTTGCCCTCAGGGGCGGGGCTCTCCGATTACGATGCGCTCGTCGTCACCGGCTCGACCCTGCACGTCCGCGACGGCGGCGACGCCGTGCGCCGCCAGATCGACCTCATGCGGCATGCCCTCGAATCCGGTTTGCCCGTCTTCGGCTCGTGCTGGGGGGTTCAGGTGGCGGCCGTTGTGGCCGGCGGCGAGGCGGGGCCCAATCCGAAGGGGCCGGAATACGGGTTCTCGCGGGATCTCGTGCTCACCGAGGCCGGTCGGAGCCATCCGCTCCTCACGGGCCGGGGCCGGCGCTTCGACGCGCCCGCGATGCATCTCGACGCCGTCGTCGCGCCGCCGCCTCAGGCTACGGTGCTTGCGGGCAACGGTCTCCTGTCGGTCCAGGCCATCGAGATCGTCCACGGGCCCGGGGTTTTCTGGGGCACGCAGTACCACCCGGAGCTCGACCTCGACGCGCTGGCCGCGATGCTCAGGTTGAGCGAAGAGGACGTGGTCGAGGCGGGTGCCTTGCCGGACCGCGCGGCGGTGGAGGCTTACGCCGCCGACCTCTGCGCGATTCACGCCACGCCGGGGGCGCATCCCGGCCTCGTCGCGCGCCACCGGCTCGGGCCTGATCTCCTGGAGCCGGCCCGGCGGCGCGCCGAGATCGGCAACTTCCTCGAACACCTCGTGCGCCCGCGGGTCGAGGCGGCGGCCTGAGTTTCAGGCCGTGCGCAGGGCGCCGGTGGCCGGCCTGGGCCGCGTGCTCACGATGTGGAAGGCCCGCGGACGCTCGAAGAGGAAGGCGAGCCTGGTGTTCCGGACCATCCGTTCCAGAGCCAGGGGCACCAGCACCGCCGCCGCCGTGACGGCGAGACTCGCGACGCCGATGTCGGTGATCGCCCCGGTCTTGGCGATGAACGTCCGGGTGAATGCCATCGGGAGGAAGAAGGCGAGATAGATCACGATGGAGCGCTGGCCGCAGGTCCGCAGGAAGGCCGTGACGGGTCCGCCCGCCCGGGTCAGAAGGGTGCCGACGGTGATGATCGCCAGGGCCCCGGCGCCGCCGAGAAGCAGGCTCAGGCCGGGCAACTGGGCGAGGGTCGGTGCGAAGGAGAGATGCGTCTGCGTGAAGGCCATCACGGCGTTGACGACCGCCCAGAGGGCGAGGCCGGTCAGGGCCGCGCTGGCGTTGCGCCGCACCCAGTCGGCGAACGTGAAGATGCGCTCGGCGAAGAGGTAGCCCAGCAGGAACCAGACGTAGCGGGCGCAGAACTCGTCCACGAGGTTGCTGCCGCTGCTGACCGGTACGCTCTCCAGGAGGATCGCGAAGCCGAGGAGCAGCGGCGCCGGCACCCGGCGCAGCAGCTTGGTGCAGACCGAGAACACCGCCAGGACGTAGATGAACCACAGGGTCGAGTAGGGTTCGACCACCGCCATCGCCAGGTGGCTGAGGAAAGCCGTCGGCCCGGCCCCGTCGACGATCTGGCCGTACTTCGCCACCGACTGGATCAGCACCCAGAGCACGTAGAAATACGCGAAGTGCACGAGGCGGCGATCGAGGAAGAGGCGCCAATCGCGGTCGATCACCCGTCCGAGGAACAGGCCGGACAGGAGGAAGAAGTCCGGCATCCGGAACGGCTTGGCGAAGGCCACGACGGTGTGGAGGAAGCCCTCGCCCCCGAGGGTCACACCGGTGCTCAGGGTGGAGTGCATGATCACCACCAGGACGATGCAGAGCCCCTTGGCGACGTCGACCCAGGCGAGGCGGTTCGCCTCGTCCGGGCCCGCCCGCCCGATTGCCCCCATTTCGAATGCCGACACGGTCGCGCTCCCTTCACATCGCCGGTCACCCTCCGGCGGGAAATCTTAAGGAGCGGATACGGGATCGGAACCGGCGCGGATCATGCCGAAGAACGGGTAAAAGCCATGCCGCCAAACCGGCGACATCCCTGGTGTATCGCCGCCTCCTCAGGCCGGATCGCGCTTCGGGCCCCTGCGCCCGCGGCTCATCCGCGTCGCGGCGTGGAAGTCGTCGGGCTTGGTTCGGACCCAGGCCAGGAACCGCGCCATCTCGGGTTCGGCGCGCAAGGACTCGACGTTGGCGAGGCGCCGGGCGATCTCGGCCTCGCTGAAGCGGGCATGGATGGCCGAATGGCAGATCTGGTGCAGGCGCACCGTGCCGGCCCGCGCACCGCCCTTCAGCTTCGGGACGAGGTGATGCAGGCTGGACTTGGCGCGCGGCGGGATCGGGCGCTCGCAGAGCGGGCAAATGACCGGAGATGTCACCGCCGGCCCGTGGGTCGTCGGATCGTCGTCACGCCAGAGGCGGTCTCGTCGTCCCATCTCGGCTCCCCTAAGGCGCATCCGCCGCGAGGGTCTTGCGGCACGGCGAGACCGTGGCGTTCCCCGGTCGGAACAGGGCCTCCGCCTCCCGGTCCCGCGCGCCCAGGATCGAGACGTGGTCGCCATCGAGGATGGTCAGCCGGGCACGCGGACCGGCCCGCTCGGCCAGATGTCGGGCGTGCGCCAGGGGAACCACCCCGTCCCGCGTGCCGTGCACGATGAGAACCGGGCCGCCGGTGCCGGTGATCCGTTCGTCGGAACGGAAGGTGTCGCGCAGGAACAGGCCGGTGGGCAGGTAGGGGAAGCGGGACGCGGCCACTGCCGCCAGGGAATCGAAGGGCGCCTCCAGGTAGAGGCCGAGATGAGACACGCTCACGCCTACGGCCACCGCCACGGCGGCTCCGAGGGAATGCCCATGCAGCAGCACCGGCGCCCCGGGTGCGCGTGCCGCGACCGTCCGGTAGGCCGCGTCCGCATCGGCGATCAGGCCAGCCTCGCTCGGGGATCCTGTCGAGCCCGGATAGCCCCGGTACGCGATGGCCAGGACGCCCCAGCCCTCCGCGCGCCAGGGATCGGCCGCGAAGCGCGCCGCCGCCGGCTCGGGCCGCGAGCCGTTCCCATGGAAGCTGAGGACGACGGCGCAGCCCGGCGCGGGCGGACGCCAGAAGCCGAGGAGGCGCTCACCGTCGGCGGTCTCGACACGGATCGCCTGCGTGCCGGCGGGCGCCTCCCGCGGGGTCGGGGCCGTCTGATTTCGGAAGGCTCCCGGATAGATCAGGTGCCTCTGAAACAGGGCCAGGAGGAGGGTCGCACCGACAAAGAGCGCGAGCGGCGCCGCAACCAGCATCGAGAGGAGAAGGCGCATGCATCCGAACGTGTGTGCCCGCGGTGGGATGTCCCGACCCGTGAGGCGATCCGCAAACACCCGGTTCCGGGCTCGGCGAGGTTTGAGGCCGCGGTGACCGGGGTGTCGGCTGTCCGTGGCAAGGTAGCACTGGACTTTGGCGTGTCACCAGCGATGTTGCGTCGCGTGAAAGCCCACCGTCCCGCCCCCCGTCCGCGACCGGTCCCGCAGGGCCGACGCGGGTCTTTTACGCGCGCCGCCACCTTGTCCGCATCGTCGGGAGGGGGAAATCCGGGGCGTGCCCGCCGCCGTGGCGTCGCCCCGCCCCGTCTCGCATGACGGCGATCCGGGACGACGGGAGCGGTACGGGCAGGCCTGTCCTCAGCACCAACATCCTGCTGATCACGCTGATCTTCAGCGGCCTCGGTTTCGGGATCGGGGCCGAGGCGCTGGAGGGTTCGGGCGCGGCCTTCGCCTTCGTGATCGCCGGATGGGTGCTCGGCCTGTGCCTGCACGCGTTCGGCCACGCCCTCGTGGAGGTGCGGTCCGGTCTGTCGGCGGGCGGGAGCCTCACGCTCGATCCCCTGCGCGCGCCCGATCCGGCGGCGACGATGCTGCTGCCCGTGGTCTTCACGATCCTGGCGGGCCTGGGTTTTCCGGGCGGTGCCTCGCCGGGGGACGCGGCCGAAGGACTGAGCCGGGGGCGCCGGTCGGCCGTTGCGGCGGCCGGTCCTGCCGCGAGCCTCGGCTTCCTCATGGTACTCGTCCTGCTCTACACCCTCGCCAGCCCGGATTCGGAGGTCCTGCGGGCCGTGCTCGCGGTCTCGGTGCTGTTCCAGGGGACCGCCCTCGTCCTCGGACTGATGCCGGTCCCCGGCCTCGACGGCTACGGCATCCTGAGGCCCTGGCTGCCGGGCGACTGGTCGTGGACCGATCGGATGGCCCGGCACGCGAGTCTCGTCCTGCTCGGGTTGTTCCTGCTCTCGGGCGCTTTCTCCCGTCCGCTGTTTCGCGCGAGCCTGCGCCTGACCGCGAGCCTCGGCATCGACCTGTCCGACGTGATCGCCGGGTATCGACTCATTCGGCTCTGGTGATCATAAGCTTATCGCAACCTGAGGTTGGTAGGGTGGGTAATGTCAGATCACGAATACGTGTACGAGACCGGGGCGTCTCGTACACGTATCGGCGTGTTGCCTGTGTTTCTTTGGTTTGGTGAAGATCGGGTTCGCCCGATCGTGGCTCCCATGAACGAGGAGGTGAGTTGTTTGGTCATGACGGACGCGACGCTACCGAAGCCCTATCGCATTCTTCTGTTGGATACTGCCGGACGCGTGCTCCGCACCAAGGTCTTGTCCGTTCACGAGGAAGCGGATGCCATTGAGCGGACCCGTGCACTCATGGATGGACGCGCGGTGGAACTCTGGGACGGTGATCGGCTCGTGCTGCGCCTGGATCCGCCCGATACGCCTTCAGCCTGAGCACGCTTCGCATCCCTCAGGCGCTGCGACCTTCGGGCCCCCTGTCCGCCGGCGGGGACTTTCGTGCTAGGTGCGCTCCGTGTCCGGACCGGGAGCCATCATCGGCGCGGCAGCCGGCGGAGACTCGTTCATGGCCCTCAAGACGACCTTCCTGGTCCAGACCTTCGTGCTCAAGCGCAAGCGACTTACGCCCGGCGACCGTGAGATCGCGGTGACGGAGAGCGGCGCCCTCAAGAAGGCCGAAGCCATGGCCGCGCGGTTTCCCGGGACGGCGGCGATCAGGGTCGTGGCCGACGACGAGACCGGCGAGTTGGAGAGCGCCACCATCCTGGCCAGCTTCGGCGAGGTGCCGGACGATTTTGCCGAAAGCCTCCAGGGCTCCTGACGCAGGCGCGAGACGGGACCTCGTAGAGACGCACGGCCGCACGCCAAACGGGAAAGGCCCCGCCTGCGCGGAGCAGGCGGAGCCTTTCGGACTGTGATCGGGTGTCAGGCCTTATGGGCAGGCGTGGCGCAGGCCGTCGTTGCCCAAGTAGGTCCCGGTGCGGCGGTCGTAGGACCGGAAGCGCTGGACGCAGTATGCGACGTCGTTCCCGCCCGGTGCGACCTCGACGGTCTCGGTGGCATAGCCGGCCGGTGCATAGCCGCCGCCATACGCGCCGTAGCCGCCGCCATAATAGGCCGGCGCGTAGCCGCCGCCGTAGTAATCGTCGCCGTAATACGCGCTGCCGAGACCGTAGCCGATGCCGGCACCCGCCAGACCGAGGCCGATGCCGAGCCCCAATCCGCCGTAGCCGCGACGGTATCCGTAGCCCCGTCCGCCGTAACCCGCACGGTTGAAGCCGCCCCGGTCGTATCCACCGCGAACGAAGCCCGCGCCGCCGCCCCGGTAGCCGTTGGCTGCCACCAGACCCGTGCCGGCACCGGCATTGCCGATGACGCCCCGGTTGAAGCCGCCACGATTGAACCCGCCCTGGGCGAGGCCGCCGCGGAAGCCGCCACCGCCGAAGTTTCCGCCCCGGAAGCCGCCTTGAGCCATGCCCCCGCGGAACCCGCCGCCACCGAAATTGCCGCCGCGGAATCCGCCGCCGCCCATGCCGCCACCATGGAATCCGCCGCCGCCGCCGCGGAAGCCACCGCCGCCGCCCGGACGGGCATCGGCGGACGCGGAAATCATCGAAAGGGCACCGACCAAAGCGGCCGAGGCCAGGACTATGCGCTTCATGGGAAAACCTGTCGTTCGCGTGCCGATCCCGAGGACCGGACTTCTGGTAACCGAACGCCCGGGCTGACGATAAAGTTCGTTTCTCACCCGGTTCTGCGTCGGTTTGCCGGAGCGGTGATTGACAAAACGGTCGCCGACCTCGAACCTGGAACCATTCCGAGGGGGGCTCCGAGTGCGGGAGCTGAGATTGGGCGCGTCGCCCTGACCCTTGAACCTGATCCGGTTCGTACCGGCGGAGGGACGGGAATCTCAAAGACGGCGCGTATCCTCAAGCGTCATCCCATCCACCTCCACCGCCTATGAGTCGGATCGCCTCCAACGCCAGGAGCGAACCCGATGAATGCACCCGTTCTCCCGAAGGATCTGCCGCAGGGCCAGCCGCATGCGGTGACCACCGACCCGATCATGGGCTCGCGCAAGGTCTACGCGGCGGTCGCCGGACACGACGACATCCGGGTGCCGTTCCGCGAGATCACGCTCAGCGATCCGAAGGAGGCCCCGGTGCGGGTCTACGATCCGTCGGGTCCCTACACGGAGACGGACGCCAAGATCGACCTCCATGCCGGCCTGCCGCTGGTGCGCGAGCCCTGGATCGCCCGGCGCGGCTACGCCACGGTGACGCCCCGCGCGGTCAAGCCCGAGGACAACGGCTTCGTGCCGGAAGACAAGCTGGTGGCCCCGTGTCCGGCCACCCGCGAGATCCGCAAGGCCGGCCCCGGCCAGCTGGTGACGCAGTACGAGTTCGCCCGCGCCGGGATCATCACCGAGGAGATGATCTACGTCGCCAACCGGGAGAACCTCGCCCGCCAGACGATGCTCGAGGGTGCCGAGGCCGCGCTCGCGGACGGCAACAGCTTCGGCGCCGCCCTGCCGGCCTTCATCACGCCCGAGTTCGTGCGCGACGAGGTGGCCCGGGGTCGGGCGATCATTCCGGCCAACATCAACCACCCCGAGGTGGAGCCGATGGCGATCGGCCGCAATTTCCTCGTGAAGATCAACGCCAACATCGGCAACTCGGCCGTGACCTCCTCGGCCGCCGAGGAGGTCGAGAAGCTGGTCTGGGCGACCCGCTGGGGCGCCGACACGGTGATGGATCTCTCGACCGGCCGTAACATCCACAACATCCGCTCGTGGATCGTGCGCAACTCGCCGGTCCCGATCGGCACGGTGCCGATCTACCAGGCGCTGGAGAAGGTCGGCGGCGATCCGCTAAAACTTGATTGGGAGGTGTTCAAGGACACCCTCATCGAGCAGGCCGAGCAGGGCATCGACTACTTCACCATCCACGCCGGGGTCCGCCTCGCCCACGTGCCGCTCACCGCGCGCCGGGTCACCGGCATCGTTTCCCGCGGCGGCTCGATCATGGCGCGCTGGTGTCTGGCCGGGCACCGCGAGTCGTTCCTCTACGAGCGCTTCGACGAGATCTGCGACATCATGCGGGCCTACGACGTCTCGTTCTCCCTCGGCGACGGCCTGCGCCCCGGCTCCATCGCGGATGCCAACGACGCGGCCCAGTTCGCCGAACTCGAGACGCTGGGCGAACTCACCAAGATCGCCTGGGACAAGGGCTGCCAGACCATGATCGAGGGCCCCGGCCACGTGCCGATGCACAAGATCAAGGTGAACATGGAAAAGCAGCTCGTGGAGTGCGGCGAAGCGCCGTTCTACACCCTCGGCCCGCTGACCACCGACATCGCCCCCGGCTACGACCACATCACCTCCGGCATCGGCGCCGCGATGATCGGCTGGTTCGGCTGCGCGATGCTCTGCTACGTCACGCCGAAGGAGCATCTTGGGCTGCCCAACCGCGACGACGTGAAGGAAGGCGTGATCACCTACAAGATCGCGGCCCATGCCGCCGATCTCGCCAAGGGCCACCCGGCGGCGCAGCTGCGCGACGATGCCCTCAGCCGCGCCCGGTTCGACTTCCGCTGGGAGGACCAATTCAACCTGTCGCTCGACCCCGACACGGCGCGTGCCTACCACGACGAGACCCTGCCGAAGGACGCCCACAAGGTCGCGCATTTCTGCTCGATGTGCGGGCCGAAGTTCTGCTCGATGAAGATCACGCAGGACCTGCGCACCGAGGTGCTGGCGATGGAGGCGGCCGGCCAGGTGCTGGGCGAGGCGACGCCGATGAGCCAGGCCGAGCGCGAGGCCGGCATGGCGGCGAAATCCGCCGAGTTCCAGGCCGAGGGCGGCAAGCTCTACGTCGACGCGGCGGAGTAGAGTCGCCGGCCCCCGTGACCCGGCCGGGTCACGGGGATCACGCGAACAGCCCGTGCACGAACCAGCGCGCGGGCGTCTCCCGCGTGGGGAATCCCTCGCGATAGACCCAGAGGCGGCGGCCGGCCTCGTCCTCCACCACGTAGTAGTCCCGCGCCGGACCCGGCGCCTGCCACCACTCGTCGGCGATGCGCTCGGGCCCGTCCGCATGGGCGACGCGGTGCAGGCGCCGGCGCCAGCGGAAGCGGTGCGGCGGCCCGTCGGGGGCGAGGGCGATGACGTCCTCGGCGGCCTCGCCGCGGCCGAGCAGCACCAGCGGCCGCGGCGGAAGGTGCGGCCGGGCCGCCTGCGCGGGCAGGCTCGCGCGCCAGGGTTCCGCGATCTCGGCACGCTCGGGCAGGTGGCTCGCCCGGAAGCCGAGCCGCATCATCCGCCGGCCGAGGCGCTGGCGCAGGGCGTCGCCCAGGTGCTCGGCCCCCGCGCCGTCGGGGGCCTCCACCAGCATGCCCTGACGCGCCGCGATCGTGCCGGTGGCGGTGACCGCGAGGCCGATCGTCTCGAAGCCGAAACCGGCATCGAGGGCCGGGCCGAGGCGGTCGAGGCGCAGGGTCAGCAGGCGCTCGATCTGCGCCGGGCAGCGGGTCGGCAGACTCATCCCGAGGTCGAGGGTGCGCACCACTCCGTCGACGCGGGTCAGGGACAGCCGCACCGCGCGGGCCCCGAGTCCGGCCGCCTCCAGCCGGGGCGCCAGCCCCGCCATCAGGCGCGTGGCCGTGGCGACGATGGTCTCCGGCCGCCCGACCGGTTCGAGGAAGCCGCGCACGGCCTCGAATTCACGTGGGTCCTCCGTGCAGACGAGGGGTTCCGGCCGGTGGCCGAGGGCCTGATCGAGGCGCAGCAACAGGGTCTCGCCGAAGCGCCGGGCCAGCGGCGCGCGGGCTGCTGCGGCGAGATCGCCGATCCGGCGCAGGCCGAGGCGGGCGAGCGCCTGCGCCATGGCCGGATCGAGGCGCAGGGCCGAGACCGGCAGGGTCCGTAGGGCCTCCGCGTTGCCTCCGGGCGCCACGAGGCCACCCCCGCCATGCCGGGCCAGGGCGAAGGCGCAGGCCGGGGTATCGGCGAGGGCGATCCGGGCCGGGATCGCGCCCTCGGACAATCGCCGGACGAGGTCCGACACCAACTGCGCCTCGCCGCCGAACAGGTGGCTCGCCCCCGCGATGTCGAGGAAGAACCCGTCCCCGCCCTCCGCCGGGCCGAAGGGCGCGACGACCGGGGTATAGCGCTTGGCCCAGAGGCAGAGCCGGTGCAGGGCGGCGGCGTCGGCCTCCGGGTCGGCGGGATGGACGGAGACGGGCGTGCCGATGCGGGCGCGGGCACGGGCCAGGGTCTCGCCGGGTTCGAGGCCCAGCGCCCGCGCCTGCGCGTCCACCGCGATCAGGCGCAGGCCGCTGGCCTCCATCGCAGCCACGACCATCGGCCCATCATCCCGAGCGCTGGACGCGCCCGCCCGCCTCAGCCGCGTGACCGGCCAGTGCTCCAGCCAGACCGAAACGATGCGCGGCATGATCCCACTCCAGAAGCCAGTGTCCGGTCCGCCCGTTGCGGCTTCGGTCGAGGGTCGCTTGCCAGCACGGCCGCTCGATGCAGCCGAAGCGGTCGCGCAGGGCCTTGCCGGCGGCGATCCGCCAGCGGGTCGCCGCCACGTTGGGGCTCTCCGCCTCCGGGGGCCGCAGGACGAGGAGGAGCCGGTCGGTTCGCCCGGCCGCGAGGTGGAGCCGGCGGCTCTGGGCCAGGGGCAGGGCGGCGTCGACGAGTCCCGCCACGGCCGCCAGGCCTTGGGACCGCAGCGATTCCTCCAGCGCCCGGTAGGCGTCGGCGTCGCTGGCGACCTCGAACAGCAGCAGGCGGGCCGGGTCGAGGCCGAGGCCGGCGAGCCCGTGCCCGTAGGGGAGGGGATGGCCCTGGCCCACCACCAGCAGGGCCTCACCGCGCACCCGGGCGAGGTGGCGCGCCACCAGGGCGAGGGCGAAGCCGAGGGCCGCCGGCTCGTCGCCCGCCTGGGCGGGGGCGATCTCGTGCAACTGCCCGAGGGCGAGGCCACCCTGCGCGAGACGCGAATCGATGTCGTGGATGCCCAGCGGAAGGGCACCCCGGAGGACCGGGGCACCCCCGCGTCCGGCCACAAGGTCGCGCAGGGCCGCCAGGTTCGAAGTGGAAGAGGCTTGAGGCGCCGTCTCGCGAGAGGGCGGGGCCAGGCCCGGTTGGACCGCAGACGGATTATCGGTCTGCGCATCGGGAGGGTCTTCAGGGCTTTGTCTCATCGGCTCCGCTCCATCCCGCTACGCTAAGAACAAAACAGGAACATACTCAATCGGTTTCCGGGGCCATGCGGAATTTCGCCCATGATCAAGGGCTTGGCCTGTGGACGGCTGTGGAGTGCTGTGGACGGCGGCCTCAAGCCGACATCTTCGCCACGCTTGACCGTTCGGCGAGGTCAGGGCAGCACTCCCCACCTGCCGCGCTCAGCAGACGCGGATCAGACCGGAGAAATTCATGCGTCTCGCTCGTGCCCTCGTGGTCCTGTCGGGCCTGATCACCGTGGCGGGCGGGTTCCCCGCCGCCGCGCAGACCGCGGCCCAGCCCAGGGGCGAGGCGGCCAAGGCGCGCAAGCCGCAGGCCGCGTCGCAGCCGATCCAGGTCTACGACGCCCGCTTCGAGAGCGGCGACCTGCGCATCTCCGGCAGCGTGCGCAAGCCCGGCACCGTGGTGGTGCTCGACGAGGACATCTCGATCATCGCCGACAGCCGTGGCCGCTTCGTCTTCCGCCTACCCTACGTGCCCACCAACTGCATCGCCACCCTGAAGGCGGGCGAGGACGAGCGCGAGGCGGTCATCGCCAATTGTGGCCCCGCCGGCCAGCCCGGCCCGAAGGGCGAGACGGGTCAGAAGGGCGACACCGGCGACAAAGGCGAGACCGGCCCCGCCGGCCCGCAGGGCGTCGCCGGTCTGCCCGGTCCCCAGGGGCCGAAGGGCGAACCGGGTGCCAAGGGCGAACCGGGTGTGAAGGGCGAGACGGGCGCTCGTGGTGAGGCAGGCCCGAAGGGTGAAGCCGGGCCGAAAGGCGACACCGGCCCCAAGGGCGAGCTGGGAGCACGGGGACCGGCCGGCGAGCGCGGGCCCGCGGGGGCCAGGGGCGAGGCCGGTCAGGCCGCCCTCGCGGCCGCCGCACCCGCATCCCCGTTCCGTGTGGTGCGCCAGGACACCTGCCCGGCCTCGGGCTGCGCCATCACCTGCGAGAGCACCGAGATCCTGGCCTCGGCCCTGTGCCTGAAGGGGGGCAGCGCCATCGTGACGGCGGGGGCCGACGGCACCCTGAGTGCGGCCTGCCCCACCGAGGCCCAAGGCATCGTCGGCCTCTGCGCCCGGCGCTGAGGGACGGGACGACCCGAGCGATCGCCTCTCGCCGAAACGGAGCCGTCCGGTGTAAGGACGCGCTTCGTTTCGCGCCGATCATCGATACCGCCCATGCCGTTTACCCCTTCCAGCCCCGTTCCCAGCGCCCGCGGGGCCTCCCGATGAGCGTGGGCATCTGGGGCAAGCTCGGGGGCGCCGGCCTCGGCCTCGCCATCGGCGGACCCCTCGGCGGCCTCGTCGGCGGGGTGGCGGGGCATTTCCTGGTCGACCGCGAGGGCGCCCTGTTCGGCACCACGCCGCGCGACGTGGTCTTCACCACCGGCCTCGTGGCGCTCGCCGCCAAGATGGCCAAATCCGACGGCGTGGTGACGCCGGCCGAGGTCGAGGCCTTCGCCAAGGTGGTGCAGGTGGACGAGCGGGCCCGGCCCGGGGTCCAGCGCCTGTTCGATCTCGCCAAGGGCACCGCGAACGGCTTTGAAGCCTACGCACGGCAACTGGCCAACACCTTCCACGACGAGCCGGCCCTGCTGGAGGACGTTCTCGACGGCCTGTTCCACATCGCCAAGGCGGACGGGGCCATCCACGAGGCGGAGGAGCGCTACCTGCGCGCGGTGGCGGAGACTTTCGGCTTCGACGAGGCCGCGTTCCGTCGCATCGCCGCCCGGCATGTCCGCCTCTCCGACGATCCCTATCTCGTTCTGGGCCTCGAACACGACGTCGACGATGCCGGGCTGAAGGCCGCCCACCGGGCCCTGGTGCGGGAGAACCACCCGGACCGGGCCATCGCCCGCGGCCTGCCGCCGGAGGCGGTGGCCATCGCCACCCGCCGGCTCGCCGCCATCAACGCCGCCTATGACCGGATCAGCGCCGAGCGGGGCCTCACGTGAAGCCGACCCCCGAGAGTCCCGTCGCCACCAGCGCCCACCCGTCGCCCAACCACGGTGAGCGGCGGACGGGTCCGGTCGATCTCCTCATCCTGCATTACACCGGCATGGAGAGCGCGGCGGCGGCCCTGCAGCGCCTCGCCAATCCCGTGGCGGAGGTCTCGGCCCATTACGTGGTGCTGGAGGATGGCCGCGTGGTGCAGATGGTGCCCGAGGGGCGCCGCGCCTGGCACGCGGGCCAGGGTTCCTGGGCCGGGATCACCGACGTGAACTCGCGCTCGCTGGGCGTCGAGATCGTCAATGGCGGCCATGCCGGCGGATTACCGGCCTATCCGCCCGCGCAGATCGAGGCCGTCATCGCCCTGTGCGGCGATCTCGCTAAGCGCTGGAACCTCGCCCCGCACCGGATTCTCGCCCATTCGGACATCGCGCCCGAGCGCAAGGAGGATCCCGGCGAGCATTTCCCCTGGGCGCACCTGGCATGCGCCGGCATCGGGCACTGGGTCCCGCCGGCCCCGATCCGCGACGGCCGGTTCTTTGCAGAGGGCGATGCCGGACCGCCGATCGAGGCGCTGCAGGCGATGTTCGCTCTCTACGGATACGACCTGCCGGTGAGCGCCACCTTCGACGCCCGCATGGGCGCGGTGGTGACGGCGTTCCAGCGCCACTTCCGCCCGGCCCGCGTCGACGGCGTCGCCGACACCTCGACGATCACCACGCTGCGGGACCTGATCGCGGCGCTGCCGGGGCGGTTGGGCCGTACGACTTCGGGATAGGACGCATCTCTCCCTGTGTGGGGAGAGCGCAGGGGTGGCGCCACTGGCCTCGATCGGCTGAGGGTCACCCCATCAACCCGACCTCCCCACACGCCCGGCGGATCTCGAGCTGACCCGAGATCCGCCGGGGTGGAAGGCAGGCGCGCGCGTCAGGCCCGATGCTGGACCGCCTCGCCGGCATGCCCGTGCGCGTCCTCCGTCACTGTCCCCCGGGTGCGCCACAGGCTGTAGGCGATGCCCGCGATGAGAAAGACGACGGTGACCGCAAGGGAGACCCACGGTGGCACGTGGACGAGATCGAAGGTATCGGCGACCACGATCTTGCCGCCGATGAAGATCAGGATGAAGGCCAGCGCCGTCTTGAGATAGGCGAAGCGGTCCACCATCGCAGCTAACGCGAAGTAAAGGGCGCGAAGCCCCAGGATCGCGAAGATGTTCGAGGTGTAGACCACGAAGGTGTCGGTGGTGATGGCGAAGATCGCCGGCACGCTGTCGACGGCGAAGATCACGTCGGCGCCGTTGACCAGGATGAGCGCCAGCGCCAGGGGCGTCAGCCAGAGGGCGGTCTTGCCCGTCTTCGGGTCGGCTTTTCGCACCATGAAGCGCTGCCCGTGCAGTTCGGGCGTGATGCGCAGCACCCGCTGCAGCAGGCGTACGGCCCGGTTCTCGCGGATGTCGCCCGGCTCTTCCTCCTTCGAGACCAGCATCTTGACGCCGGCGAAGATCAGGAAGGCGGCGAAGATCGACAGCACCCAGGCGGCCTGGTGCACGAGAGCCGCGCCGAGGCCGATCATCAGGCCGCGCAGCAGCACGGCGGCGAGGATGCCCCACACCAGGACCCGGTGCTGGGACGTGCGCGGGATGCCGAGGGAGGTCAGGATGACCGCGATCACGAAGACGTTGTCCATCGACAGCGACTTCTCGACGACGAGGCCGGCCACGTATTCCTGGCCTGCCTGCGGTCCGAGATACCACCAGACCCAGCCGCCGAAGATCATGCCGAGGGTGAAGTAGAAGGCCGTGAGGAGCAGACTCTCCTTCACGCCGATCTCGTGGTTCTTGTCTCGGTGCAGCAGCCCGAGGTCGAAGGCCAGCAACCCGGCGACCAAGGCGTGGAAGCCCAGCCACATCCAGACCGGCTTGCCGAGCCACTCGTAATACAGAATATCAACCATGACGCGGACCGTCGATGCTTCTTGAGGAGAGAAAGCACCGGCTCCGACATCACGGAACGCAACACGAAGCATCCCGCCAGAGGGGCCCGCAGCCGATGAGGCGCAGTTGGGACTCGGAACGGGGCGAATCAAGGGCATCGACCCGTCCCGCTTGACAGGGCCTGTCCCCGCCGGCTTCCCAGGACGCATGACAGACACCGAGCGCAAAGGCCGGGACGCGGACGGCCCCGCCATGGTTGGCGGCCCCGCCGTGATCGGCGGCGGCCCCGCCGGCCTCGCGGCCGCGGAGGTGCTGGCGCGGGCCGGCCACGCCGTGACCGTCTACGACCGGATGCCGAGCGTGGGGCGCAAGTTCCTCATCGCTGGGCGCGGCGGCCTCAACCTCACCCATTCCGAGCCCTTGCCGGCGTTCCTGGCGCGCTACCAAGCCGAGAGCGGCATGCTCGCCGAGGCCATCGCGGCGTTTGCGCCGACCGACCTGCGGACTTGGTGCCACGATCTCGGCCAGCCGACCTTCGTGGGGTCGAGCGGCCGCGTCTTCCCCGCGAGCTTCAAGGCCTCGCCGCTCCTGCGGGCCTGGCTCCAGCGCCTCGACGGGTTGGGCGTTCGCATCCGCACCCGCCACCGCTTCACAGGGTGGTCGGCCTCCGGCGGCCCGGTCTTCGAGGCCCCGGAGGGGCGGGTCGAGACCGCTCACCGCCCGGTGCTCCTGGCCCTCGGCGGCGCGAGCTGGCCGCGCCTCGGCTCCGACGGGGCCTGGGTGTCCCTGTTCGAACGCGATGGCATCGCGGTGGCGCCGCTCAAGCCCGCCAACGTGGGGTTCACCGTGGCGTGGTCGCCGGTCTTCGCCGAGCGCTTCGCCGGTACGCCCCTGAAGCGCATCGCCCTCAGCCTCGAGGGGACCCGCGTGCGCGGGGAGGCGGTGATCAGCGTGGACGGGATCGAGGGCGGAGCGATCTACGCTCTCGCCCATCGGATCCGGGCCGCCACCGAGCGTGGCGCTGCCCGGCTGCACCTCGACCTGCGGCCGGATCTCGACGAGGCCGCCCTGACGCGGGCACTCAGCGATCCGAAGCCCGGCCTGTCGCTCGCCAACCGCCTGCGCAAGGGCGCGGGGCTGACCCCCGTGGGCATCGGCCTCCTGCGCGAGGCGGCTCACCCGCTGCCCGTGGCCGCCGAGGCCCTGGCGGCCCTGATCAAGGCGGTGCCGCTCCGCCTTCTGGCACCGCGCGGCCTCGACCGGGCGATCTCGACGGCGGGCGGGGTCCGCTTTCGCGAACTCGATGCCGGCTACATGCTGGCGCGGCGCCCCGGCACCTTCGTGGCCGGCGAGATGCTGGACTGGGAGGCCCCGACGGGGGGGTATCTCCTCCAAGGCGCCTTCGCCTCGGGCCGCGCGGCGGCGGTGGGCATGCTGGGCTGGATGGAGCGGGCCGCGGCGGGTCCATGACCCGAGGGCCCACGAAAAAGGCTCCCTCCCGGGGGAGAGGGAGCCTGATGGTCCGGCGCGGCCGTTCCGGGCCGCGCGGCGTCGGGTCTCAGCGGCAGTACACGTCGCCGTAGGCGTCGCGGTAGGTGCCGTAGGGGCAGCGCGGGGCGGTGGAAGCGCCCACGATGGCGCCGCCGGCGCCGCCGATGGCCGCACCCGCGAGCGCGCCGCCGGCGCGGCCGGTGGCGGCTCCGCCGATGGCCGCACCCGCGAGGGCGCCGAGGCCGGCGCCGCCGAGGGCGCGGTCCTGCGGCGTGTTGCAGGCGCCGAGCGAGAGGGCGAGGGCGCCCGCGAGGGTGGCGGCGATGAGCTTCTTCATGGTTCCGAGACTCCCTTGTGCGATGTGACGCGGCCTTGGGCCGTTCGTTCGGTAGCGCCCGAGCTTAAGCATTCCGCGTCACAAATGCACGCCGTATGGTCAAGGTTCCGCCATACCTTTCCGTTTGCCGGAAAAACCCTCTAGTGATGCGCTCATCGGAGCCCATCGGGGCGGCGTTGCCCGCCCATCCCGACACGAGGATCTCATGCAGCGCGCCACCGCCATCGTCCGCAAGGTCGCCGTCCGCAGCGACGCCGTCGTCGACACGATCGTCCTCGACCACGCCGCGCGGCAGGCGCCGCCGGACAGCCTGACGGGGGAGGGCGGCCTCAGCCTCACCCTCGCGCTGGCCAAGGCCGCGACCCTGGAGGATGGTGACGCCCTGCGCCTGGAGGACGGCCGCCTCGTGGCGATCCGCGCCGCCGGGGAGCCGCTCCTCGAAGTCCGGGCCGAGAACCCGGTCCGGCTGCTGCGCCTCGCCTGGCAACTCGGCGGCAGCCACGTGCCGGCCGAGATCGCCGCCGACGCCCTCTACGTGCCTCGCAGCGCCGCCGAGCTCGTTCGCGGCCAGGGCTGCGCCGCCATCCCGGTGACCCGCGCCTTCAAACCCGAGCGGGCGGCCCACGACCACAGCCAGTGCGGCCACGATCACCACGATCACCACGATCACCATGCGCACGACGTGCACACACATGACGCGCATACCCACGATTCCCATGCGCACGATCACGGGCACGACCACCATCATGCCCCCGCGGCGCACGACCACGGCCCAGCCCATGGTCATTCCCACGCGCATGATCACGGCCACGTCCATGGCCCGGACTGCAAGCACGATCATTGAGCTGATCGGCTTTTGCGACGTACGACTGTGCCGAACCGAAATGTCCGCGGCTCGATCGTTCCTGGCTCAATCTTTCTTGGGCCGGAAACGACGATCGGGCTGCGGCGGCGATTGACCGGGCGTCTTCTTCCAGCCTGAACGACCCTCGGCCAATCCGTATTCCAGGAAGTGAAGCAGAGGGTTGACGGCGACCTGGGAGACATCGGGGTTGCCTTCCAGATAGCCCCTCGTACTGAACTCGTCACTCGGATCTCTGCCTTCCCGCCATCCCACGAAGAGATAGTGCCCCAAGGCTCCATCGACGTGCGACTTCGCATCGGGATACGCGGCGAGATAATACTCTTCGTCGAAGTATCGCATGGGTCTCACCTCGGCCAATCCATCTGCGATGCGACCCCCGTGCGGCAGGTCTCGTGATCCGATAGATAGGCGATGACGGTCGGTATAAACAAACTGTCATGCGTCGCCTCGGCAGTGCCGTCTGGCTGTCGGGACACGGCCCGGAAGCTGCGCAGCCTGGAATCCGGGCGTTCCTCAGAGGCCAAAGTTTGCTGCTGTTCGATGCGGGTGCGGAGTCGGTCGCCATCCTTCCCGGAAAGGTGACATCGGTCGAACGTCACGTCCCTCCCAGGTCGACGAGGCGCGGTATGCGTCGGCTGTAATAAAAATCCCACTCCTCTGAGATCTTGATCATACCTATCCAATCAGCGAGGCGCCAGACTGAGCGCAGCGATCTACTAAATATTGATCGTCCTGATCGCTGATTCGCCATCTTCAACAAAAAGATCAGGCTGGGGTATGAAATCATGATCAATCGATCGATTGCCGCAGCTGCGGCTATGCTGACACTATTTGATTTGGCCGCGGCGTCCGCTGCAGATTTGCCTGTACGTTCCGCGCCGCCGGTCTTTACGGCACCGGTGCCCGAGTGGACTGGATTCTATATCGGCGCCCAGGGCGGCTACCGTTTTGATGAAGTCCGTGGCACAGGCTTCTTGGCTGATCCGACCGCGAGCGGCATCGACACGCGGTCCGCTCGTCTAAACCTCGATAGCGTTGTTGGTGGCCCGCGCATCGGCTACGATCTCCAGGTTGGCCAGTCCTTCGTGGTCGGCGTTGTCGGCGATTTCTCCTTCGGCGGAGGCCGCGGTTTAGCATCGGGAACCGGCATTGCGGGCGGAGTCATCCCACCCGGCCAGAACCAAGCGTTTGGGCTGGCGGCGCAAGGTTTTGACGGTGTCATCATCGCGCCGGGCCGCACCGTCGCTGGCTCCGTATCCGTACATCACGCATGGGACGCAACGGTTCGCGCACGAGTCGGCTACCTGTACGCAAACAACGTGTTGCTCTACGCCACCGGTGGTCTCGCACTGGCAAACGAGCGGCTGTCGGCAGCCTTCACTGTAAACGGCGTACCCGGCGGCGCGTTCAGCAAGTCACAGACGCGAACCGGCTGGACGGCCGGAGCCGGTATCGAGTACGCCATCACCGAGCATTGGCGGACGCATGTCGAATACCGCTACGCCGATTACGGCTCAAGCAACTACAACTGGGCCAGTATCGGAGCCACGGCGAAGGCCAAGTTTTCGACCAACACGGTTCTTGCGGGCGTCAGCTACAAGTTCTGACCCGATCCCCATCCGCTGGATCGACGTGCCGCCGAGGATTCAAGCCCTCGGCGGGATTATCATTTCATCTCAATCTCACATCGTGATGGGCCTGACTCATCACGATGCGGTCGCGCGACGGCGCGGCGGCAATCGTCCGCCGGACCTCAGGGAGCCTGACCGATGGGTCAGGCTCCCTGAGGCCGGGTATCGGGATGTCCAGGTTCTACCGGGCCAACGAAAGACAACGTCTCTTCGAACTTGCCGCTGGGCGAAGCAGGCAAGTGATCGACGGGCACCAGCACGGTGTTCAGACTGGGATCGAACGCTGTGCGAACGAAGTTCTGGATGGCCGCCTCGTCAGGAGGCTGTTCTGATGCAGGCACATATCGGATCTCTATCTGGTCGTAGGCAACCTGAACAATCTGCACTTGGCTGAATGACAAGACCGCCGAAAGGCCATTTGCGTTGGCGTAGGGTGTGAGCACGCGGCCGTCTCCGAGGTGGAAGACATTGCGGTAGCGTCCGACGATGGCGCGCAGCGACCCCAAGGGTCGGCCGCAAGCGGCATGTTCCGGTCCCCGGATGGCGTAGTCGCCAATCTCGTATCGGATCAGCGGCATGGCGTAGCCGTAGAGGGGCGTCACGACGGTGCGACCGAGTTCGCCGTCACTGCAGGGATTGCCGTCCGGACGTAGGACTTCGACTCGCATGGTCTCGTCGCAGGTATGATAGAAGCCGCAATCGGGGAATTGATGGGCGATCAGCCCCGTCTCCGACGCGCCGTAGAAGTCGGCGATTTCGGCCTTGAAGACGCGCCTCGCTGCACCTCTGGTACTCTTATCGATCGCCGTTCCGGTTGACAGAATGCGGTCGAACCGCAGCCGCGTGCCGCGGCGTTCCGCCCGCTCGGCAAGTGCCGTGATGTGAACCCCACCCCTCGCAAACAGGTAATCGGGCCGGATTTTGGCCAACCAGTCGAGCTGGGCGTCAACGTCGATCATCAGCTCGAGGATGTGCCGGGTACCCTCGGGGACGCCGTAGCGCCAGCCTCCGCGTTGCTTGCCCTCACGGCCGGCGAGGTCGTCGTAGCTCGACATGAACGTTGCAAGCGCCTTCCGGCCATCGAGTCCCCACCGTGTGAAGGCCCGGTCAGTCTGTGCACCGGAGGCGATATCGAGCAGATCCTCATGCCGGTAGCGCAGCGGGCGCCCGGTCGATCCAGATGTCGCACCGTCACGAACCCGTCCGGCGAACGGTGGGATCTGCGAAGCGTGGAGCGCAGGGCCCTGCTGCTGAACCTTGGAGCGGGTGATCACAGGCAGCCGCATCCAAGCTGCTTCGTCGAGACCTTGAAGATCTATGCTAGAGCGTTTTCCACTTACTCCGGATCGTAGCCGGCGGCA
The DNA here is from genome assembly GCF_022829285.1 of Methylobacterium sp. J-078. Lineage (GTDB taxonomy): Bacteria > Pseudomonadota > Alphaproteobacteria > Rhizobiales > Beijerinckiaceae > Methylobacterium. Next base: position 107,586 of record NZ_JAKSYI010000110.1, read on the forward strand.
GCGAAGTAGTTTGCGCACTCGGTTGGTGTGAAGGCGTCGAGCAGATCGCCGACGACACTCCAGAGCCGATTGACCGTGCGCTCGGCCGCTTTGCGCAGCA
>NZ_JAKSYI010000111.1 GCF_022829285.1 Methylobacterium sp. J-078
CATGGATGCGTCCCTCGCTTTCGTTGGACGAACCTTAGTCCCGGCCCGGGCCGAGTCCTTGATCCAGCGCAAAGCCGGACATGAAAGCTTGGATCATGCTGTCCCTTGAACCTGGCCCCTTCGTATCCGGGGCTCATGGACGCTCCGCCACGAAGGGACGAACGAAATGAAACGATGGATGACGACGCTCGCGTTACTCGCGGCACTCGGGTTCGCGACCACCGCCCAGGCGGCCTCCGACGTCGGTCGCCAGGCCCGTTCCAACGGACCGAACATGCCGCTATCCCGGGATGTCGTGCCGAGCGAGATCAGGCCGCAGGAGCCGGCCGCGACGGGGAGCATGAAGGGCCCTGCCGGTAACGGTGGGAAGTCCCGGTGGCGGGACATCAAGCGTCCGCCCGTCCGCCCCCCGTCACGGT
>NZ_JAKSYI010000113.1 GCF_022829285.1 Methylobacterium sp. J-078
GCGCTGGAGGAGACGTCTACGTCGATCAGGGGGAGAGTCCTGCAGGTTTGGGTCGGGCCCATCGCCGCGACTGCGGGGAGAGGGCCGCGTCTCAGCCTCGGCGGGGAGCGCGGCGAGGCGGCGGCCGGAGGTGAGGGGGCCCCACCGAGGGAGTCTCAGCGGTCCGCGCCCCCTCTCTCGCGCTGCGGCTCCGCCTGCGCTTGCCACGGACGCGGCAGGGCGTCCGTAGCTCTCTCCGCGCAAGCGGGGAGAGGGGAAGTAGATCAGTGGCTGATCATCCACGGCCGCGCATTGGGAAAGCTCTTGGCGGCCCCGGGGTTGGATTTCGCCTTGG
>NZ_JAKSYI010000114.1 GCF_022829285.1 Methylobacterium sp. J-078
CTGGGGGGCGATCTTGACCTCGACGGCGAGCTGGTCGGCCTCCGGCACGATCAGCATGGCGGGCTCGGCCGGGGTCACCAGCCCGCCCACCGTGTGGACCGTCATCTGGTGGACGATTCCGGATTGGGGGCTGCGCATCTCCACGCGCTTCAGCTGGTCCTCGGCCGCCACCCGCTTCTCGCGGTACTCCGACCATTTGCCCCGGATCTCGGCGAGATCCTTGCCGGTTTCGGTGCGCATGTCGCCGTCGATCTGCAGGATCTGCAGCTCGGTCTCGGCGATCGTGCCGCGGGCGGAGGCGGTGGCGGCCACGAGCTGGCCGCGCTGGCCGTCGAGGCGGGCGGCGTCCCGCTCCAGGGCGTTGACGCTGGCGAGCGACACCAGGGTCTTGGCGTAGAGCCCGCGCACTCCCTCGATTTCGCCGGTGATGAAGTCTACCTCTCGGTCCTTGGCGGCGACCTGCTCGGTCAGGGACTTTTTCTCCTCGCGCAGCTGC
>NZ_JAKSYI010000116.1 GCF_022829285.1 Methylobacterium sp. J-078
CCCCTCGCTGCGCAGCAGCCCTGCTCCCGGGCCACGGCTCGGGGTGCACCTGTTCGTAGGAGTGGGCGGCCAGGGCACCCTCACTCTAGTCCCAGATGCCGTGATCGCGCCGGGCCGCCCCGTGGTCGCGGCCGACGTCAACAAGGTCAAGCACCCCACCGGCGTGGTGGCGGGCGACCTGCTGGGTCGCCGGGCTGCTCGCGGGCGCGGCGGCGCCGTGCTCAACCGCCACGTCGAGACCCAGGTGCGGTCGAACCTCGCCATCGTCCTCAAGGCCATGGACGAGCTCGCCGCGCGGCGCGCCCGCGACGAGGCCGAGCGCGACGGG
>NZ_JAKSYI010000117.1 GCF_022829285.1 Methylobacterium sp. J-078
GGTTCGGCAGGCGGGCCGTGGACGGGGGGATGTCATGGAACGGAGGGACGGCAGGGGGCCTCGGGCGACGTCTGTGGCACGTCACCGCGAAGACGCCGGTCCGTTCGCGGCATGCCAACGCCCCGACACCCACCAGGACACCCCGCCCGATGCGTCCCGCGTGTGACCACGACTGACGGCAGGTCTCCTGGCCCGCGGGTCACCGCCCCCTCACCGTCTTCCCAGGTTCCGGGTCCCCACAGACCGTTCACCCAGTGACGTGCTGATGATGGGCTCGCCGCTCACAGTTGCGGGGGCAGCCGCGGCGTTGGAGCCTGAGCCCCGCACCGCGTTCCCTTTTGATCCTCGTGAAGAGGAACCGTCACCCGTCAGGAGGCCCGAGGAGCCCCGGCCCCGTCAATGGGAGGCGGCGCTTTTCGCAGGCCCTGTGTCCGGCCGGTGACGATGGCGCGCGGTCCCCGCCGGAGGTCGCGGGTGGGTGCCGCTATTGGCGCGCGATCCGGCCCGGTCCCGCCACCGGGAGGGTCGGCGCGGCGGCATTGGTGCTCTCCTTGTAGATCGGCACGATGACCCTGAGCCATCCGCGCGTCTCGCGACCGCCGTAGTTGCGCTCCGCGATGTCCCGCGTGACGTAGGCCTGCAGGTTCACGGGGCCGAAATTGTACCCGACGAGGCCCCCCACCGCGACCTGACCCTGGCGCTGGTAGCCGGGGAACCGGGTCGGCAGGTCGGTCGAGGCGAAGGCCACCGGCCCGACCTCCCATTGGCCGAACTTCTTCGTCGCGGTCAGGTCGAGGTTCAGGTAGTCGGGATAGACCCCGCCCTGCGGCGAGACCGGGTCGATGAAGATGCCGTAGAGGAGGTTGGCCGTGAGGTTCAGCCCGTCCCCGGTGTAGCTCGCCGCGAAGCGGTGGCTGAAGGACGCGTTCTGCGTCAGGAAGCGCGTCTCGATGGGCAGGTATCCGCCGAAGAGGTAGCTCACGCCGAACTTGTTGCCGAGGTCCCAGGCGAGTTGGCCGGCGAGCAGCGGCTGGCCGATGCCGCTCTGATAGGGCGTGCCGCGCGGGCTCGAGGCCACCACGGGCTGGATCGCGATGAGGTTCAGGCGCGCCCCGAACAGGGTCCAGGGCGTGGACCAGACGAAGGCCGGCAGGTTGATGTTCGATTCCGAGTCGAGCGGGCGGGTGTCGCGGACGCCGAAGCTCGAGGTGTTGACGAAGTAGAGGCCGACGGGGAGCTGCGCGCCGGCGGGCAGGCCGATGGTCTGGCCCGGCTGGGCGGCGGATCCGGCCATCGCCGGGGCCGACCCGAGGAGCAGGAGGGGGAGGCCACGCGACAGGCGGCGCAGGAGGGACCGGAAGGCCTTGGACGGGGTGTCGATCTCGGATGGGCTGCGGATCACGCCTGTCTCCTCGGGCCCGGCCGCGACGTGGGGTGGCGCCGGGGACGGCGCCACGGCGACCGGGCGTGTCTCCATCAGACGAGCGGCCGCCGCGTTTTCATCCGCCCGGTGACGGGGCGGTTCCCGCATGTCGGCGCTCGCCACCTCGCGTGCCGGCCGCTATACGCACCATGACGTGGGTGAGCGCCTCCGACGATTCGCCCGGAGCGCCTCCGTACCCGAGGGAGGGCGGTCCCGCCCGATGACCGGGGCGCCCATGTCTGCCTGCTCCTCTCATTGCCCGAGCTGATGCCGCCTCAACTTCTTCTCGCCACCGCCGCGCTCCTGCCCTTCCTCGGCAGCGCGGCCGTGATTTGCCTGCCCGGACACGCCCGCAATGCCGCCGCGCTCCTCGCCGGGCTGGTGATGGTGGCGGCCCTCGCCTGCATCGGGCTGCTTTATCCGGCTGTGGCCGGCGCCGACAGCATCGCCTGGAGTCTGGACTGGCTGCCCTCCCTCGGCGTCCAGATCGTTCTGCGGCTCGATGGCCTGTCCTGGCTGTTCGCGGTCCTGGTGCTGGGGATCGGCGCCCTCGTGGTGCTCTATGCCCGCTACTACATGGCGGCCGAGGACCCGGTTCCGCGCCTGTTCTGCTACCTGCTGGCCTTCGTGGGCGCGATGCTGGGCATCGTGCTCTCGGGCAACCTGATCCAGCTGGTGGTGTTCTGGGAGCTCACCAGCATCGTCTCGTTCCTGTTGATCGGCTACTGGTCCGACAACGCCTCGGCCCGCGACGGGGCGCGGATGGCGCTCACCATCACGGCGGCCGGCGGCCTCTGCCTGTTCGTCGGCATGGTGCTGATCGGGCAGATCGTGGGCAGCTACGACCTCTCGGTGGTGCTCGCCTCCGGCGACGCGATCCGGTCCAGCCCGCTCTACCTGCCGGCCCTGGTGCTGGTGCTGGCCGGGGCGCTGACCAAATCGGCGCAGTTTCCGTTCCACATCTGGCTGCCCCGTGCCATGGCGGCGCCGACGCCGATCAGCGCCTACCTGCACTCGGCCACGATGGTGAAGGCCGGCATCTTCCTGATGATCCGGTTCTGGCCGGTGCTCGCCGGCACCGAGAGCTGGTACTGGATCGTGGGCACCGCCGGCATGGTGACGATGCTGGTGGGCGCCTGGAGCGCGATCTTCCAGCACGACCTCAAGGGCCTGCTGGCCTATTCCACGATCAGCCATCTCGGGCTGATCACCCTGCTGCTCGGCCTCGATTCACCGCTCGCCGTCGTGGCGGCGATCTTCCACACGGTGAACCACGCGACCTTCAAGGCCTCGCTGTTCATGGCCGCCGGGATCATCGACCACGAGACGGGCACGCGGGACATGCGCCGCCTCAGCGGGTTGTGGCGGGCGATGCCCTACACCGCCACCCTGGCCATGGTGGCCGCCGCCGCGATGGCGGGTGTGCCGCTCCTCAACGGCTTCCTGTCCAAGGAGATGTTCCTGGCGGAAGCCGTCGACAACGCGGGCGACCATCTGCTCAACCTCGCCCTGCCGGTGCTGGCGACGTTGGCCAGCGCCTTCACCATGCTCTACTCCGTGCGCTTCATCCGCCAGACCTTCTTCGGGCCCGCCCCCCACGACCTGCCGCACGCGCCCCACGAGCCGGTGCGCTGGATGCGCATTCCGATCGAGTTCCTCGTCTTCGTCTGCATCGCCATCGGCCTCGTGCCGAACCTCACCATCGGACCCGTGCTCGCCGAGGCGGTCCGCGCCGTCCTCGGCGCGCGGACGCCCGACTATGATCTCGCGATCTGGCACGGCTTCAACGCGCCGCTGGCCCTCAGCGTCGTGGCCCTGCTCGGCGGTGTCGCGCTCTACGTCGCGTTCGGGCGGCGGATCAACGCCAATCCCCGGGGCGGCCCCTGGCTGATGGACCGCCTCGACGGCGGCCGGCTCTTCGAGCGCGCGATGACGGGTCTCGTGACCGGGGCACGCGGGCTGGAAGAGCACCTGGGCAGCGAGCGTCTCCAGGTGCAGCTGCGCATCCTCTTCCTGACCGTGCTCCTGGCCGCCGTGATGGCGGGGGCCGCGCGCGGGCTCGACCTGTTCGCGCCGGGAAAGAGCACGGATTTCGATCCCGCCTTCGCGCTGATGTGGCTGGTTGGCGCGGCCTGCGCCGTCGGCGCGGCGGAGCGGGCGAAGTACCACCGCCTGTCCGCCACGATCTTCGTGGGCGGGGCGGGGCTGGTGAGCTGTCTCACCTTCCTCTGGCTCTCGGCCCCCGACCTCGCGGTCACGCAGATCCTGGTCGAGATCGTCACCACGGTGCTGCTGCTGCTGGGCCTGCGCTGGCTCCCGAAGCGCGACGCGGCGATTCCCGCGCCGGCTTCCGAAGCGGCGCGGGCCCGCCGCCGCCGCATCATCGACCTCGGCATTGCGGGCTTCGCCGGCCTCGGCCTCGCGGGCCTCGCCTACGCGGTGATGACGCGGCCGGCGGTCGACGGCATCGCGCGCTGGTTCGTCGAGGAAGCCTACCCGAAGGCGGGCGGGCGCAACGTGGTCAACGTCCTGCTGGTCGACTTCCGGGCCTTCGACACCCTGGGCGAGATCTGCGTGCTCGGCATCGTCGGGCTCACGGTGTTCGCACTCCTGCGCCGGTTCCGGCCCGCCTCCGACAGCCTGGAGCGGCCCCGCCAGCAGGTGAGCCACGACGCCTACGACGCGACCCGCGCCGGCCGCAGCCCCGGCGACACTGCCGCCGACGCGCTCCTCGTCCCCCGCGTGGTGATGACGTGGCTCTTCCCCTTCATCGTCCTGCTCGCCCTGCACCTGTTCCTGCGGGGGCACGACCTGCCGGGCGGGGGATTCGCCGGCGGCATCGCGCTCACCATCGCGTTCATGCTGCAATACATGGCCCAGGGCGCCGAGTGGGTGGAGGCGCGCCTGCGCATCCAGCCGATCGCCTGGATCGGGATCGGCCTGCTGATCGCGGTGCTCGCCGGCGCGGGCTCCTGGCTGTTCGGGCGCCCGTTCCTCACCGCCTCCTTCGCCTACTGGGAGCCGCCGCTGCTGGGCAAGGTGCCGGTGGCGAGCGCGCTGCTGTTCGACCTCGGCATCATGGTCCTGGTGGTGGGGGCGAGCGCGCTCATGCTGGTCGCCCTGGCCCACCAGTCCCTGCGCCGCACGCGCTCCGCCGAGGCCGAGGCGGAGCGGGTCGCCGAGGGGGAGACCGCCTGATGGAACTCGTGCTGTCGCTGGGCATCGGCGTCTTCGCCGCGTCCGGCATCTGGCTGATGCTGCGTCCCCGCACCTTCCAGGTCGTGCTGGGCATCTCGCTGCTGAGCTATGCCGTCAACCTGTTCATCTTCGCCATGGGCCGGCTCACGGTGGGGGCGCCGCCGGTGCTCGGGGCGGCCGCCGAGGTCGTTTCCGTCGACGATCCCGTCCCCCAGGCCCTGGTCCTAACCGCCCTGGTGATCGGCTTCGCGCTCACCGCCCTCTTCCTCGTCGTGCTCCTCGCCGCGCGCGGCGTCACCGGCAGCGACCACGTGGACGGCCGCGAGCCGCATCAGGCCGAGCCGCGGCCCGAAACCCCGCATCCATGACCCCGTACCCATGACCCCGTACCCATGAACCGGTCCGCATGAATCCGTCCGCCCTGAGTGCCCCCGCCGCCAGCGCCTGGAGCGACCATCTCGTCGTGCTGCCCGTCGTGCTGCCGATCGCCGTCGCCGGGGTGATGTTCCTGCTCGACGAGCGCCGGCACCGCCTGAAGGCGGCCCTGAGCCTGGCCACGGTGCTGGCTCTCCTCGCCGTCGCCCTCGTGCTGGTCGGGCGGGTGGACGCGGCCGCGCAGGTCTACCGCCTCGGCAACTGGGCGGCGCCCTACGGCATCGTGCTGGTGGCCGACCGGCTCTCGGCCCTGATGCTGGCGCTCGCCGGGATGCTCGGCCTGTGCGCCCTCGTCTTCTCCTTCGCCCGCTGGGGGCAGGCGGGGCCGCGCTTCCACGGCCTGTTCCTGCTGCTCCTGATGGGCGTGAACGGCGCCTTTCTCACCGGCGACCTGTTCAACCTGTTCGTGTTCTTCGAAGTGATGCTGGCCGCCTCCTACGGCCTCGTCCTGCACGGCTCGGGCGAGGTGCGGATCCGGGCCGGTCTCGGCTACATCGCCGTCAACCTCGTCGCCTCGCTGTTCTTCCTCGTGGGCGTCAGCCTGATCTACGGCACCATGGGGACCCTCAACATGGCCGACCTCGCCCGGCGCGTCGCGGCGCCCGCGAGCGGCGAGCAGGCCCTGTTCGAGGTCGGCTGCGCCGTGCTGGGGCTCGCCTTCCTGATCAAGTGCAGCGCCTGGCCGCTGGGCTTCTGGCTGCCGACGACCTACGCGGCGGCGAGCGCGCCCGCCGCCGCCGTCCTGGCGATCCTGAGCAAGGTCGGCATCTACGTGGTGGTGCGCCTCAGCCTGCTCCTGTTCGGCGCGGGGTCGTCGGCCGGCTTCGGCCAGACCTGGATCCTCGCCGCCGGGCTCGCCACGATGGCCTACGGCACCATCGGCATCTTGGCCGCCCGCGACCTGACCCGGGCAGCGGGCTACGCGGTGATGATCTCGTCGGGCACGCTCCTGGCGGCCCTGGGCACCGGCAGCGGCGGGGCCCTCGCGGGGGCCCTCTATTACCTCCTCGGCTCCACCCTGGCGGCCGGCGCCCTGTTCCTGCTGGCCGAGATCCTCCAGCGGGGCCGCGACCCGGCCCGGGCCGACCAGCCCGTCTTCGCCGACGAGTACCGCGATCCCTTCGACGACGCCGACGCCACCGAGATCGGCCGGGCGCTTCCGGCGGCGGTGGCGCTCCTGGGCATCGGCGTCCTCCTGTGCACCCTGATGCTCGCCGGCATCCCGCCGCTGGCCGGGTTCGTGGGCAAGCTCGCGATGTTCACGGGGCTGGCCGCGGGGCCGATCACGGCCCCGGCCTGGTGGCTGATCGCCGCCCTGACCCTCTCCAGCTTCGGCACCCTGATGCCCCTGGTGCGCTTAGGGATTCGCAATCTCTGGGTCCCGAGCGACGACCCGCCGCCGGTGCTGCGCCCCACCGAGTTCGCGGCACTGGCCGGCCTGCTGGCCGCCTGCCTCGCGCTGGCCCTCTGGGGCGGCCCCGCCCTCGCCTACGCGGACGCGACCGTGCGCTGGCTGGCGCAGCCGCAGGATTACGTCCGCGCCGTCCTCGGCACCGTGCAGGAGGGCGTCCGCCCGTGAGCCGGATTCTACCCTACCCCCTGCTGTCGGTCGGCCTCGCCGGTACCTGGCTCCTCCTCAACGCGCCCCTGAGCCCCGGCAGCGCCGTGCTCGCCCTCCTCGTCGGGCTGACGGTGCCCGCCGTGATGCGGGCGCTGCGGCCCCCTGCCGTGCGGGTGCGCGCGCCGGGAACCCTGGCGCGGCTCCTCGTCGTCGTCCTCTACGACATGGTGCGCTCCAACATCGACGTCGCCCGGATCATCCTCGGCCTGCGCCGCGGGACACGCCGGACCGGCTTCGTGGCGATCCCCCTTGACCTGCGCGAGCCCTTCGGGCTCGCGGTCCTGTCGATCATCCTCACGGCCACGCCCGGCACGCTCTGGGTGCGCTACGATTCGGACACCGGGCAACTGCTCCTGCACGTCCTCGATTATACGGGCGGGGACGAATGGGTGCGGCGGGTGAAGGACCGCTACGAGCGCCCCCTGATGCAGATCTTCGCGAGAGGGGACAGCGCATGAGCGCCACGACGGTTCTCGACTGGGGCCTCGGCCTCGCGCAGGGCATGCTGGTGCTGGCCATGGCGCTCGCCGCGTGGCGGATGCTGCGCGGTCCGCGCGCACAGGACCGCATCCTCGGCCTCGACACCCTCTACCTCAACGGGATGCTGGCGATCGTGGTCCACGGCATGCGCACCGGCAGTGGCCTCTACTTCGAGGCGGCGCTGATCCTCGGCATGATCGGCTTCACCGCGACGGTGGCGCTGGCCAAGTTCCTGATGCAGGGCGAGGTGATCCAGTGAGCGGCGCAGACCTGCCCGCCTGGGCCGCCTGGCTGGTCGTCGCGCTGGCGATCGCCGGGGCCGGCTTCTCCCTCACCGGGGCCCTCGGGCTCGTCCGCCTGCGGACGTTCTACGAGCGCGTCCACGCGCCGACCCTCGGCGCGACGCTCGGCATGGCCCTCATCCTGACGAGTTCGATGGTGCTGCTCTCGCTCCTCGAGGGCCGCCTCGTCCTGCGCGACGCGCTGATCGGCGTGTTCCTCACCGTGACGACGCCGGTCACGCTCCTGCTGCTCGCCCGCGCCGCCGCGCAGCGGGACCGGCACGAGGGCAATCCCGGCGCGCCGCCCGAGATCTGAGGCGGCCGCCTGCAATCGACGGGAGGGTGAGCATGGAGCGCGTGACGGACAGGCTCGGGGTGATCGTCTCGGGCGGCTTCTGGGAGCCGTACCAGGCGCTGCTGCCGGAGTTCGTCCGCGACACCGGCATCGCGGTCGAGACGCTCTCGGGCGCCTCCCAGGGGACGGGCCCGAAGACCATCGGCTGGCAACTGGAGCACGGGGCGAGAATCGACGTCGTCATCCTGTCGCGGGAAGGGCTGGACGAACTCGCCGCAGGCGGCCGCATCCGGCAGGGCTCGGACACGCCGCTGGCGCGCGCGGCCCTCGCCGCAGCCGTCCGCCTGGGAGCCCCCAAGCCCGACATCCACACTCGCGACGCCTTCCGGCAGACCCTGCTCGACGCCGGCACGGTCGTCATGCCAGGCAGCACCAGCGGCCTGTTCGTGCGGGATGCGGTGTTCCCGCAGCTCGGGATCGCCGATCGGGTCCGCGCCAAGGTCCTGCCCCGCGGCACGGATTCCACCGCGGCCCTGGCCGCCGGCGAGGCCGACCTCGCCCTCGGGCCCGTGAGCGAACTCGTCGGCCAGCCCGGCATCGAACTCGTCGGACCCCTGCCCGACGCGGTCCAACTCGTCCAGGTCTTCACCGCCGCGATCGTCGACACCGCGCACCGGATCGCGGAGGCCCGGCGCCTCATCGCCTTCCTGGCCTCGCCCCGGGCGGCGGCCGCGATCCGGCGGTTCGGGATGGAGCCGGCCGGCGCCTCCGCGAAATCCGCTTAGGTCCGAAAAAATCCGAAGGGTTCGCGGGCCGCCCGCGCAGAACGGGCTCTGGCCCGCCCATGACCCTGGCGAGGGCGGCCGGTGCCGCCCGACCAGGGAGATGTCACATGCGCACGATCGCGATCCTCGCCCTCGCCGGCCTGCTCGCCGGCGCCGTCCCGGCCCTCGCCCAAGAAGCGGCTTTCAAGGAACCCGCGTTCCGGGAGGCGGCCCCGGCCCGGAGCGGCAGCCCGGAATTCCTCGGCGTCGACCTCGACAATGGCGGGGTCTACTACAACGGCCGCAACTCCGGTCGCTACTGCCTCTACCGCACCGTCGACGTGTTCAACCGTTACACCGGCTACGTCGAGGCGCGCCGGGTCCGCCGCTGCGGCCGCGGCCTCTACCTGCCGTAGGGAGGACGCGATGCTGGCCGTCGTCTCGCCGATCCACCTCGCCCTCCTCAGCCTCGTCGTCGGGCTGCTCGTCGGGTGAGCGCCCGGCACGCCATGCTCCGGCCGGATTCCTTGGCAAGGTCCGGCCGGGGGGAGCCCCAACCGGGCCCCCCACCATGCCGCAGGGAGAGCAGTGCATGAGGCCAGAGGCCACCGTCCCGGCGATCCAGCGGCGCTGCGCACGCCTCCTCATCGCTGTCCTGGCACAGCTCGCCCTCGGCCTCGTCGCCTCCGGCCCCGTCCGGGCCGCGACCGATCCGGCCGCCTTCTCCGACAACGCGGATTCGGTCGCCGTCGTGATCGGCAACCGCAGCTACAAGCAGACGGTGCCGGTGGACTACGCCCACAACGATGCCGAGGCCATGCGGGCCTACCTCGTCCAGCGCCTGGGCTACCGCGAGAGCAACGTCTTCGTCCTGAAGGACGCCACCCTCAACGAGTTCAACCAGGCCTTCGGCACCGAGCGCAATCCGCAATCGGGCCGCCTCTGGCGCAGCGTGCGCGAGGGCCGCTCGAACGTCTTCGTCTATTACTCCGGACACGGCGTGCCGGACCTCGCCACCCGCCAGCCCTTCCTGCTGCCGGAGGACGGCAATCCCAACCAGGGCGAGAGCGGCTACAGCCTGGAGACCCTCTACCGCAACCTCGACCTCGTGAAGCGCAAGATCGGGCCCGAGCGCCAGCTCGTCGTCATGGTCGATGCCTGCTTCACCGGCGAGACCGGCCGCAAGGGCGAGAGCCTGCTGGCGGTCTCCGCCCCCGGCTTCGCCCCCGCCCGCCCGAAGGCCGAGACCGGGATCGTGCGGCTGGTGGCCACCTCCGGCGCGACGCCGGCCAACTGGGACGCGACGAACCGGCTCGGCCTCCTCACCAGCCGCTTCCTCATGGGCGTCTCGGGCTTGGCCGACGGGACGGACCAGCAGGGCGACGGCGACGGGCAGGTCGCCTGGCCGGAACTGAAGCGCTACCTGCGCCGGGAGGTCGAGGAGGCGGCGCGCCGCGCCTCCGGCCGCGAGCAGGTGCCGGAGATCGACGATGCGCCCATCGTGCTGAAGGCCGCCCTGCCGGTGGACGCGGTCGCGAACGGGGTCGCCGCCGTCCGCGACGAGGCGGCCTGGCGCCGGGCCGAGGGGCTCGGCACGCGGGAGGCCTTCGAGGCCTATGTGGGCACCTGCGGCACGGTCTGCGCCCATCGCGAGGCCGCAATGGAGCGGCTGTTCACCGACCGCCGCCGGGACGCGGCGGCCCGCGACCAGGAGAACTGGGCCCGCCTCGGCCCGGCCAAGCGCTACCGCGAGTACCTCGACACCTGCCGGGAGGTCTGTGCCTATCGGAGCCTCGCCGACGGCTATCTCGGGACCGGCGGAGGCGCCGGAGCCTCGGCTTCGGACGACCCGAACGTGCGCCGCTGCGACGCGCTGGCCGCCGGTACCGACGACCCCGACCGCCCGGCCGGCGTCACGGGGGTGAAGCTCGGCCGGATCGAGGCCTCGGCCGCCACGGAGGCCTGCCGCGCGGCGAGCGCGGCCCATCCCGACCTGCGCCGTCTCGCTTACCAGCTCGGCCGTGCCCACGACCGCGCCGACCGCTACAAGGACGCGTTCGCCGCCTACGACCGCGCGGCCAAGGCCGGCAGCATCTCGGCGATGAACAACCTCGCCACCCTCTACGAGAACGGACAGGGCGTGAAGCGCGCGCAGAGCGAGGCGTTCCGCCTCTACCGGCAGGCCGGCGATGGCGGCAATGCGATCGCGCTCGCCAACGCCGCCCGCATGCTGGAATACGGCAACGGCATCCCGAGGAACGAGGCCCAGGCCGTGGCGCTCTACAAGCGCGCCGTGGAGGCCGGCGACGTCGCCTCGATCTCGAAGCTCGTGCCGCACTACACCACCGGCGCCTACGGCTTCCCGAAGGACCTGGGCAAGGGCCTCGACCTGTTCCGGCAGGCCGCCGACAAGGGCGATCCCGTTGCCATGGCCACCATGGCGGCCCTGATCGACAACGGCTTTGCCCGCTACTTCCCGGGCGTCAGCGCGCCCGGCATGGTGCTGCGGGCCCTCAAGCGCGGCGAACTCGGCGCGGCCTCGGTCTCGGCCACCGATACCGGCGCCCAGAAGCTCAAGCCCGACACGATCCGGGCCGTCCAGCGCGCCATCAAGGAGGCGGATTACTATACCGGCGCCCTCGACGGACGCTTCAACCCGGTCTTCGTGCGCGCCCTCGACCTCTACGCCAAGGCCAACGAGACGGAATGAGGCCGGCCGTCGCCCTCGCGCTCGTCGCAGCCCTGGCGAGCCTGCCTGCGCGGGCCGACCCCGGCACCGCCGCCCTGGCGCCCTTCCTCGACGCCGTGGCGGCCTGCGCCGGCCGGCCCGACCTCACCCTGGCGGTGGTCGGCGTCGAGCCCGGTCAGACCGCGCTCGCGCGGGAGCAGGCCGAGGAGATCCGCCTCACGGTGGAAACCCGGCTCCAGGCCACGGGCCGGGTGCGCCTCGCGGCGGCCGCCGACGTGGTGCGGATCAAGGCCCTGCGCGAGGGCACCACCGGTCTCTCCGGCGCCGAGGCCGAGGGGCAGATCCGCGCGGCCTTCGCGGGCGATGCCAGCGTGTTCCTGGTGGAGCCCCGCCGGGCCGGCGAGACCGTGGCGTTCCGCCTCCAGGCGATCACCCGGAACGCGGCCTGCAAGGCGACGAGCGAACCCGTCCTCGTGCCGGTGCGGATCGGCCCCGGCGTCGCCGACGTCGACGCCGTCATGGAGCAGGCGGTGCGCGCCTTCACGCAAGCCGCGCCGCAGGCCGGCGCCGTCGAGATCTGCCCCTTCGTGGCCGAGGGCGGCCACTCGACCTGCGCGGCCGTGCTCACCGACCGCCTCGTCATCGCCCTCGACGCCGAGGCGCGCAGCGCCAACCGCGTCCTGAAGGGGGCCCGCCTCGACGTGCGCCGCAAGGCCCCTGGCACCGCCTGCGAGGGCCCGGTGACGGCCCGGGGGCGCGTCCTGCAGGACCGCGACCCGGGCGGTGGCCCCAGCACCTGGATGGAACTGGAGTTCCGGCGCGACGATGCGGTGCTGGCCCCCACCGGGCGCCGGCGTATCGGCACCGAGGGGCTCGGATGCGATCCGACCCCGCGCCCCTTCCTCGACCATCTGGCGGCGACCGCCCGCACGGACGGGGGCCGCCTCGCGGTCTCGGCGACGGCCACGCCCTACGCGGCCGGGCAGCGCCTGGAGATGCGCATCGAATCGAAAGCCGGCCAGAGCCTCTATTGCTGGGTGGTCGCGCCCGACGAGACCGCCTACGTCGCCCTGCCGGTGCGCGGCAATGCCGCCTCCGCCGCGCCTCTGAAGGCCGGCGACGTCCGGCGCTACCCGCGCGGCTACGGCCTCGACGAGATCGTCGCGGGCGAGCCATTCGAGAACCTCTTCACCTGCTTCGGGGTCGCGGGCGGCCTGCCGCCGGACCTCGCCGCACGCTGGCTCGCGGCCGCGCCGGGCACCGATTCCGACGCGCGGCTGCTGCCGCCCGCAGAGGTGCTCGACCTCGTGGACCGGATCCGGGCGACGCCCGGGGTGACGGAGGCCGCGGCCCGGATCGTGGTGCGATGAGGTGCGGGGCCGTCGTTGCGCCGGACACACAGAAGGTCTTCCATGCGCACCCTCGTCGTCGCCCTCCTGTGTCTGTCGGCCGGGGCCGCGCGGGCCGAGGGGTTCGCGGTCCGGGACCTCACGACCGTCGTGGACGCGGCCAAGGCGGTCCTCGGCACGGGCGCCCTGTCGCGGGCGGAGCCCCGGCGGCTCACCTTCTCCTGCCCGGACTGCGCCGGTGCGCCGATGATCGACCTGCAGCTCGGCCGTCAGACCGACGGGACGGAGGAGCGCGTGCGCTCGGGGCAGACTTCCCTCGATCGCCTCGAAGCCCTGTGCCGGGCAAAGAACCCGGACTGCCGCCTGTCCGGCCTGTCCGTGGCGCCGGCTCTCGGCTGGATTAGCAGCTATCCAGTGGGGACAAGCGCGGGAGCGACCGCCATGATCCTGCGCGACGGCGACCTCCTGACGATCCGCGCCCTGGCGGGCAGCCGCGAGGCGGCCTCGGGCCATGTCGCGGCTCTGGTGCGGGCGGTCGCGCCGGGTCTCGTCGGCCGTTAGGGCCGGTTCGGGGTGACGCCTGTCCCGGCAGGCGCTAACCATGGCCTGTCCGGAGCAGCGCGAAGGGGATCGGACGGAGGCATGACCGGGGGCTACGACGAGCGCTGCGCGGCCGACCTCGCCGCCGTCTGCGAGGGGCGCGACCTGTCCCGGGAGGACCGGGCCTGGCTCGCGCGGGTCGTCACCGGTGCCGTGCGGCCGAACCGCGACAAGCCGCTCTGGGACCTCGCCCACGCGCTGGCGGCCCTCGCCCGGCTCACCGCGGCGGGGGAGGCTCGCGACCTCGTCTCCCTGGCGCTCGATCCGGGTCTCGCCCGGCCGGCCGGCCTCGCGGCGCGCTTGGGCGAGGGGCGGGTGCAAGGGGCGGCCGCCGACGCGCGTGGCCTCGTGCTGACGGTCGGTGCCGGCTGGCGCACCACTTGGGCCGGCCTCGCGCGCCTCCTGGCGCTCGCCGAATTCCTGCTGACGGCGGAGGATCTCGGGCAGTTCGCTCTCGTGTCCGGCTGGTTCGGGGACCTCGCCGCCGCGCCCGACGGCGAGGCGGCGGCCTTCCTGGGCAAGCGCCTGGCGCGTCACCTCGCTGCCTACCGCAACGACCACCTGCCCCTGGCGCCCCTGGAGCGGCGCTTCCGCGCCCTACTCGGACACCTGCGCGGGCGCACCGATTTCGGGGACGACGACATCCTGGCCGTCTGGTGCGCCGAGATGGAGCAGGGCGAGCGGGTCGGCTTCCGCACGGTGGCCGAGCACTTCGTCACCTTCGAGGCGGCCGCGTGCCTGCGGGGCGGCCTCGACGGCCTCGCGGCGGCCGAGTCCCTTGACGCGCATGCGGGCTGGGAGGAGCGCCTCGACGCCTCGCTCGCCGACCTCGTGGCGGGCGAGCCCGCCGAGGCCCTGGTCGACCTCCTCGCCGGGCTGGCGGACGGCCCCAAGAGCTTGAACGGCCCCAAGATTCTGACCGGCGCCGAGCGCGACGACCTCGCCGACCTGCTGCGCCTCGAACCCTTCCACCGCAGCAGGCCGCTCACGACCCTCCGGGCGACCAGCTTCGGGCGGGTCCAGTCCGGCCTCGCCAACCGCCTGCGGCGGGGCGGCGGGGGCCCCGAGATCGCCGAGCGGGTCGCCTGCGCCGAGGCCGAGACCTATCCGGCCCTGGCCGAGCGGGTCGGGGCGCTGGCGGCCCATCTCGACCGGATGCTGCGCATCGCGGCGGCCCTGCGGGTGCCGGCGGATGCCGACGGCCTCGGCCCGGAGGTGCGCGCCGCCCTCGCCGCCGCCCTCTCCGACATCCGACGGGTGCGGCGCGCCGGCTTCGACGATCCGGACCGGCTGGCGGCGGGCTTCGCGCAGGCGGACACCGCGCTCCTGCGCCTCGCCGAGGAGGTCGGGCGCCTGCAGCGGGCCGTGGCGGCGCTGGACCGCCAACGTCCCCTGGCGCCGGCCTTCGCGGCCGACCGGGACGTCTTCGCCCGGACCTTCGCCCGCGCCTACGCGTCGGAGGCCGCCGCATGACGTCCGAAGGTGAACCCGTGAGTGACGCGGCGGCCCGGCTGCTCGCCGAGATCCACGCCGCGCGCGGCCTTTTGCGCGCGGCCCCGGCCTCCGCGCGCCCGGGCGCCGCCGCGCTCTGGGCCCATGCCCTGCGCGAGCCGGGCGCTCCCGTCGACCTCGCGGTCGCCCGGGCGATCCGGACCGACCCGGATACGGCACGACGCTACCGCACGCTGCTGGCCGGCCAGGCGCTGGCGCACGCGCCCCTCGCCATCGCGGCCGCGCACGGGCCGGTCTCGTCGCGCCGCATCGGACCCTTCGCCCTGGAGATCCTGGCCGCGACGGAGGATGCGCCGCCGCTCCTGATCCTGCGGGGCGTCGTGGCCCGGCCGCCGCGCCTGATCGAGGCGATCCTCGGCGACGAGACCCTGCGCCTCGCCCTGCCGGCTCCCGTCGAGGGCGTGATCCTGCTTGCCCTCGATCCGGCCGTGCCGGAGGCGGTCCGGCTCGGAGACATGCTCCGGGACCCCGCCTGCGCGGCCTTCCTGCTGTGACGACGCCCCCGGCATGAGGCCGGCCCCGATCCTGGTCGTGGTGCCGACGACGGGCGGCCCGCTGGTCCTGCAAAGCCTGAAGGCCCGCCCCGGCCTGCCGGTCTCCACGGCCTTCGCGGCGGGCGACTACCGGCCTCTTCCCTGGTCGGGCGACTACGCTCGGCTCTCGGCCGAGGGTGGGCCGCTGTCGCGCCTGGCCGGGCTGGACCCCGGACCCTACGAACTGCGCCTCAGCGGCTCCTTCGATGCCGGACGCTCCTGGGAGGCGCCGATCTGCCTCGCGCACGGGCTCTTGGCGCACGGGCTTCTGGCGCGGGGGCACGCGCTGACCGCCGACCCCGCGACCGCCGGGATCGTGGTCTGGGCGACCGGCGCGGTCGATCTCGACCTCGCCGTTCTCCCCGGCGCCTACGCCCTCCTCGACAAGATCGAGCGCTCCCGCGAACTCTTGGCGCAGGCGGCCGAGGCCGAGCTCGTCGTCCTCATCCCGGACGGCGCGGAGGCGGCGGAGGCCGAGCGGACCTTTCGCGAACTCGGGCGCCTGCGCCCGCCGGTGATCCTGCCGTCCGGCTCCGTGATCGCGGCCCTCGCCGCCCTGGCCCAGCCGGCGGCGCCCATGCCGGCCGGGCGGCGCGTCCCCCGTCGGGCGCTGGCCGCCGGCCTCGCGGGGCTCGCCGCCGTCGCCGCCGTCGCCGCCGTCGGGATCGCCCTCTCGGGCCTGGCCGTCCCGCACCGGACGGAGGCACCCCCGGCCGTCGCCGACGCCCCCCAAACCACCATTGCGGCGCCCGCCATCCTGGCGGAGGAACTCGTCGCACCGGCGGGCTCCTCCTGCCGGCGGGTCGCCTTCGGGGCCGATGCGCCGGAGCGCCGCCCCATTCCGGTCGAGGCGCAGGGTCGGCTGCGCGCGAGCCGCCTCGCGCCGGACCTGTGCGGCCTCGCCTTCCGCACCGTGCGCGCCGGTACGCGCCTCGCGATCGACCCCGCGCTGGCCGCCGCGTCCCTGCCGCCGACGCGGCTGCCGGACGGGGCGCAAGCCTACTTCCTGCGCGAAGGCGCGCGCCAGAACCGCGTCTACGCGGTCCAGGCCATACCGGAGGCCGATGCCGCCGGGGCGTCGGAGCGCCTTGAGCACGCCCTCGCGCGGTGAGCCTCCGGTTCCCGCCGGGAACGGCCGCTTTTTGACGCAGCGCCGGCCGCCGGGCATAAACCCGGCGCCGAGAGGAGGACAGCGATGGCCGCACGCCACCGGACACGCCGCTCGAACCTGGGGGGAACCTGCCTGATCCTCGCCCTGTGCGCCGCCGGCGGCGCCAGGGCGCAGAGCGTCGGGTTCGACCCTGCCGATTACGGCCGGGCCCAGCTGCCCCTGCGCCAGACCACGGGCGACGCCGCCGCCTATGTCGACCGCAACAAGGGCGCCTTCGAGCCCATCGCCGAACTCGACCCCAAGGACGGGCTCGCGGCGCTGGCCCGCCCCATCGGCCGGGTCGACATCGTCCTGCGCAACACGCGCAGCGGCCAGCAGGTCGGCGCTTCCTGCACGGGCACGCTGCTGCCGGGCGACTACGTCCTGACGAACCATCACTGCCTGCCGCAATCGGGCGACCTGACCCCGGTCAAGGCGTCGATCCTGATGGATTACCTCACCCTCGACGGCCAGGGCTCGCGGCGCTTCGAGATCGACCCGAAGCCGGTGGAGTTCGACCAGCGCCTCGATTTCGCCCTCGCCCGCGCCGCCGGCAACCCCACCGCCACCTACGGCAGCGCCCGGCTCTCGGGCGATGCGGTTCCGGGCAACCGCTCCATGCTGGTGATCCATCATCCCCTGGGCCGGCCCAAGGTGATGAGCCGGTTCCGCTGCTTTGCCGTGAAGGAGCAGGGCGAGGGGCCCGACCTGCGCCATCGCTGCGACACCCTCGGGGGCTCCTCCGGCTCGCTGATGTTCGACGCCTCCGTGGCGGGCGTCGCCCTGCACAAGGAGGGCGGCCTCGATCCGAAGGACCCGTCGAGCTTCAACAATGCCACGCGCCTTTCGGCGATCCTGGCCAGGAGCCGCATCCTGGCCGAGATCGCCGCCGCGCAGGGGCGTCCCACCGCGGCCACGGCTGCCGCCGCCCCGCCGCGCCCGACCCCCGCGCCGCCGGCGCCCGCCGCCGCGGATGGCCCCCTCGATCCCGGCCGGATGAACGCGATCCTGCGCGGCCGCTGAAGCGACCCGGAAAAAAATCGACCATCATCGGGGCTTGGCGGCGAAAGCCGCTCTGGGCCGTCCAGGGACAGGGTGTGGGGCCGGAGCAAGGCCCGGAACGTCGAGGAGGACCGACCCATGCGGATCGACGAAGTGCCCGCGCGCGGCCCCGTGCCGTCGGACATCGCGCGGAGCACCGGCACCGTCGCCTTCGGGCGCGCCGCCCGCACCCGCCTCGGCCGTTCCGGGCTCCTCCTCGCCCTCGGGCTGGCCGCCATGCTGGCCCAGGCGGCCCGCGCCAACCCGTTGACGGAGGTGCCGGGCGCCCGGCCGGACATCGCGGGCTCGGGAGACGACCTGGCCGAGCGGGCGGAGGGGCGGGCGCGCAACCCCGATGCGACCGCGATCATCCGCTCCCTGGCGCCCTTCGCCGACGGCAATCCGGGCGCCCCGGTCCAGACCCTGGCGCCCGACGACGGCGGCCCGGCCCTGCGCGTCGTCGCCGCGCGCTCCGTCGATCTCACCGTGTTCTTCGCCTACGACAGCGCCCGGCTGACGCCGGAGGCGCGCATCCAGCTCGAGCCCCTCGGCCAGGCCCTCCGCGCCCCCGACCTCGCCGGCCACGGCTTCCTCGTCGCCGGCCACACCGACGCGGCGGGCGCGCCCCTGCACAACCGCCGCCTCTCCCTGGCCCGCGCCCGCGCGGTGAAGGCCCACCTCGTCGAGACCTACGGCATCGCGCCCGAGCGCCTGCGGGTCCACGGCTGGGGCCCGACCCGGCCGAAGGACCCGGCCGCCCCCCTGTCGCGGGTGAACCGCCGCGTCGAGGTGAGCCTGATCGCGCCGGCCCGCACGGGCGGGCTGCGCTTCGTGGTGCCGGTGGCGGAGGCGGATTGCGCGGGCCCCCTCGCCGATCCGCGCCTGCGGGTCGCCCTCGACCTCGACGATTTCGACGCCGCCCCGACCGCGCCGCGCTGCGCCCCCTGATCCCCCACCCAGATCCGATCCGCCCGCGTTCCGGAACCCCGATCCCCAGGAGAGACTCGATGCCCTTTCCCACCACCCTGCTCTGCACCGCCCTCGCCGGCGCGCTCCTGTCGGGTCTCGCCGCCCCCGCGCAGGCCCAGCCAAGGCCCAATGTCGTGGTGATGGGCGAGGATGCCGACGAGGATTCCGTGCCGCGCGGCAACCGCATCTTCCAGCGGGTGATCACAGAACTCTCGGAGACGATGAACCTGCGCGGCTACAACGTCTACGACGAGACCGCCGTGGCGATGGGCTTCACCCAGCCCAACCGCGTGCGCCGCCGCGATGCCGAGCTCATCGAGGTCGCCCGCGCCGTGCAGAACCCGCCGCTCGACGTGGTGGCGGTGTTCCAGGTCTACGCCTCGGCCTCGAAATCGGCCTATTCCGACATCGTGCGGCCCGAGGTGCGCATCCCGGGCCGCCTCCTCAACGTGCGCACCGGCCAGTCGCTCGGCGCCTTCGAGGTGGCGGGTGTGCAGCTGCCGCCCCTGCCCCAGGGCTGCGACCGCGAATGCCTGCTGGAGCGCGTCGGCGCCGAGGCAAAGACCATCGCGGCCGACGTCGCCTCCGCCCTGACCCAGAAGCTCGACGGGGTCATCGCCCCGCGCCGCGGCGCCGATGCCGGCGCCCCCCTGCCGACGGTCGCGCCCCCGGCGGCCGGCAGCGTCGCGGGCACGCCCGCCGGGGAGGCCTGTGGCGGCCTGCCGACCGCCTACACGGTCAAGCTCACCGGCTTCTCGGCCCAGGAGGTCCAGGCGGCCGAGGAGTACATGGCGGCCTTCCGCTGCTACGAGCACCACCGTCCGGTGCGCGCCGGGGCCGCGAGCGCCGAGTACTGGTACGAGACCCGCGCGGATTCGGGCCGGCTCGGCCGCAACCTGCGCCTGATGCTCGACCACATGAGCGCGCCGGGACAGGTCCAGTTCTCCGGCAACACCTTCGTGGTCAACCGCGTCGCGACCCGCTGAAGCGCGCGAAGGACAGTCCCATGATCCTGACGCACGCATTCGGCGCCGCCCTGCGCCTGGTGGCTCTGTTGAGCTTCCTCGCCGTACCGGCCCGGGCCGCCGAGCCGATCTTCCCGCCGGCCGGGGCGGTCGGCCTCGTGCCGCCCCCCGGCATGGCGCCCGCCAAGGCTTTCGCGGGCTTCGAGCACCGCTCGGGTGCCTCGATCGTCATCGTGGAGATGCCGGCCGAGGCCTACGGGCAGCTCGTGACGGGGTTCACGCCGGAGGCCCTGAGCGCCACCGGCTTTCGCGCCAAGGGTGGGAGCGAGGGGCTGCCCGTGGCCGGGGGCGAGGGCCGCGTCCTGCGCGGCAGCCAGGCGGCCAACGGGCTCACCTACGCCAAGTGGGTCGCGGTGGTGCGCGGCGCGGGCGGCACCGGCCTCGTCACTGTACAGGTTCCCGAATCGGCCCGCCGGCAGGTGCCGGACCGGGCGGTCGAGGCGGCCCTGGCGACGATCGCGTTCCGCGCGCCCGGCTCCGTCGACGACCAGATCGCGACCCTGCCCTACACGGTCGGCGACCGCGCGGGCTTCCGTCCCGTCCGTACCCTGATGGGCAACGCCCTCCTCCTCACCGACGGCCCCAGGGACGTCGACCCCGAGGGGACCCAGGCCCTGGTCATCGTCGCGCCCGCTCTGGGGCAGGTCCCGGTCGCCCCCGGCCAGGAGGGCGCTTTCGCCCGCAAGGCGCTCGGCACCATCCGCGAGGTCCGGGACGTCGTGGTCACGGACGAAGAGCGCTCCACCCGCGACGGGGCGGTCGTCGTGCACCTGCGCGGGACGGGCAAGGACGCGCGCTCGGGCCGGGAGGTCGGCGTGATCCAGACGATCCGGTTCGCCGACGGGGGCTACCTGCGCGTCGTCGGCCTCGCCGGGGCCGACCGGCCGGAGGTTCTCGCGCGGGTCGAGCGCATCGCCGCCTCGGTGGCGCCGCGCCTGGGGCGGGGACCCGCGCCGTGAAACGGCCGAGCCTCCTTCTGGCCGCCACGCTGTCCGGATTCGCCCCGGCCGCCCGCGCGGCCTTGGTCGCGTTTGACCGTCGCGTCCTTGATCGTGCGGTTCATTCGCTCGACCTGCCCATTGGTCCAAGGATGGTTCACCTCGGTCAGACGGAGCTTGATGCCATGCTCATCGCAGGCGCGATCGAAGATGTGCTGGCTGTCGTAGATGTCCCGCTGACCTGATGTGAACGGAATGCCATTGTCCGTGAGACAGTGTGGATGTGGCAGGGCACCGCTTCGATGAAGTCGCGCAGGAATTGAGCGGCGTCCATCTTGCCGGCGCTCTCCACCCGTCGCACGAAGGCGAACTTGCTGGTGCGGTCGATGGCCACGAACAGCCTGAGCTTGCCCCCGGCCGTACTCGCCTCGGCGATGTCGATGTGGACGTAGCCGATGGCGTAGCTCGCAAAGCGCTGCTTCTTCGGCTTGTCACCATCGACCTCGGGCCGTCGGCTGATGCCACGACGTTCCAGACAGCGATGCAGCGCGGACCGGGTCAGGTGCGGGATCGTCGGCTGCAGACCGTAGGGGCAGTCGTCGAGCGGGCGCAGGGTGTGACGCCGAAAGGCGACGATGATCGCCGCCTCCTCGAGCGTGCGTACGGTGGAGCGCGGCTCCTTGGGGCCGATCCGGGCATCCGCCGTCGTCGCCCGTTTGCGCCGCTTCCGCGCCCTGCTGCACGGGATCGAGCGGCACGGGCCGGACCGACGCGTCGTTCCACCGGTCGGCCGCACCTCGCGGGCCTCGTCACCGACGACGGATGCCGACGGCAAGATCGCCCTGAATCCCTGGATGGTGTTCGCGGGGGTGTTCGTCCTGATCCAGGCTGCCGCGCTCCTGCACTCCCGTCTCGGCCTGTTCGTGCTCGTGGCCGCGCTGACGATCGGGCTCCGCCGTCGTCGGCAGCGCTGACCGCCCCGGGCCTTCCGGAGGTCAGCGCCCGTCCGCCGGGGGCGCGGAGGGCCCTGCCGGCGGGTGCTTGAGCACCTCCGCGACCTCCTCCCGCGACTTGCCCCGGACCCGGTATCCCATCGCCTCGAAGCGTTCGATGAGCGAGGGGCTCTCGGCCGCCGAGGAGGCGGCCCACTCCGCCAGCGCGGCGTTCATGGCGCTGAGGCGGTCCCCGGGGATCGCGTCCGGGGCGGGCTCGGGATCGGTCATCGGTGCCTCTCGTCCGGTCAGAACACGTGTCGCAGCAGGAAGAACAGGATGCCCGCGAGGGTGATCGCCGCCGGCAGGGTCAGCACCCAGGCCAGCGCCATGTTGCGGACGGTCGCCATCCGCAGGCCCGATCCGTTGGCCGCCATGGTTCCGGCGACGCCGCTCGACAGGATGTGGGTCGTCGAGACCGGCAGCCCGTAGAGTTCGGCCAGGCCGATCGTGCCGGCCGCCACCATCTCGGCGGACGCGCCCTGCGCGTAGGTGAGGTGGGTCTTGCCGATCTTCTCGCCCACCGTGACCACGATGCGCTTCCAGCCGACCATGGTGCCGAGCCCGAGCGCGATGGCGACGCAGACCTTCACCCAGGTCGGGATGTAGCGCGTGCCGTCGTTGAGGAGCCCGGTATAAGATTTGAGCGTGGCGGTTTCCGCTTCGGAGAAGGTGGCGCCGTTCTTCGGCAGCAGGCGGATCGCGTCGGAGGCGAGGTACATGTCGTTGCGCAGGTTGGAGGTCTGGGCCGCCGGGACCTGCTTGATCGCCCCGTAATTCTGGACGTTCGCGGCGATGTCGGCCGACAGGGCGGCCAGGGCCGCGTAGATCGCGGGCTGGTTCAGCTCCTTGGAGCGCAGGGCCTCCGCCACCTGCCTGCGGGCCGCGGCCGCGTCGGGCTGGGCGCCGCTGCCCGCATGGCTGGCGAACACCGCCCGCGCGCTCTGCGAGGCGGCGACGAAGGCCGGGGTGGTGTCGTCGGCCATGGTGCGGTTCAGCGCGTAGGCGGTCGGCGCCGCGCCGATGAGGATGAGCATGATCAGCCCCATGCCCTTCTGCCCGTCGTTGCCGCCGTGGAAGAACGACACGAGGGTGCAGGTCAGGATCAACATCCCGCGGATCCAGAGCGGGGGCGGCGCCTCGCCCTCGGGCGCCTCGTAGAGGTCCTTGCGCCGCACGGTGGCCTTGAGGGCGAGCAGCAGCAGGGCGGCGGCGACGAAGCCGCAGACCGGACTGAACAGCAGGGCCTTGAACACGCCGAGCGCCTGCGTCCAGTCCACCCCGGAGGTCGCGGAGCCCTCGGGCGCCATGAGCTGGTTGGCGAGGCCGACGCCGATGACCGAACCGATCAGGGCGTGCGACGAGGAGTTCGGCAGGCCGAAGGCCCAGGTGCCGAGGTTCCACAGGATGGCGGCGATCAGCAGCGAGAAGATCATCGCGTACCCCGCCCCGGAGCCGACCTGGAGGATCAGCTCCACCGGCAGCAGGGTGACGATGGCGTAGGCGACGGCCCCCGAGGAGAGCAGCACCCCGAGGAAGTTGAAGGCCCCCGACCAGATCACCGCCACGAGGGGCGGCATCGAGTGGGTGTAGATCACGGTCGCGACCGCGTTCGCCGTGTCGTGGAAGCCGTTCACGAACTCGAAGCCCAGGGCGATGAGCAGCGCGAGCCCGAGCAGGACGAAGGCGCCCACCGCCAGGGGTTCCTGGTGGACCGCGTTCATGTCGGCCACGAGGCTGACGACCGCGTAGGTCAGACCGCCCACGAGGACCAGCAGGAAGGCGATGACGCCGCCCGGATGGATGCGGTGGTCCATCCGCGGCCCGCGCCGGGGCGCCGCTTCTCCGCCCGGGGGCCTCGCCAGATCGGGTGACGTCGCAGCAGCGTTGGGCAGGGCAGCGTCGGACATGCAGGTTCCCGGGTGTCGGTCAGACAATCGTCCGTGCGCTATCCCGCTAGTGATACAGGCATGTGACAGGCTGCCGCAAGCGGCACAGTTTTGGGATTAAAACCCGATCTCTCGACGTAACGCTCCTGTCGGAGGCGGGCGGCAGCGTCGTCAAGGCGTCAGATGGGTGCGGCATAGCGAGGCCGTCCCGGAGGGAGTCCCCACGCCATGTCCCGGTCATCCCGTTCGAGCCTGACCCGTCGTCCGTTCCTCGCCGGTGCCGCCGCCGGCCTCGCGGGCCTCGGCGGCGGCGTGTTCCGCCCCGGCCTCAGCCGGGCCGCCGACCGCCCGGTCCTCACCCACGGTCTGCAATCCGGCGACGTCGACGCCACCTCCGCCATCGTCTGGGCACGGGCCGACCGGCCCTGCCGGGCACTGATCGAGTGGGCGACCACCGAGCGCTTCGCGGAGATCCACGGCGGCACATTCGCCGATGCCCTGCCGGTGAGCGACGGCACCGTGAAGGTCGCCCTGACAGACCTGCCGCCGGGCCAGGACGTGTTCTACCGGGTCCGCCTGCATGATCTCGCCGCGCCCACGATCCTCGGCGCGCCCCAGGTCGGGCGCTTCCGCACCGCGCCCGCAGAGCGCCGCTCGGTCTCGTTCTGCTGGTCCGGCGACACGGCCGGCCAGGGCTGGGGCATCGACGAGGCCCGCGGCGGCATGACGATCTACGCGGCCATGCTGCGGAATCGCCCGGACTTCTTCCTGCATTCCGGCGACACGATCTACGCCGACGGCCCGATCGCGCCTGAGGTGCCCCTGCCCGACGGCACCCTCTGGCGCAACCGCGTCACCGAGGCGGTGTCGAAGCCGGCCGAGACCCTGGAGGAGTTTCGCGGGCGCTACCGCTACAACCTCACCGACGCCAACGTCCTGGCCCTCAACGCCGAGATCCCGATCTTCGCGCAGTGGGACGACCACGAGGTCACCAACAACTGGTGGCCGGGGGAGCCCCTGACCCGGGCCGAGCACCTGCGCAAGGCCTATCGCGACCCCAACGTGCTCGCCCTCCAGGTCCGGGCCACGCGCGCCTTCCACGAATACATGCCGATGCGCTTCGCGCCCTCGGAGCCCGGCCGTGTCTACCGGACGATCGCGTACGGTCCCCTGGTCGACGTCTTCATGCTCGACATGCGCTCCTATCGCGGGCCGAACGGGGAGAACCGGCAGGACGTCTACGGACCGGACGCCCACTTCCTCGGCCCGGTGCAGGTCGCCTGGCTCAAGCGCGCGCTGCGCGCCTCCCGCGCGACCTGGAAGGTGATCGCCGCCGACATGCCCCTCGGGCTCGTCGTGCCGTACGATTCCGACCGGAGGTTCGGCTCGGAGGCCGTCGCGCAGGGGGACGGGCCGCCGCTCGGCCGGGAGCTCGAGATCGCCGATCTCCTGCGCTTCCTGCGGGATTCGGGGATTCGCAACACGGTCTGGCTCACCGCCGACGTGCACTACGCGGCGGCGCATTACTACGACCCGAACCGGGCCCGGTTCCAGGATTTCGAGCCGTTCTGGGAATTCGTCGCCGGCCCGCTGCATGCCGGGACCTTCGGACCCAACGCCCTCGACGACACGTTCGGGCCCCAGCTGCGCTTCGTGAAGGCGCCGCCGAAGGGGCAGGTGAACCTGTCTCCGGCGGCCGGCTACCAGTTCTTCGGCCACGTCGCCGTCGACGGCGGCACGGAACAGATGACCGTGACGCTGAAGGACGCCGCCGACGCTGCGCTCTGGTCCGTGACCCTCGATCCGGTCCGGGGCTGACGCCGCGCGGGATCCGCCGAAGCGTCAGCGGGCCGCCCGGTCGGCCGGCCCGCGAAAGGCGAGGAGCAGTTCCTGGAGGTCGCATTCCTGAACCAGGGCTGCGGCGTCCTCGGCCGGATACCAGCACCGCCGGCGCTGCTTGTGCTCGGGCCAGCGCTTGCGCTCCTCGATCACCCGGAGCGGATAGACCGTCACCGCGCAGGCCAGCGCGCTGCCGTCCGCCAGCCGCTTGTCGTAGCGGTAGCGGCCGATCGCCTTCTTGCCGATCCGGCCTTTCAGCCCGGCCTCCTCGAAGGCTTCCTGCTCGGCGGCGCGATGGTCCTTGCGGCCGCGCATGGGCCAGCCCTTCGGGATGATCCACCGCTTGGTCTCCCGGGAGGTGACCAGCAGAATCTCGGGGCGGCCGTCGGCATCAAGCCGGAACGGCAGCGCGGCGATCTGGGGGCGGGGCGTACGCTTCTTCAGCTTCGTGTCCTCGGGGCCCCCGCATGGGCGGCCCCCGCATGCCATTTCGGCACCGATACGCCGCAACCGATGGGGCCGCATTGCTTTGGTTTGACAGCACGCGCAAAATCCTGCGCGGCTCGACCGGACTGGGACAACGCGGACGCCCGCAGCCGGTGCCCTTGTGTTCGGCCCCGTTGTGCGTCACGAAGCCGCCCTCGCAACTGCCGTCGGGTCCTGCATGGCGATCGAGATCGAGCGCAAGTTCCTCGCCCATCCGGCCGTGCTGGAGCATTGCCGGTCCGGCGTCGACATCGTGCAGGGCTACCTCTTCACGGATGCCGAGAACACGGTGCGGGTGCGCTGCCTGGGCGAGCGCTACTTCCTCGCCTGGAAGGGCCGGCGCCAGGGGCCGTCCCGCCGGGAAGTGGAGCGGGAGATCGAACCTGGGACCGGCGCGGCGATGCTCGCCATGATTCCCGCCCGGAGCCGGGTCGAGAAGACCCGCCACCGCATCGCGGCGCACGGTCATGTCTGGGAGGTCGACCTCTTCGGCGGGGCCTTGAGCGGTCTGATCCTGGCCGAGGTCGAACTCGGCCATGCGGATGAGCCGGTCGTGCTGCCGAACTGGGTCGGCCGGGAGGTGACCGCAGACGAGCGCTACCGCAATTCGCGCCTGGCGGCCTACGCGCTCCGGTCCCCGCCGATCGCGGACCGACGCCGGGCGCTTCACCCCCGCGCTCAGCGCACCCCGGATTCCCCGATCAGCGCTTCCGTCCGCCCCCGCAGGGCCTGGAGGCTGCGGTAGCCGACCGAGGCGGCGACCTGGCGCGGCGCCCGGCCATCGGCTGCCAGCGCCAGGGCGTGCACCACCCGGGCCCGGGCGCGCCACTGCCCGAAGCTCAGGCCCGTCTCCCGGCGAAACCCGCGCGTCAGGGTCCGGCGGCTCAGGCCCGCCTGATCGGCCCAGGCATCGAGGTCGAGGGCGAAGGCAGGATTGTCGATCAGCCCGAGGCAGACCCGCCGGAGACGGGCGTCGCGCGGCAGGGGCAGCGTCAGACGGGTCTCGGGCGCTTTAGCGATCTCGTCGAGGACGAGGGCGGCCAGATGCCCGCCGCGCCCGGCCTCGTCGTAGAGGACGGGCTCGCCCGTGAGGGCCACCAGGGCGGCGGCCAGCAGGGCCGAGACCTCGATGACGCGGGCGCGCACCGGAAAGCCGGCGATCGCCTCCACCGCGAGGTAGGCCGAGCACATCGCCACGTCGCCGTGCATGACCACCGCGTGCGGGAGGCCGGGGGGAATCCACAGGGCATGGCCCTCCGGCACCACCCAGGTGCCGTCCTCGGCGGTGGCCATCATGAGGCCGGCGGTGGCGTAGAGGAGCTGCGCGCGCGGGTGGTGGTGCCGGTCCGTGCGGCTGCCCGCCGCGAAGGTCTTGGGCATCACCGCGACGGCGCGGGGGACCGCCTGGTAATCCTCGGACCGGATCGAACGCATGGCGCCCTCCTCTGCACGCTCCTGCCTGGCCCGATCGCGTACACCTTCGGCCCGACGGCGTTCAACGGGTCATGTAGGCAGGAACCCGCCCGCGGAGATGCCTGCCCATGGATGCCGACACCCTGTCCCGCCGCACCCTGCGCTTCGTCAACGTGGCGCATGCCCTCGATCACTTCGTCCTGCTGATCTACCCGACCGCCGTCCTCGCCATCGCGGCGCAGACGGGCCTGAGCTACGGCGAGCTGATCAAGCTCGCCACCGGCGCCTTCGTGGCCTTCGGCCTCTGCGCCCTGCCGATGGGCTGGCTCGCGGACCGGTTCGGGCGCCGGACCATGCTGGCGATCTTCTTCTTCGGCTACGGCCTGTCCTGCCTCGGGGTGGCGAGCGCGGGCAGCCCGACGGCCTTCATGGTCTGGCTCTGCGTGCTGGGGCTGGCCTCGGCGATCTACCATCCCGTCGGCTCGACCATGCTGGTGACGCATGCCCGGCGCCTCGGGCGCGATCTCGGGGTGAACGGCGTCTGGGGCAACGTCGGCGCCGCCACGGCCGCGGGCGTGACGGCGCTCCTGGCCTCGGGATTCGGCTGGCAGGCGGCCTTCGTGGTGCCGGGCCTGTTCTGCCTTGCCTGCGGCACGGCGTTCCTCGCCCTCGTGCCCGGCGACGGCGAGGGGTCGCAGGCCAAGGCCGGGGCGAAACCCGTCCTCTCGGTCGCGCGCCCGATTCCCCTCCTCATCGTGTTCGCCTGCGCGATCATGGCGGGCGGGATGACCTTCAACATCACCACGATCGCCCTGCCCAAGGTGGTCGACGAGCGCGTCGGCGACGGGCTGCCCCTGGTGCTGATCGGGGCGGTCGCCACCCTGGTCTTCGCGTTCGGGGCCCTCACCCAGCTGCTGATGGGGCGCCTGATCGACCGCTACAGCCTGCCGGCCCTCTTCCTCGGCCTGTCCCTCCTGCAACCGCTCGGCCTCGGCCTCGCGGCGGCGAGCACGGGCGTGCCCCTCCTCTTCGGCCTCGTCCTGGCGATGGCGGCGCTTTACGGGCAGGTCGTCATCAACGACGCGATGGTGGCCCGCTACGTCCCCCCGGTCTATCGCGCCAGGGCCTACAGCGTGCGCTACTTCCTCGGCTTCACGGTGAGCGGGTTCGTGGTGCCGCTGATCGCCCTCCTGCACGACCGGGGCGGGTTCGGATTCGTGCTGGGGGTCGCGGCGGCGATCGGCGCTGTCATCGTCGCCGCGGCGCTCGGTTTCTTCGTGCTCACGCGCCGCGATGCGGCGCGCACCCTCGCGGCGGCGCAGTAGGCGCCGCTCCGATCCGGACGGGCTCAGGCCGGGATCAGGCGCGCGGCGTCCGGCCGGCGCGCGCCGAGGCCCGTCACGAACAGCCCGGTCGCGGCGTCGTCGCGGGCCTTCGACCATTGCCAGAAGGCCCGGTCGAGATCGTGCAACGGCACCTGGTTGGCGCAGGCCAGATCGCGGCAGAACCCGAGATAGGCGAGGTAGAGGTCCAGGGGCATCGAGGCCCGGGCGCCGATATCCCGGGGGCCGCAGCCCAGCGCCCGAAGCCCCCGGTGGTCGAGGACGCTGTAGTGCTCGGGCCGGACCGCCGCCAGGATCGCCGAGGCCACCGGCACGGCGACGCCGGAGAGTCCCACCAGGACCGCGACCGCCGCGCGCGGCGTCGCGGCGAGAAGGGCGGTCCGCAGGGCGTCGGCCACCTCCTCGTCGCTGTTGCGCAAGGGGCGGCTGCGACCGCGGTCATTCACCTTCCAGGTCAAGATCGGCGCGAGGTGTTCGCGGCTAAAATCCCCCGCGCGAATGCGGGCGCCGGCCGCGAAGGCCGCCCGCTCCCGCGCGTCGAGCCGGTAGGCGCCGGCGAGGCGTGGAATTTCGGAGGCCGGAAACTGCAGGTCCAGGGACAGGACGGCGTCGCGGGTCGCGCGGCTCCGTCCGGACGCGCATCGCGCCATCATCGGGATCCGAGCCCGGTGCGTTCCGCCCAAGCGTCGCCGACAGAGCGAACCGTCTCCATGAGGCCTCCTCGCCGAGGCGGGCCCAACCCTCCCGCACGAAACATCGATATACGACGTTTCGGTACATCACATAGTGTTTTACGACATATTTGAGCGGCTGGAACGTCGCGCCGAGGCGAGCGACGATCTCTGCGACGAGGCGCGTTCGCGGGGCCGTTCAGGTCCGATCCGGCACCTCAACCGTCCAGGCCTCGTCGAAGACAAATTCTTCGAGGTTCGACCCGGGCCCGCCCCGGTCGATCACGAGGAAATCCTGAGCCTCGCCCAGGGGGGTAAGGACGCCGTGCCAGGTGTTGATGGCGTAGCAGACGCCCTGTCCCGGCGCGGTGAGGAAGGCCCGGGGCCGGCCGGGCCTGCCGTCCTCGTCCGGGCAGACCGTGACGAGGAAGGGCGCGGCGTTCAGGGGCACGAAGGCCTGGGCGCCGAGGGGGTGACGCTCCACGAGCCCGAGGGACAGCGGCAGCGCGTAGGGCTCGGCCTCGACATGGCCGATCACCACCCGGCTCCCGCCCCCTGAGACCACCACCTTGGCGAGGTCGTGGAAGCGGCGGGCCTTGCCGGCATTCATCGGGCGCGGGTCCACGGCGTCCTTGTCGATCACCGTGCCGAACGGGGCGAAGGCCTCGGCCGTCAGCGGCTCGGCGACGATCCGGCGCCCGCTCATCGGGCGGCCCGGACGGGTGCGAGGGGGGCGTGTCGGTTGACGTCCTTGAAGAGGAGGTAGCGGAAGGGTTCGGGTCCGCCGGCGTAGCAGGCCTGGGGGCAGAAGGCGCGCAGCCAGAGGAAGTCGCCGGCCTCGACCTCGACCCAGTCGCGGTTGAGCCGGTAGACCGCCTTGCCCTGGAGCATGAACAGACCGTGCTCCATCACGTGGGTCTCCTCGAAGGGGATCGAGGCGCCCGGGCGGAGCGTGACGATGTTGACGTGCATGTCGTGGCGCACGTCGTCGGAGGCGACGAAGCGGGTGGTGGCCCAGGCGCCGTCCGTGCCGGGCATCGGCGCCGGGGTGATCGCGGATTCATGGGTGACGAAGGCCGGCGGGAGCGCGATGCCGGGCACCCGGGCGTAGGCCTTGCGGATCCAGTGGAAGCGGGCGGGCTCGGCCGCGTCGTTGCGCAGGCTCCAGGTGGCGCCCGGCGGCAGGTAGGCGTAACTGCCGGGCGTGAGATCGTAGGCGGTGCCGTCGAGGACGAGGCGGGGCTGGCCGCCGACCACGAACAGCACGCCCTCGGCCTCCGGGTCGGGCTCCGGCGCCTCGCTGCCGCCGCCTTGCCCGACCTCCATCAGGTACTGCGCGAAGGTCTCGGAGAAGCCCGAGAGCGGGCGCGACAGCATCCAGGCGCGGGTGC
>NZ_JAKSYI010000124.1 GCF_022829285.1 Methylobacterium sp. J-078
GGGGTGAACGCCACGGCCACCACCCATGAGACGAGGAGCGAGACCGCGATGACGACGAAGAGCGAGTAGGCGTACTCGCCCGCCGACGAGCCGTTGAAGCCGATGGGGATGAAGTCGGCTACGGTCACGAGCGTGCCCGTCAGCATCGGGAACGCGGTGGAGGTGTAGCCGAAGACGGCGGTCTTCTGCAGGCTGTAGACGACCTCCAGGCTCGCGACCATCATCTCGACGGAGATCATGGCGTCGTCGACGAGCAGGCCGCGCGCCATGAGTCGGGCGCCGAGCGAAATGCTCGCGAGCG
>NZ_JAKSYI010000127.1 GCF_022829285.1 Methylobacterium sp. J-078
CGGGTCGCCGTTCTCCGACAGACGCTGATAGCGCTCATCCAGATCGAAGAACCCTGGCTAACCCATCCGAGCCTCCCCAACCTCAACAGCAGCACGGAATCACGACACCGTCCCGCAAGGAAGGGGTATTTCAAGGTGTCCGATGGGCGGCATCTAGCCTCGGCTTTTGGCTCGGCGCCTTTTCATCGATCAATTCAGCCAGCTCAGCGTCAGCGAAGACCAGCACTTAATCGCGGACCTTCGCAAGCCAGCTGGCACGGTACGCACCGCATCAACGCGCCAACAGCACTCGTATATCGTTGCCCGCACCAACGGCCGGCGGCTCGGACCCGCATACCGGCTCGCAACGACTAACCGCAGTAGTTCATCAATAAAAAGTCCGCGCGCGACGGTGCAGCAGGGGATATGGCAAACCCTCCTGGTCCGCCTCGCCGGAACACAGCCCCGGAAAACCCTAGAGCGTTTTCCACTTACTCCGGATCGTAGCCGGCGGCAGCGAAGTAGTTTGCGCACTCGGTTGGTGTGAAGGCGTCGAGCAGATCGCCGACGACACTCCAGAGCCGATTGACCGTGCGCTCGGCCGCTTTGCGCAGC
>NZ_JAKSYI010000128.1 GCF_022829285.1 Methylobacterium sp. J-078
GGGAGTGATCGCGCCGCCATCGCGTTCGACTGGAACGGCAATGACGAGATGGACCCGGTCTGCGGCTCGGGATCGGCCGAGGTCCAGGCCGACGGCTCGCTTCGCGGCGAAATCCGCGTCCACCGCGGCGACGAAATCCCCTTCATCGCCCGCAGATGGCCGACTTCTTCAACACCCTGCTAGGGCAGTGACGCGGACAGATGATTCACGCGGGTCGTGAAGCGTGCGAGTCTGGGCTATGGCTCAGACTGTCTGTGTACTCCTCGATGACGCCACGATGTCCCAGTTGGCTGGGATTGCGGGTGACCGCTCCCGTCCCATCAAGCACATCTTGCCGGCGCGCATTGTCCTGCTCTACTCCGAAGGGACACCTTGAAATACCCCTTCCTTGCGGGACGGTGTCGTGATTCCGTGCTGCTGTTGAGGTTGGGGAGGCTCGGATGGGTTAGCCAGGGTTCTTCGATCTGGATGAGCGCTATCAGCGTCTGTCGGAGAACGGCGACCCG
>NZ_JAKSYI010000025.1 GCF_022829285.1 Methylobacterium sp. J-078
ACGATGGCAACCGCCACGCCGTGCAGGTGGTCGGCTACGGCAAGGCCGGGATCATCACGGAAGCGAGCATCGACGGCGGCACGGGTCAGTACCGGGGGTACAGGCTTGATGCCATCGCGAACTCGGTGCTGAAGCCCTACGAACCCTCTCCCGTAGGGGGGAGAGGGATTGTTTGCGTCGCGGATTTTTCGAAGGGGAGCAAACCATGATCGGACGCCTGAATCACGTCGCCATCGCGGTCCGCGATCTCGACGCCGCCTGCGCCATCTACCGGGACACCCTCGGGGCCACGGTCACCGAGCCGCTGCCGCAGCCCGAGCATGGGGTCACGGTGGTCTTCGTGAACCTGCCCAACAGCAAGGTCGAACTGATGTCGCCGCTGGGCGAGGGCTCGCCGATCGAGAGCTTCGTCGAGCGCAACCCCAATGGCGGCGTCCACCACGTCTGCTACGAGGTCGACGACATCATCGTGGCCCGCGACAAGCTCAAGGCCCAGGGCGCCCGCGTCCTCGGCACCGGCGAGCCGAAGATCGGCGCCCACGGCAAGCCCGTGCTGTTCCTCCATCCGAAGGACTTTCTCGGCACCCTGGTCGAGCTGGAGCAGGTCTGAGCCGGATGGGTCCCGTCCTCCAGGCCCTGGCCGCCACCACCCTGCGCACCCTCGCGGTGATCGCCCTGGTGCTGGCCGCCGTCGTCGCGCTGGCCGTGAGCCTGTTCAAGCTCACGGTGTTCGGCGCCATGGCGCTCTATTTCGTGGTCTGGTGGACGCTGCTCTTCGTCATCCTGCCCCTGCGCAATCAGGTCGAGGACGACCCGGCGCGCATCGTGCCGGGACAGGACCCGGGCGCGCCGGCTGCCCCACGCCTGCGCGAGAAGGCCATCCTCACCACGCTCCTGTCGAGCGTGGTCTTCCTGCTGGCGATCCAGGTATTCGAACTGGCCGGACTCTGACGCAGACATCCCGGGGCGACGTCGACTTCTATGAACGCGCGTCCGTGAAAGGCTTGCTCGCTGATCGGACATAAAAAAAGCAAGGCCTAAGCCTTGCTTTATGAAGATGGTAACTGGCTCAGCCTCGATTGTCTCACGCATTGCTTACGGCGTGGCGGCTGAAATTCCTCCCGAGACTCGGACCGTGCGGCGCCGCTGCTTGGCGGCGCGTCCATCACGGAGGCGCTTATAGGAACAACAATTCTCATTGTCACCTCCCCTGTGAGATATTCCTGCGCTTTTCTACCGGAACGGCGGAAGGGGCTCGCGCGGGCCCCGGTGGGACGATGTCCAAAAGCCACGCCCGCTTCCCGTATCGTCCAGCCACGCTTGTCTTTTCCCGGTGCAATGTGTTGTGTGCCCCAGCGTGCCGCCGACCCGCTGGCGCGCTGTTTCCAGGGCCTCCCATGCGTCTCTCCCGCTACTTCCTGCCGACCTTGCGCGAGACGCCCAAGGAGGCCGAGATCGTCTCCCACCGCCTCATGCTGCGCGCGGGGCTCGTGCGTCAGGAAGCCGCCGGCATCTACGCGTGGCTGCCGCTGGGTCTGCGGGTCCTGAACAAGGTCTGCGCGGTCATTCGCGAGGAGCAGGACCGGGCGGGCGCCATCGAGATCCTGATGCCGACCATCCAGTCGGCCGAGCTCTGGCGGGAATCCGGCCGCTACGAGGCCTACGGCAAGGAGATGCTCCGCATCGCCGACCGCCACGACCGCGAGATGCTGTTCGGGCCCACCGCCGAGGAGGTCGTCACCGAGATTTTTCGCGGTAGCGTGCGGTCCTACAAGGACCTGCCCAAGAACCTCTATCAGATCTCCTGGAAGTTCCGCGACGAGGTCCGGCCGCGCTTCGGCACCATGCGCTCGCGCGAGTTCCTGATGAAGGACGCCTATTCCTTCGACATCGACCAGGCCGCCGCCCGCCACGCCTACAACCGGATGTTCGTGGCCTACCTGCGCACCTTCGCGGGCCTCGGCCTCAAGGCGATCCCCATGCGGGCCGATACGGGCCCGATCGGTGGCGATCTCAGCCACGAGTTCATCATCCTGGCCCAGACCGGCGAGAGCGAAGTCTACTGCGACAGCCAGTACCTCGACTTCGAGATTCCGCCCGTCACCACCGATTTCGAGGACGTCGCCGGGCTCCAGGGCACCGTCGACCGCTGGACGTCGCTCTACGCCGCCACCTCCGAGATGCACGAGCCGGCGGCCTTCGCCGAGGTGCAGGCCGACAAGCAGATGGCCGCGCGCGGCATCGAGGTCGGGCACATCTTCTACTTCGGCACCAAGTATTCCGAGCCGATGGGCGCCAAGGTCACCGGCCCCGACGGCGTCGAGCGCCCGGTCCACATGGGCTCCTACGGCATCGGCCCGAGCCGGCTGGTGGCGGCGATCATCGAGGCCTCCCACGACGAGGCCGGCATCGTCTGGCCCGACGCGGTGGCGCCCTTCGACGTCGCGCTGATCAACCTGAAGACCGGCGACGCCGCCACCGATGCCGCCTGCGCGGAGATCCAGACGACGCTCGAGGCCGCCGGCCTCAGCGTGCTCTACGACGACCGCGACGAGCGCCCGGGCGCCAAGTTCGCCACCGCCGACCTCATCGGCCTGCCCTGGCAGGTCATCGTCGGGCCGCGCGGCCTCGCCGAGGGCAAGGTCGAGCTCAAGCGCCGGGCCGGGGGTGAGCGCGAGACCATCGCGCCGATCGACCTCCTCTCCCGCCTGAAGCGGATCTGAGGCGCATCATGGCGGGGGCCCTGACGGACAGGCTGGCGGGACTCCGCGCCCGGTTCAGGCGTGGGAGCACGCCGCCCTTCGCCGGTTTCGAGTGGATCATCGCGGGGCGCTATCTGCGGGCGCGGCGGCGCGGCGGCGGCGTCTCCGTGGTGGCGTTCTTCTCGCTGCTGGGCATCACCCTCGGGGTGGCCACGCTGATCATCGTGCTCTCGGTGATGAACGGGTTTCGGACCGAGCTCCTGTCGAAGATCGTGGGCATCAACGGCCACGTCTTCGTCTCGCCGATCGACAAGCTCTTCACGGATTACGCCGACCTCTCCGAGCGCCTGTCCAAGGTCGCCGGGGTTCGCGCGGCGATTCCCCTGGTCGAGGGGCAGGCCTTCGCCTCCTCGCCCTTCGGCGGGGCGGGCAGCGGCGTGCTGGTCCGGGGCATCCGGGGCGAGGACCTGACGAAGATCGGCGCCATCGCGGACAACATCAAGGGCGGCACCCTGGAGGGCTTCGACGACGGGTCGGGCGTCGCCCTGGGCCGGCGGCTCGCCGAATCCCTCGGCGTCCAGGCCGGCGACCAGCTCAACCTGCTCACCCCGAAGGGCGCCTCGACCCCCTTCGGCACCGCGCCGCGCACCAAGGGCTACACCGTCAAGGCGATCTTCGAGATCGGCATGACCGAGTTCGACTCGACCTTCGTGTTCATGCCGCTCTCGGAGGCGCAGGCCTTCTTCAACCGGGACGCCGATGTCAGCCTGATCGAGATCTATCTGGACAACGCCGAGACCGTGGCGGCCATGCGGCCCGACCTCGAGATGGCCGCCGAGCGCCCGGTGCTCCTCACCGACTGGCGTCAGCGCAACCGGACCTTCTTCGGCGCCCTGGAGGTGGAGCGGAACGTGATGTTCCTCATCCTCAGCCTGATCGTCGTTGTGGCGACCCTGAACATCATCTCGGGGCTGATCCTGCTGGTGCGCGACAAGTCGAGCGACATCGCCATCCTGCGGACCATGGGGGCGACGCCCGGCACCATCATGCGGGTGTTCCTCATCAACGGCGCGCTGATCGGCGTCGTCGGCACCCTGAGCGGTCTGGCCCTGGGCGTCCTGATCACGATGAACATCAAGGGCATCCAGCGGGTGCTGTTCCCCTCCGCCTGGGATCCGACCGTGCGCTTCCTCGCCGAGATCCCGGCCGAGATGAACGCCAACGAGATCACCGTGGTGGTCGTCACCTCCATCGCCCTGTCGCTGATCGCGACGCTGTACCCCTCATGGCGCGCCGCCCGGCTCGATCCGGTGCAGGCCCTGCGCTACGGCTGACGCCATCGCCCCGGATCGCTCAGGGTCCGGAGCGGCGGGTCCGGAATCATGAGCCCGACACGAGGACACCCATGACCACGAATGCCGAGGCGCCCGGCGCGCAGCCGGTCCCGGCCCTGTTCTTCGCCAAGGTGGAGCGCCGCTACGCGCAAGGGGCCGGCGCCCTTGAGATCCTGCGCGGCGCCGACCTCGCGATCTGGCCCGGCGAGCTCGTCGCCCTGGTGGCCCCCTCGGGGGCGGGCAAGAGCACGCTCCTGCACCTCGCCGGCCTGCTGGAACGTCCGGATGGCGGAGAGGTCTATATCGGCGGCATGCCGACCGCCGCCCTGGCGGATGGCGAGCGCACCCGCCTGCGCCGCGAGGAGATGGGCTTCGTCTACCAGTTCCATCACCTGCTGCCCGAGTTCTCGGCCCTCGAGAACGTGGTCATGCCCCAGCTCATCCGGGGCCTCTCGAACCGCGAGGCCAGGCTGAGGGCGACGGAGCTCCTCAGCTTCCTCGGCCTGAAGGAGCGCCTCGTACACCGGCCGGCCGAACTGTCCGGCGGCGAGCAGCAGCGGGTCGCCATCGCCCGCGCCGTCGCCAACGGTCCGCGCCTGCTGCTCGCCGACGAGCCCACCGGCAACCTCGACCCGCACACCGCTGCCCACGTCTTCGGCATCCTGGTTTCGCTGGTGCGCGCCTCCGGCCTCGCGGCGCTGATCGCCACGCACAACATGGAGCTCGCCGCCCGCATGGACCGGCGCGTGACCATCCGCGACGGCCTGATCGAGCAATTGCCCTGATCCCGTAAGGCGGCCGCGTCAGCCGGTGAGCATCGCCTCGATGCGGTCGCAGGCGGAGGACACGCCGTCCTCCCCCGCCATGCGCTCGCGGACCTGGCGGCAGCGCCGGGCGACCTCCGGCGAGGCGAGCAGGCTGTCGAGCCGCCGCGCCGCGCGCGCCGGTGTGAAGCGGCGCCGGCTCAGGCTCGCGCCGAGCCCCAGGCGCCGGACCCGCTCCGCCTCGTCGAAGTGATCGAAGGCCACGGGCACGATGAGCTGGGGCGTGCCCGCCGCCAGGGCCTGCGCCACGGTGCCGATGCCGCCGTGATGGATCAGGGCGGCGCTGCGCGGCAGGAGCGCGCTCAAGGGCGCGTAGGGCACGTGGATCACGCCCGCGGGAAGGTCGGGCGGCACCTGCCCGTCCTGCGGCGAGAGCAGGATGCCGCGCCGGCCCATGTGCTCGCACAGGGCGACCGCGGTCGAGAAGAAGCGCTGCGCCTTCCGCATGGCCGAGCCGTAGGTGAAGACCAGGGGCGGTGATCCCTCGGCCAGGACGGATTCCAGCTCCGGGCTCAGGGTCTGCGCGTCGCCGAGCCGGTCCACGATCGGAAAGCCGGTCTGCACCGCCTGGGGCAGCCAATCCGGCTGGGGCGCCGCGAACCAGTCCGGGAACATCAGCAGCACCCGGGAGGGGCTGTTCCACCAATAGCGGAGCCGACGCACCGGACCGAGGTCGAGGCGTGCGCGCAGGGCGTTCAGGGGCGGCAGGGCGGCCGGGCCGATGAGGTAGCGGTCCGCTCCCCGCCCGAGCCAGTGGCGCACCCGGGAGGGCATCAGCCCGGCGAGCCCGAGGCCCGGCAGGAGCGGTGCGGCGTGCCGGCTCTCCACCAGGAGCGGCATGGCGTGGACGGTGATGAGGTTCAGGCCGAGTTTCTCCTGCGCGATCCGCGCACCGAGGCTGAGGCTGGAGGCCACCACGAGGCTCCCGCGCAGGCGTCGATGCTGTTGCGCCAGCCAATGGTAGGTCTGCTCGGTGAGGTCCGACAAGCCGCCGAACAGAGTGCCGACCCCACGGCGTGGGTGCCAGAGGTCCGGCTCCCGCATCGCCCGCTCGTAGGCGGCGCGCGTACCGAGCCCGTGGAACGGTACGCCGGCGCGGCGGGCCAGCCCTTCGAAGGGAGCGGGAGCGGCGAGGACGACGCCGTGCCCGCGGCGAATCAGTTCCACGCCGAGGGCGAGGATGGGTAGGACGTCTCCGTGTGAACCGACGGCCACGAGGTGGATCTGCATCTGGAGCGGTCCGTGCGGGTACTCCCCGGCTCGGATGTAATATACTTCTCTGAGGCGAATTTTCAATCAAAATGCAGTGAATGACTCACCTATTCGTGATATATAACAATTGATAAGAGAATAGTGCATCATTCAACCAGTTTGCGCGGGAGCGTCGGCCACCACGCGCCGCCCGCGTAAACCCTTAACCATGCGACGGAGGACGCTCGTTATAGGCTTTACATAGAACAAAACAGGAACAAAGATCGGCACGTCAACGGGAGGCGAGGCCGATGTTCAAGCGAATGATCCTGACGGGCGCGGTCGAGTTCATGGCCTTTGGATTGCTGGCGGTATCGATCGCCGCCTGGGCCATCGCCCTGTCGCCCTTGCGGTAGCGTTGCGCCAGGGGCACAGGATGCGGCCAGTCCA
The DNA here is from genome assembly GCF_022829285.1 of Methylobacterium sp. J-078. Classification (GTDB taxonomy): domain Bacteria; phylum Pseudomonadota; class Alphaproteobacteria; order Rhizobiales; family Beijerinckiaceae; genus Methylobacterium. The sequence continues at coordinate 6,502 of NZ_JAKSYI010000025.1, forward strand.
CAGCCGAAGGCATCCGCGCTCCGGTTTCTCATGGATTGGAAACCACGACTCGGGCTGTTGAGGTCCCATGGCACGCATCCTCAAAGACCCCGGCTACGTCCACCTTCACGCCCATTCCTCCTATTCCCTGCTCGAGGGCGCCCTGAAGGTCGGCGATCTCGTGAAGGCCGCGGCGGCCGACCAGCAGCCGGCGCTGGCGCTCACCGACACCAACAACCTGTTCGGGGCCCTGGAATTCTCCGAGAAGGCCGCGGGCGCCGGCATCCAGCCCATCGCGGGCATCCAGCTCACCGTCGCCTTCGAGGCGCCCGACCCCATGGCCCGCGTGGCCCAGGCGCAGGCCGGCAACGCCAACATCGTGCTGCTGGCCCAGGACGAGGCCGGCTATGGCAATCTGCTGCGGCTGGCGAGCCGCGCCTATTTCGATGGCGCGCTCGGCGATTCGCCCCGCGTCGACGTCGCGGCCCTGGCCGAATCGAGCCGGGGCCTGATCGCGCTCACGGGCGGCTCCACCGGGCCCCTCGACTGTGCTCTGCGCATGGGTCGGGCCGAGTTGGCCGCAAAGCGCCTGGCGCAGCTCAAGGCCGCCTTCGGCGAGGACAGCCTCTACGTCGAGATCCTGCGCCACGGCCTGCCCGACGAGCGCATGGTGGAGCGGGAATTGCTCCGTCTTGCCGAGTCCAACGGTCTTTCGGTGGTGGCGGCCAACGAGCCGTTCTTCGCCAAGACGGGCGATTACGACGCCCACGACGCCCTGCTGGCCATCGCGGATGGACGCCTCGTCTCGGACGAACGCCGCCGCAAGCTGACCCCGCGCCACGGCTTCACCTCGCGGGCGGAGATGGCCAAGCTCTTCGCCGATCTGCCGGACGCGCTCCAGGCCACCGTCGAGATCGCCATGCGCTGCGCCTATCGCGTGCGCACCCGCAAGCCGATCCTGCCCAATTTCGGCGTCGTGGCCGCCCTCGACGCGGCCGCCCCCGAGATCGAGGCCGCTCCGCCCCTCGACGAGCCGGCGGAACTGCGACGGCAGGCGCAAGCCGGCCTCGAACTGCGTCTGACCCAGCACGGCACCGCGCCGGGGATGACCGAACAGGTCTACCGCGACCGGCTCGCCTTCGAGCTCGACGTCATCGTTGGCATGAAGTTTCCCGGCTACTTCCTCATCGTGTCGGACTTCATCAAGTGGGCCAAGGACCACGACATCCCGGTGGGGCCGGGGCGCGGCTCGGGCGCCGGCTCCCTGGTGGCGTGGTCGCTCCTCATCACCGATCTCGACCCGCTCCGCTTCGGGCTGCTGTTCGAGCGCTTCCTGAACCCCGAGCGCGTCTCGATGCCGGATTTCGACATCGATTTCTGCGTCGAGGGCCGCGAGCGCGTCATCCAATACGTGCAGCAGCGCTACGGCGAGCGGCAGGTGGCGCAGATCATCACCTTCGGTACGCTGCTCGCCCGCGGCGTGCTGCGCGACGTCGGCCGCGTCCTGGAGATGCCCTATGGGCAGGTCGACAAGCTGACCAAGCTCGTGCCCCAGAACCCGGCCAACCCCGTCACCCTGGTCCAGGCCATCGAGGGCGAGCCGAAGCTCCAGCAGGCCATCGAGGAGGAGCCCATCGTCGCCCGCCTCATGGAGATCTCGAAGAAGCTCGAGGGCCTGCACCGGCACGCCTCGACCCACGCCGCCGGCGTGGTCATCGGCGACCGGCCCCTGGAAGAACTGGTGCCCCTCTACCGCGACCCGAAGACGGGCATGCGGGTGACCCAGTTCAACATGAAGTGGGTCGAGAACGCGGGCCTCGTGAAGTTCGACTTCCTGGGCCTGAAGACCCTGACGCTCCTGCGCTGCTGCACGGACTTCCTGGCCAAGCGCGGCATCATCGTCGATCTCGCCTCGCTGCCCCTCGACAACGAGGCCACGTACTTGCCGATGAAGCGCGGCGAGACGGTCGGTGTGTTCCAGGTGGAATCGGCGGGCATGCGCAAGGCGCTGGTCGAGATGCAGGCCGACCGTTTCGAGGACATCATCGCCCTCGTGGCCCTCTACCGCCCGGGCCCGATGGCCAACATCCCGGTCTACTGCGAGCGCAAGCTCGGGCGCGACGCCGGCAACGAGGCGAGCTGGTACCCGCACGAGAAGCTGGAGCCGATCCTGCGCGAGACCTTCGGCATCATCGTCTACCAGGAACAGGTGATGGAGGTGGCCAAGGTCCTGGCCGGCTACTCGCTCGGCGAGGCCGACATGCTCCGCCGCGCCATGGGCAAGAAGATCAAGGCCGAGATGGACGCGCAGCGCGACCGCTTCGTGAAGGGTTGCATCGAGCGCGATCTCACCAAGGCCAAGGCCGACGAGATCTTCGACCTGCTCGCCAAGTTCGCCGATTACGGCTTCAACAAGTCACACGCCGCCGCCTACGCCCTGCTGACCTACCAGACCGCCTATCTCAAGGCGAACCATCCGGTGGAGTTCCTGGCCGCCGCGATGCAGCTCGACATCGACGTCACCGACAAGCTCGCCGAGTTCCGCCAGGACGCCCAGCGCCTCGGAATCGCCGTGGAGCCCCCCTCCATCAACACCTCCGGTGTTGGCTTCGAGGTGCGCGAGGGCCGCATCCACTACGCGCTGGCGGCGATCAAGGGCGTCGGGCGCGGCGCCGTCGAGGCCCTGATCGAGGCGCGGGGCGACCGGCCGTTCAAGGACCTCGCCTGCCTCGCGCGCCGGCTCAACCCGCGCATGCTCAACAAGCGCACCCTGGAGAACCTCGTGGCGGCCGGCGCCATGGACACGATCGAGCCGGATCGCGCCCGGGCCTGTGCGGCCATCGAGCCGATGATGAAGCTCGCGCAAGGGGCGGCGGAGGCGGCCAGTACCGGCATCGAGGACATGTTCGGGGGCATCACCGCCGCCGACGTGACCCTGCGGGTGCCGCCCCACGATCCCTGGCCCATGGCCGACAAGCTGAAGAAGGAATACGAGGCGATCGGCTTCTTCCTGTCGGGCCATCCGCTGGACGAGTACGGCGACCTCCTGGGCAAGCTCAGGGTCCAGACCTGGGCCGAGTTCTGCCGGGCGGTGCGCGCGGGCACCACCAGCGTGGGGCGGGTGGCCGCCTCCGTCCTCGACCGCTCCGAGCGCCGGACCAAGACCGGCAACAAGCTCGGCATCGTCATCCTGTCGGACCAGACCGGGCATTTCGAGGCGATCATCTTCTCGGAAGGCCTCGGCCAGTACCGCGAGATCCTGGAGCCGGGCCGCCCCCTGGTGCTCCAGCTCCAGGCCAACCTGGAGGGCGAGGACGTGCGCGCCCGCATCATGACCGCCGAGCCCCTCGACGTGGCGGTGGCCCGCCACCAGAAAGGGATGCGCGTCTACCTGAAGGACGAGCGCCCGATCCCGAGCGTCCAGCAGCGCCTTCAGGTTCGCGGCGAGGGCGAGGTCTCGCTGATCCTCCTCCTCGACGGCGACCGCGAGGTCGAGGTCAAGCTGCCGGGCAAGTACCAGGCCACCCCGCAGATCGCGGGCGCCATCCGGGCGGTCCCGGGGGTGGTGCAGGTGGACGTGAACTGAGGGCCGGTAGCCTCCCTGCGCGGCTCGCCCGGGTTGCTAAACCCGAGCGAGCCGCCGCGAACGTCAGGCCGCCCGGATCGCGGCGAGGAAGTCCTCAACCTCGGACCGCACGTTCACCGATTGGGTCGCGAGTTCGCCGGCCGCCGCGAGCACCTGCTGGGCGGCGGAGCCCGTCTCAGCGGAGGAGGCGAGGACGCGGGTGACGTTCACCGAGACCTCCTGAGTGCCGCGGGCGGCCTCGGCCGCATTGCGCGAGATCTCGCTCGTGGCCGCCGTCTGCTGCTCCACCGTGTCGGCGATGCTTCCGGTGATGGAATTGACCGACACGATGGTCTGCCCGATCTGCCGGATCGCCGCGACGGATTGGGCGGTGGCCTGCTGGATGGCGGTGATCTGACCGGCGATCTGATCGGTCGCCCGCGCGGTCTGGCCCGCGAGCTCCTTCACTTCGGCGGCGACCACCGCGAAGCCCCGACCCGCCTCGCCGGCCCGCGCCGCCTCGATGGTGGCGTTGAGCGCCAGGAGATTGGTCTGGCTGGCGATGCTGGAGATGAGCGTCACCGCCTCTCCGATCTTCTCGGCCGCGTGGGTCAGGCTCGCCATCGAGGCGTTCGTTGCCTCCGCCTCGCGGGCGGCGGCACCGGCGGCGCTGCTGGATTGCTGCACCTGACGCTCGATCTCGTGAAGCGAGGCCACCATCTCCTCGGCGGCCGCCGCCACGGTCTGCACGTTCGCGGAGGTCTCCTCGGCAGCGGCGCTCGACGCGATCGCCTGGCCGTTGGTGCTGTCGGCCACCTGGGTCATGGAACGGGCCGTGGCGTCGAGTTCGGTCGCCGCCGCGGTGACGATGCCGATGGCACCCGCAATGTTCTCTTCGAAGCCGCGCACGAGCTGATCAACGCGGTCGGCGCGGCGCTGCCGGGCGGATTGCTCCGAGACCTGCTGCGCCTCGAGTTCGATGCGCGCGATCGCGTTCTGCCGGAACACGTCGACGGCCCCCGCCATTCGGCCCATCTCGTCCACCGCGTCCTGCGAGGGAACCGTGATCTGGGTCTCGCCGGCGGCGAGCCGGCTCATCGCCCGGGTCATGCCGGAGATCGGGCCGATGATGCTGCGTGCGATCAGCACGGCGAGGGCGCCGCCCAGCGCGAGGGCCAGGGCGATCAGGGTCATCTGGATCACGCGGGCCCGGCTCACGCTCGCCTCGGTGGTGGCCGCGATCTCGGCCACGGCCGCCTCGATCTTGCTGCGCACCGCGAGCCCCGCCTGCTCGACCGACGCCATGTGCGGCTTGATGGTGTCGTCGTAGGCCACGCGCGTCGCCTCGATGGCGGCGACCGCACCGTTGAAGGCGCCGATGTAGGACGCGACGGTCTCCTGCAGCAGCCGGGTCGCCGAACCGAACTCGCCGCTCGCGTCGAGGTCCCGCAGGGCCTTGAGGGCGGCCTCGACCTTGACGCTCTGGGCCGCGAAGGTCGCGGGTCCCTGCGGGTCGCGGGTAGCCAGGAAGCGCCAGTTGGCGACCCGCATCAGGAGCACGGCGCTCTCGATGTTCGCAGCCTGGGCGACCTGCGCGGCGTTCCCCTTGTGGCGCACCTCCGACAGCAGCGTGGTGCTCGCACGCGTCAGCGCATCGCCGATCTTGAACAGCTTGTCCTTGCTCTCGGCCAGCATCTGGCCGGCCCGACCCAGGCGTTGGATGTCGTCCTGGATGGCCCGCGTCTGGTCGCGCATGCTGGCATAGGTCGCGCGCCGCTCGTCCGACAGGGCGATCTCGACCTGCCGCTGCAGCAGATCGGTCATGGCCTGGCGCGCCTGCTCCATCTGCCCGAGGCGGGCGGGGGCCTGCGTCGCCTGGAAATCCAGTGCCAGCCCTGACAGGCGTTCACCGAGGCCATTGACCGAGAAGACGTTACGCGCGCCTTCGTCCAGAACCGCGCGGCGCGTGTAATCGTCGACGACGGATGACAGCTGATACTGGGCGAAGAGCCCGAGGCCGCCGGTAATCAACATCAGACTACCGAAGCCTGCATAGAGGCGAGACCTGATGCCGAATTTCATCGACTGTGTTCCTATTTATTTGTATTCTGAGCGTCTACTCTCCCATAAAGGCACTAATTAAGGGTTATGTGACGGAACGGTCACGGACGATTGCCTCGGATGGTGCATCATGCGGCGACAGGCGGGCGCGCAGGCGCTCGGCGACCAGTGCCTGGACGCCCAGCAGGTGCGGGCAGTGGATGCCCTCCTGCAGACAGGCGGCCACCGTGCGCAGCAGGTACTCGGCACTGGGCCCCAGATGCCCGGCGCCGGTGGCGATCACGTCGGCGATCGCCGCCTCGGAGAGGGAGCCGGTGTAGCGGTCGCTCTCCGGGTTCACCAGGAAGGTGAGGGCCTGGACCGTGCCGGCCGCCGTCTCCACCGGCACCCAGCGCCCGAGATAGCCGTTGCCGCGCATCTCGCGGCGCCAGACCGGCATCAGGGTCTCGGCGGCCTCCGGCCCGGTGAGCCGGAAGGCGACGCCCTCGCACGAGCCGCCCGCATCCAGCGCCAGGACCAGGCCGGGCCGCTCGACGCTGCCGCGGAACCGCCGCTGCAGGAGGCAGAACCGCCGGTGATAGCCGTGGACCGTCCCGACGCGGCGCTCCGAATAGGCGAATTCCGGCCGCCAGATCAGTGAGCCGTAGCCGAACACCCAGAGCCCTTCGGCGGGCATCGGGCGGGCCGCCAGGGCGGCGGCGAGACCGGGACGAAGTTCGGCGTCGCTGAGCAGGGCCAGCGCCGTGGCGTCGTCGGCCACCGGGCTCGGATGCGCGCGGGCGATGAGGTCGAGGCTGAGGTCGAGAACGGGGGCCGGCATGGCTCCAACGAACCATCGCGAACGCCGTCGTGCAAGCGGCCGGCGCCCGTCGCGTTCCCGGGTCGAACGGCGCCGCCCCGCCGAGGGGCGTCCGGCCGTCTCCGGCGGCCTCAGTTCCTGGCGTTCGCCAGCGTCTCGAGTTCCGGCAGCGGATCGGTGCGGTGGCCCTCGCAGACTTCGGTGTCATCGTCCACGATCGCGAGGATGCCGGCCTTGTCCTGGATCACCACCTTGGGCCGCTCGGCCTTGCCGAAGGTGCGCCCCTTCATCCGGCTCGACACGCAGTAGAGCGTGCGCCCCTCGTCGGCGAACGGCTTCGAGACCCGGCTGTGCTCGAACCGCACCGGGATCAGCGAGACGGCGCCGAACGCGGTCTGCCGCAGGGCCAGGGCGGCGAGGCGCTCGTTCAGGGACGCGGTGGGGGAGGGGGCGGTAAGCCCCGCGCGGGGGCCGCAACCGGCGAGGCCGGAGGCGAGCATGACCGCAAGAAGCGCCGGGCGCAGGCCGCGCCCGCAGCGGAGAGAAAATGACACAGGCGGCCGACCTCGATTCGCAAGTCCGGCAAGCCTAGCCGTATTCCCGCCCTGCGCGAGTCTTTTCCCGGCTGCAATCGGCGCTGTCCCGCCACGTTTGCAACCTGCCGGCGGCGCCCTAAGACAGGCCGATGCAATGGACCGACGAAGGCTTGGTGCTCGGCCTGCGCCGGCAGGGCGAGACCAGCGTCATCCTCGAACTCATGACCCGGGACCATGGCCGGCATCTCGGCCTCGTGCATGGCGGCCGCTCGCGCCGGATGCAGCCGGTGCTCCAGGCGGGCAACCGGGTCCAGGCCACCTGGAGGGCCCGCCTCGACGAGAGTCTCGGCGCCTTCGCGGTCGAGCCCGTCGAATCCGCCGCCGCCCGGCTGATGGGCTCCGGCCTTGCCCTCTACGGCATGAGCCACCTCGCCGGGCTGCTGCGCCTGCTGCCCGAGCGCGATCCCCATCCCGAACTCTTCGCGGCGGCGGGCCTCCTCGTCACCCATCTGCACGATGCCGACATCGCCCCGCCCCTGATGGTGCGGTTCGAACTCGCGATCCTGGCCGAACTCGGCTTCGGGCTCGACCTCTCGGCCTGCGCGGCCACGGGGGGCAACGACGCGCTGATCTACGTCTCGCCCCGCAGCGGCCGGGCGGTGAGCGCCTCGGCCGGCGAGCCCTATCGCGACAAACTCCTGGCCCTACCCGAGTTTCTCCGCGCCCGCGAGCCCGGCGCGCTTCTGCCGATGACACCGGACGCCCGGGCCGTTACCGAGGGGTTTACCTTGACGGGGTATTTCCTCGACCAGCACATCTGGGGGCCGCGCGCGATTCCGGCCTCGGCCGAGCGCGCGCGCTTCGTTGCATTGGGCACGCGGACCGCCTAAATCTCGTTCGTGTTTTGTTCTGATTTGGGTCCCCTGCGGCCCGGGAGTTCGCCATGGGCCAGCCCTTCGAGCCGCCATCGAGTCCCGACGGCATCGAGAGCGTCGAGCTGAAGACCGCGCTGGAGGATCGCTACCTCGCCTACGCGCTCTCGACGATCATGCACCGGGCGCTGCCGGATGCCCGCGACGGGCTCAAGCCCGTGCACCGCCGCATCCTGTTCGCCATGCGGCTCCTGAAGCTCGACCCGACCTCGGCCTTCAAGAAATGCGCCCGCATCGTCGGCGACGTCATCGGCAAGTATCACCCCCACGGCGACACGGCGGCCTACGACGCCCTGGTGCGCATGGCGCAGGACTTCGCGCAGCGCTACCCGCTCGTCGACGGGCAGGGCAATTTCGGCAACATCGACGGCGATAACGCCGCCGCCCAGCGCTACACCGAGGCCCGGATGACGGAGGTGGCGCGCCTCCTCCTCGAAGGCCTCGACGACGATTCGGTGGATTTCCGCCCGAACTACGACGGGCAGGAGGAGGAGCCGGTGGTGCTCCCCGCCGCCTTCCCGAACCTGCTCGCCAACGGCAGCCAGGGCATCGCGGTCGGCATGGCGACCTCGATCCCGCCCCACAACGCGGCCGAGCTCTGCGACGCGGCCCTCTACCTCATCACCCATCCGGAGGCGACCTCGGCCCAGCTCCTCACCTTCGTGAAGGGGCCGGACTTTCCCACCGGCGGCATCCTCATCGACAGCGCCGAATCGATCACCGAGGCCTACCGCACCGGGCGCGGCGGCTTTCGGGTGCGCGCCCGCTGGGCGAAGGAGGATCTGGGGCGCGGCACCTGGACCATCGTAGTCACGGAGATCCCCTACGGGGTCCAGAAGGCCCGCCTGATCGAGAAGCTCGCCGAGCTGCTGCAGGAGCGCAAGCTCCCGCTGCTCGCCGACGTGCGCGACGAATCGGCGGAGGACGTGCGCATCGTGCTGGAGCCGCGCGCCCGCAACGTCGACCCCGTCATCCTGATGGAATCGCTGTTCCGGCTCACCGAGCTCGAATCGCGCATCTCGCTCAACATGAACGTGCTGGTGGGCGGGCTCGTGCCCCGCGTCATCGGCCTCGCCGAGGCTCTGCGCGAGTGGCTCGACCACCGCCGCGTCGTGCTCCAGCGCCGCTCGCGCCACCGTCTCGGCCAGATCGATCGGCGCCTGGAGATCCTGGGCGGCCTGCTCATCGTCTATCTCGACCTCGACGAGGTGATCCGCATCATCCGCGAGGAGGACGAGCCGAAGCCCGCCCTGATGAAGCGCTTCGAGCTCACCGAAGTGCAGGCCAACGCCATCCTCGACACCCGCCTGCGCTCCTTGCGCAAGCTCGAGGAGATGGAGATGAAGCGCGAGCTCGACGCGCTGACGTTGGAGAAGGACGGGATCGAAGGCCTGCTCGGCTCCGACAAGCTGCAATGGGCCGACATCACCAAACAGATCCGCGCGGTGAAGAAGACCTTCGGCCCCGAGACCAAGATCGGCGCCCGGCGCACCACCCTGGAGAACCCGCCCGACACCGCCGGCATCGATTTTGCCGCCGCCATGGTGGAGCGCGAGCCCATTACGGTGATCGTCTCCAACAAGGGCTGGATCCGCGCCCTCAAGGGCCACGTCGCCGACCTCTCCGGCGTCGCCTTCAAGGGGGACGATGGGTTGAAGCTCGCCTTCCCGAGCGAGACCACGGCCAAGCTCCTGGTGCTCGCCTCGAACGGCAAGGTGTTCACCCTGGAGGCCGCCAAGTTGCCCGGCGGGCGCGGCTTCGGCGACCCGATCCGCCTCATGGTGGATTTCGACGACGGCACCGAGATCGTCGCCGCCATCCCCTATCAGCCGGGCGCGAAGGTCCTGGTCGCGGCCACCGACGGGCGCGGCTTCCTGGCGCCGGCCGATGCGCTGGTCGCCAACACCCGCAAGGGCAAGGGCATCATGGGCCTCGACGCGCCGGCGACGGCCGCCGTGCTGGTGCCGGCGGCCGGCGACCACGTGGCCGTGTGCAGCGCCGACCGGCTGATGCTGGTGTTCCCTTTAAGCGAACTGCCCGAGATGGTGCGCGGCAAGGGCGTACGCCTGCAGCGCTGCCGCCAGACCACGCTCACCGACGCCCACGTCTTCACCCTCGCCGAGGGCCTGCCCTGGCGCGAGGCCGGCGGCGAGGCGCGCCTCGCCAACGCGAGCATCCTGGAGAAGTGGATGGGTCACCGGGCCGAGGCCGGCACGCTGATGACCCGCAGCTTCCCGAAATTCGAGCGGTTCGGGAAGTAGGAGGGGTCGGTGAGGCCGGACGCGATGCCTCCCGCTTGATCCGACCAGCCCGGGCGCCGATATTCGAAGCTTGTTCCGACGCGACGAGAGACGACGTCCATGGCCGATGCCGCGACACCGCTGACGCCCGATCTCGAGGAGCAACTCGGGCGTATTCGGCGCGCGCGTGAGGAAAGTGAAAAATTCGTTGCCGAGCAGAGGAAGCTCATGGCTGAAGCCATGAAGCTTGAGCGTGACCGGATGCTGGCGCCGTGGCAGATCGCGTTGTCAGGAATGGCGGCCGGGGCTGCGCTGTTCGGCGCGGGCGCGGCCTTCATCAAGATCCTCGGACCTTGAAAAGATTGCCCAGCCCAATGCGACGAGGGCCAGGACCATTCAGGCTCACGTGAGCGATGCCTGATGAACGCCTCCCCGGGCGGAGAGGCATCCCCATATCACGAAACGATCAGCGGCGGCGGAACTGGCCGCGCATGGGCGGGCGGGGACCCGAGGAACGCTCGTCCTTGTGCCGGAACACGAGGCGGCCCTTTTCCAGGTCGTAGGGCGACATCTCGACGGTGACGCGGTCGCCGGCCAGAGTCTTGATGCGGTTCTTCTTCATCTTGCCGGCCGTGTAGGCCACGATCTCGTGGCCCTGATCGAGCTGCACGCGGTAACGCGCGTCCGGCAGGATCTCGATCACGAGACCATCGAACTGCATCAACTCTTCTTTGGCCATCCACACTCTCCAGCCGGACGGCCTGAAAAGGGGCGACCCGGGACACAAAACGAAGCCGTTCGGCAAAACGCGGCGGGCGGCGGGTCCGATCCCATCGGATGCGCAACACCGGCGAGCGTTGCCCCGACATAATGTCCGCGCGGTCCGGAAGCAAGCATTTCCCGAGTCCGACCCTTCCCGATGGTGGCGCGCCCGCGGTCCCGCCGGGGATGGGCTCCCCCGGGTCTCACGGCGCGTCGGCGTCGTTCCCCGCGTAATCGATGCGTCCGTCCGGCGTCCGCCGCCAGACCTGCAGGCCGAAGGCGGGGCGGCGCGGATCGACCCTGAGGTCGCCCTTGCCGTCGAAGGCGACCTCGCCGAGGAGCGTCCGGACCGTTCCGCCCTGGCGCAGGTAGGCGGCGACCGCCCGGGCCTCGGGGGTCCGCGCACCCTCCACGCCCTGGCGCAGCACCTCGACCGCGGCATACGCCCTTGCCGCCACCGCATCGGCCTCGGGCGTCCGGGGGACCCGGGCGCCCTTCGGGTCCGGCAGCTTCCGGGGCTCCGGCGACAGGGTCATCACCGTGCCCTCCGCCGCCGGTCCGGCCGCCTGCGGGAAGGCCGGGTCGGCGAGCCCGTCGCTGCCCACCAGGGGGACGTTCAGCCCGGCCTCCCGCAGGCCGCGCAGGAGCAGGGCCGCCTCGGCCCCGAGGCCGCCGAAATAGACCGCCTCGACCCGCGCCCGCTTCAGCCGCGCGACGAGGGCGCCGGCGTCCCGCTCGCCGCGCGGCAGGGTCTCGAAGGCGACCTCGGGCTGGCCCTGGGCCTTCAGGAGGCGGGCGACTTCCTCGGCGAGGCCGCGTCCGAACGGGCTCTTGTCGTGAACGAGGCCGATGCGCTGCCCGGGATGGCGCCGGAGGAGGTAGGCGGCGGCCGCCGCGGCCTGCTCGCCGTCGTTCGGCACGGTGCGGAAGACGTTCCAGAGGCCCTTGGCCGTCAGCCCCGGAAAGCCGCTCCCCGGCAGGATCGCGACGATACCCGCATCGGCGTAGGCGGGCAGCGCCAGACCGGCGGCCCCGGCATTGAAGGGGCCGACGACGAGACCGACCCGCTCGGTCGCGAAGCGCTGGGCCACCGCGAGGCCCTGCTTGCCGTCGCCCGCATCGTCCGCCACCACGAGGACGAGGCGCTGCCCGTTGACGCCGCCCGCCCGGTTGAGATCCGCCACCGCCTGCTCCGCCCCGAGGCGCAGACCCTGTCCGAAGGCCGCGTCCGGGCCGGTGAGCGGCGCCGACAGCCCGATCCGCACCTGCGCCTCGGCGTGGCCGCAGGCGAGGCAGGCCGCGAGGGCGAGGATCGCGGCGCGTGAGGCGGACGGGAGGGCTGGCATCGGCGCGGTGGGTCCGGTTCTCGGGGCGAAGGCACTGGGAACGAGATCGGACCCAGGCTGATCCGGCGCCCAGGATAAGCCCGCTCCGTCGGTGCGGGAAGTCACGCCGCGTGCCCGCTCGCCGCACCGCCGCATTGCCACGGCGGCGCGGGAGCTTACCTCAGCGAGACGTGTTTTAAAGTTCGCGGGCTCGACCCGCGCGCGGCGGCGACGCATCGCCCGCTCCCGGAGTTCGCCAGCCCATGCTGTCCAACGAGACCGACATCCTGGCCGCCGCCGAGGCCTGGCGCCGCGAGGGGCGCGGGGTGGCGCTCGCCACCGTGATCGAGACCTGGGGCTCGGCGCCGCGTCCGGTGGGAAGCCACCTCGTCGTGGACGACGCGGGCAACTTCCTCGGCTCGGTCTCCGGCGGCTGCGTCGAGGGGGCGGTCATCACCGAGAGCCTCGATGCGATCGCCGACGGGTGCGCCCGGACGATCGCGTTCGGCGTCGCCGACGAGACGGCATGGCAGGTCGGCCTGTCCTGCGGCGGGCGCATCCGCGTCTTTGTCGAACCCGTGGCCTGAGGCGCCGGCATGCGACTCGACACCCTCGCCACCCTCAACGCGGAGCGCGCCGCGCGCCGGGCCGCGATCCTGGTGACCGACCTCGACGGCGGCGCCCAGCGCGTGGTGCGCGAGGCCGAGATCGCCGCCGATCCCCTCGCCGACCTCCTGGCGCGGCACCTCGCCTCGGGCCGGAGCGGCCTCGTGGAGGCCGGGGGGCGCACGCTGTTCCTCACCGTGCAGGCTCCGCCCGTGCGCCTCGTCGTGATCGGCGCCGTGCATATCAGCCAGGCCCTGTGCCCGATGGCGCGCGCCCTCGACCTCGCGGTCACCGTCATCGATCCGCGCACGGCCTTCGCGACGCCCGAGCGCTTTCCGGGGATCGACCTCGTGACGCACTGGCCCGACGATGCCTTCGCGGGACCGGTCGCGCCCCTCGACCGCTACTGCGCCGTGGCGGCCCTGACCCACGACCCCAAGATCGACGACCCCGCCCTCGCCGCCGCGCTCAGGGCGGAGTGCTTCTACGTGGGCGCCCTCGGCTCGCGCAAAACCCACGCGGCCCGCGTCGCCCGGCTGGTCGGGGCCGGGTTCAGTGAGGCCGCGATCGGCCGGATCGCGGCGCCGATCGGCCTCGATATCGGCGCCGTCAGCCCGGCCGAGATCGCGGTCTCGATCCTGGCCCAGGTCGTCGCCGCGCAGCGCGCCCCGCGCACCGGGGCACCTGCGTGAAGTTCGGGACGGTGCCGACCCGCGAGGCCGGCGGCCTCATCGCCGCCCATACGGTGCGGGCGCACGACGTCACCCTGCGCAAGGGCCTGGTCATCCCCGCCGAGGATGCGGCGCGCCTCGCGGCGGGGGGCCTGTCCGAACTCGTCGCCGTCACCCTCGAGCCCGGGGACGTGGGGGAGGATGCGGCGGCCGAGCGCCTCGCCGCGCACCTGGCCGGCCCGCACCTCACCCGCGAGCCGCCGTTCACCGGGCGCTGCAACCTGCACGCCGCCACGGCCGGGCTGCTGCGGATCGACCGCGCGGCCATCGACGCGGTCAACGGCATCGACGAGGCGATCACGGTGGCGACGCTGCCCGCCCACAAGCCGGTGGTGACCGGCGAGATGGTGGCCACGATCAAGATCATTCCGTACGCGGTCTCGGGCGAGGCCCTGGGTCGCGCCTGCCGCGCCGCGCCCGAGGGGGTCCTCGGCGTCGCGCCCTATCGTCTGCGCCGGATCGGGGTCGTCTCCACGCTCCTGCCCGGGCTCAAGCCGGCGACCATCGACAAGACCCTGGCCAATTTGCGCCGCCGCCTCGCCCCGACCGGGGCCGAACTCGTCACCGATGCCCGCGTTCCGCACCGCGCGGAAAGCCTGGCCGGGGCGATCGGCGCGGCGATCCGGGAAGACCGGGCCGAACTCGTCGTGGTGTTCGGCGCCTCGGCCATCGCCGACCGCCGCGACGTGATCCCCAGCGCCATCGAGGCGGCCGGCGGGCGTGTGGAGCATCTCGGCATGCCGGTGGACCCCGGCAATCTCCTCCTCGTGGGCGGGGTCGGCGACGTGCCGGTGATCGGCGCGCCCGGCTGCGCCCGCTCGCCCAAGGAGAACGGGTTCGACTGGGTGCTGCACCGGCTGCTCGCCGGCCTCGCGGTCACCCGGGCGGATATCGTCGCCCTCGGCGTCGGCGGCCTCCTGATGGAGATCGTCTCGCGGCCCCAGCCCCGCTCCGGCGGCGACCCGGCCCAGGATACCGAGGGCGAGGACGATGCCTGACCTCGGCCTCATCCTCCTCGCCGCCGGGCGCGGCACCCGCTTCGGGGCGGACCCCAAGCTCCTGCAGCCCCTCGCGGGGCGACCCCTCGTGCGCCATGCCGCCGAAGCCGCCATCGGCGCGGGCCTCGGCCCGGTCGTGGCGGTGCTGGGGGCCCATGCCGACCGGGTCGGGATGGCCCTCGACGGGCTCGACCTCGTGCGCGTGCCGAACCCGGCCCACGCGGAGGGTCTCTCGACCTCGCTCCGGGCGGGCCTCGCGGCCCTCCCGGCCGATCTCGCGGTGGTCCTCGTGCTCCTCGGCGACATGCCGCGCGTGACCACCCGCCACCTGACCGCCCTCGCGGAGGCGTTCCGCCGCGCGGACCCGGTCCCGTCCGCCGTGGTGCCGGTCCATGCCGGACAGCGCGGCAACCCGGTTCTGCTCAACCGCCAGCGCCTGGGTCCCGCCCTCGCGCGCCTCACCGGCGACCAGGGAGCGGGGCGCCTGCTCGCGGGCCGCGACGACGTGCTCGAACTCGCGATGGATGCGGGCGTGACCCTCGACGTCGATACCCCGGCGGCCCTGGCCGCCCTCGGGTGAGCGTTCAGCCCCGCGCCGCGCCGCCTTTGGCGCCGGATTTGGAATCGGACCGGCACCGGTCCGAGCAGTAGCGGACCTCGTCCCAGACCCGCTCCCACTTCTTGCGCCACGCGAAGGGCTTGCCGCACTGGGCGCAGATCTTGGTGGGCAGGTCGCCCTTCTTGCGCATCCGCGCCATGGTTTGTCGCCCGATCGCATTCGGAAACGAAGAGGGGGGCTACCGCCCCAGATGCCCGGCCTCCGTGGCGGGGACCGGGCTCCAGCGGTTGAGCTGGATGTAGCCATCGCGGGCCGCCACGACGATGTGGCGCCGGTAGCGGTGCACGACGCTGCCGGGCGTGTGCCGGTGCGCCTCGCGCCAGCCCTCGGCTTCCGCCACGTAGACCCGCGTCTCGCCCACCCGGGCCAGGGTCTCGATGGTGCCGAAGGCCCGCACCCGGCGCAGGATGGCCTCGACCTCGGCCCGGAAATCCAGGGTGCGGTCCGCATCCGTCACCCGCGGCCAGTAGGACCCCGCGCCCTGCGGCACGGGGGTCTTCCAGAGGGCCGGCAGATCGCGGGCGATGGGCCCGGCGGCGATGCGGCGCGCGGCCATCTGGCACTTCGCCAGCAGGGATTCGTGGGTCTCCCGCTCACTCAGCGGGAAGCGCTCCTGGGCCAGGATGTCGCCGGTGTCGAAGCCGTCCTCGGCCAGGACGTGGGCGGTGACGCCCCATTCGGGCTGCCCGTCGCTGATCGCCTTGAACAGGGGGTAGGGCCCGCGGCCCATGGGAAGCGGCGAGGGATGGAAGTTCAACCCGTAGGCCGCAGCATCGCGCCAGCCGCGCACGAGCCAGGGATAGCCGGCCACGACCAGCGCCCAGTCCCGCCCGTGCGCCTCCGCCAGGGCGGCGAGATCCTCCGGCTTCATCCGCGAGATCTGCATCGGCACGCGATGGCGGCGCGCGCTCGCCACCACGGCCTCGTTGTGGTCGTAGATCCCGTCGCAGGGCCGGGTGAACAGCTTGATCGGCGGCCAGCCCGCCCCGACCAGGGCCTCGAACACGCCGCCGAGGAAATCGATGCCGGCAAAGGCGAACTTCATGCGGCTCCCAACATTCCTGCGACGTCACGGATCGGCCGATCCCGCGCGCCGCCGGCTCCCCGCCAGCGGCTTACGCCATACCTAAGGGATCGGCAGCGGATTGGGAGCCGAAATGGCGCGGGACATCGCCGAGATCGAAACGGACGGGCACCGACTCGCCCGAAGCACCGGACCTCTCGGCCGCTCCCGGCGGGAGGCGTGAGTCCCATCCGCACGCTCCGCTTCCTCCTCGGCGACCAGCTCACCCGCCGCATCGTCACCCTCACGGACCTCGACCCGGACCACGACGTGGTGCTGCTGGTCGAGGTCCGGGCGGAGGCGACCTACGTGCGCCACCACAAGCAGAAGATCGCCTTCCTGTTCTCGGCCATGCGGCATTTCGCGGCCGAGCTGGAGGCCGAGGGCGTGCGGGTGGATTACGTCCGCCTCGACGATCCCGCCAACACCGGCAGCTTCACCGGGGAGCTCATGCGCGCCATCGCCCGCCACGAGCCCGACCGGGTCGTGGTCACGGAGCCTGGCGAGTGGCGGGTCTGGGAGATGATGCAGGCCTGGCGCGACGATGCCGGAGTGCCGGTGCAGATCCGCGACGACAACCGCTTCCTCTGTCCCCGCGCCGATTTCGCCGCCTGGGCCGGGGACCGTCGGAGCCTGCGCATGGAGACGTTCTATCGCGGCATGCGCCGGCGCACCGGGCTGCTCATGGACGGGGGAGAGCCGACCGGCGGCCGTTGGAACTTCGACGCCGAGAACCGCAAGGGCCTGCCGAAAGGGCACGCGCTCCCCGAGCGGGTCGGCTTCCCGCCGGACGCCATCACCCGGGACGTCATCGCCCTCGTGGAGGCCGAGTTCGCCGACCATTTCGGCGCGACCGAGGCCTTCGCCTGGCCGGTGACCCGCGCCGACGCGCTCGCGGCCTTCCGGCACTTCCTCGCGGTCGGCCTGCCGCTCTTCGGCGACTACCAGGACGCCATGCGGACGGGGGCCCCGTTCCTGTACCACGCGCTCATTTCTCCGGCGCTGAATGCCGGGCTCCTCACGCCCGAGGAGGTCTGCCGGGCGGCGGAGCGGGCCTACCGCGAGGGGGCCGCCCCCCTCCACTGCGTCGAGGGCTTCATCCGGCAGATCCTGGGCTGGCGCGAATACGTGCGCGGGCTCTACTGGGCGCGGATGCCGGACTACGCGGGCTCGAACGCCCTGGAGGCCACCCGCGATCTGCCGTGGTTCTACTGGTCGGGCGAGACCGAGATGAACTGCCTGGCGCAGAGCATCGCCGACACGCGCGCGCATGCCTACGCCCACCACATCCAGCGCCTGATGGTGACGGGCAACTTCGCGCTGCTCGCCGGCATCGCGCCGGCCCAGGTGGAGGAATGGTACCTCGTCGTCTACGCCGATGCCTACGAATGGGTGGAACTGCCCAACGTCCACGGGATGGTGCTCTGGGCCGATGGCGGCGTGATGGGCTCGAAGCCCTACGCGGCCTCCGGCGCCTACATCAACCGCATGTCGGATTACTGCCGGGGTTGCGCCTACGACGTGGCGAAGCGGACCGGTCCCACGGCCTGCCCGTTCAACGCGCTCTACTGGAACTTCCTGATCACGCATGCGGACCGGCTCTCCGGCAATCCCCGCCTCGCGATGCCCTACCGGAACCTCGCGCGCCTCGACCCGAGCGTGCGGGCCGAAATCCAGGCGCGGGCGGCCCGCTTCCTCGACGGGCTCGCGGCGCCGAGCCCGCCGGTGCAGGGCGCCCTCGATCTCGCGCCGCCGCCGCCACGTCGCGCGCCCGGCCGGCGCAAGGCCCCTGGGGCTACCAAGGTCCCCAGGGCTACCAAGGCGTCCAGGCCGTGAGGCCCACATAGGCGGCGGTGTCCCGCCGGGCGCTGGCCATCTGCAGGCCGGCG
The DNA here is from genome assembly GCF_022829285.1 of Methylobacterium sp. J-078. Taxonomy (GTDB): domain Bacteria; phylum Pseudomonadota; class Alphaproteobacteria; order Rhizobiales; family Beijerinckiaceae; genus Methylobacterium. The sequence continues at coordinate 24,607 of NZ_JAKSYI010000025.1, forward strand.
GCGAGCCGCAGGTTGAACCGGCCGAGGGCGAAATCCGTCGCGTGCAGTCCGACATTCCATTTCGCGTAGCCGGTCTCGTCGCGGTAATGCGCGAGTTCGGGCCCGAGATAGGCGCCCCAGAACCGGTACCCCCAGGAGAGCCGGCCCCAGGCGCTCATGCGGGTGCTGCCGAGGATGAGCGTGGCCGTGAGCAGCGTGTCGTCGCTCGGCCGGGCCCAGACCTCGCCGTGGAGGCGCAGGCCGAAGCGGGCAGGGAGTGCCTGGACGCAGCCGCAACCCGACAGGACGTCCATCGTGCCCTCGGGCCCCGCATAGGCCGCGACCACCCCCCATTCCGGGAACCACTGGTATCCGAACACCACGGCGCCGACGATGCTGTCCCGGGTCAGCGCGCCCTCCCGCCGGCGCCCGGCGCCGAGGTTCGCGAGGGCGACGAAGCCTTGCCCGTCGACCCGGTCGAGCGCCACCTTCGCGCCACCGCTGACGAAGACCGAGGGGCTCGCCTCCAGGCTGCCGAACAGGAGCAGCGAGGCCGGGGACGTCGCCTCCGCGCCCGCGACGGCCACCGAGGCGACGAGCCAGCCGAGGCATCCCACGAGGCGCACCCACCGGAGCGGGCCGCGAAGACATCCTCCTCTGGGTCGCACGGTCCGCCCGGTCTCACAGCGACGCGAGGGACAATCTTCAACGGTCTGCGCGCGCAATCAACGCTGGGTTGAAAGACCGAATGCTTTTTCGATCGATCTCTCAACAGCCTTGCTCAAATAGACAGGCGACCGAGACCGATGCGATATCTCAGAGAATTCACTTTCGAGAATTTAAACTTGAGGTTGTCACTCCCGCGCGCTGTGTCATCGCGCACGCGGTGGATCGGACAGGTCGTCGGAAGCCCCGATTCGCCGTGCGGTCAGGGGCGTTCGCTTGGCGTTGTGGCCCAACTCGGCTACAGCCCGCCTCAGGACAGTCGCCAACGGCCGAGCTTTCTTGTCACCTGCTGCCAGAACTTCCGAGGTTCTCACCGTGCTCGCCGAGCAGGAGGGAGACCGCCTGACCGTCGGGGACATCGTCGCCGTCCTGAAGGATCGCGCCTTCGCGCTCCTCATCGTGATCCTCGGCTTGCCGAACTGCCTGCCGATGCCGCCGCCGATTCCCCTGGTCTGCGGCCTGCTGCTGCTGCTGGTTGCGGTTCAGATCACGGCCGGCATGGCGTCGCCCTGGCTGCCGCGCGCGCTCCTGCGGCGCTCCGTGGCCCGCAAGGACGTGGAGCGCGCCGCCGGACGCGCCGTGCCGCTGCTGCGCCGCCTCGAGCACTGGTCGCGTCCCCGCATGAGCCTGTTCGAGACCGGCCTCGGCATGCGCGGCGTCGGGCTGCTGCTGCTCACCCTGTCGCTGGCCCTGATCGTGGCCGCGCCCATCGTCGGCCAGATCCCCCTGGGGCTGGCGATCTGCCTCCTCGGTCTCGGCCTGGTGGAGCGCGACGGGATCGTGGTCCTGGGCGGCGTCGCCATCGGCGCCCTCGGCGTCCTGCTGAACGCCGGCTTCGTCTACGCGATCGTCTCGGGCATCATGGGCCTGTTCAACCTCTGAACGACCCCGCCTTGAGTTTCCTCGCCGCAGCCCCCGCGGTCGACGCCCGCCGGCCTCAGGCTTCGAGGTGGCGCCCGCGGAACAGGCGATAGACCAGGCCGCCGCGACGCCCGACCAGCATCGAGGCGAGGTAGAGGCCGCCGGCCGCCAGCACGATGGCGGGCCCAGTCGGCACGTCGGCCTGGTACGAGACGCTGAGGCCGATCACGCTCGACAGCATCGCGATCAGGACGGAGACCGGGATCATCCCCGACAGGTCGGCGGCCCAGAACCGCGCCGCGATGGCCGGGAGCAGCATCAGCCCCACGGCCAGCAGGGTGCCGAGTGCCTGGAAGCCGCCCACGAGGTTCATCACCACGAGGCCCAGGAAGGCGTAGTGCACCGGACCGCCGGCCCGGCTGACCGTGCGCAGGAACAGCGGGTCGACGCATTCCATGACCAGCGGCCGGTAGATCGCCGCCAGGCCGAACAGCGTCACGGTCGCGATGCCGCCGAGGAGCCAGAGCGCCGGATCGTCGAGGGCCAGCACGCTGCCGAACAGGATGTGCAGCAGGTCGATCTGCGATCCGCGCAGGGAGACCAGCAGGACGCCGCCCGCCAGCGAGATCAGGTAGAAGGCGGCGAGACTCGCATCCTCCTTGATGGCGGTGGAGCGGGTGACGAGCCCGGCCATCAGCGCCACGCACAGGCCCGCCGCGAGGCCGCCCAGCGTCATCGCGGGCAGCGACAGTCCTGCGACCAGGAAGCCGACCGCCGCCCCCGGCAGGATGGCGTGGCTCATGGCATCGCTCATCAGGCTCATGCGCCGCAGCATCAGGAACACGCCGACGGGCGGCGCCGAGAGCGAGAGGGCGAGGCAGCCGACCAGGGCCCGGCGCATGAAGCCGAACTCGATGAAGGGGCCGAACAGGAGGTCGATCAAGCGGCGTGTCCGTGGCCGCGCGCCGGATCGGGCGCGGCGGGCTTCGGGGGGCTCGCCGCCTTGGCCGGCGAAGGCCCGTGATGCCCCTCCCCATGCGCGTGATGCTCATGGGTATGGGCATGGGCATGAGAATGGTCGTGGTCCGGGCCGGTCGCCGGTTCCGCGTGGCGGCCGCAGATCGCCGCGTCCTCGTCCCAGGCCTCCGACAGGCTCTGGGCGCGGGCGAGGTTCTCGGCCGTGAGCACAGCCCCGGTGGCGCCCCAGGCCACCGCCTCGCGGGCGAGGAGCAGGGTCTGGGGGAAGTGACCGCGCACCTGCGCCAGGTCGTGCAGGGCGGCCACGATGGTGCGGCCCTGATCGTGCCAGGACCGGATGAGCGCCAGCAGATCGGCGGTGGTGCGCCCGTCGACGCCCGTGAAGGGCTCGTCGAGGAGCAGGATGCGGGCGTCCTGCACGATGAGGCGGGCGAACAGGGCGCGCTGGAACTGGCCCCCCGAGAGCGTGCCGATCAGCCGGTCCTCGAAGCCGCCGAGACCGACCTTGGCCAGCGCGTCCATCAGCATCGGCCGATGGGGCCGGGCGCTGCGCCAGGGGCCGAGCCGGTGCCAGAGGCCCATGGCCACGAGGTCGAGGACCCGCAGCGGAAAGCTGCGGTCGATCTCGGCGGCCTGCGGCAGGTAGGCGATGCTTCCCTTCGGAGCCGGCCGCTCGATCCGTCCCTCCAGGCAGGGGATCTCGCCGACGATGCCCTTGAGCAGCGTGGACTTGCCGGCGCCGTTCGGGCCCACCAGCGCGAGGAGGGCGCCCTGCGGAATCGTGCCGTCGAGGTGATGCACCGCCGGGTGCCGGTCATAGGCGAGGGTCAACCCCCGGAGCGCGATCGCCCCGTCGCGGTCGCAGCTCATCGGGACGCCCACAGGACAGCCGTCCAGAGCAGGACGGCCAGCCCCGCGGCCGCGGCGAAGCGCAGGGAGGCACCGGCCTGGAACAGGGAGGGACGCGGCTGAGCGGGGATGCGCGGGGTACGGGTCACGGTTGGATCATTTGCCCGAACGGAAGCGCCGGCCTATGTTGGCGGTGATACACTGTAACACTCGGGCAGTTCAACGGGCCGGGTTCGCGGGGCAGACACGATGCACGACCATGCGGCGACGCATGACCATGGTTGCGGCGGCGCGCAGGCGGCCATCGCCCGGGCCGAACGCCTGTGCCGCGAGCGCGACCTGCAGTTCACCCGCCTGCGCCGGGACGTGCTGACGGCGGTGGCGAGCCAGACCCGGCCGATGGGCGCCTACGACATCGCCGAGGCCCTGAGCGAGCCGGGCCGGCGGGTGGCGGCGGTCTCCGTCTACCGGGCCCTCGACTTCCTGACCGAGCATGGCCTCGTCCACCGCATCGCCAGCCGGAACGCCTTCGTCTCCTGCGGGCATTCCCACACGGACGGGGCGGGGCTCGTCTTCCTGATCTGCCGCAACTGCGGGACCATCGACGAGACGACGGCGCCGGAGGTCGAGGACCAGCTCGGACGGACCCTCGCCAAGGCCGGGTTTCGGCCGATCAGCCGCATCCTCGAGGTGGAGGGCGAGTGCGGCGCCTGCCTCGGGCAGGCCGGCGCCGAAGGTTGAGGCGGCGTCCGCCGCAGCCTCAGAACGCGTTCTTGTAGGCGCGCGGCGAGAACACGGTCATGAACATGATCCGGATGTCGAACCAGATCGACCAGTTGTCGATGTAGTGCAGGTCGTGCTGGACGCGGCGCTCCATGTCGAGGTCCGTCAGGGTCTCGCCGCGCAGGCCGTTGACCTGGGCCCAGCCGGTGATGCCCGGCATCACGTTGTGGCGGCGCGCGTAGAGGGCGATGCGGTTCTCGAAGCTGCGGTCGTGCGCGAGGGCGTGCGGGCGGGGGCCGACCAGGGACATCTCGCCGAGCACGACGTTGAGGAGCTGCGGCAACTCGTCGATGTTCGAGCGGCGCAGCATGGCGCCGATGGGCGTGATGCGGCTGTCGTTGCGGGTGGCCTGCTTGAAGACGGTCTCCTGCGCCACCTTCATGCTGCGGAACTTGTAGACGCCGAAGGGCTGCTGGTTGAAGCCGTAGCGCTTCTGCCGGAAGAACACCGGGCCGGGGCTGTCGAGCTTGATCAGCACGGCGACCGCGAGGAAGAGCGGGGCGAGCAGGACCAGCGCGACGAGGGCGAGGGTCAGGTCGAGGGTGCGCTTGAGGAAGAGTTCGCCGGCCTGGAGCGGGCGGCGCCCGATGTTGATGCCCGAGAGGCGGCCGACGCGGGCGAGCTTCAGGTCGGGGAAGCGGTCCATCACCGAGCCGGGGCGCAGGTGCAGGGCGGCCGGCACGCGCAGGAACGCGTCGATGCAGCGCTCGATGTCGGCGGCCTCGGACCAGGGCACCAGGATGAAGACGTCGTCGGGACGCAGGAAGCGCACCACCGAGACCGCCAGGTCGAGATCCTCCGACATCTGGGCCCGGCGCGAGGCTTCGTCCCCCATCGGGTCGATCCGGCGCAGGTAGCTGGTGCCGATGACGCGCAGACCCAGGGCCTCCGCGTCGTTGTGGGCGTAGAAACGGGCGATGTCCTCCTCGTAGCCGACGAGGTGGATGCGGTTGATGGAGGCCGAGGCCGGGGTCACGGCCCGGCGCACCACGCCGAGCGCCACGGTCCGCACGATGAGCAGGGCCGGCAGGCCCGAGACGAAGAACCCGAGGGAGACGAGGCGCGAGTAGTCCTGCGTGGTCTTGGTGGCGAAGCCGATCACCAGGGCGATGGCCCAGGCACCGACCCACACCGTCGCGGCCCGCTTGAGGTGCGGCCGGTCGGAGAGCAGCGTCTCGATGCTGTAATCCTCGCGCACGAGGTTGGTGAGCAGGACGAACAGGCCGACCAGGGCCGAGAGCTCGAAGCTGCCGCTGGTGCTCACCGCCGGGATATTCCCCTGCATCGAGACGTAATAGGCGAGATCGACCAGGGCGGCGACGCCCAGGATGGCGGCGAGATCGGCCAGGGCCGTCGCCACCGGGATGCCCGCGCGGAAGGCCGCGCGGCTGCGGCGCGGCATGAGGGCCGTCCAGACGTCGCGGCGTGACCGGGCGACCGGAAGCTTTTCGAAGACGTCGGGGATGCGATCTTGAAACATCTGGAGCGCCATGTCCCGTCCTGATGCGGAAACTGTCCCAAGTTGAACCAAACGACGGTTCGAACCTGATTTCTGAGGCTGAACCCGCAAAGCCCGGGCCCCAGTACGCCACGCATCAGAGCGGCTTCGCCGAACGAAACCGCGCGCCACCTTCCGTTGGATCCGATGCGCCCCTGGTCGGGCGCCATCCGAGTCCAAACACATCCGAGGTAAGTTGTTGTCGCCGTAGCACGCCGTAAGACGGCCCGTAGCGAACTGCAACGGAACGTTAACTGAACGAAACGGCTGTCCGCAGCAGGATTATCGGCGCCGTGCCAGATCTCACGTCCGGGCAGCGAACAGTCGGTCGGGTTCGCCCGGACCGACGGCTCACAGTCGTAACCTTCGCGGTCGCATTCAGGGGGGCTGATCGCGCGCGGCGCCCGCGGCATCGAGAGTGGACGCTCAGGGCCGCGAGGCCAGGTGCCGCTCGGCGTGCCCGGGCACCCTGCCGACCCTCTCGGATGGAGCCGCATCGGGTCTCGTGGCGAATCAGGCGACCGCCGAATCAGGTCGCGCGACGGTCTGGATCGTCTCGAATCCCTCGAATTGCGGGTGTCCCAGGTACAGGGGCTTCGTGGACGGCACGCGGCCATGTGCCTTGCGGAACTGCTCGGAGCGGGTCCAGGCCTCGAAATCGGCCTTGGACGACCAGATCGTGTGCGAGGCGTAGAGGACGTGATCCTCGTGCTCGGGCCCCTTGAGGAGATGGAATTCGACGAAGCCCGGCATCTCGCCGAGATGACTGTCGCGGCCGAGCCAGACCTGCTCGAAGTCTTCGGTCGCGTCCTTGACGACTTTGAATCGATTCATCGCGATATACATGATCCACCTGGGGTTTTTCGATGTTCCGGGACGTCCCGGATCACGCCCTGAACCTGGGGCGTGCGGGGGCAAAAGGCCATGTGGCGGGACGCATCGGCCACGTTCCGCCCTTCGCGCCGGCGTTCCGCTCGACGCCGCGGACAGCATTCGTGACGCCGTGTGCCCGCTCGCCGATCAAAATTCCATGGATGCCCGGGCAGCGGCAGGCTTGCCATCCGTGCCGGCTTTGTGGTCAAGCTGTCACAACGCATGACCGATGCTGACGCGGAGTAAAACATCGGGTGGCATTTGATGCGGGACAAGGATAGCTTCTGTCGGAATGCTCTATCGACGATCAAAGGCCTCGATCTCCCAACGAATGCACTTAAAGAATCCTGACGACGTTCGTACGAAAGCGCTCAGAGCCGATCGCCCTGGAGGCGGATCCGAGCTGAAGCGAGGCCTTTCCACAAGGACTGAACCGAGAGATGATGCCCAAGCAGACCACCGACGTTGATCGCCTCGTCGGATTGAGGATCACCGCCCTGCGCAAGGCGCGCGGACTGAGTCAGACGGCGCTCGGCACCGCCGTGGGCGTCACGTTCCAGCAGGTGCAGAAGTACGAGAAGGGCCAGAACCGTGTCGGCGCCGGACGCCTGCGCGAGATCGCCCGCCTGCTCGAGGTCCCGGTCTCGGCCTTCTTCGAGGAGGACGACATGGGCGGAACGCAATCCGACGTGTTCGGCTTCCTCAGCGCGCAGGGCGCCATCGAGTTGCTCCGCGCCTACGCGCTGATCGAGGACGACCAGCTCCGCCGGGACGTCCTCGCCATCGTGCGGACGGCCGCCAAGATGGGGAAGCAGGCGCCCGAGCCGGCTCCCGCTCCGACGCCGGCTCCGACGCCGGCGCCGGCCAGCTAGGCTCCGCCCGGGCGGCGGCGCGTTTCACCGCGCCGCCCCGATCCCCGGATCCTCAGCCGATCAGGTGGAAGAAGCTGCCGCTCGTCCGGCCCCGTCGATGCCCCGCGAGGCCGAGGGGAACGCCCTCGGCATCGGTGACGCTGGCGAGACCCGTCTCGTCCGTCGGGGCGGCGCTGCGCTCGCTCGCATAGTGGAATTCGTGTCCGACGAGGCGTGCGCCCGTTCCCCCGAGGGGGCCCTCTGCCAGGAGCGTGGCGACGCGGTAGCCGAGGTGCAGGCGGCGGGCCTTGTAGGAGGTCGCCACCGGCAGCAGGCCAGCCATGGCGTGCGTGACTCCCGCCGCATCCTCCAGGCTCTCGCCCAGCACCATGTAGCCGCCGCACTCGCCGTGCACCGGCCTGTCCTGCGCGAACGCCCGTAGGCCGTCGAGGAAGCGCCGGGCCTGGGCGAGGTGCCCGGCATGGAGCTCGGGGTAGCCGCCGGGCAGCCAGCAGGCATCACAATCGGCCGGGGGGGGCGCGTCGGCCAGGGGCGAGAAGGGGACGAGCTCGGCGCCCGCTGCCCGCCAGCCAGCCTCCATGTGCGGGTACAGGAACGAGAAGGCCGCATCCGACGCGATGGCGATGCGCTGGCCCGGCGGCCGGGGCAGAAGCCCAGCGCCCGGAGCGGGGGCCGCGCCCGCCGCCGCCGCCAGGATCGCGTCGAGGTCGAGCCCCGCCTCCGCGAGGTCCGCGAGCCGGTTCAGGCGATCTTCGAGGTCGTTGGTCTCGCGGGCCTGGACGAGGCCGAGATGGCGCTCGGGCAGGACGAGGCTCGCATCCCGCATCAGCGCCCCGAGGACGGGCATGCCGATGCGGTTCAGGCCCGTCTCCACGAGGCGGCGGTGGCGGGCGCTCGCGACCTTGTTGAGGATCACCCCGGCGATGCGGATGCGCGGATCGTAGGCCCGGCACCCGAGGGCGAGGGCGGCGGCCGACTGCGCGGCGCCCGAGACGTCGAGGACGAGGATCACCGGCCAGCCGTAGCGCGCGGCGATGTCGGCATTGGCGCCCGTGCGGCCCTCCGGCGCCACGATGCCGTCGAACAGCCCCATCGAGCCCTCGGCCACCACGAGGTCGGCGCCCGCGGCCGCGAGGGCCGCTACCGCGTCGAGCATCGGCTCCGGCATGGCGAAGCTGTCGAGGTTGAAGCTCGGATGGCCGGTGGCGGCCTGGTGGAAGGCCGGGTCGATGTAGTCCGGCCCGCACTTGGCGCCGCGCACGGCCAGCCCCCGGCGGGCCAGCGCCCGCATCAGCGCCAGGGTCACGGTGGTCTTGCCCGAGCTGGAGCGCGGGGCGGCGACGAGGAGGCCGGGCACGCTCACCGTCCCACTCCGTCCGTGCGTTCGCCCAGCACGGTCTCGCTCGTCGGCCGGAAGCGCCGGTCGTAATCGGGGGAATACAGCGCGCTTTCCCGGAACTCGGCCGGATCGAGGGCGGGGCCGACCAGGATCAGCGCCGTGCGCTCCAATCCGGCCTCGGCCACCTGGCCGGCGATCGTCGCCAGGGTTCCGGTGAGCACCCGCTCGTCGGGCCAAGTGGCGCGGAACACCACCGCGGCCGGGCAATCCGCGCCGTAGAACGGGGTCAGCTCGGAGACCACCGCGTCGATGACGTGGATCGACAGATGCAGGGCGAGGGTGGCCCCGGTGCTGGCGAAGGCCGCCAGGGTCTCGCGCTCCGGCATGGCGCTGGCGCGCCCCGAGGTGCGGGTGAGGACCACGGACTGGGCGAGGCCCGGCACGGTGAGCTCCCGCCGCAGCAGCGCGGCGGCGGCGGCGAAGGAGGGCACGCCCGGGGTCACCGTGAAGGGGATGCCGGCCTGGGTGAGGCGGCGGGTCTGCTCGGCGAGCGCGCTCCAGATCGAGAGGTCGCCCGAATGCAGGCGCGCCACGTCCTGGCCCGCCGCGTGGGCGGCGGCGCATTCGGCGACGATCGCGTCGAGGTCGAGGGGGGCGGTGTCGACGATGCGAGCGCCGGGCGGACACCAGCCCAGGATCTCGGGCGCCACGAGGGACCCGGCATGCAGGCAGACGGGGCAGCGCGCGATGAGGTCGCGGCCGCGGACGGTGATGAGGTCGGCGGCACCCGGGCCGGCGCCGATGAAGTGAACGGTCATGGCTCTTGGGTGACGGATTGTGCACGAAGCGCAAGGGCGCAGGTGGCCCCGGCGCTGGCGATTCGCCGCAGCAGCAGCGTCGCACCGGGCCCGGCGGCGGCGAGGGCTGCGGCCTCCGCCACTGAGCCGACCCGGCGCGAGGCCTCGATCCGCTGCGACCGGGTGGGCACGTCGGCGTCCACGGCGATCAGGGCCTCGGGCGGAACCGCGTCCAGGGGACAGCCCAGGGCCTCGCCGACCGCGCGGATCGCCGGCTCTCCGGCCCGGTCGGCGGCGGTGGCGAGGCGCGCGAGGCGGGTGCGCGGCAGGCCGGCCGCGTCGCAGGCCCGGTCCACGAGCGCCACGATCTCATCGGCCGGGGTCGCATGGCGGAACCCGATCCCGGCGACGAGGTCGCGTTCGGCCGGCCTCATGCCTTGACCCAGGCCCATTGCGTCACCGGCATCGCCCCGCGCCAGCCGTGCAGGTGCCCGACCGGATCGGCATGGGTCACCGTCAGGCGCTTCAGGCTGCCGCCGCGCTGCGCGAAGGCCGCGAGCAGCACGGCCTCACCCTCCAGGGTCACCACGTTGGCGACGAGGCGTCCGCCCGGGGGCAGGGCGGCGACGGCCGCCTCGAGGACCCCCGACGCGGTGACGCCGCCGCCGATGAAGACGGTGTCGGGCGCCGGCAGGCCGGCGAGCGCTCCGGGGGCGGAGCCCTCCACCACGCGCAGGTCCGGTACGCCGAGGCGGCCCGCGTTGCGGGCGATGCGGGCGGCCCGGGCCGGGTTGCCCTCGACGGCGATGGCCCTGAGGCTCGGATGGCGCAGCATCCACTCGATGGAGATCGAGCCCGCCCCGGCGCCGATGTCCCACAGAATCTGGCCGGCGCGTGGGCGCAGGGCCGCCAGCGTCACGGCCCGGATGTCGGCCTTGGTGAGCTGGCCGTCATTCTCGAACCAGGCATCGTCGAGGCCCGGGCTGAGGGTCACCACCTGCGCCGTCGGCGGACCGACGACCTCGATGCCGAGGGTGTTGAGCGGGTCGATCCCCGTGAGAGCGAAGCCCTCCGCCGTCGCGCTGCGGCGGCGCTCGCGCGGACCCCCCATGGCCTCCAGGACGGTGAGGCGGGACGCGCCGAGTCCGCGCTCGACCAAGAGCGCGGCGACCGCCCCCGGCGTGGTCTCGTCCCAGGTCAGGACGAGGAGGCGGGTGCCGGGCTGGAGGTGCGGGATTAGTCGGGGCAGCGCCCGGCCGTGCAGGGTGAGGCAGGCGGTCTCCGCCAGGGGCCAGCCGAGGCGGGCACCGGCGAGGCTGAAGGCGGAGGGCTGGGGGAAGACCCGCATCTCCTCCGCGGGCACGAGGCGGGCGATCTCGGCGCCGATGCCGTAATGGAACGGGTCGCCGGTCGCGAGGATGCAGGTGGGTGTCCCGCGCCGGGCGAGGAGGCCCGGATAGGCGTCCGCGATCGGGCTCGGCCAGGCTCGCGTCTCGGCGGCGAGCGGCGCGGCCAGCGCCAGGTGCCGGCGCCCGCCATAGACGAGGCGCGCGCCGTCGAGGGCCGCGCTCGCGGCGGGACTCAGGCCCGCGCGGCCGTCCTCGCCGATGCCCACGATGGTGAGCCAGGGCATGGACACCGCGTTAGCGCTCATCGAGAAGGACACCATGCGAATTCTGATCCTGGGCGGCACCGGCGAGGCGAGCGCCCTGGTGCGCGGACTCCTGGCGCGGGGAGATCCCCATGGCGTCACCCTGTCGCTCGCCGGCCGCACCAGCCAGCCGAAGGCTCAGCCCGTACCGACCCGCATCGGCGGCTTCGGCGGCGCGGAGGGTCTGGCCGCGTGGCTCGCCCAGGACCGCACCGACCTCGTGGTCGACGCGACGCATCCCTTCGCGGCCCAGATGAGCGCCAACGCGGCCGAAGCCTGCGCCCGGACCGGAACGCGCCTCCTGGCGATCCGCCGCCCCGCCTGGGAGCCGGTCTCCGGCGATCGCTGGACGACGGTGCCCGACATGGCCGCCGCCGCCCTTGAGCTCGGCCCGGAGCCGCGCCGCGTGTTCCTCACCATCGGCCGGCAGGAGGTCGGCGCCTTCGCCGCCGCGCCGCAGCACGATTACGTGGTGCGCGCCATCGAGGGCATCGATCTGGCGGTGCCGCGGCTGACGTCCATCCGGGCGCGCGGCCCCTTCGACGCGGCCGCCGAGGCGGCGTTCCTGGCCGAGGGCGCGATCGAGGTCCTGGTCAGCAAGAATTCCGGCGGGGACGCGACCTACGGCAAGATCGCAGCGGCGCGAGCGCTGGGCTTGGCCGTGGTGATGGTCGCCCGCCCGGAGAAGCCGGACGTGCCGAGCGTGCCCGACGTCGCGGCGGCCCTCGCGGGGATCGCCGCCCTCTGATCGTCGATCCAGTCGATCGCGACGGCTGATGTGCCCGGAACGGACCCCCTCTCCCGTGCGGGAGAGGGCTGGGGTGAGGGTCGTGCCCCCTTCGAAGACGTCGCGCACCTCACCCTGTCCCTCTCCTTCCAGGAGAGGGGACCCGCGCGCGTCCGAGACCGAGTGGATCGGCCGGCGACGGGGTAAGGCCTGCGCCGACCCGCGCATCAGGCCGCCGGCACGCTGCGCGGCGTGTAGACGAAGGGCGTCGCGTCGCCGCGGGGGATCAGGCGGGTGGCCGAGGCGCCGATGATCACCATCGTGGCCATGTCGGCCGTCGCCGTACGGGCCGCATCGAGGGTGAGCACCCGGATCGCCTCGTCGGGCCGCGAGACCGCGCGGGCGAAGATCACCGGCGTGTCGCCGCGCCGGATTTCGGCGGCGAGATCCAGGGCCTTGCCGAGCTGCCAGGGCCGCGCCGAGGAGATCGGGTTGTAGAGGGACACCACGAAATCCGCCCGCAGCACCGCCTCCAGCCGGGCGGTGATGACCTCCCAGGGCTTGAGGTTGTCCGAGAGCGACATCGCGCAGAAATCGCCGCCGAGCGGCGCGCCGAGGCGGGCGGCGGCCGCCAGCATCGCGGTGATGCCGGGCTCCACGGTGATGGGCAGGTGCGCCCAGGCCGGGTCGCCGGCCTCCACGGCCTCGAACACGGCCGCCGCCATGGCGAACACGCCGGGATCGCCGCCCGAAACCACCGCGACGCGCCGGCCGCTCGCCGCGAGTTCGAGGGCGTGGCGCGCGCGGTCGACCTCGACGCGGTTGTCGCTGGCGTGGCGCACGAGCCCCGGCCGCTCGGGCACGCGGGCGACGTAGGGGATGTAGCCGATGAGGTCCTGCGCCCCGGCCAGGGCTTCCTGGGCGGCGGCCGTCAGCAGGCGCGGGTCGCCGGGCCCCAATCCGATGACCGTGACCGAACCGGTCCCCGCAGACGGGCCGCTCACGGCCGGCGTCCCTCGCCGGGCAGGAGCACCATCGAGAAGTAGGGCGCCACGTCGTCGGGCTTGTCCTTGAGGGCGATCACCCGCTCGCCCGCCATGGTGCCGCGCTCGACATAGACCGCGCGCTCCAGCACGCCGGCCTCGGCGAGTGCCGCCCGGACCTTCGGCAGGTGGCGACCCAGCTTCATCAGCACGGCGGCGTCCGTGGCGCGCAGGCGCTCCACCAGGGCGGCGTGCGGCAGGGTGGCGGGCAGCACGGTCAGCACGTCGTCGCCCCAGGTGATCGGGGTGCCGGCCCGGGTCCAGCAGCCGGACATGCCGGTGACGCCGGGGACCACCTCCACCGGGAAGCGGTCCTTGAGGCGGCGCCACAGGTGCATGAAGGAGCCGTAGAAGAACGGATCGCCCTCCGACAGGATCGCCACGTCCCGTCCCGCGCCGAGATGGTCGGCGAGGCGGGCGGACGCGTCGTCGTAGAAGGCCGCGAGCGCCGCGACGTAGTCCGGGTGCTCCGGGTGGAGTTCGGTGGTGTAGGGATAGACCAGCGGGTACTCGCGCCCCGGCTCGGCGGCGAGCACCGCGTCCGCGATGGTGCGGGCGTTGCCGCGCCGGCCCTTCTTGCAGAAATGCACCAGCACCGGGGCCCGCTCCAGCACCCGCATGGCGCGCACGGTGAGGTAGTCTGGCTCGCCCGGGCCCATGCCGACCCCGAACAGGGTGCCGGTGGTCGCCGCGCGCGGGACCTCGGTCCGCTCCGCTACCTCGGGGGGAAGCCGCTCGCCCGACTCCATCACTCGATCTCTTGCGCGAGCGCGTTGACGGCCGCGGCCGTCATGGCGCTGCCGCCGCGCCGGCCGTGGACCACGATGAAGGGCACCCGGCCGTCGCGGGCGAGCGCTTCCTTCGACTCGGCGGCCCCGACGAAGCCGACCGGGATGCCGATGATCGCGGCGGGGGGCGGCACGCCCTCGTCGAGGAGTTCGAGCAGGCGGAACAGCGCGGTCGGGGCGTTGCCCACCGCCACGATGCTGCCGGGCAGGTGCTCGCGCCAGAGTTCCATGGCGGCGGCCGAGCGGGTGGTGTTCATGGCGGCGGCGAGCTCCGGCACGCGCGGATCGCTCAGGGTGCAGATCACCCGGTTGTCGGCGGGCAGCCGGGCCCGGGTGACGCCGTCGGCGACCATGCGGACGTCGCACAGGATCGGCGCGCCGGCCTTCAGGGCCGCTTCGCCGGCCTGCGCGAAATCGGGCGAGGCCTCCACGTCGCGCGGCAGGTCGGTCATGCCGCAGGCGTGAATCATCCGCACCACGACCCGCTCGGCGGTGCCCTGGAAGCGCGCGAGATCGGCCTCGGCCCGGATCATCGCGAAGGAGCGGGCGTAGATCGCCCCTCCGTCACGCAGGTAGTCGAGGCGGGAACTCATGACGGTCGTGGTCCTGGGGGGTGGTCTGGGACGATCTGGGCGAGGGGCAGTGCCGAATCCGCCCTCCTTACGCGCTCCAGCGCGGCCTCGAAAGGGAGGCGCGTCGCCGGCAACGCATCCGGGCGCCCGGAGAGCACCACGTCGTACTGCCCGTCCCGCCCGACGAGGGTGAGGTCGGCGGCCCCCGGATGGGCGCAGCCCTTGGGACAGCCCGAGACATGGGCGCGCAGGCCCCGCGCCGCGAAGGGCCGGAACGCCTCGGCGAGGCGGGCCGCGTCGCTCAAGGTCGGCGTCGAGCCCGACGCGCAGGCCGGCGCGCCCGGGCAGGCGGCCACCGCCCCGCGCGGATCCTCGGCCCGCGTCAGGAAGCCGGCCACGGCCAGGGTTTTTCGTGCGATCTCGGCGGTTCCGGCGTTTCGGCACACGAGAAGGAAGCCACGCGTCGGCGAGAGCCGCAGATCGTTCGCACCGGCGGCATCCGCCGTGTCGGCGAGACGGTCGAGGGCATCGGCGGTGCAGCGGCCGAAGGGGGCATCGACCAGGAGGACGACGCGGGCGTTTCCATCCTTACGTGAGCCGCGACCGGACTCCCTCTCCTGAAAGGAGAGGGTTGGGGTGAGGTGTGTGACCTTTCCGGATAAAGCACACACCTCACCCTGTCCCTCTCCTTCCAGGAGAGGGGACCCGCGCTTGGGCCTGACGAGCGTTTGCAGAGCCCGCAAGCCTGGGCTCAGGGCGGACACTTCGGCCGGGGCCGGGATGCGTTGCAGGCCGAAGCGCGCCAGGGCCTCCGCCCGTGCCCGCGCCGGGACATCGCGCATCCGGCGGTGCCCGCTCATTGCCAGCAGACGCAGGGCTGCCTCCACGACGGCTTCCACGTCATCGGTCAGCCGCCACCAGGCCGCGTCGCCGGCGAGGTGCAGCGCCAATCCCTCGCGGGTGACGACGCCGTGGAGGTCGGCCTCCGCCGCGCCGAGGGTGAGGCCGTACGCGGCCGACTCGATGGCGACCAGGGTTTTCGGCGGCAGGCCGGGAATCGCCAGCCCGATCGCCTCGACGGCCCGGGCCAGGGCCGGGACCGCATCGGAGTCGAGCCCCGCCAGCGGCGTGGTCAGGGTCAGGCGCTGCGGTCCCCCGTCGTGGCGGACATCGCCGAGCCCGATGGCCGCCAGGGCCTCGGCGAGGCCGCAGCGGGTCGCTTCGGTGACACCGCGGATCTGCAGGTTGGCCCGCGCCGTCACGTCGACATGGCCGTTGCCGAAGCGGCGCGCCCCGTCCGCCACCGCCCGCGCCTGGGCCGGGGTGAGGCGCCCGAGGGGCGGGTGGACGCGGGCGAGCAGGCCGTCGCCGGTGGGCATCGGCCGGGCGAGGCTCGGGCACCAGCCGCGCCGGCTCGGCGCCTCCGGCGCGACGCGGCGGGGCGCGCTCATTCCGCCGCCTCGCGCAGCAGCTCATCGGCCGCCATGGCGTTGCGCCGGGTGGTCCAGAGGCCGCGCCGCCGCGCCTCGTCGAAGCGCTCCAGGATGGCGCGGGCCGCCTCCGGATTGGCCGCCCGCAGGGTCTCGAAGGTGTCGAGGTCGGCGATCATCGCCCCGTAGAGGCGGTCGAGGTCGGCGTCCGAGACCGCGTCCGTGGTGGCGGCGAGGACGAACACCGCGTCGACCCCTTGCGCCAGTTCCTGAGCGCCGCGATAGCCGTGCCGGAGCTGCGCCGCGATCCAGCGCGGATGGGCGAGGCGCCCCCGGATCAGGCGGGCGGCGTCCTCGCGGGCGGTGCGGGCCTTCGGGGTCTCGGGCGTGGCGACATCGAGGCTGTAGAGGGCGGGGCTTGCGCCCGTCAGCGCGGCGGCGGCCGAGAAGCCGCCCATCGCCTCCACGGCGGCGTCGCCGTCGAGGAGGTCGCGCTCGGCCACGTCGAAGGCGTGCACGTAGGCGTCGGCGCCCGCGACCCGCGCGGCGAAGCCCGCATCCGCGGCGTCCGCCGCGCCGCCATAGGCGTGGGAGGTGGCGTCGAGGTAGGCACGCCCGAGATCGTCGCGGCTGTCCCAGGCCCCGTCGAGGGCGAGGCCGCCGGCGCCGGCGCCGTAGCGTCCGGGCGCGGCACCGTAGACCCGCGCGGGCGCCTCGCCCCGGCGCCGGGCGGCGGCCAGCGGGTTCTCGGCGTCCTCCTCCTCGTCGCGGGCGGCCACCGCCATGGCGGCACGGGCGAGGAGCGACAGGGTCTCGGGGAAGGTATCCCGGAAGGCGCCGGAGACCCGCACCGTCACGTCGATGCGCGGCCGGTCGAGGAGGGCCAGCGGCAGCACCTCGAAGCCGGTGACGCGGGTGGAGGCATGGTCCCAGACCGGGCGCACGCCCATCAGCGCCAGGGCGTGGGCGATGTCCTCGCCGCCGGTGCGCAGGGTCGGCGAGGCCCAGAGGTCCATGACGATCCGGGCCGGGTACTCGCCCTCGTCCTGCAGGTAGCGCAGGACCACGGCATCGGCGGCCTTGGCGCCCAGGGTGGTGGCGGCCCGGGTCGGCAGGCTGCGCGGATCGAGGGTCGCGAGGTTGCGCCCCGTCGGCATCACGTCGGTGCGCCCACGCGACGGCGAGCCGGCGGGCCCCGGTGGCACGAAGCGTCCGTCGAGGGCGCGCAGCAGGCCGAGGCGCTCGCCCTCGGCGCAGGCCGCCACGGCGGCGGGCGCCTCCGGGGCGGCGCGGCCGAACACGTGCAGCCCGTCGCGGGCGGTGACCTCGCCGAGGTCGCAGAGATGCGCGTCGAGGGCCGCCAGCGCGTCCGGCATCGGGGTGTCGGCGTCGATTCCGGCGCCCGTGAGGAGCCCGGCCGACATCGCCTCGTCGAGGATGGTGCGCGCCAGGATCGCGGCGCGGCGCGGATCGAGCACGCTGGCGGCGGAGTACTCCTCCACGAGTTCGCGTAGGCGCGCGGCGTCGGGGTCGAGCCCCGTGACGCCGGTCTGCGGCGTCAGGTGGCCCAGCGCGACGCCGCCCAGGCGCCGCTTCAGGGGCGCGGCCTCGCCCGGATCGTCGACGATGAAGGGATAGACCACCGGGAGCGCCCCGACGGCGCGGGCCGGCCAGCAGTCCGGTGAGAGCGCGACGGCCTTGCCCGGCAGCCATTCGGTGGTGCCGTGGGTGCCGAGATGGACCAGGGCGTCGAACCGGGTGCGGAGCCCGAGATGGAAGGCGAGATAGGCGTGGGTCGGCACCGCGTCGGGGTCGTGATAGGCGGCCTTCCGGTCCGCCGACCGTCCGCGATCGGGCTGGAGGAACACGGCGAGGCGCCCGCCCTCCGGGGTCACGCGCGCGAAGCGGAACGCCCCGTCCCGGCAGGCCGGGTCGGTTTCGGGCGGTCCCCATTCGGCGTCGAGGGCCGCGCGGGCAGCCTCCGGCAGCGTGCCGAGCCAAACGCGATAGGCCTCGAGGGCGACGGAAAAATCCTTCGGGCCGCCCGTCAGCCCCCGCATCAGGGCATCGGCCTCGGGCAGCGCGGCGACGGCGTAGCCGGCTTGGGCGAGATCCGCCACGATCGCCCGCGCGCTCTCCGGGGTGTCGAGGCCCACCGCGAAGCCCGCGCGGCCGCCGCGGGCGGGATAGTCCGACAGCACCAGGGCGAGGCGGCGCTCGGCGGGGGGCAGGCGCGCGAGGCGGACCCAGGCGGCGGCACGGTCGGCGAGGGCCGCGATGCCCTCCGCGTACGGCACGGCGCGGCGCTCGGCGAAGCCCTCGGTCTCCGGACCCTCCTCCTTGAACGAGATCGGGAACCCGGAGAGCCGCCCGTCGAATTCCGGCAGGGCCACCTGCATGGCGAGGTCGGCCGCGCCCATGCCCCGGGCCGAGGCGGTCCAGGCGTCCCGCGCCGCCCCGATGCTGAAGGCCTGGAGCACCGGGCAATCGGCCGCGTCGAGGACGAAGCCGGCATCCTCCCGGGCCGAGAAGGCGGTGGCGGCGATCACGATGGCGGGCCGGTGCGCCGCGATGGCCGCCCGCAGGGGCTCGATCGCGACCGGGTCCTTCAGGCTCGACACCGCCACGGCCAGCACCGCGAGACCACGGGCCTGGAGCGCCGCGCTCAAGGACGCGATCGGCGCGGTGTCGCCCGAGAGCACGCTGGAGCGATAGACCACCAGCAGCGCCAGCGGCGCGTCTTCCGGAATCGTCTGAAACGGTCGCCCGGCAGCCAGAGCCTGTCCGTCCTCGACGGGGCCGCAGCCCGGACAGCAGACGAAGCCGCGCGGCAGGGGCAGAGGCGGCTCGACCACCCCCGCATATCCGATCTCGGCGGCGATGCGCCCGACGAGGCGGCGCAGGTTCGCCGCCCCCCCAGCCCGGAAATAGGCGTCGAAGTCCGGTGCCAGGTCCGGCCGGGTGGAGAAGCCGTCGAGGCGCGGGTCGGGCCGGTCGTCGCCCGGCAGCACCACCAGGGTGACGCCGCTGGCGCGGGCGGCCGACGCCGCGCGCTCGATGCCGTAGCGCCAGTAATCGAGCCCGCCGAGGCAGCGGATCACGACGATCCGCGCGTGCGCGATCACCGTGTCGACGTAGAGGTCGACCGACATCGGGTGGCGCAGCTTGGCGAGCTTGGCGAGCCGCAAGGTCGGGGCCTCGCCAGACCCCGTCGGAAAGACCGCCGCGTGGGCCTGCGCCATGCCGAACAGGTCGGAATCGGTGAAGGACAGGAAGGCGATGTCCCCCGGCGCCTGCCCGAGATCGACCGCGGCTTCGCCCTCGTCGAGGGAGACCGTATCGATGCGGATCAGGTGCATGGAGGGGGCTTATCCCGCCAGGGCGGCGGCGACGGCGCCCTGGTCGAATCCCTTCAGGCCGATCACCACGAGGCGGCCGTCGCGGGGCTCGGTGGTCTTCCAGGGCCGGTCGTAATGGTGGGTCACGCGGGCGCCGACGCCCTGGACCACGAGGCGCATCGGCTTGCCGGTCACCTCGGCGAACCCCTTGATGCGCAGAACGCCCTCCGTCTCCGCGGCGCGGGCGACGCGCAGGGCGAGGTCCTCGGCCGAGGCCGTGGCGCGCACGGGCAGTGCCACCGAGTCGAAATCGTCGTGGTCGTGGTCTTCGCCCTCGCCGTGGTGGGAGGGGCGGTTGTCGAGGTCGTCCTCGGCCGCCGCCTGGATTCCCAGGATCACGCGCGGGTCGAGGCGGCCGTGCTCGGCCTCCACCATCTTCACGGCGCGGGGCAGGTGTTCGGCGACCTCGGCGCGGACCTTGTCGCGGCCCGCCGCGTCGAGGAGGTCCACCTTGTTCATCACCACGAGGTCGGCGCAGAGAAGCTGGTCCTCGAACACCTCCTCCAGGGGATTGTCGTGGTCGACGCTGGCATCGTCCGCGCGCTGGGCGGCCAGGGCCGCCGGATCGTCGGCGAAGAAGCCGGCCGCCACGGCGGGCCCGTCGATGACCGCGACCACGCCGTCCACCGTCACCCGCGAGCGGATCGCCGGCCACTGGAAGGCCTGGACCAGGGGCTTGGGCAGGGCGAGGCCCGAGGTCTCGATCAGGATGTGCTCGGGCGGGTCGGCCCGGTCGAGGAGCTTGTTCAGGGCCGGCACGAAATCGTCGGCCACGGTGCAGCAGATGCAGCCGTTGGCGAGCTCGACGATGTCCTCGTCGCCGCAGCCCTCGATGCCGCAGGCGGCCAGGAACGAGCCGTCGAAGCCGATATCGCCGAACTCGTTGACGATGATCGCGAGGCGCCGGCCGTTCGCGTTCTCGACGAGGTGGCGCACCAGCGTGGTCTTGCCGGCTCCGAGGAAGCCGGTGACGATGGTGCAGGGGATCTTCGACACGAGGGTCATTCGGCGGCGTCCGTGATGCGGGGCGCCGCGAGCGGCGGAAAAGGCGGGATGCGGGCGACGACGCCCTTGCGGAATTCCTGCGGCCGCGCCTTCCACGGCACGATGCCGTCCGGCGTCCCGGCGTAGAGCGCGACGCCGTCCAGGATGGTGCCGGCGGACGCGACCGGGTCGAGGTCGCCGTAGACGTAGGTCCAGCGGCCTTCCGAGGCGACCGCCACGGTGCAGGGGCGCTTGCAGACCGAGAGGCATTCGACGCTCTCGACCGTGATGCCGGGGTGGCCGCCCGCGCTCACCGCCTCCTGGAGGGCGGCGAGCAGGCGGGCGCCGGCACGGGGCTCCGCCGTGTCGCCCGCCGCCCGGCAGGTGGCGCAAACGTAGAGCGTGACGGGGGCGAAGGTCTCGGTGTCAGGCATGGGTCGGCCGGTTCCGGCCGAACAGGCCCCAGGCCCAGCCATAGGCCAGCCCGATCACCGCCCAAAACACGAAGGCGATGCCGAGCGAGCGCGCCGCGAACTGCGCCGCGTAGGCCGCCGGCAGGTTTGAGGCGGCGTGGCTCGTCTCCGGCGCGCCCGCGAGATGGGGCGCGACGAGGAGCACGATGCCGCCCGCGATGCTGACCGGCGCGCGCCGGATCGCGATGAGGTAGAGCCCCATAGCGGTGGCCAGGGCCGTCATCACCCACCAGAACTGGCGGTCGGCCAGTGGCGCGGCTTCCATGCCGGGCAGTTCCGGCGCGAGCCCGAGGGCCGGGGCCAGCGCCACCGCGAGGAACCCCCCGATGGCGAAGCGCAGGCCGCTCTCGGGGCTCGGCTCGCGGTTGCAGGCGAGGAGCACCGCGCCGAGGAGCAGCGCGTAGCCGACGCCGCCCACCAGGGTGGCGAGCGCCGTGAAGGCCATGCGCGGCAGGCCGGGGCCGGGCTCCCACACGGGCGCGACCTCGCCGCCCGCCACCGACGGATCCCGAGGACCGTTATTCTGGGTGCCGTGATCGTGGCCGCCATGGACGCGCACGATCAGCGAGGCGGGAATCGGCAGGAGGGGCGCGGCGGAGGCCTGCGTCTCGTAGCGCTCGGCCGCGATGATGAGCGGCGAGGTGAGCGCGAACTGCAGGCCTGTCCCGACGACAGCCGCGAGGAAGCCGGCGACCAGGGCCGCCGACACGAGCCGGATGATCATGGGGGTGTCTGCCTTAAGCGGAGGCGCTCAGTGGCAGGGGAAGTTCTGGCTGTGGCGGAAGTCGTGCGCCGCGTTGTGCAGCGCCATCGCGGGGGCGAAGCCCGCCATGAACACGAGGCCGAGGCCGAGGAAGGCGGCCACGAGCACGGCGCCGAGGCGCTCGTTGGTGCGGGTGCCGGTCAGAACGAGGGTGTTGGTCGACATCGGTTCATCTCCTGGCCGCCCCGCCGGCGGCCGTCATCGAGCGGGAGGGACGACAAGTCCCCTCTGGACGGCAGGTCTCCTGGCTCGCGGGTCGCTGGTCCTGCCGCCTTCCCGGATCGCTCCAGTGGCCGATGGCAGTCCCGTCTCCGCTCACAGTTGCGGGGGCAGCCGCGGTTTCAGGGTCGCCCCCTCACCGCATTCCCTTTTCACCCCGTCGCCGGGGCACCGTCCGATCCATGCTTCTACGCGGTTGCCCCCGCGCTGACAACGCGGCCCGCAGGGCTTTCCCGCCTTTGACCGGAGACCCCGAATTCGGGCACAGCGTTCCGCATGCCGCACCCGACTCCCCGAATGACCCTCGTGCTCGGCGGCGCGCGCTCGGGCAAGAGCGCCCATGCCGAGGCGCTGATCGAAGCCTGCCCCGCCCCGTGGCTCTACCTCGCCACCGCGGAGATCTGGGACGACGAGATGCGGGAGCGCATCGCGCTCCACCGCGCCCGCCGCCCTGCGGGCTGGATCACGCAGGACGTGCCCCTCGCCTTGGCCGAGGCGGTCGCCGCCGCGCCGGGGCCGGTGCTGGTCGATTGCCTGACCCTGTGGCTCACCAACCTCATCCTGTCGGAGGCCGACGTGGAGGCCGCCACCGCCGCGCTGCTCGCGGCCTGCGCGGCGGCACCTGGCCCGGTGGTCCTGGTCGGCAACGAAGTCGGGCTCGGCATCGTACCCGAGAATGCGCTGGCCCGACGCTTCCGCGATGCCGCCGGCCGGCTGCACCAGCGCCTCGCGAGCCAAGCCGACCACGTGGTGTTCCTGGTGGCGGGTCTGCCGATGATCGTGAAACCCCAACCCCAGACCTCTTTGCCGGGAGCCACCCCATGACGGATGCCGAGACCGAGGCCGCGCGCCACCGCGAAAAGATGGAGAAGCGCAAGGCCGTCCAGGACGCCGAGGTCGCGGAGAAGACGATCGAGAAGGGGCTCCTCATCGTCAATACCGGCCCGGGCAAGGGCAAGACCACGGCGGCCCTCGGGCTGATGCTGCGGGCGCTCGGCCACGGCTGGCGCGTCGGCGTGGTGCAGTTCATCAAGGGCGCCTGGGACACGGGCGAGAAGCACGCCCTCCAGGCCTTCGGCGACCGGATCGACTGGCACACGCTCGGCGAGGGCTTCACCTGGGAGACCCAGGACAAGGCCCGCGACATCGCGGCGGCCGAGCACGCCTGGGCCAAGGCCCTCGACCTCATGGCCGACCCGACGATCCGCCTCGTCGTGCTGGACGAACTCAACATCGCGCTGCGCTACGCGTATCTGGACCTCGACACCGTCGTGGCGGCCTTCCGGGCGCGCCGACCGGACCTGCACGTCGTCGTCACCGGCCGCAACGCCAAGCCGGCCCTGATCGAGGCCGCCGACCTCGTCACCGAGATGGCATCCGTGAAGCACCACTTCGCCGCCGGGGTGAAGGCGCAGGTGGGGATCGAGTTCTGATGCGGGCGGCCCTCGTCGCGCTCGCCCTGTCCACCGCGATGGGAACGCACGGCGTCCGAGCCGATCCAGCCCCCGCCTGGCCCGCCACCTATCTCGGCCGCGTCGAGGCCCTGGCGTTGGTGGAGGGCCTGAACGCCCGGCTGCTCGCCAGCCGCTCCGCCACCGCGACCCTCGAAGGCTGGTGCGCCGAGCACGGCATGGCCGCCTCGCCCCGGCTCGCGGCGAACCTGCAGCGCGGCGCGGACAAGCCGGCCTCGGAGGAGACCCGCCGGCGCCTGAATGCCGGCCCCGACACGGTCCTCCGTTACCGACAGGTCCGGCTCGCCTGCGGCGACCACCTCCTGTCGGAGGCGGACAACTGGTACGTGCCCGAACGCCTGACCCCGGAGATGAACCGTCTGCTCGAGACCACCGACACGCCGTTCGGCCGGGCGGTCCAGGCCCTCGGCACGACGCGGCAGACCCTCGGTGCGGAACGCCTGTGGCAGCCGCTGCCACAAGGCTGGGAGCAGGCGCCACCCCCGCAGGAGGCTTGCGGCGCCCTCGCGATCCCCGACCATCTGTTCCGGCACCGGGCCGTGCTGTTCACGGCCGAGCGGGTGCCGTTCTCGGAGGTGGTCGAGACCTATGGCAGCGCCATCCTGGCCTTTCATCGCGCCGCGCGGCCCGTCGATCCGGCCTGCGGCGCGGCTCCGTCTAGGCAACCGCAGCCATGACCCGCGCCATCATGATCCAGGGCACCGGCTCGGATGTCGGCAAGTCGCTGATCGTCGCCGGCCTGTGCCGGGTCTTCGCGCGGCGGGGGCTCGCCGTGCGGCCGTTCAAGCCGCAGAACATGTCGAACAACGCCGCCGTCACCGCCGATGGCGGCGAGATTGGGCGGGCGCAGGCCCTCCAGGCGCGGGCGGCCGGGGTGGCGCCCTCCGTGCACATGAACCCGGTGCTGCTGAAGCCCCAGAGCGAGACCGGGAGCCAGGTCGTGGTCCAGGGCCGCATGGTCGGCACCGCGAAGGCGCGGGACTACCAGGCCTGGAAGCCGCGCCTCCTCGCCTCCGTGCTGGAGAGCTTTTCGTACCTGAAGGATCAGGCCGACCTCGTGGTGGTGGAAGGCGCCGGCTCGGCCTCCGAGGTCAACCTGCGGGCCGGCGACATCGCCAATATGGGGTTCGCCCGCGCGACCGGCACGCCGGTGATCCTGCTCGGTGACATCGACCGGGGCGGCGTCATCGCCAGCCTCGTCGGCACGAAGGCGGTGATCGATCCGGCCGATGCGGCGATGATCCGGGGCTTCCTCGTCAACCGCTTCCGCGGCGACCCGAGCCTGTTCGCCGACGGCATGGCGACGATCGCGCGGGCGACCGGCTGGCCGAGCTTCGGCCTGATCCCGCACTTTCCCGACGCGGCGCGCCTGCCGGCGGAGGACGCCCTCGGGCTCGCCGGCTCGGGCGCCGGCGCGACCCGGCGCAAGGTCGTGGCCGTGCCGGTGCTGCCGCGCATCGCCAATTTCGACGACCTCGACCCGCTGCGCGCCGAGCCCGACGTGGCGGTGGTACTGGTGCGCCCGGGTGAGCCGATCCCGGTGGCCGACCTCGTGCTGCTGCCGGGCTCGAAGACCACCATCGACGATCTCGAAGCCTTCCGCGCCGAGGGCTGGGACATCGACCTGCGCGCCCATGTCCGGCGCGGCGGACGGGTGCTCGGCCTGTGCGGCGGCTACCAGATGCTCGGCCGGCGCATCGACGACCCGCACGGCATCGAGGGCGCGCGACGCTCCGTGCCGGGCCTCGGGCTCCTCGACATCGAGACCGTGATGACGCCGCTCAAGCACCTGGCCGCCGTCACCGGCACCAGCTTGGCCGACGGCGTGCCGTTCTCGGGCTACGAGATGCATGTGGGCGACACCACCGGGCCGGATACGGCGCGCCCGGCGATCCGGCTCGCGGACGGGCGCTTCGACGGCGCGGTCTCGGCCGACGGGCTGGTCACCGGCACCTACGTGCACGGCCTGTTCGCCGACGACCGGCAGCGCGGGGCATGGCTCGCCCGCCTCGGGGCGGCGCCGAGCGGGCTGGCCTACGAGGCCGGCATCGAGGCGGTGCTGGACCGGCTGGCCGATCATCTCGAAGCGCATGTCGCCTGCGACGCGCTGCTCGCCCTGGCGTTGTAGCGGGCGAACGGATTAGGCTCGCCTCCGGAACGCCCGCACCGAACGGGCGCCATGAGGAAGCACCCGATGAGCCCAGCCCCTCCCCAGGTGGATGCGCGCGTCGCCGAGGCGACGATCCGTACCGTGACGCTGCGGCTGATGCCGCTCCTCGGTCTGATGTACCTGATCGCCTATATCGACCGGCAGAACATCTCCTACGCCAAGCTGCAGATGGTGGGCGATCTCGGGCTCAGCGAGAGCGTCTACGGGCTCGGCGCCTCGCTGTTCTTCCTCGGCTACTTCCTGTTCGAGGTGCCGAGCAACGTGATCCTGGAGCGCGTCGGGGCGCGGCGCTGGTTCGCCCGGATCATGCTCACCTGGGGCATCATCACGATTCTCCTCGGCTTCACGCAGAACACCACGATGTTCTACGCCTTGCGCTTCCTCCTCGGGGTGGCGGAGGCGGGGTTCTTCCCCGGTGTCCTGTTCGCCCTGACCCTGTGGTTCCCGCAATCGCACCGGGCGCGGATGATCGGCTGGTTCATGATCGCGAGCGCGCTCGCCAACGCGGTCGGCGCGGCCATCGGCGGCGCGCTCCTCGACCTCGACGGCACCCTCGGCCTCAAGGGCTGGCAATGGGTGTTCGTGGCCACCGGCCTGCCCGCCCTGGCGCTGGCCGTCATCGTCCTGCGCATTCTGCCGGATGGCCCCGAACAGGCGCCCTGGCTCAAGCCGGAGGGGCGGGACTGGCTGAGCCGCACGCTGGCCGCCGAGCGCGAATCGGGGGGCAAGGTCGAGCACGGCAACCCCTTCGCGGCCCTCCTCGACCGGCGGGTCTGGATGCTCGCCTCCGTCTACATCGCCTTCCCGCTGGCGGCCTACGGCCTGAGTTACTGGCTGCCCACGGTGGTGCGCAGCTTCGAGGTCTCGAACACCGTCAACGGCTTCATCAACATCATCCCGTGGCTGATCACGGCGCTGGCCCTGTGGTGGGTGCCTCGCCGCGCCGCGCGGACGGGCGATCAGGTCTGGCACGTGGTGGTGCCGGGCCTCGTGGCGGCGCTGGCGCTGGTGCTCAGCGTCCTGCTGCCGGGCTCGGTGCTGAAGTTCGCCTGCCTCTGCGTGGCCGCCGCCGGCGTGTTCTCCGCTCAGCCGGTGTTCTGGTCCCTGCCGGCGACCTTCCTCAAGGGCGCGAGTGCCGCCGCCGGCATCGCGGCGATCAACTCCGTTGGCAATCTCGGCGGCTTCATCGCGCAGAATGCCGTGCCGTTCATCCGCGACCAGACCGGCAGCAATCTCGCGCCGATGTACTTCCTGGCGGCCTGCCTCGGCCTCGGCGCGAGCCTGATGTTCTGGGTGCTCTCGGCCCTGCGCCGCGACGCCGCGCGCCGAATCGCGGCGGATGCGGGCGCCGGCCTCCGGGTGGCGTGAGCAGGGGAGGCTACGGGAGCGGCACCGCGTAGGCGTGCGGCGCCCCGTTCAGCAGGCTGTCGAACAGGACGAGGACGGGGCCCGGCCCGAGGGGAACCACGGCCTCGGCCTTGCCGTCGATGCGCTTGCCCGCCTCGTTCTCGCCCCGCACGGGGGCGATGGTCGCGACCGAGGTCAGGGTTCCGGTGGGCAGTTCGGCGAGGAACAGCCGGTAGGGCACGGGCAGGCCGTTGCGGGACGCGCCCGTGAGCACCAGCATCCGTCCGTCGGGCAGGATCGTCAGGTCGCGGATGCCCGCATCCGGTCCGGCCGCCAGGGGAATCGTGGTGACGTCGGCCGTCAGGGTGGCGTTCCCCTGCGCGAACAGCGCCTCGACGGGCACGGAGACCAGGAAGGCCCTGCCGTCGCGACTCGGTGCCCGCAGGCCCGCGTAGAGCCGGCCGCCCACCACGGCGAGGCCCTCGACGTTCAGCCCGTTCGGCTGCGGCGTGCCCTCCGGCGGCGGCGCGTTCCAGTCGAATTCCAGGTCGCGCAGCACGAAGTCGCGCACGGGCTCGGCGGCCATCAGGGCGTCGAACAGGCGGTAGGTGCTCACCGTTTCCGCGGCGGCGGTGCCGTCGGCGTTCGGGCGCAGCCGCGTGAGGATCATCGACGACAGCTTGTACTTGCGCTTGCCCCGGGTGCAGCCGTGCGACCCGGTGACGTAAAAGAAGGGCTCGGCATAGGCGACGGCCTCGCCGTCGAGCTGGTTGAACTTGCCCGGGCCGCCGCTGCAATGGGACTGCGCTGGCGGCGTGCCGCGAATGTCGGGCGCCGGCGCCGTGCCGAGGTCGTAGGCGGTGGCGCCCGGCGTCAGCGTGGTCGCGCCGAGGCGGGCGAACTGCGCGCCCCGGTTCTCGTCGTTGACCACGACGCAGAGGCGGGTGCCGTCCGCCTCGGCCGGCCGGCAGGCCATGCCGCTGAGGTCGTAGGCCCTGTCGCCCGTCGTCTGACCGTCGAAGTCGCGGATCACCGTGTAGGGAATCGGCGGGGCCTCCGCAGCCCGGCCGGGCGCCGAGAGCGCGAGGCCGAGGGCGGCCATTGCCAGCACGGTGCATCGTCCCGAGCGCGTCGGCATCGACCGGATCATGGGAGTGCAACCTTGAGGAGAACGAGGATCAGGAGGGCGAGACCGAACAGGAATCCGCACGCCGTGCGGTAGAGCGCAAGTGCCCGCTCCACGTCGGCCGGCGTCGCCTCGGCGCGCCCGTCGCCCATCCAGCCGTCCTCCACCTGGGTAGCGCCGTAGGTGCGCGGGCCGGCGAGGCGCAGCCCCAGCGCGCCGGCCATGGCGGCCTCCGGCCAGCCGGCATTGGGCGAGCGGTGGCGGCCCGCGTCCCGCCGCACCGCGCGCCAGGCGTCGCCGGGGGAGGCGCCGGGATGGATGGCGGCCGCCGCGACGAGGAGCAGGGCGGTCAGCCGTGAGGCCGGAAGGTTGACGAGGTCGTCGAGGCGGGCGGCGGCCCAGCCATAGGCCTCGTGGCGCGGGGTGCGGTGGCCGATCATGCTGTCGGCGGTGTTGATCGCCTTGTAGAGTGCGCCGCCGGGCAGGCCGCCGACACCGATCCAGAAGGCCGGCGCCACGATGCCGTCGGAGAAGTTCTCGGCGAGGCTCTCGATGGCGGCCCGGCAGATGCCGGCCTCGTCGAGGCTCTCGGGATCGCGCCCGACGATCATCGACACCGCGAGGCGCCCGCCCGCGAGCCCGTCGCGCCGGAGATCGGCCGCCACCCTGGCGACGTGGGTGTGGAGGCTGCGCTGCGCCGGCAGGCTCGCCGCCAGCAGGGCAAGGACGATGAGCGCGGGCAGGAAGCCGGCGGCCCCGGCGAGCGCGGTCAGGGCGAGGGCGAGGCCGCCGACGAGGCCGAGGAGCACGAGGAGACCGGCCACGCCCGCGAGCCGGCGGCGGGCCCGCCCGCCCCGGTTCCAGTGCCGGTCGAGGGCTCCGATCAAGGCGCCGATCCAGGTGACAGGATGCCCGAGCGCCCTGTAGAGCCGGTCCGGATAGCCGGCCGCCGCCTCGATGGCGAGGGCGAGCACCAGGACGATGAGCGTATCGGGCGGATGGGTGAGGGCGGTCCAGGACATGCGATCTCG
Organism: Methylobacterium sp. J-078; assembly: GCF_022829285.1. Classification (GTDB taxonomy): domain Bacteria; phylum Pseudomonadota; class Alphaproteobacteria; order Rhizobiales; family Beijerinckiaceae; genus Methylobacterium. The sequence continues at coordinate 53,356 of NZ_JAKSYI010000025.1, forward strand.
GTGAGGGCGCGCGGCCCGGGGGCGGGAGCAGGGGACAGGATCGCCCATGGCGGCGACCTCGATGCCGCCCGGCGCCTCTTCCCGCAAGCGCCCGATCCCTGGATCGATCTCTCCACGGGGATCAATCCGGTGCCCTATCCGTGTCCGGCCCTGGAGGCCAGCGCCTTCCACCGCCTGCCCTCGGCCGCCGACCTCGGCGCCCTGCGGGCGGTGGCCGCGCGCGCCTATGGCGTGGCCGATCCGGAGCGGATCGTCGCCGCGCCCGGTACCCAGATCCTGATCGAGACCCTGCCGCGCCTGGTGGCGCGCGCCCGCGTCGCCGTGGTGGGGCCGACCTATGCAGAGCACGCCGCAGCCTGGGCCCGGGCCAGTCACGCCGTCGCGACCGTGCCGGGGCTTGAGGCCGCGCGCGCCGCCGACGTGGTCGTCGTCGTCAACCCCAACAATCCGGACGGACGGACCTGGGAGGCGGGAACGCTGCGGGCGCTCGCCGGCGACCTCGCGGACCGCGGCGGTCTCCTCGTCGTCGACGAGGCCTTCGCCGACCTGGAGCCGGTCGAGACCCTGGGGCCCTCCCTCGGCCCGGGCCTCCTGGTCCTGCGCTCCTTCGGCAAGACCTACGGGCTCGCCGGCATCCGGCTCGGCTTCGCCCTCTGCGAGCCGGCCCTCGCCGTCGCCCTCGCCGAGGCGCTCGGGCCCTGGGCGGTGTCGGGCCCGGCGCTGGCCATCGGGCGCGCCGCCCTGTCCGACGCGGCCTGGCGCCGGGAGGCCGCCGTCGCCCGGGCGGCGGATGCCGCGCGCCTCGACCGCATGATCCTGCGGGCCGGCGGCACGCCGATCGGCGGGACCTGCCTGTTCCGCACCGCCGACTTCCCCGACGCGGCCGGCCTCTTCGACCGCCTCGGCGCGGCCGGAATCTATGTCCGCCGCTTTTCCGAGGCGCCCGCACGCCTGCGCTTCGGCCTGCCGCCGGACAAGGCGGCCTGGTGCCGGCTTTCGCGCATCCTGCGGTGAGGGGCGTCAGCCGCCCTTCGGCTCCAGTACGTTCACGAGGAAGCCCGCGCTGGCCAGCAGGATGCCGACTGCGCACACGCCGGACCAGCCGGCTAGGAGGAAGGCCTGCGAGCCCGCGAAGGCCCCGAGCGCCCCGAACACGAACATCACCGTGAACAGCACGGTGTTGATCCGCCCGCGCGCGCTCGGCACCAGGGCGTAGACCCGGGTCTGGTTGGCGATCAGCGCGGCGTTGAGGCCGATGTCGATCAGGAGGACACCGAGGCCCACCGCGACCAGGGACCACGTGCCGCCCGCCCACAGCACCGCGAAGGCCGCCACCACGAACAGCGCGCCGATCACCACCATCGGGCGGGCGCCGTGCCGGTCGGTGAAGCGCCCCGAGAGGGGCGCCACCAGGGCGCCCGCGACGCCGATCACGCCGAACAGGCCGGCGCCGGCGGCGCTGAGGTCGAAGGGGGGCGCTTCCACCAGGAGGGCGAGGGTGGTCCAGAAAGCGTTGAAGCTGGCGAACAGCAGGCCCTGCGACAGGCTGGAGCGGCGCAAGACGGGTTGCGAGCGCACGAGGTGAAGAATCGACACCATCAGGGCGCGGTAGCGCAAGGGTCGAGTCTGGACCGGGCGGGGGAGGGTGGCTGCGGCGATGCCCGCCATCAGCACCGCCACGCCGGCGGCGGCGAAGAAGACCGCGCGCCAGCCGAAATGCGCGCCCACGAGACCGCTGGCCGTGCGCGCCAGCAGGATGCCGGTGAGGAGCCCGGTCATGACCTGGCCCACCACCCGGCCGCGGCTCGCATCCGGTGCGAGCTCGGCCGCGAAGGGCACCGCCTGTTGCGCCGCCGAGGCCAGGAACCCAATGACGAGGCTCGCCAGCGCGAGGGCCGCGAGGTTCGGGCTGAGGGCGGCCGCGAGGAGCGTCACAGCGAGGCCCAGGGTCTGCCCCATGATCAGCGTGCGCCGCGAGAGACTGTCGCCGAGGGGCACGAGGCCGAGGATGCCGAGGCCGTAGCCGACCAGGGACGCGGTGGGCACCCAGAGCGCCGCGCGCTGGCCGAACTCCGCCACCAAGAGCGCGAGCAGGGGCTGGTTGTAGTAGATGTTGGCGACCGCGCCGCCCGCGATCAGGGTCAGCCCGAATCGCGCCCGGGTGGTGAAGCCGTGCGCACCGGCTTCGGTGCCGTTTCCGGTCCCACTCATGCGCGGTCGACCGGCGGGCCGGTTCGCACCGGATTCCCGGGCATCGGACAGGATTCAGCGTTCATGGGGGGCGAACTCGCACGTCGTCGGTGCCGGCACCGGGAGACGATGGGAAGATGGAACGGCGTCCGCCGCCCGGTTAAGCCCGCGCGCCGGCTTCGGCAACCCGCGCGGACCATGCCGCCTGCGCCGTGGCGGGTGCGATCTGGCGCGGGCGGCGCGTCTCATCTGCGCCTCGTCTGTCGTGGAGCTCGGCTTTGTCTTCGGCCCGTCCGAACGGCCATGTCGTCGCGGAGCACTTCGCGCTGGATTCCAAGCTCCCCATATACCGTTTGTTATCGGCGACTGATGCGGGTCCGGCTCTCGATGCCCGGTGCACTTGGCGTTCGTCGCAACTTGCGTTCTGATCGGTGTTCGAGTCGGTGAGCCGTCGCATTCGTGGAGCCGGGATGGCTGCCTCGGCGACATCGCCATCGACCAGGGAGTTTCAGATGGCGACGTACCGCGTCAACTTTGCCAAGCAGATCCTCGGGGTCCCCTTCACCGTCGGTTCGGTGGAGATCACCCGGGCGCGCGACCCCATGCGGGCGCTCCGCGCGGCGGAACTGCGCTTTGCCCGCCAGCACGGCGTCGAGGATTGGCGGGAGCGGGCCGACCGGGCCGAGATCGCCCCGGCCCTTGGTACCTGAAGCGTTCATCCGGCGCTTGCCGGCGGGACTTTACGGCCACGGTCTCTGGTCCTGGGGCCGGAGCCGTCCTAAAGTAACCGCTGGGCCGGGCACCCGTCGCACGCGGGGCATCGGCTCGCCCGTTACGGGCGTGAGCGAAGGGTCAGGCGGCGTGACATGGCGGCGATCTCTTTCTTCGGCGATCTGCTCCAGACGATCAGCGACCGGGGCCGGGATCTCATCGGCATCGGGCGGGGCGACCTCGCGGCCCGCGCCAATGCCCCGGAACTCGTCAAGCTCTGCGAGGACCTGATCTCGCGGAAGGGCGAGGCCTCCGGCGTCGCCCTGGCGCGGCTGATCCTGGAGCGCTACGCCACCCTGTCGGCCCGCGAGCGCGTGGCCTTCCTGCGCCTGGTCGCCACCGAGTTCACGGCTGATCATACCGCCGTGGACGAGGCGATCGCCGCCTATCGCGCCGATCCCACCCGGGCCGCCCTCGGCGCCCTCCACGATGCGGCCGAGCCCCGCAGCCAGGAACTTATCCGCCGCCTGAATCTGGCCCGGGACGGCACCCGCGCCCTGGTGCGGATGCGCGAGGACCTGTTCGGCCTGCGCCGCGAACTCCGGCGCGAGGAGGCCGACCCCGATCTCGTCGATGCCGCCGACAGCCTCGACAGCGATTTCGAGCACCTGTTCGCCTCGTGGTTCAACCGGGGGTTCCTGGTGCTGCGCCACATTGACTGGACGACGCCCGCCCACATCCTGGAAAAAATCATCCGCTACGAAGCGGTCCACGCGATCACCGGCTGGGACGATCTGCGCCGGCGCATCGAGCCGCCCGACCGGCGCTGCTTCGCCTTCTTCCATCCCGCCCTGGTGGACGAGCCGCTGATCTTCGTCGAGGTGGCGCTCACCGCAGGAATCAGTCCCGCCATCGCGCCGATCCTGGCGCACGAGCGCGATCTCCTGCCCCTGAAGGCCGCCACCACGGCGATCTTCTACTCGATCTCGAATTGCCAGAAGGGTCTGGCCGGGGTCACGTTCGGCAACTTCCTGATCAAGCAGGTGGTGGAAGACCTCGCCCGGGAGATCCCGAGCCTCAAGACCTTCGTCACCCTCTCGCCGGTGCCCGGCTTCTCCGCCTGGCTCGACCGCGAGCGCCGCTCCGACGCGCCGCAGGGCCTGACCCGCGAGGACGTCGAGGCCTTGCGCCTCATCGACGAGCCGGACTGGCAGAACGACAAGACGAAGTCCGAAGCCGTTCGCAAGGCGATGATCCCGGCGGCGGCGGCTTATTTCCTGCGCGCCAAGAACGAGCGTGGGCGCCCCCTCGACCCGGTGGCCCGCTTTCATCTCGGCAATGGCGCCCGGCTGGAGCGCCTGAACTTCCTCGGCGACGTCTCGGACAAGGGGCTAAGCCAGTCGCGCGGGCTGATGGTCAACTACCTCTACGATCTCTCGGCCATCGAGAAGAACCACGAGACCTATGCCAATCTCGGCACCGTGGCGGCCTCCAGCGCGGTGAGCCGCGAACTTCGCACCAACCTGCCGCCGATGCGGGCGGTGGCTCTCGCCGAGGCCTGACCCCGGCGGCCGCCATCACCCCACCGCGACGCTCGCGGCCGCGACGCCTGCGGCTCCGAACGTCGCGATATCGGCGTTTGCGATTTCGACGTTTGAAAGCGTATCGATCCCGACCATGTCCAATCACCTCTTCGACCTCGTCCGCGCCAGCCTCCCGGCGGACCCCGCCGCCAAGGTCTTCCTCGAGACGGGCGAGGGCGCGCGCTACTCCTATGCCGACCTCATCGTGCGCTCGGGCGCCTACGCGGCCTGCCTGACGGCGGCGGGGGTGAAACCGGGGGACCGGGTGGCGGTGCAGGCCGAGAAGAGCCCGGAATTCCTGTTCCTGTATCTCGGCGCCGTGCGAGCCGGGGCGGTGTTCCTGCCGCTCAACACCGCCTATACGCCCACCGAGATCGCCTATTTCCTCGGCGATGCCGAGCCGGCCATGTTCGTCTGCGATCCGGCGCGGCACGAGGCCCTCGCGCCGGTGGCGCGGGATGCGGGCGTGCCGGTGGTGTATACCCTGGACGCGAAGGGGCACGGCACCCTGGCGGAGGCCGCCGATGCCGAGACCGAAGCCTTCAGCGACGTGGCCCGCGGCCCGGACGATCTGGCCGCCATCCTCTACACCTCGGGCACCACCGGGCGCTCGAAGGGCGCCATGCTGAGCCACGAGAATCTGGCCTCGAACGCCCGCACCCTTGCGGAGGCTTGGCGCTTCACCGCGGAGGACGTGCTGCTCCACGCCCTGCCGGTGTTCCACACCCATGGCCTGTTCGTGGCCACCAATACCGTCCTGGCGGCCGGCGCCAGCATGCTGTTCCTCGGACGCTTCGACCCGGCCGCGGTGCTGACCCTGCTGCCGCGCGCCACGGCGATGATGGGGGTTCCGACCTTCTACACCCGTCTCCTGAAGGAGGCCGGGCTGACGCCGGAGGTCACCGCCGGCATCCGGCTGTTCGTCTCGGGGTCGGCGCCCCTGCTGGCCGAGACGCATCGCGACTGGGAGGCCCGCACCGGCCACGCCATCCTCGAGCGCTACGGCATGACCGAGACCAACATGAACACCTCGAACCCCTATGCGGGGGCGCGCGTGGCCGGCACGGTCGGACCGGCGCTGCCGGGTGTCACCGTGCGGGTGGTCGACCCGGAGACCGGCGTGGCGCTCGCCACCGACGCCGTCGGCATGATCGAGGTGAAGGGCCCCAACGTCTTCCAGGGTTACTGGCGCATGCCGGAGAAGACGGCGGCCGAGTTCAAGGCGGACGGGTTCTTCGTCACCGGCGACCTCGGCAAGATCGATCCGGACGGCTACGTGCACATCGTCGGACGCGGCAAGGACCTCATCATCACGGGCGGCTACAACGTCTATCCGAAGGAGATCGAGAACGAGATCGACGCCCTGCCGGGCGTCGTCGAATCGGCGGTGATCGGACTGCCCCACGCGGATTTCGGCGAGGGTGTCACGGCGGTGGTCGTCGGCCGCGCGGACGTGCCGGACGAGGCCACCATCCTGCGCACCCTCGAGGGGCGTCTGGCCCGCTACAAGTGTCCCAAGCGCGTGCTCTTCGTCGACGAGTTGCCGCGCAACACCATGGGCAAGGTGCAGAAGAACCTCCTGCGCGAGTCCCATGCAGGGCTCTACCGGCCGGCCGACCCGGTGCGGTGACGTGATCGATCGGCGCGCCCTGCTTCGCACGGCCGGCGCCGGTTTGGCCTTTGGCTCCATCGGACTAGCGGAGCCGCTTGGAGCCATCGCGGCCGAGTCTCGCCTCCCGCTCTGGCCCGGCACGCCGCCGGGCGGCGGCGGTCCCGCCGGCCCCGAGGCCGTGAGCGACAAGGGGGCGGCGAGCAACATCGCCGTGCCGGGGCTGGAAGTTTTCACCCCCGACGTTCCGAACGGCGCCGCGATGCTGGTCGCGGGCGGCGGCGGATACCGGCGCATCCAGATGGAGAGCGAGGCGCGCCCGGCGGCGCGCTGGCTCGCCGCGCGCGGCATCACGGCGTTCGTGCTGGCCTATCGCCTGCCGGGGGAGGGCTGGGGTGAGGGGCGCCGCGCACCGCTCCAGGACGCGCAGCGCGCCCTGAGGCTGATCCGCGCGCGGGCGCAATTGCACCGGATCGATCCCGCGCGGGTCGGTGTCCTCGGTTTCTCGGCGGGGGGGCACCTGCTCGGCCTCGCCGCGACCCGTTCCGCCTTCGCATCCTATCGCGCTGTCGATGCCGCCGACGGGCTTTCGGCGCGGCCCGACGATGCGGCTCTGATCTATCCTGTGATCACCCTGGAACCACCCTACGATCACACCATGACCCGGCGCATGCTGGTCGGCGCCCGCCCAGATCCGGACGTGTCCGCCGCCTGGTCGGTCGAGACCCACGTGCGGGGTGGCTGTCCGCCGACCTTCCTCGTGCAGGCCGAGGACGATCCGATCTCCGACCCCGCCAACGCGCGCCTGATGGCGCAGGCCTGCCGCCAGGCAGGCGTGCCGGTCGAGATCCATGCGCTCGCCTCCGGTGGCCACGGCTTCGGCATGGGCCGCCCCGGTACGCCGAGTGCGGCGTGGCCGGACTGGTACGCGGCTTGGCTGCGGGGCAGGGGAATGATGTCAGCGGGTTAGATCGGCCCGAAAGCGGAACGACCGGCGGGGAAGCGTACGGACGCCGATGGCGTGTCGAAGGTGCGGAACGGCCAAGCCTGGATCACGTTGAGGCATCGCGCCGCATCGGCGCGCGGTCCGGTCCATCGATGTCTTCTTCCCCACGCCCGCCTTCTGCGCCCACCGACGATGCCGCCCACTCGGTTCTCTGGACGCTCCTCCTCGGAACCGCCCTGATCGCCCTCGCGGCGGCGCCGAAGCGCGGCTCCCGGCCCGTGTCCGCCGCGTCGGACGGCGAGGCAGCGGCCGGCGCGGGCGGTGCCCGCTCGCATACGGGGGCGGCGGCCGAGTACCTTGCCGCGACGCAGGTGGAGCGGGGACGGGCCGCGCACTCGCCCACCGAGATCACGGCGGCGGGCTGGAAGGACATCCTCTACCGGGTCTACCTCGAGTTCAATCAGGACCGCGTGCTCTCGGTGGCGGCGGGCGTGACCTTCTACTCGCTGCTCTCCCTGTTTCCCGCCATCGCCGCCCTCGTCTCCTGCTACGGCCTCGTGGCCGACGTGAATTCCATCAACGAGCATCTCGCCAGCATGCGGGGCGTGCTGCCCTCCGGCGCCATCGAGATCATCGGCGACCAGGTCAAGCGCATCGCCGCCAAGGGCAACGGCACCCTCGGCCTGACCTTCTTCACCAGCCTGCTGCTCTCCCTGTGGAGCGCCAATGCCGCCATGAAGGCGATGTTCGATGCCCTGAACGTGGTCTACGAGGAGGAGGAGAAGCGCTCCTTCATCATGCTGAACCTGCGCTCGCTCACTTTCACCATCGGGGCGCTCCTGTTCACCATCCTGGCGCTCACCGGCATCGTGGTGCTGCCGGTGGTGTTCAAGTTCGTGGGCCTCAGCGACACCGCCTGGCTCGTCGCCCTGCTGCGCTGGCCTGCCCTCCTCTTCGTCCTGCTCGGGGGGCTGTCGCTGCTCTACCGCTACGGTCCGAGCCGCGAGCGTCCGCGCTGGCGCTGGGTCGGCGTCGGTGGGGCGGTGGCCGGCCTGCTCTGGCTCGCAGCCTCGATTCTGTTCTCCTGGTACGTCTCCAGCTTCGGGAACTACAACGAGACCTACGGCTCGCTCGGCGCGGCCATCGGCTTCATGACCTGGATCTGGATCTCCACCACGATCGTTCTGCTCGGCGGCGAGATCAACGCCGAGATGGAGCATCAGACCGCCCGGGACACCACGACCGGGCCGGAGATGCCCATGGGCGCGCGCCGCGCCCGCATGGCCGACACCCTCGGGGCGACGGCCTGAGGGGCGGGCTCCCCTTTCGGCGGGGGATGCCTATCTGGAAGAGACGTTTCCGACCCTCTTCCTCACGCACCCTTGCGAGCAGAGCCCATGAACACAGCCCCCACCGACGCGATCGAGGCCCGGACCGAGGCCGAGTGGCGCGCCATTCTGACGCCCGAGCAGTACCGGGTTCTGCGCGAGCACGGCACCGAACGGGCCGGCACGAGCTGCCTGAACGCCGAGAAGCGGCCGGGGACCTTCCACTGCGCCGGTTGCGACGCCCCGCTCTTCGCCACCGGCACCAAGTTCGAATCCGGCACTGGATGGCCGAGCTTCTTCGACCCGATCGACGGAGCCGTGGAGACGACGGTCGACCGCAGCCACTGGATGACCCGCACGGAAGTCCACTGTGCCCGGTGCAAGGGCCATCTCGGACATGTCTTCGACGACGGTCCGGCGCCGACTGGTTTGCGCTATTGCATGAACGGCATCTCGCTGCGCTTCGAGCCGCAGGGCTGACCGCCTGGAACTGCCGCCGGGACCCATGGAACCCTGCGGACAACGGCGACGGGTGGGGACGGGCGAGGTGGTCCGGCCGCGAAGGTCTTGATTTCGCCGTCGTTTTGCTTAGTCCGGAGCAGAGAAATATTGTGCGGTCTGTCCCGCAACCCTGGGGATGACCCCAAGACACATCCTATGTCATGGTTTCGCGGCGCGGCCTGCCTCGTCCGGACCCTGATTCCTTCTTGACCCGGACGGCCCGCCGCGCTTCAGGGAAGCTGGCGGGCCCGACGCCAGCGTCCGCCCGGACCTCCGCCCCTGGGCCGGCCGCTTCCGCGGAGTTTGCCGATGAGCCTCGTACGCCGCTTTCTCGTGGCCCCCGCCCTGGTCCGCCTCATCCGGAAGGAGCGTGGAGCCGCCCGGATCAGCGAAGGCTATTTCGCCCCCCAGGCCGGGCGCGTCTCCTACGTGCGGGTGGATGGCCAGACCTGCCACCTCGTCCTCGTCACGTCCGCTCCGGACGGCACTGCGAGCGAGGAGCGCACCGACGTGCCGCGCGCCCATGGCGACGCGCTCATGGACGTCTGCTCGGGCAAGGCCGCGTACGACCGCACCGGCATCGCCCTCGGCGGTGGCCGGGAAGCGCAGATCGACCGCTACAGCGTGCCCGGTGAGCTCGATCTCGTCAGCATTTCCTTCGACGGGCCTGACGAGGCCGGCAGCTTCGCGGTGCCCGCCTGGTTCGGCCCCGAGGTCTCCGGGGATGCCGCCTACGACCGCCACGCCATCGCCCTGCAGGGGCCGCCGCAGCCCGGCGAGATCGCCCTCAGCAACGCCGCCCTCGACGCGGTCCTCGATCTCGTGGAGCCGCGCTTCGGCTTCGGCCGCTTCGGCGGATCGGCGCGGACCGGCGATGGCGACGGCATGATGAAGGCCCTGCGCCGCGTCGCCGGCGGCGCCGCCGTCGCGGCCCCGGTGGCGGCTGCTGGGGCGATATCGGTCGCCGAGGAGCCCGCCTCCGTCGAGACGGCCCATATCGAGCCTGAGCATGTCGAGCCTGAGCACGTCGAGCCCACCCACATGGAGGCGCCGCACGAGGCGCCGGCCCATGTCGAGGCCGCGCCGGAGCCGCAGCCCGAGGCCCATCATGAGCCCGCGCCGGCGCCTGAGCCGGCGCACGAATCCCCGCAGACCATCGACTCGCGGATCGACGACGTCATCGAGAGCCTGTCCCAGGCGCTGGGCAATCCCCAGCCCCACGGCACGACGCGGGGCGAGGACGACATCGCCGCCGAGTTCGAGCGCTGGACCGTTCGTCCCCGCCGCACCCAGCAGACCTGAGTCCACGGGCCCGACCGGCGCAGCGGCGTCGGCTCGGCGCGTGTCCGATACCTGCGCATCATACGGTGCGCGGGAGCGCCCGAACCGCATGCGGGCGTAGGCGGAGGCGGTGCCATCAAATGCGCAGCCAGTCCGGAAGAACTGGGCGCCAGGCATGGATGCGCCGTGATCGTGGCCCGAACCCCATTTCGGTGCACCGCCGGCGGCCGTACGGCCGCGCTCGAATCCCGACCCCGAAGGCCAGGGCGCCGCTCCACCGGTTTCGGTGCCAACCGCGTGGTACGCCTTACAGTTTGTCACTGGGAGCCGGCCGCCCCGATTGAGCGCCTCGAATAAACTGGCTAGCGTCGGGATTAACAATCGGCGGGTTGCGCTGAGAGCGGCGGGAGGAATCATGGCCCAGGCCATCACACAAGGTACGGTCGAGGCTGGCGCCGGCCGGACCACCAAGGAGCCCTGGTACAAGGTGCTCTACATCCAGGTTCTGATCGCCATCGCCCTCGGCATCCTGCTGGGCTACCTGAATCCCGAATGGGGCAAGTCGGTCAAATGGCTGGGCGATGCCTTCATCGCGCTGATCAAGATGATGATCGCGCCGATCATCTTCTGTACCATCGTGCACGGCATCGCCTCCATCGGTGACCTGAAGAAGGTCGGTCGCGTCGGTCTCAAGGCGCTGGTCTACTTCGAGGTCGTCTCCACCATCGCGCTCCTCATCGGCGTCCTGGTCGGCGAGGTCGTCAAGCCGGGCGCGGGCTTCAACGCCGACGTGACCAAGCTCGATGGCAAGTCGGTCGAGAAATACGCCAAGATGGCCGCCGACGATTCGGTGACCGGCCACATCATGGCGCTGATCCCGAAGAGCTTCTTCGACGCCTTCGCCACCGGCGACCTGCTGCAGGTGCTGCTGATTTCGATCCTCACCGGCGTCGTCGTCACCGGCATGGGCCAGCGCGGCGAGGCCATCACCCACGCCATCGACACGGCTGGGCAGATCTTCTTCCGCATCATCGGCCTCGTGGTGAAGCTCGCGCCCATCGGTGCCTTCGGCGCCATGGCCTTCACGATCGGCCAGTACGGCATCGGCAAGGTCGTCGACCTCGCCTGGCTCGTCGGCACCTTCTACGTCACCGCCTTCCTGTTCGTGGTCCTGGTGCTGGGCGGCATCGCCCGGGTGGCCGGCTTCTCGATCTTCAAGTTCCTCGCCTACATCAAGGACGAACTCCTCATCGTGCTCGGCACCTCGTCCTCCGAGACGGTGCTGCCGCACATGATGACGAAGATGCGCCGCCTCGGCGCCTCGGACTCGGTGGTCGGCCTCGTGATCCCGACGGGCTACTCGTTCAACCTCGACGGCACCAACATCTACATGACCCTGGCCTCGCTGTTTCTGGCGCAGGCCGTGGGAGCGGACCTGTCCTTCGGCCAGTACGCCACGATCATCCTGGTCGCGATGCTGACCTCGAAGGGCGCCTCCGGTGTCACCGGCGCCGGCTTCATCACGCTGGCGGCGACGCTCAGCGCCATCCCCAACAACCCCGTGCCGGTGGCGGCCATGACCCTGATCCTCGGCGTCGACAAGTTCATGTCGGAGTGCCGGGCCATCACCAACCTCATCGGCAACGGTGTGGCCACCGTGGTGGTCAGCCGCTGGGAGGGCGAACTCGATCAGGAGAAACTGAACCAGGTGATGGCGCACCCGATCTCGATCGGCACCGACATCTCCGACCACGCGCCGAACATGGACCCGGCGACCGCACCCGCCGCCGCCGCGGCGCCGATTCCGGCCCCGGCCCGCTGACGGAACCCGGACCTGTCCGAACCCCTGCGCATCGGCATCGATCTCGGCGGCACCAAGATCGCCGGGATCGCCCTGGACCCTGACGGAACGACCCGTGCGGAGCACCGGGTCGCCACCCCGCGGGACGATTACGCGGCGACGCTCGCGGCCATCGTGGATCTGGTGCGGGAACTGGAGGCGCGGGCCGGCGTCGCCGGCACGGTCGGCATCGGCATGCCCGGTGCGATCTCGCCCCGCAGCGGCCTCGTCAAGAACGCCAACTCGGTCTGGCTGAACGGCCGGCCCTTCGCCCAGGATCTCGCGCGCGCCCTGGCCCGTCCGGTGCGCCTGGAGAACGACGCCAACTGCCTCGCGGTCTCCGAGGCCGTCGACGGGGCCGGGGCGGGGCTACCCATCGTCTGGGCGATCATCCTGGGCACCGGCGTCGGTTCCGGAATCGCCCTTCAGGGGCGTGCCCTCTCGGGGCGCGACCGGATCGCGGGGGAATGGGGCCACAACCCGCTGCCGTCCCCGCGCGATGACGAGCGCCCCGGCCCCGCCTGCTATTGCGGCCGGCACGGCTGCCTCGAAACTTGGCTCTCCGGCCCGGCCTTGGCCGCCGACCACGCCCGCCGCACCGGCGCGATGACCACCGGAGAGGCTGTGATCGCGGCCCTGCGCGCAGGAAAGGCTGACGCCAGGGCCACCTTCGAGGGCTACCTCGATCGCCTCGGGCGCGGCATCGCGCACGTGGTCAACCTGATCGACCCCGACGTCATCGTCATCGGCGGCGGCCTTTCGCGGGTCCCTGAGATCTTTTCGGATCTCCCCGGGCGCGTGGCGCCGCACGTCTTCTCGGATGCGTTCGACACGCCGATGCGGCCGAGCCGGCACGGCGACGCCTCCGGCGTCCGCGGGGCGGCCTGGCTCTGGAACGGGGCCTGAAACGCCGCCACCGTCGATGACGACGCTGACGCCGGAAACGCTTGTCAGGGTCGGAATTTTCACATAAAGATATCTTTATGTCTAACGCGGGACCTTCATCAGCCACTGCCCTGCCGTTTCCGGACGCCCTCGCCATCCTGCGGGCGGCCGCGGAGGAGACGCGCCTGCGCATCCTCGCGCTGCTCGCCGCCGGGGAACTCTCGGTCTCCGATCTCACCGATATCCTCGGTCAGTCGCAGCCGCGCATCTCGCGCCATCTCAAGCTGCTCGTCGAGGCGGGGCTGGTGGAGCGGCACCGCGAGGGCGCCTGGGCCTTCTTCCGCCTCGTGGAGGATCGCGCTGCCCTGGTCGCGCCGCTGGTCGCCGGTCTCGACAGCGGCCGGGCGCCGCTCTCGGAGGATTTCGCCCGCCTGGAGGCCGTCCGCGCCCAGCGGGCCGAGGCCGCGCAGGCCTTCTTCGCGCGTCTGGCGCCGAAATGGGACCGTCTGCGCTCCCTGCACGTGCCGGAGGCCACCGTCGAGGCGGCGGTCCTCGACGTGCTCGGCGACCGGCCCATCCAGAACCTCGTCGATCTCGGCACCGGCACCGGGCGCATGCTCGGGCTCCTGGCCGGGCGCGCCGTCCGGGCGGTGGGGCTCGATTCCAACCACGCCATGCTCTCGGTGGCGCGGGCGAACCTGGAACGCATGGGTCTGGCCCGGGTCGACCTGCGCCAGGGCGACATCCACGCGCCGCCGTTCGGACGGGCTGGGTTCGACCTCGTCGTGGTGCATCAGGTGCTGCATTACCTCGACGATCCGGCCCGCGCGTTGCGCGAGGCCGCCCGCCTCGTCGCCCCCGGCGGGCGCCTGCTCGTGGTGGATTTCGCGCCCCACGATCTCGAGTTCCTGCGCGAGACGCAGGCCCATCGCCGCCTCGGCTTCGCCCCCGAGCAGGTGACGGGCTGGCTCGACGATGCGGGCCTGCCCACCGTCACCACCCGGGACCTCGCGCCCACCGACGAGGTCGAAGACCAGTTGACCGTGACGCTCTGGCTCGCCACCGCTGCGGCCGAGATGGCGGCGGCCCCGCCCCACCTGACCCTCGAGCGGGCCGTTGCCTGAGGGCGACCCGCTCCACTGACCGTCTGAACCGACCGACATAGAGGACGACCCCGATGCCATCCGCCTCCCAACACCGCGCCAGCCGCGACAGCTACCGTCCGATCCGGGTCTCCATCGAGTTCTTCCCCCCGAAGACCGAGGAGATGGAGAAGATCCTCTGGTCCTCGATCGAGCGCCTCGCACCCCTCCAGCCGAAATTCGTCTCGGTGACCTACGGTGCCGGCGGCTCCACCCGCGAGCGCACCCACAACACAGTCGCCCGGATGGTGAAGGAGACGAGCCTTCAGCCGGCCGCGCACCTCACCTGCGTCGACGCCACCCGCGAGGAGATCGACGCCGTCGTGCAATCCTACTGGGATGCCGGCGTGCGCCACATCGTGGCCCTGCGCGGCGATCCCCAGGACGGCATCGGCACCGCGTACCGGCCGCATCCGGGCGGCTACGCCCAGACGGCGGACCTGGTCGCCGGCATCAAGCGGATCGGCGACTTCAAGGTCTCGGTCTCGGCCTATCCGGAGAAGCACCCGGAGGCCTCGTCCCTCGACGCCGACATCGACGCCCTGAAGGCCAAGGTCGATGCGGGCGCCGACCAGGCGATCACGCAGTTCTTCTTCGAGAACGACATCTACCTGCGCTACGTCGACAAGGTGCGTGCCGCCGGCATCGACATCCCGATCATCCCCGGCATCCTGCCCGTGCAGAACTTCAAGCAGGCGGCGAACTTCGCCCGCCGCACCGGCGCCTCGGTGCCGTACTGGCTGGCCGCCCGGTTCGAGGGCCTCGACAACGACGTCGACACCCGGCGTCTCGTGGCGGCCTCGGTGGCGGCCGAGCAGGTGCTCGACCTCGTCGACCACGGAATCAACGACTTCCACTTCTACTCGATGAACCGCTCCGACCTCGTCTACGCCATCTGCCACGTGCTCGGCCTGCGCGCCCAGGCCCCGAAGGTCGCCGCCAAGGCCGCCTGAGCGATTCCCGCACATGTACCGCCCCTCCCCATCGGGGGAGGGGTTTCCTGCGACGGAACCTGAGAGACCCCATGACCGACCTGCGCCCCGTCGACGGACGAGAGATCGAAGCGGCCCTGCGCCAGCGCGCGGGCGAGAAAATCCTCGTCCTCGACGGGGCGATGGGCACCGTGATCCAGCGCCTCGGCTACGGCGAGGCGGATTTTCGGGGCTCTCGCTTCACGGATCACGGGCATGACCAGAAGGGCAACAACGACCTCCTGATTCTGACCCAGCCCGATGCGATCCGGCAGATCCACCTCGACTACTTCCTGGCCGGGGCCGACGTCTGCGAGACCAACACCTTCTCGGGCACCACCATCGCCCAGGCCGATTACGGCATGGAATCGATCATCCACGAGCTCAATTCGGAGGGCGCGCGCCTCGCCCGCGAGGCAGCCGCCCTGGCTGAGAAGCAGGACGGCCGCCGCCGCTTCGTGGCCGGCGCCATCGGCCCGACGAACCGCACCCTGTCGATCTCGCCGGACGTCAACAATCCCGGCTACCGGGCCGTGACCTTCGATGGGGTCAAGCAGGCCTACGAGCAGCAGGTGCGCGGCCTGATGGATGGTGGCGCCGAACTCATCCTGATCGAGACCATCTTCGACACACTCAACGCCAAAGCCGCCGTGGCGGCCGCCTGGGCGGTGTTCGAGGAGCGGGGCATGACCCTGCCGATCATGATCTCGGGCACGATCACCGATCTTTCCGGCCGCACCCTGTCCGGCCAGACCCCGGAGGCGTTCTGGAACGCGCTCCGTCATTCCAGCCCGCTCACCATCGGCCTGAACTGCGCGCTCGGCGCCAAGGAAATGCGCGGGCATATCTCGGAATTGTCGCGGATCGCCGACACCCTGGTCTGCGCCTACCCGAATGCGGGTCTCCCCAACGAGTTCGGCCTCTACGACGAGAGCCCCGAGGCCATGGGCAAGCTGGTGGGCGAGTTCGCCACCGCCGGCCTCGTCAACATGGTCGGCGGCTGCTGCGGCACCACGCCGGACCACATCCGCGCCATCGCGGAGGCCGTCGCGGGCGTGAAACCCCGTGCCATCCCCGAGGTCCCCCGCCTGATGCGCCTGTCGGGCCTGGAGCCCTTCACGCTGACGAAGGAAATCCCCTTCGTGAACGTGGGCGAGCGCACCAACGTCACCGGCTCGGCCAAGTTCAGGAAGCTCGTCACGGCGGGCGACTACGCGGCGGCGCTGGATGTGGCCCGCGATCAGGTCGCGGCGGGTGCTAGCATCATCGACGTGAACATGGACGAGGGCCTGCTCGATTCCGAGAAGGCGATGGTGGAGTTCCTCAACCTCGTGGCCGCCGAGCCCGACATCGCCCGCGTGCCGGTGATGATCGATTCCTCGAAGTTCCACGTCATCGAGGCCGGCCTGAAGTGCGTCCAGGGCAAGGCGATCGTGAACTCGATCTCCATGAAGGAGGGCGTCGAGAAGTTCATCCAGGATGCCAAGGTCTGCCGCTCCTACGGCGCTGCGGTCGTGGTGATGGCCTTCGACGAGCAGGGCCAAGCCGACAGCTACGAGCGCAAGGTCGAAATCTGCACCAAGGCCTACAAGGTTCTCACGGAAGAGATCGGCTTCCCGCCGGAAGACATCATCTTCGACCCCAACGTGTTTGCCGTCGCAACCGGCATCGAGGAGCATAACGGCTACGGCGTCGCCTTCATCGAGGCCACCAAGACCATCCGCGAAACGCTGCCCCACGCCCATATCTCGGGCGGCATCTCGAACCTCAGCTTCGCCTTCCGGGGCAACGAGCCCGTGCGCGAGGCCATGCACGCGGTGTTTCTGTACCACGCCATCCAGGTCGGGATGGACATGGGCATCGTGAATGCCGGCCAGCTCGCGATCTACGACGAGCTGCCGCCGGAGTTGCGCGAGCTCTGCGAGGACGTCGTCCTCAACCGCCGCGACGATTCCACCGATCGCCTGCTGGAGGCCGCCGCGCGCTTCAAGAGCGGCGCCTCCACCCAGGCGAAGACCGCCGACCTGACCTGGCGCGAGGCACCGGTCGCCAAGCGCATCGAGCACGCGCTCGTCAACGGCATCACCGAGTACATCCTCGCCGACACCGAGGAGGCGCGTCTCGGCGTCGAGCGCCCGCTCCACGTCATCGAGGGGCCGCTCATGGCCGGCATGAACGTGGTCGGCGACCTGTTCGGTTCGGGCAAGATGTTCCTGCCGCAGGTGGTCAAGTCCGCCCGCGTGATGAAGCAGGCGGTGGCCTATCTCGAACCCTTCATGGAGGCGGAGAAGCTCGCCAATGGCGGCGACGGCAAGCGCCAGGCCGCCGGCAAGATCCTGATGGCGACCGTGAAGGGCGACGTCCACGACATCGGCAAGAACATCGTCGGCGTCGTGCTTGCCTGCAACAACTACGAGATCATCGATCTCGGCGTGATGGTGCCGGCGGCCAAGATCCTCGATGTCGCCAAGCGCGAGAACGTCGACATCGTCGGGCTGTCCGGCCTCATCACCCCGTCGCTCGACGAGATGGTGCATGTCGCCGCCGAGATGGAGCGCGAGGGATTCTCGGTGCCGCTCCTCATCGGTGGCGCCACCACGAGCCGCGTCCACACGGCCGTGAAGATCCACCCCTCCTACAACCGGGGCCAGACCGTCTACGTCACGGACGCGAGCCGGGCCGTCGGCGTGGTGTCGAGCCTGCTCTCGAAGGAGACGCGGGACTCGACCATCGAGACCATCCGGGCCGAGTACAGAAAAGTCTCCGACGCCCATGCGCGTTCGGAACTCGACAAGCAACGCTTGCCGCTGGCCAAAGCCCGCGCCAATCCGTTCAAGATCGACTGGTCGGGCTACCAGCCAAGCAAGCCGAGCTTCACCGGCGTGCGGGTCTATTCGTCCTACGAGGTCGCCGACCTCGTGCCCTACATCGACTGGACGCCGTTCCTGCAGACCTACGAGTTCAAGGGCCGCTACCCGGCGATCTTCGAGGATCCCAACCAGGGTCCGGCTGCCAAGGCGCTGTTCGACGACGCGCAGGAGATGCTCAAGCAGATCGTCGACGAGCGCTGGTTCAACCCGAAGGCGATCATCGGCTTCTGGCCTGCCAACAGCGTCGGCGACGACATCGCGCTGTTCACCGGCGAGAGCCGATCCGAGAAACTCGCGACCTTCTTCGGCCTGCGCCAGCAGCTGACGAAGCGCGACGGGCGCGCCAACACCTGCCTGTCCGATTTCGTGGCCCCGGCCGAGACCGGCATCGCCGACTATGTCGGTGGCTTCGTCGTCACGGCGGGCCTGGAGGAGGTGCGCATCGCCGAACGCTTCGAGCGGGCCAACGACGATTACCGCTCGATCCTGGTCAAGGCGCTCGCCGACCGCATCGCCGAGGCGCTCGCCGAGCGCATGCACGAGCGGGTCCGCCGCGAGTTCTGGGGTTACGCCGCCGACGAGACCTTCGCACCGGAGGATCTGGTGCGCGAGGAATATGCCGGCATCCGTCCCGCCCCCGGTTATCCGTCGCAGCCCGACCACACCGAGAAGGTCACGCTGTTCGACCTCCTCAAGGCGGAGTCGCGCATCGGCGTGAAGCTGACCGAGTCCTACGCCATGTGGCCGGGCTCCTCGGTCTCGGGTCTCTACATCGCCCACCCGGAGGCGCATTACTTCGGCGTCGCCAAGGTGGAGCGCGACCAGGTCGAGGATTACGCGATCCGCAAGGGCATGGACCTGCGAGACGTCGAGCGCTGGCTCGGCCCGATCCTGAACTACGACCCCGCCCGCTACCTCGCGGCCGCCGCCGAGTAGGGCTGTCCTTGCCGCCCTCCCCGTGGCCGGGGAGGGCGCGGGTGTCGAATGCCGCGGGAGTGTGGCCGGGTGAGGCTTGACCGTTGGGAGGTCTGCGCTTCAATGCCGATCCGGCTCCAACGGCCCGAGAGCAGCGAAGGGCGCCCCGCACGTGTATCGGCTCACCGTCTCCCTCGGCGCGACGATCGCGCTCGGGCTCGTCGCCTCGGGCTGCACGGGCTTCGCCTACATCTCGAAGACCTATGTGAGCGTCACTCCGCAGGTCGTGACCATCGGCTGCAAGGACCCCTACGAGGTCTACGACCAGCGCCGGGTCCGCAAGATGCTGGTCGTGTCCAACGTCCTCCGGGAGACCACGGGGTGCGGCATCGACGATGCGTTCGCCGGGGGCGATCCGGCCCTGACCCGGGTCAAGCGCTTCCGGGACGCGGCCCGGACCTACCTCGACGAGACGGTGCGGGAGGATTGCCGGATCACCGGCGAGACCGTGTTCACCGATCTGCAGACCGAATTCACCTACACCTGCGCCGGCCCCATCGAGCCGCGCGGCACCAAGGTCCCGCGTCTGCCCGGCCGCAGCAACCGGGTCGGTCTCTGAGGTCCAGTCGTACTCTGAGGCTCAGTCGTTCTTGGATGCGCGCGGAAACGTGCGCTCCATCGCGTCGCCCGAGGCCGCGAGCAGGGCGCGGGCGAGGGTGCGTGCCTCCTCCCGGTCCAGCGCCAGGATCGCGGTGACGGGCTTGCCGGCCAGATCGGGTAGGCCGATCTCGACCCGGACCCCATCCGGCGCCGCCGTCACGGCCAAGCTCCAGTCCCGTTCCGTACTCATCGCGTGCCGCGCCTTTCGAGCGCCGTCGACGCGTCCCGTCGCCGGCGGTTCTGCATGACCGATCCCGTCGCATGAGGCCAGGGGGAATGGCGCGTGCGCACCGCCGCGATTGACGGGCCTGGGGCCCTTGGTGTTTGTGCGCCCCGATCCGTCCCGCCCGGCCGGGCGCGGCGACGATGCCCTGGAGAGAGACCCCATGTCCGAGATCTGGTTCCGTACCGGCGAGGCGACCGTGCTCGCGGCTGAGGGACAGTACACAGACGCGATGCCGGAGGTTCTGATCGGCTCCACCCGAGGCCCGGCGGGCCACGCCTTCGCGGGCATGATGGGGCAGGTCCAGGGCCATACCCGGATGTTCGTGGTGCGTGACCTCAATCAGCTTGTGCGCCCGGCCACGATCATGACGACGAAGGTCACGATTCATACGGCCGAGTATGCCGAACTGCTCGGCGGTGTGGTCCAGGCCGCCACGGGAGACGCCATCATCGATTGCGTGATCGAGGGCATCCTGCCCAAGGACGGGCTCGACGACCTCTGCATGATCATCATGATCTGGCTGGACGAGCGCTGCGGGTCCGACCCGAACGTCGACCGCAAGGATCTTTACCGTACGAACTACGAGGCGACGAAGCTCGCCATCGCCCGCGCCATGAAGGGCGAGCCGACCATCGACGAGCTCATCGCCAACCGCAAGACGGTGAAGCACTACGCCCTGGAAGACGTGATCGAGTACTGATTTTTTCGCGACGAAGCGCGGCGCGCGATGCGCCGCGCCCTTTCAGGTCCGGACATGCTCCCAAACCTTGGAGATGACGACCGAGCCCTCGCCCACCGACGACGCGACGCGCTTGACGGAGCCGGCGCGCACGTCGCCGACCGCGAAGATGCCGGGATGCGAGGTGCCGTAGGGCGAGGTCGCGCCGGCGGCCGCCCCGGTCAGCACGAAGCCGTGGGGGTCGAGGTCGACCAACCCCGAGAGCCAGCGTGTGTTGGGGGCGGCGCCCACCATCACGAACATCGCGCAGGTTGGGATCGTGCGGGAGGTGCCGTCGCTGCGGATCGTCACGGCCTCGAGGCGATCCGTGCCGTGCAGGGCGGCGACCTCGGCGCCGTACGCGATGGTGATCGCGGGGTCCGCCTCCAGGCGGCTGGAGAGGTAGCTGGACATCGAGGTGGCGAGCGACGGCCCCCGCACCAGCAGGTGGACATGCCCGGCCGAGCGGCTGAGGAACATCGCCGCCTGGCCCGCCGAGTTGCCGCCGCCGATGACGACGACCTCGGCGTTCTTGCAGTAGCGGGCCTCGATCTCGGTGGCCGCGTAGTAGACGCCCGCGCCCTCGAAGGATTCGAGGCGATCGATCGGCAGACGCCGATACTGGACGCCGGTGGCCACCACGACGGCGTGCCCGTGCACCCGCTGGTCGTTGTCGAAGGTCGCGCAGAAGGTGGCGTCGGCGAGGCGTTCCAGCTTGGCGACCCGGCGCGGCATCGCGAACCGCGTGCCGAACTTCAGCGCCTGGACCTCGCCCCGCCAGACGAGATCGGCCCCGGAGATGCCGGTGGGGAAGCCCATGTAGTTCTCGATCCGGCTCGAGGTGCCGGCCTGCCCACCGATGGCGACGTCCTCGATCACCAGGGCGCGCAGGCCTTCGGCGCCGGCATAGACGCCGGCGGCCACCCCGGCCGGGCCGCCGCCGACGATGAGCACGTCGAAGGCCTCGTCGTCGACGAGGGCGTGGTTCAGGCCGAGCAGCTGCGCCACCTTGTCGGGGGTCGGGTCCGTCACCACGATCTCGCGGCCGAAGATCACTGCCGGCCGGTCGGTAGGAATCGCGCAGCTGGTCGCGACGGCGCCGGCCTCCGGGCTGCCGAGCGCGTAGGACCGGTAGGGCAGCCGGTTGCGGCTCGCGAACTCCGCGATGCGGCGGACGGCCCGGTCGTCGTCCTCGCCGATGAGCACCAGGGTGCCGTCCTGCGAGTCGAGCTGGCGCCGCCGCCGCGCGGCCAGGACCGTGATGACGATGTCCGACATCTCGGGGATCTCGGACATCAGCCGCAGCATCGCCGGCCGCGGCACCTCGACCACGCGGGTGTCCCGCACTGCCCGCATGGGCATCGAGAAGTTGCCGCCGTTCAGGAACGCGATCTCGCCCATGAACTGCGTCGGTCCCAGGGTGGAGGGCAGGTGGCGCTCGTCCGTGAACGGGTTGACCACCTCGACCTCGCCGTCCTCGACGTAGACGAAGCGGTCGGCCGGTTCGCCGGCGCGGGCGAGGAACGTCCCGGCCGGGTAGAGGCGCTCGGTTCCGGCGGCCCGGAGGGCGGCGACATGCGAGGTTGCCAGGGGGACGCGCTGCATCTCGCGCAGGTCACGGCCGATCGTTTCCATGGGGCGCTTCCGTCGGATCGGGGGCGATGCGGCGCAGCATCGATCACGCATCCGTGACAGGCAAGGCGTGTCAGTCAAGACGCGCACCCGCGAAAACCACCGTGCGGGCGTGGCCGGATCACTCCTGCGGGATTCGTCCCACCGAGCACAGGGTGCGGATCGAACCGCTGCTGTCGGTGTAGCAGCTCGCCGACCAGCCGTTCTGCTGGATGAAGGACTTGCGCCGCTCCTTCAGGGCGGTGGCGTGGGCCGTGGCGATGGCGGCCTGGACCGCGCCCGCGCTCTCGCCCACCACGATCTGGGCCGCGATGGCGAGGTCCGCGAAGTAGGCCGCCGAAGGGGTCGGCTCGGAGGAAGCCGCCTGCACGATGGGATCGGCCCGGCAGGTCAGGTCGATATGGAGGCCGCCGGGCACGCGGATGTCGACGCTCGGTCCCGTGCGCCGGCCGACCTTGGCGCCCATCGCGGCGGCGATGCGGGCGGCGAGGCCGTCGCATTCGTCGGCCCGGGCCGTGCCGGCACCGAGGATCAGGAGGATTGCGAGGCTGCTCCACACACGCATGACCGGTCTCGTCCTTGACTGTTGGTGAGTGCCGTCCTCAGGCCGCGAAGGCGAGGCGCACCACGGTGCCGCCCTCGTTCGCGTAGGTGAGCTGGCCCCCGAGCTGGCCGGCGAGCCCCTGCGCGATGCGGAAGCCCAGGCTGCGCGCGGTGTCCGGGTCGAAATCCGCCGGGATGCCGCGTCCGTCATCCGCGATGGTGAGCCGCAGGCGCTCCGCGTCGAGCCGTTCGAGCTGGATCGTGATGGTGCCCCGTCGCCCGTCCGGGAAGGCGTGCTTGACGGCGTTGGTCACCACCTCGACCACGAGGAGCGACAGGGTGGTGAGCTGGGTGAGGTCGAACCGCACCGGCGGCGTGTCGACGAGGCAGACGATGTTCTGCGCACCCGTGGCGTCGAGGAGGTCGGCGCAGAGTTCCTTGAGGTACTGCCCCATCGGGCGCTCGATGCTGCTCGGGTCGTAGAGGCGGCGGTGGATGCGCGAGATGGTCTCGAGCCGCACCCGTGCCTCGTCGAGGGCGGCGAGCGCGGCCTTCGGGTCGTTGCCGACCTTGCGCTTCTGCAGGGTGAGCAGGGCGGCCACGAACTGCATGTTGTTGGCGACCCGGTGCTGCAGTTCCTGGAACATCGTGCGCTGCTGCTCGTAGAGGCCGGCCGAGACCCCCCGCTCGGCGCGCAGCCGCTCGCCCGCCCGGTGCATGACGTGGATCAGCGCGATGTCGACGGCGACGATGAAGACGTAGAAGCACAGGGCCAGCGCGGTCGGACCGTCGATGAGGAAGGCGCTGGCCGGCGGGATGAAGAAGTACCAGGCGGCAAGCCCACTCAAGGTCGCGCAGGTGATGCCGGGCCGCAGGCCGAAGAAGAAGGTCGTGAGGATCACGGCCGGGAAGAAGGTCAGGTAGGGAAAGCCCGGCGGCAGCACGTCGTCGAGGAGGAAGCGCAGGCCGAGGGCGAGGCCGGAGGCGGCCACGGCGGCGCCCTCGCCGAGCCAGGCACGCGCGCGCAGACGCTCGGTCGCGTGGATGATCTGCCAGCCACTCCACCAGGGGGCATGTGTCGATGATTGGGCCAGGGGCGTCGGTCTCGTCGAATTTGGAACAGATCTAGTCTCGTCGCATTCGGGTGACCAGCAGGTCCGGCCCGCGGTCGCGATTCGGCCTCAATGGAAATCGCGGCTGCGGTAAATCCGCCGATCCTCCGGAGCGCCGAAATCGGTGGTCTCGGGCGGCAGCCGCAAACCCCCGGCGCGCAGATCGCGCAGGGCCGACGAGAGATCGCGGAACCGCTCCGCCAGCAAGTGCACGACGGACCCGGAGCGCTGCACCCGGCCCCGCACCGCGAGGAAGCGGGCGCCCATGGCGGTCGCGCGGTTGGCCTCGAACACGTCGCGCCAGACGATGACGTTGGCGATGCCGGTCTCGTCCTCGAGGGTCAGGAACACGGTGCCGCGCGCCGTGCCCGGGCGCTGCCGGGTGAGGACGAGGCCCGCCACGGTGACGCGGGCGTTGTTCGCGACCCGCGCGCCATCGTGATGGTCGCGGGCCGGGATCGCGCCGATCCGGGCGAGCCGCGTCCGGAAGAACGCGACGGGATGCCCCTTCAGGGAGAGGCCGGTGGCGGCGTAATCCTCCGCCACGTGCTCGCAAGCCGCCATGGCGGGCAGGGCCACCGCGGGCTCGTGGCGGAAGAGCCCGTCATCGGCGTGGAAGGCGAAGAGCGGCATCGGCGTGTCGAGGAGGTGGGCCCGCCGGTCGCCGTCGGCGCGCCCGGCGGCCTTGGCGTCCTTGGCAGTCTTGGCGTCCCTGGCGGCCTTGACGGCGCTGGTGCCCTCCAGGGTCCGTACCGCCCAGAGGGCGGCCCGCCGGTCGAGGTCGAGGGAGCGGAACGCATCCGCCTCGGCGAGCCGCTCCAGGGCGTTGCGGGGGAGCGCCAGGGCCGCCTGCAAACCCTCGATGCTGGCGTAGCCGTTGCCCCGCAAGCGCACGAGGCGGTGCATGGCCGCCTGCGGCACCCCGCTCACCTGGCGCAGGCCGAGGCGCACGGCCAGGCGCCGCTCGACCCCGGGCGGCGGCGGCTCGGAGGCCGGCTCCAGGGTGCAGTCCCAGTCGCTGGCATTGACGTCGACCCCGCGCACCTCGACGCCGTGGGCACGGGCATCGCGCACGAGCTGCGCCGGCTGGTAGAACCCCATGGGCTGCGCGTTCAGGATGGCGGCCAGGAAGACGTCGGGGTGCCGGCACTTCATCCAGGCCGAGGCGTAGACCAGGAGCGCGAAGCTCGCCGCGTGGCTCTCCGGAAAGCCGTAGGTGGAGAAGCCCTCGATCTGCTTGAAGCAGCGCTCGGTGAAGTCGCGCGGGTAGCCGCGCGCCACCATGCCCTCGACGAACTTGGTGCGGAAGTTCACGATCTGGCCGTTGTGCCGGAAGGTCGCCATGGCCCGGCGCAGGCCATCGGCCTCGGACGGCTGGAACCCGGCGGCCGTGATGGCGATCTGCATCGCGTGCTCCTGGAACAGGGGGACGCCGTAGGTCCGCTTGAGCACGCTCTCGAGTTCGTTCGCCGGCCCGTGATCGGGGTGGGGCGAGGGGTATTCCACGGGTTCGAGGTTCTGGCGGCGGCGCAAGTACGGGTGGACCATGTCGCCCTGGATCGGCCCCGGCCGGACGATCGCCACCTGCACCACGAGGTCGTAGAATTCCTTCGGCTTCAGGCGCGGGAGCATCGACATCTGCGCCCGGCTCTCGACCTGGAACACGCCCACCGAATCGGCGCGGCTCAGCATCTCGTAGACGGCGGGGTCCTTCGCCGGCAGGTCGGCGAGCGTCGGGTAGTCGTGTCCGTAATCGCGTCTCAGGAGATCCGCGCCCCGGCGCAGGCAACTCAGCATGCCGAGCGCCAGCACGTCGACCTTCATGAGGCCGAGCACGTCGATGTCGTCCTTGTCCCACTCGATGAAGGTGCGGTCCGCCATGGCGGCGTTGCCCACCGGCACGGTCTCGTCGAGGCGCCCGCGCGTCAGCACGAAGCCGCCCACATGCTGCGAGAGATGGCGCGGGAAGCCGATCAGCGCGTGGGCGAGTTCCAGGGCCTGCCGGATCGACGGGTTGTCCGGGTCGAGGCCGGCCTGCCGGATATGCGCGTCGGGCAGGTCCTTGCCCCAGGAGCCCCAGACCGTGTCGGCCATCACGCCGGTGATGTCGGGGGGCAGGCCCAGGACCTTGCCGACCTCCCGGATGGCGCTGCGCGGGCGGTAGTGGATCACCGTGGCGCAGATCGCGGCCCGGTCGCGGCCGTAGCGCTCGTAGAGGTGCTGGATCACCTCCTCGCGGCGCTCGTGCTCGAAATCCACGTCGATGTCGGGGGGCTCGGCCCGGTTCTCCGAGATGAAGCGGGCGAAGAGCAGCCGGATCTCGGTGGGGTCGACGGCCGTGATGCCGAGGCAGTAGCAGACCACGGAATTGGCGGCCGAGCCGCGCCCCTGGCACAGGATGCCGCGCTTGCGCGCAAATTCCACGATGTCGAACAGGGTGAGGAAGTAGCGCGCATAGTCCATCTTCGCAATGAGGCGCAGCTCCTCCTGGATTGTGTTCATGATTTGTTCTGGAATGCCGTCCGGATAGCGCCAGCCTGCGCGCTCCGCGACCCGGTAGGTCAGGTAGTCCTGCGCGGTGAAGTTCGGCGGCACCGGCTCGTCGGGGTACTCGTACTTGAGTTCGTCCAGGGAGAAGTCGCAAACCTGCGCGATCTCGATCGTGCGGGCAACGGCCTCGGGATGGTCGTCGAACAGGCGCGCCATCTCGTCCGCCGGCCGCAGGTGGCGCTCGGCATTGGCCTCCAGGCGGTAGCCTGCCGCATTCAGGGTGCAGCCCTCGCGGATGCAGGACACGATGTCCTGCAGGGGCCGCCGGTCGGGGTGGTGGTAGAGCGCGTCCGACACCGCCACCAGGGGCGCGCCGAGGCGGAGCCCCAGTTCGGCGAGGCGCCCGAGGCGCCGGCGCTCGTCGCCGCGCCGGCGATGGCTCCCCGCCAGGGTGACTCGGCCGGGGGCCTCGGCGGCGAGCTCGCGGAGATGACGCAAGAAGGGGGCATCGTCCCCGAGGTGCTCCGGCGGGACCGCGATCAGCATCTGGCCTTCGCTGGCGGCCAGGAGTTCCAAGAAGTCGAACCGACACTGGCCCTTCTCGGAACGGCGGTTGCCAAGCGTCAGGAGCCGGCAGAGCCGGC
The DNA here is from genome assembly GCF_022829285.1 of Methylobacterium sp. J-078. Lineage (GTDB taxonomy): Bacteria > Pseudomonadota > Alphaproteobacteria > Rhizobiales > Beijerinckiaceae > Methylobacterium. The sequence continues at coordinate 80,153 of NZ_JAKSYI010000025.1, forward strand.
CGTAGGCGGCCCGGTCCATCGGGTAGGCCACGGCCTCGAAGCCCTCCTGCGTGACGAGGCGCACGCCCGGCAGGAAGCGGATGCCGGGCTCGCCCGCCGCCGCCCGCCGCTTCACCTCGGCATGGCCCCGCACCACCCCCGCCAGGGTGTTGCGGTCGGCGATGCCGATGGCGTGCAATCCGAGTTCGGCCGCCTGCCCCACCATCTCGCCGGGATGCGAGGCTCCGCGCAGGAAGGAGAAATTCGTGGTGACGGCGAGCTCGGCATAGGCGGGCGGCCCGGACATCGACGTCATTACCTTTCCGGCTCCGTTGCACCCGACTCGCGACTGAGAACGAATCGTGATCATTTCGGATCCCGGGGTGCCGGTTTCGTGTCGAGGAGTCAAAGTCTCGAGGGCGGCTGGCCAAGCTGTTCGCCGTGCGTTAGCCCGGTCTTCCCCAGACAGGATGTCCCATGCTCACCTGCGCGATCCTCGACGATTACCAGGGTGTCGGCCCCACCATGGCCGACTGGTCTGGGCTGTCGGACCGGATCACCCTGCGCGACCTGCGCACCACCTTCGCGACGCAGGACGCACTGGTCGACGCGATCGGGGATTGCGAGATCGTGGTGATGATGCGCGAGCGCACGCCGTTCCCGGCCGAACTCTTCGCGCGCCTGCCGAAGCTGCGGCTCCTCCTCACCAGCGGCATGCGCAACCTGTCGATCGATCTCGCCGCCGCGAAGGCGCATGGCGTCACGGTCTGCGGCACCTCCAGCCATTCCGAGCCGCCGGTGGAACTGACCTGGGCGCTGATCCTGGGGCTCGCCCGCCACCTCGTGCCCGAGGTGCAGGCCCTGCGCACGGGCGGCCCCTGGCAGTCGAGCGTTGGCAGCGATCTCGCCGGCCGCCGCCTCGGGGTGCTGGGCCTCGGCAAGACCGGGGCCCGCGTCGCCCGGATCGGCCAGGCCTTCGGCATGGAGGTCAGCGCCTGGAGCCGGAACCTCACGGCCGAGCGGGCCGCGGCCGAGGGCGTCACCCTGGCACCCTCCCTGGAGGCGCTGCTGGAGGCGAGCGACGTCGTCTCGATCCACCTCGTCCTCGGCGCGGGTACGCGCGGCCTCCTCGACGCCGCGGCGCTGCGCCGGATGCGGCCCGACGCGTTCCTGATCAACACCTCCCGCGCCGCGATCGTGGACGAGGCCGCGCTGCTCGCAGCCCTCACCGAGAACCGGATCGCCGGCGCCGGCCTCGACGTCTACGAGACCGAGCCCCTGCCGGCGGATTCCCCCTGGCGCACCCTGCCGAACGTGCTGGCGACGCCGCATCTCGGCTACGTCACGCAGCGGAACTACCGCACCTACTTCCCCGAGATCGTGGAGGACATTTCGGCCTTCCTCGACGGGGCACCGACCCGGGTGCTGGGGTGAAACGTCCGGGACCGAGTGCCGAGCGAGGAGACCCTTGTCGCGATCTCCAAAGGGATGTATCTACTTTGTAGATACGCAGCAGGCCTCAATGGGATTGCCCCAAAAAGCCAATTGTCCGGCTGCCGATATGAACGGTACGCATCCCCGCATCCGGAGCAGAGGGGGCGTCACGGGGAGGGGTCCAAACATGATCGTTCAGTTCGCGAAATGGGGTAACAGTGTTGCCCTGAGAATCCCATCTGCGACCCTGCGTGAAGCCGGCATCAAGGAAGGCTCGAGCGCCGATCTGTCTTATGAGAATGGCAGGATCGTTTTGACGCCGGTGATGCGACCGCGTCGCCATGACCTTGCCGAACTGCTCTCGCGCGTCACGGATGAAAACGTGCAGGCTCAAGCCTTCGATGGACCCGAAGTCGGATCCGAAGTCTGGTAACATGTCCGCATCAGGCGATTACATTCCCGATGCGGGCGACATCGTGAAGGTGAATTTCAGTCCGACGAAGGGGACGGAGCAGGCGGAGTATCGCCGGGCGATCATCATCACGTCGCGCGACTACAATGCGAAGGTCGGCCGATGCTTCGCGTGCCCGACCAGTAGCCAGGATCACGGATATCCCTTCGATGTGGCCTTGCCGAAGGGCTTCGCGGTGACGGGGGTGATCCTCTGCGACCAGGGCAAGCCCTTGGACTACCGAGCCCGGCGCCTCGTGCTGGTGGCGCGCGCGCCGGCCGAGATCCTCGATGAGGTGCGGGTCATGATGGGGACGTTCCTCGAAATCCCCTAGCGGCATGGTTCGCGTCCGAGCCCACTCGGACTGATCAGGCACGCGCCTCGACGAAGGCCCGCATCAGCAGGTTCGCGATCGCGAGCGGCGGCGGGGCTGTCAGGCCCTCGGGATGGCGGCCCTCCAGCATCGCCGCGACGGCGTCCCGTGAGAACCAGCGCGCATCGGCGAGTTCCTCCGGGTCGAGGGTGATGGCTTCGTCGAGGCTCTCGGCGACGCAGCCGATCATCAGCGAGGACGGGAACGGCCAGGGCTGCGAGGCGTGGTAGTGCACCGCGCCGATGGTCAGGCCGACCTCCTCGAAGGTCTCGCGCCGCACCGCGTCCTCGATCGTCTCGCCTGGCTCCAGGAAGCCGGCGAGGCAGGAATACATGCCTTCATGGAAGCGCGGCGAGCGCCCGAGCAGGCAGGCATCGCCCCGGGTGATGAGCATGATCACCACGGGGTCGGTGCGGGGGAAATGATGCGTCCCGCAGGCGGCGCATTCACGGCGGTAGCCGCCGGCCGCCAGCGCGGTCGGCGTTCCGCAATTGGCGCAGAAGCCCTGCCGCGCGTGCCAGCCGAGCAGGGACTTCGCCGTGGCGAGGAGGCCGAGTTCGTGCGGCGCGAACCGGCCCTCGCCGGCCAGACTCCGCAGATCGTTGGTCCGGAAGTCCGGGTCGGCCTCCAGGGCCTCGGAGACCTCGGCCGGCACGGCGGCGGCGAAGACCGGGTCGCCGTCGAGGCGCCCGAGATAGAGCGTCAGGCCGCGCTCCCCCGTGCGGGCGGCCATGTCCGGCGTCAGGAGCGCGGTATCGCCCGAGAGCACGACGCGGTCGCCCGCAAGGACGACCATGTGCGCGCCGGGCGCGTCGAGACCGGGGATCGCGGAGGCGCTCTCGGCCGAGTGGCGCACGAGGCGGCTGTGGACGTAGCCGAGCTGGCCCGAGGGGTCGGTCATCAGTTCAGGCAGCCGCGAACAGGGCGCCGATGCGCTCGATCATCTGGGCGCGGGCGTGGTGCGGGTAGGGGGTCGCGGTGCCGACGCTCCAGACCGGCTTCGGCCAGGCGGGATCTGAGAGAAAGCGCCCGATCACGTGGACGTGGAGTTGGGGCACGACGTTGCCGAGCGCCGCGACGTTGACCTTGTCGGGCTTGGCGAGCGCCAGCATCACGCCCGTCGCGATCCGCATCTCGTCCATCAGGCCCCGCGCATCCTCCGGCGACAGGTCGGTGATCTCGCTGGCGCCGGCCCGGCGCGGCACGAGGATCAGCCAGGGGAAGCGGGCATCGTCCATGAGAAGGACGCTGCAGAGGGCGAGGTCGCCCACGTGCACGGTGTCGGCAGACAATCGCGGGTCGAGGGTGAAGTCGGTGCTCATCGCGACGCGATGTAGAGCGGAAACCTGGCCGATGCGAGGGGCGGCCGAACACATGTGCACTTTACGCTTGTGAGTTCGGCTGCCGTTTTGGTTTAAACGTCTGAGGAACGCCTTTTCCCGGTGAAAATTGCTGCTAACATTATCAAAGACGCAACAGCTAAACTGAAGCCAGGAATATAGAGATTGTTTTTTTCTTCCTGTATTATTTCGCCTTTTAAAAGAGCTTTTCCATGGCCGCCGCCAGGACAATTCCAAGCCACTCGATCTTTCCCAAAATAATCTACTTTTGCTTTTGCCAAATAGCCGTCATTTTGATAAACATAAGGAGTTTGGGCCTTGGCGTTGCTTGAATCTTCAGGGTAAGCATTAGCGTTTAAGATTCGATATCCTGGAGGAGACCTATATTCCACGAATGCCGTAGCGCCTCGTTCGCACCCAAAGTTGACGGAACCGCCAGATACACTGAATTCTTTCGGTTTCGTTTCATCAAAACCGAGAAAATCTGCCCACCTCTTCGGGCCATATCCCATAAAAACACTCATAGTGAGAATCAAGAACGTGCAAAAAAATATCAAAGTTGAGTAAATAAGAACTTGCCTAGGAGTATCTAGTTTTGATCCACGTTCTGAAGTTCCGGCAAACATAGTTACTAATATTGTTGCTAAAAATGCTAGGCACCATATAATTATAGCCGTTTTGGTTTCACCTAAATATTTCACAATCAGGCCGGCCGCCGCTGCTATAGCTACCGCGCCCCAAACATACCTGATCCCAGGGAATTGTTTTGTTGCCTCGCGGAGTATTGTAACTAAAGGCTCAAGCATGGATCTACGCCTGTTAGTATATAAATTAATGGCGCAGAGATTCTCGCTTGCCTTACTAAAAATGTCAACTTTTAGTTGCACAAATAAATTTGAATTTAATTTTATTATATTGAAATTTAAATATCTTTCTGCTCCAGGATAATCAGATCCCGCTGAACCAGTTGTAGCCCTGGTCCTCCCAGTAGCCGCCCGGATAGTCGTTGGTCACGAAGATCGCCGCGATGTGCTTGGGGCTCTTGAAGCCGAGCTTCGTCGGCACCCGCACCCGCAAGGGGTAGCCGTACTCGGGCGCGAGGGGCTGGCCGGCGAAATCGAGGGCCAGGACCGTCTGCGGATGCAGGGCGCTCGGCATGTCGAGGCTGCCGTAATAGCGGTCGGCGCATTTGAACCCGACATATTTCGCGGTGAGGTCGGCGCCGGTCCGCTCCAGGAAGGTCCGCAGGGGCACGCCGCTCCACTGCCCGATCTGGCTCCAGCCCTCGATGCAGATGTGGCGGGTGATCTGGCTCTCCTGCGGCAGGGCGCGCAGCTTCTCCAGCGTCCAGGGCGCCTTGTCGGCGACGAGGCCGGAGACTTCGAGCTTCCAGGTCGCCGCGTCGATCTCCGGGATGTTGTCGGGCGGGTAATAGGCGTTGAAGCGGAACGGCGTATCGATCATCGAGGCCGGGTAGGTCGGGGCCAGGGTCGCGGGATCGAACAGCCATTGCTGGACCCGGTCGTTGGCCCGCGACATCGCCCAGAGCACCCGGTCGGCCAGGGAGCCGTTGCTGCCGGTGGAGAGGTCGCAGCCGGAGAGCAGGGTCAGTGCCCCCAGCGAGAGGCCGCCGCGCAGCACCATCCGGCGCTCCAGGCGCGCGAGGTCGGGGGCGAGGTCGCGGCGCAGGGTCTTGAGGCGGGCGGCGTCGTCGGGATCGCGGGGCATCAGCGGACGGTCTCCTCGGTGACGCGGGCGCGGCCGGTGATCATCGCCAGCAGCGTCCTCGGCACGACGATCACGAGGGCGAGGTGCAGGAGGATGAAGCCGGCAAGGCCCGCCATGGCGAAGAAGTGGATCCGGCGCGCCCACTCGTAGCCGCCGAACAGGTTCGCGAGGCCCTGCCACTGCACGGGCTTCCACAGGGCGCAGCCCGAGGCGACGAGCATGAGGCCGAGCGCGATGGCGATGAGGTAGGCGAGGCGCTGCACGGCGTTGTAGCGGCCGACCCGGTGGCTGAGCCGCAGCGCCAGGGCCGCGCGGGCGTCGCGCCAGACCGCGCCCGGGCTCAGGGGCAGGAAACTTGTCGCGAAGTGGCGGGCCAGGAGCCCGTAGGCGACGTAGGCGAGGCCGTTGAGGGCAAACAGCCACATGGCGGCGAAGTGCCAGGCCAGCGCGCCGCCGAGCCAGCCGCCCAGCGTCGCCCATTTCGGGAAGGCGAAGGGAAAGAGCGGCGAGGCGTTGTAGATCGCCCAGCCGCTGAACAGCATGCAGAACACCGCGACCGCGTTGATCCAGTGGGTGACCCGCACCACGAGGGGGTGGATCACCACGAGGCGCGACGGGGTTTCGGGAACGATCGTCAACAGGACCTCGGTCTCTTGGGAACCTCGGAATCTCGGGCCGCCCCCGCCGGCGAATACCGGCGGGGCGGGACGGGATCACATCGACGGGACGGTGCCGTTGCGACCGACGATGAGGACGGCGGCGTTGAGCTTTCCGTCCGGACCCGCCTTCGTGAAGGCCACGACCTTCTCGCCCGCCACCACGATGCTCTTCTCGCCCGGGTCGACCAGGGTCACGGGCACGTCCTCGGGGACCACCACCTTCTTCTCGCCGCCCTGGTACTTGACCAGCATGGTGCGCCCCTCGGTGCCGGACAGGCTGCCGATGGCGCCGTTCGTCATGGTCGAGTTGGAGCCGAGGTCCCACGGGTAGTGGCCGTCCGCGGTGCCGCGCAGGGAGGAGGCGAACACCGTGACCTGCAGGGCTTTCTGGGTGCCGTCCGGCTGCGGGATCGCGGCCGTGCCGATGTAGCTCTCCGACTTGATGTCCGAGAGCTTGCCGCTGCTGGCGGCCAGGATCTTGGTGTCGTCGCCGAAGGTCACGGTCTTGGTCTCGCCCATGCGGGGCTTGATCGTCACGGTCGAGCCGTCGACGGACTCGATCGTGCCCCGGTAGCGCACCACGTCGTCGGCGCGGGCGGGTGCGGCGGCGAGGGCGAGACCGAGGGTCAGTCCGGTCAGCAGGGTCTTCATCATGGCGTTCCTCCGTGTTTGTTGGGGTGTGAAATCGGGTCGTGAGGTAGCGTGGTCCGCCCGGACGTCCGCGAGCCTTTCGGCCGCGGCGACGCCCGGGTTACATCGGCGCGTCCGGGCTGCCTCGGCACGGCCGGGTCACATCGGCGGAACGGTGCCGTTCTCGCCGACGACCATGCGCTCGGCCACGGCGACGCCGCCGGCATCGGCCCGGGTGAAGGCCACGACGCGGGCCCCCGGCTTGATCTTGCCGACATCCCCCGGCGCGAGGGCCACGACCGGTACGCCTTCCGGGACCGTGATGGTCTTCTCGCCGCCCTTGTAGGTCACCCGGATCGTGCGGTCGCCCGTGCCCGAGAGGGCACCCACCGCGCCGTTGGTCATGGTGTTCTCCTTCTCGAGATCCCACGGGTAGTGGCCGTCCCCGGTGCCGCGCATGCTCGGCGCGAAGACCGCGACCTCGAGGGCCTTGAGAGTGCCGTCCGGCTGCGGGGTCGCGGCGGTGCCGATGTAGCTGTCGGGCTGGATGTCGCTGATCTTGGCCGCGTTGGCGGTGGCGACCCGCACCGTCTCGCCGAGCTTGATCTGCACGCTGGCCCCGAGGCGCGGCTTGATGGTGATGCTCGCTCCGTCCACCGCCTCGATCGTGCCCCGGATGCGCACCACGGGGGAATCCGCCCGGGCCGGCAGGCCGAGGGCGATACCGGACAGGGCGAGTCCGGAGAGGACGAGGGTCAGCGACTTCATGCGAATGGTCCCGGCAGCCGGTCCATGCCGGCTCCGGGACGCTGAGCCCGATCGGAGGTGTGCGCAAGTCAATTGCGCGCGACCCGGATGTTTCGGGTCGCGGTTTTCGGCCGCGCTCGATCCCGCCGCGATCCGCCCTAATGGGCCATCAGCATCGGGATTTCCGCATGGGCCAGGAGGTGGCTCGTCGGCCCCCCGAAGATCATCTGGCGCAGGCGGCTCTGCGTGTAGGCACCCTTGATCAGCAGATCGCAGCCGAACGCCTCCGCCTCGGCCAGGAAGACCTCGCCCGGCGTGCGGCGTCCGGCGGAATGGGCGCGGAAATCCGCCACGATCCCCTCGCAGGCCAACGACCGGGCCAGATCCTCCGCACTCGGGCCCGGCACGGTGCCGCCCTCGACGCTGATCACGCGGATGCGCTGGGCTTGGCGCAGGAACGGCATGGCGAAGGCCACCGCGCGGGCGGTTTCCGTCGAGCCGTTCCAGGCGATCAGGATCGCGTCGCCCAGGGTGGCGGGGGCGACCGGGGGGGCCAGCAGGATCGGGCGGCCGCTCTCGAACAGGGCCGTCTCGAAGGTGGTCATGCGGGGCGAGCCGTCGTCGGTTCCGGGGCGCCCGACCACGGTGGCGGTGAACAGGCGTGCGTACTGCCCGAGGAAGGCGTCCCCGGCCGGCACGTCGGGGCGCCAGCGGTAGCGGGGCCCCGCACTCCCCACCGTCTCGGGCGTGCAGGGCCCGTCGGTCGCCAGGGGCACGCCGGCCTGGTCCATGAAGGACACGAAGCGGTGGCCGGCCGTCTCGGCCTCCGCCTTGTCGGCTTCCTCGTCCCGCAGCCAGGTCATGCCGCCGACCATGTCGACGGGCACGTACTCGGCGAGCGCCGGGCGCAGGGACACGCCCTCGATGAGGCTCCCGAACCGACGCGCGGCCAGGATGGCGGTCTCGAAGACGGACGGGAGCGCGTCGTGGGACGCGACGGGAACGAGCAGGGTCTTCATGGAAGGGCCTTTCTCGCGGCGGCACGATCAAGGCCCGAGGCTAATGGGAAACGGCCGCTGCGGAAACCGGCCTGCATGCGGGCCCCCAGGCCTTTTCCGGCAAGCCTTCTCGAGGGTGGCCAACAGCATGTCCAGGCATTGGTCCGGGGCGGCCAGCCTACAGGATGTGCAAAGCTTGGCCTTAATCAGGGAAAGATTTTCGTTCGACGTCCGAAAATGGGATCGCGCGGGCATGGAACTCAATCGTCCTCGCGTCGTTGGCCCCGCAACCGTGACGGGACATTGTGCGGCCGGGTTGTTTTAGCCTGGCGCGCCGCCCGTCACGTCCACCAATACGAATTCGAGGTTCCCATGATCAAGAAGACCTTTGCCGTGACCGCCGTGATGGCCGCCCTCGCTACCCCCGCTTTCGCGCAGGGCATGCCGGGTGATTTCCGCATGGAGGCCATGCAGGCCAACGCCTTCGAGATTCAGTCGAGCCAGATCGCGCTTAACAAGAGCCGGAATCCGCAGGTGCTGCGCTTCGCCCGCGAGGCGATCCGCGACCATCGCGCCGCCAACGTCGCCCTGGCGGGCGGTGAGCGCAACTACGCGGCCGTGCGCAATAACGAGGGCGTCGGCGGCCTGATCACCGCTCCTCTCGCGGTGGCCGGTGGTGCCGTTGGCGCGGCCACGGGTGCGGCGGCCGGTGTCGTCGGCGGGACACTCAGCGGTGGCCCGGTGGCCGGCGTCGAGGGCCTCGGAAGCGGCGCGGCGCGCGGCGCCGAGACCGGCAGCCGTGCCTTCAACGGCGATGTCGATGCCACGGCCGGCACCACGATCATCCAGCCGAACCCGCAGCAGCAGGCGATGCTCGCCGAGCTCTCGCAGACCCCGGCCGGTCCGCGCTTCGACAGCCTCTACGGCCGCATGCAGGTCCAGTCGCACGAGATGACCATCGGCATGTTCCGCTCCTACGCCGCGTCCGGCCCGAACCCGGCCCTGCGCGCCCATGCCGAGCAGGCCCTGCCGGTGCTGCAGTCCCACTACCAGATGGCGCAGCGCCTGCCCGGCGCCCGCTGATCCGAACGGAGCGACACGCCGGGCTCGTCGCCCGGCGTGGTTCGAGATAAAAAGGGACGTCGCGCCTTCTGGGCGCGACGTCCTTTCGCGTTTTCCGGCCTATTCGACCGCGCGTCCGATCATGGCGGCGGGGCTCAGGCTGCGGCCCGCCCCATCGACGGCGGGCTTGAATTCGCCGGTCTCGGGGTCGCGCAGAAGCAACTCGCCGCGCGCGATGCCGAAATGGGCGCCGTGCAGGGCGAGCCGACCGCTCTCCACCCGCGTGCGCACGAACGGGAAGGTCATCAGGTTCTTGAGACTCTGCGCGACCATCGAGTATTCGAGCCGGGTCAGGTAATCCGGCGCCTCCGGGTCACCCGCCAGGGCGGCGGCGGGCTCGACCAGCGAGACCCAGCTCCCGATGAAGTTGCCCTTCGAGAGGGGCTTGGCGGGATTGGCGTAGGCCTTGATGCCGCCGCAGGTGGCGTGCCCCAGCACGACGATGTGCTTGACCTCCAGACCCTCGACGGCGAACTCGATGGCCGCCGAAGTGCCGTGATAGTCACCGCCTGTCTCGTGGGGTGGGACGATGTTGGCGACGTTGCGGATCACGAAGAGTTCACCCGGACCGGTGTCGAAGATCACCTCGGGCGAGACCCGGCTGTCGCAGCAGCTGATCATCAGCACTTCGGGGCTCTGACCTTCGGCCAGCTTGGCATAGCGCTTGGCCTCGTCGGTGAGGCGTCCGTCGATGAATGAGCGGTAGCCGGCCTTCAGCGTCTCTGGAAACATGGAATGGTCCTCACTCATGGGGGTCGTGACTCACGGGTGTCTTGGACAGGCGTCTCAAGGCGACGCGCGTCTCGGGTGACGGGCGATCAGGGTGGCTTGCCATCGCACGGCAAGCCGGATGGCTAGGGTTGCTCCCGCCAGTTTAGGACGACGGGCGTGGTGGGTATCGTCCCGGCTATGATGTCGCGGGCGACCGCTGCCAGTCCCTTCGGCTCGATCCGCTCGGACGTGGCCTCGAGTTCGGCCAGCGTCCACCAGCGGGTTCCGAGCACCGGGTTGTCCTCGGTCTCGGCGAGCCGGCTCGTGTCCACGGTCGCATCGGGCAGGTGGACGACGAAGTAGCGCTCGCGGGCATCGCGCGAGGTTTTGAAGTGGTGGAAGGGGCCGTCGCACGCGGCGACCTGCGGCCCGATCTCGATCCCGGTGACCCCGATCTCCTCGGAGAGTTCGCGCCGGCAGGCCTCGACATGGTCCTCGCCCGGCTCCAGCCCGCCGCCGGGCATGAACCAGAAGGTACGGTCATCCGGCCGCGCCGGATTGATCGGCCGCACCGCTTCGTAGGCGATGAGCAGCAGGCGCCGGTCCGGGTCGAACACCAGGGCTCGGGCAATGTCGCGAACGGGTAGATCCTGCGTCATCTCGTACCCCAACTCAGCACTTCGCTTTAACAGGGAAATCGTCTGGGGCCAGGGGCGGGCCGGCGGCCCGGGCCGGCATCCAGATCACGATCGGTAGACCCGCCGCGTCGCGCCCCGGCGGATCGGGCAGGGGGATCGCGCAGCCCGCCAGGATATCGCGGGCGACGACGAGGCCGGCCAGGGCGTCGAGATGGTCGTCGGCCCCGATTCCCGCCGGCCGGGCCGCGATCAGCCCCGCCGGCAGGCCGGCGGCGGCGAGGAGGGCGCGGCGCTTGGCGAGGCCGTCCTGGCGCGCGGGGCCCTTCTTGCCCGCCGCCAGGGCCTGCCCGCCGTTGAGACGGTGGAACGCGATCTCTGGATGGACCTCGTGCAGGCGCGCCATGAGTTCGGGCCGCGCGCGCAGGAGCGCATCGACCTCGCGGACGTAGCCCAGGATGTTCCAGCATTGGATCGAGGGGGCGAAGGGGGGCGTGCTGTGTGCCCGCGACAGGGTCTTGGCCTCCGCGTAGGTCTGGGCATGGACCGCCGCGCGGGCCGGCACCGGGAACACGCTGGCCCGGCCCCGGCCGAGATGCGCCCGCGCCGCGCGGTCCGCCGCGCGCCCGCCCCCCGTCACGTGGCTGTCGAGCCCGATGGGGATGTCGATCCCGACACTGAGCGGTGCCTCCGGCGCGTCCAGCAGGTCGGCGACGCGGGCGAAGCGCGCGGCCCGGTAGCGGCCCGGGTCGTCGAGGTCGAGGAGCACACCCGCCCAGGCGCCGCGGCAGCCGTCGAGGCCGCCGATCCAGCGCGTCATCGGCTCACCCCCGCGCTCAGCCGCTCACGCTGCGGCGCGAACCGGATCGGACCTGGCCCGTTGTCGCTGCTCGGGGCCGCCGATGCCGGTGGCCGGTGAAACGGGAATGCGTTCATGGACATCGCCGTCGACAAGGTCACCGAGATCATCCTGCGCGTGCGCGCCGTCGATGTGAAGGAAGGGGCGACTGATCCCGATTCCGGCTCGAACCCCACCGACGACGGCGCCACCGACGTGCTGATCTCCGGCACCGACGACGCCACCGAGGAGGAGCTGCGCGCGATGATCGGCGCCCTCAACGACGACGAGCGCGCCGACCTCCTGGCGCTCCTCTATATCGGGCGCGGCGACATGGAGCCGGAGGAATGGACGGACGCGGTCCGCTTCGCCCGCGAGCGCGAGGCGGCGGGCGAGGGCGCCGCCCACGAGATCCTGGGGATTCCGAACGCGGGCGACCTTCTCGAGGAAGGCATGTCCAACCTCGGCATCACACCGGACCTTCCGCAGGCCTGAGCCCCGCACCCGGGATCGGTTCCGCGCGGCGGAACCGATCTCCAGGACCGCCCTGGGCACGATGGGGAATTCGGTCGCTAGTGCACTGACGCGGTCAGAGGATTCACGAGGCGGGCGATGCATGCGAGTCTGGGCAATGGCTCAGACCGTCTGCGTGCTCCTCGACGCCGCCACCCAGTCAGCGCTTGCCGCGATCGCCGGCGATCGATCCCGCCC
>NZ_JAKSYI010000026.1 GCF_022829285.1 Methylobacterium sp. J-078
GCCATCGCCCGGGTGCTGGCCAACGAGGCCGAGGTGGTGCTGATGGACGAGCCCTTCGGTGCGCTCGATGCCAGGACCCGGGAGCGTTTGGAGGAGGGGCCCCTCGAGCCTTGGGGCGGGCCCGGGCTGACCGGGCTGTTCAGGACCCGAGCCATCGGGGGGGCGGTCTTCCCCGCCGACCCCGTCGTGGTGATGTCCCCGAGCCCCGGACGCATCGACACCGTGGCCGACATCGCCCTGGCCCGCCGGGGCGACGCCTCGAGCCCGGCCGTGAACGACACCCGCCGCATGCGCTCCTCCCAGCTTCACAGCCACCACGGGCGCGTGGCCGCCTGGGGGAGCGGTCTGTTGCGGCCATCGCGGCCATGCCCCGCCCACCCGCGCAGAGGGGGGAGGGAAGACCCCGCGCACGCGGCTGCGAATACCCATGACCGAAC
>NZ_JAKSYI010000040.1 GCF_022829285.1 Methylobacterium sp. J-078
CCTTGGCCGCACGAGGGTACTGGCGCGCGGCCTGGTCGCGCACCGACTGATCGATGCAGTCGAGCGGATTGCTGATCTTGGACACCGAGGGCGCCGCGGCCTGGGCCGCCGTGTGCACGGTGCCCCCCACGAGGGAGCCCGCTCCGCCGAGCGTGCTGGTCACCCCCGAGACCGCGCCGCCGATCAGCCCGCCGGGCGCCTCGACCCTGTCGCTGAGTGCAGGCGTCCGGTTCGTGGCCTCGGCCTTCTGCTTGGCCGCCGCCACGGTCTCGTCGTACTGCTTGCGGTAGTCCTGGATCTGCGCCTTTGCCTGGTCGACCGGGATGCCCTGGGCCTTGGCCAGCGCGTCGGCCGCGCGGGTCTCGGCCTGAGCCTTCTGGGCCGGGTCGCCGGTGATCCCGCCGATGGCGGTCTGTGCACGGCCTTTGACGTGGCGGGACGCGGCGCGGGACTGATCTCCGTCCATGTATCGGATCTCCTGTGTTCGAGGGGGAAGGCGGGGCTGCGAGACCCGGCGTGTCGCGGGGAGCGGCCGGGATTCGCGGATCAGGCGCGGCGGGCGGCGTAGCTGTCGGCCCGGGTCGTGTGGTTGGTGGCGCCCGAGCGGCTGCCCAGCAAACCCGCTAGCTCCCGCAGGCAGTACGACTAGACCGTGGCGACCGCCAAGCAGAGGGCCGAGGCAGGTGCGGTGGCGGCCAAGTCCGCCGCAACGCAGGGCGCCTTCTACGGCGCGCTCGCGCTGATCCTGGGCGCGCTGGCGGGTTTCCTGGGTGGCCGCTTCGGCGCCCACAAGCTCCACACCCTGGCCGACGGCTACGCCGCCCGCCGCGCCTGATCCGAGCGACCCGACCCGAGAGAACCGGCCGGTCCCCGCGACCGGCCGGCCTTCGATGGGCACGAAACCCCGAGGAGCCCCTGACCGATGCGGTTCGCGAAGCTCCTCCTGCGCCCGGAACTCGTCTTCCTGCTGCTGACGGTGCTCCTCGGCGCCGCGGCCGGCGCGGCCTACTGGGTCTCGCGGGCCACGGTGCTGACGGTGGCGGTGGCCCCGCGCGACGGCACGGAGCCGGCGCTGATCCAGGCCTACGCGGATGCCCTGGCCAAACGCCACAAGGAGATCCGCCTCAAGGTCCTGGCCTTCGACGACGTGCGCGACAGCGCCGCCGCCCTCCAGGACGGCCGGGCCGACCTCGCGGTGGTGCGCCCGGACGTCGACCTGCCCGACAACGGCCTGACCCTGGCGATCCTGCGCGACCAAGCCATGATCATCGCCTCGCCCGAGGCGTCCGGGCTGACCCGGTTTCCGAGCCTCGACCGCAAGCGCCTCGCCATCCTCGCCCATCGCGACGCGGATCAGGCCCTGATCCGGGCGATGGTCGAGCATTACGGCCTCACCCTCCTCGACCGGGAGCCCGAGGGTGCCGTGCCGCCGCGCCACGTCGTCCTCGTGGAGATGGCGGAAGCCGATCTCGCGGCGGCCTTCGCCACCAAGCGCATCGACGCCGTCGTCTCGGTAATCGCCCCGACGGCGCCGACCGCCCAGCGCATCGTCGGGATCGTCCAGGGGGTCAGCCGGAACCGGAAGGTCGCCTTCGTGGATGTCGAGAACGTCGACGCCATCATCGCGCGCATGCCCCGGCTCCAATCCGTGACGATGCCGGGCGAGACTTTCGGCGGAAGCCCCAAGGTGCCGGCCGAGGACGTCCACACCGTGGGGGCCTCCTACCGCCTGATGGCGCGCACCAGCCTCTCGCGCTCGGTGGCGGCGGACGTGACCCAGCACCTGTTCGAGATGCGCAGCGGGATGGCCAACACTACCCCCGCCGCCGACTACATGCAGGCTCCGACATACGAGAGCACCGCCGAGGCCACCAGCGCCCGGCTTCCCATCCACCCCGGCGCCGTCGACTTCTTCGAGCGCGAGCAGCAGGGCTTCATCGAGCGCTACGAGACCTGGATCTACCTCGTGGCCTTCCTGGGCGGCGGCATCGGCTCGGCCGTGGCCTGGGTCGGCCAGCGCCTGTCGCGCCTGCGCCGCGAGCGCGTCGAGGAGGCCACCGACCGTCTGCTGGCGATCCGCCAGGAGGCGCAGGACAGCACCGACGCGCCGCGCCTGGAACGGCTCGCCCGCGAGATCGACGATCTGGCCGGAGACATCGCCAAGCACGCCCTCGAACGCCCGACCGAGGCCCGGACCATGTCGGCGGCCGCCATCGCCATCGATGCGGCTCGCTCCACGGTCAAGAGAACCATCGCGGCCAGCCAGTATGCCGCCGAATCGAGCGATCTGGCCGGCCGCACCACGTCGACGCAAGACACCGCGGCGACCTGACGGCGAGACCCCGGACGAGAGCCCAGCCGGATTGCCCCCGGATCGGACGCGGCGCTCGTCAGGGCTCGTGCCGGTCCGTCCCCGGAGCCGCCCGCATCAGACCTTCGTAATAGCCCTCCAGGCCCAGCCCGTTCTGGGCCGAGAGCCGGTGAGCGGCCCGGTACAGGATCGCCCGCACGGCACCGACCCGCTCGGCCGTCGAGGCGGCCAGGATGGCGTCGATCTCGCCCGTGGTCTCTCGCAGGTGCCAGGCGGTGTTCTGCAGGACCGTGCCGCCGATCTCCGCCGCGCATTGCGAGAAGAAGCTCAGCACGGGCGCGATGATCCGGCGCGAGCGCGACAGCAGGATGAGGTCGACGGCGGCGCGCTGGTTCTCGGTGAGGGACATCCCCGCGCAGGAGGCCACCCGGTCGGGCCCGTAGCGCGTGACGAACCGCTCGACGACGCCGTCGTCCTCGGTGCAGACGACGATGCCGCCCGCATCGGGGCCGGCTGCGTCGATCGCTTCGAAATACGCCTGCAGGGGCGTGTAGCGCTGCAGGATCTGGGTCATGCCGTCGCTGGCGAGGTCGGCGAGGTCGTAGGCGAAGAGCATCTCGAGGATGTCGCCCCGTCGGACATGGACCGACAGGCACCGGCCGAGCCGGAAGCGCCCGTCGATCTCCGCGATGGCCGCGGCGACGGCCGGACTCCAGTTGATCGTGGCGGCGATGCGGGACACGCCCGCCTTCAGCGCCGGGTCCCGCTCCATGAAGTCGAACAGCGGACCCGGGAAGTCGTAGTTGACGCCCCGGCCCATCATGGCGATCTGCGCGACCTCGCCGCGCGACAGGCCGGAGAGCTCGTCCCGGTTGTAGTACAGGCTGAAGAGCTCGGTGCTGACGACCTCCTCGTGGGGGACGATCACCCCATGCGCGCCGTCCGCCGCGTCGCGGAAGAGGTGCAGGCTGGCGAAGATCTCGGGCAGGTGCCGGGGGTGCATCAGGGGCGTGTCGCGCACCAGGAAGGGCCAGCCCAGGGGGGTCCAGACCACGCCCATCGGAACGCCGACCTGCTCCGACAGCATCCGCGCGTAGATCGCCGACAGGATGCGGGTTCCGAGGCCGTCGCTACGCTGAGAATAGATCATCGTCCCATCGGTTTCGCGCGGAATATCGCCGGGGAATGCCGCCGCGGACGGCGACAGATGGCACCTCGGACACGGGCAGGCTAGTCCGGCAGGAGCGGGGCGCAGACGGATTGGCGGAACCCCGGCAGCGGCACCACCGCGACGGCGACGCCGTAGATCCGGGCGAGACTCTCCGGCGTGATCGTCGCGGCCGGATCGCCGAGCGCCAGGAGGCGGCCCTCGTGCAGGAGCGCCACCCGGTCGGCGCAGAAGAAGGCGTGGTCCGGGTCGTGCGTCGAGAGGATGACCGCGATGCCCAGCCGCGACAGGCGCCGGACCTGGGCCAGCACGCGGGTCTGGTTGCCGAAATCGAGGCTGGCGGTGGGCTCGTCCATGACGAGGAGCCCGGGCTCGCCGGCCAGCGCCCGGGCGATCAGAACCATCTGGCGCTCGCCGCCGCTGATCTCCGTATAGGTGCGCTCCGCCAGGTGGGCGATCTCCAGGCTCGCCAGCGCCCGGGCGGCGACCGCGCGGTCCGCCGGACCGGGACTCGCGAAGGGGCCGAGCCGGCTCGCACGCCCCATCAGGACGACGTCCGAGACCCGGAACGGGAAGGTTGCCCCCTGCGCCTGGGGCACGTAGCCGAGGCGCGCCGCCAACCGGCGGCGGGACCAGCGGGCGACGTCCTCGCCGTCGAGGCGGATCGTGCCGGCGAGCGGCGGCAGCAGGCCCAGCAGGGTCTTGAACAGGGTGGTCTTGCCGCCCCCGTTCGGGCCGAGGAGGCAGAGCACCTCGCCGGCCCGAACGGTGAGATCGAGGCCGGCGCCGACGCGGCGGCGGCCGTAGCCGAAGGCGAGACCCGAAACCTCGAGCATCAGGAGACATCCCGCATCAGGCCCAGCCCCGCTTGCCGCTGGCCAGCAGCCAGAGGAAGAAGGGCGCGCCGATGAGCGCGGTGAGGATGCCCAGCGGCACCTCGATGGGGGCGATGGTGCGGGCCACGAGATCGACGGCGAGGAGGTAGCCCGCCCCGAGGATCAGGGAGGCCGGCAGCAGGCGCCGGAAGTCCGGGCCCACGAGCAGGCGGGCCACGTGCGGCACCAGGAGGCCGATCCAGCCGATCACCCCCGTCACGGAGACGGCGGCGGCAGTGACCAGGGTCGCGGCCGCGATCAGGACCGGGCGCAGGACGCGGGTCTCGACGCCGAGCGCCCGGGCCTCCTCCTCGCCGAGACTCATCAGGTTCATGCGCCAGCGCAGGAGCATCAGGGGCACGAGGCCGAGGAGGATGGCCGGCAGGATGGCGGCGACATCCCCGAGGCTGGCCGAGGCGAGGCTGCCCAGCAGCCAGTAGGTGATGGCGGGAAGCTGGTTGTAGGGGTCGGCCAGCACCTTGAGGAGCGAGATGGCCGAGCCCAGCACCGCGCCGATGGCGACGCCGGCCAGGACGAGGGTCAGGACCGGATCGTGCCGGCGCACCGCCGCGCCCACGGCGTAGACGGCCGCCACCGCCCCGAGCCCGCCCGCGAAGGCGAGGCCCTGGATGGCCGCCACCGGCAGGGCGAGGAAGATGCCCAGCACCGCCCCGAGGCTGGCCCCCGCCGAGACGCCGAGGATGTCCGGCGAGACCAGGGGATTGCGGAACAGGCCCTGGTAGGTCGCCCCCGCCGCCGCGAGGCCCGCCCCCACCACCAGGGCGGCGAGGACACGGGGCAGGCGCACCTGCAGGACGACGATCTGCATCGCCGGCTCGGCCCGCATCGGCAAACCGAAGAGCTTTCCGGCGAGGATTCCGAACACGTCGCCGACGGGTACGGAGTAGCGCCCGGTGGCGAGCGCCAGCACGACCAGGGCGAGGAGTCCCAGAATCGGGAGCAGGACCGGAAGCACCAGCGTCGCAAGGCGCTCGCGGATGTGCGGAGGGGCCCCCGGCAGGGGCTCGGACGCCGGAACGGTCTCGCGCTCCGGCGTCACGGGGTCCGGCCGCCCGTCGCGCCCGACAGCAGCGTCTCGACCTGCCGGGCGTCGAGCTCCACATGGTAGAACCGCCGGTAGAAGTCCCGCGTCGCGTCGTCGAGCGCCTGCGGGAACAGATCCGGATAGAGCACGTGCGCGAGCCAGCGGATGCCGATCAGGCGGTTGGCACCGGGGGGCGCATCGAACCAGCCGAAGGGCAGGGCGGGGGCCTGGTGGACGCGCCCCGCGCGCACCGCCTCGAGGCCCGACCAGAGCGGATCGGCGGCGATCCCGGCGCGAAAGCCCGCATCCTGGGTGAGGATCACGTCCGGGTTCCAGGCCAGGACCTGCTCCGGCGAGACCGTGGCGAGCCCCCCGGGACCGGCGGCCGCCGCGACGTTGCGGGCGCCGACGACCTCCAGCAGCTCGACGTTGATCGAGCCGGCGAGCCCGGTTTCGAGCCCCTTCGGCCCACGGGCATAGTACACGCGCGGGCGCCGCGCTTCCGGCACCGTGGCGACCACCCGCGCCACGTCGGCCACGATGGCCTCGGCGGAGGCCGCGAGGTCGGCGGCGGCGGCTTGCGCGCCGATGAGCGCACCGAGTTGCCGATAGCTCTCGGCGGTGCGCGAGAAATGCCCGTCGAGGAGCACGTAGGGGATACCGGTCTGGGCCTGCACCCGGTCGGCGAGGGAGGCGTAGGTCGGGGCGGTGCTGCCGACATCGACGATGAGGTCGGGTTTCAGGGCGAGGACCGCCTCGACGTTGGCGGTCCCGCCGCGCCCGGTCAGGCGCCCCGTGGCGGGCAGGTCCCGGACGCCGGGGGCGAGGAAAGGCCTCTCCTCGGCGGTGGGACTGCGGATCCAGCCCAGCATCCGGTCGGGTGCGAGGGTGTAGAGCAGCACGGAGGCCGGCGGGCCGGCGGCCAGGATGCGCAGCGGGCGGTCGGGCACCTCCACCACCCGCCCGGCCGCATCCGTGAAGGGCCGCGCCCAGGCCGGCGCGGCGGCACTCCCGATCACGAGGACGATTCCCGCGAGGACCGAACGTCGGGCGAGGCTGGGCCGCGCGCGAGCGGGCAGGCAGGTGGGCGGGCGCATGCGGTCTTCCGGGAGGTGCTGTCCAGGCGGAGATATCTAGGCGGCTTCCCCCCGGCCAGCCATCTCCGAGCCGAAGGTCGGCGGCGGTTTGTCCCGAATGCGCGCGAAATCCGGCCCGCCGCTCACGCCGCGTCGGCCAGCGGGAGGAGGGCCGCGTCGCCCCGGGGCTCGGCCGCCGGCTCGGCGGCAACCGGCGGGCGGTCCGCCCCGAGTTGGGCGATGAGGTCGGCCAGGTGCTCGGACAGGCCGTTCGACATATCCGAGAGGTCGGAGAGGCCGTAGGCGAGGTCGAGGGCGGGCATGATGCTGCGCAGGAGGGTCGGGGGGGCCCGCAGGGGGAGCGGGGGCGGCGCCTCCTGCCCGGCGACCGGCCACAGGAGCGTTGCGAAGGTGTCTGGCGCGGGGGCGAGCATGGGGTCCGTGCGGGTCCGGGGCACGCCTTCGGGGAGGGCGGCGGCCGGTCCGGTGCGCCCGCCCCCGCGAAGGCCGCCCAAGCTGCGCCGTATCACTTGAACCGGAGGTGAAGCGGCCTCGATCCGGACGTTCAGCGTGCGGGATTCCTGTGCTTCAGCCTTCCAGCGCCATCAGGCTCGCATTCCCGCCGGCGGCGGCGGTGTTGATGGAGACCGAGCGCTCGGCCAGGAGCCCGAGGGGGTCGTAGTCCCGGCCCGCCGGCAGGGCCTCGACCTCCAGGGACTGGAGCGCCACGATCGGTCCCGCCCGCGCGGCGAGGCGGCGGGCGAGGGCCGCGCATTCCGCCCGGTCGCCGGCGTGCAGCACCGCCCGCAGGTCCGGAATGTCGTCGAGGTCGGCGGAGAACCCGATCGCGGCGGCGGCCCCGGCCGGCAGGCCGCGCAGGTGCCCGGCCGCCTGCGGACCGATCGCGACGGCCCGGTTGCCGGTGGCGAGGATCAGCCCGACCTGGAGACGGAGCGCGAGGGGCGAAGACGCCACGGCGGCGGCGAGGCCCCGCGGGCGCAGGGCGTAGAGGTTGCGCTCCCCCACCGGGCCCGGCAGTTCCACCTCGGTTCCGGGCCCCACATGCGCGCAGAGGCCCGCGATCCGGGCGGCGAGATCGGCCTGACCTGCCTCCCTCAGCCAGTCCGCATAGGCCCGGGCGGCCGGGATCTCGGGGGCGGCCGCCCCGAACTCGACCGGCGGCGGGTCGGCCAGCAGGCGACGCAGGGCGAGGGGGCCGCCCGCCTTCGGCCCCGTGCCGGAGAGGCCGGTACCGCCGAAGGGCTGCACGCCCACCACCGCCCCGATGATGTTGCGGTTGACGTAAAGGTTGCCCGCCTCGATCCGGTCGAGGACGCGCGTCATCGTCTCGGTGATCCGGGTGTGCAGGCCGAAGGTCAGCCCGTACCCGGTGGCGTTGATGCGCGCGATCAGGCGATCGAGATCCGCGCGGGGATAGCGCAGCACGTGCAGGACCGGGCCGAACACCTCCCGCTCCACGTCGGCGACGTCCGCGATGGCGATCAGCGTCGGGGCCACGAAACTGCCCCGGTCGGCCTCGGGCGGCAGCGGTGCCTGGACGACCCGGTGGCCGCGCGCTCGCATGGCCTCGACATGGGCGCGGATGCCGCGCTGCGCCTCGGCGCCGATGACCGGGCCGACATCCACCGAGAGGCGCCGGGGGTCGCCGATCTCGAGTTCCCGCAGCGCCCCCTCCAGGAGGGTGAGGATGCGGTCCGCCCCCTCCTCCTGCAGGCAGAGGATGCGCAGGGCCGAGCAGCGCTGCCCGGCCGAATCGAAGGCGGAGGCGACGACGTCGGCCACCACCTGCTCGGGCAGTGCGGAGGAATCCGCCACCAGGGCGTTCTGGCCCCCGGTCTCGGCCACCAGCGGCACCGGTCGCCCGTCCGTCGTCAGGCGCTCGGACAGGGTCCGGTGGATGGCCCGCGCCACCGCCGTGGAGCCGGTGAAGAGCACGCCCTGCACGCGCGCGTCGGCCACCAGCGCCGCGCCGACCGCGCCCGCCCCGGGCACGAGGCGCAGGGCGTCGGCGGGGATGCCCGCCGCGTGCAGGAGGCGGACCGCCTCGGCGGCGATCAGCGGCGTCTCCTCGGCGGGCTTGGCCAGCACCGCGTTGCCGGCCGCGAGGGCGGCGGCGACCTGCCCGGTGAAGATCGCGAGGGGGAAGTTCCAGGGCGAGATGCAGACGACCGGCCCGAGGGGGCGCGGCGTGCCCGCCCCCGCCAGGCGCTCGCCCTCGGCCGCGTAGTAGCGCAGGAAATCGACGGCCTCCCGCACCTCCGCCACGGCGTCGGGCAGAATCCGGCCGGCCTCGCGCACGATGAGCCCGATCAGGACCGGCATCCGCGCCTCGAAGGCGTCCGCCGCGCCCCGCAGCGCCTCCGCGCGGATGGAGGCCGGCGTGGCGGCCCAGGTCCGAGCGCCGTCGCAGACGGCGCCGAGGGCGGCGGCGATGTCGGCGGGCTCGGCGACGCGGACATGGCCGACCACGTCGTCCCGGTCGGCCGGGTTACGGACGGGCTCCACGGCCGCCTCGGGCGGATGCCCGGACGGGGTCGCCGTCCAGGTCAGGCCCGCGCTCGCCGAGAGGGATTCGCTCACGGCCGCGAGGACGGCCTCGTCGGAGAGGTCCAGCCCGGCGGCGTTGCGGCGCGCGGGCCCGAACAGGTCCGGCGGGCGGGCGATGCCCAGATGCGGCGCCCCCGGCGTCGCCATGGCGCGGACCACGGCCACGGGGTCGGCGATCAGGGCCTCCACCGGCACGGTCGCATCCGCGATGCGGTGGACGAAGGAGGCGTTGGCGCCGTTCTCGAGGAGCCGGCGCACGAGGTAGGCGAGCAGGGTCTCGTGGGTGCCCACCGGCGCGTAGATGCGGCAGGGCCGATCCAACCGGTCGGCGCCCACCACCGCCTCGTAGAGCGGCTCGCCCATCCCGTGCAGGCACTGGAACTCGTAGTCGCCGAGGCGGAAATCCGGTCCCGCCATTTCCAGGATGGCGGCCAGGGTCTGGGCGTTGTGGGTGGCGAATTGCGGGAACACCGCGTCGCGGGCCGCCAGCAGCTGGCGGGCGCAGGCGAGGTAGGAGACGTCCGTGTGCGCCTTGCGGGTGAAGACGGGGAAGTCCGCCAGACCCTCCACCTGGGCGCGCTTGATCTCGGTGTCCCAGTAGGCGCCCTTGACGAGGCGGACCATGAGGCGCCGCCCCGCGCGCCGGGCGAGGTCGACGAGCCAGTCGATCACGAAGGGGCAGCGCCGGCCATAGGCCTGAACCACGAAGCCGAGGCCGTCCCATCCCGAGAGGTCGCGGTCGAGGGCCAGGGACTCCAGGATGTCGAGGGAGAGGTCGAGGCGGTCGGCCTCCTCCGCATCGATGTTGAGACCGATGTCGTAGTGCCGGGCGAGGCGCGCCAGCGCCTTCACCCGGGGCAGGAGTTCGGCCAGCACCCGCCCGCGCTTGGCCCGGAGGTAGCGCGGGTGCAGGGCCGAGAGCTTGATGGAGATGCCCGGTCCCGCCTGGATTCCGCGCCCCCTCGCGGCCTCCCCGATGGCGTGGATCGCCTCCCGGTAGGCATCTTCGTAGCGCGCCGCGTCCGCGGCGGTGGCCGCCGCCTCGCCGAGCATGTCGTAGGAGTAGGTGAAGCCCCTGGCCTCCATCCGGCGCGCCCGGCCCAAGGCCTCCGCGATGGTCTGGCCGGTGACGAACTGCTCGCCCATCAGGCGCATGCCGAGATCCACGCCCCGGCGGATCAGCGGCTCGCCGCCCCGCCCGATCAGGCGCGTCAGCGCGGCGGCGAGCCCGGCCTCGCTGGTGGTCGCGGTGAGCCGGCCCGTCACGAGCAGCCCCCAGGTCGCCGCGTTGACGAAGGGCGAGGGGCTGTGGCCGAGATGCGCCTGCCAGTTCCCGGTCCCGATCTTGTCGCGGATGAGCGCGTCGCGGGTCGCCGCGTCGGGGATGCGCAGCAGCGCCTCGGCAAGGCACATCAGGGCGACGCCCTCCTGGCTCGAGAGGTCGTATTCGCGGATCAGTCCCTCGACGCCCCCGCGCCGCGCGCTGCCCCGCAGGGTCCCGACGAGGTGGCGGGCCGTCGCGGCGACCCGCGCCGCCGCCTCGGGGGACAGAGCGGCCCGCGCGAGGAGCGGCGCCAGGCATTCGGCCTCGGGGCGCCGGTGGGCCGCCACGATCGCGGCCCGCAGGGACGAGAGCGCCGGCGGATCGTCCCGGAAGGCCCACCCCGCATCGGCGTCGCCCCAGGAGGCGGGCGGGGGACTCGGCGCTGTCGGCATGGCGGGGTTCATGACGGGGCTCACTGTATCCGGCCCGAGTGTAGGCCCGGCGGCCCCGCGTTGATATCCCGCCGATGCGCGGGTCAGGCCGTCGTGACGGCCCCCGACGACCCGGGCGTCCCGCAGGCGGTGCAGTAGCGCTCGAAGGTGCTCTTGCGGTGGGTGCAGACGGGGCAGCGCGCGAACAGGCCGATGCCGCAATGCGGGCAGAAATTCGTTTCGGGGTTGGCCAGATCGATGGGACGCTCGCAGCCGGGGCAGGCCTTCTTGGCGAGGCGCAGCAGGGCCTGGTCGGTGGCGATCTCGGTCCGGCGCTCCGCGTCCGGGCGGGCCTCGTCCGCCTTCTGGCGCTCGTTGTAGGCCTGGAGGGCGTTGATCACCGCGCGCCCTCCCAGCAGCGTGATCACGATCCCCACTCCGTACTGCACGTAGCCGCCGTAGCTCGGCATGTAGGGCACGAGTTCGACGAAGAACGCGAAGGCCGCCGCGATGGCGAAGCCCCAGACGAAGGGCCAGTTGCGGCTGCGCCGCCGCGTCCGCAGCAGCCATCCGGCGAGCGCCAGCATCGGCAGGGTCAGGGCGAGGCGGTAGCCGAACACCCGCATCTCCTGCCCGCGCAGGGCCGCGTCGCGCTTGGCCTCGGCGGCCCCGCGCAGATCGGCCTCGATGCGCTCCTGCTCGGTCTCCCGCTCGGAGAGGTCGAGCCCGGTCTTGGCCAGGGCTTCCAGCCGCTCCTCGATGGCGCGCTCGGCCGCCTTGAGGGCGTCGAGGCGCTTCGTGCGCTCGATAAGGCCGGGATCCTGGTCGACGCGCTGCGTCGCGTCGCGGGTCTTGAGCCAGTTGGCGAAGGTCTCGCGGGCGCTCTCGGAGGCCGCGCGAGCGGCGTCCAGGGCCAGCTCCCCCTGCTCGGAGAGGCGCCGCAGGTCGGCGCGCTCGCGGCGGATCTGCTTGAGGGCGGCGGCCGTGGCACTCGCCTGGTCCTGCTCCAGGAACTGCTCGGTGGTGTAGCGCTGCTCGACCTGGGGCAGATCTCCGACCAGGAGCGACCCGAGGCCGATGAGGAAGACCGCGAAGGCGATCGCCACGAGCCAGAGAACGAGGTTGAACCACCGTTCCGACAATCGGGAGCCAGATCTCATCGTGCGGCCTCGTCCGGGTCGTGGCGATGCCGCGGCGTGCGGCATCCATCCCCGTCCAACCCTTCGCCGCGATGTGTGGAGCAGAATCACGCATTCGCGTAGCCCCAACGTGGGCGCTCCGAGGCGGCGCGGCCCGGCGGGTGTGCCCGAACACGCACGTCCGCTTGCGCTTATAGATTATGTTTATAATCTATAAGGACGACGGCGGCCGACGTGGCCGCCAACTAGGAGCCTTCCCGTGTCGAAATCCCAGCAGAAGACCGCCATCGTCACGGGAGCCTCCTCGGGCATCGGGCTGGCGACGGCCAGAGCCCTGAGCGATGCGGGCTACCGCGTGTTCGGCACGAGCCGGCGGGCGACGTCCCTGCCGGGCGTGGCGATCACGATGCTGACCTGCGACCTCACCGACGAGGCCTCCGTCGCGGCCCTGGTGGAGCGCGTGCGCGACGAGACCGGGCGGATCGACCTCCTCGTCAACAATGCGGGCTTCGGCATCAGCGGGGGCGCGGAGGAATCCTCGGTGGCACAGGCGAAGGACCTGTTCGACGTCAACCTGTTCGGCGTCATCCGGACGACCCGGGCCGTGCTGCCGGCGATGCGCGCGGCGGGGGGCGGGCGCATCGTCAACATCAGCTCCGTCCTCGGGCTGATGCCGGCGCCCTACATGGCGCTCTACGCGGCGAGCAAGCACGCGCTCGAGGGCTACTCGGAATCCCTCGACCACGAGGTCCGTGGCCAGGGCATCCGCATCGTCCTCGTCGAGCCGGCCTATACCCGCACGGCCTTCGATCAGAACCAGGTGGCGCCGGACGCGAAGCTCGACCTCTACGCCCAGGCGCGCGCCGACGCGGAGCGGACGCTGCGCACGGTCATGGCGACGGCCGACGCGCCGGAGGTGGTGGCCCGGATCGTGGTGGCGGCGGCCACCGCGACGGCACCGCGCCGGCGGTACACCGCCGGCAAGGTCGCCCGGCAGGTGAGCCTGCTGCGCCGCTTCGCGCCGGCGGCCCTGTTCGACAAGAGCCTGCGCAAGCAGATGGGGCTCGCCGGCTGACGGCGGTGCCGGACCTCCCCCGGTCTCAGGCCCCGGAGGTCTGGATCGCCCGGCGGGCGACCACGAGGGACAGGACCACGTTGAGGGCCGCGACGGCGAGCATCAGGTCCAGCAGAACGTCGAGCCCGAGCCAGGCACCGAGGTAGCCGCAGGCGAGGGGCGTCGCGGCCTGGCCCAGGAGCGGCATCCGGGCGAGGCGCCCCATCACGGCGGCGTAATCCCCCTGGCCGTAGAGGGCGAGCGGCAGGGTGCCGCGCACCACGGTGCGCATGCCGTTGCCCGCCCCGTACAGGACGATGCCGGCCCAGGCGAAGCTCGGGGCGAAGGCCAGGATGAGGATGCCTAGGCCGACGCTCCCGCTCGACACCAGCAGAGCCCAGACCGGATGCGCCCGCCGCCCGAACAGGAGTTCGAGGATGCGGGCGCCGACCTGCGAGGGGCCGATCAGGGTGCTCAGGGCGACGGCCGTGCCGGCCGCCACCCCCTTGGCCTGCAGGAGGAGGAGGAGCTGCACCGAGATCGCGGTCATGATCACCGCCGCGCTGGTGAAGGTGACGGCCAGGATGCGCTCGCCCGGCAGCGGCCCCCGGCCCGCCGGACTCACCAGGGGCGCGGCGCCCGTCTCGGGCGCCGCGACCTTCGCCACGGATCCCGCGGTGCCGGTCTGAGCGGGAAGCGCCCAGGCGAAGAGCGGAACCACCACGAAGGCCGCGAGCGCAGCGTAGACGAGGCAGGTGCCCCGCCAGCCGACCGTCTCGACGAGGAGGCTCGAGGCCGGCCAGCACAGGGTGATGGCGAAGCCCGAGGCGATCGCGATCTGTGTCATCGCCCCGCGCGCCGAACTCCCGTAGGCCTGCCCGATGGCGGCGAAGAGCGGGTCGTAGAGGGCGCCGGCCATGCCGATGCCGGTGACCACCCAGGCCCCCAGGAAGACGGGCAAGTTCGGCGCCAGCGCCATCAGAACCTGCCCGAGGGCGATGACCAGCGCGCCCGCCATCAGCACCGGGCGTCCGCCATGGCGCCGGATCTTCCGCCCGACCCAGGGCGAGAGCAGGCCCGAGACCAGGATCGCCAGGGACAGGGCCCCCACCACCACGCCCAGCGGCCAGCCGGTCGAGCGCACGATCGATTCGGCGAGCACGGCCATCAAGAAGAACGAGCCGCCCCACAGGAGGATCTGGGTGATGCCGAGCGCCGCGTTGCCCGCCAGGGTCGGGGCACTCGGCGGCGGGCGGGCCGGGGACGGGTCTGGCACGGTTCGGGTCTCCTGGGCACCCGCGACCGGGTCCGGACCCTGCGTGTTTGCCCCCGTTCGGGCGAGGGCGAAACCCGGTCCGGCCGGATGACCGCCCCATCCCCCGGAACCTGTCAGGGATGCGGCAGGGCGCCTTGGGGCAGTGGCGCCTCGTCGGTCGCACCGACGAGGCGCCCGAAGACCCGGCCGAGGACCGCGCCGAGGCTGTCCATCAGCAGGAACACCGCCGGCACGAAGACCAGCGAGAGCAGGGTCGAGACGATGAGGCCGCCGATCACCGCCACCGCCATCGGCGCGCGGAACTCGCCGCCGATGCCGAGCGCCATGGCCGAGGGCACCATGCCGGCCGCCATCGCGATGGTGGTCATCACGATGGGCCGGGCGCGCTTGCGGCCCGCATCCACGATGGCGGTGACCCGGTCGACGCCGCGCGCCATCTGCTCGACGGCGAAGTCGACGAGCATGATGGCGTTCTTCGTCACCAGCCCCATCAGCATCAGGATGCCGATCACCACCGGCATCGAGATCGGCATGTTTAGGATCAGGAGGCCGAGGATCGCGCCGCCGATGGAGAGCGGCAGCGAGAACAGGATGGTCAGCGGCTGCAGGAACGAGCCGAACAGCAGCACCAGCACGGCGTAGACCATCATGATCCCGGCCCCCATCGCCATGAGGAAGCCCGAGAACACCTCGGCCATGATCTCGGCGTCGCCCGTCTGCCGGATGGTGACGCCCGGCGGCAGGTTTTTCGCGGTCGGGGTTTGGAGCGCTTGGGCGATGAGGGAGCCGAGCGCGTCCGAGCCCTCCATGTTGGCCTCCACGGCCACGCGCACCACGCGGTCGTAGCGCTCGATGGCGCCAGGGCCCTGGTCGAGCTCGATGTCGGCCACCGCCGCCAGCGGCACGGCAGCGCCGTTCTTGGCCGGCACCTTGAGGTTCTCGAGGCGCGAGACCGCACCGCGCGCGCTCTCGGGCAGCTGCACCCGGATCGGGATCTGGCGGTCGGGCGCGTTGAACTTCGCCAGATTCAGGCCGATGTCGCCGATGGTGCCGACCCGTACGGTCTCCGCGATGGCGTCGGTGGAGACGCCGAGATCGGCGGCAGCACCCGCCTTCGGCCGGATGCGCACCTCCGTGCGGTTGAGGGGGGCCGTCGACATCACCGAGACGAGGTGGGGGATCGCCGCCATGTCGCGCTGGAGGCGAGCGGCGACCTCCGTGACGACGTCGACGTCGGGGCCGCCGACCACGAGGGCGAGGTCGCGCTGGCCGCCGTCGCGCAGGGTCCAGGAGCGGATGTCGGGCTCCTGGGCGAGCAGGCCGGCGATCTCGGTCTCGATGGCGGCCTGTTTGCGGGCGCGCTGGTTCTTCGGCGTCAGGTTGACGATGAGGGTGGCGAGGCGCGTCTCCCGCTTGCCGCCGGCCTGGCGGCCGCCGTCGACGAAGACGGAGACCACCTCCGGCAGGGCCCGGATGCGGGCCACCACCCGGTCGGAGACCGCCACCGTGTCGGGCAGCCGGGCGCCGGGGGCGAGTTCGACCATGAACAGCGTGCGGGCGTTGTCCTGCTTCGGCACGAAGCCTGAGGGCAGCAGCCCCGTGGAGGCGAGCGAGCCGGCGAACAGCGCGAGGCCGACGATCAGCGTGACGAAGCGGTGGCGCACCGACCAGCCGACGAGGCGGCCGTAGGCGCGCATCACCGGACCCTCCTTCGCCTCGGCATGGCCGTGGTCGCGCAGGAAGTAGGCGGCCAGCATCGGGGTGATCAGGCGCGCGACCAGGAGCGACATGAACACCGAGACCGCGATGGTGAGGCCGAACTGCATGAAGTAGCGGCCCGCGATGCCCCCCATGAACGAGACCGGCGCGAACACCGCGATCAGGGTCGCGGTAATGGCGATGACGGCGAGCCCGATCTCGTCGGCGCCCTCGATGGCCGCGCGGTAGGGCGATTTGCCGAGCCGCATGTGCCGGACGATGTTCTCGATCTCCACGATGGCGTCGTCGACGAGGATGCCGGTGACCAGCGTGATGGCGAGCAGGCTGATCCCGTTGAGGGTGAAGCCCATGGCGTCCATCGCCCAGAAGGTGGGGAAGACGGAGAGCGGCAGGGCGACGGCGGCGATCAGCGTCGCGCGCCAGTCGCGCAGGAACAGGAACACCACCAGAACGGCCAGAGCCGCCCCCTCGATCAGGGTGTGCATGGCCGAATCGTAGGAGCCGATCGTGGCCGAGACCGAGGAATCGATGGTCTCGAACTGGATGTCGGGATAGGCGGTCTTGAACTCGGTGATCTTCCGCTCGATGCCCGCCGCCACCGCGGCGTCGCTGGCGCCCGAGCCGCGCGAGACCGCGAAGGCCACCACCGGCTCGCCGTTGAAGCGCGCGAAGGTGCGGGGCTCCTCGATGGAATCCTCCAGCGTGGCCAGTTCGTCGAGGCGAACCTTGCGGCCCCCGGGGAGCACGATGGAGGTGGCCTTGAGGTCGCGTAAGGAACGCGAGGCGGCCAGCGTCCGGATCGACTGCTCGCGCCCGCCGACCTCGCCGCGCCCGCCCGCCATGTCGGCGGAGGTCAGGCGCAGCTGCCGGTTCACGTCGGCCGCCGTGATGCCGAGCGCCAGCAGGCGGTCGGGCAGCAGGGTGACGCGCATCTCGCGGGCGACGCCGCCCACGCGCTCGACGCCGCCCACGCCCTTCACGCCCTGGAGTGCGCGGGCGACCTTGTCCTCCACGAACCAGGACAGCTCGGCCGGATTCATGCCGGGCGACCGCACGCCGTAGATCAGGATGGGCAGGCCGGTGATCTCGACGCGCTGGATCACCGGCTCGTCGATGGTGCGGGGCAGGTTGATGCGGATCTTCGAGACCGCGTCCTTGACGTCGTTGACGGCCCGGTCGGTGTTCACCTCCAGGCGGAACTCCACCGTGGTGACGGAGGACCCTTCCGTGATCGCCGAGGTGATGTGCTTGACCCCGCGCACGCCGGCGATGGAATCCTCGACCCACTTCGTCACCTGGGTCTGGAGTTCGGCGGGGGCCGAGCCCGACTGCGTGATCGTCACCGAGACGATGGGCACGTCGACGTTCGGCATCCGCGTCACCGCGAGGCCGCGGAAGCTGACGAGGCCGAGCACGATCAGCACCAGGAACAGCACGAGGGGGGCGATGGGATTGCGGATCGCCCAGGCGGAGATGTTCAGGCGCATGGGGCGACCCGTTCCAGTTCGCGTGTCAGGATGCGGCGCGGCGCCCGATCAGGGCGTGCCGGCCTCGGCGGTCTCGCGCGGGGAGGGGCCGGCGGCCACCGCCGGCGCCTGTACGGCCAGGGCCACCGGGCGGACCCGGTCGCCGTCGCGCAGGAAGCTGCCGGCCCGGGCGACCACGCGCTCGCCGTCGGCGAGTCCGGCGCGGATCTCGATGTCGTCGTCGTCGGACAGGCCGGTGCGGACCTCGCGGGCCTCGACCACGTCGTCGGCGACGACGAGGACGGAGCTGCGCTTGGCCCCGCCGTAGAGCACGGAGGCCTGCGGCACCGTCACGCCGCGGGTGCGGGCGAGCTCGACGGCGCCCCGCGCGAAGGTGCCGATGCGCAGGCGCGGATCCGGCTCCAGGCGGATGCGGACCTTGCCGAGGCGGGTCGCGCGGTCGACCTCCGGGTAGACGGTGCGCACGCTGCCGGGCAGGCGGACCCCGTCGCCGAGGTCGATCCAGGCCGGGGCGTTGTCGCGCAGCTGCGGCAGCTTGGTCTCGATGACCTCGCCCTCGAGCTCGATCTCGCCGCGCGCGATCAGGCGGAACAGCGGCTCGGCCGTGGCGGAGGCGGCCAAGCCCACGCGGGCGGTGCGGCGGCTGACGATGCCGGCCTCCGGCGCGCGGATCTCGGTGCGGGCCAGACGCAGGTTGAGTTCGTCGAGCACGGCCCGCGCCTGGGCGAGGTCGGCCCGCGCGATGCGCAGGCCGTTGCGGGCGAAGGCGAGCTTGCCCTCGGCCTGGCGCAGGGTCGCGGTGCGGCCCTCCATCACGGCCGCCGTGGCGTTGCCGGTCCTGAGGAGCTGCTGGGCCCGCTCGAAGGCGAGACGCGCCTCGGTCTCGGCGGCCTCCGCCTGCTCGATGCTGCTCTGGGCCTGCGGCACGGCAGCCTCGGCCTTCTCGACGAGGGCCGCCTGCTGGGCGAGCTGGCGGTCGATGAGGTCGCGCGAGAGGCGGGCGAGCACCTGGCCGCGGGCCACCCGTGCGCCTTCCTCGACCAGCACCTCGGTGACCCGGTAGCCCTCGATCTCGGGCGTCACCAGGATCTCGTCGCGCGGGACCAGGGTGCCGGTGACCACCACCGACTCGACGATCTCCCGCCGCGTGGCATCGACCACGCTGATCGTCGGCACGAGATCGGCTTTCGCCGGCGCCGGGGCGGGGCTCGCCAGCACCGGCGGGGCCGCCAGCCCGAGGGCGAGGGCCAGCAGGGCCGTGCCGAGGACGAAGCGCGGATCGGTCATCGATGGGACTCCGGGGCGGCCTCGGGGATGGCGGGAAGCCGGCCGTCGAGCCCGGCTTCGATGAGGGCGCGGATCTGCGCGACGGCGCCGGCCATGTCGAAATCCGGCAGGATCGCCCGGCTTGCGACGACCCCGGTCATCTGGGGCGCCAGCAGGGCGTAGAGGGCTGCGGGATCGCAGGCGGGCGACGTGGCGAGCGCCGCGAACGTATCCTCGAACCAGGTCCGGGTTTCCGTTTCCGAAGCCTCGGTCAGATCCGCGATGGCCGGATTGCGGGTTCCTTCCGACCAGATTTCCAGGCGCAGGATCGCCTCGTCCCGGGTGAGGGTGCCGAAATACTGCTCCAGGACCCCGAACAGCGCGCTGCGCCGGTCGCCCTCGCGCTGCAATTGCGTGACGAGGAGGGCGCCCCCCTCGCGCTCGCGCTGCACGAGGCCCATCACCAGGGCCTCCTTGGAGCGGAAGTAGTGGTAGAAGTTGCCCGCCGTCATGCCGGCCTCGCGGGCGAGGTCCTGCATCGTTGTCCGGTGGAACCCGTGGCGCACGAAACAGGCGCTGGCAGCGTCGAGGATCTGTTCCCGGCGCGTGGCCTGGCCGGCGCGGGCGTCGATGAGGCTGCCGACCGGCGAAGCCATCGTCAGGAGACCTTTCCATCCGATGCCGGGGCGACCACCCGGCAGGCGGCGATCGCGGCGTCCGCGTC
Organism: Methylobacterium sp. J-078; assembly: GCF_022829285.1. Classification (GTDB taxonomy): domain Bacteria; phylum Pseudomonadota; class Alphaproteobacteria; order Rhizobiales; family Beijerinckiaceae; genus Methylobacterium. The sequence continues at coordinate 19,404 of NZ_JAKSYI010000040.1, forward strand.
GGCGCAGAGGCGGGCCTGCCAGCCCACCGAACCGTTGCCGGTCCAAGCGATCAGGGCGGCCCAGCCGAGGACCAGCACGGCTCCGAGCAGCAGGTGATCCGGCGCGAAGAGCGCGCGAACCTTCCCGACCAAAGCCTGAGACCGGACATCCTCGTGGGTGCGCTGCATGGCATCCTCCAACCGACCTCATCATCGTATTGAACGTTCATTCACTGGTCAATGAGTGTTCATTCTCGAGGTGCGCAGGAGCACGGCGGTGCGGCCGTGGCGCCACAGCGCCAGGCTTCCGAGCGGCGCCGACGTGTCAACGTGAAGCAAGCCGGAAGCGGAACGGCCGAGGGCGACAGGGGTTCGACCAGATCCCCAGTGGAGGACCCGGTCGGCCCGGTCCGGATATTCGCGACACGCAGGCCTCGGCTCGCTGCGTCGCGCCCGGCCCCGGCCGGGTATCGTCCGCTCCCCATCCGAGGCCGTCCTCACCGTGTTGAAGCCCTTTCCCCGCGCGGGCGGTCCCGTCACCCGTATCGACGGATTTCTCCCGATCGAGGGCTACGCGGCCCTTGGGGAGGGCCGCTCGGTGGCGCTCGCGGGCGCGGACGGCTCCATCGACTGGTGGTGCTGCCCCAACCTCGACTCGCCGCCGCTGTTCGACCGCCTGCTCAGCGCGGAGGAGGGCGGCTACTTCGCGATCACGCCGGAGGCGCCGTTCACGTCCGAGATCGGCTACCGCGACGGCAGCAACGTCCACGAGACCGTCTTCACGACGGAGACCGGGCGGGCGCGCCTCACCGAGAGCCTGAACAGCGGCCCGGCCGGGCGCCTACCCTGGGCGGAACTCGCCCGCCGGATCGAGGGGCTGGAGGGGCACGTGCGCTTCCGGGTCGCGCTGGTGTTCGGCACGCGGGGCGACACCGCCGCCCCCTACCTCTCGGGCAACGGCAACGGCACCGCCTTCCACGTCGCCGGCATGATGGGCCTGTTCCGCACCAGCGACGGCGTCCGGATCGAGACGGAGAACGATCACGCCATCGCGGGCTTCGTCGAGGTGCGGGCGGGCCAGCGCGAACTCGTCGCCATCGTGGCGGCCGAGAACCAGCCCCTGGTGGTGGCGCCCATCGCCGAGATCGACGGGCGCATCGACGTGTCATGCCAGGAATGGCGGGACTGGACCGAGCGGCTGGCCTATCGGGGCCGCTACGCCGAGCCCGTCCTGCGCAGTGCCCTGGCGCTGAAGCTGCTGCTCTACTCGCCCACGGGGGCCATCGCGGCGGCGGCCACGAGTTCCCTGCCCGAGGGCATCGGCGGCTCGAAGAACTACGATTACCGCTACGCCTGGATCCGCGATGCCGGCTACGTCATCAAGGCGTTCCTGCGGCTGGGGGCGCAGGCCGAGGCCAACGCGGCCCTGTCCTGGCTGATGCGCCACATCGGCGAGCATGGGGCGCAGGTTCTCTACACCCTCGAGGGCGGATGCGTGCCCGACGAGCAGGAAATCGACCTGGCCGGCTATCGCGGCTCGCGCCCGGTGCGCACCGGCAATGCCGCCACGGGCCAGCACCAGCACGGCATCTACGGCGACATCTTCGAGACCGCCGAGCGCTTCGTCGCCGACGGCAACATGCTCGACCTGCGCACCGGGGCTCTCCTCGCCGGGCTCGCCGACCAATGCGCTGAATCCTGGAAGCTGAAGGATGCGGGCATCTGGGAATTGCCGGAGGCCAAGCACTACACCGGCTCCAAGATCAGTTGCTGGCAGGCCCTGGCCCGGGCGGTGGAACTCGCCGATGGCGGCCATCTGCCCGGCAGCTGCCGGGAGCGCTGGGCCCGCGCCCGCGACCGCGTCGCCGACTGGATCGACGAGAACTGCTGGTCGGAGGCCCAGCAATCCTACGTCATGCATCCCGGCTCGGAGAAGCTCGACGCCTCCCTGACGCTGGCCGTGCGCTTCCGCTTCGGCAACCCCGAACGCCTCGCGGCCACCTGCCGCGCCATCGACCGGGAACTCGGGCGCGGCCCCTACCACTACCGCTACACCGGCGCGCAAGCGGAGGAGGGCTGCTTCCTCGCCTGCACGTTCTGGCTCGTGGAGGCCAAGGCCTTGCTCGGGGAGACGGCGGAGGCAGAAGCCATGTTCGAGGCACTCGTCGCTGCCCTCGACCGGAATTCCGGCACCTATTCGGAGATGGCCGACCCGGTCAGCGGTGCCTATCTGGGCAACCTGCCGCAAGGGCTGACCCACCTCGCCCTGATCCAGGCCGCCGCGACGCTGTCGGGCCTCGATCTCTGAAGGGCCGCCGCACCCGGCGGGAGCTTTGGTCGCAGATCCGACCCCCGTCCCGCCGCGTTGCTCGGGACCACGCCAGGAGACGGCAGCATGGCCAGCACAACCGACCACAAGACCAACGACCGGAAGACCGGGGACGTGACGACCTACATCCTCAAGCAGGCCCTGGCCGCGCGGGTCGACGATCACGTGGAGATCGCGGTCGAGGCCGAGGACGGCACGACCTTCAAGATCCGGGCGACGTCCGACCAGCTCGACGCCCTGACGGGCGACCTCGAGACCATCCTCGAAGCCGACGACGCCGACGCCTGATCCGCTCCTTCCGGGGTCCGCCACCGCGCGGGCCCCACCTTTCCGAAGACGACCGCCGAACACAGCCCGGGAAAGCACCCCTCCGATGACCATCGATCCCCGTGACGCCGGTCCCCGGCCGCCCTTTCCCGGCGACCAGCAGCAGGAGCGACCGGGTCTGACCTCGCGGATGCGTCCGGCGCCCGACCACGGCGAGACGAGCTACGTCGGCAAGGGGCTCCTCACCGACCGGGTCGCCCTGGTGACCGGCGGGGATTCGGGCATCGGCCGGGCGGTGGCCATCGCGTATGCCCGCGAAGGCGCCGATGTGGCGATCTCGTACCTGCCCGTCGAGCAGTCGGACGCCGAGGACACCGCCGAGTGGGTGCGCAAGGCGGGTCGGCGCGTCCTGCTCCTGCCCGGCGACCTGCGCGACCCGGCCCATTGCCGCGATCTCGTGGCCCGCACCGTGGCCGAACTCGGCGGCCTCGACATCCTCGTCAACAACGCCGCCGCGCAGGTGGTCAACGAAGGTCTCGACGACGTGACGCCGGAGGATCTCGAGGGCTCGTTCCGCGCCAACGTCTTCGCGATGCTCTACCTCGCCCAGGCGGCCGTGCCGCACATGAAGCCGGGCGGGGCCATCGTGAACTCCACGAGCCAGCAAGCCAAGGTCGCCGACAAGACCATGCTGGTCTACGCCTCCACCAAGGGCGCCATCGCGAGCCTGACCATCGGCCTCTCCAACCTGCTGGCGCCGAAGGGCATCCGGGTGAACTGCGTCGCTCCGGGCCCGGTCTGGACCCCGATCCAGCCCATCGTGAAGGACCCCGAGCAGATCGCATCGCTGGGCGCCGACACGCCGTTGGGCCGCGCCGGCCAGCCGGCCGAACTCGCTCCCGCCTACGTGCTCCTCGCCTCGCGGGAGGGCAGCTACATGACCGGCGCGCTGGTGCCGGTCACGGGCGGCACGCCGATGTATTGAAGGGACGGTTCTGCGCAGTCTTGAGGAGACCGTGGGCCCTCAAGGCACGCGGCGATGATCGTCTCGTAGATCCGGCGGACAGTCGCCAACCTGTCGGCCTCAGGCGTCGATGACGCTGGCCAGGGCGGACTCGATGAGCGCCGAGCGCGTGAGGCCGCGCGCTTGCGCGGTCTCGTCGGCCTGCCGCAGCATCGCCTTGCTGATCGTGATGTTAACGCGGACTCGATCGGTCGGCAGGTGGCGGGGAAAGATCAGCTGCGGAAGCCCAGCGGCGTCCTCGGGCGTCCGGCTCTCGAGAAACTGGATCATGCCGCGTCCTTCGGGCACCGGCTCGCGGTCCGCGCGAAGGGCGGCCAAGTGGCCGGACAGGGCTTCGCGCGCCGCCGCCACCGCGTCCTCGAAGGTATCGCCGCCGGTGACACATCCAGGCACGTCTGGGAAGGTGACACCCCACTCGGAACCGTTCTCGGGCGGATGGATGAGCGCAACGTAACCGTGGTTGCTCGTGGCGTTCATGAGGCTCGCTCCTGGGGCGAAACGGATTTCGAGGGCAATGGCGCGGACGCCGCTGGTTCTAGAGCCCCGCCGCCGCCCTGATGCTCTTCACCGTTTTTGGGTGCATGTCCTTCTTCGGATGAGGAATGGTGATCTTCCCCGGCCGCGTCGGATGCTTGAAGTGGCGGTGACTGCCGGTCGTCGAGTGCCAGACCCAGCCAGCAGCCTCGACCTCCCTGATGAGGTCCCTGGAATCCATCGCCGCTCGGCCACCGCTTGGATGTGTATAGCATACACACAATGAGATCGAACGACAAAGGGGTCGAACCGATTGGTGCTGGCGCAGGCGGCAGTGCCGGAATTCGCCTCTGCCTCAGGTCCGGGTGATCACTGCCCCACCTTCAGGAACGCCTCTGCGCTGCGCAGGCTGAGCGCCATGATCGTCAGGGCCGGGTTGGCGGCCAGCGAACTCGGGAAGGTCGAGCCGTCGCAGATCCAGAGGTTCGGAACCTCGAAGCTGCGGCCGAAGGGATCGACCACCGCCGTGTCGCCGTCGCGGCCCATGCGGCAGGTGCCGATGGTGTGGGCGACGCGCTCCAGGGTCCAGAGATCCGTGGCCCCGGCCGCCTCCCAGACCCGGTTCAGGAACCGGGTCGCGTGGGCGTTGAGGCGCTCCTCGTTCGGGCCGTAGCCGAAGCTGATCGCGGCCTTGCGCATGCCGAGCGCGTCGACCTCGTCGGAGAGCGTCAGCACGTTGGCGTCGCAGGGCAGGGTCTCGCCGTTGATGCCGATGCCCGCCATGTGGTTGTAGCGGGCGAGCTGGTCTGCGAGCGCCCGGCCCCAGAGCTTGCGGCCCCGCACCAGGGAATTGCCGAAGGTGAGCGGCACCACGCCGAGGCTCTGCACGAGGTAGCCGCCGGCGAAGTCCGCGTCGGCCGGACGGATCATGTCCTCGGTGATGAGCGAGGAGGGATAGCCCTTGTTCATCCGCATCTCGGGTGCGAAGGTACCCCAGACCTGGGTGGCGACGTGGCCCATGTAGTTGCGCCCGACCTGGCCGCTGCCGTTGGCCAGATCGAGATGCAGCAGCAGGCGCGCGGATTCCACCGAGCCGGCGCAGAGGAAGACGTTGCGGCAGGGCTGGCGATGGTCGATCCCGCCCTGGCGGTAGATCACCGCCGTCACCCGGCCGTCCTTCGCGCGCTCGATGCCGTGGACCCGGGCCTCGGCCCGGATCTCGGCGCCGTGATGGACGGCGAGCGGCAGGTAGGTCACGTCCATGCTGGTCTTGGCGCCGGTGCGGCAGCCCTGGTGGCAGTAGCCGCAATTGATGCAGCCGGGCCGAGTCGGGCCGTGCTCCTGGGTGAAGGCGCGTGAGACCACCGCCGCCGGCGCGTCGGCGTAGCGCACGCCGAGCGCCGCGCAGGCGCTCGCCATGGCCTGGGCCGGGGCGTTGCGGGCAACAGGGCTTAGGGGATAGGCGCGGGTCTCGTCCCAGGGATAGGCGGCCGGGCCGGAGACGCCGATGAAGGCTTCGACGCGCTCGTAGAACGGCACCAGCTCGGCGTAGTCCAGGGGCCAGTCGACACCCTCGCCGGTCTCGCTGTGGAGGCGGAGATCCCGGGCGTCGGCCCGGGGCGTGAAGGCGCCCCAGTGCAGGGTCGAGCCGCCGACCCCGGTGCCGCTGTTGTTGCCGCCGAAGGCCTCGGGCGTCGCGCCGCCGCTGATCCGCTCCTCGGTCCAGTAGATCTCGTCCGCCAGGGTCTCGTCGAAGGCGAACCCTTTCGGATCGAAGTTCGGCCCGGCCTCCAGGGCAACGCAGGAGAGGCCGGCTTCAGCGAGGCGCGCCAGCAGGGGCGCGCCGCCCGCGCCGGTGCCGATCACCACCGCGTCGACGGTCTCGGAGGTCGCAAAGCGACGCATCGCAGCGAGGTTCATCGGGCGGTCTCCGGGGGGGCGTTCGGTTCCCAAGGTTCACGCTGGCCGATGCCGACCGCGTGGAAGCCGGGCAGGGGCTCGGCGTCGCCGCCGGCGCCGATGCCGCTGAAGTTCATGCGGGCCAGGGCGACCGGGTGGGCGAGGTAGGTGCGGGCCACGTCCGCGCGCAGGTCCTCGAACCAGAAGCCCATCTGCTCCGCGTCGAGGTCGCCGGAGACCGCACCGGATTCGAGGCTGCCGAGGAGAGTGTCCTGCGCGTCTGTATCGAGGGCGACGAAGGGCGTCCCGTGCCGGGACCAGGCGGCGGCGTCCAGGGTCCGCAGGGCGAGCCGATAGGCCTCCGGGTCGGGAGGGAGGCGGGCGAAGCGCCAGCCGTCCCCGGCCCCGCTCGCCAGCCGCGCGTCGATGCGGGCGGCAAAGTCGATGGGGCCGGGACCGTCCTGCGGCAGGACCCGCGCGCAGGCCGCCCGCAGGATGGCGAGGCCGACGGGGTCGAGGGCGCGGGGCTGGTAGGCGGGGTCGTCGGGTTCGGCGCGCTGCAGGAGGGCTTCGCGCAGGCGGGTATTCACTCGCTCGGAGCGGATCAGCGCGGCGTAGGCTTCCGGGATGGCAGGCGCCTCCGGCCCGGCGGCGGCGGCTCCGTCCGCGAGGGCCAGCACCGCCTCCGCCACCGCGTCGGGGCGCTCCAGGGGGATGAGGTGCCCGGTGCCCTCCAGGGTCACGAGACGACCGCGCGCGCAGTGCGGTGCCGTCAGGGCGGCCTGGGCCGGCGCGCCGAGGTCGGCATCCTCGGACCCCGCCAGGATGATCGCGGGCGTCCGTAGGACGCCGATGCGCGCGCTCCAGTCCTCGCGGCTGCCGCCCGCGAGCCAGGCCTTCCAGGCGGCGGGATCGGCCCTCAGGACATCCGCCACCGCACCGTCCCGCAGTCCGTCGGGGAGGCGCGCGCCGACATTGGCATCGACGAAGGCCCCGGCTTCGCGCGCACGAGTCGCCGGATCGGCATCGATCCAGGCGATCATCGCGGCGCGCTTGTCGTCGCTCATGGGCTCCGGGGAGGGCGGGGAGCCGGCGAGGATCACCAGGCCTTCCAGGCCTTCGAGGCCGGGCGCACCGTCCTCGGCCCGCCGGGCCAGGACGAGGGCAACCTTGGCGCCCATGCTGTTGCCCGCCAGCATCCAGCGCTGGGGGGCGGCCACGCGGATGCGATCCGCCATCGCGTCGGCCATGGCGGCGACGTCCCACCCGGATGGTGCGTCTGCCCCACCGAAGCCCGGCAGGTCGAGGCCGATGCAGGTCACGCGGCCGGCGAGGCGTTCGGCGACGCCGTCGAAGGCGCGTCCGCTCCCGCCGAGGTAATGCAGTCCGAAAAGAACCGGGTGTCCGGGCGTCTGGTTCGTCATGGTCGGGGAAGTCGCGCGCGGCCGTGGCGCTTCAAGCCAGACCCGACGCGGCGTTCGGCAGCAGCCGGCGATAGGAACGATCTTCCACCCCGGCCAGCCGACGGAGAACGACGATCTCCGTAGGGGCGCGCGCCATCGCACGACCTCGCGGAGAGCAATTCACGTTTCCGTGATGTGTCGGATTACGCCGTGGGATCGCGGGCTCCGGCCCGCGGCCGCGAAGGGGCCGCGCCTCGCGGCGCGACCCCGTACCAAGCCATCGGGAAGGTCCGCGAGTTTGCGGCTCAGCCGAGGGTTCCGGCGCCGAAGGTGCCGTCGTTGAGGACCGAGCGGTTCTCGATGAGGCCGTATTGCAGGAAGTGCTGCATCGGGTCGATCCCGGCTTGGCCGACGTCGCTGTTCACCGCGAGATAGGTGGAGGTGTCGAAATCCCGGGCCGGATCGCGCCCCTCCTTCCAGCCGTAGGTGTCGTAGTGGTCCAAGGGGTTCACCCCGGCCGCCGCGACGTCGCCGTAGGCGGCGAGATACCCCTTGGTGTCGAACACTGCGTTCGGGTCCCGGCCTTCCTTCCAGCCCGTGCTGTCGAAGTGCTGGCGGGCGAAGGCGAAGATGTCGCCGCCGGCAACTGTGGCGGCCCGGGCCACGTCCGCGTTGGCCAGAAGGTAGAATTCGGGATCGAAGCCGCCCTTGATGTTCGCGGTGAACCCGACTGCGTCGAAGATCGCGCGGCCTTCCGCCTGGCCGTACTCGATGTAGTGGGTCAGCGGGTCGATGCCGGCCGCCTTCACGTCGGCGTTGCGGGCGAGGTAGAACTGCGTGTCGAAATTCGCGCCCGGATCGCGGCCCTCCTTCCAGCCGTAGGTGTCATAGTGGGTCAGCGGGTTCTGCTTGGCCTGCGCGACATCCGTGTAGGTGGCGAGATAGCCCTTGGTGGAGAAGAAGGCGTTCGGGTCGCGGCCCTCGCTCGCCCCGTAGGCCGCGTAGTGCGCGTCGGCGTCCTGGCCAGCGGCGAGCACGTCCTTGTTCCGGGCGAGGTAGAACAGGTCGTCCACCAGGCGGTTGCCGTCGGCGAGATTGATCGTCACGTCCGAGAACTGGATGCGCTCGAAGCCGTTGATGGCGTCGCGCCCTTCCGGGCCGGAAACGATCGTGAAGTTGCCCTCCTGCCAGACCTGCGCGTCGGCGAGCGCCGTCGCGAAGATCAGAGTGTCAGTTTGCGTGGCGCCGCCCGGACCGGCGCCACCGGTGAGAATGTCGTCCCCGGCGCTGTTGTAGACGATGTCGTCGCCCGCCCCGCCGTTGAGGATGTCGCTGAAGGCCGTGCCCCGCAGGGTGTCGGCCTCGGGCGTGCCGTTCTTGAGGACGCCGCGCTGGAGCACGGTGTCGGCCCGCGCCGCGAGGTTCTGGATGCGCAGGTCGCCGGCCGGCCCGGTATCGGCGGTGCCGTAGGGCGTCGTGGCGTGGAAGGCCTTGAGGTACTCGGCGAGCGCGTCCTGCTCGGAGCCCTTGACCGCGAAGGTCTCGGTGTCGGGCAATGAGACCGGGGCGGCGTCGCGCAGGGCGATCTTGTTCTCGCCGTAGGCCGGGAAGGGATAGTTGTCGCCGCCCAGACCCGGCGCCGAGGCGGTGCCGGTGGCGAGGAAGTCAAGGGTCACGACCTTGATGGCGCGGTTGGCGTCGCCCACGAGCTGGCCGTTCTGCACCAGGGTGTCGAGGACGCGGCCGTTCTCGTCGATGATCGCCGCGTTGACGATGCGCTGGCCCTCGCGGGTGACGTTGCCGTTCACGTCGAGGGTCTGGGCCTGCTTCGAAGCGTCGAAGCTGTAGGAGATGCCGCCGACCTGGGCGAACTGGCCCGGGGTGGCGCCGGGCGCCACCGCGGCGACCCCGTGCTCGAGGACGCGCTCGAGTTCGGCGGCGGTGACGGTGACGACCGCGAGGTTGTTGTTGAAGCGCAGCGAATTGGTGACGTCGAGCTGCGAGATGTCGCCGGCCTGCTTGCCGGCCGAGGGGTTGGCCGCCGGGGGCAGCTCACTGGTGCCGCCGCCGGCCGTGGAGAACGAGCCGATCGAGTCGCGGATGCCGCCGCCGTTCTTGATCGAGACGGTGACGCCGGCATCGAACTGCTTGGCGTACCAGAGGTTCGCGTCCGACGAGAGGTCGCCGAGGTTGGTCTCCTCCGTGCGGACCTCGCCGCGCCGGCCTTCCAGGTAGACGCTGGAGCGGCCGAGGATGTTGCCGTCCTGGGCGCGGATGACGTCGGCGATGCCGGCGGTCTCCTGCACGCCGTCGTTGTTGGCGTCGAGCCCCTCGATCACCTCGCGGACGAGGAAGCCCTTGCTGCCGGGGGTGAAGGCGGCGGCGGTCGAGCCGTAGAGCGCGGCCACGCTGGCGTCGTCCACCGCCACGGCACCGCTGGTGGCCGGGTTCACCGAGTTCCGGATGATGTTGCCCTGGTCGTCGAAGGTGACGGTGAGGCGGCCCACGTAGGAATACTCGGAGGCGGTGTTCACCAGGGCGAGGGTCTGGCCGCTGGCGTTGGTGTAGAACTGCGGGTAGCCGCCGGCGGCCGTGTCGCCGGGAAGCAGGCGGTCGTCGCCGTCGGCCAGCAGGGTGTGCGAGCCGCCGCCGATGAGCACGTCGACGTTGCGCAGGAGCGGCGCCAGGGCCTGCTCGTTGGCGAGCTGCTGCAGGTGCGTGCCGACGATGACCTTGTTCACGTCCGGGTTGAGGCTGAGCACCCGGTCGACCTCGGCGTTGATCTGGCTTGCCAGCAGGGCGACGTTGTCCTGGCCGTTGAAGCCGTCCAGCGTGACGTTGCCCAGCGTCGTCAGCAGGGGCTCGAGCTGGGTGGTGGCGCCCACGAAGGCGATCTTTTCGCCATTCTCCACGAGGATCGTGGACTTGGCGATCTTGTCCGCGCCGGTGCCGGTCTGGGTCGAGGTCGGTCCGGTCTGGGCGAAGGTGGCGTTGGAGACGTTCGGGTTGACGAGGCCCGAGAGCGCCGCTTCCCGCGAGAAATTCAGGTTGGTGGAGAGGTAGGGGAACTGGGCACCGACCCAGGTGTCGTCGGAATTGCCCGCAGCCGTGCCGAGATTGGCGCCGATGATGTTGGCGACTTCCGTGGGGCCGGAATCGAACTCGTGGTTGCCGAACACCGCCGCCTGGACGCCGATGATGTTCTGGATGGTGATGTCGGCCCGGCCGACGGAGGCCGCAAGCTTGGTGTAGGCGGCCGAGCCGGTGAGCCCGTAGAGCTGGTTGTAGACGCCGTTATAGGTGGCGGCGAGCTGCGGGTCGGCGCCCGCGATGAAGAACGGGCTCGGGATCCAGCCGTCGCCGGTGGAGAGGGTGATCGAGTTCGGGGTCGAATCTTCGAGCTTGTCGACGATGGCGGTGAAGTTCGCCGCGCGCTGCGTGGCCAGGAGGCCCGCTTCCCAATCGGACGCGTGCAGGATCTGGAGCGTGTAGGTCATGGCCGGCGGGGTCTCCGTCGTGAAGTCGAGCTGATCCTGGGGGATGCCGGCGAATGCGTTGCCGGCGGTGTCCACGAGGGCGCCCGCCGGGACGATCACGTCGTAGGCGGTGCCGGCCTTGAGGTCGGTGCTTGGGTTGATCGTCACCGTGGCGCCGCTGATCGAGACCTGGGACGTGTCGCCGACCGCGATGGCGCGGGTGTCGCCGGCCCCGTCGGTGATCGTGATGGCGCCGGTGCCGGCCTTCACCGCCTCGCTGAGCGTCAGGACGATGTTGGCGCCCACCGCGACCTTGAGGGCATTGTCGGCGGGCGTCGCGGCAACGAGGCGCGGCGCGGTCTGGTCGAGCGTGAGCCCGACCAGGATCGGATCGTGGTCGGATTCGCGGGCGGGGACGAGCCCGTCGAAATAGGCGGCCGAGCGGCCGAAATCGAGGTTGTAGTCGATGGCGTCCGCCTCGTCGGCGTTGATGTGCCACTCGGTGACGCCAGTGACCTGGCGGTTCAGGCTGGCATTGGCCAACGCGTGGTCGAGGGCGCCGTAGGCCCCGTCGAAGACGTAGGAATAGGGGTTGGCGAGGCGGTCCTCGGCGAGGTTGGTGAAGCCGCCGGCCTTGAGGACGTCGAGGGCGTCCTCCTTGATGTAGGCGTTGAAGTCCCCGAGCAGCACGACGTCGCCGTCCTGCGTCCCCGTCGGCTTGAGGGCGAGCCATTTCGTGAGGGCCGTGGCGGCGAGTTCGCGCTGCTGCTGCCAGCCGCCCTGGCCGTCGCCCTGGTCAGCGTCTGCCCCGGTGCCGGCGCCGCTCTTCGACTTCAGGTGGTTGATGACCGCCGTGAAGTCCTCGCCCGTGGCATTCTCCCGGAAAGTCGCCGCCAGGGCGGCGCGGCTGGTGTTGGCGCCGTTGAAGACGTGGCCGATCGTGCTCTGCTGGAGGAGGGCCGGGTCGAAGGCCTGGACGTCCGAATCGTCGAGCTTCTCGATGGTGGTGTTCAGCGCCACCGAGACCTTGCTCGGCTTGTAGACGAAGCCCACCGCGATGGCGTCGCCGCCGAGGAACTGGCCCTGGTCGAGCTGGGCACCCGGCCGCACCCAGTCGTAGGTGCCGGCGCCCGCGCGGGCATTGAGCTGACCGACGAGGTATTCCAGCGCGTTGCCCGGGTTGCCGGGCTGGAACTGGTTCTCCAGCTCGGTGAGGCCGAACACATCGGCCCCGGAGGCGATCACCGTGGTGACGAGCTTGGTTGTCTGGCGGTCGAACTCGGCGGCCGTGTTGGCGCCGCGCGGGTCGAGGCCGATGGCGGTCTTCACGCCGGTGGCGGAGCCGTCGCTGTCGAGGGTGCGGAAGTAGTTCAGCACGTTGAGGCTGCCGACCTTCAGACTGCCGCCGACATCGTCGGGGGCGGCCGGGCGCGGATTGGCCTTCGCAAAGGCGTTGTCGCCGTCGTCGATCGCCCGGACCCGGTAGGCATTGGCGGGGCCGTAGCCGAGCACGCCCGTGAGGCCCGTCACCGTGTCGCCCATCCGGGGCGCGGTGGCGGTGGAATAGGCCGGGCCGAAGCCGTCGAGGAGGTCGACCGGCTGGTTCTGGACGTTGAGTCCGTCGTCGTAGGTGATCGAGCGCGACGCGACTTGCGCGAGATACGCCGCGTAGGCGGCAGTGTTCGGCTCGAACGCGTTGGTGAAGGTCTCCGGGCGCCCGCCGGCCGCGAGGCGGATCTCGTTGAAGCGGTCGAGGTTGAACTGCTCGGTGATGGTGAGCGTCTGCGCCACCTTCACCAGCATGCCCTCGTAGCGCTCGAGATCCGGCTGCGCCGTGGTGCCGGTGCCGATCGTGGCGGCGGCGGGCAGGTCGACCACCGTCGCGGCGGCCTTGAGGGCGGCGGCCGAGACCGCGCCGGCCTGGACGACCTGGATCTGGGCCGCGTCGGTGACCGTGATCTGCGTCTCGCCGCCGAACTCGCCGACGGTGCCGGTGACCCGGACGCGGTCGCCTTCCTGGAGGTCCTTCAGGAGGTTGCCGGCGCCCTCGTAGACGAACACGCCCTCGGAGGTCAGCGGGTTGCCGTCCTGGTCCGTGGCCTCCTCCTGCAGGTAGAAGCCGCCGAGGTTGCGCTTGGCGTCGGCGTCCCCGTTCTGGAAGTCGCCGACGACGATCGCCTCCACCGTGACGGTGCGGCCGGCAAGCGGGCTCGCGGCCCCCGTGCCCTGCACGGCGGAGATCAGGGTGACGTCGTCGTTGAGGATGGTGCCGGTGGCCACGGTGCCGGTCGCCGCGAGCGCCGCCGTCACGCCGCTCTGGCCGGCGCTGGCACCCTTCAGGGTGACGGTGAAGCCCTCGGCGGCCTCCGGCAGCACGTCGCCCTGGACCGAGACGGTGACGACGGCCGAGGTCGCGCCCGCCGGAATGGTGCCCGCGATGGTGGCCGGCAGGGTCGGTGCGCCGGCGAAATCGGCGCCGTCCGCACCGGCGCCGGTGAGTTCCGCCGTGAAGGCGAGGCTGCCCAGCGTGCCGCCCGTGCGCTCCACCGTGAAGGCGAAGGTGGTGGTGCCGGCATCGCCCTCGGCCTTGGCGACCGCGAGGGAGCCGGGCTGGAAGGCGATGGCCTGCGTGTAACCCTGGGGCAGGGCGGCGTAGAGGGTGGCGCCACCGCCGGCTTCGTTGGCGGTGACGAGGAGCGGGGTGCCGGTGGGGTTGCGGTCGGCGGCGATGAAGGTGAGCACCTCCGGGCCGAGATCGGCGGAGACCCCTGCCAGCGGCGGCACGTAGGAGACGTAGGTCGCCTTCGCCGGATCGGTGACGTCGTAGACGATCACGCCGCTCTGGCGCTCCAGGCCCACGAAGGCGTAGGTGCGGCCGTCGACGGTGCCGATGGTGACGCCCTCCGGCTCGGGGCCCTTGTTGTCGGAGCGGTCGTCGGGGGTGTTGGCCACGACCTGGTCGTTGTTGAAGCGCTCCGGCGCCAGGCTCGCGAAGATCTTCTCGAACTCGCCCCCGGTCTCGCGCACCTTGGTCAGGGCGCCGTCGGCCTCCTGGCGGAAGATCGAGATGCCGCGACCGCCGAGGGTATGGAGCTGGTCGATGACGCCGTCGTTGTTCGTGTCGCCGGTGCGCAGCAGGACGTTGAGGCGGGCATAGGCCGGGTCGGCCTTGAGCGCCTGCAATTCCGGGGTGAGGCGACTGTTGGCGATGCTGGAGAGGCGGGCGACATCCGCCGCATCGTCGGCGCCGCCGATGACGCGCTGGTCGCCCTCGTTCGCGGTGACGACGTAGGTGACGCCGTTGACCGCGAAGCTCGCCGCGCCGTCCGGCTGGAGCAGGCCGTAGATCGGCGCGTTGGCGGGCGTGGCGGCGATGCGGATCGAGGCCGTGCCGCCCGGCCCGTCGCGGTCGGAGGCGTCGAATTCGTTGCCCGGCAGCGAATGGTTGACGGAACCGAGGGGCTGGATCGCGATCGGGGCGGTGCCCGGGTTGGCCAGATCGATCACCGCGATGCCATTGACCTCCTGCAGGGTCACGTAGGCGAAGCGGTTGTCGGGGGAGAGGGTGATGTATTCGGGCTCGATGTCGGCGGCGGCGCTCTTGCCGGCCGTGATCGCGAGGCCCTTGGCGCGCAGCACCGCCTCGCTGCCGTTGAGGGCGTCGAAGCCCACGGTGGCGCTGACGGCGGCGGCGGCCGCGCCCCCGGACAGATCGAGGATCGAGACGCTGCCGACGGGGTTGCTGGCGGTGGTGAACTGCTCGCCCTCGTTGGCGACGAGGAGCTTCGTGCCGTCACTGGTGAACACGATCTGGTCGGGACCGATGCCGACGCTCACCGATTTCAGCAGGGTGCCGGCCTTGTCGAACAGGGCGACGCGGCCGGGCTGGTCGCCCGTCGCGTTGGCGTAGGCCACGGCGACCAGGCCGTTGGAGGCCGCCACCGAGTTCACCGAGCCGTACTGCTCCAGGCCAGCGAGCCGGATCTCGCCGGACTTCGCCAGGGCGCCGTCGGCGCCGATGCCGACGATCTCGATCCGGTTCTCGTTGGTGTTCTGGATGTAGAGGCTGCCGGTGGTGCGGTCGTAGGCCACCACCTCGGCATTGGCCGCGATGCTGGTCGCCGGGTCGTTCGTGGTGGCGTAGCCCCCCAGGCGCACGAGCTGCAGGGCGTTGGTGGCGACCGGCGCGGCGGTGGCGGTGGCGCCCTGCGCACCCTGGAGGGAGGGGGCGGCATCGAACACCGCCACACCGTTGATGACGCCGGACGCGTCGTCGTTGAGGATCGTGCCGACCGCCTCGCCGTCGGCGACCGTCGCGCCGACCACGTTCGTCACCCGGAGCGCGAAGGTCTCGTTGGCTTCGGCCAGGGTGTCGCCGTTCACCGGCACGGAGATGGTGGTCGTGGTGGCGCCGGCCGCGATGCTCCGCCCGGCCAGGGTCGTGGCGAGGTAATCCGAGCCCGCGCTCGCGGTGCCGTCGGCGGTGGCAACGTCGAAGGTCACACCGCCGGCCGGGGCCGGTGCGCTGAGGGAGACCGTGAAGGTCAGGTTGGTCTGGCCCGCCTGGCCCTCGGTCACCTGCGCATCGGCGACCGACAGGGCCGGCAGGCTCACCGCCGCGCTCTGGCTCGACACCGCGATGTCGTCGATGCCGACCCACTCGTCGTTGCCCACCGCGTTGGCGGTGATGATGCGGACCTGGAGACCGGCCGCGCCGTTCGCCTCGGACGGCAGCGTGACGCTGACCGGCGTCACCTGCGTGGCGCTGCCCTGCGTGGTGGCATCCGCGACGTATCCGGCCGGCAGGTTCTTCCAGGCGCCCCCATCGATCCGGTACTGGACGGCGATGGGCTGGATCGCGTTGTCCGTCGAGCCGTCGATGTCGCGGGCGTTGAAGGCCACCACCACGTCCCGGCGCCCGGTGGCGTCGAGGTAGAGCACGAGGTGGGGCGCATCCGCGGTGCCCGAGCCCTGCAGGGCGATCGTCGGGTCGGACAGGGCGAACTCGGCGACGCCGCCCGTGTTCAGGGTGTTCGGGTTGGTCTGGTTGGCGATGACGTCGACGTCGTTGGCCAGGCTCGAATCGGTCGTCAGGGTCTGCGGATCGGTGCCCGTGGCCGCCGTGATGTCCTGCCCGAGATACCCGACGATGCCCGGCACCCCGCTCCAGTCGTCGTTCGCCGTGATCGCACCGGCATTGGACCAGGCCTGGAGGAGGGGGCCGGTCGCGAGGACATGCGGCGTCGTGGTCATGCGGGCACTCTGCGGAGGACGAAACGCCGGAGATCGGCAGGCTTCTCGTGAACCCGTTCGGCGCGGCGACATCTCGGGGGAGAGACTTCGCGAGGCGGCACACCCAGGCTCACGCCGCGCTTAAATCGGCCGCATGACAGACAGATGAATTCTGGTCGATCGAAGTCTTTCCAAGACAATCCGGATACGGCAAAGCATTGCCTGGACCGATCGAAGCAAGCGACGTCGAATTTTAATCCGTTCCTTCGAAGATTTTTCTTCGACCCGTCGCCGGAGCGCGAAGCGGCTCACCGCCACGGGTTCGGGAGCGATGCGCGGCGCCACGGCCGCCCCCGCCTCAGGGGCGCGGGGGCACGGCCTCGGTGCGGCCGTAGGCCTGCAGGGCCTCGAAGACGCGCAGGCTCGCCGCGAGGTCGGCGGTGCTGACATCCGCGAAGACCTCGGCCCGCAGGCCCGCCAGATCCGCCTCCATCCGCGCCACCACGGCCATGCCGGTGGGGGTCAGGCTGAGCACCTTGGCGCGGCGGTCGGTCGGGTCCTCCCGGCGCAGGGCGAGCCCGGCCTCGCAGAGCTGGTCGAGGAGGCGCACGAGCGATGCTCCCTCGATCCCCACGGCCTCGGCGAGGGCGGTCTGGCGCGGGGCGCCGTCGAGGCGCGCGATCATGATGAGCGGGACGGCGCTGGCATCCGAGAGCCCGTGCGCCTCCATGACGGCGTTCGCCGCCCGCCGCCAGTGCCGGCCCGACAGGAGCAGGGTCTGGGTGTAGGCGAGGCGGAGGCGATCCAGGTGATCGGCCCGGTCCTCGGCCGGGTCGCCGACCCAATTCTCGGCCGAGCCCTGATTCGAATGTCGGAGCGGCACGCGCGAGGCTTCCTGCGGGTGACGGACGGGATGCGCCCGGCCCTCGATTGACTCCTAACAGTTAGAATGCAAACCATTTGATCGCAAGCGGGGATCGGCGTATCAGGGCGCCAGCACCCGTCTCGTCGACCGGTGCGTCCGGCGGCCGGCCTCATCGTGAGACAGGTCCAACTGGAGACTTGATCGATCCGGCGAGACGTAAGTAAGGACTGACGATGAGCGCCCCCGACGACCTCTCCTTCGCCACCCTGCCGCATGCCGCGCCGGTCTCGCCGGAACGCCGGGCCGAGCTCCTCGTCGATCCCGGATTCGGGCGGGTGTTCACCGACCACATGGTGACGATCCGCTACGTCGAGGGTCGCGGCTGGCACGATGCCCGCGTCGAGGCGCGCGCGCCGATCGCCCTCGATCCGGCGGCGGCCGTGCTGCACTACGCCCAGGAGATCTTCGAGGGGCTCAAGGCCTACCGCACCGCCGACGGCGGCGCCGCCCTGTTCCGGCCGGAGGCCAATGCCCTGCGCTTCCGGCGCTCGGCCGAACGCCTGGCGATGCCGCCGCTGCCCGACGCCGTCTTCGTCGAATCCGTCAAGCAGCTCGTCAGCGCGGACCGCGACTGGATCCCGTCGAGCGAGGGCGGCAGCCTGTATCTGCGCCCCTTCATGATCGCCAGCGAGGTCTTCCTCGGGGTCAAGCCGTCCTCGGAATACCTCTACCTCGTCATCGCCTCGGCGGTGGGCGCCTACTTCAAGGGAGGCTCCGAGACCGTGACGGTGTGGGTCTCGCGGGACCAGACCCGCGCGGCCCCCGGCGGCACCGGTGCGGCCAAGTGCGGCGGCAACTACGCCGCGAGCCTGCGCGCGCAAGCTGCGGCCGTGGAGCACGGCTGCGCCCAGGTCGTGTTCCTCGACGCGATCGAGCGCCGCTGGGTCGAGGAGCTCGGCGGCATGAACATCTTCTTCGTGTTCGACGACGGCTCGATGGTCACCCCGCCGCTGAGCGACACCATCCTGTCGGGCATCACCCGCGACTCGATCCTGACCCTCGCGAAGGCGGACGGCCTCACGGTCGCCGAGCGGCCCTATTCCATCGACGACTGGAAGGCGGACGCCGCGAGCGGACGCCTGCGCGAGGTCTTCGCCTGCGGCACCGCCGCGGTGATCACCCCGGTCGGGACCGTGCGCAGCGCGGACGGGGAATTCTCGGTCTCCGACAACGTCGCCGGCCCGGTGACGAAGCGGCTGCGCTCGGCGCTGGTCGACATCCAGCGCGGCAACGCCCCCGATCCCCACGGCTGGGTCACGCGGGTGTACTGAGCCGCCGGCGGCCCCGGGCCCGGCTCAGGCGAGCCAGGGCTGGGTCGCGAGGTGCCGGGCCTGGAATGCCCGGATCGCGTCCGCGTGGTCGAGGGTGGCGCCGATCGCATCGAGGCCACGGACGAGGTGATCCTTGCGCCGGGCCGGGATCTCGAAGTGCTGCACCGCGCCGTTGGCGGTGGTGATGGTCTGGGCCGGCAGGTCGATCGTCATGCGGTTGCCCGCCGGATCGGCGGCCCGGGCCGCGAGTTCGGCGACGGCTTCGGGCGCCAGTTCGATCAGCAGCAGGCCGTTATTGGCGGCGTTGTCGGCGAAGATGCCGGCGAAGCTGGTGCCGACGAGAGCGCGGATGCCGCATTGGAGCAGGCCCCAGACCGCGTGCTCGCGCGACGAGCCGCAGCCGAAGTTCGGGCCGACCACGAGGATGCGCGCCTCCCGCCATTCGGGTCGGTTCAGCACGAAGTCCGGACGCATCTGTCCGGGGCCGGCATGGCGCAGGTCGTGGAAGACGGCCTCGCCCAGGCCCGCGCGGTCGATCCCCTTGAGGAACTGCTTGGGCATGATGACGTCGGTGTCGATGTTGGCGCCGGGCAGGCCGGCGGCCGGGCCGGACACGATCGTGAAGGGCTGCATGCTCAGGTCTCCGGCGCGAGGCGGTTTTCTTGCGCGAGGCGGTTTTCTTGCGCGAAGCGGCGACTGTCGGTGAGGTGGCCGGCGATGGCCGCGGCCGCCACCATGGCGGGGCTCATCAGGTGGGTGCGCCCGCCCGCGCCCTGGCGGCCCTCGAAGTTGCGGTTGGTGCTGGAGGCGCAGCGCTCGCCCGGCGCCAGCACGTCGTCGTTCATGGCGAGACACATCGAGCAGCCGGACTGGCGCCATTCGAAGCCGGCATCGCGAAAAACCCGGTCGAGGCCCTCGGCTTCCGCCGCCCGGCGCACGCTGGAGGAGCCCGGCACCACCATGGCCTGGACCCCGGGCGCGACCCGCCGGCCGCGCACCAGGGCGGCGGCCTCGCGCAGATCGGAGAGCCGGGCGTTGGTGCAGGAGCCGATGAAGGCGCGCTGAATCGGGATGGCGGCGAGGGGCGTGCCCGGCGAAAGATCCATGTAGGCGAGCGCCCGGACCATGTCCCGGCGCCGGGCCGGATCGGGCTCGGCCGCCGGATCGGGCACGCGGCCGCCGACCTGGCCGGCCTGATCGGGGCTGGTGCCCCAGGTGACCATCGGCTCGATTCCAGCGGCGTCGAGGGCGACCTCGCGGTCGAACACGGCGCCGTCGTCGCTGCGCAGCGTCGCCCAATGGGCGCAGGCGGCGGCCCACAGATCGCCCTTCGGCGCGCGGGGTTTGTCGGCGAGGTAGTCGAGCACGGTCCGGTCGGGGGCCATGACCACGCCTCGCGCCCCGCACTCGACGGCCATGTTGCAGATCGTCATGCGGCCCTCGACGGACATGGCCGCGACCGCGGGCCCGGCGAACTCGACGGCGTAGCCCGTCGCCCCGTCGGCGCCGATCCGGCGGATCAGGGCCATGACCACGTCTTTGGCGGTGACGCCCGGCGCCAGGATTCCCGAGACCGTGACCCGCAGGGTCTTCATCCGGCGGTACACCAGGGTCTGGGTGGCGAGGTAGTGCTCGATGTCCGAGGTGCCGATGCCGAAGCCGAGCGCCCCCAGCGCCCCGTAGGTGGTGGTGTGGCTGTCGCCCGCCGCCACGATCATGCCGGGCAGGACGAAGCCCTGCTCGGGAGCGACCACGTGCTCGATGCCCTGGAGCGGATGCAGCACGTCGAGGAGTTCGATCCCGAAATCCCGGCAATTCGCGTCGAAATACGCCACCTGCCGCGCCCCGCCGGGATCCGGCATGGCGGCGACGCGCTCGGCCGCCGTGGGATTGACGTGGTCGACCACCGCGAGGGCGGCCTCGGGCCGCCAGACCCGGCGCCCGGCGTCGCGCAATCCGCTGAAGGCCTGCGGACTGGTGTATTCGTTGAGCACCGTGCGGTCGATGTAGAGGAGGACGCTGGCTCCGGGGCCTTCGGCGTCGTCGAGGCGGCGCACGGTGTGGGCGTCCACCAGCTTGTCGTAGAGGGTGCGGGCCTGCATCGGTCTGGGTCTCGGGCTTTGCCGGGGCGTGCGGACCAGAAAGCCCGGATTTCCGGCGCGAGGCCAATGCCGTTGCGGCATGAGACGATGCCGGACCCGGCCGATTGACCCGTGCGCGCGGGCCTCGCATCCTGCGCCCCGCCGGCCCCACGGGGCGAAGAAAGCACCGACGCGATGGATTCCGCCTGGCTGGAGGACTTCCTGGCCCTCGTCGATGGCGGCCACTTCTCCCGAGCCGCCGAGCAGCGCGGCATCACCCAGCCGGCCTTCAGCCGGCGGGTCCGGGCCCTGGAGGACTGGGTCGGCAGCCCGCTCTTCGACCGTGACAGCCAACCCGTGAGCCTGACCCCGGCGGGCATCCGCTTCCGCCCGGTGGCGGAGGAGACCCTGCGCCGGCTCTACCAGGGGCGCGAAGCCGCCCGCGAGGCCGGGCGGGCCGCCGCCGAGACCCTGCGCTTCGCCGCGACCCAGGCCCTGTCGCTGACCTTCTTCCCGCACTGGCTGCGGACGCTGGAGGCACGCGAATCCCTGAGCGCCACGATACACCTCACGGCAGCGCACATGGCCGCCTGCGAGCAGGCGATGCTGCGCGGCGAGGCGCAGTTCCTGCTCTGCCACCACCATCCGGCGGCGGCGAGTTTCCTGATGTCGGACCAGTTTCGCGGCCTGCCCGTCGGCGACGACCGGCTGCTGCCCGTGAGCGCGCCGGCGCCGGGCGGAACGGCGCCGCTGTTTTCCCTGTCGGAGACCGCCGACGCCCCGGTCCCCCTCCTGGGCTTCAGCGGCGAGTCCGGGATCGGGCGCATCCTCACGGCCACACGGGCGATGGAGGGGAGCGCGGCGCGCCTGACCCCGAGCTTCACCTCGCACCTCGCCTCGGTGCTGGTGGCCATGGCCCGCGACGGACGCGGCCTCGCCTGGGCGCCGATGAGCCTCGTGGCCGACGACCTCGCCAGCGGCACCCTGGTGCGGGCCGCCCCCCCGGACCGGGACATCGCCATCGAGATCCGGCTCTACCGCGCCCGGGCCCGCCAGAGCCCGCCGGCCGAACGTCTCTGGGCGGCGGTGGCGGGGGGGTGCGGCGGGTGAGGGTTCAGGGCAGGGCGGCGCGCTTGCGCAGGATCAGGTCGCCCCGGAACAGGAATTTCTGAGCCCGTTTGCCCGTATCGACCTCGGTGGTGAAGACGTTGCCCCGGCTGTCCACCGCGAGGTTGTGGACCCAGTGGAAGTCGCCCGCCATGCGGCCGTTGCGGCCGAAGGCGCCGAGCACCTCGCCGGTCTCGCGACTGAGGGTGCGGACCTCGTTGTTGGCCCCGTCCGCGTTGAGGAGATAGCTCTGGTCGGCGTCGGGCCAGAGCGCCAGCTCCCAGACCGAGCCGTTGGCGCGGGTGTTCTTCTCGACGAAGAACTCCTTCACGAAGCTGCCGTCGCGGCGGAAGACCTGGACGCGGTCGTTGGTGCGGTCGCAGACATAGACCAATCCGTCGCGGGCGATCTGCACGCAGTGGACGGGGTTGCGGAATTGCTGCGCGGGGGCGGCGGCCGGATCGTAGGCCGGCAGGGTCTCGTCCGTGGGCGGTCGGCCGTAGGCTCCCCACATCCGCTTGAACGCGCCCGTCTCGGCGTCGAACACGATGATCCGATGGTTGTAGTAGCCGTCGGCGACGAAGAGCTCGTTGGTCTCGGGGTCGACCTGCATCGCGGCGGGCTTGCCCAGCCGCGTGGTGTCGAGGCTGTTGGTCTGCGGTCCCTGCTTGCCGATCTGCAGGACGAACTTTCCGTCGGGGGTGAACTTCAGGATCTGCCCGTCGGTCTCGCCGTTCCCGGCGAGCCAGACGAAGCCCTTGTGATCGATGTGGATGCCGTGCTCGTTCAGGGGCCAGTCGTAGCCCTCGCCGGGGCCGCCCCAGCTGCGGATCAGGGTGCCGGCCTGGTCGAACACCAGAACCGGGGGCGCGGGGCGACAGCATTTCGTCCGTGGGGGTGAGAGGCTCGCGGCCTTCTCGTCGTCGGTGAGGGTGCGCGGACGCTGCACCACCCAGACGTTGTCCTGCGCATCGATGGCGACCCCCGAGGCCTGCCCCATGATCCACTGGTTGGGCAGCGGCTTCGGCCAGGCCGGATCGACCTGGAAGGTCAGCGGGTCCGCGGACGCCAGACCCGCCCACGCGACCGCGAGCACGGCCAGTCCCAGCCGAAGCATCATTGTGTCCTCCCGATGATCTTTTGTGTTGTCGCGACTATCCGCGTGCCGAAATCACGCGTCCAGTCTCGGCGAGGGCAAGGAGGATATTCGGCGGGATTTTGTCAGGCATACCGGTCACGCATCGCGCCAGGCGGCGAAGACCGCCGCCTGGCCGGCCACGGACCCGTCCGGGCGGCGCAGCTGCCAGACCACGCCGTCCTCGATCCAGAAGCGCCGGCCTGACCGCGCGATCCGGACGCCGCGATACCCGGTGGCGAAGCCGTCGCGGGCGACCGCGTCGAGGAGACGCTGGCGCGCGGCCCGCTCCGGCGCCTCGGCGGAGAGGCGCGAGGGCAGCCCGACGATCGTGTCCCAATCATATTCGAAGCAGGCCTGCGCCGTCCGGTTCGCGTAGATGAAGCGGGGGTCCGCCCCGCCATCGTGGGCGAGGAGGGCGAAGGGGGCCCGCGCGTAGAGCCAGGCCGCGTTCGGCGGCACCGGCATCAGAGGCACGCCGACGACGGCCCGGTGGCTCTCCACCACGAGCCGGAAGAAGCCGGGATCGCCGGCAAGGCCGGGGCCGGGACGCGGATCGTCGCTCATCGCACCTCGCGAGACGTTGCACGGGACATCGCGGGGGCCGTCAAGGTCCGGCCTTGATCCGCTCCACCAGCGCCGGGTCGGCATAGCCGTCCGGCACCAGCCCCCGCGCGGCCTGGAAGGCGCGCAGGGCCGCCCGGGTCCGGGGGCCCGGCTTGCCGTCCGCGGCGCCCGGCGCGAACCCGAGCTCGGCGAGCCGGGCCTGCAGGCCCTTGAGGGCGTCCGCGCTCAGCATCGCGTCGCCCCGCGGCCAGTCCCGCTCGAAGGCGGGGGCGCCGCGCAGGCGATCCGCCAGATGGGCCACCGTGAGGGCGTAGGACAGGGCGGTGTTGTAGCGCAGGATCATCCGGAAGTTCGGCTGGAGCAGGAAGGCGGGCCCGCGCGCCCCGGCCGGCACGATCAGGACCGCCCCCGCGCCGTCGTCGGCCGGCGCCTGCACGGGCGTGGCGCCCAGGGCGCGCCAGGCGGCGAAGCTGCGCTCGGTGGTCTCGTCGGCGAGCCCGTAGTCGAAGCCCGGCTCCAGGCGCGCCTCGCTGCCCCAGCGCTCGCCCGGCCGCCAGCCCATGGCCGTGAGGTAGTTGGCCGTGGAGGCGAGGGCATCCGGGACCGAGGTCCAGATGTCGCGCCGCCCGTCGCCGTCGAAATCCACCGCGTAGGCCTGGTAGACGGTGGGCATGAACTGGGTGTGGCCCATGGCGCCGGCCCAGGAGCCGGTAAGGGGCTCGGCCGGCGGCCGGTCCTGGGCCAGGATCTGGAGCGCGGCCACCAGCTCGCCGCGCCAGTAGGGCGCGCGCGGCGTCGGCGTGCAGGCGAGCGTCGCCAGGGAGCGCAGGACGGGGCGCACGATGCCGGGATCGTCGAGGACGCTGCCGTAGGTGGATTCGACGCCCCAGAACGCCACCAGGATGTGACGGTCCACGCCGTAGCGCGCCTCGATCGCCGCGAGGGTGGGGGCCCATTCCGCCAGCTTGGCGCGGCCCGCCGCGATGCGCGCCTCGGTGAGGTTGGCGTCGAGATAGGCCCAGATCGGCTTGACGAACTCCGCCTGGTTCTGCGTGGCCGCGACCACCTCGGGATCGACGGGCAGATCCGTCAGGCGCGCGGCGATCGGGGCGGGCACGCCTTGGATCTCGGCCGCGCGGGCGATCTCGCCGAGGCAGTCGGCGGGCGCGGGTGCGGACGCCTCCGGACCGGCGGCGGGGACGGGGACAGGAGACGGGGTCTGGGCCGGGGCATCCGTCTGCGTCGGCGGCGCGCCGAAGGCCGGCCCCGCGAGGGCGAGGCTCAGCAGGGCGGCTTCGAGGCGAAGGGTTCGACGGCGACACCGCATGCAGCTTGTCCTCTCGTCCGGCGGTTTGGCCGCGCGAACGCCTCGCGCGGCAAGGGACCGGACACGGGCGACGGTCGGGGATCGGGTACGGTCCCGTCAACCGAGCCTTTGCGCGCACCGGGGCAGGACGAGACCCGGGGGCGGTGCGCTGACCCGCCGCGCCGCCGGCGGCCTGTTGCCAGGGGCGGGATGCCGGGGGCAGAAGCCGTCAGGCACGAACATCGCACCGAACGCCACGGACGCCCGACCGCGAGAGGACATCCCCAATGCTGGTCGCCCTGATCCTCTTCCTGGGGGGTGCCGCCGTCGGCCTCTACAGCCACGTGATGTTCGCCTTCGGCCTGTCCGGCGTGGTGCTGGCGCTCTCGCTCGTCGCCTGGGCGGTCCGGGCCGAGCTGACGCTCGCCGGCATCCTCGTGCTCTTCGCCCACCTCACCGCCCTGCAGGCGGGGTACCTCCTGGGCGCCTACCTGCGCGCGCGCCGGCCGATCCGCTGATCCGGCCTCGGGTCGGTCGGCGCGGCCGAGCCGGCGGGGGGCCCGCCGCTCACCAGAACCAGACCGGCTCGTGGCGGAGCACCAGGATCGGAACCCACAGGAGCAGCGCCGTCCCGCACAGGATCAGGATCAGGGACAATGACGGCTGCCGGCTCAACCGGGCACAGAGTGTTCTGAAACGGGACATGCTTGCTGCAATCCAGGACATTTCGGACGTGTCCCTGGGTTGGACTGCAGGCCGCGGGCCGCCGTCCCGGCCAACGCTGGCCGACATCTGTCCCGGCCGCGATGGGGACGCGAAGCGTGCAACGAAGACACGGTGGTCCACCGGTTTCGTCAAAGTGACGGGGCAGGCCGCAAGCAGAACCAAATTTGCCGCAAAGAGGCTCGACTCACCGCAACATTCGTTGCCTTGGTCCGCCAAGGGGTCGCGTTCGAGAAGTGCGGCAGCCCGTGATGGGCGCGGCGCGCGAGGGAGTTTTTGGAATGATCGGCAGTGGGTATCGGGCACCGTGGTTCGCGGCGGCCCTCGCGGCGCTCGCCTGCATGGCGGGCCGCGCGGATGCGGCGCAATGCGGCAACACCGCCGCCGGCTTCGAGTCCTGGAAGCGCGAATTCTCCGACGAGGCCCGGGGCCGGGCGAGTGCCGCGAGCCTCGCGGCGCTGATGGGAACCTCCTATTCGACGGCCACCATCTCGGCCGATCGCGGACAGAAGAGCTTCAAGCTCTCCCTGGACCAGTTCCTGGCCAAGCGCGGCGGCAACACCATCGTGTCGCGCGGCCGGGCCCTGAAGGCCCAGAACGCGGCCCTGTTCGACCAGATCGAGCAACGCTACGGCGTGCCGCCCGGCCCGCTCCTGGCGATCTGGGGCATGGAGACGGGCTTCGGCGCGGTAAAGGGCAACGTGAACACCCTCTCGGCGGTGGCGACGCTGGCCTACGATTGCCGACGCTCGGCCTACTTCACCGACCAGCTCTACGCCGCACTCACCCTGGTCGATCGCGGCGTCCTGAACACGAGCACCCGGGGCGCGGCCCACGGCGAGGTCGGACACACGCAGTTCCTGCCCAAGAACGTCCTGACCTACGGCGTCGGCGGCAGCCTGGACAATTCGAGCAACGCCCTGAATTCCACGGCGAACTTCCTCAAGGGCCATGGCTGGCGCGCGGGCGCCGGCTACCAGCCGGGCGAACCGAACTTCGCCGCGATCCAGGGCTGGAACGCCGCCTCGGTCTACCAGCGCGCGATCGCGCTCCTCGGCCAGCGCATCGACGGACAGTAAAGAGAAGGAATCGGGGGCACCCGCTCGGGTGCCCCCGGCGGAGCGATTACGGACCGACGGCGGCGACATCGTCGGTGCAGAGCATGAGCTCGGTGGCCTTGGCCACGAGGCCGGCCATGATCCGCTCGTCCTCCGGGGTGCGCGGGCTGGCCGCCAGGCGCGCGGCATCCTGCTTGAGGGTCCGGTTGCAGCCGCAGCTCGGCAGTCCGCCATCCGGCGTGCAGGCATCGTGCTTGCGGCAGGCGGCGTCGAGGGCGTCGACGGGCGTCACGTCCATGCCGTCGTTGCCGGGCCCACAATAATGCCCGTGCACGAGCAGGGCAGGGCGCGGGGTCTGGTTCTGCGATGTCGTCAGTTCGGTCGCCGGGGGCTGGCCCGGCAGGGGCTGGGCGAGGGCGAGCGAGGCATGAAGGGTCAGGGCTCCGAGGAGCAGGGCGCGTGTGAGCAGCCGCATCGGATGTCTCCGGCAGGTCGGGGATGAGCGGGATCGGGAGTTAGGGCCGGACGGCCCGAGATTCGCGGGATCGGCACGGGCGACGGCGCGCCGCTGCCCGGACGCCGCAGCCTCAGCTCACGGCGGTCCGGCCGAGCCGGTCAGGCGCGCGCAATTCATCATCGTGGTGTCCTGCACGAAGGCGAGGCGGAACACGGTCTTGCCGTGCCGCCGTCCGGTTGAGCCCCTCGAACCAGACAATGCTATCGAAACCGTCGCGTTCCCTAAAAATGGCGCCCCCCGGCATCACGAACCCGCGTCGCGAGCCTCGTGAATCAAGCTGCGCGGTCGAGATCCGCTGGGAGAGTGAGGCCCGTGCGCGGGGCAGCGGCGAGAATCTCCGCGATCAGGGCGACGAGCTGGTGCCCGTGATAGGGCGTCCGCAGGCAGAGCGCGCCCGTCACCATCGAGCCGGACTCGAGCCGGCGGGGGGAGCGCGCGGTGTAGACCACGCCCACCGTGGGATCGAGGCAGCGGGCAACGTCCGCCAGCGAGAGGCCATCCACCGTGTCGCGGACATCGGCATCGGTCACCAGCACGTCGACCCGGCGCCGGCCGGGCGGGGCGAGGAGGAGGGCTTCGACCTCCCCGGCGGTGCGTGCCCCGATGACGTCGTAGCCCGACATTTCCAGGCAGCTCGTGGTGATGCAGCGGGTCAGCTCGTCTCCGGCGAGGAGAACCACGAGTGGTTGGCGGGACACGGCCTGCATGGCGATTTTCCTGGCTGAACCGATGTCGAGCGCTTCGGCTTTCAAGTGGACGATGATCCGATCGTAGGAATCGGCGGGTTAACGCGTCCTTAAACAACCGGTTTCGTCAGGCAATATCTTTTCCGGCGCCAAGCTTCCAGGATCGACGATTTGGGGCAGATGCCCACCTTATCAGCATCGCCCTGCCTAGAAAGAATGCCGACCCAGCAATGACTGCATCTTGATTGGATTTCGTCGGAACTGGTGTGCAGGTGCCAGGTATCCGGTGTGCCAAGCATGGAGAGTGCCAAGCACGGAGGACAAGGCGCCTGGGCAGGCGGGCGGACCCGGAGGCCGCCCGATTCCGAGCCGCGCGGCAGGCGTCGTTGCGTGTTCCGGCGCCCCAGGCGAGGCCCGCAGGCGGATCGTTCGGCCGTCGCGACGAACGGGAGAACAGGCTTTCCCATTCCAGCCGAAAAAAGCCGTTCGGTTCCTTTGACGCCGCCCTCCGTGCAGTCGATGCTGTCAATCGAACGGCTCAGCAGAGCACAGGCACAGTTCTTCGGCAGTCATCATGCCTTCGTGTTCTTGCTGAGTTTTGTATTCAATTTTTTAACTCAGGATCTATGCGCGCCGATCCTTGGCGCCGGATCCGCATGCGCGGGTGTCATCATGAGCGTCCAACCGTCGAACCGCCACAGCGACGAGCCGATCCGCTTCGCCTACTGGGTGCCCAACGTCTCGGGCGGCCTCGTCATCAGCAAGATTCCCCAGCGCACGAGCTGGGACGCGCCCTACAACCGGCGCCTCGCGCAGATCGCGGAAGCGGCCGGGTTCGACTACGCCCTGACGCAGATCCGCTTCACCGCCGGCTACGGGGCCGAGTACCAGCACGAATCCGTCGCCTTCAGCCACGCGCTGCTGGCCGCCACCTCGAAGCTGAAGGTCATCGCCGCCCTCCTGCCCGGCCCCTGGAACCCGACGCTCGCCGCCAAGCAGATCGCCACGATCAGCCAGCTCACCGAGGGGCGCATCGCCATCAACGTGGTCTCGGGCTGGTTCTCGGGCGAGTTCCGGGCGATCGGCGAGCCGTGGCTCGATCACGATGAGCGCTACCGCCGCTCGGAGGAGTTCATCCGCGCACTACGGGGCATCTGGACCCAGGACAACTTCACCTTCCGGGGCGATTTCTACCGCTACAGCGACTACACCCTCAAACCCAAGCCCGCAGATCCGCAGCCCGAGATCTTCCAGGGGGGATCGTCCCGCGCGGCGCGCGACATGGCGGCCCGGGTCTCGGACTGGTACTTCACCAACGGCAACACGCCCGAGGGCATCCGGGCCCAGGTCGACGACATCCAGGCCAAGGCGCGGGCCAACGGCCACGCGGTCAAGGTCGGGGTCAACGCCTTCGTGATCGCCCGCGACACGGAAGCCGAGGCCCGCGCGGTCCTCCAGGAAATCATCGACAACGCCGATCCGGACGCCGTGAAGGCCTTCGGGCACGAAGTGAAGAACGCCGGCCGGGCCTCGCCGGAGGGCGAGGGCAACTGGGCCAAGTCCAGCTTCGAGGACCTCGTCCAGTACAACGACGGCTTCAAGACCAACCTGATCGGCACACCGGACCAGATCGCCGAGCGCATCGTGGCGCTGAAGGACGTCGGGGTCGACCTGGCCCTCCTCGCCTTCCTGCACTTCCAGGAGGAGGTCGCGTATTTCGGCGCGCACGTCATCCCGCGGGTCCGCGCCCTGGAGGCGGCCCGCGCCGAGCGGGCGCAGGCGGCCTGAGCCGAGCCCCCCGCCCCCGCCCCCCGATCCGGAGACACCGCATGACCATCGCCGTCAGCCCGAACCCGCGCGAGACCTACCGCTGGCCCGCCGGGGCGCCCGGCCCCGAGCGCCCGGCCGAGCCGGCCCACGTCATCCGCGACGCCGCCGAAGCCCTGCGGGTCGCCCACGCCCTGGCGGAGACGTTCCGGGCCGGCGCCTCCGAGCGCGACCGCAGCGGGCGCCGACCCCTGGCCGAGCTCGACGCGTTCTCCCAGAGCGGCCTGTGGTCGATCAACGTGCCACGGGCCCATGGCGGACCGGGACTGTCCTACCGGACCCTGGCCCAGGTCATCGCCATCGTGTCGGCGGCCGATCCGTCCATCGGACAGATCGCCCAGAACCACCTCGGCATCGTGGCGTCGATCGATACAGTCTCGGACGAAGCCCAGAAGGCCCTGCTGTTCGGGCTCGTGCTCGCCGGTACCCGGTTCGGCAACGCCTTCTCGGAGATCGGGACGCCCCGCGCCGCCGACTTCCGGACCCGTTTCGAGGAGGACGGCGACCACGTGGTGGTGCAGGGCACCAAGTTCTACGCCACCGGCGCGCTCCTCGCCCACCTCGTGCCCATCGTCGCCCTCGATGGAGAGGGCCGGGCCTGGTACGCCATCGCGGAGCGCAACGCGCCGGGCCTGACGGTGATCGACGATTGGTCGAGCTTCGGCCAGCGCACCACCGCGAGCGGCACCGTGCAGATCGACGGCGTGCGAGTGCCGAAGTCCCATCTGGTGCCGGCCTGGAAGGGCTACGCGCGCCCCAGCGCCGACGGGGCGATCTTCCAGATCATCCAGGCCGCGGTGGATGCGGGCATCGCCCGGGCGGCGCTGGCCGAGACCATCGACTTCGTGCGTACCCGGTCCCGCCCCTGGATCGACAGCGGGCTGGAGCGCGCCTCCGACGACCCCCACACCATCCGCATCGTCGGCGACCTCACGATCCGCCTGCACGCGGCCGAAGCCCTGCTCGACCGGGCCGGCCTCGCCCTCGACGCCGCCGTGGCGGACCCCGACGCCGACACGGTGGCGGCCGCGCAGCTGGCGGTGGCGGAAGCCAAGGTGCTCACCACCGAGGTGGCGCTCGGCACCACCAACACCCTGTTCGAGCTCGCCGGCACCCGCGCGACGCTCGCAGAGCACAACCTCGACCGCCACTGGCGCAACGCCCGCACTCACACGCTCCACGATCCCGTACGCTGGAAATACGCGATCATCGGCAACCACGCCCTCAACGGCGTGAACCCGCCCTTCCACGCCTGGAGTTGACGGAGAGGATCGTGCGGGGGGCGAGGGCGCCCCCCGTTCGGCGTCCGGGTTTGGCCCGGCACAAACTGCCGCGACCCGGCAAGCCATGTATCCCCGCGACCGGTCGAGAATCCCTCAAGCGCCTCATCCATAAGGATAAAATTCGCACCCTCGCATGGCGTCCTTCTTGCTCGGAGGAGGCAGAATCACGCGAGCGACCCCGATGACCATTTCCAGCGCCAGCCTGTTCGGCAACGGGCCTGTCACCCGGCCGGCGGGCATCGCCACGGCGAAGGCCTCCGGCGGCCAGGCCTCGGTCAATACCCAGGGCGACTTCCTCAAATACGCGAAGATGTCTCCGATGGATCGGATGCGCGCGGGCATCCTGAAGAGCATGGACCTCACGGAGGAGCAGCTCGGCGCCCTGCCGCAGGACGCACGTCAGAAGATCGAGGACCAGATCAAGGACAGCATCAGGAAGATGGTCTCCAACGAGGGTCCGAAGGGGCAGCTCATCGACATCTCGGCGTGAGGCCGCCCCTGCGTCGTCCTTGTTCGAACCATCTCGCCATACCCGGGTTCGACGGCCTCCATCCCGGTCGAGGATGCGGGCCGCGATCGAAACGGACGTCCGACCCTTCGATGGTCCGTTAACCCGCCGCTGAAACAGTACCGGCTCCGGCCACACGCTGTCGTCTGGGCCCGGAGCGGATGACACGGCCGGGCGGACGGATCAGTGAGAGCAACCTACCGGCTTCCAGCGCCGTCCTGCGCCGAACCGTCGTCCTCCGCCGACCGCTCGGCCTTCGACAATCCCGCGATCCTGTGGCTGCTCGTGGTGTTGGGCCTCTACACCCTCTATCCCCTCGCCGACTTTCGCGCGGTGGTCGAGCGCCTGCGCCTGCCTGATTCCGACGACGCGATGCGTCTCGTTCAGGTGCGCGACCTCCTGGCGGGGCAGGGCTGGTTCGACATGGTCCAGCACCGGCTGATGCCGCCGGACGGTGCCGGCATGCACTGGTCCCGCCTCGTCGATGCGCCCCTGGCCGGTCTGATCGGCCTCGCCACGCCCTGGCTCGGCCGGCCCCTGGCGGAGGGGCTCGTGGTGGCTCTCTGGCCGCCGGCCCTCTTCGCCGCCTACCTCCTCATCGTCTACCGCGCCGTCCGTTCCCGCTTCGGCGTTCGCCCGGCCCTGCTGTCCCTGTTCGCCGCCACCCAGGTCGCGGGGCTCGGGACGCTCTTCGCCTTCGGGCGGATCGACCACCACAACGTCCAGGTGCTGCTCGTCCTCCTCCTCGGATGCGCCCTCGCCGATTCCGGGCGCTCCGTCCGCGCAGCCGTCGTCGGCGGTCTCGCCACGGCGGCCTCCCTGGCGGTCGGCCTCGAAGCGCTGCCCGTGATCGTGATCGGCGGTCTCTTCGTGTTGGGCGACTGGATCGTGGCGGGACGAACGGGTCTTCCGGTGTTTCGGGCGTTCACCCTCACCTTGGCGGGCGGCAGCCTCGCCCTGTTCCTGATCCAGACCGACCCGGCCCTGTGGGCGACGACGCAGTGCGACGCGCTCTCACCGCCGTGGCTCTGGCTGGCCGTGGGGTCCGCCGCCGTCGCATCGGGCGCCACCGTCCTTGCCGCACGGCTCGGCACGCCGCTTCGCCGCGCCGGTTTCGCGGCCGCGTGCGGTGTCGTCGTGGTGGCTGTCTTCGTGTCCCTCGCCCCGCACTGCCTGTCGGGTCCCTTCCAGGGCCTGCCGGCTTTCGTCCGGACGGAATGGCTCGACCGCGTTCGGGAAATGCAATCCGCCCGCAGCCTCCTATCGGCGCTTCCGGACGTCGCGCTCGCCTGCTACGGGCCGCTGCTGCTGGCCGGGCTGGTGGCGGCGCACGCCGCCCTGCGCGGTCGCCCGGAGATCCGGCGCGCTGCGGCCCTGACCGCCGCGTTCCTGCTCTCCGGGTTCGTCCTGGCCCAGTTCCAGTTCCGCAGCCTCTACATGGCCGCGGCCTTCATTCCCCTGGTCGCCGGCCCCGTCTTCAGCCACACGGTCACGCTGCTGCGCGGTCCCGCTCCCGCATGGCGACGGATCGCGACGTCGAGCCTGGCCTGTCTGCTGATCGCCCAGGTTTGGGTGATGCTGCACGCGCCCTTCAGCGGCAGCGCCCCGGAGAGTGCGGCCCCGGCGCCGGCCGGACCGGACTGCGGCACGGCCCAGTCCCTGGCGGCCCTCGACATGCTTCCGTCCGGCCTCATCCTGGCCGACCAGGATCTGGGCCCGTCGATCCTGCTTCGAAGCCATCACGGCGTCGTGGCGGCCCCGTATCACCGGGCGATCACGGGGCTGATCGCCGCGGTCGAAGGTCTCTCCGGTGACGAGGCGGCCCTGAAGCGGGCGCTCGCCACCTCCGGGGCCACCTACCTCGTCGTCTGCACCCATTCCGTGACGAGCGCGGACCGCGCGATGGCTCCGTTCGCCCGCCGGCTGGCCGAGGGTACGGCGACGGCCCCGTGGCTCGAACGCCTGCCGCTCGCCGGGACGCCGCTGGCCGCCTGGCGCGTCCGGCTTGCCGGGCAGGGATCGGGCGCGTGATGAGTTCCTCCGTGCCCCGGTCGTCATCCGCCCCGCTGAATCGACCGGCCCCGTGCGACGCGCCGAACCGCTCTGATCGGCCGGGCGCACGCACGGGATCGCACATGTCGGCGAACGCGGCTTCGATGACGACGGTCTCCTCGGCGACCCGGCCCGCGCGAGGCCGCCCGCAACGGGACAGACCCGCATGTGCGGCCGGCACCGCCGTTAAGCCGATCAGCGCATGGCAGCGCTACGCCGTGCGGGACTACTCAGGCCCTGGCAGAAGGCCCATCTCGAGGCGGTCGTCATCGCTCGCCTCGCGGAACGCGGCGAAGCAGACATGAATTCGGGAATCGGAACCGTGGATATCGAGACCGCCAAGATGCTGGTGGGGGCCGTCCTCGTGGTGGCCATCGGCGCCTTCTCCGTGCTAACCGTGGGCGGGATGGTCCGCGCCATGGTCGCCGATCTGCGTGCCGGACGCGCCGAGTTGCACGGCGAGAGGGTCTCCGAGCCCCGCTGACGGGTGGTCGCGGCCCCGATCGGAGACGGGCCGGCACGATTCAGCGCAGGGATAAGCCGGGTTTGGTACGAAATCCGCCCTGGCCGTCGCGCATCCGTGATCCATCTTCTGACGATGAACGCCCTTCCGCAGGACTGCATCGATAACGGCCCGGCTCGGATCGTGGCCGCCGCGCGCGCGGTCTCCCGCCGTGCGGCCGAGCGGGCCGACGCCCTCGACCGGGACGGCGGGTTTCCGGCCGAGGACGTCGCCGACGCCCATGCGGCGGGCCTGCTCGTGGCGCCCCTGCCGGTGGCGCTGGGCGGGGCCGGCCTCGATGCACCCCACCGGGCGCCGGTGCTGGCCGATCTCCTCGCCCAGATCGGACGCGGCAGCCTCGCCCTCGGCCGGCTCTACGAGGGGCACGTCAACGCCCTCGCCCTGATGTTGCGCTACGCCGAGCCGGCGGTGGCCGAGCGACTCGCCGCGGATGCCCGCGCCGGGCACCTGTTCGGGGTCTGGAACACCCAGCCCCAGGCCGGCGGCCTCAGCCTCCAGAAAGTCGGCGGCCTCAGCCTCCAGACAGCCGGCGACCTCAGCCTTGAGAATGCCGGCGGCTTCGATCCGGCGGGTGAGTCCTGGACCCTGGCGGGTGTGAAGTCCTTCGCCTCCGGCGCCGGGGCGGTGACCCGGCCCCTCGTCACCGCGCGCCGCCCGGACGGGCGCCAACAGATGCTCGTGGTGGACCTGGAGCCCGGCACCCGCGCCGACCTGTCCGGCTGGCGGGCGCAGGGCATGCGCGCCTCGACCTCGGGCATCCTCGACTTCACCGGCCTGCCCGCCGGCCCCGGCAGCTTCGTCGGCGGCCCCGACGATTACTTTGCCGAGCCGCACTTCTCCGGCGGCGCCTGGCGCTTCGCCGCCGTGCAGCTCGGCGGCATCGAGGCGGTGTTCGACGCCCTGCGGACGCATCTCCGGGCCACCGGGCGGGGCGGCGACCCGCATCAGGCGGCCCGCCTCGGCGAGGCCGCGATCGCGGTGGAGGGCGCGCGCCTCTTCGTCGGCCACGCGGCGCGGCTCGCCGCCGACCCGGAGGCGGAGCCCGACCGGGTGATCGCCTACGTCAACCTCACCCGCCTCGCGGTGGAGCGGGCCGGGCTCGACGTGCTGGAGCGGGCCCAGCGCTCGGTGGGGCTGGCGGGCTTCCTCAGCCCCCATCCCCTGGAGCGCTTGGCGCGGGATCTGGCCACCTACCTGCGCCAGCCCGGCCCCGACCGGGCCCTGACCAGCGCGGCGGCCCACGTCCTCGCGGCGCCGCGGCCGGCGGACATGCTCTGGCGCAATCCCGCCGGGGTGCCTATTCCTGACGCGGCTCCGGCCGATCTGTAGGCGCTGACCTCCATGACACGCTCCCCGCACACGCTGCCGCCGGATTACTTCACCGCGCTCTACGCATCGAACCCCGATCCGTGGGACTTCACCACCAGCCCCTACGAGCACGCCAAGTACGACGCCACCCTGGCGGCGCTGGGGCGGGAGACCTACCCGCAGGCCGTGGAGGTCGGGTGCTCCATCGGCGTGCTGACCCACCGGCTGGCCGAGCGCTGCACGGCCCTGCTCGCCCTCGACGTGGCCGAGACCGCCCTCGACGCCGCCCGCGCCCGCTGCGCCGCGCAGCCCCACGTCACCTTCCGGCGCGCGGCGGTGCCGGCCGAGTGGCCCCCCGGCCGGTTCGACCTCGTGGTGCTCTCGGAGGTGCTGTACTTCTTCACGCCCGAGGATCTCGCCCGCATCGCCGAGCGCCTCGTGGCGGCGCTGAACCCGGGGGGCGAGGTCGTCCTCGTGCACTGGCTCGGGGAGACGAACTTCCCCTTGAGCGCCGACGCGGCGGTCGGGACGCTGATCGATCGGACCCGGGGCGCCCTCGAACCGGGCCAGCGGAGCCGCACCGAGGGCTACCGCCTCGACGTGCTACGGGCGCCCACGTGAGGCCCCCGATGGCGGAGGACCCGGACCCTTCCCTGGTTCACCGGCACGCCGCCTGGGTGCGCCTGACCCATTGGCTCAACGCGGTCGCGTTCCTCGCCCTGGTCGTCAGCGGCATCGCGATCCTGCTTGCCCTGCCGCGCCTGTTCTGGG
Source organism: Methylobacterium sp. J-078 (assembly GCF_022829285.1). Classification (GTDB taxonomy): domain Bacteria; phylum Pseudomonadota; class Alphaproteobacteria; order Rhizobiales; family Beijerinckiaceae; genus Methylobacterium. The sequence goes on from NZ_JAKSYI010000040.1 coordinate 55,135, forward strand.
GCGAGACCGGGGCCAACGGGGCGCCGGCCGCCCTCGACCTGCCGCTGCCGGTCAACCTCGAGCAGACGGGCTGGGGCCGCAACCTGCACTTCCTGTCCGCCTGGGTGCTCGTCCTCAACGGAATCGTGTACCTCATCGTGGCCTTCGTGGGCGGCCACTTCGCCCGTGACCTCGTGCCGGACCGCGACCAGCTCGCCCCGCGCCACCTCGCCCGCGAGATCGCCGACCATGCCCGCCTCAAAGCCGCCCGCGGGCGCGAGGCCCTGCGCTACAACGCCCTGCAGAAATTCGCCTATCTGGCGGTGCTGTTCGGGCTGTTTCCCCTCATGGTGCTCACCGGACTCACCATGTCGCCGGGGGTGACCGCGGCCTATCCGGAGCTCTTCACCCTGTTCGGCGGCCGGCAATCGGCGCGCACCCTGCATTTCCTCACCGCCTGCCTGCTCGTGCTCTTCCTCGTCGTCCACGTGGCCCAGGTCTTCGTCGGCGGGGCGGCCAACCTGATGCGGTCGATGATCACCGGGCGCTTCCGCATTCCCCCCGAAACGGCCCGGGAGCGCTTCACGGAGTCCCCCGATGCGTGACATCTCGCGCCGCCGCCTCCTCACCGGCTCGGGCAGCCTGATCGGCGCCGGCCTCCTCGGCGGCTGCGAGGCGCCGGCCCTGTCGCGGCTGGCCTCCCCCTACGACTGGAGCAACGGCCTGACCTTCGCGGTCCAGCGCTGGCTCCAGCGACACCAGCCCCTGGTGCGCGAGTTCGGGCCCGAGGCCATCTCGGCCGTCTTCCCGACCATCAACACCACCGATCCCGACAATCCCGACTACCAGCGCTCGAAGGCGCTGGGCTTCTCCGACTGGAAGCTCCCGGTCAGCGGTCTCGTGGCACGCCCGGCCGCCTTCTCGCTGGCCGAGCTGAAGGCGATGCCGGCCCGCACCCAGATCACCCTCCATTCCTGCGAGCAGGGCTGGTCGGCCATCGGCGGCTGGACCGGCGTTCCGCTGGCCCATCTCCTCACCCATGTCGGCCTGAAGCCCGAGGCGCGCTTCGTCGTGGTGCGCAGCGTCGACGGCTGGTGGGACAGCTACGACCTGTTCGACGCCCTCCACCCGCAGACCATCCTCGCCTACGGCATGAACGGCGGCGCCCTGCCGGTGGCGCACGGGGCGCCGGTGCGCCTGCGGGTCGAGCGCCAGCTCGGCTACAAGAGCCTGAAGTACATCAGCGCCATCGAGGCGGTGGAGCGGGTCAACGGCCTCGGCAAGGGACGCGGCAGCATGGTCGCCGAACTCGGCTTCCCCTGGTACGCGGGCATCTGACCTTTCGTCGGCTCGTGTAACCCCACGTTCCAGATCCGTATTGCGATCCCCGGTCATCGTCGAACGCGTCGCAAGGTACGTAATCGGTCCGGCGGCATCGACTGTCGGAAACAGAGCAAGCCAGTCGTCATCACGATTCGAGCCAGTCCGATAACGACATTTTAAGCATGACGTTGTTTCCTCCGGTCGGAATGCATATCCGGACGGTCCCACAACGATGCGCGTCTCTCTGAAATCCATCCTGATCGGTTCGATAACCCTGCTCAGCGTCGCAGCGGCGGGGCAGGGCGTGGTCAGCCTCGTGAAGCTCAGGGCGATCGAGCGCGAGGTGACCGAGGTCGCGACGAACTGGCTTCCCTCCGTCAACGTCGTGAACACGATCAGCACGGCGACGCGCGACGTGCGGGTGAAGCTGTACCGCTTCGTCGTCGCCTCCGAGACGCCGCAGGCGCTGGCGGAGAACGAGGCGGGCCTGAAGAAGTCCCTCGACGCCCTCGACGGTATGCGCCGGACCTACGAGCCGCTGATCAGCTCCGCCGAGGAGAAGGCGCTCTACGACAGCTTCACGCCCCTGTGGGCGCGCTACATCGAGGGTCAGCAGACCGTCATCGGCCTCATGAAAGCGGGCCGGAAGGCCGACGCCCTGGCGCTCACCACCAGCGCCGAGATGGCCGACCTGAACAACGGCGCTATCCGGGCCCTGCAGCGGGCGGTCGACTTCAACCGGGACGGGGCCCAGCGCAGCACCGCCCTCAGCACGGCCAGCGCCGGCTCGGCCATGCTCACCGCCTGGATCGCGATGGCGATCTCGCTGGCGGCCGCCATCGGCGCGATGCTCTTCAGCCTGTTCGGCGTCGCGCGTCCGATCGAGCGCATGACCCGCACCATGGGCCGGCTCGCCGGCGGCGACACCGCCGTGGACATCCCGTCCCGCACCCGCCGCGACGAGATCGGCGACATGGCCGCCGCCGTGAGCGTGTTCCGGGACAACATGATCCAGACCCGCAAACTGGAAGAGGAGACGGTGCTGGCCCGGGCGGGCGCGGAGGCGCAGCGCAAGGCGGCCACGCGGGCCATGGCCGACAGCTTCGAGGGCGCGGTGGGCGGCATCATCACCATGGTGACGAGTTCGGCCACCGAGCTGCAGGCCACCGCCCAGAGCATGGCCGGCACCGCCACCCAGACCGCCAACCAGTCCACCAGCGTCGCGGCGGCGGCCGAGGAGGCCGCCTCGAACGTCAACACCGTGGCGGCGGCGGCCGAGGAGCTCGGCTCCTCGGTGCTCGAGATCGGCCGCCAAGTCGGCAGCTCCGCCGCCATGGCGCAGGCCGCCGTCGCCGAGGCCGCCCAGACCGCCACCTTCGTGCAGAACCTCAACACGGCGGTGGCCCGCATCGGCGACGTGGTGACGATGATCACGAGCATCGCCGGCCAGACCAACCTCCTGGCGCTCAACGCCACCATCGAGGCGGCGCGCGCCGGGGAGGCCGGCCGGGGCTTCGCGGTGGTCGCCGCCGAGGTCAAGGAACTCGCCAACCAGACGGCGCGGGCCACCGAGGAGATCGGCGGCCACATCGCCCAGATCCAGGGCTCGACGACCCAGGCGGTGCAGGCGATCGGCGGGATCGCGGCGCGCATCCAGGAGATCAGCGGTGTCGCCACCTCGATCTCGGCGGCCGTCGAGGAGCAGGGCGCCGCCACCCAGGAGATCGTGCGCAACGTGGCCCAGGCGGCCATGGGCACGGGGGCGGTCACGAGCAACATCGCGGGCGTGGCGGGCGCGGCCGAGGAGACGGGGGCGGCCGCCGCCCAGGTGCTGGGCGCCGCCTCCGAGCTGTCGCGCCAGTCCGAGCACCTCAGCGCCGAGGTCCAGCGCTTCCTCGCCACCGTGCGCGCTGCCTGAGGGCACAGATTGAGTAATCGGGCCTTCGCCAGACTTCCCCGTGTCGCGGAACGTCGCAAACTGCTTGATGGTGTAGCCCGGTCTGCCGGCAGGACGCCCCGACCGATCATCCGGGAGCAGGGTCATGCGCGACTAGGCCGGCCTGGATGTCTCGCTCGCTGTCAGAGATCTCGGTGTGCCTCGTCGAGGAGGGGAGCAAGATCCCCCGAGAGGCCAAGGTCGCAAGTGAACCGGCAGCGCCAGCGACATGGCTCGGTTCGCCAAGTCGCGCCCGGTTGGGGCGATACTCGGTTTGGTGCCGCGCAAGCATCAGTCCGGGGAGGTGGACCGGAACGGGAGGATCATCATGACCGGCGACACCGAGGCGCGCGCCGCGCTGTTCGAGGCGGCACACGTCATGGCGCACCGGGTCAAGATCTGGTCCGGGCTGAAGGCGTCGGCGACGAAAGTGGCACAGCGGCAGGGCAACGAGCGCGCGACCGTGGCGCTGGCCCGCAACATGGCGGTGGTGATGAATCGGATGTGGGTGAATGGCACGACCTTCCGCTTCAGCGCAGACGAGGCTGCGGCCGTCGCTGCGTAGGCATTTCACGGTTTGCAGGGATCGAGGTCGGGCGCGCCTGGCCTCGAAGTGTCGTCCTCACGGGGACGGGCGGGAGGTGAAGCCGGAATGACGGGTGTGCTGGCCCTTGGGCCAAGTCCGCTGTCGCATATAGGCTCGCCTCTCATCGGAACGCGATCCTGTGGCGGCCACCGTGCCGACCACGGACAGACGCCAAGAGCCCCGTGGGTACGAGATAATGACGTACGACGACCCGACCGCCGAGTGCGCCTTTGCGATCGGGGAATGCAAACGCTCGACCTTGCTAATCTTTCTCACCGCATTCACGCAGTCGCCGATCCTTCTCCCAGATATACTCAGGGGCGGACTCATCATGGCATCTACTTATGTGATTATTGATTAAATTCAATAAATAAAAATATAGATTATTCGCAGCAAATATACCTGATAACACAAGAATGAATGCGAGGATAATTTTCTTCCATCGCAATGAAATTCGAGCCATAACGCTGAGAGACTTTCCCGATTTGCTCGGCACCGAATACGAGACAGGCTCCGCAACCCGCGCATGTTAGGCAGGACTAAACACGTCACCGAACCCAAAGACGTTCTTTCCAGCAGCCATCGCAAGGAGCGTGAAGGCGGCTGCCAATAACCAAATCATGCGGCGAAAAACTCGGTGACCTTGCCGATTCGCCACAATGGACAGAGTTGTTAGCCAGAAACCTATTAGCCAGAATGGTAAAGACAGAACGAACAGCAACCAAAACCCGAGCTCATGGGCTCCCTTTGGTGGTCTGTTTAGGGCATTCGATGCGCTGAGCGGTAAAAAATAACCAATAACGGACAGGGATATTATCGAAACAACAAAGCTCGCTATAATTGTTGCCGTCCAAAGCACTGGATTCCTGAATCTAATCACGCCAACTCCGCTGACAAGATTTCGATATACTATAAATTTTGGTCTACACATAAACGTGGAATCGGAAGCCATACTTTCTACATGCGCGGACCTTTCGGCAAGCGCGATGGCATGGCCCCTAGACGGCGGAAGCCCAATCACAGACGCCACTGTCGAGAGGGAAAAGGGCCCGGCGCGATCCGGGCCCTTCGTCGTCTCGAGCTCGGCGGCTGGCGGCGCCTTCAGGCCCCTGAACGCTCAGACCCCTGGCCGAGCCCCCCGGCCTCGACCACGAAGCGCGCGATGGCATCCGCCCCGTGGCCGTCGCGGAGCGACGCGAACACGTAGGGCCGGGCGCCGCGCATGCGCTTGGTGTCGGATTCCATGATGCCGAGATCGGCGCCGACGAGCGGCGCGAGGTCGGTCTTGTTGACGATGAGGAGGTCCGAGCGGGTGATGCCCGGCCCCCCCTTGCGGGGGATCTTCTCGCCCCCCGCCACGTCGATGACGTAGAGGGTGATGTCGGCGAGTTCCGGCGAGAAGGTCGCGGCGAGGTTGTCGCCGCCGGATTCGATCAGGATGAGGTCGAGCTTGGGGAAGCGCCGACGCATCTCGGCCACCGCCGCGAGGTTGATCGAGGCGTCCTCGCGGATTGCCGTATGCGGGCACCCCCCCGTCTCGACGCCCATGATCCGCTCCTCCGGCAGGGCACCCGCCACGGTGAGGAGGCGCGCATCCTCCTTGGTGTAGATGTCGTTTGTGATCGCGCAGATCTCGTAGGCATCGCGGAAGCGCTTGCAGAGTTGCTCCATCAGGGCGGTCTTGCCGGAGCCGACGGGACCGCCGATGCCGACGCGGAGCGGGCCGTTGGGGGAGGGGCCGTTGGCGGAGATCATGGCGGGGTCCTCAAGAGGGGGCCTCAGGAGCGGAAGATGCGGGAATACTGGGTCTCGTGCCGGAACGAGCCGAGGTCGAGGTTCAGGGTGGCGCTGCCGAGATCGTCGAGGCTGAGCGCCGGGATCGTGGCGGAGAGCGCCGTCACCCGCGGCGTCAGGGCGGCAATGATCCGGGTGCCCGCGCTCTGGCCGATGGGCGCGCAGCGCAGGGCCGCCGAGACGAGGTTCTGCAGGAAGGCGAGGCCGAAGCCGGCGAGCACCGGGGGGAGCGCCATGCGGTGCGCGCCGGCCGCGAGGCCGACGGCCACCGGGTAGGCCACCGCGCCGTCGAGGGCGGTCGCGAGGTGGGCGAGGCCGGGCGCCCCCCAAGCCGCCGTCGTGGCGTCGAGGAAGCTGCTTCCCTGCTGGCTCGTCTCCAGGTGCAGTTCGCGCGAGGGGGCCAGGGCCAGGGCGAGGTCGTTGAGGTCGACCAGCGCCCGCGCATCCCCGGCGCGCGCCGCCGCGTGGGCGTGGGCCAGGAGGATCAGGTCGTTGCGGCCCGAGCCGTACGCGAGCACGTCGGCGAGCCATTCCGTCAGGGAAGCTTCGTCACCGACCTCGCCGGAATCCACCGCCGCCTCGAGCCCGTGCGAGTAGGCATAGGCGCCCACCGGATAGCCCGGCGACAGCCACGCCATCAGGCGCAGGGCCTCAATCATGGGCGTGCGGATGCGCGTGGTGATGGCCGTCGTGGGGGTGCGCATGGTCGTGGTGGGCATGGCCGTGATGGTGGTGGCCGGCGGCCTCGCCCGCATAGGCGCCGCCCTCGGGGCGGAACGGGCGCTCCACCGCCTCGGCGCTGCCGCCGAGACCCCGCACCATCTCGGCGAGCACGTGGTCGAAGGCGATGTAGACCGCGTCCGGCCCGATCTCGGCCGGGATGTGCCGGTTGCCGATGTGCCAGATCAGCCGCTTGAGGGCGTGGTTGTCGGGCGCGCGGATCGCCAACAGCCGCTCCGGCGCGGCCTCGACCCAGATCAGCCGCCCATCCTGCAGCACCAGGGCGTCGCCGTCGTCGAGCACGGTCGGCTCGGGCAGGTCGAGGAGGAACGCCAGCCCGCCCGCGGCGCGCATCGCCATGCGCCGGCGGTGCCGGTCGCCGTGGTCGAGGACGATGCGGTCGACGATCTCGCCGGCGAGGGCGTCGCGGCGCAGGACGTGGGTGGCGCGGATCATGAACGAAAAACCGGTTGGCGCTCAGCCTCGTGCCGCTGAGCGTGGACGCAACGCAAGCCGACCTCAGAACAGAAAATACCGCTGCGCCATCGGCAGGACGTCGGCGGGCTCGCAGACGAGGAGTTCGCCGTCGGCGCGGACGTCGTAGGTCTCGGGGTCGACCTCGATGTCGGGCGTGGCGTCGTTGAGGATCATGCTCTTCTTCGAGATGCCGCCGCGCACGTTCTCGACGGCGACGAGGCGCTTCTGAAGCCCGAGGCGCTCGCCGAGCCCGTCCTCGATGGCGGCCTTCGAGACGAAGGTGAGGGCGGTGGCGAAGGGCACCCGGCCGAAAGACCCGAACATCGGGCGGTAATGCACCGGCTGGGGCGTCGGGATCGAGGCGTTGGGGTCGCCCATGGGCGCGGTGGCGATGGCGCCGCCCTTGATCACGAGGTCGGGCTTCACCCCGAAGAAGGCCGGCGTCCACAGCACGAGGTCGGCGAGCTTGCCCGGCTCGACCGAGCCGATATGGGCCGAGACGCCGTGCGCGATCGCCGGGTTGATGGTGTATTTCGCTATGTAGCGGCGGGCGCGCAGGTTGTCGTTGCCCGAGGCGTCGCCGGGCAGCGCCCCGCGCTGGCGCTTCATCTTGTCGGCCGTCTGCCACGTGCGGATGATGACCTCGCCGACCCGGCCCATGGCCTGGCTGTCCGAGGACATCATCGAGAGGGCGCCGATGTCGTGCAGGATGTCCTCGGCCGCGATGGTCTCGCGGCGGATGCGGCTCTCGGCGAAGGCGAGGTCCTCGGGAATCGCCGGGTCGAGGTGGTGGCACACCATCAGCATGTCGAGATGCTCGTCGATGGTGTTCTTCGTGTAGGGCCGCGTCGGGTTGGTCGACGACGGAAGGACGTTGGACAACCCCGCCACCTTGATGATGTCCGGCGCGTGGCCGCCGCCCGCCCCCTCGGTGTGGAAGGCGTGGATGGTGCGGCCCGCGAAGGCCTTGATCGTGTCCTCGACGAAGCCGGATTCGTTGAGGGTGTCGGAGTGGATCATCACCTGCACGTCGTGGAGGTCGGCCACCGTCAGGCAAGTGTCGATGGCGGCCGGAGTGGTGCCCCAATCCTCGTGCAACTTGAGGGCACAGGCGCCGGCCCGGATCATCTCCACGAGGCTCTCGGGCCGCGCGGCGTTGCCCTTGCCCGCAAAGGCGAGGTTCATGGGGAACGCTTCCGCCGCCTCGATCATCCGGGCCAGATGCCAGGGCCCGGGGGTGCAGGTGGTGGCGAAGGTGCCGTGCGCCGGCCCGGTGCCGCCGCCCAGCATGGTGGTGATGCCCGAGCACAGGGCCTCGTCGATCTGCTGCGGGCAGATGTAGTGGATGTGACTGTCGAACCCGCCGGCCGTGAGGATCTTGCCCTCGCCCGCGATCACTTCCGTGCCGGGCCCGACCACGATGTCGACGCCCGGCTGGATGTCCGGGTTGCCGGCCTTGCCGAGTTTGGCGATCCGGCCCTTCACGAGGCCGACGTCGCACTTCACCACGCCCCAATGGTCGAGGACCACCGCGTTGGTGATGACGGTGTCGACCGCGCCGTCCTGGTTGGTGACCTGGGACTGGCCCATCCCATCGCGGATGACCTTGCCGCCGCCGAACTTCACCTCCTCGCCGTAGGTGGTGTGGTCGCGCTCCACCTCGATGACGAGGGACGTGTCGGCGAGCCGGATGCGGTCGCCGGTGGTGGGGCCGAACATGTCGGCATAGGCGGCCCGGGGGAGGGCGGCGCGGGGGGGCATGTTGGCCATCACTTAGTCCAGAAAAAGCGATCGAAAGACTTTGAACGAAAAATGCTAAGATCTGTAGTGAGTTCTTACCCTAGATGACCAAGATCTAATTCCCTCTCGAATGCCCTCCGAATTATCTGCACTCAGTTTTATCAGAAAGGAATCTGATGATCCTGTATCAAACAATCCTCCAACCACACCCTCTTCTCGCAAAATCAAGAGCGGCTTACCCAAAGCAAACAGGATACCCGCCTCAAGATGATTCCAAGGAGTAGGGTGCAACGTTTGATTAGCCGAGGATTTTTGAGGAGTATTTACTTTGTAAAATCCGTTTATGATCCAAGCCTGCTGGAAACCAAGAATTATTCCACCAAAGCACGATCTCGCAATGTACAATACTTCTGACAAAGGATTTGTGTCTGGAAAATCGGTACGTCCCAGGGCTCTGCCTTCCAGATTTTCTTCCTTAAGAAATTCAACCACAAGGTCGTAAGATTTTCTTTGTTCGGAACTTAGAGAAGTAGGCGCCGATAGGAATACTGGAATTTTTATTGCCATAATTACAAAGTTCCCATCACGTCGCCGCGGAAGCCGTACACGGTGCGGCCTCCGCCGAGGGGCACCAGCACCACCTCGCGGGTCACGCCGGGCTCGAAGCGCACCGCCGTGCCGGGGGCGATGTCGAGGCGCTGGCCGCGGGCCTTCTCGCGCTCGAAGGTCAGGCCGGGATTGACCTCGTAGAAGTGGTAGTGCGAGCCGACCTGGATCGGGCGGTCGCCGACGTTGGACACGCTCAGCAGGGTGCGGAGCGCGCCTTCGTTGAAGACGATCTCGCCGGGCAGCGTGGTCACGGTGCCGGGCACCTCCGCCGAGGCCGCGCCCCGGATCGGGTGGTGCACGGTGACGAGCTTGGTGCCGTCGGGAAACGTCGCCTCGACCTGGATGTCGTGGATCATCTCGGGGATGCCGTCCATGCATTGCTCGGCGGTGAGCACGTGCCCGCCCGCCTGCATCAGCTCCGAGACCGAGCGCCCGTCCCGCGCCCCCTCGACCACGAAGTCGCTGATCAGCGCCACCGCCTCCGGGTAGTTCAGCTTCACCCCGCGGGCGAGGCGGTTGCGGGCCACCTGCGCGGCCATGGCGAGGAGGAGCTTGTCCTTTTCGCGTGGGGTCAGGAGCACGGGGGAACCTCGGGTGTTGAACGAACGAGTGGAGACTTGAACACGCCGGCCCTCAAGGCAAGGACCGTGCGCGCAACGCATGCAAGCGGCGATGCCCCTTTTGCAAGCGGGACACGCTCCGTCATCCGAGCCCCCTCACGGCGCGGGGCCAGCTTGTGGCGGGAGGTTCCGAACTTGCCGGTCACGGCACTCAATACGACGCGAGGTCGAAGAACAGCCGAGGCGATAAAGGATTTTTCAATCACAGGCTGCCAAGGACAATCATGCGCTCGTTCTTGTTGTACGAACAGCCGCGCCGAGGATTGTGATGATGCCCGATTCCAAGAGCTTGCCGACAGAATTGGAAATGTCGGATGCGGCAGATGTCGAATGGGTAAAATCGCGGAATGATCCCGCGATCTGGCACGAAGCAGCGATAGCGGCCCTTGCTTATCGCGGCGACAAACACGATTTCCTACTATGGCTCATCCAACAACCGACGATGGACCGCGCGACCGCAGGGTGGTTGTTTTTCTGGCTTCAAGGATCAGAATACCTGCAAGGAAAGAAAGACTCCTTCTGGGCAAAGATTCATGACCCCGATGTCGTCGCACTCCTGAAGGATCTCTGCGAGCGGAGCGAGAGCATAGGCTTCATCGGAGATCGCATCGGTCTGGATGGCGACTTCGAGAAGGAGCGCCAGGCGTGCTTGGCCGTCATCCGAGACGGACTGGTTGCTCCAGACATCGTCGTTCCCAACGCCATCATCGCGAAGGCCTTCGCAACTCGATCCGGACCTGCGCCCTATGAAGTCCACGACGGCACGCTCCTGAGCCTCGAATTCCTTCGGGATTCACTTCCGGCGATCTATTCGTGACGATATCCGAGTGACGGGCAGGGCGCCGAGGCGCCCAAGATGATGTTGATGGGTCTGCGTTGCCGCCTAGTCGGCCGGCCGGGACGGATCGGCGTCCTGGTCCGCTTCGTCGACGACATCGCCGCCCACGACCGCGTCTGGGTGGCGCGGCGCATCGACATCGCCGAGCCCTGCATCCGGCACCACCCGGCGGCCTGACGCGCGACCGCGCAGGACGATGCACCGCCATTGTCGGGGCGAGGGGTGGCCAAGGGGCGCCGTTCGACGGTTCAATGGGCTCCATGAGAGAGATCCGCACGGACGCCGCCGATGCCCCGCCCGCCCGCCGCCGCCGCAAGGACGGGGAAGCGCGCCGGGAAGCCATCCTCGATGCGGGGCTCGCGGTCTTCTCGAGCCTTGGGCTGCACGGGGCCAGCGTCGAGGGGATCGCGGAGCGGGCAGGGCTCTCGAAGACCAACCTGCTCTACTACTTCCCCTCCAAGGAGGAGCTCTACGTCGCGGTCCTGCGCCGGGTGCTCGCGGTCTGGCTCGATCCGCTCCAGTCCCTCGACGCCGACAGCGAGCCGGCCGAAGCCTTCCGGGGCTACATCCGCGCCAAGCTCACCCTGTCGCGCGACGCCCCCCAGGCCTCGCGGCTGTTCTGCCTCGAGATCGTCCAGGGCGCGCCGCTGCTGCGCCCGGAACTCGAAGGCCCCCTGCGGGCCCTCGTCGAGGCCAAGGCCGCGATCATCCGGGGCTGGAGCGCGGAAGGCCGGATCGGCCCCCACGATCCCCATCACCTCATCTTCTCGATCTGGGCCATCACCCAGCATTACGCGGATTTCGCCGTGCAGGTGGACGCCGTCAGCGGATGCGGCCTCGACGATCCGGACTTCTTCGAGCGCACCGTCGCCAGCACGCAGGGGCTGATCCTGGCCGGCCTCGGCCTGCGCTGAGGGTGAATAGCGCCTGGGCCGGACTGCGCCGGGACCCGATCGTCCGCCGCCGGTCCGGGCAGCGGGCGCCCAACGGACGGGCAAACCGGAGAGAGTTTGTGCAAACTGTCAAAATTCCGAACTCATAGTTTGACCATTTGGTCCGAATGCTTTCCACTCTTGGAGGTCAGGGCGGTTCGGCCCGTCCGAGGCCGGTCCATCCGGCCCGGAACCTGCCTTTGTCCAGGTTTCGATCCCGCGCGCGAGGTTGCCATGAATGTCGGCGTCTTCATCCCGATCGGAAACAACGGCTGGCTCCTCTCGGAGAATGCGCCGCAATACAAGCCGAGCTTCGAGCTGAACAAGCAGGTGGTGCTCAAGGCCGAGGGCTACGGCCTCGACTTCGCCCTCTCGATGATCAAGCTGCGGGGCTTCGGCGGCAAGACCGAGTTCTGGGACCACAACCTCGAATCCTTCACGCTGATGGCGGGGTTGGCCGCCGTCACAAGCCGGATCAAGCTGTTCGCCACGGCCGCGACCCTGTGCATGCCCCCCGCCATCACGGCGCGTATGGCCGCCACCATCGACTCGATCTCGAACGGGCGCTTCGGCCTCAACCTCGTCACCGGCTGGCAGCGGCCGGAATACTCCCAGATGGGCCTGTGGCCCGGGGACGAGTACTTCTCCCGCCGGTACGAGTACCTCTCGGAATACGCGCAGGTGCTGCGCGACCTGTGGGAGACGGGCGTCTGCGACCGCAAGGGCGAATTCTTCCAGATGGAGGATTGCCGCCTCAGCCCGCGCCCGCAGGCGGACATGAAGATCATCTGCGCCGGCCAGTCCAGCGCCGGCATGGACTTCACGGCGAAGTACGCCGACTACAATTTCTGCTTCGGCAAGGGCGTCAACACCCCCACGGCCTTCGCCCCCACGGTGGAGCGCCTGGAGGCAGCCAAGGCCGCGACGGGCCGCGACGTCTCCTCCTACGTGCTCTTCATGATCATCGCCGACGAGACCGACGAGGCGGCGCGGGCCACCTGGGAGCACTACAAGGCCGGCGCCGACCAGGAGGCCATCGCCTGGCTCGGGGTCCAGGGGGCCGCCGACACCAAGTCGGGGGCCGACACCAACGTGCGCCAGATGGCCGACCCGACCTCGGCCGTGAACATCAACATGGGCACGCTGGTGGGCTCCTACGCCGAGGTGGCGCGCATGCTCGACGCGGTGGCGACGGTGCCGGGCACCGAGGGCGTGCTCCTCGTGTTCGACGACTTCCTCAAGGGCCTCGACGCCTACGGCACCCGCATCCAGCCCCTGATGACGAGCCGCGCGCACATCGCGGTGGGCTCCGAGCCGATGGCGAAGGTGGCGTGATGGAGCCCATCGCCAAACCCGCCGGCTACACCGACGCGGCGGGCCGCCAGGGCGGCCTCACCCTGGCGGCCCGGCCCGAGCCCATCGCCTTCGACGCATCCGCCACCGCGCTCATCGTCGTCGACATGCAGAACGCCTACACCACGAAGGGGGGCTACCTCGATCTCGCCGGTTTCGACGTCTCCGGCACGGGGCCGGTGGTGGCGCAGATCGCCCGGGCGGTGCGGGCGGCCCGGGCGGCCGGAATCCGGATCGTCTGGTTCCAGAACGGCTGGGACCCGGACTACGTCGAGGCCGGGGGCCCGGGCTCGCCGAACTGGCACAAATCCAACGCCCTCAAGACCATGCGGGCCCGGCCCGGCATGAACGAGCGCCTCCTCGCCCGGGGCACCTGGGACTACGCGTTGGTCGACGCCCTCAAGCCGGAGCCGGGCGACATCGTGCTGGGCAAGCCGCGCTACAGCGGCTTCTACAACACCCAGCTCGACAGCCTGCTGCGGGCGGCCGGCATCCGCACCCTGGTGTTCACCGGCATCGCCACCAACGTCTGCGTGGAATCGACCCTGCGCGACGGCTTCTTCCTCGAATATTTCGGCATCGTGCTGGCCGACGCCACCCACCAGGCCGGCCCGCCGGCGCTGCAGGCGGGAGCGCTTGCCAACATCGAGACCTTCTTCGGCTGGGTCTCGGACGTCGCCGCCTTCGAGGCGGCCCTCGGGGCGGACGGCGCCCGCACGGAAGCCGCGGAGTAGGTCGGGCCCCGGCCTCTCACGGGGGACGCACCCCGCTGGCCCCGCAAGCGGGATGCGCGCCGCCACGAAACCACCAAGCCCACTTTCCAGGAGCACGGAGAAGACATGCCCAAGACCGTGATCATCCCCCCCGGCACCGGCAAGCCGCTGGCGCCCTACGTGCCCGGCACCCTCGCGGACGGCGTGCTCTACGTCTCCGGCACGCTGCCCCTCGACGGGCAAGCGAACGTCGTCCATGTGGGCGACGCCGCCGCCCAGACCCGCCACGTGCTGGAGACGATCAAGGGCGTGGTCACCGCCGCCGGCGGCACCATGGACGACGTCACCTTCAACCACATCTTCCTCAAGGACTGGGCCGATTACAGTGCCATCAACGGCGTCTATGCGGAGTACTTCCCCGGCGAGAAGCCGGCGCGCTACTGCATCCAGTGCGGCCTCGTGAAGCCCGACGCCCTGGTGGAGATCGCCTCGGTCGCCCATGTCGGCCGGCCCTGAGGCGTCGCAGATGGCGCGCCCGCTCCACCACGCCGTGCAGGGGTCCGGCGATCGCACGATCCTGCTCTCGCCGGGTCTCGGCGGATCGGCGGCCTACTTCGCGCCGCAGATGGCGGCGCTCACCGAGCGCTTCCGCGTCGTCACCTACGACCATCGCGGCACCGGGCGCTCGGCCGGTCCCCTGGAGCCGGGCCACGACATCGCCGCGATGGCGCGCGACGCCCTCGCGGTGATGGAGGCCTGCGGCGCGGCCCGCTGCGACATCGTCGGGCACGCCCTGGGCGGGCTGATCGGGCTCGAACTCGCCCGCACCCATCCCGAGCGCGTCGGCCGCCTCGTCGTGATCAACGGTTGGGCACGGGCTGACGCGGCGACGAAGCGCTGCTTTTCCGCGCGCAAGGTGCTGCTGGATGTGAGTGCCGAGGCCTATGTGCGGGCGCAAGCGATCTTCCTCTATCCCGCGCCGTGGCTGTCCGAGAACGCGGACCGCGTGACCGAGGACGAGGCGCACGCCCTGGCGCATTTCCCTGGGCGCGACACGGTGCTGGCGCGCATCGCGGCGCTGGAGGCCTTCGACCTGACGGCGGATCTCGCCGGCATTCCGCACGAGACGCTGCTGATGGCGGCGGACGACGACGTGCTGGTGCCCTATCTGTGTTCGGAGGTGCTGGCGCGGGGCCTGCCCAATGCCCGCCTCGACCGGGTTCCGAGCGGCGGCCACGCCCACAGCGTGACCCGCGCCGAGGCCTTCAACCGGACGCTCGTGGCGTTCCTCGATTCCCAGGAGTGACCACCGTGAGCCAGACCGATCCGAGCGCAGCCTCGGCCCCGCACGTGGAGGGTGGCGCCTTCCGCGGCGCGATGGCCCGGGTCGCAAGCGCCGTCCATCTCGTCACCACCGACGGGCCGGGCGGCCGGGCCGGCTTCACCGCCTCGGCGGTCTGCAGCGTCAGCGACGGGCCGCCGACGCTCCTCGTCTGCATCAACCGCACCTCGTCGGCCTACGCGGCGGTGAGCGCCAGCGACGTCCTCTGCGTCAACACCCTGGCGGCCGACCAGTCCGGCATCGCCGCGGCCTTCGGGGGGCGCACGCCCATGGAGACCCGCTTCGCGGCGGCCACCTGGACCCGGAACGTCACGGGCGCGCCGGTGCTCGAGGGCGCGCTCACTGCCTTCGACTGCCGGATCGTCGGCCGCCACCCGGTGGGCACGCACGACGTGCTCTACTGCGCGGTGGTGGGCCTCTCCGCGCCGGGCGACGGGCATGCCCTCGTCTACGCGGAGCGGGGCTATCACGCCGTGCCGCTTGCGCGCGCTGCGCCGCGGGAGGCCGCGGCCTGAGGGCCGCCGGAGACGAAGGTCAGGTCGAACATGAAGAAGGCCGGCGCTTCCGATGGAGCGCCGGCCTTCTTCGTCGCGACTTGCCCGGATGGGCGCCGGTGGCCTCAACCGGGCCTGCCGGCGGGGTCCTCGCTCAGAAGCGGTCGCTGCGGCGGGCGCGGACCGAACCCGTGGTGATCTCGCCGCGCGCGTCCTGCGGCACGAGGAACTGGCCGCGATTGCGAAGCTCGTACAGGTTGCGGCCGGCGGCCTGGCCTTCGAGGCCGCCCGGCGCCACGGCGGCGGGGATGCCCGCGGGGGCGTTGTAGCTCTGGGCGAAGGCACCCGAGGCGGAGAGGCCGAGGGCGATGGCGAGGGCTGCGGTGAGGCGGGGGTGGGTCATGGCTCAAGTCCTGGATCTGAACGGCTGTCGCGATGACGCGAGAGGCAGCGTTCGAGTTCCTGAAAAATGAGCACCTTTGCTGCGTAAAACAACAGGACATGCTTGCGAAACGTGCACGCAAGATGGGCAGATTTTGAGAAATTCGACCCGGGCCGAGAGGCCGCGCATCTCGCGCGTCGAAAGATTGTTGTTTTTCAGTTTCTTAAGCGAGCGCTCACAATTTTTGCAGCGGCGCGTTCGACTTGGCATGATCCTCGACCGACGCGTGCGCATCGGCACGCCCCGAGGGTCGTGCTTGCCCGGCGGAGGCGGATTCCACGCGAAAACGCCGGCCCGTGCGAACAGCACCGACCGGCGCGAATCGCCGGGCCCGATGACCGCGCCCGCGCGGCGGGGATCGGATCGCTCAGCCGGCGCGGGCGATGGTGGCCTCGATCTGCCCGTGCGGCTCGTCGGTGGGCAGGAAGATCCGGCCGCCGTGGTCGATGCCGAAGGGGGAAAGGTTCATCGGGATGTAGTGCTTGTTCGGCATCGCGAACTCGATCTCGGCGATGTCGGGCCGGGCGGCGAGCACCGCCTCGCCCATCCGGTACATGCTGTCCTGCACGCCGGCGCTGTAGGTGGTGGCGAAGACCGTGATCAGGGTATCGAGCACCGCCGCGTTCGCCGCCACCGGGTCGGCGGGGGGCGCCGTCCAGGTCCAGGTCACGTCCATGCTGGTGGCGCAGATGCGGTCCTGGGTGTCGGGCAGGGTGCGGAATTCATCCTCGACGAAGTCGACCCAGCCCGATTGCGTGGTCTTCATCAGGGTATAGCCGCGCAGGCCCGATCGCAGCACCGCGCCGTCCCGGTCCGCCTCCAGCCGGACGAAGGGCTGGCCGTTGCCGTCGAGGGTGAAGGTGTGGGCGTGCGGCTCTCCGTTCACCGTCCGGCGCAGCCAGCGGGTCTCCAGGGCCTCGACGGTGACGGCGGCAACCTGGGGGTAGCGCTCCAGGAACAGGGCCGCGACATGGCCTACGAATTCCTCGGTCTCGGCCTCCACGTACCGGGCGGCGGTGACGTTGACGATGTTCTTGATGCTGTCGGTGGCGATCACCCGGCGGTTGTCGCCGGACGTCCAGGCCGCCGCGAAATCGCCGTCCAGCAGCACCGTCAGGGTCAGTTCGCGCACGGCGTGCCGGTCACCGTCCCGCGCGAGGCGGAGCACCCGTACGCGGCCCTTGCCGTAGCGCGCCCTCGTCAATGGCATGATGCGTGTCCTCTCGTGGGGAGACCGGGGCGGCTCACGCCTCGGCGGCGTGGGCGAGGCGGGCCGCCTCGGCGCGGGCGCCGGCCTGGCTGCCCAGACCGTTGAAGAACAGGTTCAGGGCCAGCGCCGACAGGGCGGCGAGCAGGATGCCGGATTCGAGCAGGGGATGCAGGGCGTCGGGCATCTGCTTGAAGAAGTTCGGCGCGACCAGGGGGATCAGCCCGAAGCCCACCGAGACGGCGACGATGAACAGGTTGTTGCGGTTGCCGGAAAAATCCACCGCGCCGAGGATGCGGGCACCCGTGGCCGCGACCATGCCGAACATGACGAGGCCCGCGCCGCCGAGCACGCAGGGCGGCACGGCCTCCACCAGGGCGGCGAGCTTCGGGATGAGGCCGAGGACCAGCATCACGACGCCGCCCACCACCGTGACCCAGCGCGAGCGCACGCCGGTGACGCCGACGAGACCGATGTTCTGCGAGAACGAGGTGTACGGAAAGGTGTTGAACACGCCGCCCAGCACGGTGCCGAGGCCGTCCGCCCGCAGGCCGCGGACCAGGCGGGGCTCGTCCACCGTCTCGCCTGTGATCTCGGCGAGCGCCAGGAACATGCCGGTGGATTCGATCATCACCACCACCATGACGAGGCAGAGGGTGAGGCTGGCCACGAGGTCGAACTTCGGCACGCCGAAGGCGAAGGGGCGCACCACGTCGAACCACGGGGCCGAGGCCACCCGCGACAGGTCGACGAGGCCGAGAAGGCCCGCCACGACCATGCCGGCGACGATCCCGATCAGCACCGAGGCCGAGGCGACGAAGCCGCGCGTGTAGCGGGTCAGCGCCAGGATCACCAGGAGGACGAACAGCGCGATGCCGAGGTAGAGCAGGGCCCCGTAGCGCGGGTTGCCGAGGCCGCCCGCGGCCCAGTTCACCCCGACCCGCATCAGCGAGATGCCGATGACGAGGATCACCGTGCCGGTGACGACGGGCGGGAACAGCGGCAGAAGCCGGCCCACCAGGGGCGCGGCGAAGAGGGCGAACAGCCCGGCCACGATGACCGCGCCGTAGATGCCCGTGAGCCCGAGGGCCGGGTTGGTGCCCATGGCGATCATCGGCGTCACCGCCGCGAAGGTCACCCCCATCATCACCGGCATGCGGATGCCGATGCCGGGCAGGCCCCAGCTCTGGATCAGGGTGGCGAGGCCGCAGGCGAACAGGTCGGCGCTGACCAGCATCGCCACCTGCTCGGGCGGCAGCCCGAGGGCGCGCCCGACGATGAGCGGCACCGCCACGGCGCCCGCATACATGACCAGCACGTGCTGGAGCCCGAGGAGACCCAGCGCCACCGGCGGAACCTTGGTGACCGGTGAAATCTGGGCGACCGGTGGAATTTGGGCGGCCGGCGCGGCCGCCGTGGGATGGGAGGAGCCGTGGGCCACGCGTCGATCCCTCGTCTGCGAGCCGTGACGGCTCCTGTGGACGGTCGGTGCGCAAGCCACGTGCCAGCCCCGGGCCCGCGCCGCGTGCTCGACCGGGGCCGCCCCACGTGTAAGATCCGCCCAACAGCGCGGAACGAGACGCTGACGGCACCGAGGACACGCACATGCGCAAGGTCTCCGCCCTCTCGGGCGTCCTATCGGGCGCCCTATTCGTGGGGATCGCCGCGCCACCCGCATGGGCACGGGTCACCGCCTTCGAAATTCAGTCCGTTGAGCCCTTCGCCGACGGCATGAGCTTCGGCGAGGCCGGCGCCTACGAGCGCGTCGTCGGCGTGGCGCGGGGCGAACTCGATCCGGCCGACCCGCGCAACGCCGGCATCGTCGACATCGCGCTCGCGCCCCGCAACGCCGCCGGCCGCGTCGAATACCGCACCGACGTCTTCCTGCTGCGGCCGAAGGACCCCGCCCGGGCCAGCGGCACGCTGCTCTACGAGGTCGTCAATCGCGGCCGCAAGTTCCTGTTCAACTGGGTCCTCGACGCGCCCGCGCAGGCCGCCCAGGCGGTGAACGATCCGAAGAGCGCCGGGGATGCGGGCACCACCCTCGTCCTGCGCCGGGGCGACACCGTGGTCTGGTCGGGCTGGGAAGCGGAGGCCCTGCGCCAGCAGGGCGGCATGGCCATCGACGTGCCGGTGGCGACGCGGAACGGGGCGCCCATCGTCGAGACCGTACGCGACGAACTCGTCAGCGCCACCCGGGGCCCAACCGAGGCGCCGTTCTTCCTCACCTTCAAGGCGCATGGCTCCGACAAGACGGGGGCCCGCCTCACGGTGCGCCGCCGGGAGGCCGACACCCCCCGCACCGTTCCGGACGGCGCCTGGACCTTCGCGGGGCCGGGGGAACTACGCCTCCTGCCCGCCAGCGTGAAGCCGGAGCCCGGCACACTCTACACGCTCACCTATCCGGCGGCGAACCCGAAGGTGCTCGGCATCGGCTTTTCCGCCACCCGCGACGTGGTGGCGGCCCTGCGCGGTCCGGCCTCCGCCGGCAACCCGGCGGGCGGGGTGATCCGCCACGCGGTGGCCCTGGGCATCTCCCAGAGCGGGCGCTTCCTGCGCGACTTCGTCCACCAGGGCTTCAACCAGGACGAGGCGGGGGCCCGCGTCTTCGACGGGATGCTGCTGCACATCTCCGGCATCGGCGGCGTCTACCTCAACGCCCGCTTCGGCCAGCCCTCGCGCACCAACACCCAGCACGAGGACCACCTCTACCCCGAGAACGCCTTCCCGTTCTCGGCCGCCGCCCAGCACGACCCCGTCACGGGCCGGACCGGCGCGCTCCTGCGCGGGGACGGGTTCGACCCGCTGCTGATGGAGGTCAACACCAGCACGGAATACTGGCAGAAGGGCGCCTCGCTCCTGACCACCGATCCCCTCGGCCGGGCCGACGTGGCCCTGCCCGAGACCGCCCGGGCCTACCTCGTCGCCGGCGGCTTCCATTACGGGCGCGCCGGCCTGACCTCGACGCGGGGGCCGTGCCTGCATCCGCGCAACGTCCTAAGCCCGGCCCCGGCCCTGCGCGCGCTCCTCGTCGCCCTGGAGGAGTGGGTCGCGCACGGCACCGCGCCGCCGCCGAGCCGCGTGCCGCGCCTGGCGGACGGGACGCTGGTGGCGGCCGCCGAGCTGGGCTTTCCCTACCTGCCGGGCCTGCGCCTGCCCGACGCGCCCAACGCCATCGCGCGCTTCTCGGACGCCCTCGACCCGCATCCGGAGAGCGGCCCGCAATACCGGCCCCTGGTGCCGCAGGTCGACGGCGACGGAAACGAGGTCGCGGGTATCCGCCTGCCGGACGTCGCCGCCCCGCGCGCGACCCTGACGGGCTGGAACCTCTACGCCGAGCCCTTCCCGGCGGGCGAGCTCTGCGACCGGGAGGGCAGCCGGCTGCCCCTGGCCGAGACCCGGGCCGAGCGCGAAGCGAAGGGCGACCCGCGCCCCTCCCTGGCGGAGCGCTACCCGGCCAGGGGCGACCACGCGGCGGCCGTCGCGCGCGCGGCGGACGGGCTCGTGGCCGAGCGCCTGCTCCTGCGGGAGGATGCCGAGCGCCTCGTGGCGGCGGCCCGCGCGGCCGAGGAGCGGCCCTGACTCAGGATCACGGCTCGCGCGGGGCGTCCTTGTGCAGTTCGTCCTTGCGCAGGTCGTCGTAGAGGCGCTGGACCTCCTGGATCGTGGCGTGGCCGCGGCTCCAGTTCGTCTCGCGGACGTTGGTTTCGGTGAAGGCACTGTGCGAGGTGCCGCCGAAGCCGTTGAACACGGTGACGACCCCGTCGGCGTGGTAATCGATCCGGTAGGAGGGGCTGCGCCCCTTCGCGCTCCCCTTGGCCCCCGCCTTGCCCGTGACGCCGATGCGCACCAGGGCGTCGCCGTGCCGCTTCTGGCAGAAGCGCATGTTGCCGAGCAGCCGGCGCAGGTACGCTTCCGGCTCGGCGAGTTCGCCCGCGACCTGGATCAGCGTGGCGTCGGGCGGGAGATGCGTCTTGCGGATCATGGCGCCTTCAGCGGATTTCGCGGACGCCGCCGGTTTGCGATGGAAACCCGCGACGGCGCAAGCATCGAAGCCCCGGGAGCGAACGCGTCGACCGACGGGGCGGGATCGCGGGCAAGACCACATTTCGGCGTGTCTGGCGAGCCTGGCCGGGCCCGACATGGCCCGTTGCCTGCTAAGCGCCTCGCGAAGGCCGTCCCGCTCCGGCCCGTGTCCAGGATTGCCCCATGCCGAGTCTCGACGAGCTGAACCGGGCCTCCCGCGGCGATTTCGTCGCCGCCCTCGGCGCGGTGTTCGAGCACGCGCCCTGGGTCGCCGAGGCGGCGGCCGCGCAGCGTCCCTTCGCCACCGTCGAGGGCCTGCTCGCCGCCATGCGGGGGGCGGTGGAGGCCGCCCCGGAGGCCGAGCGCCGCGCCCTCCTGACCAACCACCCCGAACTCGCAGGCCGCGCGGCCCGCGCCGGGGCGATCGCCCCCGATTCCATCGCCGAGCAGGCCTCGGCCGGCCTCGACCGGCTGTCGGAGGCGGAATACGCCCGCTTCGCGGCCCTGAACGCGGCCTACACGGACAGGTTCGGGTTTCCGTTCATCCTCTGCGTCCGCCGCCACGGCCGCGCCTCGCTGCTGCGCGCCTTCGCGGCCCGCCTCGCCTCCAACCCGGAGACCGAGCGCGCCACCGCCCAGGACGAGGTCTTCCGCATCGCCGCGATCCGCCTCTGCGCCCTGGTCGAGGGGGCCGGAATGCCCCGCACCACGGGACGGATCTCGACCCACGTCCTCGACACGACGGCGGGGCGGCCGGCACCGGGGGTCCGGGTGGAACTCCACGAATGGGTCTCGGACACCGAGACCGTCCTGATCGCCCGGGCGGAGACCAACGCGGACGGGCGCACGGACGCGCCCCTGATCGGCGGCCGCCCGGTGCCCATCGCGCCCTACGAGTTGCGCTTCCGGATCGGCGACCATTTCCGGGCCACGCATCCGGGGCTGCCCGAACCGCCCTTCCTCGACATCGTGAGCCTGCGCTTCGGCGTCGCCGATCCGGAGGGGCATTACCATGTGCCCCTGGTGGCGAGCCCCTGGAGCTACCAGACCTATCGCGGAAGCTGAGGGGCACCCCCGGTCAAAGCCCTGTGATTTCAGGCTGATCCGGCACGTTCTTTGCGTGCGGATTGAGCGACGTTTTGAGCGACGATCCGGGCTCCGGCCTGGGAGAGGACAGGATTCGATGCATCGGTTTCCGGCCAGCCGCCTCGCAGGGCGCGCCCTCGCCGCCGCCCTTCTCACGGCCGGGCTGTTCGCCCTCACGCCGGCCCCCAGGGCCCAGGGCAGCCTGATCGCGCCCGCCGGCCAGCCGCGCGTCACCGCCCCGGGCGGCCTGCGCGGACGCGCGGCCCTGCGGCACAAGCACAAGGCCCGCCACCGGATGATCCACCGCCGCCGCCGCTGATCCCAGCCCTCCCGTCCCTCGCTGTTCCAGGAGCCCCGACGCATGACCCGCCTGACGATTCTCCTCGCCCTGTCCCTCGGTTTGGCCGGCCCGGCCCTCGCGCAGAGCGTCGGAGCACCGGCCGGCATGGAGGGCGCCACCGCGCCGGGCGGCACCGAGGGCCGGGCCGGCGCCCGCAACGAGGCGGAAGCGATTCGCAGCGGCGACGCGATCCCGGTGCCCCCCGCGGCCGGCGGCATCCCGGCGGAAGGCGTGCCGGTGCCCCCGCCCGAGGCGCCGGTGACGCCGCCGCCGCCGCGCCCCTGACCCGGCACGGACCGGACCGCGAGGAGGCTGACCCATCGAAGCGTGTCCGCGCGCGCCGTTCTCCCTCACATCGTTGCTAGTTGATCGCTTTGGTCGGCTCGGTCGGAACGGGCCCCCTCTCCCGTGTGGGAGAGGGTTGGGGTGAGGGGCGTGCCTCATCCGGAAAGGTCACACACCTCTCCCCAACCCTCTCCTTCCAGGAGAGGGAGCACGTGGCGGCCGACCGAAGTCATCGAGCAGAACCCGGATCAGCCGGCGAAGACCGCGATCAGTTCGGCGGCCACCAGGGCGGCGATGATCGCGGGGCGCTTGTCGCGCAACTGGCGGCCCCCGATTTGGCGGCCTCCGATCGGGCAGACGAGGCGGGCCAGCACCGCCTCGTCGAGGCCCATCTCCCGGAAGGCCGAGAGGAACGTCGCCCGCTTCGTGGCCGAGCCGATGAGGCCGAGATACGCGAAGGTGCCGGCCTCCAGCAGGCCGGCGCAGATCAGGCTGTCGAGGGCATGGCTGTGCGTCAGCACCACGTGCGCGGCCCCCGGAGGTGCGGTCTCCGCCGCCGCGCGCGCCGAGCCGACCTCACGCAGGACGCGGATGCCCAAGACCCGCGCGATCTCCTCGGGCCGCTCGTCGACGATCCGGGTGCGGAACGGCAGCGGGTCGAGGGCGAGCGCCAGGGCGCGCCCGACATGGCCGGCACCGTAGATCATCACCAGGGGCGCCTGCGCCGCGCTCTCGGCCTCCCGGGCGCGCAGGGCCGCGAGGGTGCGGGCATCGGCCCGGTGGATCGCCAGGGTCACGTGCCCGCCGCAGCACTGCCCGGTCTCGGGCCCGAGCGGCATGCGCAGGCAAGCCTCGGCCTCGCCCGCCGCCAGGAGTTCCCGGGCGCGCGCGATGCCGGCCCACTCGCAGGTACCGCCCCCGATGGTGCCGGCGACCCGCTCCGGCATCACCAGCATGGCAGCACCGGCCTCCCGCGGCGTCGAGCCCCGCGCCTCCGAGAGGGTGACGAGGGCGGCCGGCTCGCCCGCCGCGAGGGCGGCGGCCAGCACTTCCGACAGCGCCTCGGCCGGATCGCGCTTCACGGCTGCGCGGAAGGCGCATGGTCTGCGAGCGCCCGCATCCGGTCGACGGCGTCGAGGACGCGCTCCGGGGTGGCCGGCGCGTCGAGGCGAGGGCAGTGCCGGTGGCCGGCCACACTCGCCACCGCGTCCGACAGCGCATGCAGGCCGGCGATGCCAAGCATCAGCGGCGGCTCGCCCACCGCCTTGGAGCGGTAGATCGTCTCCTCGCGGTTCTCGTTCTCGTAGAGCGCCACGTTGAAGATGCGCGGGCGGTCGCCGCAGGCCGGAATCTTGTAGGTGGAGGGGGCGTGGGTGCGCAAACGCCCCATGCCGTCCCACCACAATTCCTCGGTGGTGAGCCAGCCGAGCCCCTGGATGAAGCCGCCCTCGATCTGGCCCCGGTCCACGGCCGGGTTCAGGGAGCGGCCGCAATCGTGCAGGATGTCGGCCCGCTCGATCCGGTACTCGCCGGTGAGCGTGTCCAAAGCCGCCTGCACGCAGGCCGCGCCGTAGGCGAAGTAGTAGAACGGATGGCCCCGGCCCGCGTCCCGGTCCCAGTGGATGGTGGGCGTCTTGTAGAAGCCCGTGGCGGAGAGCTGGATGCGGGCGAGGTAGGCCTTGTGGATCAGTTCGCCCCAGGCGATCTCCTGGTTCCCCACCCGGACCCGGTTGGGCAGGAACAGAACCGTCTCGGGCGCAACACTCCAGGCCTCCGCCGCGAAGGCGACGAGGCGGCCCTTCAGGGTTTGCGCCGCGGCGCGGGCCGCCATGCCGTTGAGGTCGGCCCCCGAGGAGGCGGCGGTGGCGGAGGTGTTGGGCACCTTGCCCGTGGTGGTGGCGGTGATGCGGACGCGGTCGGCGTCGATCTGGAATTCCTCGGCCACCACCTGCGCCACCTTGACGTAGAGCCCCTGGCCCATCTCGGTGCCGCCGTGATTCAGGCCAACCGAGCCGTCGTTGTAGATGTGCACCAGGGCGCCGGCCTGGTTGTAGGCGGTGGAGGTGAAGGAGATGCCGAATTTCACCGGCGTCAGCGCGATGCCGCGCTTGATCACCGGGCTCGTTTCATTCGCCGCGTGCAGCGCCGCACGCCGGGCCGCGTAGTCGCAATCCACTTCCAGTTTCGCCACCAAGTCCCGGATGCAATTGTCGGAAATCGTCTGGTGGTAGGGCGTGACGTTGTCGGTCTCGGTGCCGTAGAAGTTGCGCTTGCGCACCTCCAGCGGGTCGAGGCCGCATGCATAGGCCACCTCCTCGATCACCCGCTCGGCCGCCACCATCCCCTGGGGGCCGCCGAAGCCCCGGAAGGCGGTGTTGGACTGGGTGTTGGTGCGATAGGGCCGCGAGGTCAGGTGCACCGCCGGGTAATGGTAGCAATTGTCGGCGTGGAAGAGCGCGCGGTCGGTGACGGGTCCCGACAGGTCGGCGGCCCAGCCGCAGCGGGCGGCGAGCTGCATGTCGACGGCGAGGATCTTTCCGTCCGCGTCGTGGCCGACGAGGTAGTCCACCTCGAAGTCGTGGCGCTTGCCGGTGATGACCATGTCGTCGTCCCGGTCGGGCCGGATCTTGGCGGCGCGGCCGGTCTTCTTGGCGACCAGGGCGGCGACGCAGGCGAACAGGTTCGACTGGCTCTCCTTGCCGCCGAAGCCGCCGCCCATCCGGCGCACCTCGGCCGTCACCGCGGAATTCACCGTGCCCAGCACCTTGGCCACCAGCGCCTGCGCCTCGGACGGGTGCTGCGTCGAGGTGTGGACCGTGACCTCGTCGTCCTCCCCCGGGATCGCCAGCGCGATCTGGCCCTCGAGGTAGAAGTGCTCCTGGCCGCCGATGGCCATGCGGCCGCGCACGATGCCGGGCGCCTCGGCCAGCACCGCGTCGGCATCGCCCCGCGCCAGGGTCATGGGCGGCCAGACGAGCTTTCCGTCCGCCCGTGCCTGCCCGTAGGTCAGGACGGGGGCCAAGTCCTCGTAGGCGATGACGGCGAGGCGGGCGGCGCGCCGCGCCGCATCCCGGGTCAGGGCCGCCACGGCGAAGATCGGCTGACCGAGATAGGACACCGTGTCCTCGGCCAGCATCGGCTCGTCGTCCCGGTGCGAGGAGGAGATCTCGTTGACGCCCGGCACGTCGGCGGCGGTGAACACCGCCACCACGCCTTGCGCAGCGCGCACGGGCCCGAGATCCACCGAGACGAGGCGGGCATGGGCCCGCTCGCTCAAGCCCAGGCAGACGTGGAGCAGGCCGGCCGGCTCGGCCGCGTCGTCGATGTAGACCGCCGAGCCGCCGACGTGGCGGGCCGCGCTGTCGTGGATGCGCGGCGTGTGGGCGCCGCCCGCGATGCGATCGTCCGGCTTCGGGGCAGGGGGCGTGTGATCAAGCATGGGCCAGCGCTCCGATCGCTGCGAGGCGGGTCTCGGGCGCCCCTGGCCCGGCCTCGTGGATCAGGCGCTCGATCAGGTTGCCGGCGACCTTGAGGCGATAGGCCGCCGAGGCCCGCATGTCGGAGAGCGGGGTGAAGTCCCGGGCGAGCGCCGCCTTGAAAGCGGGGATGACGGCGGCGTCGAGGGGCTGGCCCACCAGGGCGGCCTCTCCTTGCGCGGCGCGCTTCGGCGTGCCGGCCATGCCCCCGTAGGCGATGCGCGCCTCCCGGATGCGGCCGGCGTCGAGGGTCAGCCGAAAGGCGCCGAGCACGGCGGAAATGTCCTCGTCGAAGCGCTTCGAGACCTTGTAGACCGCCAGCCGCGCCCCCGCCGGCAAGGGCGGGACCGTGACCCCCGTGACGATCTCGTCGGCGGCGCGGTCCTGCCGGCCATAGGCCACGAAGAAATCCTCAAGGGGCAGGTCGCGGGTGCCGTTCCGGCTGGCGAGGTGGAGCGTGGCGCCGAGCGCGATCAGGGCGGGTGCGGCGTCGCCGATGGGCGAGCCGTTGGCGATGTTGCCACCCAGGGTCCCGGCATTGCGGGTCTGGGCCGCGCCGTGGCGCCGGAACAGTTCGCCGAGATCCGGGTGCAGGTCGGCCAGGGCCGCGCCAGCCGCCGCCAGGGTCACGCCCGCGCCGATGCGCAGGCCCCGCGGCGTTTCCGCGATCGTGGCGAGGTCGCGGACGCGCCCGAGCCAGATCACCGGGTCGAGGACGCGCAGGCCCTTGGTCACCCAGAGGGCGACGTCGGTGGCCCCGGCCACGATCGTCGCGCCCGGATGCTCGGCCACGAGGTCGACGAGGGCGCCGGTGGTGGCGGGGGCGAAGAAGCGACCCTTCGGGCCGGAGACCGCGACGGTCTCGTCGTCGCGCAAGGCCAGGAGCCGGGCGAGGGTGTCGTCGTGGGCGGCATCGAAGGCATCCGCTTCCGGTGTGGCCAGCGCCCGCTCGGCGGCGCGCACGATGGGGGCGTAGCCGGTGCAGCGGCAGAGATTGCCGGCGAGCGCGTCGTCGATGGGGCTCGTCGAGGTCCAGACATCACCGGTCGCCGCGGGAAGATCCTTCGTCATCGCGAACAGCGACATCACGAAGCCCGGCGTGCAGAAGCCGCATTGCGAGCCGTGCTCCTCCACCATCAGGCGCTGGACCGGGTGCAGGCTCCCATCGGCGCCGCGCAGGTGCTCCACGGTCAGGATCTGGCAGCCGTCGAGCTGCCCCAGGAAGGTGATGCAGGCATCCACCGTGCGGTAGCGTAGGCGCTCGGCGCCGGGCGCCCCCTCGGGGCGCACCACGACCACCGTGCAGGCGCCGCAATCCCCCTCGTTGCAGCCCTCCTTGGTGCCGATCAGCCGCTCGGACCCGCGCAGCCAGTCGAGCACCGTCAGGGTCGGGTCGCAGGCCTCGATGGTGCGCGCCTCGTGGCCGAGGAGGAAGCGGATGGCGTGTCTCATGCGGCCTCTCATGTTCGAACGCCGATTCCACTTCGCGCGACGTGGCCCTCCTCCCCCTTGTGGGGAGGAGTTGGAGGTGGGGGTGGTTGGGGGCCCTCCGCCGCCTCAGGCTAGCGGAGCCGCCCCCACTCCTAACCTCTCCCCACAAGGGGGAGAGGGACGCGCCCGCTCCGAGAAAGTGCCAGCGGCGTGCAATCCAGAGCCGAGGCCAGAGCCGCTGACGGCGTAAAATCTTGCACCACCTGCGTTTCCGGATCCCGCGCTCCGCTGCGCGGCCCCGGGATGACTCGGTGCTGCAATTGGGTTTCCGACCAGCACATCGGCCTCTGCAATCGCCCTGACTTCCAGGAGCGGGTTTTTCAAGCGCTCC
The DNA here is from genome assembly GCF_022829285.1 of Methylobacterium sp. J-078. Lineage (GTDB taxonomy): Bacteria > Pseudomonadota > Alphaproteobacteria > Rhizobiales > Beijerinckiaceae > Methylobacterium. The sequence continues at coordinate 83,275 of NZ_JAKSYI010000040.1, forward strand.
CCTATTGCGGCAGCTTGTCGTCGATGCCCTTCACGTACCAGTTCATGCCCAGGATCATCGGGTCGGGGGCGGTCTCGCCCGCCTTCACGGCCTCGGTGCCGTCCTGCTTGAAGACCGGGCCGTGGAACGGGTGGAGCGTGCCGTCCGCGATCGCCTTCTTGCTCGCCTCGGCCTTGGCCTTCACGTCGTCGGGCATGTTGGCGAAGGGCGCCAGCACGACCATGCCGTCCTTGATGCCGCCCCAGGTGTCGTGGCTCTTCCAGGTGCCGTCGAGGACGGCCTTGGCCTCCTGGATGACGTAGCCGTCCCAGTCGTCGACGATGGAGGTGAGCTGGGCCTTGGGGGCGAAGCGCATCTGGTCCGAGGATTGTCCGAAGGCGAGCTTGCCCTGCTTCTCCGCCTCCTGCAACGGCGCGGCCGAATCGGTGTGCTGCGACAGGATGTCGGCGCCCTGCGCGAGCAGCGCCTTGGCGGCCTCGGCTTCCTTGCCGGGGTCGAACCAGGTGTTCACCCAGACGATCTTGAGCTTGATGTTGGGGTTCACCGACTGCGCGCCCAGCATGAAGGCGTTGATGCCGCTCACCACCTCGGGGATGGGGAACGAGGCGATGTAGCCGAGGGTGCCGGTCTTCGAGAGCCGGCCGGCGATCTCGCCGCAGATGTAGCGGCCCTCGTAGAACCGGGCCGAGTAGGTCGCGACGTTCGCCGCGCGCTTGTAGCCCGTGGCGTGCTCGAACTTCAGCTTGGGGAATTTCTTGGCGACCTTCAGGGTCGGCTCCATGAAGCCGAACGAGGTGGTGAAGATCAGGCCGTGGCCGGAGCGGGCGAGACTCTCGATGGAGCGCTCGCTGTCGGCCTCGGGCACGTTCTCGAGGAAGCTGGTCTCGACCTTGTCGCCGAGGGCCGCGGCCAGCGCCTTGCGGCTCTGGTCGTGCTGGTACGAGTAGCCGTAATCGGCCACCGGGCCGACATAGACGAAGCCGACCTTCAGCTTCTCGCTCGCCTTCTTCTCCTGGGCCTGCGCGCCGCCGATCCCGAGGGCGAGAACGGCCACCAGGGCCCCCTGCACAATCCGCATCGTTCCGATGTCCTTAACAGTGACGCAACGCTTCAGCGGTGCGGGGTGAAGTCCCGGCCGAGGGCCGCCGGGGCGAGGGAGCCGCCCTGGCGCCGGCCGAGGGAGAGCAAGACCAGGGCCAGGATGGTGGCGAGGTAGGGCAGGGCGGAGAGCGCCTGGCCCGGCAGGCCGAGGCCGGCGGCCTGGGCGTGGAGCTGGAGCACGGTGGCGCCGCCGAACAGCATCGCGCCGGCCAGCACCCGCAGCGGGCGCCAGGAGGCGAAGACCACCAACGCCAGGGCGATCCAGCCGCGCCCGGCCGTCATCGCGGGGGCCCAGAAGGGCGTGTAGGCCAGGGACAGGTAGGCCCCGGCGAGCCCCGCGCAGGCGCCCCCGAACAGCACGGCGCGGAAGCGCACCTTGCGGACCTTGAGCCCCAGCGCGTGAGTGGCGGTGTGGTCGTCGCCGATGGCCCGCAGGGTCAGCCCGGCGCGGGTGCGCCAGAGGAACCACCACACCCCCGCCACCAGGGCGAAGGCGAAGTAGACGAAGCCGTCCTGCCCGAAGAACAGGCGGCCGATGCCGGGCAGGTCGGTCAGGCCGGGCACGTCCAGGTGCGGCGCCGGCTCGCGCTTCAGGCCCACATAGGCGGCGCCGACGAGCCCCGAGAGCCCGAGGCCCAGGATCGTCATGGCGAGGCCGGAGGCGACCTGATTGGCGCTCAAGACCACGGTAAGGATGCCGAACAGGGCCGCGAGGGCGAGGCCCGCCCCGGCGCCGGCCGCCGCGCCGGCCAGGGTCGAGCCGGTCTCCACCGCCACCGCGAAGCCGGTGGCGGCGCCCAGCACCATCATGCCCTCGACGCCGAGGTTGAGCACGCCCGCGCGCTCGGCCACGAGTTCGCCGAGGGCTGCGATCATCAGCGGGGTCGCGGCGGCGATGATGGTGACGAGCACCATGGTGAGGATGTCGAGGCTCACGCGGCGGCTCCGGGGACGAGGCGGACCCGGTAGCGCGACAGGGCATCGGCCCCGAGCACCAGGGCCAGCAGCAGGCCCTGGAAGGCCCGGGTGAGGTCGAGGGGCAGCTTCAGGTCGATCTGCGCCCCCTCGCCGCCGATGGTGGTGAGCGCGATGACGAGGGCCGCCACCAGGATCCCCACTGGCGAGAGCCGACCCAGGAAGGCCACGATGATGGCGGTGAAACCGTAGCCCGGCGAGATCGAGGGCTGAAGCTGACCGATCTTGCCCGCCACCTCGGCGATGCCCGCAAGCCCCGCCGCCCCCCCGGAGACCGCGAAGACCGCCAGCGTCAGGCGGGCGTCGCTGAAGCCGGCGAAGCGCGCCGCGCGCGGACTGGCGCCCACCACCCGCACGGTGAAGCCGAACAGGGTGCGGGCCAGCACCAGGGTGGCGACCACGATGGCGGCGAGCGCGATGGCGACGCCCGCGTGCAGGGTGTCGCCCTCCATCAGGTAGGGCAGTCGGGCGGCGTCATCGAAGGTGACGCTCTGGGGGAAGTTGAAGCCGGCCGGATCGCGCAAAGGACCCCGCGCCATGTAGTCGAGGAGCAGTTCGGCGACGTAGACCAGCATCAGGCTGGTGAGGATCTCCGAGACGCCGAGGCGGACCTTCAGCAGGGCCGGGATCAGCGCGTAGAGCATGCCGGCCAGGGTGCCGACGATCAGCATCGCGGGCAGCACCCAGAGGGTGTTGCCGGTGGCCCCGTGGGCGGCGACGCCGATCCAGCCGCCGAACAGGCCGCCGACCACGAACTGGCCCTCCGCGCCGATATTCCAGACGTTGGCGCGAAAGCAGAAGGCGAGGCCGGTGGCGATGAGGGCCAGCGGGGCCGCCTTCAGGGCCACCTCCTGGAGCGACCAGAGTTCGCTCAAGGGCGCCACGAAGTAGGTGACGAAGGCGGCGGCCGGTGAGCGGCCCATGGCGGCCACCACGAAGCCCCCGATCACCAGGGCGGCGAAAAAGGCGAGGACCGGCGCGAGGGCGTCCGTCAGGGCCGAGCGGTTGGCGCGCGGCGTCAGGTCAATGCGCATGGGCCGGCTCCGGGGCGAGATTTTCCCGCGTCAGGTCCGGGGGGACCGCCGCGGGTGGCGTGGCGCCGCCCATGAGCAGGCCCAGGGTCTCGCGGGTGGTCTCGGCCGCCGGCACGGCCGGCGACAGGGTGCCGTCGTGCAGCACGGCGATGCGCCCGGCGATCTCGAACAGTTCGTCGAGGTCCTGGCTGATCACCAGAACGGCGGCGCCGCGTGCCGCCAGGTCGAGGAGGGCCTGCCGGATATGGGCGGCGGCGAGCGCGTCGACGCCCCAGGTCGGCTGGTTGACGACGAGGATGCCGGGCTCGGCCAGGATCTCGCGGCCCATCAGGTACTTCTGCAGGTTGCCCCCCGAGAGGGTGCCGGCGGCGGGGTCGGGCCCCGCCTTGCGCACGTCGAAGGCGTCGATCACGGCCCTCGCGAGGGCCTTCGCGGCGGCGCGGCGCAGGAATCCGAAGCGGCTCAGGCCCGCCGTGGCGTGGCGCGACAGGATGGCGTTGTCGGACAGGCTCAGGGTCGGGGCGGCGCCGTGGCCGTTGCGCTCCTCCGGCACGAAGCCGGCCCCATTGCGGCGGCGCGCGGTGATGCCGAGGCGGCCCGAATCGACGCGGTCGAACCGCACCATCCCGGGCTCGGGCGCCAGGGCCTCGCCCGAGAGGGCGTCGAACAGCTCCGCCTGACCGTTGCCCGCGATGCCCGCGATCCCCACGATCTCGCCGCCGCGCACGCTGAGCGAGACGCCGTCGAGGGCGGTGCCGTGCAGGCCGGGGGCGGGGAGAGTGAGCCCGGACAGGACCAGGCGCTCGGGGCCCGCCGGCACGCCGGAGGGTGGCTTCACCTCGCCCACCTGAACCCCCACCATCATGGCGGCGAGGGACCGGGCGGTCTCGGCGCGCGGGTCGCAGGCCCCCACCACCCGGCCGCCGCGCAGGATGGTGGCGCGCGCACAGAGCCGGCGCACCTCGTCGAGGCGGTGGGAGATGTAGAGGAGCGCCCGGCCCTCGTCGCGCAGGCGCTCCAGCACGGTGAACAGCAGCTCCGCCTCGCCCGGCGTCAGCACCGAGGTCGGCTCGTCGAGGATCACGAGCTTGGGGTCCTGCAACAGGCAGCGGATGATCTCGATGCGCTGGCGCTCGCCGGCCGAGAGCGACCAGACCGGACGGTCGGGATCGAGGTGCAGGCCATAGGCGGCGCCGACCGCGCCGATCCGCTCCTTCAGGGTCCGCCCGCTCAGCCCCTTCGGCATCACGAGGGCGATGTTCTCCGCCACCGTGAGGTTCTCGCAGAGCGAGAAGTGCTGGAACACCATGCCGATGCCCAGCGCCCGCGCGGCCTCCGGGTTGGCCAGGCGCACCACGTCGCCGCGATGGGTGACGACCCCCTCGGTGGGCTCGAGGAGCCCGTAGAGGATCTTCATCAGGGTCGACTTGCCGGCCCCGTTCTCGCCCAGCAGGGCATGGATCTCGCCGGCCCGGATCTCGAGGTCGACCCCGTCATTGGCCGTGAAGTCGCCGAAGCGCTTGACGATGCCGTAGGCGCCGAACAGGGGCGTCGGCCCCTCCGTCCGGCCCGGGGGCGCGGCGGCCACCATCCTAGAGCGTCCCGAACAAGGTGCGGGCGAGGCGGGTATGGGCCTCGCGCAGCTGGCCCGTCTCGACCCCGAGGGGCTGGCCGTCGATGACCCGCCAGGCCCCCGCCACCATCACCCGGTCGGCCCGGTGGGCGCCGCAGAGCACCAGGGCGGCGAGCGGATCGTGCGCGCCGGAGAAGCGCAGTTCGTCGAGGGTGAACAGCGCCAGATCCGCCTCCCGGCCCTCCGCGATCCGCCCGATGTCGCTGCGCCCCAGGCAGGCGGCGGAGCCTTCGGTGGCCCAGCGCAGGGCGTCGAGATGGGTCACGGCCTCGGCGCCGTAGGTCAGGCGGTTGATCATCAGGGCGTGGCGCACGCCCTCCATCAGGTTCGAGTTGTCGTTGGAAGCCGAGCCGTCGACCCCGAGGCCGACGGGGCTGCCCGCCGCCTCCAGTTCGCAGGTCCGGCACTGGCCGGAGGCCAGGGTCATGTTCGAGGTCGGGCAGTGGCACACGCCGACGCCGGCCGCACCCAGGCGCTTCACCTCGGCATCGTTGAAGTGGATGCCGTGGGCGAGCCAGGTGCGCGGCCCCAGCCAGCCCACCTCCTCGAGGTAGTCCAGCGGGCGCTGGCCGAACATTTCGATGCAGTAGCGGTCCTCGTCCAGGGTCTCGCCGAGATGGGTGTGCAGGCGGCAGTCGTGGACGTCCGCCAGGGCCGCGCTCTCGCGCATCAGCCGCTTCGTCACGTTGAAGGGCGAGCAGGGCGCAAGCCCGATCTGCACCATCGCGCCGGGCTTGCGATCGTGGAACAGGCGCAGCACCCGCTCGCTGTCGGCGAGGATCGTGTCGTCGTCCTGCGTCAGGCATTCGGGGGGCAGGCCGCCGTCGCGCTCCGACAGGCTCATGGAGCCGCGGGTGACGAAGGCGCGGATGCCCAGCGTGCGAGCCTCCTCCACCTGGATGTCGACGGAGGATTCGAGCCCCTTGGGGAAGAGGTAGTGGTGATCGCCCGCCGTGGTGCAGCCGGAGAGCAGGAGTTCGGTGTAGGCGAGACGCGTCGCCAGCCGGAACGCCTCGGGGGTGATCCGGTCCCAGACGGTGTAGAGCGCCTTCAGCCAGGGAAAGAGCGGCTTGTTGATCGCCACCGGATGGGCGCGGGTCAGCGTCTGGAAGAAGTGGTGGTGGGTGTTGACGAGGCCCGGGATGACCACGTGGCGCGCGGCGTCGAAGGTCTCGTCCACGGGGGTGGCGGGCGCCGCGCCCGCCCGCACCCGCTCGACGATGCGGGTGCCCTCGACGACGAGGCCGCCGGCGGAATCCTCGGCCAGTATCGCCAGCGGGTTTCGGATCCAGAGTCGTTTCGTCGTGCGGGTCTCGACCATGCTGTCCGTCATTCCCTCCCTCATTCCCTTCGGTCCGGCCGTCGGGGCGTCCGTGGATCTCGGCCATCAATCGCGCCGTGGATCCGCGAGGCCGGCGGGAGGTCCGGCCCCGCCGGCACGGGGATCGGGCGATCCGACGGCCCTGATCTTCAGAAGACGTGGAAGGCGACGCCGGCCAGGAAGCTCTTCTCCTCGGTGCCCTTGAAGTTGACCCGCTCGACGTTGCCGAACTTGTTGTGCCAGTACTGGAA
>NZ_JAKSYI010000048.1 GCF_022829285.1 Methylobacterium sp. J-078
AGGGGGAAGCCTGCGCGTCCGTACATCGTCCGCTTGAGCATTTTCAGGCGGCTAATCCGACCCTCCGCCTGACCGTTGCTCCATGACGTCGTCAACGCGGCACGCACCGCCGCTCCGTCCCGCTCCAGACCAGCAGCGAACCGACACCGGAGCCCGGGGTGAACCGGTAGTTGTAGCCGATCTGACCGCCGCCAACGAAGCCTTCGTTATTGTTGCGGTTGTTGAAGCTCACCGCGCCGACCGTGCCGGGGGCGAAGACGGGCGCGGTGGCCAGCACGCTGGTCGTGCGGTTGTTGTCGTTGCCCGTGCCGAAGCCGTAGCCGGCGTTGATACCGGCATAGAAGCCGGTCCAGGTGAACACCGGCACCGGCACGAACACCGGGGGAGCCGCGCGGCGCGGAAGGTCGGCGGCCGAAGCGACGGCGGTCAGGCCGGCGAGCACGGTGGAGGCGAGAAGCAGTCTTTTCATTTTACCTGGTCCTGGTTGGCGAAAGCCGGCGTGCTTGTAGGCCCTGGCCGCCGTCGGGTCTGTCGCTTTCCTGCAACAAGGCCACGGGTTACGCCCCCAGACGTCAAGGAAGGGTAAAGGTTAGTCGGGGTTCATCTCTGGGCTTGATCGTCTGTGTCCTGACGCACATGGGTCGGCTCACCTGTTCTCCCGCGTCGTGTAGCCTCGTGAAAATTCAAGATATGATCCGCTGATTTTTCGACCGCCCCCATTGCCTGGAGTTTTACTGCCGCTTGCCCGGGCGAAGTGCTTTTTAGTGCCGGGTGGCTGACCCGGCACGCCGGTGCGGGAACCCGATCTTAACCCTGATGGCGGATCGTCCAGCCCGATCGGTCCAACCCGGGGCCGCACCGATGAACGTGCCTGCCATGCTCCCTCCCAGCCGCTTCGTGGACATTCCCCGTGGGGAGAATCCGATGCCGGAGCGGGAGGAGGCCGTCGCCCGTCCGCCCGCCACGCTGCTGCCCTGGGCGATCAAGTTGAGCTTGGCGATCGGCCTCGTCGCCCTCGCGGCGACCCAGTATCTCTCACGCGCGGTGGAGACCGGGCCGCGTCAGCGCGAGGCCCGCGCCGGGCAGGCCGAGCCCGAGACCACGGGTTCGATCGGACAGGCCGCCGGCCGCTCGTTCCTCGACCCCTGCACGGCCGCCGGCCTCAGGCGCTGAGGCGCGGCGCGACCGGGCGCTCGGCCCGTGTCGCCCGCATCGATTCTTCCTCCGCCTCCTGCGGCTGACCCCAGAAGGCGGCGACGCTCGGGCCGTCCCGCACGCGCGGGTCGCGCAGAAAGCCCCGGATCTCGTGCGGCCAGACCCGCCGGCCCATGCGGGTGTACCAGCGCATGGCATGGCGCAGGCCTCGATCCGGATGGAACAGGACTCGCGCCAGCGCTCTCGGCCGGCCCTGGACACAAAGCTCGATGAGTTTGAACCAGAACAGCACGCGCCAGGGCGGCATGTGCCGGGTCGCGAGCACTTGATGCTTGTAGTCCCAGAGCCGACGATCCGTTTGGATCACCCGACGCTCCGCTGCCTGCCGGAAATACGGCGTCCAGCGATGAGGCGTCACATAGAGCATCTGGATCTGGTCGGGGTCATAGGAAAGGAGCTGGCGCAGGCCGCGCCAGTAATCCCGGTCGGTTTCCTCCTCGAAGCCCACCACCCAGGTCGCCATGGAGAGGATGCCGTGCCGGCGCAGCAGACGGATGGCCTCGCGGTCGGTCTTCGTCGCCGCCCCCTTGCGGATTCGGGCGAGGGTGGTTTCGTCCGTGCTCTCCAGCCCGAGGAGGAAGCGCGCCCAGCCCGCCCGCTTGTAGAGGTGGAGGATGTCGGCGTCGCGCACGATGTCGTCGGCGCGAGTGGAGCCCACCAGGATCAGGTCGACCTCCTCGGCGATCAGCGCCTCGAGGAAGGTCCGCCATGCCCGGGGCGACACGGTGGGGTTCTCGTCGGCGAAGTTGATGACCCGTACGCCGTGCTCCCGGTGGAGGCGTGCGAGTTCCCGCGCGAAGCGGACCGGGTCGCGATGCCGCCAGCGGGTCCAGAATCCGCGCTGGCCGCAATAGTTGCAGAGGTGGGGGCAGCCCCGCGAGAACTGCACCACCACCGCCCGCAGGCCGCCCCAGTAGCTGTAGCGGGCATGGTCGATGAGTTCCCAGCCGACCCGGTAGGCGTCGAGGTCGCGGATTACCGCCGCATCCGGCGTCGCCCTGGGGCCCGCCGCGTCCCGGAAGGCGATGCCTGGCACCGCCGCGAGCGACGCGCCCGTTGCCAGGGCCGCCATCAGGCGTCGGGCCGTCTCCTCGCCCTCCCCGCGCACGATTGCGGTGACGCAGGGCTCGTCGCGCAGGATTTCGCGCCAATGATAGGTCGGAAACACCCCGCCATAGACGATGGGCGTTCCCGGCAGGGCCACGGCCATGGCGGCGGCCACCTCCGCGATGACGGGATGGCCCGAGGTCGAGCCGGAATGGCCGAACAGGATCGCTTCCGGGCGCCAGGCCTGCGCCTGGGCCACGAGGTCCAGGGTCGCCGCCGGCCCGAACTCCCCGTCGAGGAGGCGCACCGTGTGGCCGTCGTCGAGGAGGGGGCCGCCCACGGCGAGCAGTCCGAGGGGCGGAAGGTGGTCGTCCGGAATCCGACTGCCGATGGCGGGATGGGGTACGTTGACGAGCAGGATCCGCATGGCGGCTCTCCCTGGATGACGGGACCCGGGCGCCCTCAGGCGGCCCGGGCGGGCGCGGCGAGGCCGCCGAAGCGGCGTTCCCGGCCGGCGAAGGCGGCGAGCGCGGCGGCGAGGTCGTCCGCGTCGAAATCCGGCCAGTGTCCTTGCGTGAAGTGCAACTCGGCATAGGCGCTCTCCCAGAGCAGGAAATCCGAGAGGCGCTGTTCGCCGCTGGTGCGGATGACGAGGTCCACGTCGGGAACCGCCCCGCCGCTCACCGCCCGGCCGAACGCGGCCGGGGACGGGTCGGCCGAGGCCGCCAGCGCGGCGGCGGCGGCCAGGATCGCGGCGCGGGCCGAGTAGTCGATCGCGATGCGCAGGTGCAGGCGGGTGCCCCCCGCCGTCAGGTCCTCCGCCCGGCCGATGGCCTCGGCGAGCCCCGCCGGCAGGCGGTCGCGTCGGCCGATCGCGGTCAGGCGCACGCCGGCCCCGGCGAGGCGCCCGGTCTCCGCGCGCAGGTAGCGCTGCAGGAGGCCCATCAGCGCGGAGACCTCGTCAGGCGGTCGGCGCCAGTTGTCGCTGGAGAAGGCGTAGAGGGTCAGCGTGCCGATGCCCTGGTCCGGAGCCGCCTCCACCACCCTGCGGATCGCCGCGACGCCGGCCTTGTGCCCGAGGACCCGCGGCAGGCCGCGGGCGACGGCCCAGCGGCCGTTGCCGTCCATGATGATGCCGACGTGGAGTCCGCTCTGCAAAGGGCTTTGCATGGTAAAGTTTCCTGGCACGTGAAGGTCGGATCTCGGGCGCGACCGGGTCAGGTCGGGACGGGGCTCAGGCCGGCTGGGGCCGGCCGCCTCGCGCGGCGGGCTTCTCCGGGGCTGCGTCCGCGTCCCGGGCCGCCTCGGCGGCGTCGCGCACCACGCGCTCCAGCACGGCGAGGTAGTCGAGGAAGCGCCGGCGCCCGGCGGCGGTGAGGCCGCAGGTGGTCTGGGGCCGGTTGCCCTCGTAGCCCTTGCGGATCTCCACGAGGCCCGCCTCCTGCAGCACCTGGAGGTGGCGGCTCAGATTGCCGTCGGTGAGGCCGCAGAGCTGCTTGAGGGCGGCGAAGGCGAGACCCTTGGGATGGGCGATCAGCGAGGTGAGCAGCCCGAGGCGGGCCTTCTCGTGGATCACCCGGTCGAGTCCGTCATAGGCGAAGGGGGCGGCCGCGGGCTCGCCCGTCTCGGTCTTGCCCATCTCAATCCTGGGCATCGTCGGCCTCCGAGGCGGCGCGGATCACCAGGGCCATCAGGCCCTGGCCGACCGCGAAGGGAACGCCCATCGCCCAGGGCGAGAGGTGGCGGCCCTCCCCCGACACCACCAGCACCGCGAGGCCGGCGACGAGATACCAGGCGCCCACGAGGGCGACCCCGCGCGGCATGACCCGGATTCCGGCGAAAATTCCGAGGCTGACCAGCACCTGCCACAGGCCCGGCAGCAGCCACAGGTTCTCCGGCGAGACCCGCGCCAGCACCAGGGCGAGGAGGGCGCCGGCGGCGCCCGCCGGCAGGAACTGCTCGACGGCGTCGTGGATCATCGCGTCTCCGAGGCCGCCCGTGTGCCGGCGGGCGCGGGCCCGCATCTCCGCACCGATCAGCGCGAGGGCGATCACGGCGGTGACGATCCAGGCGCCGAAATAGGCCAGGGGCCGGCCATCCGGGTCGTCGAGGAGGAGGGATTGCACCGTCGCGGTGGCGAGGGCGAGCGCGGCGGTGGCCGCGAAGGCAGCCGGGCCGTAGCCGCTGAAGGCTGTGCCCCGGACCAGCTGCGAGCGGATCGCGACGATGTCGGCCAGGGCTTTGTCGAGATCGCTCATGCGACCCTTCCCAGTAAACTCTGCGATGTAAAGTATCCTGAAGCGCAAAGTCGATGCAAGGCTTTTCTTTGCGATGCAAAGCGGCGCGGTCAGGTCTCCGCGAGGAGGCGCGCCAGGGCCGGGGCGAGGCCGGTGCTGGCGAGCCCGGGCGCGCCGCGTTCCGGGCGCGCAGCCCCGGCGGCGACCAGGACCGCGTGCGTGCCGGCCTCCACCGAGCAGAGGACCGGCACGGGCACGGCGGGCTGGATGCGCGCGGCGAGCCCGGCCAGGGCCGCGCCCCCGAGGATCACGGCCTCGGCGCCGTCCGCCTCGGCGCAGGCCCGGCAGGCGGCGGCGAGGAGGCCGAGGGCCGCGTCGGGGTCGGCGGCGATCTCGCCCCCTGTCGGCGCGACCGCGCGCACGCCCGCGAACCGCTCGGCGAGGCCGATGGCCGCGACGAACTCGGTCAGCATCGGTTCCCAGAGGGCGCCCCCGGTGACGATGGCGAAGCGCCGTCCGCCGCTGGCGGCCGCCCGGCAGGCGGCGTCGGCCATGCCCACCACGGGGACCGGCGAGACCTCGCGCAGGGCCGCGAGTCCCGGATCGCCGAAGCAGGCGAGGTAGACGGCGTCGCAGCCGGCGACGTGCTCGGCGAGGGCATCGAGGGCGGCGTGGCCGGCGATGGCCGCCGCCGCCCGGCTCGCGATGTAGCGCGCCCCGAACCGCCCCGTGGCGGGCACCAGGGTGATTCCCGCCCCGGCCACCGACCGGACATGGCCCGCCACGAGATCGGTGACGGACGGGGTGGTGTTCGGGTTGATGAGCAGGATGCGCAAGGCGGGACGAACCTCGGGGCCGGGCCGGCGCGGCGCGCGCCTGCGGATAAGCCGCCCTGCCGAGGGTGGCCTCGATTGACAAGGCGGCGCAAGGCCCTAAGTGTCCCCGCAACGCGTGTGCGCGGCGGGTCGTGTCGAAGCCGCCCTTTCTGCCAGCCGTCGCCGTGTCGATGTCCTCCGCGCCGGTTGGTCCATTCCCGCGCGCAACGGTTCTCATAGAATATGTCTTTTGCCGACCTCGGATTGAGCGACAAGGTCCTCCAGGCCGTCACGGCGGCCGGCTACTCCGAGCCGACGCCGATCCAGGCCCAGGCCATCCCCCACGTGCTCGCGCGCCGCGACGTCCTCGGCATCGCCCAGACCGGCACCGGCAAGACGGCGGCCTTCACGCTGCCGATGCTGACGCTGCTGGAGAACGGCCGCGCCCGCGCCCGCATGCCCCGCACGCTGATCCTGGAGCCGACGCGCGAGCTCGCCGCCCAGGTGGTCGAAAACTTCGATCGCTACGGCATCAACCACAAGCTCAACGTCGCCCTGATCATCGGCGGCGTCTCCTTCGCCGAGCAGGACGCCAAGCTGATGCGCGGCACCGACGTGCTGATCGCGACGCCGGGCCGGCTCCTCGACCATTTCGAGCGCGGCAAGCTGCTGCTCACCGGCGTCGAGCTCCTCGTCATCGACGAGGCCGACCGCATGCTCGACATGGGGTTCATCCCCGACATCGAGCGCATCGTGAAGATGGTGCCCTTCACGCGCCAGACCCTGTTCTTCTCGGCCACGATGCCGCCGGAGATCGAGCGGCTGGCCGACATGTTCCTGCACACGCCCCAGCGGATCGAGGTGGCCCGGCCCGCCTCCACCGCCGCGACCATCGTGCAGAAGCTCGTGGCGACCCCCTCGGAGGGTCACGAGAAGCGCGACCTCCTGCGCCGCCTCATCCGCGGCGAGGCCGAGCTGAACAACGGCATCATCTTCTGCAACCGCAAGCGTGACGTGGCGCTGCTGCAGAAGTCCCTGGCGAGCCACGGCTTCAACGTGGCGGCGCTCCACGGCGACATGGACCAGCGCGCCCGCACCATCGCGCTGGACGGCTTCCGCTCGGGCGAGGTGCCGCTCCTGGTGGCCAGCGACGTGGCGGCGCGCGGGCTCGACATCCCGGCGGTGAGCCACGTCTTCAACTTCGACGTGCCGCATCACCCGGAAGACTACGTCCACCGGATCGGCCGTACCGGCCGCGCCGGCCGCGCCGGCCACGCCTTCACCCTGGTCAGCCGCGCCGACGAGCGCTCGCTCCACGCCATCGAGGCCCTGATCGGGCAGCCGATTCCCTGGGCCGAGGGCGACCTCGCCTCGGTGCCGGAATCCACCACCCCCTCCGAGGATGGGGAATCGACGCGTACCCGCTACCGCGGCAAGGCCGGCAGCGGCCGCCGCCTGCGCCCGGGCGCGGGCAAGTCGGCGGCCGGACGGTCCGAGACGGCCCGATCCGAAGGCGGAAGGTCCGAGAACGCCAAGTCCGAGAACGCCAAGTCCGAGGGTGGTAAATCCGAGGGCAAGCCGGAGGGCCGCTCGCCCAAGCGCGACGGGCGCGGCGGCAGGTCCGCCACCCGTCGTGCCGCGCCGGAGCGCGCGCCGTCCGTCCAGGCCGAGATCGCCGAGCGCGAGGCCGCGCCCGCCTCCCCCGCGGCCCAGCGGGCGCCACGCCCCGAGCGGTCGCGCGAGGAGCGCCGTCCCCCGCCCCGGCGCCGGGGTGACGAGGACGAGGGCGAGACGCCGGTCGGCCTCGGCTCGCACGTCCCGGCCTTCCTGCTGCGTCCGGCGGTGGTCAAGTCACCCAAATGAGCCGCCCTTAACCCCCTCTGCACCAACACCTCCCTAGGGTGCATCGCGCGGGTGCGCCCTCTCTTCGGGGGCGCCTGCGGACGATGCGACGGACGGACGGGCGGACGATGGACGGCACACATGGCGATCGCGACCGGAGCTTCGCGCTGGCCGAGCGCGCCAACACCCTGATGCGCGATTACGGGCCCTCGGCGGCGCCGCGCTCCTACGCCGTCTGGTACGCCTACGTCTCCGGCACGCAGCCGTTGCTGAACGACGCCCTCAAGCGCCTGACGGCGGCCTCCGCCGCCCTCACCGAGGAGGACATCGAGACCCTCTACCGGACCTATCTCGACCCGAGCCGCCTGTCGGCCGCCACGGAGCATGCCAGCACCGGCGTGCTGACCGAGATCGCCGGCGTCATGGAGGTGCTCGACCTTTCGCTCGGCTCCACCGCCCAGTACGGTGAATCGCTCCGCGCCCTGGCGCACGACCTCGACGGCACCGCCCCGAGCCAGGCCGCCGTGCACCGGATCGTCGCAGCCCTGGTGGCGACGACGCGGGAGGTCAGCGCCAACAACCGCACCCTCGAGGCCCGCATGCGCGAGAGCCGCAGCGAGATCGAGGCCCTGCGCGAGACCCTGGAGGCGACGCGGCTGGAGAGCCTCACCGACCCGCTCACCGGCCTGTCGAACCGCAAGCATTTCGAGGACAGCCTGGGCAAGCTGGTGCAAGGCGCCTCCGCGGCCGCGCCGGCCGGGCTGATCGTCATCGACGTCGATTCGTTCAAGCGCTTCAACGACGTCTACGGCCACATCACCGGCGATCAGGTTCTACGCCTCGTGGCCGTGGTCATGCGCGAGCAGGTCAAGAGCCGCGCCATCCTCGCCCGCTTCGGCGGCGAGGAATTCGCCATGCTGCTGCCGGACACCAACCGTGCCACCGCCCGGGCCATCGCCGAGAAGGTCCGCATCAGCGTGATGGCGCGCGAACTCGTCAAGCGCTCCACGGGCGAGTCCCTCGGCAAGGTGACGATCTCCCTCGGGCTCGCGATGACGCGGCCCGGCGACACGGCCGTGTCGCTCCTGGAGCGCGCCGACCAGTGCATGTTCAGCGCCAAGCGCGACGGCCGCAACCGCACCGTCGACGACGCGGAGGCGGCGCACCTGTCCGACGTCGCCTGAGATGGCGCGGTGGGCGGCTCAGGCGCGCGCGCCGACCGCCTCGGGGTTCACCGGGGTGATCGCCACGGACTCGCCGCAGCCGCAGGCCGAGGTCTGGTTCGGGTTGTTGAACACGAACTGGGACGAGAGCTTGCTGGTCTGGAAGTCCATCTGCGTGCCCAGCAGGAACAGCAGCGCCTTCGGATCGACGAAGACGGTGACGCCGCGATCCTCGACCCGGTCCTCGCCGGGCTTCTGCGCCTCGGCGTATTCCATGGTGTAGGACATGCCGGCGCAGCCGCCGTTCTTCACGCCGACGCGCAGGCCCGCGATGGGCCGGTCCGCATCGGCGATGATCGCCTTGATGCGCGTCGCCGCCGCGTCGGTCAGCGACAGGACCTGGAACTTGGATGCCATGATGTCTCTCCGACGGCCGGGTTCAAGGCCCGGGCGGGTGAGGGTGATCGAACCCGGTTAAGATAAGGATTGCGGAGCCCGGGGTCCATGGGCGACCGCGCAGGAAGCGACGCCCTGTGGTAGGGTGGCGCGACGGAAGCCCAGGAAGGATCGTCATGGCAGACGCCGCACGCCTCACCATGACGCCCGAGGATTTCTTCGTCTGGCAGCGCGACCAGGACGAACTCTACGAACTCGTCGACGGCTACCCAGTGCCGCGGCACCGGATGATGACCGGGGCCAGCATGCAGCACGACCGGGCGACGGTGAACATCATCATCAGCCTCGGGACGCAACTGCGCGGGACATCCTGCCGTCCGACCACTGCCGACATCGCGCTCCGGACCAGCATCCGGGGCTTGCGCCGGCCCGACGTGATGGTCGAGTGCGCGCCCCTGGTCCAGGACACCTACGAGGCGCGAGAGCCGAAGCTCGTCGTCGAGGTGGCGTCACCTTCGACCACCACGATCGACCAGACCCGCAAGGTCGAGGAGTACAAGCGCCACCCGACCCTGGCCTACATCCTCCTCGTCGAGACGCTGAAGCCGCAGGCCTTGCTCTACCGGCGCCTCGGAGAGGGATGGGATATCGAGACCTTCGAGGGACTCGACGCCGTCATCGGCCTGCCCGCCATCGGCGCGACGCTGGCGATGGCGGACATCTATGACGGCCTGAGCTTCCCGCCGCGCCGGGATCTCGCGTCCGAGGCCTGAGCCTCCGCTACCACATGTCCAGGGCGACGCGGGCCTCGTCCGACATCCGGCTCTGGTCCCACGGCGGGTCGAACACCATGGTGACGGCGCAGGACTGGACGCCCGGTACCGCGGCGACCGCCGTCTCGACCCAGCCCGGCATCTCGCCGGCCACGGGACAGCCCGGGGCCGTGAGGGTCATGTCGATGGCAACCTTGCGGTCGTCGGCGATGTCGACCTTGTAGATCAGGCCGAGCTCATAGATGTCGGCCGGGATCTCGGGATCGTAGACGCTCTTCAGGGCGACCACGATGTCGTCGGTCAGGCGGTCGAGTTCCTCGGGCGGGATCGCCGAGTCGCTCGCGATGGTGGGGGTGTTGGCCCCGCCGGTGATGGCTGCGTCGCTCATGGTCTGGTCCTCAGGCGAACATCATCTCGGCCTTGGCAAGCGCCTCGGCGAGGGCGTCGACTTCTTCCGTGGTGTTATACAGTCCGAACGAGGCGCGACAGGTGGAGGTCGCGCCGAAACGTGTGAGGAGCGGCATGGCGCAGTGCGTGCCCGCCCGGATCGCCACGCCGTAGCGGTCGATCACGGTGGCGATGTCGTGGGCGTGCGCCCCCTTCATCTCGAAGGCGATGACGCCGCCCTTGTCCTTGGCGGTGCCGATCATCCGCAGGGAATTCATGGCGCCGAGGCGGTCCTGGGCGTAGGCGAGGAGCGAGGCCTCGTGGGCGGCGATCCTGTCGCGGCCGAGCGTCATCATGAATTCCAGCGCCGCGCCGAGGCCCACCGCCTCGACGATCGCCGGCGTGCCGGCCTCGAAGCGGTGCGGCGGATCGTTGTAGGTGACCGTGTCCTGGGAGACGGTGCGGATCATCTCGCCGCCGCCCTGGTAGGGGGGCAGGCGCTCCAGCCATTCCCGCTTGCCGTAGAGGACGCCGATGCCGGTGGGGCCGTAGACCTTGTGGCCCGTGAAGACGAAGAAGTCGCAATCGAGCGCCTTCACGTCGATGGGCTGGTGCACCGCGCTCTGCGCCCCGTCGAGGAGAACCGGCACCCCGTGGGCGTGGGCGATGCGCACGATCTCGGCGGCCGGCGTCACCGTGCCGAGCACGTTGGACATGTGGGTGATCGCCACCATCTTGGTGCGCGGCGTGAACAGCTTCTCGTATTCCTCGACGAGGAAGTTGCCCTGGTCGTCGACCGGTGCCCACTTGATCACGGCCCCGCGCCGCTCGCGCAGGAAGTGCCAGGGCACGATGTTGGAATGGTGCTCCATGATCGAGAGGATGATCTCGTCCCCCTCCCCGATCAGGCCCGCCCAGCCCATGGACGAGGCCACGAGGTTGTAGGCCTCGGTGGCGTTGCGGGTGAAGATGATCTCGTCGGTGGAGTCGGCGTTGAGGAACTGCCGCGTGGTCTCGCGCGCGCCCTCGAACCCTTCGGTGGCGGCGTTCGCCATGAAGTGCAGCCCGCGATGGACGTTGGCGTAACCCGTCTCCATGCAGTTCACCATGGCGTCGATGACCGCGCGCGGCTTCTGCGACGAGGCCGCATTGTCGAGATAGACCAGCGGCCGGCCATAGACCTTCTCGGCGAGGATCGGGAACTGGGCCCGGATCGCCGCGACGTCGTAGGGGGTGTTCAGGACGGGTGCGTTCATGGCGATACCTGTTGGGTGTCCGGCGCGCGCGACCCTTCCCCCCGCGCGAGGGGGAAGGGCCCTGTCGGGATGCGATCAGCCGCGCGCCGCGAGCCACGCCTCGATGGTGCCGACCAGCGCCTCGCGGGCGCCCTCGTGGCTGACCGACTCGATGGCCGCACCCAGGAAGGCCTGGACCAGCAGGCTCTCGGCTTCCGCCTTCGGCAGCCCGCGCTGCATCAGGTAGAACAGCAGGTCGTCGTCCAGCGCGCCGCAGGTGGCCCCGTGGCCGCAGGCGACGTCGTCGGCGAAGATCTCCAGCTCGGGCTTGTTCATCATCTGGCCGTCGTCGGACAGGATGAGGCAGGCCGACATCATCTTGCCGTCGGTCTGCTGGGCCGCCTGCTGGACGATGATCTTGCCCTGGAACACGCCCGTGGCCTCACCGTCCACCACGGTCTTGAACAGTTCGCGGCTCACCCCGCCGGTGGCGGCGTGGTCGGCCAGGAAGGTGGTGTCGGCGAGCTGGCGGCCGTTGAGCATGGCCGCCCCGTTCACCACCGCGCGGCCGTCGGCCCCGGCGAAGTTCAGGTAGACCTGGTGGCGCGAGAGCACGGCGCCCACGACCACGTTGACGGTCTCGACCGCCGACGCGGCGCCGAGTTTTACGGACAGCGTCGAGAGCGCCACGGCCTCGCGGCCCTCAGCGTTCAGGCGTGCGTGCCGGAAGGTGGCGGTGTCGGCCACCGTCACGTCGACGGCGTCGTTGGGCTGGTAGGCGATGCCGTCCGGTCCCTCGTGGCTCTCCAGCACCATGATCTCGGCGCCCTCCCCCAGGGTCACCAGCACGCGGGTGGCCGTCGAATAGGCCTCCGCGCCGGTGCCGATGAAGCGCAGGTGGAGCGGCGTCTCGACCTTGGCGCCGGCTTCGACGGCGATCAGTGCACCATCCGCCAGGAAGGCGGTGTTGAGCTGGTAGATCGCGTTCTCGGCGGCCTGGCGCACAGGCGTCAGCGTCTCGAGGAGCGGGTGGCCCTCGGTGAGGGCCCGCGTCAGCGGGGTCACGGTGACGCCGGCCGGGATGCGGCCGAGGTCGGATTCGGCCTCGATCAGGTGGCCGTTGACGAAGGTGAGGCGCACGGCCTCGATTCCCGCAAAGCCCTTGGCGCCCGCCACGGCCGCCTTGGCGTTCTCGGCCGAGGGCATCTCGGCCGGGTGGGCGGCATCGCGGAACGCCGAGCGCAGGTCGGTGTACTTGAAGGCCTCGACCCGCCGGGTCGGCAGGCCCACCGCCTC
Organism: Methylobacterium sp. J-078; assembly: GCF_022829285.1. Taxonomy (GTDB): domain Bacteria; phylum Pseudomonadota; class Alphaproteobacteria; order Rhizobiales; family Beijerinckiaceae; genus Methylobacterium. Next base: position 12,407 of record NZ_JAKSYI010000048.1, read on the forward strand.
GAAGTAGCGGAACGCCTCCTCGCGGGCGATCGAGACGCCCGTGGGGTACTTCATCTTCGTGGCTTCGAAGAGCTTGGAGAGCCCGGTCTCGGCCGCGGTGCGGAGGGGGGTGATGTCGGCCATCTCAGGCGGCCTCGCCCGTGCGGTACTCGGCATAGCCGGAGGCTTCGAGGGCCTTGGCGAGGTCCTTGTCGCCCGACTTCACGATTTGGCCCTGCGACATGACGTGGACCACGTCCGGCACGATGTAGTCGAGCAGGCGCTGGTAGTGGGTGATGACGAGGAAGGAGCGGCCTTGCGCGCGCAGCGCGTTGACGCCCTCCGAAACGATGCGCAGGGCATCGATGTCGAGGCCAGAATCGGTCTCGTCGAGGACGCAGAACTTCGGCTCCAGGAGCGCCATCTGCAGGATCTCCATGCGCTTCTTCTCGCCGCCGGAGAACCCGACGTTGAGGGCGCGCTTGAGCATCTCCTTGTTGATCTCCAGCTTCTCGGCGGCAGCATTCACCTTGCGGATGAAGTCCGGGGTCGAGAGCTCGCCCTCGCCGCGCGCCCTGCGCTGGGCGTTGAGCGTCGCCTTGAGGAAGGTCATGGTGCCGACGCCGGGGATCTCCAGCGGGTACTGGAAGGCCAGGAACACGCCCGACGCCGCGCGCTCGTCCGGGCTCATCTCGAGGATGTTCACGCCGTCGAGCAGGATCTCGCCGTCCGTGACTTCATAATCCTCCTTGCCGGCGATGACGTAGGAGAGGGTCGACTTGCCCGAGCCGTTCGGCCCCATGATGGCGGCGACCTCGCCGTCGTTGACCGTGAGGTTGAGGCCGTTGAGGATCTGCTTGTCCTCGATGGCGACGGTGAGGTTCTTGATTTCGATCATGCGTTTAGTCCAATCTTTATTCTTACGGGGTGACGTATCCGGCGTTAACGCCCTTCGGATGCGCTCCCAAACTCATCGAGTTTAAAGTAACTGCAGCTGTGGATCCAAAAAGACCCCTTCCGGGCGGGATCTTCATGAAGTGCTACGGATAACAGTCTTTGTTCCGATGCTGCACTGAACAACACCGAAGCGAGACCGCAATTTCCGCCTTCGTTCGCTCCAAGGGAAACAATCTTGAGCTTGCTGGCGCCCGTTCCCTTGATCCATTTTACGACCGTTGCGTTTCCGACCGCTTCAGGGTCACGACCATCGTCCGCACGAAGGCGAACTTCGGTGACCCGTACCGCCGCAACGACAGAGGCCGTTCCGAGCCGATAAGCTGCCCGATCCGCATCGGTTTGAAGACCCTTCGGGAAGGGGCAGTCACACGAGATCGCGTGACTGCCTGTCCATAAGAGACCCAAGCCGGCTGCGATGACAGCCCGCATCGTTTTCAGCCCACCGAGCCTTCGAGGCTGATCGAGATCAGCTTCTGAGCTTCCACGGCGAACTCCATCGGCAGCTGCTGCAGCACGTCGCGGACGAAGCCGTTAACGATGAGCGCGGTCGCCTCCTCGTTGGAGAGGCCGCGCTGCTGGCAGTAGAACATCTGGTCTTCCGAGATCTTCGAGGTGGTGGCCTCGTGCTCGAACTGCGCGGAGGAATTCTTCGACTCGATGTACGGCACGGTGTGCGCCCCGCACTGGTCGCCGATGAGCAGCGAGTCGCAGTTCGTGAAGTTCCGCGCGCCGGTGGCCTTGCGGTGCGCCGAGACGAGGCCCCGGTAGGTGTTCTGTGAGCGTCCGGCGGAAATGCCCTTCGAGATGATCCGGCTGGTCGTGTTCTTGCCCAGATGGATCATCTTGGTGCCGGAATCGACCTGCTGCATGCCGTTCGACACCGCGATCGAGTAGAACTCGCCGCGGGAATTGTCGCCGCGCAGGATGCAGGACGGGTACTTCCAGGTGATGGCCGAGCCGGTCTCGACCTGCGTCCACGAGATCTTCGAGTTGGCGCCCCGGCAATCGCCGCGCTTCGTCACGAAGTTGTAGATGCCGCCCTTGCCCTCGTTGTCGCCGGGGTACCAGTTCTGCACCGTCGAGTACTTGATCTCAGCGTCGTCGAGGGCGACGAGCTCGACCACGGCGGCGTGGAGCTGGTTGTCGTCGCGCTTCGGGGCGGTGCAGCCCTCGAGATACGAGACGTAGGAGCCCTTGTCGGCGATGATCAGCGTGCGCTCAAACTGGCCGGTATCGCGCTCGTTGATGCGGAAATAGGTCGACAGCTCCATCGGGCAGCGCACGCCCGGCGGGATGTAGACGAACGAGCCGTCGGAGAAGACGGCCGAGTTCAGGGTCGCGAAGAAGTTGTCGGTCACGGGCACGACCGAACCGAGATACTTCTTCACGAGGTCCGGGTATTCGCGGATGGCCTCGGAGATCGGCATGAAGATCACGCCGGCCTTCGACAGCTCGGCCTTGAAGGTGGTGGCCACCGACACGGAATCGAACACCGCGTCCACGGCGACGCGGCGCTCGGGAGCGATCCCCTCCAGCACCTCGACCTCGCGCAGGGGAATGCCGAGCTTCTCGTAGGTCTTCAGGATCTCAGGGTCGATTTCATCCAGGGACATGGCGGCCGGACGCTTCGGGGCCGCGTAGTAGTAGATGTCCTTGTAGTCGACCTTGTCGTACGAGACGCGGGCCCAATCGGGCTCCTGCATGGTCTGCCAGCGCTTGTAGGCGTCGAGGCGCCAGGCCAGCATCCACTCGGGCTCGTCCTTCTTGGCCGAGATGAAGCGGATCACGTCCTCGGAGATGCCCTTCTCGGACTTCTCCATCTCGATCGTGGTCTCGAACCCGTACTTGTACTGGTCGAGGTCGATCGAGCGGACCCGATCGATGGTTTCCTGCACTGCAGGCATTATGCGTCTCCTGACATGCCCGGCGTCAAGGGCCGGGTGTTGGTCGGATGGCTTGGGAAGGCGGCACTCACGCCGCGTGCCCCTGCCGTCGATATAGGGTCTCCACCAGGCGTTCGCAGGCGGCGCGACACCGCGCTGCGTCGCTTTCGGTGCTGTTCCACCCGAGGCTCACGCGCAGGGCCCCCGCAGCCAGCGCAGGGGTGACGCCCATGGCCATGAGCACGGGCGAGCGCGCGACCTTGCCGGAGGCGCAGGCCGAGCCGGACGAGATCGCGACGCCCGAGAGGTCCAGCCGCATCAGCGCCGTCGGGGCGTCGAGCCCCGGAACGGCGAAGCTCAAGGTGTTGGGCAGGCGCGGGGCGCCGGCACCGAACACGGCGAGGTCGGGTGCGCGGGCCCGCAGGCCGGCCTCGATGCCGTCGCGCAAGGCCGCGAGGCGGTCCGCCTGCGCCGGATCGGCGAGGTCGGCGGCGACCCCCAGCCCAACGATGCCGGGCAGGTTCTCGGTGCCGCCGCGCAGGCGCGCCTCCTGGCCGCCGCCGCGCAGGAAGCCCTCGCCCAAGCTCACACCCTCGGCGAGCACCAGGGCGCCGACGCCCTTCGGCGCGCCGAACTTGTGCCCCGACAGGCTCAGGGCGTTGAGGCCGAGGGCGGCCATGTCGAGGGGAATCTTGCCGATGGCCTGGACGGCGTCCGAATGCACCAGAGCGCGCCCGTGCGCCCGGGCCAGGGCGACGATGGCCGCGAGCGGCTGGATCACGCCGGTCTCGTTGTTGGCGGCGTGAACGGAGATCAGCACGCCCGTCCCGGCATGCCGGGCGAGCAGCGTCTCCAGGGCGCTCAGGTCGATCACGCCGGCGGCGTCCACGGGCACGACGTCGACGGCGTCGGCCGGGAAGCGGTGGCCGGCCGCGACGCAGGGGTGCTCGGTGGCGCCGATGAGCAGGCGCGTCGGCGCGGGCTGCCCCGCGCGCGCCAGGGCCCCGGACAGGACCGCGTTGGCGGCCTCGGTGCCGCCGCTGGTGAACACCACCCGGCCCGTGCCGGCCCCCACCCGCCGGGCCACCGCCGCCCGGGCATGCTCCAGGGCGGCGCGGGCCGCCCGGCCCTCCGCGTGGATCGACGAGGGGTTGCCCGGCAGGTCGAGCGCCCGCGCCACGGCAGCCGCCACCTCCGGCCGAACCGGTGAGGTCGCGTTGTGGTCGAGGTAGGCGCGGGGCGAAATCATCCGGGAAAAACCATTGGCGGCGTCAAGTGCGAAAGCGACAAATCCTTGCTTTTGCCCCCCACGATCATGCTAAGGCGCCGTCACGATACGTGTTCCGGTTGCCCGTCGTGCGGGGACGCGCCGATCCGAAGCTGGCTCGACCGGCGCAGTTTAGAACGATTCTAGTTCGCTAGAATTATTCTAAGAGCGCTTTTAGGTTCGTGGCCCGGCGAGTCAAGGCACGCCTCGCGGCTTTGCCCAAGCCTCGGATGCGCGCCTCATCCACGACGCGGCGATCCACCGCGACGGGTCCCGGCGGTCCCGCCGCCCAGGAGTTTAGGTTTCATGCCCGAAGTCATCTTCACCGGTCCGGCCGGCCGTCTCGAGGGGCGCTATCAGGCCCCCAAGAAGAAGGGCGCACCGATCGCGATCGTGCTGCATCCGCACCCCCAGTTCGGGGGCACGATGAACAATCAGATCGTGTACAATCTCTTCTACACCTTCGCCAATCGCGGCTTCGCGGCCCTGCGCTTCAATTTCCGCGGTGTCGGCCGCAGCCAGGGCGCCTTCGACCACGGCACCGGCGAACTCTCCGACGCGGCCTCCGCCCTCGACTGGGTGCAGTCGGTGAACCCCGAGGCCCGCGCCTGCTGGATCGCCGGCGTCTCGTTCGGCTCGTGGATCGGCATGCAGCTCTTGATGCGCCGCCCCGAGATCGAGGGCTTCATCTCGATCGCCGCCATGGCCAACCGCTACGACTTCACCTTCCTGGCACCCTGCCCCTCCTCCGGCCTGTTCGTGCACGGCTCCGAGGACCGGGTGGCGCCGGCCCGCGAGGTCATGCCGGTGATCGAGAAGGTGAAGACCCAGAAGGGCGTCATCATCGAGCATCAGATGGTGGAGGGCGCCAACCACTTCTTCGACGGCAAGGTCGACGAACTCACCCAGACCGTCGACACCTACCTCGACAAGCGCCTCGGCCCGAAGCCCGAGGCGGCGTGAGCCCCTGCCCCTCGCGCGAAGCGTGAGACGATGCCGGCGGAGTCCTTTCGCTTCGCCGGTCCTTTCCTGGGCCGTTGCCACGCGCGAGCGGCTGGCGCTGACCGGTATCAGGCTCGCGGGACGCCGGGCGGGCCTACGCCTTGATGAAGGCGGTGAAATCCGACCATTGCTCCACGCGAAATGCCCGGAGATCGCGGACCGAGCGCGAGAACCACGTGAGCTGCTTCAGAGCCGTGATGGCGGAGAACAGCTTCGCCAAGTCCTCGTCCTTGCTGGTGTACAGGCTTCCCTGCACCCAGTCGAAGCAGCGTCGCGAGAGCGTCGTGCGGATATCGCTGTAGGCTTGCGAAACGCCCTTGGGGTGGTGGGCTTGCGCCTCCGCGACCACGAGATCGAACGCGATCGCGAACATCAGTGCTCTCGGGGATCGTCCAGGATGTCGGCGAGTCGGTAATCGACTTCCTCGCGGGTTTCCAGCACGCGGATGCGCATCATCCAATCGCCATCCGGACGTGCGTCACCCACGCTGACGATCTCGTAAACGGGACCGACCTGTCCGAAGCGGCGCCAGGTGCCGACCAGGCCCTGGACGTTCGGAAATGAGGCGGGCGCCAGATCGTTCATCCCGGTATCCTACAGCGATTCCCGCACCCGCCTAGCGGAGAACGAAGGCGATTCTCGTCCTCACGCCTTGGCGTGCACCACCGGCACCGCCGGCGCGCCCTCCCACTCCGAATGGGACGGGATCGACTCGCCCTTCATCACGATGGTGAGGGGGCGCAGGCGGGCGTAGTCGCCGACCCTCGTGTCGTACAGCACCGTCGAGAAGGCACCGACCGAGACGCCCGTTCCGACCTCGACGCGGCCGACCTTCATGATGCGGTCCTCGTAGAGATGCGTCTGCAGGGCGGAGGTGCGGTTGATGGTGGCGTAGTCGCCGATGGTGACGCAGTCGAACTCGGTGATGTCGGTGGTGAGCATGCACACGCCCTGGCCGACCTTCACGCCGAGGAGCCGCAGCATCCAGGGCAGGAAGGGGGTGCCGACGAGGTGCTCCAGCAGCACCTTGCCGGCCAGCCCCCAGTAGAGCACCGCAACGGCCTCCGTGCGCATGGCCCACCACGACCACATCGGCTGCATGCCGGGCTTGTAGACGCCCATCAGCAGCCATTTGACGGCGATGACCGTAAAGGACTGGATGAAGGCGATGGCGACGGAGACGGCGACGAAGCTGACTGCGAGGCCGGTCCAATCCCGGGCCAGGATCGCCGGGTAGAAGTAGAAATCGATCGCCGAGATCGCCAGCGTGATGAACAGCATCGGCGAGAACGACGTCGAGAACGCCTCGAAGATGCCGCGCCGGAGCTTGGGGCCGATGCCGGGCTCGTAGGTCTGGGCGTTCGAGCCGAGATCGACTTTTTGCCGGGACGGGAGCTTGATCGGCGGCGATCCGAACCAGGTGTCGCCCGGATTCATCAGGTCGTTGGCCGGCGGCTTCGACTTGATGCCGATGAGCACGTCTTCCGGGATCACGGCGCCGGGCGGGACCACGGCGTCGTTGCCCACGAAGACGCGCGGGCCGGTATGGACCTCGTGCATCGTCATCCAGCCGCGCCGGATCTCCTCCTCGCCGAACACCACCTCGTCGGCGATGAAGTTGCGCGCGCCGATATCGGCCAGGTCGTAGCGCCCGGCGAGGTTGGTGGAGATCTCGGCCCCCTGCCCCATCCGGGCGCCCATCAGGCGGTACCAGGCCCGCATGTAGACGGTGGCGAACAGGGAGGAGAGGGTCTCCAGAGTCACCTCGGCGGCGAGCGCCACCGCCCATTTGCGCAGGTAGAAGCCGCTGTAGATCGAGTGGGTGCCCGAGGAGACGCGGGGCAGCACCAGCCAGCGGATGCCCGCGATCAGCAGCACCGTGCCCGCCGTCATCAGCATGGCGGTGGGCCAGGTCAGCAGCGGCAGGTACCAGTGGTAGTCGATGTCGGTGATGTCGCCGAGGGAATCGCTGAGCTGGTCGAAGATGTAGAAGGCCGGGAAGATCGGCAGCAGGCCGATGGCGGGGATCGCCGCCAGCAGGAAGGTGTAGAGTGCCGCGAAGGCGAGGCGCCGCCGGGGCGAGGCGGTGGCGGGTTCGGGCAGCGAATCCGGATCGGCCTCTCCGACCTTGCGGCCGGGCGAGCCGTCCCAGATCTCGGCGGCGTTCACCCGCGTGCCGGTCGGGATGGTGGTGAGGTCGCCGATCTCGGCGTGGTCGCCGATGACCGTGTCGGGGCCGATGACGCAGGAGGCGCCGATGGCCACATCGGCGCCGATGCGGACGCGGCCGATGATCAGCGTGTCGCCCACCACCTCGGCGTTGGCGATGACGAGGCGCCCCCCGAGCGAGGCGCCGGGGCCCACGCTGATCAGGTCCGGCGCGCCGATCTCGGCATCCGAGATCAGCGCGTCCTTGCCGATGTCGGCGCCGAGCAGCCGCAGGTAGAACACGATGGCCGGCGAGCCCTGGAGCCACTTGATGTGGACCAGGGGCGTCAGGCGCTGCGCCAGCCACCAGCGGTAGTAGTACACCCCCCAGAGCGGGTAGCGCCCGGGCTTCGTGCGCCCCAGGATCAGCCACTTGGCCGCCACCGCCACCGAGGCCGTGACGGCGTTGATGCCGATATAGACGAGGAGCAGCACGGCGAGTTCGCCGAAGAAACCGAGCCCGCCGCCGGTGAGCAGCAGGTAGGTCACGAAGATGCCCAGCCATTGCGAGGTGGCGAGGGCGATGACGAAGGGCAGGGCCGCGGCCTGGGCAAGGCCGCAGAGGAAGCGCCGCTTCAGGGAAGGCGCCGGGAAGCTGAGGTCACGAATCGCCGTCTCGGTGCCGGCCCCGCCCGTGCGGGTGATGAGCGTGTCGGCCATGGCCCGCAGGGTGCGCTGGCCGTAGACGTCCTGTAGGGTGATGGCGGCCAGCGCCGGCATCTCGCGCACGGCCCCGACGAAGCGGGCGGCCAGCAGCGAGTGGCCCCCAAGATCGGCGAAGAAGTCCCCCTCGAGCGGAATCGCCTGATTGCCGAAGACGCGGTTGGCGGCCGCCAGCAGCGCGGCCTCGGTCTCGTTGCGGGGCGGCTCCTGCTCGCCGGAGGTGTCCGCCACCGTGAGCGTGGCGATGCGCAGAGCCTTGCGGTCGACCTTGCCGGAGGTCAGGCGCGGCAGCACCTCGACCGTCTCGAAATGCCCCGGCACCATGTAGGGCGGCATCTGTTCGGCCAGCGTGTGCCGCAGGGCGGCCTTGTCGATCTCGGTGCCGCGCTCGGGGACGAGGAAGGCGACGAGGCGGTCGACCCCGTCGTCCTGGCGCAGCACCACGGCCGCCTGGTTGATCCCCGGCAGCACCTGGATGCGCGACTCGATCTCGCCGAGCTCCACCCGGAAGCCGCGGATCTTGACTTGGTCGTCGATGCGGCCGTGGAACAGGATGTTGCCGGCGGCATCCAGCGAGACCGCGTCGCCCGAGCGGTACAGGACCGGGTCGGTCCCGTCCGAGGCGTAGGGGTTGGCGATGAATTTCTCGGCCGTCAGTTCGGGGCGCTTGAGATAGCCCTTGGCGACGCCCGGACCGCCGATGAGGAGTTCGCCCTGTTGCCCCGGCTCCAGGAGTTCCAGGCTCTCGCCCGCGACATACACGGAATAATTCGGGATCGGGCCGCCGATGGTGACGGACACGCCCGGCCGCATCTCGGCGGCGGTGGCCACCACCGTGGCCTCGGTCGGCCCGTAGGTGTTGAAGAGTTGTCGCGAAGCCGTCGCCCAGCGGGCGACCAGCGGCTCGGGCAGGGCCTCGCCGCCGAGCAGCACGAGGCGCACGCTGGGCAGGTCCCGCGAGATCATCGCCAGCAGGGTCGGCACCGTGTCGAGGACGGTGACGCCGGCGCGCGCGATGATGTCCGGCAGGCTCTCGACGTCGCCCATCATGGCCGGGGAGGCTACGAACAGCGTCGCGCCCACGAGGTAGGGCACCCAGATCTCCTCCATCGAGAGATCGAAGGCGACGGAGGCGCCCTGGAAGACCACGTCGTCGGGCCGCATGCCGTAGAGGGCGTTCCCCGAGCGCAGGAAGTGACAGATGTTGGCGTGGCTGATGACGATGCCCTTAGGCACGCCGGTCGAGCCCGAGGTGTAGATGAGATAGGCCGGGTGCTCCGGCGTCAGACCCGCCGCGCGCAGGTCGGGGAGCGCGGCCTCCGTCGGCGTCGCGGCGGCGAGCCCGGCCACCGTCAGGCTCGGGGTGCCGGCGGGTGCCTGCGGCGCCAGGGCGGGCGAGACGAGGAGCGCCTTGGCGTTCGCGTCGTCCAGGCAGACCGCGACGCGGTCGGCCGGGGCCTCGGCGTCGAAGGGCAGCCAGCCCGCGCCCGACAGGGCGATGCCGATCTGGGCGATCAGCAGGTCCGGCCCCCGCGCCATCCAGAGGCCGACCACGTCGCCGGGGCCGATGCCGCGATGACCGAGCCCGCGCGCGATCGCGTTCGCTTGCGCCTCGACCTCCGCGTAGGTGAAGGCCGGATGGGTGCCGTCGGGGCCGGTCCGGGCGCCGTCGACGAGGGCCGGGTGGTCGCCCCGCGCCCGGGCCGTCTCGCGAAAGATCTCGCTCAGGGTCTCGTCGCGGATGAGGTCGGGGCGGGCCTCGCCGCGCAGGGTCGCCCGCGCCCCGGATGCCGCGTCCGGCAGACCCTCACCCCGAGGCCCGCGCGTCTCCGCCCCGGGCCGGGTCGTCTCGGCGAGACTGCTCATCCACTGCTCCGCTTCCGGCGCCCGATGGATCGGGAGCCGTCCTTTTGGCCGGGTAGGCGCCCGGATCGCGCCGAAATCACGGCGCATCTAGCACGTTTGGGCGGCAGGCTTGAACCGGCGTTGAATGCCGGGCGACCGGATCAGGCCCAGCGCCATCCGGCCCGGTCGGAGACGAGGATGCTGCCCTGACGGATGCCGATGCGGGGGGCGTCGCGCAGGCCGAGATGGCCGCGGATCACCAGGATCGCCCGGGCGACGCCACCATGGGCGACGATCACGGTGGGCCGCGTCAGCGCGGCGATTGCCGGTTCCACCCGCTCCACCAGCATGGCGTAGCTCTCCCCCGTCCCGCCGGGCGGGCGGTAGCCCCAGCGGTCGCGGTCGCGGGCCAGGGCACCTGCGGGGTCCCAGCGCCGGATCTCGGCCCAGGTGGAGCCCTCCCAGGCGCCGAAGCTGATCTCCTTGAAGCGCGGATCGAGGCGGTAATCCGCGGGGTCGAGGTCCAGGGCCGCGCGCAGGGTCTCCATCGTGCGCCGGGTCCGGATCAGCGGGCTGGCGGCGAAATCCAGGCCGGCGAAATCCGCGCCGGACAGGCCGGTGACCCGCGCGAGGCGCCCGGCGACGGCCTCGGCCTGGCGCAGGCCCTCGGCGTTCAGGTCGATGTCCCGCTGCCCCTGGAGCCGCCCCTCGGCGTTCCAGTCGGTCTGGCCATGGCGGACGAGGTAGATCGGGTTCACGGGCCTCACGCCCGCCGCTCGCCGGAACGGCCGGGCCGGGCTATCGTTCTCGCACACACGTCCTGACCCTGCATCTCGGCGGCCGCCTCAGTCCGCCCCCCACCGAGAGCCAAGTCTCATCATGTCGAAGCATCACGGCAAGCATCACCGGGGCCAGACCCCCGGGGAAACCGGGGCTTTTGCGTCGCAACGTGACGTTTCGCACCGCAAGGACGCCGCGCACGAAAAGGCGGAGAAGAAGGGCAAGGCGCGCCGGGCCGGGCACCGTCCGCCCTCCTCCGCCCACTGGGCCCGCGAGGCGGAGAGCCGGGCGGGCGCGGCCCACGAGACCATCGATCCCCGCCTCGCGCCCGCAGCTCCCGGCATCGTCACCGTGCGGCCCGGAACCCGCTGCGACCTCGGGCTGATCGATGCGGATGCCGATGGCGGCCTCGACAAGGACGCGGCCAAGGCGGCGCTGGTTGCCGAGCGCGCCCGCATCGCCGCCCTGCAGGAGCGCCTCTACGCCGAGCACGCGCGCAGCCTGCTCGTCGTGTTCCAGGCCATCGATACGGGGGGCAAGGACGGCACCATCCGGGCGGTGTTCGAGGGCGTGAATCCGCAGGGCTGCCGGGTGTGGTCGTTCAAGGTGCCGAGCGCGGAGGAGAGCGACCATGATTTCCTGTGGCGCTACCACGCGAAAGCGCCCGCGCGCGGCATGATCAACGTGTTCAACCGCAGCCATTACGAGGACGTCCTCGTGGTGCGGGTGAAGGACCTCGTGCCCGAGCCGGTCTGGCGCGCCCGCTACGGCCAGATCAACGACTTCGAGCGCATGCTCGCCGCCTCCGGCACCACCGTGCTGAAGTTCTTCCTGCACATCTCCAAGGACGAGCAGCGGGAGCGCCTGGAGGCGCGGATCGCGAACCCGGACAAGCACTGGAAGTTCGATCCGGCCGACCTCGTGGAGCGCCGCTCCTGGGACGCCTATCAGGCGGCCTTCGCCGACGCGCTCAGCGAATGCTCGACGCCGCAGGCACCCTGGCACGTGGTGCCGGCCAACCGGAAATGGTACCGCAACCTGCTCATCGCCCGCACCATCGCCGACACCCTGGAGGCGATGGATCCGCGCTTTCCGGAAGCCAAGGCGGACATCGCGGGGCTGACCGTTCCGGATTGACCGGCGCCCGGATGCAATCGATCGTTGCTTTCCGAGGCTTCGGCGGTCGATGGGAGCGCGCGCATGCTGGCCGTCCGTGACGTCGCCGTGTCGGGCTACCGATCGCTGCACGCGATCCGCTTCCCCGTGGGCGCCCTCTCGGTCTTCATCGGCGCCAACGGCGTCGGCAAGACCAACCTCTACCGGGCGTTGGAATGCCTGCAATCGGCCGCCACCGGCGTCCTGATCCGGAATCTCGTGGCCGAGGGCGGCATGGAATCCGTGAGCTGGGCCGGCGTGCGCAAGATCCACGAGTCGGCCCGGATCCGCTGGAGCGTCGAACTCGCCGACGACGTCACCGGCCTGGCCTACGACTATGCCGTCGAGGTCGGCTGCAAGCCGCCCAAGGCCGCGGCCGGCTTTCCCCTGGAGCCCGAGTTCAAGACCGAGCGGCTTCGTCTGATCTCGGCCCGGCGACCGGCCACCCTGCTCCATCGCGACGGACCGGGCGGCTTCCTGCGCGACGGGGAGGGGCGCAAGCGCAGTCTCGGGGACGATCTGCTGTCGTCGGAGACGGTGCTCGGCACCATCCAGGATGGCGGTGCCTATCCGGAGCTGCACCAGGTCCGCAGCGCCCTGACGGCCTGGCGCTTCCACCACGATTTCCGCACCGACGCTGCCTCGGCGCTGCGTCGCCCCTGCCTTGCGGTGACGACCCCGACCCTGTCGTCGGACGGCTCGGACCTCGCCGCCGTGTTCGCGACCCTCGCGCATATCCGCCAGGACACCGTCGACCTCGCGGCGGCCGTGGACGACGCGTTCCCCGGCGCTCGCCTCGACCTTCCGGTGCCAGGGCGCCAGGCGCGGTTCGGGATGGTGTTTCCCGACTACCCGAAGCGGGTCTTCGAGGCGGCCGAACTCTCCGACGGGACGCTGCGGTTCCTGGCCCTGGCCGGCGCCCTGCTCGCTTATCGGCTGCCGCCCTTCATCGCCCTCAACGAGCCCGAGACCAGCCTGCATCCGGACCTGCTGGACCCCCTCGCCCGCCTGATCGTGAAGGCCTCCGAACGCACGCAGGTCTGGCTGGTGACCCATTCCGAGCGGCTGGCCGACGCCATCCTGGCTCAGGGCGGGGTGCGCCCCCACCGGGTCGTCAAGCGCGAGGGCGCGACCTGGATCGACGGCCTGAAGCTGTTCGGCGCCTTCGCCGAGGACGATTGAAGGCGCAAGGCCGGACGGCGTCAGTCCTTGTCGAGGCTGAGGTCCGGGGCTTCCGGGTTCTTCATGCCGACGACGTGGTAGCCGGCATCCACGTGCAGGATCTCGCCGGTCATGCCCTTGCTCATGTCCGAGACGAGGTAGGTGGCGGTCTCGCCGACCTCGTCGATGGTCACGGTGCGCCGCAGGGGAGCGTTGTACTCGTTCCACTTGAGGATATAGCGGAAATCGCCGATGCCGGAGGCGGCCAGCGTCTTGATCGGGCCGGCCGAGATCGCGTTGACGCGGATCTTCGAGGGGCCGAGATCCGCGGCGAGGTAGCGCACGGAGGCCTCGAGCGCGGCCTTGGCGACGCCCATGACGTTGTAGTGCGGCATCCACTTCTCGGCGCCGTAATAGGTCAGCGTCAGGAGCGAGCCGCCGTTCGGCATCAGCTTCTCGGCCCGCTGGGCCACCGCCGTGAACGAGTAGCAGGAGATGAGGAGCGACTTCGTGAAGTTCGCTTCCGAGGTCTCCACGTAGCGGCCGGTCAGCTCGTCCTTGTCCGAGAAGGCGATGCAGTGCACGACGAAGTCGATGCCCTCGGGGAACACTTGCGCCGCGGCGGCGAAGACCGCGTCGATGGAGGCCGGGTCGGTGACGTCGCAATGCCCGACCACGTGGGCGTCGAGTTCCCGCGCCAGGGGCTCGACCCGCTTCTTCAGGGCGTCGCCCTGGTAGGTGAAGGCGAGTTTGGCGCCGTGGGCGGCCGCGCTCTTGGCGATGCCCCAGGCGATCGAGCGGTTGTTGGCGACACCGAGCACCAGGCCGCGCTTGCCGGCCAGCAGGCCGCCGACGTGATCGTGAACCGGGTGCGTGTCCGCCATGTGTCACCTGAGCGAGAGCCGTGGCGCGGGAGCGCCCGCCCGTCGTGGGACGGGCGGGCGCTCCCGCGCCGGGCATCCTTAGCGGAGGCGCGCCGGGGACGGAAGTGCGGGATCTTTCGCAATCTCCGCCCTGTCACGACCGATGCATGCGCCTCTCAGCCCGCCTTGGCCGCGCGCCGCGCCTTGGCGAACTCGGTCAGGGCCGGGTCCTCGGTCGCCGGGAGCGTCACCGCGGTGGTGGCGAAGAGGTCGCCCCGCGTCCCGTCCTTCTTCGGCAGGCCCTTGCCTTTGAGCCGGAAGGTGCGCCCCGACCCGGTCATGGCCGGGATCTTCATCTCCACGGCGCCCGTCAGGGTCGGCACCCGGATCGGTCCGCCGAGGATCGCATCCTCCAGGGGCACCTCCACGGAGGCGCGCAGGTCCGCCCCGTCCACGGTGAAGCGGGAATGGGGCAGGATGCGGATGGTGAGCAGGGCGTCGCCCGGCGTGCCGCGCGGGCCGGCGGACTGGCCGAGCCCCCGCAGGCGGATGGTCTGACCGTCGACCACGCCCTTGGGCACCACCACGTCCACGTCGCGCCCGCCCGGGAGCGACAGGCGCAGCTTCTCCTCGGCGCCCACCTGTTCCAGGGTCACGCTGAGCTCGGCCGCCACGTCCTCGCCTTTCTGGGGGCCGCGCTGCGCGCCGGGGCCGGCCCCGGCCGCCCGGAACGCGTCGCCGAACAGGTGCGAGAAGATGTCCTCGCCGATGCCGCCGCCACCGCTGGGGCCGCCGCGTCCGCGCGCCGCGCTCTCGAAATCGAAGCCGCCGCCACCGCCCCGGCCGCCGCCGAACCCGCCGAAGCCCTCGAAGCCGGTGGCGCGCGGCTTGCCGTCAGCGTCGATCTCGCCGCGGTCGAACTGCGCGCGCTTGCCCGCGTCGCCCAGGATCTCGTACGCGCTGTTGGCCTCCGCGAAGCGGTCCTTGGCCTTGGCGTCGTCCTGGTTGCGATCGGGGTGGTAGGCCTTGGCGAGCTTGCGGTAGGCCTTCTTGATGTCGGCCTCGGAGGCGCCCTTGGAGACACCCAGCACGTCGTAGGGATTTCGCATCGGTCTTCAGGATTCTCGGTGCCGCCTGGAGCCGGGCGCCTGCCCGACTCCTTCGGATGAATCTGTCATGTGGACGGCCTGTTGCTTCTCTGCAACGGTCTCGCGCGAGAATTCGCTGCGATTGGCACGCCGTCAACGGGCAGACCCGAACTGTGATCCTAAAAAAATCGTGTCGGCGATTATGGTCAGGCGGAGGATTTCGCGGCCCGGATGCGCGTCAGGCCCCACTCGCCGCCGGACGGCTTGCAGCCGGTGCCGCGCACGAAGCGGCTGCCCGCCGGCGAGATCACGGAGGCCAGGAAATCGCGGCAGACGAGGTCGTTCGCGACGTAAGGCAGGCCGGTCGGGTTCACCGAGCCCCGCAGAGTCGTCTCCGGGTTGTCCCACTTCACCGGGCGTCCGTTGCCCTGCGGGTCGAGGGCGACGGCGAGGGCCGCGCTGGCGCGCCGCCAGTCCTCCGCCCCGAGGTCCGGGCCGAAGCCCAGGGGCTTGCGGTCGATGCTGCCGGTGGTGGCCGGGTCCTCGGCCGGCCCGGCCTTCACGAGGGCGGCCTTGGCCGTCTCGGCGCCAGCCGCCGCGGTGTCCTCGCCCTGGAAGGTGATGATGGGCAGGCCGCATCCGCCGAGGCCGAGCAGGAGGGCGGCACCGAGGGCGCGCGCGCTCCGGCGCGGCCCGGCGGCGGGATGAGTCCGGAGGCCGTTGCCCCCGATGGTCTGGGCTTTACACTCGCGCCGACGCATTACACCTGATCTCGAACGACGTATTGGGCCGAATAACGCTCGTGTCCCACGTCGGTGCCCCCCGACCCGGATCTCACCAGAGGAATACGCCTTGGAACGGTTAAGGATCGATGATCCCGCCTCCCCCGCCGAGGCCACCGGCCCCGGCGGCGACTTCACCCGCGCGGCCGATCCGTGGGCCCTGTTCGCCGCCTGGATGGCCGAGGCCGAGGCCACAGAACCCAACGATCCCAACGCCATGGCCCTGGCCACGGCGGGGGCGGACGGCCTGCCCGACGTGCGCGTCGTCCTGCTGAAGGGCGTCGATGCGCGCGGTTTCGTGTTCTACACCAACACCGAATCGGCCAAGGGCGACGAGCTGCGCGAGAACCCGCAGGCCGCCCTGGTCCTGCACTGGAAGAGCCTGCGGCGGCAGGTCCGCGCGCGCGGACCCGTGAGCCCCGTCACGCGGGAGGAGGCGGACGCCTACTTCGAGAGCCGCGCCCGCAACAGCCGCATCGGCGCCCATGCCAGCCGCCAGTCCCGCCCCCTGGCGGACCGGGCGATCCTGGAGCGCGCGGTGGCGGAGGTCGCCGACCGTTACGGCGAGGGGCCGGTGCCGCGCCCGGAGAACTGGACCGGGTTCCGCATCGCGCCGGTCTCGATCGAGTTCTGGCAGGACGGCCCCTTCCGCCTGCACGACCGGGTCCGCTTCACCCGGGACGGCGGATCGTCCGATGGGGGCGCCTGGCGCGGCGCGCGCCTCTATCCCTGAGACCGGCCGGCTCCTTGCTGCGTCGCGGGAGGACCCTGGATTTTAGGGCCCGCGCCGCTTAGACCTTGGCGTGGCGTGGGGGTGTCTTCGGCACGGTGGTCACGTGTGCCGGGCGCTCCCCGATCCTGAAGGAACGGTCTTGGCCTCATCCAACGAACGCCGCCGCGTCATGCTGCTGACGGGCGCCAGCCGTGGCATCGGCCACGCCACCGTCAAACGGTTCTCGGCGGCCGGATGGCGGGTCATCACCTGCTCGCGCCATCCCTTCCCCGAGAACTGCCCCTGGGAGATGGGACCGGAGGATCACCTCCAGGTCGATCTCGCCGATCCGGCCGATACCGTGCGGGGCATCGAGGAGGTGGCCGGGCGCCTCGCCGCCGAGGGCGGACTCCTGCACGCGCTCGTCAACAATGCGGGCATCTCGCCCAAAGGGCCTCAGGGCGAGCGCCTCGGCGCCATCGCCACCGAGTTCAGCGACTGGCAGCGGGTGTTCCAGGTCAACCTGTTCGCCCCCCTCCTCCTGGCGCGCGGCCTCTGCGAGGAACTCACCCGCGCCAAGGGCTCCATCGTCAACGTCACCTCGATCGCGGGCTCCCGCGTCCATCCCTTCGCGGGTGCGGCCTACGGCACCTCGAAGGCGGCGCTCGCCGGCCTGACCCGCGAGATGGCGAGCGATTTCGGCCCCCTCGGCGTGCGCGTCAACGCGATCTCGCCCGGCGAGATCGACACCGCGATCCTGTCGCCGGGCACCGACAAGATCGTGGCCGGCATCCCGCAGCGCCGCCTCGGCACGCCCGACGAGGTCGCCAAGGCGATCTACTTCCTGTGCACCGAGGCCTCGTCCTACGTGAACGGCGCCGAGCTGCACATCAACGGCGGCCAGCATGTCTGAACGGCCGGCGCGTTTCGCGCCGCGTGCCGTGTTCCCGAACCGCGCGGCTTTGCGCGGGGCAGCCTTGACGCTCGCGGTCCTGAGCCTGGCGCTTCCGGCCCGCGCGGAACCGACGGTGACGATCCTCGACCTGCCCTTCCGGGCCCGGTCGCTGCGCGGCTCCGGCAGCGAAGTCGCGGTCGCGGTGGCGACCTCCGGGCTCCTGCCCCTGGCCCGGCCGCGCGGGGCCAACCCGGCGCAGGGCGAGGACGACGCGCCGATCGTGGTGGTCTGGGGCGACGGCGGCGGCGCGGCCCTCAGCCTCGTCGACGGGCAGGTGGCGACCACGCTCCTGGGCGCGGAGGCGGTGGAGGGTCTGGCGGCGGCCGAGACGCCCCGCGGCGCCCTGCCCGGCTCCCGCCGGGCGGTGTCCGGCCCCTTGAGCGTGCACCTCGCCGGTCCGGTCCCCGCCCTCGCGGGCGGCCCCGAGCAGGTCGCCAGCCTCGTCGTGCGCGAGCGCCAGCCCGTGGCCATGGGAGGCGACCCGAAGCCGGTTCCGGTCGTGACCACCACGCTCCCGGCCGCGCCCGATACCGCCTTTGCCCTGCGCCGGCCCCGCATCGCCCGGTTCGCGGGCAAGCCCGTCATCGTCGCGGTCACGGTCGCGCCCGACGGCGGCAGCGCGCTCGCCCTGTTCGGCCGGTCCGAAGCGGGCGCGGACGCCAAGCCCGAAGCCGCCAAGCCTGAAGCGGGCAACCCCGCGGCATCTTGGGTACGCCTGGCGCGGGGGCCGACCCAGCCCACCGCCCCCGGCGGCCAGCCCCTGAAGCCGGCGGCCATCGCGGATTTCGCCGGATCGGGCCAGCCGCAGATCGCCGCCGTGGCGGCGCCCGAGGCCGCCGGCCTGCTCCAGCTCTGGACCCTGGAGGCCGGCTCCCTGCGCCTTGCCCACGAGGCGCCGGGCTACACCAACGTCTCCCCCGGCGAGGGCGAGGCGGACCTCTCAACCCTAGTCGAGCCCGCCGGGCCGGGCGCACCCGAGCTCGCCCTGCCGGTCTCCGACCGGAGCGCCCTGGCGATCCTGTCCCTGAAGGACGGTATCCGCGAACGCGTGCGGGCGCCCCTGCCGGGGCTGGCGGCCTTCGGCCTCGCCGGGCTCGGGCGGGGCAGCGCCGCCCGTCTCTTCGTGGGCTTGGCCGACGGCCGCATCGCCGTGGTGACGCCGTGACGGGAAGCGATCCGACAGGGACTGGTCCGAGCCCGACCGATCCGGACGACGCGCAGGCGCGGCTCTTTCCGACGCGCCCCTTCGTGGGCACCTCCATCGCGGTCCTGCGCGGCGACCGCGTCCTCCTGGCCGCCCGGGCCAACGAGCCAATGCGCGGGGTCTGGACCCTGCCCGGCGGCCTCGTCGAGGCGGGCGAGCCCCTGGCCGAGGCGGCCCTGCGCGAGCTGCAGGAGGAGGTCGGCCTCTCGGCCGAGGTGGTGGGCGTGCTGAGCCCCACCGAGATCATCCTGCGCGACGCGGGCGGCCGCGTGCGCCACCATTACGTCGTTCATCCCCACGCCGCCCTCTGGAACGGGGGCGAGCCGGTGGCCGGGCCGGAAGCCCTCAGTGTCCGCTGGGCGACGCTGGCGGAACTCGAGACCCTGGCGACGACGCCGGGCCTCGCCGGCACCGTCCGGGAGGCCTTCGCCCGCGTCACCCTGCGCCCGGAGCCGCTTGCGTGAGGCGTGTTCGAGTCCTGCCGTCGATCCTCCTCGGCGGCCTCGCCGTGCTGGTGGCCCTGCCCGGCCCCGGCCTCGCCCAGCAGGCGCGGGGCAGTGCCGCCCGCCCCGCCGCGAAGCCTGCCGAGAAGGAGCCGCCCCCGCCCGCCGAGCCGCCGCCCGCACCCTACGACCGCGACCTGATGCGGCTCTCCGAAATCATCGGATCGCTGGCCTTCCTGCGCGAACTCTGCGCCACCCCGGACGCCGCCGAGTGGCCGGCCCGGATGAAGGCCCTGATGGAAGCGGAGGGCGTGACCCCGAACCGGCGCGACCGCCTCGCCGGGGCCTACAACCGCGGCTATCGCGGGTACAGCCTGACCTACCGGGTCTGCACCCCCGCCGCGACGGAGGCCGCGAGCCGCTTCGTGACCGAGGGGGAACGCCTCTCGCACGCACTGGCGAGCCGCTTCGGCGGTTGATCGTTCGCCCGCCGTGGGGGGCGCCGGTTCGCCCTGCGGGCCGCTCCGAATCCGCGTGGGATGACCGCGAATGGACCGTGATCGGGGCCCCTTGATGCAACCGGGACACAGTTCCGGGGGATGACCGCGAAACGCAGAATTTGAGCACCGGCGTTAACCGCTTCGCAATTCCTGGCTTTGCGAACCCGCCGCCGCGTCCTATCCTCATCGCACTGGCCGGTTGTTTCGCCGGCGCAAACGATGATGTGGCCCATGCACATGGATACGGTCTCCGCGCCCTTCGAGGCGGATCTCGACGACAAGCGGGCCGCGCTCGGCTACGTCTCGGAGGCCTTTGCCGAAGGCTGTCTCGACGGTCTCGACGGCGACTGCATGGCCCAGGCCGCCCTGTTCGCGGCCTTCCAGGAACTCGTGATGACCTACGGCGAGGAGGCGACCGCCCGCTACGCGGAAGGGTTTCCGGACCGGATCCGCGGCGGCGCCTTCACCACGAGCCCGCAGCATTAAGGTTACACGTTCCCTAGCGGGAAATGCTGGTCCCCTGTCGGGGATCGGCACGCGGGCAGGCCTTCGGGCCTGCCTTTTTTGTTGGGCGCGTCCCCTGTTCGCGGACGTGCCGTCGCCCTCAGGCGCGTGGCAGCGCTTCCTCGAACACCACCGCCTCGCCACGCGACGGTGCGGCGAGCGCTCCCTCCCACATCACGCTGTGGCCGCGCACCAGGGTGCCCACGGGCCAGCCCGTCACGGTGACGCCATCATAGGGCGTCCAGCCGCATTTCGAGGCGATCCAGTCGTTGCGGATGGTCTCCCGGCGCTTGAGGTCCACCAAAGTCACGTCGGCGTCGTAGCCGACCGCGAGGCGCCCTTTCCGGGCGATCCCGAACAGACGCTTGGGGCCGGCGCTGGTGAGGTCGACGAAGCGCGCCAGGGAGAGCCGGCCGGCGGCGACGTGGTCGAGCATGATCGGCACCAGGGTCTGAACGCCGGTCATGCCGGAGGGTGACTCCGGGTAGGGCTTGGCCTTTTCCTCCAGCAGGTGCGGGGCGTGGTCGGAGCCGAGCACGTCGACGACGCCCTGGGAGAGCCCATGCCAGATGCCGTCGCGGTGGTAGGTCCCGCGCACCGGCGGGTTCATCTGCACCAGGGTGCCGAGGCGGGCATAGGCCTCGTCGCCGTCGAGGGTGAGGTGGTGTGGCGTGGCCTCGCAGGTCGCGACGTCCTTGGCTTGCGCCAGATACGCCATCTCCTCCTTCGTAGAGATGTGCAGGATGTGGATGCGCGCCCCCGTGGCCCGGGCGATGCGCACGAGGCGCTGCGTCGCCTTGAGCGCGGCTTCGGGCGAGCGCCAGACCGGGTGCGAGGACGGATCGCCCGGCACCCGCAGATCCTTCTGCGCCCGCAGCATCGGCTCGTCCTCGGCGTGGAAGGCGGCGCGCCGGCGGGTCCGCTTCAGGATTTCGGTGACGCCGGCATCGTCCTCAACCAGCAGCGAGCCCGTGGAGGAGCCGACGAACACCTTGATGCCGGCCGCGCCCGGCAGGCGCTCGAGCTCGGGCACGAAATGCGCGTTCTCGTGGGTGCCGCCGACCCAGAACGCGAAGTCGCAATGCATCCGGTGATGGGCGCGAGAAACCTTGTCGGCGAGCGCCTCGGCGCTGGTGGTGAGCGGGTTGGTGTTCGGCATCTCGAACACCGTGGTGACGCCGCCCATGACGGCCGCGCGCGAGCCCGATTCGAGGTCTTCCTTGTGATCGAGCCCCGGCTCGCGGAAATGCACCTGGCTGTCGATCACGCCGGGCAGCAGGTGCAGGCCGGTGCAGTCGCGCCGCTCGGCGGCCGCGGCCGCCGCGAAGTCGCCGATCGCCGCGATGCGCCCGGCGCGGATGCCGAGATCGGCGCGATGCGCGCCGTCCTGGTTCACCACGGTGCCGCCGCTGAGGAGGAGGTCGAAGGGCTGGTCCATTCCGGATCTCCTCGGGCGGGCCGCGCGTGCGGCGCGCATTGAGACGGGGTCGCGGGCGACTTATGTCAGCCCCGGACGGCGCGCAATGCCGCCGCCACTTGTCTATAGGAGTCGCCATGCCGATCGCCCTGCTGCCGGACCGCGCCGTCGTCACCGTCTCGGGCGAGGATGCGACGAGCTTCCTGCAGGGCGTGGTGACCTGCAACGTCGAGACCCTGGAGCCCGGCGAGGCCCGCCTCGGCGCCCTGCTCACGCCCCAGGGCAAGATCTTGTTCGATTTCCTCGTCGCCCGCGCGGCCGACGGCTTCCAACTCGATGCCGCCGCCGATCAGGCGCCCGGCCTCGCCAAGCGCCTCGGGCTCTACCGCCTGCGCGCCAAGGTGACGATCACCCTCGACCCGACGCTGGGTGTCGCCGCCGCCTGGGACGGCGCCGAGACCGCCGCCACGGTGACGCGCCTGCGCGACGGCCGTCTCGGGGGCTTGGGCGAGCGCCTGATCTTCCCGCTCGGCGCCTTCTCGGCGGATGCCACCGAGGCCGATTACCACGCCCACCGCATCGCCCACGGCATCCCCGAGGGCGGGCGCGACTTCCCCTGGTCCGACGCCTTCCCGCACGAGGCGCTGATGGACCAGCTCGGCGGCGTCGACTTCCGCAAGGGCTGCTATGTCGGCCAGGAGGTGGTCTCGCGCATGCAGCATCGCGGAACCGCCCGCACCCGGATGGTGCCCCTCGTGGCGGTGGGCGGCGAAGCCCTGGAATCCGGCGCCGAGATCACGTCCGGGGCGCGCGGGCTCGGCACCGTGGGTAGCGTCGCGGGTCGGCGCGGTCTCGGCACCCTGCGCCTCGATCGCCTCGCCGACGCGCTGGCCGCCGGCGAGACCCTGCGCGCCGGCCACACCCTGATCGGCGTCGAGAAGCCGGCCTTCGCGACCTTCGCGTTTCCGGAGGTGGCGCCGGCCGGCTGAGATCGACGCGCGGGCCGCACCCGGCTAAACCCTCGCCGATGCTCAGCGACACCTCCGGCCTGATCGAACACCCCGACGGCTGCGCCCGCTGCTGGTGGGCCGGGACCGACCCGACCTATGTCGCCTACCACGACACGGAGTGGGGTGTTCCGGAATGGGATGGCCGCGCCTTGTACGAAAAACTGATCCTCGACGGGTTCCAGGCCGGCCTGTCCTGGATCACCATCCTGCGCCGCCGCGAGGGATTCCGGCGCGCTTTCGCGGGCTTCGACCCGGAGGCCATCGCGCGCTTCACGGATGCGGATGTCGCGCGCCTGATGCAGGATACCGGCATCATCCG
Source organism: Methylobacterium sp. J-078 (assembly GCF_022829285.1). Lineage (GTDB taxonomy): Bacteria > Pseudomonadota > Alphaproteobacteria > Rhizobiales > Beijerinckiaceae > Methylobacterium. The sequence goes on from NZ_JAKSYI010000048.1 coordinate 35,104, forward strand.
GAACCGGGCCAAGATCGTCGGTACGATCGCGGGCGCGCGGGCCTACCTCGCCATCGAGGCGCGCGGGCCGGGGTTTTCGGCTTTCCTCTGGGACTTCGTCGATGGCGTGCCGATCCAGGGGCGGGCACGGGACCGAACGAGCATCGCCACCGAGACCGAGGTCTCCCGGAAACTGTCGAAGGCCCTGAAGGCGGAGGGGTTCGCGTTCTGCGGGCCCACCATCGTCCACGCCTTCATGCAGGCGGTCGGCCTCGTCAACGATCACCTCATAGGCTGCCACCGGCACGCCCCCTGCGCCGTCCTCGGGGAAGCGCCATGAGCGGGCCGCGCGGGCGCGCCTGGCAGCGCATGCTGTCGGGCCGGCGCCTCGACCTCCTCGATCCGTCCCCCCGGGACGTGGAGATCGCCGACATCGCCCACGGTCTGGCCCGCGTCGCCCGCTGGAACGGGCAGACGGCGGGGCCGCACGTCTTCTCGGTGGCCCAGCACGCCCTGCTGGTGGAAGCGATCGGCGGCGCCTTGACGAGCGGGCCCGCGCCGGCCCTGCGCGTGGAACTCCTGCTGCACGACGCGCCCGAATACGTCATCGGCGACATCATCTCGCCCCTCAAGGCGGCCATCGGCGATTCCTACAAGGACGTGGAGCGCCGCCTCCTCACGGCGATCCGAGCGCGCTTCGCGCTGCCCGAGCCCGGCCCGGCGCAGATCGCCCTGGTGAAGCGCGCCGACGGCATCGCCGCCTATCACGAGGCGATCCGGCTCGCGGGTTTCGCGCGGGACGAGGCGGACGCGGTCTTCGGACCTTGCGACGCCCTCGCACCCGAGGCCGAGGCCCTGCTGGCACCCTGGCCGACCGATGTGGCACAGAGCCGGTTCCTCGCCCGCTTCCACGCCCTGACCGGCCCGGAACCCGCCTGATGCCCCATCTCCAGGTCTGCCCGCTGTCGCGCCTGCCCGAGACCCTCGCGGCGTCCGGCGCGCGCCATCTCATGACGCTGATGAAGGTCGGCACCGCGATTCCCCGGCCCGAGACGATCGCGGAGGGGCGCCACTGCGTGGTCGAGGTCAGCGACATCGTGGCGCCGATGGACGGGCACGTGACGCCGGGCGAGGCGCATGTGGGTGCGATCCTCGCCTTCGCGGAGGCCTGGGACCGGCGCGAACCGCTGCTGATCCACTGCTACGCGGGTATCAGCCGCTCCACCGCGGCGGCCTACATCGCCGCCTGCGCCCTGGCGCCCGAGCGCGACGAGGCCGAGGTCGCCCGTGCCCTGCGGGACGCCTCGCCCTCGGCGACCCCGAACGCCCTGTTCGTGGCGATCGCCGACCGGATGCTGGGGCGCGGCGGGCGGATGGTCGCGGCCATCGCGGAGATCGGGCGCGGTGCAGAGGCCTTCGAGGGCGAGCCGTTCCGGCTGGCGTTGACACCCGACCTTCGAGGCGGCGCATAACACATTGGTGAACCTTGCCGATCCGGCACCGGACCCACGGCGCCGCGCCGGGCGGAACGCTCCCGAAACAGGTGTGGCGCAAAGGCCGCCCCGGGTCACGAAACGCCCGCTCGGCCACCGGATCGGGTTGCCGGCTTCGCGGCGACGGGCTTAGACCGTCAGAATCAAGGGGTAGTTTAGAATGAGTGTCACGCGACCCGCCGTTGCTTCGACGGGCGGTGCCGGTGAGACGGCACTCGACCTGCCGTTCGAGAAGGCCCTGGAGCAGCTCGAGGATATCGTGCGCCGCCTGGAGAAGGGCGACGTGCCCCTCGACGAATCGGTGGCGATCTACGAGCGCGGCGAGGCGCTGAAGCGCCACTGCGAGGGGCTTCTGCAGAAGGCCGAGGCCCGCATCCAGAAGATCACCCTCGGGGCCGACGGCACGGCCGCCGGCGTGGCGCCCCTCGATGTCGACGCGGGTGTCCGCGGATGACCGCGGTTCGAATTTGTCATTGGCCGCAAGCGATTGCGCGCATGTCTTCCCTCCGGGCGTGAGGTCGATTGGTGTCACGGCAAGAAACCACGCAAGCGAGCCCGGCCTCTTCGGAGGCGACGGCGATCCTGGACGGGCTGGCGGAGCCCGCCTCCCTGCGGCTGTTGCCGGAGAGCGCGCTGCAGGCGGTGGCCGACGCGGTGCGCACGGA
>NZ_JAKSYI010000062.1 GCF_022829285.1 Methylobacterium sp. J-078
CGCCGAGGTGCCAGACCTCGTCGCGGGGGCCGACGGTGGAGTTCCAGGCGTCGACGAGGAACTCGTCGTGCTCCTCGATGGAGGCGAACGGGCGGGACATCATCTTGAGCACCCCGCCGTGCCCGAAGTGATGGTCGGCGGTGGCAAAAATGTTGAACGTCATCGTGGCAGCATCCTCTGGCGAGGGGGCTGCCGCGCACGGTCACGCCCCCGGGGGAACAGGTCTCGGATCGGGGGCGGGTATTCGTTTCACGGGTCTCTCCGGGGGCCGGTGGAATCGTCAGGCCTACCCGACGGCGGTTACGAAATCCCTGGCCGCGGGACCGGGACGGGAAGGGATCCACAACTGCGCACTCGAACCTCCCACCATCACCGTTGACCGGTTCCAGCGAATTCGGGACTCTATCTCATGACGACATTTCAACTGATCGTGTCGACCGACATCCACGAAGGCCGGCCCGAGATGGCGTCCCTCGCCGAGGATGACACGCCGCTCGACCTGGAGACCGCGGTCTGGCTCCCGGAGCTCTGCCTCCGGTACCGGCTGCCGGGTGAGACTGTCCCGATCCGGCGTCCGATCTTCTCGGCGCGTCAGCTTCGGGAGGCCATCGACCGGGGCGACCTGCGCGAAGAGCGGCACGGGCGAAACATCGTCGTCACCAGGCGCATCATCAGGGAGTGGCGGGAAGCATGCCGCGCAGGAACTCAGGACCCCGTCTCTGGCTCCGGCCCGGCGAGGTCGCCAAGGACGGCGGCACGGAGCGCCTCGCCCAGTGGCACATCAAAGACGACGGCAACGTCCGCCGACCCGTTGGCTGCTTTGCGCGCGATGTCCGCGGCCTCAAGGGAGCCGCGAAAGCCGAAGCCGTAGCCTACAACGAGGCCGAGGAGGCGAAGGCCGCCCAGGCTCTCGCGGGCTACATCACCGCCAAGCACACCCCCTCCGTCCAGAAGGGCCGCGGCGCCGGCGAGGTCGCCGTCGTCGACGTTCTCCTGATGTGGGGCGAGCGCGTCGTCCAGAAGCGCGTCGAGGACCTGCGGGCCGAGGACGCCAAGGCCGGGATCGTCCACGCGAAGCCGCCGATCTACGAGGGGCGCGCCACCCGTTGCATGGCGCGGCTCCTTCAGCTTGGCGAGTTCTGGCAGGGTAAGACCCTGGCGGACGTCGATGGCGATTCCTGCGACGAGTACGTCGACTGGCGCTGCGGCCACGCATGGAAGTCGGCGCGTCCCAAGGAGACCGGAAACGCCGCCCGCACGGTGACGCCACAGGGGGCGAGGCGCGAGCTCGAAGACATGCGGGCAGCCGTCAACTGGCACCGCGGGAGGGGCTACTGCCGCGAGGTTGTCGAGGTCGCGCTGCCGGCGAAGGGGAAGCCGAAGGAGTACCACCTCGACCGCCCTGACGCCGCCCGGCTGCTCCTCGGCATGTGGCGCAAGCGCGCCGTGATGACGGTCCGCAAGGACTCGCCGACGCGGGCCGGCGAGGTGGTGTCGTCGAGGAAGCGGCCGCACCGGCACTTGTGCAGGTTCGTGCTGCTCGGGATCTACACCGGCACCAGGGCCGGGGCCATCGCGACCGCCTCGTTCGAGAAGCTGCCCGGCCGGTCGTGGCTCGACCTGGAGACGGGAACGTTCCACCGCCTCGCCGTCGGGCAGGCCGCCACGAACAAGCGTCAGCCGCCCGTTCGAATCCCCGACCGGCTGATCGCCCACATCCGCCGGTGGAAGCGTCTCGGGGTCTCGAAGGACTACGTCGTCGAGTTCAACGGCGAGCCGGTCGAGAAGGTCAACAAGGGCTTCGCCGTCGCCCTGGCCGACGCAGGGCTCAAGGGTTCGCCGCACATGCTGAGGCACACGTGCGCGACGTGGCTCCTCCAGCGCGGGGTGAAGTCGTGGGACGCGGCGAACTTCCTCGGCATGTCGGAGAAGGTGCTGCTGGAGGTCTACGGCCACTGGGCCGCCGACTACCAGGTCGGCATCGCCGGCGGCCGCAAGAAGCGGTCGCTCCCGCCGCCCGAGCTCCACGACGCCTTCTCGGTCCACTACCACCGCGACAAGGATCTGCGGATCGCGGCGGCCAACCGGGACGCCCGGCTCAAGCGGCTCGGCCTGCCGCACCGGTCCCTCGCGACGCTGGCGAAGGCCGCCTGAGGCTTGCGGTACCGGAACCGCACCGGAACCGGAACGGGGGGAAACCGGGGGGAATAGCGGTTCCGGTACGTCGTTTGTTCTCACCCTCCCCAGGGCGGACTTCGTTCCCTACACACCGCTCATAACGGTCTGGTTGCAGGTTCGAGTCCTGCCGGGCCCACCACTACCCTACTCATCGCGTTGATCCTCCTGTGTTTTTCGCAACTTCCCCAAACTCCTCAGAGGTGGTTTGGGCATGGTTGTTCGTGATCCGTACCGGCAAGCTGACGATGCCAGCCTCGGCAAGGCGGGCCTGATCGGCATCGCGGGTGTACCGCTCGGCCTCGGATAGCGACTTGTGTCCGAGCACGGCCATGATGACGTTCGCCGAACATCCGGCCTCGGCGAGGCGTCGCCCGGCGGCCTTACGGAGCCCATGGGGTTGGCAATCGACTGGCAGGCCCGCATCCGTAATCGCGTCACGGAGCCAATTGCCGTAGCCGGAGACCGTGAAAGGCTTGCCGAAGCCGGTGTTGAGGATCGTGACGTGCTGACGCACCGTCGCGTCCAGTACATGGCGAAGATCGGGGTGCAAGTAGATCGACAGCTTGGCTCCCGTCTTCTGTTGGACCACACGGATCTTGCCACTCACAACATCAGCCCAGGTCATGCGATGCACGTCGGACCGACGCTGCCCTGTGTAGATGTGAAGCGCAAACGCGAGGCGTTGCTTAGACCCGACCGGCCACCTTTCCTCGAACTGCGCGATCTCCTCATCAGTCCAGGACCGGATTTCGTTCGACTTCGGCCGCCGAATGGACTTCGACGGATCGTGCTTCAGCCACTCCTTGCTGATGGCATGGCGGATCAAGATCCGCAGCATCTTGAGGAGCGAGAGCCGCGCACCGGGCTTGCCAGCTAACGGCTCAAGAAAGGCCGCACTGATCCTCGAGGCGGTGAGCCCGGCAATCGTGCGATGGCCATGCTTGGTACGAATCATCTCGATCCGAGACCGGTACCCCTGCTTCGTGGTGGTGCGAAGCTCGACGTAGTCGGGACTGCGCAAGTAAGACTGCACCAGAGCCTCGATCGTGCCCGGTGCGGCGGCGGTACGGCCCGCAGTCTTGGCGGGTGTTTGGCCGATTAGGGCGGCACGATAAGCGTCCTGGAACTCCGTCGAAGTCGGATCGGCCGGCAGGCGGATGCGGGTGCCCTTCCCTCGCCGAAACGAGAGGTAGGTGTTTCCCTTCACAACGTTGCGCTCGACGTAGGGCGGCAGTTTACGCGGCATCGATGTCTCCCCAGGTGTCATCCCCGGTAGCATCATCGCCGTCGATCGGCAGATTGTCCGCCGCACCGTCTAGCTCTCGCACGCACCACACCTTGCGTGCGTCGATCCGCCGAGGGCGCGGCATCCGCCCATCCTTCACCAGCTCATCGAACTTGTTCGGCGAGAGGCAGACGTAGGCGGCAGCGGCCTCGCGGCTGATCAGCCGGGGCGCGAGCGTTGGCGGTAGGGCGACCTGTCTGCCCATGGCGACTATCAGGCCTCCACGACCGTGGCGGCGGGCGCAGCGGTGCCGAGGGGCACCCAATTGGCCGGCTGGTGGTAGACATCGCCGTTCGGGATAGGCGGATCGTTCTCGCGGCGCCGGATGTCGTTGGGGCTCAGGGCGCCGGTCTCGCGGCCGATGCGGTAGGCTTCGAAGCGAGCCTTCACATCGCCGCGCAGGAGGGTGTCAAGGTCGTGCTCGACGTAGAGGGTACGGCGCGAGACATCCGTGAGGAGGCACCGAATCATCGCGGCCTCGATCCGGCCGGCCAGCGGCCCGAGGGCGTTCTGGACGAGAGCGCGGCCTTCCTGCTCGGTGTTCGAATAGGTCGCCTTGTCGGTGATGCCGACCGACGTGGGCGGCAGGCCGAAGATCCGGGCCACGTCCTCGTTGCCGAGCTTACGGCTATCCAAGAACTCGGCGTCCTCGGGAGAAAAGGCCATGCGCTCGAACTTGGCGCCGCCGTCCATCACCATGAGCTTGCCGGCCTTGTCGGTGCCGACGTAGCGCTGCTCCATGCTCTGCCGGACCTGGAGGCGCTGTTCGTGCGTCAGGCGTTCCGGGAAGGACAGGATGCCCGAGGGGCGCAGGCTGTTGGCCGAGAGCGAGGCCGCCGTGTCGTGATTCGTCAGGGCGAGGCCGAGGGAGCCTCGCGAGATCGAAATGGGGGACTGCCCGAGCATGCCGTCGCGGGACGGCCCGCGCAGGTGCAACATCTCCTCTTGGAGGAGGACGTAGGGGGCGCCGCGCTCCTGGCCCACGCGGTAGCGGAGCCGCCCGGAGGCCAAGCGCTCGACGCCAACCGTGAGGGGCGCCAGGGGATAGAGCGCCGTGACCTGCCCACGCGCGTTGCGCTCGATCCGGGCATAGGCGTTGCCGGTCAGGTCCAAGCTGCGCACCAAGAACTCGCGCGCCTCGAACGCGGTCATGTTGGGGTTCGCGATGTCGTGCAGCACCCCGTAGAGCGGGTTGTCGTCGGCCCGCTCGCGCCCGCCGTTGTCGGTGCGTCGGAACAGGTACAGGCCGACGCTCGCCATCATCTCGGAGCGCAGGGCGACGCAACGGGCGGCCACCGCGAGGTTGGACAGCACGGCGTCGGGGGTCACGTTGCCGCCACGCCCCTGCATACCGAAAAACTCCCCCAGGTAGGGGTCGGAGAGGCGCACGTCGCCGCTCCGGGTCTCGACGCCGAACAGACGGTTCCACAGGCCCATGTCAGCCCCTCAAGGTTTCGAGGTAGCGGCCGGCGAGTGCCAGGCGCGGGGCAGGGGTCTGGATACCCCTGGAGCGGGCGTTCACGACGGTGCCTTGGTAGGCGGGCCAAGCGAGCACGACGCTGATCTCGTGGAGCGTCACGCTGCGAAGCTCGCGTTTCTCGCCGGTCCAGGCGTCGCCGCCGGGTTCCGCCGTGAAGCCGAAGGACATGCCGCCGAGGTCGCCCCGCTCGGCCAGGGCCAGGATGTCCCGGCCTTGGCTGGTGTCGGGCACGTCGAGGTCGAAGGCGAGACCACGGGTATCTTCCGCCAGCCGCAGGGTGCCGCTCTTGGTGCGAGCCAGGACCCGGCCCGGATCGTGGTCCACGAGGGCCAGGACATCCCGTCCCAGCGAGCCCTTAAAGGCGCCCGCCCGGATGGTCTCCGAGAAGGTGCCGATGCGAGCCTCGACGCCGAACAGCGCGGCGTGGCCCTCAAGGCGCCGGCCCTTGGCCCGCACTTCGACTGAGGCTGAACGGCGCTCGGGGGTTGCCGCGCCGGCCATCAGGCGGTCTTCGCATCGGTTACGGCGACGAAGTTCTCGATGTGCCGCGAGGCCACGTCCGCGTCCAGGAAGGCGTGGAGGAGGAGACCGCCCTTGGACGCCACGTCGCTGTGGTAGGGGTTCGGCACGATGTCCACGGCCGACCAGTAGCCGATGACGAGATCGGACCAGATGCCGTAGATCGCGGCCGAGAGGTTGGTGCCTGTGCCCTTGGTGCCGTTGCTCGGCATCGCCTTGGAGACACGAACCTGCTCGCCCGAGAACACGGTGCCGAGGCCGTAGGGCTGGCCCTGCCCATCCTTCTGTTTCAAGGCCGCGGTGCGGATCTGCTTGGTGATGAGGAAGCCGCGCGAGCCGTCCGCGTCGTCGTCGATGGCCGCGATCATGTCGGCCGCCGTGTCGATACTCAGGACGCCACCGTTCGTGCCGAGGGGTAGGACCGTGAGGCCGGGCGTCGCCAGGATGCCGACCGGCTCGTTGGCACCGCCACCCTTGATGGCCGCCGCATCCAGGGCCTGACGGAGGAGGAACGAGATGTCGGCCCGCAGGATCGGCTCCAGTGCGGTTGCCTGGAGGAGCATCCGGCGGGAGACCTCGTACTCGGCGCCGACCGTCTTCGGTCCCATCGACACCTTGTCGAACTTCATGTCGGAGCGCTGGACGTTCCCGTGCTCGGGCACCCAGAACGCCTGTCCCGAATCCTTGACGCGGGGGAGATCGAGGTTGCCGGTGAGGCCCTGGAGAACGGTGGCACCCAGGCTCTCGGTGACGAGGGTGGGGCGCACGCGGTCGATGAGGGCGCCCTGGTTCGTGGGGACGAGGTTGCCGCCAGGACCGGCTACCGGGTTGGTGGTGAGGAGTGCGCGGCGCTCGCCCAGGAACACGCTCGTCGGCATGGCGATGGCGCCCGGCCGGCCCGAGCGGTGTTCGGCGGCCCACTCGGCTTCGGCACCCGTGAGGCGGCCGGTGTCGGTGAACTCGGCCAGGGCTTTGGAGGCCGAGAACCGCGCCTCGAGATCGGCCATGCCGCCACCACGCTCGGTGACGGGCTCGGCCTCGGCGCGGCGCTCGGCGTCGGCTAGGAACTCGTGGTTCCGGATCTCACGCTCCAGGCGCTCGACCTCGCCCTTACCGGTGTCGAAGGCGGACTGCTCGGTGTCCGTCAGGTCCCGGTTCTCGGTGGCGGCCTTGGCATGGATGGCGCGGATGGCATCGACCTTGAGGCCGCGCTGTTCGCGAAGATGGATGAGGGTACGCATTACAAAGTCCTCAAGGGGGAAGGGGTGCAACCTGATGCTTGGCACCTTTGCCCGACGCGGCGGGCCGGGTTGCGCGGCCGGTGGGAATCAGTCCTCGCCGCGCGCCGCTGTCAGGTCCTCCACGCGCTCCTTGACGATGATGAGCACGTTCTGGAGGGCGAACCTCCAGGACATGACCATGGGGGAATACGTGCCGCCGAAGGCGTTCTGCGTACCGTCAACCGTCTCGCTGACGCCCTTACCGAGCCCGCAGTAGGTCGAGCCGGCATGATCGAAGCCGATCACCACATCCCCGACGATGTCCTGTCCGGTGTTGACGAGTTGCCGGGCCTGCTCTCCAACACGGCAGGCCACATTTGCAGCGCGCTCGGCCGTCAAGCCCCAGCGGCGCAAATGAGCGTAAAAGTAGAGGGCGATGAGGTCGGGCTCGTAGAAGATACGGGCTTTGCCGGCCTCGGTCGGGGGGGCGCAGGTGTAAATGTTGGCCGCACAGTCTTCGTTGAAGCGGTCGCGGTCGAGGCCGACAGCTTCGCACGCCGTCTTCGCGCGGACTTGATAGGGGCGGGGGTTGCTCGGCACGGCTAAATCCTCTTGGCTGATGACCAGAGGTTAGCAACCTCTGGCCTACAGTCAAGAGGTTTCATTGAAGGCAAGCCTAGCGCCGAGACATGCCGCACCGTGCGGCGAGTGCGTAAGCGCGGTCCATGTGAGCTTGGGCGCGGTTCAGAGCTTGATCCGAATTCCGGTCCAGCATTCGAGAGCGCTCAAGGTCTGCGAGCGCCCATCGTGTGTTCGCCAAGGCGAGCCATGAGCGGATCAGCTTCATGCGGCGACCTCCAACTGATCGCGCGCCCATACCTCAAGCTCGTTGACACCCTCGTCCGCTTTGCGCGCAAGTTCCCCGGCATGTGCGATCATGAAGTGTAGAGCTTGGAATTGCTCCTCCGTCATTAGTACGGGACGATATCCATTCTTCTTGGCATCCGAAATCTTGGTGTCCATGCTGGCGACTTGGAGAAAATTGTCGGCCATAGACTCCACAGCATACATAAGATGCTTGACCGAGTTAACGGCCTCGGACAATTCAAGAAATTCCTTGGATGTGTCGAGGCGCTCGGTCATGCCGTAAGCCCTCCGACAACACTGATGCCGATGTCTTCGGCTATGGGGATTGGCGCATCGAAATCCAGCACGATGCCGAGGCCAGCGAAGTAGTTCTCCAGGCCAGCGCGGATGGCTTCGATCGGATCGAGGTGCGGCCCCCGGATATTCCAGATGGCCTGTGTAACCGGCCCAACTTGTTGAGGGCGTACGGAAGCGGGCACAGGTGTGCTATTGGCGTATTCAGCCATGATCGTTCTCCGGGGACGATTTCGGTAAGGGCCGCCTCGGTGGTGCAAACACCGTTGCGGCCCGACTTTGATGGCGCTATTAATTAGACATGTCAATTCTTAGCGCTAAGAAAAATCGAGGTCGGCCTCGCGTCGATAGCGAAGCCGTTAACGTACGTATGAACTCAGAGCTATTAGCTGAACTTGATGCGTGGATTGCATTCCAGCCCGATCCTACGCCATCCCGGCCCGAGGCGGTGAGGCGACTTGTTCAACGCTCACTTGGAGCTCACAATAGCCATGACCAGGGATCAAGCCGAAAAGCTAGAAGCCGAGAAGATGATCCGTCATCTTTGTAAGATTTGGGCCGTCGAAGAGAAAATCTCTATACCATCAGAAGCCTATCATAACTTCCTCACTTTTAAATTATGGCTGGAAAAGAGAGGCTATGCTCATTTTTTGCATTGCCGATCAACTGGAACAATTGAACAAACGGCCAGTATTTGGTTCAACGAAGAACTGAAGCAAGCCTGATGCGTCAAATTTCTTAAATTAGATCAACCATAGGGCTCCAGTCCTCTTGCGCCTCGTGGCGGTTCGCTGCCCCGAGAGCCATTGCAAGGGACTGGATACCGTCGATCCGCCCCGTCGACTTCTTCTTATCTAGCTTCCTGTTCCCTGCCGGGTCCGCCGTCGTCTTGGCGTTACCTGCGCACCACGTTAGGAGCGGGTGCATCCCGTGCCGTAGCTTCGCCTCGACGGCCAAGCGCTCCAGGACGTCGATGGCCGGGCTCATATCCTTGAAGCCCTGGCCCCACTCCACTAGGGGCACGTCGGCGCCGATCGCCCCAAGCTCGCGACGTAGATCCTCGATCCGCCACCGGTCATAGGCCAGCGCTGTGAAGCTGAACTGCCCGTGAAGCTCCGCGATCTTGCGGGCGACCACGGCCGGGTCCGTCGTCTTGCCCGGCATGGTTAGGAGGTAGCCTTCGTCCCGCCACCGCACGTAGGGCACCCGGTCGCTATCCTCGCGGTCCCGGAGATCGTCTCCGGGGAGCCAGAAGAACGGCACGACATCGAATCCCCCGTCATCGTCCTCGAACACGAGCACGAGGGCCGTGAGGTCCCGCGAGGCCGCCAGATCGAGCGCGGCGTGGCAAGTCCGCCCCTTGAGGCTGTCGAGGTCCACCGACGCACCGCAGGCCTTCCAGACCGGCGCGGTGAGGAACTGTTGGGTCACGTCCACCCGCTGGTTCAGGATGAGGTTGCGGAACGACGCTTCCCGGCTCGGCATACGCTGGGCCTGGCTGGCGAGGCGCTGGACATCCTCCAGGGACCGGAAGTCGGCCAGGGCAGGGTTTGCCAGCTTCCAGGTCGAGCGCTCCCACGGGTCCGCGTCGAGCGGCGCCGTGTAAAGCGTCAGGTGGAAGCTCGGGTCCTTCACCTCGCCCGCGTTCACCCGCAGTCCGTAGTCCACGAGTTCGGACATCGGGGCTTCGTCTCGCGCCGCCTGCGTGCTGATGATGACGCTCAAGGGCTCGGCGCGGGCGCCCATAGCCGTGTCGAGGGTGTCGTACAGGTCCCGGCTCGGGGACTGCCCGAGCTCGTCGTAGATCCACATCGACGGCGAGAGACCGTGCTTCGTCGCCACGTCGGCCGAGAGCGCCGCGAACACGGTGCCGGTGCCGCCGATGTCCTCAAGCTCCTTCGAGTGCCGGCGGATCGAGATACGGGCGTCGAGCCACGGCACCCGCTCGATGATGGCGCAGATCTCGGAGAAGATGCGGCCGGCCTGAAAGCGATCGTTGGCCGCGCTGTAGACCTCGCCACGCTCCTCCGCTTCAGGTCCGGCGATGTGGCAGAGGGCGAGGCGCGCGGCCACGTCCGTCTTGCCGTTCTTCCGGGCCATGGACAGCACGGCGGTGCGGACCTGACGGCGGTTGCGCCGATCGGTGGCGTAGACCGCCTTGAGGAACCGGCGCTGCCACGGGCGGACGCGGAACGTGGTCCCGGCGAGCGCACCCGACGTGACCGGCAGGGATTCCATGAAGGCGATGACGCGCTCGGCCTTGGTGAGGCCGGCGACCTCCCACGGATGCGGCGCCGATGTCGTTTCGATGAGGGGATCGGCAGGCTTCTTGATCGCCTTCGCGCCGGGACCACGGAGACCCATCAGCGGCCCCCCCGAAACTTAGTGCGCGGACGACTACCCATGCGGTCCTGCCCCCTCAGCGGCTGGTCCTTGGAGGGGGTATACCCCTTCGCTGGTCCACCGAAGAACGGGTGAGACGGGTCCACAGGCAGGCCCGAGGCGTCGCAGCCGGGGAATGCCACGCCCGAACCACCGGGCCTGTCCACGGCCCTTGTCTTGGCGTTGTGACAGGCTGGGCACATGGACATGAGACCTGACAGGGAAGGGAAGGCGGGGCCGCCCTTCGCGATGCTCACGCGATGGTCCACGGTGTTGGCGCACACGATGCGCCCTCGCTTGTCGCACGGCTCACACAGAGGCGAGGCCTGGAGCTTCGCCTGCCTCAACGCCTTCCACTCGCTGGTCCCGTAGGGCCACTTAGCCATGGGCCACCTCCCGCGCGATGAGGCGCAGGGCGTGGACGATCTCGGACTTCTCCTCGTGGAAGCGCTCGGGGTCACGGGAGGAGGGGGCCAGCCTGCGCAGGCGCTCCGCGAGATCCATGAGAACGCTGTCGGGCCGAGGGCGGGCGATAACATCCACACGGCCGATAACATCGGTAACAAGATAACGCCGGTTGCAGACTTTCATCGGCCTGCCTCCCCGATGAGGTGGATGAGGCGGGTGGTCCGGCTGGCGTTGGCGGCCTTGGTCTCCTCGATCCGGATGAGGCCATGCCGCTGCAATTCCGCAAGGACCGGGTCTCGTACCTGCTGTGCTCGGATGTGCTTCGGGGCGTGGCTGGTGATGAGGCGGGCGCTGACCGGCTGCTCGGTGCGGGACCGGAGCCACGCCAGGAAATCGCTGGCCGCCTTGGTCAGGAGCGTCTCAGCCACCGCCGTTCCGTTGTTATCGGTAACATCTGATTTGGGGGCGATGCCGGTCTGGCTGGCATCCAACGCGGGCCTGTCTTCCGAGGGCAAACGCTGCTCGTCAGCGACCGTTGTTATCTTGTTATCGTTGTTATCGGCACTGGCATTGTTATCGTATGGCTGACGGCCAGGATGCTGGTAAAAGCCCCGTCCGGTCTTCGAAACCTCGCCTGCCTTGGTCATTTTGAACAGGAGCTGTCTGACGTTCAGGCTGCTCATACGGGTGGCGAGGGCAATGTCGCCCGGGGACATCGGCTCGTTCGCTTCGTCCAGTGCGCCCAGGATCGCGCCGCGCTCGTCGGTGCGCCGGACCTCGTTGGCGTCGCCTTGGACGTGCCAGCGGCAGGACACCGTGTCGAATATGACCGCGCTATTGGTTTCCTCGATGTCACGGCCTCGGAGGTAGATCGAGGCGCCATTGCCATCTCGATCCAGGATGAACGTGGTATCGGCCGCGCCAGACAGGCCGAGGGTGCCCGAGACCTTCTCGAACGGGTCGGCCTCGGTGCCGTTGGATTTGCGGGTGTGGCTGACCACGATGATGGCGACCTGATACTTGCCCGCAAGGGTTTGAAGCGCCTTCACCGACCGATAGTCGGCCTCATAAAGCGAATCTTTGCTGGCCCGTTCGGTTTTGAACTGAGCGAACACATCAATGATAATGAGGCGTGGGTTCTGCTTCGAGAGAATCCACTCTTCGATGGCCTCAATGCCGCCTTCACTGGCGCGGGGCCATTCCGTGGCGCACTCCATTGCGGCGGGCCAATTCCCTCCGTAGGCGCCGAGCATTTTCGTGCCCCTGCGCTGAAGCCGGCGCTTGTTGTCCTCAAGGGCGAGATACAGCACGTCGCCTTGCTCGCACGGGATGCCGCCAAGGCAGCTTTCGCCGCTTGCTACGGCCAATCCCATCTCAAGGACGAGCCAGGATTTGCCGAGCTTGGGCCGGCCGGCGAGGAGCGTGCAGCCCTCCGCGATGTAGCCGGGCACGATGTACCGGATTTCCGGAAACTCCTGGCGTTGCAACTCGGCCATCGAGAAGATGGACGGCTTGATAGCCGGTTTCGCCCCACCGTGGGGCGCCCTCAAATCTGAGGGGACATTACGAGCAAAAGGGGCGCCGCGCTCGATCGAGTAGCCGTTGAGGTTAGACATGATGCGCCCCCGTGAGGAGATCGTTGAGGTCCGCGCCGGGGGCGTCCGGCGTGATGAGGAAGGTTTCGGCGCCGGCGGACTGCCAGCGGGTGGCGCAACTACGGGAAGCCTTGAGGCCGGCCGGGTCGTGGTCGGTGGCGATCCATAAGGCCTCGATGCCGGGGAGCACGGGCAGGGTGCTGATGCCGCCGGCCGCCAGGAGTGACCACACGGGTGATTCCCCGAACTCGGTGGATCTCCGGAGCGAGAGCGTCGTCTCGATCCCTTCCCCAATCCCGAGACAGGTCGTGACACCCTCGTCGGGAGTGAGCTTCACCGCGCCGCCGCCGATCGGGCCGAGGGCGAGACGGTCGTGGCCGTTCACCTCGATCTTCTGGCCGTCGAGGCTCAAGGCCGTGCGGTGGATGGCGACCGGCTCGTTCGTGACGATGTCCCGGACGAGCGCCACCATGGCGCGGGTGCGGGTGCCGGCGAACGGGCAGGCAGGGTGGAACCGGATCACCTCGCGGGGATCGTCGGGGAGCGAGACGCCGCGGCGCCCTAGGTACGACTCGACGGGACTACCGGCCGGGTGGCGAGCCTCGGACCAAATCGCCATGGCTCGGGCAGTGCGCTCCCCCGATCCGGGGACCTCTACCGGTGCAACTTTGCGTTCGTCACGCCGGGGCAGGTTTGCGCCGGATCGGGCGAAAATCTCGGACAGGCCGAGCCGCTGGCGCACGTAGTCCTTGGCGGCGAGGGCGTCGTCTCCCGCGAAGGAATAGACCACGATGCCACCGGGTGCCCGCGCGTCGAGGCGGACGGACAGAGAGCGGTCACGGTGACTATGGCCAGGGCCAGGGCAAACGATCTGGCCGATGCCGGCCACCTCGCCGCCGAGGTCGCGGGCCATGGTGCGGAGGTCGGTCATGCCGCGCCTCCCACGGCGGTGGAAGCGCTGGGCTCCCCGTGGTAGCTTCCGGCCTCGAAAGTCGCGTGGTTGCCTCTTTCCTCGTATCTGCCGTTCTGGGCTCCTACCCCCAGGACGGCAGTTCCGTTTTCAGGCCCCGAAGGTTTGGGGGGCGCCGCAGAAAGCCCTTGATATTCAACGGGACCACCGTGCCCCAAACATTCTGCTAAGTCTTTGCTGTACTTGATTTCCGGCAGTCCTGCCGGGCCCACCATCGTTTCCAGAGGGCAGCCCCACCCCGCCCCCGGACTAGGGGTGACCTGACCGGTAATTTGGACCGAGCCGCATCAGGCGGCCATCACGTCTCGTGGATCGTCGCGGCGGCCGCCCTGGCAGTCGGCGACCATACGGATGGCGGCGTGCTCCTCGAACTCCGGCCCGCGATACGCAACGCCAACGGCCCCGCCGTAGAATCCCCGGGCCCGGCAGCATGGCTTCCCACAGAAGGGACAGTCTTGCTTCGGGTCGGATGCGAAGGCGTCCAGCTGTTCGCTCACGAGCGGATCGTCGGAGATGACGACGGCGGCAAACCTCGTTTCGGGACCGTACGGGCGACAGTACCGCGATCTGGTCTCTGGACGTAAGGTTCTCTCCGGAGAGGGATGCAAGCTGTCACTCCAGGCCGCTGCCGATGCGCTGCATCTCTTCCAGAAGGTTGGTGTCGGTAACCTGCCGGGCAATGGCTGGCAGGGCGGCCTGCCCGTGCCTCGGCAACTTGCGTTGCCGACTCGGCGAAGGACGCACTGGCCTTCCTGCATCTCCTCCGGCAAGTCGAGGAGAGCCAAATGCCCCTTGTAGCCTCGGCACTCTCGCCTGTCGGAGAAGGGCTTCTTCAACTCCTTATCCCAAATGCCGTGGCCGCCGCGCTTTTCAGTTTTCGTCAAAGCGATGCGTACGAGGCCTGCTTCATTTCCGAGACAGGCGTGTCGGCAGGGACGCCGAAGTCATGAACTGGCATGTGGGTCGCTCGGAAGGTCGGATACAGCCTTCCGCAAACGCGTGAAGAACCCCTTCCGGGCTCATTGCCTACGCAGCCGGACTAGAGTCGGCTGCATCGCCTGAGGTCCGAACCGCTCGTTTGTCCGACGCTGTCCCAGGGCGACCCTCAGCGAGAGAATGTCCACAGGCACTCCTTGCGGAGACAACCGCAAACTCGACGCTTGTCGAATCTGAAGGATTACAGCGACTTATCGAAAACGCTATTGTCTGGCGGAGACGGAGTCCGCCAGACCGCTCAGAAATCATGTTTGATGTCATTGGCTTAGCCTTTTATCTCTGCTGACTACCCACGTTTTGACCCACATAGAGTCCCTGGAAAAAGGCGGCTGGTTGCGAACCGTCACGGACGAGCGCGGCATCTGATCGCTCGATCGAACGAACGGCGCCGATTGGTGCTTTCTTAAAGGTCGGTCCGAGGATCGACCGTCCACGCCCCTATGCTCGGCTTCTCCCCCGTTTCCGGGCGGGCGTGGACGACATCGCGACCTGCTTGTGCGGTCAAAGCTCAAGGTCCCTATCCCCGCCACGCAGCCACATCGCGTGGCTCTCCTGGCCCTCAGGCGCGCCGAGAGACGGTTCAGCGTCGGCATCCGGCTCCATGTCTGGATCACCATCCGCCGCGTCGAGGATCGCGACGATGCGGTCCACGACATCAAGGGCGAGATCCGCGAGGCGTTCGAACTCCTCGCGCGGGATGGTCGTGGCCTGGAGCCAGCCGGAGGCGGGGAAGCGGATGATGTTGGTCATCGGGCTGCCTCGGCTTCAGAGCCTTCAGTCGTCTGGACGGACAGCGAAGCCTGCTGGCGGTCGCCGGGCACTAGAACACCGACGACGGTTCCTACGATCTTCTCGCGCAGACGATGCGGGCTGTACGGGCCGTCGCTCATGAACAACATCGCCCGGTCGCGTAGCAGACGCTCCATTGCTTGGCGGCTGCCGGGGCGGTTGATCGGATCAGCCCACCATGAAGGCGAGTTGCCTTTGCCAACAGCGCGATGGTTGGTCTGGAGGATCGACCGGCTGCCGTTATTCCATTCCAGCAGGCAAAGCGCCCCGTCGACGAGATCTCGCCGTGACGGATCGACAACGACGGTCTCGCCATGGCGCACCAGTGGATAGGCCGCAGCGCAGTCCGCATAGTGGAGGACCATACCTTCAGGGCACTCGGTCATCAGCGGAAGATCGGATGGCAGGGAGCGGTGCTCATCCATCACCTCGACGGGCATGTAGACGCCGACCACGCGGTGCACCTTCTCGACCGAGCCGGCATTGATTTGGCCCCGACGCCCAGAATTTGGCTCCACCACTTCCACCAGGGGCGTCATTTCTGCGCCATCGCCAACGTCGAGCATCCCAGGGGCGAAGTTATGGGTGAGGTCCCAAATCTCTGGACCGCCCCCTTTGCGGTAGAAAATAGCGAGGCCGGCGCCGGTTGGGCTCACAGGTTCGACGACCACGGAGGAGCCGGGCGGGCAGCGAAGGCCAGCGCCATTGGCATCCAGCATCAAGCCGTAGGCGTCCGGATGGGCGTCGAGCGGAGCGGGCACGGTTCCAGCCGGCGGCCGCTCCTGATTCGGCGCCGGACGTCGGATGAACCGGCCGGCAGCATCCCGAAGGCGTTCGGCGCGCTCGCGGAGGCTCGGGGTGGCTTCTGCCGTGCGGTGGGCGGTCTTGTGCTTCGTCGTCATGCCGGCCTCCCCTCAACCGATCTGCACGAAGCCGTAGGCGAACACGCCCCCGGCGATGATCAGGACCGCCGAGACGAAGTCGCCGGTCAGGTCCAGGAAGCGCGGTGCGCGGACGTGTGCTGTGTCGGGCCGGACGGGCGCCGTGACCCGCCAGTCCTCGGCGCTACCGGGGCCGTGCTCGTCGGGCTCCAGGGCTGGGGCCGGGCGAGCGTACAGGGCGCCTGAGAAGCGGCGCTTGGGATGCAAGGGCGCAAGCGGGTTCGTTGCCATAACCGGTGTGCTCCGGGGCTGAGATGGTCGGGATGTGCGTGGGGGCAGGCGCAGAAGCGCCAAAACCAATTATTGTTCTGAAATCAGAACACGGCTATGATTATGCCGGCCTGCGGCGGCCGTCAATCAAAATCGTAACGTGGTTCGGAAATGCTCGCAGTCCAATGCAAGATGGCTCGTACTGCGCTCGGTTTGGGAGTGCGAGATCTGGCTGCCGCAGCGGGCGTTTCGCCAGACACAGTTGCCCGCCTGGAGCGGGGCGAGGTGTTGAAGGAACGCACGGTCGCCGCTCTACGCTCGGCCCTTGAGGCGGCTGGCGTCGAGTTCATCCCTGAGAACGGCGGTGGGGCTGGTGTGCGGCTGCGAAAAGCAACCGCAGCCAATTAAGGACAAAGGGCTACCTGAAATAAGGTCGCCAGCCTTTTTTGCCTAAAACTTTGAACCGGAGAAGCGCAGCCAGCCAGAAGTTGTTTTGCGGTACATGTACGCACCAGAATACCTGATCTCACCGAGGGTACCCGAGGGGTCGCTGGTGCTGCTTGGCGCGACGCTGTCTATTTGAACGACTACAGGTGCCCGGATCGGACCAAAAACCGTGAATGCACCGTTGTCATCAGCCTGCCAGATGGGCCCATTCTGCGATCGATACGTCAGAAGACCTGAGTCCCATGTCAGGGAACGATTGTAAGCTCCATTGGCGCCCCCATCGAACGCAATACGCTGGCGAGGCGCCAACAAAACACCGGGCGCATCCCCCATCGGCGTGGCCCGCGAGGCGTCGAAGGCCGCTACGTTGTAGGGGGTCGTCAGTTCGTAGCCCACGCCGATGTAGCTGTTCGGTGAGTTGGTGCCGAGCGAAACGCCCGTAGCCACCGACATCACCTCGTCGGGGTTGTCCTTATCGGGGTGGTTGGCGATCTGCCCCTGGATAATGATGCGACGCTTCTCAGTGTCGATCTTGGCGCCGACTACATCGACCTCGATGCCGACCTGCGTGCCGAGGTACTTGCCGGTGTCGTCCTGATTGAGGAACAGGCCCGCCCAGGTCGCGGAGGTGCGCTCGCCACTCTTCGTTCCGGGGGGCGCGCCGAACCGGAAAGCCGTGCCGTTGACGGCCACATGCTCGGCCGCCGGCCCGGTGTCGTACACCCGCATGATGGTCTGGTTGCACCAGACGAAGTTCTTGGAAGGCGCCTTGGTGCCATCCCCGTTGATGTTGCAGTTCATCAGGGCGGCCGGCATCACATTCGCCTCTTTCCCCCCCGTGTAGTTGATCTGGCGATCGATGCGGAAGGGCGGCGCGAGGTCCGGCTTGGTGTCGAGCCGGGAGAGAAATTCGGAATTCCCATGGAGGATGGATCGGGTGAGATCCGTGCCGATGTTGGTCAACGGGGTGACGCCGTCCGCGAAGAACGCCGGCCCCTCGATGTTCCACAGCACGTCCGAGGGACCGGCGGCGCTATACCCCGCGAGATTGACGGCGCCGGGTGGGATGGCGATGACCTGCCCTTTTTTGGCGGCCGAGCGCGTGGCCGCGAAGGCGCTAGCGTCGTTGGTCGTGCCATCGACCTTGGCACCGAAGTTTCGCACGTCGAGGCGGTCGGCCGCGCGGTCGCTCAGGGACCGGCAAACGTTGCCCCCCCGCGCGGTAGCGCACATGCCCCCGATGGGGCCGGTCGAGTCAGGTTGAACAAGGATCAGCTTATCGAGTGTGGTCGGGCCACTGCCGCGCGGTGGCGAGCCTGGGTTTTCGAACGCAAGTACAGCAGATGGAAGGAGCGTGGCGAGGGCCAGCGAGATCCAGGCGGAAGTTTGCATCGGGCCTCCAGGGGACGGAACGAGACGAGCGCGGCTAGGCCGGTCTTCGCTACAACGCCAACGGGGCGATTCGGGTGGACGTCATAACCGAAAACGGGTTCGAATGCGGATCTGTCATTCGAACCCCCGACCCTCTCATTACGAGGGGGCAGGCGTCATTTTCATTGAGCAAAATGGCGAGTGGCTGGGGATGCGCTGAAGCATAAACACTCGCAAGTCAATCAGTCCTTGGGGTTGGGGCCGGATCCTTTCCAATCAACTCCAAGCAAAACACCAAGTACCAGCATTAGCGCTTGCCCGAGACTGCTAATCAGGGTTGATACACCTGGGTGCTCTCCAGGCATTGCTTCCATGCCCGAAAGTATTGCAATGATAAAAACCAAAACTACAAGCGCCACCAAAGCCAACGAAGCTTTTTGCGAACGGCTTTCGAATTTTACTCGACCGAATTTCCACAACGGAATTTCTATGAGAAGCGGAGCAGCTTCTTCTCCAGGCTGTAGTGGAGGCGAAGGTTCCGAAGCGTGTCCAGGTGTATCGACTTTGCGCGACATTCAAGTAGCAAGCTGGGCAAAATGATCGCGGATCTCGTTGATTTCAAGACGTTCATTGCGCATGCAAGAGTTAGTTGCGCGTCGCCGAGCCAGGGACCAGGGAGCGCCGTCCTTATGTGTCATGTCTGACAATTCTCTGCCGGAGAACCGCTTATAGTTATCCCATACCCAAGCAATTGTTTCTTCGGCGTCCGGGTCGTTTACTGGTTGCGGCGCGATAATCATTCTTCGCAATGCCTCGTTCCACGTGTATGCAAACCTGCGTATGGGCTGATCTTTATACTCACGGAACTCATAGTATACCGTTGGGACAACCGGGCCGTAGTCCCACGCCTCAAAATACTCGTTGATTAAAGGCTGCCCATCCCTCTCAGCTATGTAATAGCCGTTAGCATAAAACAGCAGCTTCTGGAGCTTCATCGGATCGAGAGGCGATCCATCTCGGTTGGCTAACGTGATGAAGGCGTTGGCCACCTGTTTTGCTTTGTACGGCATGGCAGGTTTTCCGCTTCGAACCGCGACTCTTCCATCGCACGGATTTGTTTGGCTTACTAACAGTTTCCACAGAGTTTTCACAGCGATCACAGCGGCCTGATTTCACGGACGCATGGATTGTGGCTTTTGGTTTGCTGCCACTTGCCACGCAGGCGCTTCACCGAGGTCATCGAACCCGCTACCGGATCGCCGACTGAGCATTCCGCAGGCTGAGGTCATTCGCCCGTCCCTGCGCCCGCTCTACGGCAGCCCCGACCGACGCCGGATCGCTCGCACCATCGATCTTGATGTTGGTCACAGGCGCCATCGTCACCGTAGCTCCAGCCGTGTTGTTGACCGTGCTGCTGCCGAGGGGGGCTGCGCCGAGACGGTTTACGTCGAAGCTGCCGGGGCCGAAGCCTTTGGGGATTGTGAAGCCTGGCGCCGGGATCGCGGCGGCTCTTTGGGTCGGATTGGTCCCGCCGGCCAAGTCCTGCCGTGCCAGGGCTGCTGCGGCGGCCGCGCGCTCTGCGGGATGGTTCTTGAACCCTTCCCATGCTCCGAGGCCCTGCCGGCGAGCGATCCAGTGCGCCATCCGATCCTGAGTAGCCGCATCGAAGTTCGTCTGGTCCATATCCATGCCCAGCGCCTTCGCGGCATCCTTCATCGTGGAGCCTACGATCTGGTAGCGCCCGAGGGCTGACGAGTTCGGGTTGCCGGGCTGCCGGCGCATGAAGTCGCCGAGCACCTTGATCTGGCTCAGGGTCATCTGAGTCAGCTTGACCTCCTTGCCGCCTGGCAGGAACCGCCCGTGCCCAAGCGAGGTGTCGTAGCCGGTGCGGTAAGTACCCTCAGCCCGAGCGATGTTGTCGAGGAGGCCGGGGGGCACCGGTCCAAGCGGCGTCCGGTCGCTGACCGCTGCGCTGGCCGATCCGACTCCGAGCGCACCCTTCAAAGCACTCAGGCCCCTACGCAACAACCCCGGCTTCTTATCGTCGACCGCGCTACCTGGCACACCGACGCCGGTCTGTGTGGCTCGGTCTACGGCTCCTGCGGCCGCAGCCCCGCCTTCGACGAACCCGGTCGTCTTACCTTCGACCCACCCGAGCAGGCGCTTGATTGCGTTCAGCCCCGCCGACATGTCTGTCGCGCGGTCCAGTTCAGCCAGCCACGTCATCACGCTCTTGATGGCGGTGGCCACCTTTTCGAAGACATCAACGACCTTTTCCCACATTCGCAGGAAAGAGCCGTCCGAGGTCATTTCCGCTGCGCGATCCGACAGGTAGCCGAAGAGTTCGGTGCCCTTGTCGATCACCATGCCGAACGCGGTCGAGGCGGCGGTTACAGCCGTCTCGATACCCTGGAAGACCGTCTGGACTAGCTCTGGATGAGCGTTTAGCCACCGTGTGACGGCACCGCTGATCTTCTCGATGGCTGGCAACATAATGGACGTGAGTGCTTCACCCGCGACCGTCACAACGCTGCCCAAAGTTCCGAGCGCTGCGGAAAAATCGGCCGACTGCTTAGCGACCTTCTGCGAGTCGACACCGAACACCCGTCGCAGCGAATTGATCTCGGCCATCTTGGCTTTGATCTTGTCCGCGTTCTTATCGAACAGATTAAACTGTTCCTCGCTGATACCGAGCAATCCAGCCATCAGCGCACCGCTGGCATAGGGGTTCTTTTCCCGGATCTTATCGACGGATGCGATCAGGTCCGTCACAGCGTCCCCAGTCTCCTTGACGCCCAGATCCTTGATGTACTGCTTAACCCCAGGGTTGGTCCGCTGCGCCTTGGCGAACGCTTCGATGGCCGCGTTCGCGCTCTGCGCGGAACCACCGACTTGGCTGAAGGCGTACTGAAGGGCTTTGATGTTCTGGACCGTCGCGCCCGTCCGACCGGAGGCGTAGTAAAGCTGATCGAAGGATGAGACGATGCCCGCCGCAAACTGCGCGGCGGCTTTGGCCGCCTCGATCAGAGCAGCCGCCGCAAGATTTGCCTTCGTGACGGCCGATGTGATGGCGCCTTCGAATTTGGCTTGCTGATTGCCATCCATCTTGAAGCCAAGAGCAAGCTGGAAGGTCTTGAGAACGTCATCGGACATAGCGGCTCCTCACGTCATGCTTCACGTAGCCATTCGAAATCTTCACGACGTAGGTGATGGATCTGATGAACTGGCCCGTGTCGATGAGCGGCGTCATCTTGCCGGCCGAGCGGCGGTTCTTCCTGCGGTGAAGTCTTGCGTAGACCGTGCGCTCGGACAAAGCGGGGGCGATGCCCTCTGAGATGCGGCGCTGTATTGAACCCTGTGCAATCAATCCGACACGCTCTAGGGCTTTCGCGGCTTCGGCGCGGGCGGCACGGACGTCCCCGTCACTCGCGATAGCTGCGTCGATGACTTTGCGAGCGCCTGTTGCAAGTTGCTTCGTGATCTGGTCGCGCACGGCCTCAACGCCGGGTACAAGCCACGGGCGCGGGGGCAAATTCGTCTCCAGGTCGCCCGTGTCGAGAATGTAGCCGAGGGCAGCATTGCTGATCCCACCCTCGTGCTCGCCCGCTTCTGCCGGAATGCCGACAAGGACCTGAGAAGCATCCAGAATTGCGAGTGCGCGGCGAACAGCGCGTGCGACGTCCTTTTCTGGCATTAGGCTGCACCCCTCGGTGGGCCGTCGCCGTCGCCGTCGGCTAGCAGCGCAACGTTGCGGATTAGGGCCTGCCGAAGCGTCACCTCGATCGCACAGGCCAGATTGGCGAGGGCCATGCCGAAGCCCTCGGGCACCAACCGTTGGATGGTGCACGGCATGGCATCCGGCTCACCCGGCGAGCGCAAGATGATGCCCCAGGTCTCCGGCCCGACCGTCGTGACGATCCGCGCGGCGATCACCTCCACCGAGCCAACACGGGCGTGCAGGATCTCGTCCTCGAACTCGAAGGCGCCTTTGCGCCGGATCGGTAGTCGGGTGATCTCACTCATATCCCGCACTCCAAAAGGGTGGCGGCCACCAGCGCACTAGGGAAACTGCGCCGCCTGTCCTGGTTACTTGAGGCACGCCACTCGGGGACTTGGCGCGACACGGCAGGGGGAGCGCCGTGCTGGCTGCGTGGGCTGATGATCCCGGACCCGCAATCCGGGCGCAGCATCACGCGGCGTTCGAGAAGGGCAAAAGCATACCCGGAAGCGGCGCGTCGGGATCGGTTAGGAGGCTATGCGCCGCCGTCGTCCAGGCTCCGATATCGGCCGGGGGCAAGGCCGCGTCATTCGACAGGATCGGCGCAAGGATGCGCTGGGCCTCAAACATCAGATGCCGGCGCGGATCGTCGGACGACATGCCGACCGGAGCCCCCTGCCCAATCAGGCTGACGACAGATGCGAGTTTCGCGAGTTCGATGCGGAGAGGCGTGGCCGCCGCGACGACCGCCGGAAGTGCCTCCCAGAGGATCGCTGTGCGGGCATCTGCGACATTGCTCTCAGACATGCGAACCGTGTCGCCGCGCTGGCGAAGGGTCTCGCGCATTACCTCCTGCGCCTGTTGGATCGCCGCCTTGCGTCGCTCCGCAGCCGCCTTCCGGGCCTCGGCTTCGGTGAGCCGGTCGTTGCCGGGCATGGCATCGCCCCGCATCACGGATGCCATGACGGCTTCCCGCTGCCCGGCCCCCGCCTGCCTGATCTCGTCTTCGATCTCAGACATCTCCGCATAGATGCCGCTCAGTTGCTCGTCCAAGCGGCTGGCTGCCGTGCTCGCCTCGGCGAAATCTGCACGGCTACGGGTTAGCTTCTCGATCTCGGCTGCAAGGGCGGCGCGCATGGGGTCGCGCGACACTTCTTGCTTGAGTGCTGGGCGGCCCATCAGTTCAGTCGCCCGTTGTGCGGGAACATCTTCTCAAAGGCTTCCTGCGCGGCTGGGCTTCGCTCAGGCTGGTTGCCCGCCCTGCGCGCTCGGCTATCCAGAGCCAGCTTCTCCGTTACGGAAAGAGCACCGCCACGGGTGCCGCCTCCCACTGCACGGCGGTTCTGGCTGTCGAGGGCCAGCATCTGCCGTCGCTTGATCGCCGCGTCCGCCGCCATGGCCTTGGCCGGCACGCACTTGTCCAGCAACTCATCCAGCTTGAGCACGTCTGCCTCCGACAGCTTCGGAGCGCAGAATTCGAGGATGGCGTTCATGGTATTGGGGGTCATAGTTCTCTCCTTCAGTAGCGAATGGATGCGAAGCGGCCGGCTCGGAGCGGGCCGAAGGCAGCAGCCTGTGCAGCGGTGACGATCAGGGGCTTTGACGCGCTCTCAGCGTTCACGATGGCGCCCGCGACCGCGTTCGCGACATCGTCGTGCGCCCCCTTCATCTGCGGATGGTCAATGGTGTCCCGGCCCGTGCCGCGCGAGGTCCGACGCTCCAAGGACACAAGCTGCTTTTCCAGCTTGGGCACGTTGAGCAGCCGCACGCGCTGGCTGTTCAGCACGGGGAGGAAATCACGGTAGATGTCGGTCTTGGAGCGCTCGGACGCGACGTAGCTGACGCCGTGCTGCTTGAAGCGCTCAGGGACCCACGAGCCGGCGTAGCGATCACCCGTCACCGATCGAATGCCGTAGGTCTTCAGGAGCCCACAGAAGCGCTCCACCACCGCATCCGGGTTCGTGCCGGGGTATTCCTCGCGCACCGCGTCGAGCACGATCACGTCGCCGTCCCGATGCGCGATGGCCAGGGTCATGCTGTCGGCGCCACCGCCGGACGGGTCCACGAAGGCCGTGTAGCGCGTGCTCGAAGACGGTGCCCGCTCCTGAAGGCTGCCATCCAGCATGCAGGCCTGGACGGCCTCCAGCGTCACGAAGGCCTCCACGTCGGAGCGGAACTCGGCGCCAAACTCGGCCGAAGCCGCAGCGGAGTCGCGCTCGTACTGCCGGGCCACGAAACGCTCGGACAGGCTCGGGTTCATCACCCGCGAGGCTGCCTTGGCCACCAGCACGGTTGGATCGGCATCAGGGCCGTAGTGCCGCTGATAGGCCTCAAACACCTCGCCCTTGCGCGCGTAGGGGCTGCTGATCACGATGAGGGGCCCGCCCGTCGTCGCGAGCGCCGGGCGCACCGCGTCCAGGATCTCCTTGTCCGGGTTGGCCGAGTAGTCCGAACGCCAGTACGCCACCTCGTCCGCGATCGCCGCCACGGCGGTGATGCCGCGAATGGTGCGCCAGGATGCCGGCCGCACCTCGATGTCGACGCGGGTGGACAGGCTGATGCTGTCGGCCGTCTCGCCCGTACGGAGCTTGCGTAGCAGGGGCGGCCCCGTGCGCGGATCGAAGATACCCGACAGGTAGGACAGTGCCTTGCGGGCCTGCACCTGCGTCGCCGCCATGATCGGGATCACACCCCGCTCGCCCGGCGCCAGCACGTCCGTGAAATCGCACAGCGCCGCGAAGTAGGACGAGGCGACCGCACAAGCGCGGGTCTTACCCCCACGGCGCCCGACGATATTCCACATCTCATGCACGGGCTCGTCAGGCTCGCGCTCGCGGCCGGTGAGTTCGCGGAACAGCTCGCGCTCGCTCGCCGTCAGGGGCTCGCCCTGCGAGGCGATGAGCAGCACGCGCCAGGGCAACCAGCTATCCCCGTCGAGGATGCCGGCGAAGAGGTTCTTGTCCTCCAGGCTTTGCCGCATGCTGAAGAGGCGCTTCATCGCGCAGCAGCCTCCCGCCTGGATTGAGAGGCGGCGTAGGTGGCCAGATCTGGGGTGACGTCCTTCGCGACCCGGCGCAGGCCAAGGGTGTTGGCGAGACGATTGAGCTGGCCCGAGAGGCGGCCGAACAGGTCGAGGTCGACGTTCTGGCCGGCGACCAGTGCGGCCTCCTGAAGCTCCAGGCTGAGGGCGAGTGCCGCAAAGCGCCGGGCCAACTGGCGCTGCACCTCGGAGAGATCACCACCGCCACCGAGATCGGACGCGACCGCACTGAGGATATCCCGGAACCGGCGAGCCTCAGGGCCGCGCCCGTCCGCATCATCCACGACGAAGAGGGCCGTGCCGTTCGTGACGCGGGAGCGCTGCCGGGGCGCGTGCTGGCTCATGCCGACATAGTCCAGGCACAGCCAGCAAAGCGATGATGAGATTGCGCGACAAGCATTCTGTCAGATCCTGATCTTGCTCTTAGCAAGTTAACAGAAAAATCTGTACTTGTCTAATCAGGAGATATATTGTCCGCAGGTGTTCCTTGTTGTTCGTGGCTGGCCGCAAATGCTTTGCGCCTGACGCTCTGACGCGCCCACTCGAAAACATTCTGCGGGGGTGTCATCCCCATGACGTAAACCGAACTTTCGTCCGGCGAGACCCGTTTGCCGTCAGACCACAGAGGACGCCATGGCCGAGAACCCATCGAACTTCGTGCGAGATTGGATCAGCGAGAACGTCCGGAGCGATCCGTCTCACGGGGGCGGTATCGATGCGCGGGTCGCCGAGATCGTGGAGCTTCTGAAGTCGGCATCGCGGGAGGCCGAGATCCCGCAGGACGATCCCGAGTTGGCACCAGACCTTTTGCGTGATCTGATCCAAGCCGCGATCGAAGGGCCGTCTCATCCCGCCCCTGGAGCAAGCCAATGACCATGGACATTCCAGCCGACGCCAAGCCCGGTGACATCCTGACGGCGGACGGACAGATCCTCTGCCGGGACCGCGAGCTTCACGAGTTCGGCTACTTCTCCGTCAGCTACGAGCAGGCGCAGATCGCCCGGGGTCACGGCTGGGGCTGCCGGTCGGGCGTGTTCCTTGAGGCGGAGCACTCGGACGAGAAGAGCTGGTCGCACGCTGAGGACGAGCGGCTGTACGCCATCGAGAACGGTGAGGAACCGCCGCTGGTGCGGATCTACCGCGAGGCGCCTCCGTCGTGTGCGATCGACACGCCTGCCTCTTGCCGGATGCCCTCCAGGTAGCCTGGCCTCACCGCTAAAGAGCGTGCCTAGGCCTGATCGCTCCCGTCGTTGCCGGCTCAGTCAGAGCCGCAGCGAGCGAGTTGGGGGCCTGTCGGTCGACGACGTTGGCGGAGTACAGGGAGCCGGCCGCAAGGAGGCCAATCGCCAACGAGGCTTTCAGAACCGTCCAGAGTCGGCCGAAGGCGCGGTGCATGATGCGTTCCTAACAGTGTCGGCGACATTGCTCCGGTTTGGTTAGGGGCCCCTTAATGTTGCCGGCTTACCGCTTGCATACGGTGGAACTCGCCTCGCAAGCGGACCGAATTTGAACGATGCTCAAATCTGCCCGCGTTATCGCCTGGCTGCTACTCGCCGCCCTGGTTATCGTGACAGTCTGCCCGATTGAGTACCGGCCACATCCACGGGGCTTTCCGGTCACAGTTGAGCGGTTGGGCGCTTTCGCCCTGATCGCGTTCCTCTTCGCCATTGGCTACCCACAGCACCGTTGGCGGGTCTGTGTGCTGATCGTTGTCGCAGCCGGCGGCCTTGAGGCATCCCAGATGCTCGACCCCTCTCGCCACGGCCGTGTTGCAGATTTCGCAGTGAAAGCACTCGGTGCCGTCTTGGGAGTTGCCGGGGCGTTTGTGATCAGCCGCTTCGCTTCTCGTCCTGCCAAAGCTTGCGCCTAAACGTGGCGTCCTGGATGCCCGGATTTCCTCTCCAGGGATCGCAGATCGTGGGTCTGAGCGTGGGTAGTCGCTGCGCCTTAGATACTAAGCGATTGGAGATAGGCATCTAATTCGCACGCCGAGGCGGATACCATATCCGCCAAGGGTGTCAGTTCGCCTTACGCCCTAAGTTGAATTTAGCCATCCCGGCGACGCGCTTCCGTTGGCGCAGCGATTTATTCGGCGAGTCGGTGTGTCTCTGCGGCTCTCTCCCAGCATTCTGAAGCCACCGCATCCATACAGCGCACGCTCTGTAGCGACCCGCTTCCGTTCGGCTGTCTCATGCCCGAACAACCCGTAGACAGGACCGTTTCAACCACCCCCCCATTTACGGATCAAAGCGCCGACGAAGCGATCGCGCTACGAGCCTTTTTGCGCCACCCCCCGAAAGTGGAGTGGAGGTGGGTGGAGAGTGGGGGCTCTAAGTTCCGATCTCCACTTCTCCACCTTCTCCACCCCCTATAGGGGGTGAGAAGTGGTGGTGGTGGCGGAACCGGCTCTTGGGGTGTCAGTCTGAAGCTGGCTCACCGACCTCAACAAACGGCCGGAGCTTGCCCTTACTGTCGCGCTCCTCAACCACTACGAACATGCCATTCGTAATCCAGACCTTCAGAAGCTGACCGATCCGCTGCTTGTGCTGCTCATTTGCTGGATCTAGCCCAAGGGCTCGCGCGATCGGCTTACCAATCCAATCGTTCGCTTGGACGCTTTGGCGATAGCGTGCGCCTGCTGCGATGCCGCCGGCAACCTCCTGTTGTGCAGCTAAGAGATCCTTGGTCTCCAGTCCTTCTAGAGGATCGGGCCACTCCCACGGCTCCACGACGGCGACATGGTCGCTGAGGTCGAGGAAGTGGAAGCTCTCCGGCCCGTTGCCGAGCGACACCGACGCGAGCCTGTACCAGGACGAGCGGTCTGGCGGTGGCGCGAGGTTGGCCTTACCGTTGTCGACCCGGAAGTGAGCCCGGTGGTTCTCGACGCCGGCCCGTTCGGCTTCCTCCTTCGTCATCTGGTTCAGGACGCGCGCCGAGCGGGCGGCGGCCAGCAGGGACCCGGCACCCCGCCCATCCTCGACGGTGGTGTTGCCGGGCGTGCCGATGCCCTTGCGGACATGGTGGACCAACTCGAAGGCGCAGCCGGTCTGATCGGCGATGCGGTTGAGCGCCTTGGCCACCATGTCGATCGCGCCGTTGTCGTTCTCGGAGACGCGGTGGGTCGAGATGAAGGGGTCGAGGATCACCACGTCGAGGGCGTTGGCCATGATGGTGTCGCCGAGGGCGGTGATCACCGGTTGGGCGAGGACGGTGCCGGCGCGTGTCGTCTCGGCGATGACGATCTCGGACGTGCGGCCGGAGTCTAGGAACAGACGTCCCTCAAGCTCCTCCGGCTTGATCCCATAGTGCAGCAAGATCGCAGCGACGCGGCGCTCGATCTCCTCCAACGGGTCCTCACCGCACCAGTACCAGACGCGGCACGGGGTGGTGATGGGAACGCCAAGGAGGGGCCGCCCGCTAGCGAGGGCGATCGCCTCCACCAACTCCAGGCTCGACTTACCGATGCCGCCGGGCGCCACCGTCGTGGAGATGAAGCCCCTGATCAGTCGACGATCATAGATCCATGCGCGGGGCGGGATCTGGCTCGGCTCGCGGTAGACGTACGGCGTCGCTTGAAGCGACACCCTTTTGTCCGCCGGCTCCGTGACCGGCACGCCCATGAGAGGCGGCCAATCGCGCTCAGGGCCCAGCGCTTCCAGTTCGGCCGCGAAGGGGTCCGCTCTCATGCAGTCTCCTTCAGCAAGGAGGCCGGCTGAGCCTGCCGGCGCTGCGCCTGCTCAGCCTTCATGTCTTTGAGGTCCGCCATCGCGCTGACCGAGGCCCTAGTGCAGGCGACAAGGCAGCGGATGGCGTAGGCGAGGCCGGCATCATTGCCGATCTCGGCATAAGTCCGAGCCACGTTGGCGTGGATCTCGGCGCCAGCCAGCGTCTCGGCGATGAACTGCCGGTAAGCCTCGGGCGTGCCGTAGGCGATGTGATCGTGAGGATCGCTCATTTGCGGCTCCCCCATGTCTCAGGGACCGCGAAGGCGAGTTCGGCCACTTGCGCGGCGAGCGCAGGCGAAAGATTGAAGCGCCGAGCGAGCCGGGACGCTTGAAGGAAAGAGGCGGGTGCGATACCTTCAGCACTGTCGATCTGCCGAGAGACAGTTACCGAAGCCCGAGCGCGATGGCCGTCGCGCCGGGTTTCGTCGTTTTGGAAAGCCATCCCTCTACGCAGCCTCCATCTCAAGAGATGCGAGGAACCCGCGCAGGCTGTCGGCCGGGATGAGCGTGCGGCTTCCGACCTTGATGGTCCGCAACTTCTTCTCACCGATCAGCCCGTAGAGCGTCGTGCGTCCCAGGCCGGTCGCGTACAGCGCTTCAGGTACCGTGTAGGCAAGCTTCTCTGAAGACGCACACAGGTCTCCCTGGAACGTCCGTGCTTGTTGCAAAGCCATATTGACAAGTCCCTCTGTATTCATCGCCGTCCGGCGGTGAACAATTAATGGGATCGGTCTATTCGATAAGCCATTGGTTTATTCAGACATCTGGCGGATGGCCGGAAACTATTTTGGCCACTTGTCGGATGGCGGAAAATCGCCGGGCCGCCTCTGGAGTCGCTTGGCGATTGCTGTGCTGGTGAGGTCCCCCTTCCCCCCGCGTTCAACAATCCACTCGTTAGCTTTATCGACGATGCGCTCAGCGTAAGCGTTTACGCCGACCCTTTTATTCAAAGGCCTGGACAAAGGTTGGGTTAGAGCATAGCGAATGGCATCATCTTCCTGAGATCCAAGATCGGCCAAAGCGCGCAAGGCGTTTGCGGTCCTATCTTTGCCGAACTGTTTTTTCAGAGAATCGGAAGTCAGTACCAAGCCGCCGGCCGCAAACAATCCATACATAATATTTGCGACTGCACTGTTTAGCCTACGCGCAAGCACTTCGTCGTTTGCCGCGATGGCATTAATGCTTGCTCGGAAAATCTCGGCGCCTACTTCAAGGCTCAGAGCGCCCTGGGCGAAGATTGCGGCGTCGCTCTCTAGGATACCGCCGTCTTTTTCGGCAAGCATTAGAGTAGTCAGCGTCGAGCGAACAATCTTATCGATCTGGCGCGTATGCTTCTGATCGATGGCATCAAGCCTATCGGTTGCCATAGATTACCTTTGACCTGATCCAATGCAGCGAGCTGCCCAAGCTTCCATCAACTCGCGCCGCTTCAGCAGGAGGTCGCCACGCCGATAGGCCGCCTCAACTTTGTCGGACACGATGTGGGCCAGCGCCATCTCCACGACCTCGGACGCGAAGGCAGTCGTCTCGGCCGCCCAATCGCGAAACGTGGATCGGAAGCCGTGAACCGTGAGATCCGACCGATCCATCCGCTTCAGCAGTTCCAGCATCGCCATGTTGGAAAGAGGTTTGCCGCGCCGGCCGCCGGGAAAGACGAAGGGACCACCAGACGGGCCCGGCAGGACGGCGAGAAGATCTATCGCAACCGCCGACAGCGGCACGCGGTGCTCACGCCCGCCCTTCATCCGCTCGGCGGGGATCGTCCACATTGCCGAGGCCAGATCAATCTCGGACCACTGCGCGCCGATGGTCTCGCCGGTACGGGTCGCCGTCAGGATGGCGAACTCCAGCGTACGGGCTGCAATGGCATCCTGCGACCGGACGTCGACCATGAAGCCGGCGATTTCGGAGTAAGGCAGAGCGGCATGGTGCTGGACCCGCCGGACCCTGGACCGCTTCGGCAACAGGTTCTGAAGGTGTCCTTTCCACCGGGCTGGGTTCTCGCCCCGCCGGTAGCCGTGGGTCGTGGCCCAGTCCAAGATCGCCTCGATGCGTCCTCGCACCCGGCTAGCCGTCTCGGACTTCGTCGCCCAAATCGGTTCGATGGCCCTCATCACGAGGCCGGTGTCGATGCCCTGGACG
Organism: Methylobacterium sp. J-078; assembly: GCF_022829285.1. Classification (GTDB taxonomy): domain Bacteria; phylum Pseudomonadota; class Alphaproteobacteria; order Rhizobiales; family Beijerinckiaceae; genus Methylobacterium. The sequence goes on from NZ_JAKSYI010000062.1 coordinate 30,578, forward strand.
GGCAAGTTGCCGAACGCAGGGTTGGCGTAGGTGTTCAGCGTCGCCTGCCACTGCGCGGCGTGCTTGGTGTTTCGCCAGCCGGCCTTGTGCGACTCGATGTAGGCTGAGGCGCATTCGGCAAAGGTCATGGCCTTGGCGGCTTCCAACCGGGCCTCCCCGCGCTGGACCTGGCGTGCCTCGATAGGGTCGATGCCCTCAGCGCACAGCTTGCGGCAGGCCAGCGCCTTCTCGCGAGCCTCGGCCAGGGTGAAGGTCGAGAACGACCCCAGGCCCATCTCGCGGGACCGGCCGTTCAGCGTGAAGCGGAAGATCCAGCTCTTAGCGCCGCTTCCCGATGCCTGGAGCCAGAGACCGCCGCCATCACCATACATGCCGGCAGCCTTGATTCGACCCGCCGTCAGGGCACTGAGCTTCCCCGGCGCCGCCATCCTTCCCCCGCCTCTACCCACATCCGAAACGCGGATTGTGGCGCACAACGGCGAACGCTGGCAACGCCCTGGTTCCGAAAAACCGTTCGTTGTCAGTGGGGTTATAGATGAAGATGGACGGTGGCGAACAGTTATCTGGCGGAGACGGAGGGATTCGAACCCTCGATACCCCTTTCGGGGTATGCTCATTTAGCAAACGAGTGCCTTCAGCCGCTCGGCCACGTCTCCGCAGGCCGCCGATCTAGAATTTCGCGCCGGGCGGGTCAAGCGACGTTTCGCGGCATCCGGCAGAATGTCGGTTCGAGGCGCTGTGCTGGACCCGCATCAGGCCTCGATGAGTCGCTTGCGCTGCACCTTGCCGTTGGGCGTGCGGGGCAGGGCATCGAGGAAGCGCACGGCGCGCGGGCACTTGTAGGCGGCGAGCCGCTCGCGGCACCAGGCCATCAGGGCCTCGGCATCCACCGTCGCGCCGGGGGTGCGGACCACGAAGGCCGCGATGACCGTGAGGTCGGCGCGCACCGCGAGTTCCGTGACACCTACCTCGGCCACCTCCGGATGGCCGATGAGCACCCCCTCGACCTCGTTGGGCGAGACCCGGTAGCCGAGGGCGTTCATGAGGTCATCGTTGCGGCCGTGGAAGGTGAGGTAGCCGTCCGCGTCTAGGCTGGCGAGATCGCCACCAGCGAACCAGTCCCCCCGCATCACGGCGGCCTCCTCCTCCGGCCGGTTCCAGTAGCCGAGCATCAGCCCGGGCTCGCTGCGATGCACGGCCAACAGGCCGATCGCGTCGGCGGGCAACGGCTCAGGCGGCCCGTCGACGGGCAGGATCGCGACGCGGCGGCCAGGCTGCGGCTTGCCCGGGGAACCGGCACGGACCGGGACGGTCGGGCCGCTCGACACGTAGGTGGAGATCTCGCTCATGCCGAGCGCCTCGTAGAGGGGCTTGCCCGTGGCCGCCTGCCAGGCGGCCAGGAGTTCGGGCGACAGCGCCTCGCCCGCCGTCACGCCGTGGCGCAGGGCCCCGAGATCCTGGGCCGGCAGATCGCCGTATTTGAGGATCTGGCGGTAGAGGCTCGGCACGGCGGCAAACAGGGTCGCCCGGTGCCGGGCAATCAGGCTCGGCCAGAGCGCCGGGTCGCGCGGGCCGTCGTAGAGCACCGCGGTGGCGCCGCAAGCCCAGGGGTCAGTGATGCCGACGCCGAGGGTGTAGGTCCAGTTCATGGTGCCGGCATGCAGCATCACGTCCGTCTCGGAGAGGCCGAGCCAGTGCGCGTGCATCGGGCGCCGCCCGCGAATGGCACGGTGCGCGTGCAGCACGCCCTTGGGCCGGCTCGTCGTGCCGGAGGTGTAGACCAGCGTCGCCGGATCGTCGGCCCGCGTGTCGGCGTACGCGGCGATCGGAGGCCCCGCCTTCATGGCGGCGATGTCGGCCGGGCCGAGCTTCAGGCACGACCCGAGGCTCGCCGGGTCGACCGGGTTCGCGTCGCCGACCACAACCGCGGCGGCGCCGGAATTCTCGAGGAGGAAGGCGGCCTCCGCCGGGGTCAGCTGGGGCGAGGAGGGCAGCGCGACGAGGCCGGCGGCGAGCGCCCCGAAATACACCAGGACGTAGTCCGCCTCGTTGCCCATGCGGATCATCACCCGCGCACCCTGCGGCAATCCAAGGTCGCGCAGGCCGGCCGCGATCCCCCGCACCGCGCGATCGGCCTCACCGAAGGTCAGGGTCCGGACGTCCGAGCCGGCTCCCGCCATGACCAGCGCGACCTTGTCCGGGCGCAGGCGGGCATTTTCGGCCAGGCAGTGGCGCGCGCCGTTGAAGAGGTCCGGGGCGGTCGCGGTGTCGGGCGCTGGTGACAAGGTCTGGAGCTCCGTGGTCTCGACGACCCTACGGATGCGCAAACCGGGCCTCCGCACAAGTGCGAAGCGCCACTCAGGCGGTGATCTCCCGGGCCGCCGTCAGCATCTCCTTCATCGCGTCCGACGCGGCCTGGTAGGCGGGCGTCCCGACCTCCCAGTTGCTGGCCTTGATCGCCTCGATCACCTTGCCAGCTTCCGCGAGCGCCCGGGCCTCCGCCGCGGCGAAGCGCGGGAAGGCCGGGTGGGACGCCGGCGCCGTGCCCGCGAGGCGCCCGGCGAGGCTGTCGCCGGGCCGGCCCGTCAGCGTGGCGACGGCGGCATCCGGCTGAGCGAGCCCGACGAGGATGCGCGCGAGCTTGCGCTTCCAGGCGCCCACATCGGCGGGGAGCCGGACGAGGGGATAGAGGGACGACGGGTGCGCGGCCGTGTCGAGCACGCCCTGGCCGCTGGTTTCCGCCCGGACCAGGCGCGTGGTGATCTTCTCGATCTCCTCGTGGGTCTTGGCCGCCTTGGCGGCGATGCTCTGCACGCTGTCGGAAATCTCGCCGGTGGCGGCGCGCTGTTGGCTCAGCATCTGCGAGATCGCCTGATTCATGTCGCTCGCCTGCGCGATGCGTCCGTTGGCGTCGGCGATGCGCTGCTCGAGATGATCGACGATGGCGCGGCCCGAACTGATGGCCCCCCGGCTCTCGCCGACGGCGTTCGAGATGGTGACCATCTCGGTGGTGAGAGTGCTGAGCAGGCCGCGGATCTCGCCGGTCGACTTGGCGGTCTGGGCCGAGAGCGCCTTGACCTCGGCGGCAACGACCGCGAAGCCCCGGCCCGCCTCGCCGGCCCGCGCCGCCTCGATGGTGGCGTTGAGCGCCAGCAGGTTGGTCTGCGCCGAGATCGCCGCGATGGCGGTGGCCATCACCTCGATCTGGGCGATGGCGTGCTCCAGCACGGTGACCCGCTCCACGATCTGGCCCGTGCGGGCATCGATCTCGTGCATGGCGGCGCGTGCCTGCTGCGCGTCGCCGATGCAGGCCTGCATCGCCGAAAGGGCGTCCTGCGCCACGGTGACGACCGTGTCGGAAGTTTGCGCCACCTCGGCCACGGAGGCGGCCATCTCCTCCGTGGCCCCCGCGATGGTCTGGGTGGCGCGTGCGACCTCACCCACGTCGTAGGTCATCCACCCGGTGTTGGTGGCAGCCTCCGAGGCTTCCCGCGCCAGGGCGGCGGTGCTGCCGAGGCTGTGCAGAAGGGCCCTGTCCCGACCGGCCCAGAGGCTCTCGAGTGCGCCCCGCAGCGGCCCTTCGGGTAGATCGACCGCCGGAATGTCCGGGTTAGCGAGCAGGCTTTCTACGGCCTTGATCAGCCGCCCCTCCTCGGTATCGGCGACGGGCTCCGATGCGGCGGCAGCGGGGATCTGCTTCCGGTCAGAACGTGCGAACGAAAATCCGAGCATCGAAGGCCAATCCAGGTGGTGTTTCGCCAAGCCTTAGCGACACACTATTAAGGCCCCCTTATCAGCACCGGCCTGCAGCCCTGAAGGCTCTGACGCTCGGAGGGACAGATTTCGCCGCGTCCCCATAATTTGCACCGCAACAACATCGTCGACTCTCGCAGACCCTGAACGTCGTGATGCTGATGTTCCACGGCTCACAATCGAGGATTGCCTATTTTCGGGCCCACACGAAATCATACGCGGACGGACATCGTGGACACCGCAACCTGCGACCGCCGAACGAAGGTGGCCGCGCGGCAGAGCCGATCGGGCGGTCCGACCGGGAACACGCCCGGATCGCGTTCCGCTCCTCCCGATTCACCCTCGGCTCGACGCCTCGGTCCTGCGTCCTTCAGCGGGGATGCGAGGCGCGTTCAAGCCGAGCGCGAGAGCAGCATCTCGCGGGGCCCGATCAGGCCGGCCTTGCGCTCGATCAGGGTCGGTGGTGGGACCGGTGCCTCGATGGTGCAGATCACGCCGGTTGCGGCGAAGACGAGCCGGACCTCGCCGTCGAGCTCGCGGGCGAGGCTGCGCTCGATCAGCCGGGAGCCGAAACCCGTCCGCGTCGGCGGCGCCACGGGTGGGCCACCCTGCTCGCTCCAGCGCAGGTTCAGGCGGGTCTCGGCCTCGCGATCCACCGTCCAGGCGATGGTGACGGTCCCGCCTTCCTGAGAGAGGGCCCCGTACTTCACCGCGTTGGTGCCGAGTTCGTGCAGCGCCATCGCGATGGAGAGGGCGAGGCGGGGAGGCAGGCGAAGGGCCGGGCCCGAGACGTGGAAGCGCGAGCGTTGCCCCTCCGCCGCGTCGAGGGGGGCGATGGCATCCGCCACGACATTGCTGAGTTCGGCCCCGTCCCAACTCTCCCGCGTCAGCACGTTGTGCACCCGCGCGAGCGCCAGGAGCCGCGCCTCGAACGCGCCGCGGGCGGCGCTGGCCTCGGCACCCTCGAGGCGGCGGAGGGACTGCCCGGCGATGGACTGCACCGTCGCGAGCGTGTTCTTCACCCGGTGGTTGAGCTCGTGGATGAGAAGCTGCTGATGCTCGGCGGCGCGCTTGGCATCGGTGATGTCGACGTTGCAGCCCGTATAGCCGAGGAAGTTGCCGGTATCGTCAGTGCGCGGCACGCCCTCGCAGCGGAGCCAGCGCACGATGCCGTTCCGGTCGATCACGCGCACGTCCGCCTGGAAGGGGACCCGGTTCTCGAAGGCATTGCCGAACAGCGTCGAGAAGATCTCGTAATCTTCGGGGAAGATGATCCGCCGCCAATCGTCACCGGTTATCTGCGCGGCGGTGGAGAGGCCGAACATGTGATCGAAATGCATGTTGGCGAAGCTGATCTGCGCGGTCTCGTCCGTCATCCAGATGAGGGCCGGCGCGGAATCGGCCATGTGGCGGAAGCGGGCCTCGCTCTCCCGCAGGGCACTCAAGCCCCGCTCGGTCTCGGCGAGCGCCCGATCGCGCTCGTCGCTGCGGGTGCGCAGGCGCAGGGAGGCCTCGGCCAGAACGTCGCCCAGGCGCCGGATCTCGTGGATCGGCGAGGTGATGCGCGGGATCACCTCGCCGCGCGCCAGGGCCGGCCCCGTGGCCGCGAGGCGCCGCAGCGGACGGGAAACGCGGGACCACAGGTGGACGGCGAGGATCGACGAGGTCGCCAGGACCAGCAGCCCGAAGCCGCAGAAGGCCCAGATCCAGTTGCGCAGGCGCGCCTCGACCAGGGCCTGGGGAATGACCGCGGCCGCCGTCCAGCCCGTGAGGCGGGAGCGGGCCTCCACCACCGTGACGGGCTTCGACTGCCGGTCCTTGCCCTCCCAGACGCCGGGCGTCGCGGTCTGGTGCTGGCGCAGGGTGGCGAGGCGAGGCGTGCCGATGATGGAATCGAGCGTCGGCACGCGGGCCAGGACGAGCCCTTCCCGGTCGGACAGCCCCGTGGTCCAGCCCGCGATTGCCTCGCGGCCGACCAGGCCCTCGAGGCGCGAGATCGGAACGGTGAAGCTGAGGATGTGAGTGACGCTGCCGTCGCTGAGCACGGGCACGGCCACCGCGTAGGTGGCGTCCCCGGGCTGCATCCCCTTGATGAAGCCCGACACCATCGCGCGCTGCGTCCCCGTCGCCAGTTCACGGTCGAACGGCAGCGCGCTGCGCGGCAGGGGGGCGGCGCGCGGGACGGCGGTGTTCACCACCTGCTGCCCGTCGGGCCGGCGCAGGAGGAGGTCGAGGCCGATGGCGTCGCGCACGAGGCGGGCCTGAGCGTCGAAGTTCTCGAACTCGTTGTCCTTCAGGCGCGGGGAGGTCGCCAGCGTCTGCAGCACCGAGACGAGGCCGGCGGTGTCGCGGTCCACCGAAAGGGCGATGCCCCGAACGGTCTCGCGGGAATCCTGCTCGAAGCGGGCCCGCTCCGTGCCGGCGTAGCGCACGAGGAGGATGGCGGTGAAGATGAGCCCCGGCCCGATCAGGGCGATCACGAGGGCGACGAGGTAGACCTGCGTCGAGAATCCGCGCTGGCGGATGCGCGCCAGGGCGCGCATCAGTGGGGCGTGGCGCCACCACCAGCGCCAGCCCACCGTCTCGTCCGCCCTGTCGTTCCGCACGGGATCGCTCATGGCCGGTCGATATGACCGAGGTCGCGCTCCGGGGCGAGGCGGTCACGCACCCGCTGCTTCAGGGTCTTCACGTCCGGAAAGCCGCCGTCCCGGCTGCGGTCCCAGATCGTGTCGGGCCCGCACAGGATCACGAAGACGCCCCCGCTGCCCGGGACCAGCGCGACTTCTCCGAGTTCCTCCCGGAAGGTCGAGAGGAGTTCCTGCGCCATCCAGCCGGCGCGCAGGAGCCACTGGCACTGCGTGCAGTAGGTGATGGAAACCCGTGGCTTTCCGGGCGATGGGCGGGCGTTCTCGACCATGGCGGGTAAAGCGACCGATCCCCTTCGGGTTGTCAACCATGCCGCGCCCCGTATTCGCGGCGCGTCCTTCCCGGATGTGCGGGCCGGGACGGATAACCCGTGAAAGTCGAGCTTCGGACCGGCACCTTTCCGCACGGCCAGGGTTGCCTATCTGTCGCAGGGGCCGGCCGGACCGCCGGAGCCGCGCGGACGAAGACGTTTCGGGGAGTGTCGATCATGCGTTCAGGTGCCGCCATCGCCGAAGGCCCCGCCGGGCGGGTCTGGTTCGGACGCGCCCGGGCCGTGGTGGCCGCGGTCCTTCTCGCCACTTCGCTCAGCGCCTGCGGCGCGATCAACCGGGTGCCGACCCTGGAGGAGCAGGCGAAATCCGCCTGGAGCGAGGTGCAGAACCAGTACCAGCGCAGGGCCGACCTCATCCCGAACCTCGTCGAGACGGTGAAGGGTTACGCTCAGCAGGAGAAGGACGTGCTGGTCGGCGTGACGGAAGCCCGCGCGAAGGCCTCGAGCGTCAAGGTCGATGCCTCGACGGTGAGCGACCCGCAGAAGTTCAAGGAATTCCAGGACGCGCAGAATCAGCTCTCGGGCGCCCTCGGACGGCTCCTCGTCACCGTGGAGCGCTATCCAGACCTCAAGTCGAACCAGAACTTCCTGGCCCTGCAATCGCAGCTGGAGGGAACCGAGAACCGGATCGCCGTGGCGCGGCGCGACTACATCGGCGCCGTGCAGGCCTACAACACCGAGGTCCGCACCATCCCGGGCCGCTGGATCGCCGCGTGGTTCTACCCCGAGGCGAAACCCATGGAGACCTTCACGGCGACGCCCAATTCCGAGCGCCCGCCGAACGTGAAGTTCTAGACCATCATGCGCAGTCCCGGCGCGGCGGCACGTTGCGACGCCATCGCCCGTCTCGGTCTCCTCGTCGCGCTGCTCCTCGGCCCGATCCTCGGGGCCGTGGCGGCCCACGCCGCCGAGCCCACCTTCCCGCCGCTCTCGGGTCGCATCGTCGATGCGGCCGGCCTCCTGGCGCCGGAGGCCAAGGTGAGCCTCGAGGCGAAGCTGAAGGCCTACGAGGACAAGACCTCGGACCAGATCGTGGTCGCCACGATCCCAAGCCTGCAGGACCGCACGGTGGAGGATTACGCCAACCGGCTGTTCCGGGCCTGGAAGCTCGGTCAGGCCAAGACCAACAACGGTGCCCTGCTGCTCGTGGCACCCAACGAGCGCAAGGTCCGGATCGAGGTCGGCTACGGCCTCGAGGGCGCCCTGACCGACGCCCTGTCCAAGGTCATCATCACCACGGCGATCGCCCCCCGCTTCAAGACCGGGGATTATGCCGGCGGTATCAACGCGGGCGTCGACGCGATGCTCTCGATCCTCTCCGGCGACGCGGAGGAATGGCACCGCAAGGCGGAGGTGCGCCGGGACGAGGCCGATCCCGGTCAGGTCGTCCTGTTCGTGATCCTGTTCCTCGTGATCCTCGTCGTGGTCTACCGGATGAACCGCGGCGGGCGCCGGCGCGGCGGCTTCGTCGTCCTCCCGGGCCCGTCCTCGGGCGGCTGGAGCGGCGGTGTCTCGGGCGGGTTCGACGGGGGCGGTTTCTCGGGCAGCGGATTTACGGGCGGCGGCGGCTCGTCCGGCGGGGGAGGGGCGTCGGGTGACTGGTGAAACGCGCGAACTCCTGAGCCGCGAGGCGCGCGAGCGCGTCGCCGAGGCGATCCGGCGGGCCGAGGTCGGCACGGCGGGGGAAATCGTGGTCCTGGTCTCGGCCCGGGCGGGCCTCTACCGATCGGCACCGTTGCTCCTCGCCCTGGCCTGCGGACTCGTTGCGCCCTGGCCGCTGATCCTCCTGACGCCGTGGAGTGCCGCCACGATCGCCCTGGCGCAGGCCGGCCTCGTGCTGATCGCGATCCTCGCCTCCTGCCATCCGCGGGCTCGGCTCGCCCTGGTGCCGCGCGCGATCCGCAGGGCCCGGGCCCACGAGGCGGCCCGGCGCGAATTCTGCGCCCGCGGCCTGACCCAAACCCCCGGCCGCACCGGCGTCCTCATCTATCTCGCCCGCGCGGAAGGGCATGCGGAGATCGTCGCCGATCGGGGGGTGGCGGCGCGCGTCCCGGCCGAGGCCTGGGCGGGGGCGATCGATCCGCTCCTCGCCGCCCTGCGCCGAGGCGAGGCCGAGCGCGGGTTGATCGCGGCGGTCGACGCGGTCGGAACGATCCTGGCGCGCGCGCTGCCGGCGGAAGCAGCGCCGGTCGACGCGCTCTCGAACCGGGTCATTCTCATCGGTTGAAGGGGGCGCTCGGGCGCAACCGCGCGATGCGAGACCACAACGTTGCGTTCAAACGCCGGGTTTTGAAACCTGCCTCCCCTGGCTCTTCTCAACGTTTCACGCCAGAAAGACCCTTGACGATCTGCCACGAAGGACAGGTCGCTGGAGCGAGACGTCATGAGTGCGCTATCGAAGCACGGGCCCTGGGCCCTGGTGGGAGCGTTGGGGGCAGCCGCCCTCGCCATCGTCGCCACGACCCGCGGCGAGACCGTGAATGCCCTCTGGATCGTGGTGGCGGCGGTCTGCGTCTACCTGATCGCCTACCGGTACTACTCGCTCTTCATCTCCCAGAAGGTCATGCGGCTCGACGACAATCGCCGCACCCCCGCCCACGTGCACAATGACGGGCTCGACTACGTTCCGACCAACCGCAACGTGCTGTTCGGCCACCACTTCGCCGCCATCGCGGGCGCCGGCCCCCTGGTGGGCCCCGTGCTCGCCGCGCAGATGGGCTACCTGCCGGGCCTGCTCTGGATCCTGGCCGGCGTGGTGCTGGCCGGCGCCGTACAGGACTTCATGGTCCTCTTCATCTCGATGCGCCGCGACGGCCGCTCGCTGGGCGAGCTGATCCGCGCCGAGCTCGGCACCATCCCGGGCGTGATCGCCCTGTTCGGCACCTTCATGATCATGGTGATCCTGCTGGCCGTGCTGGCGATGATCGTCGTGAAGGCCCTCGCCGAGAGCCCCTGGGGCACCTTCACCGTCGCGGCGACCATCCCGATCGCGATGCTGATGGGCCTCTATGCCCGCTACATCCGCCCGGGCAAGGTCGGCGAGGTCTCCATCATCGGCTTCGTGCTGCTGATGCTCGCCATCGTGTATGGCGGAAACGTCGCGGCCGATCCCTATTGGGGTCCCTTCTTCACCTTCACCGGCACGCAGCTGTGCTGGCTGCTGATCGGCTACGGCTTCGTCGCCTCGATCCTGCCGGTCTGGCTGCTGCTCGCTCCCCGCGACTACCTCTCGACCTTCCTCAAGATCGGCACGATCGTGGGCCTGGCGCTGGGCATCGCCTATGTCGCCCCGCACATGAAGATGCCGGCCGTGACCAAGTTCGTCGACGGCAGCGGGCCGGTCTGGGCCGGGTCGCTGTTCCCGTTCCTGTTCATTACCATCGCGTGCGGCGCGGTCTCGGGCTTCCACGCCCTGATCTCGTCCGGCACCAGCCCCAAGCTCATCGACCGTGAGTCGGACGCCCGCTTCATCGGCTACGGCGGCATGCTCATGGAGAGCTTCGTGGCCGTGATGGCGCTGGTTTCCGCCAGCGTCATCGAGCCGGGGATCTACTTCACCATGAACTCGCCGGCCGGTCTCGTCGGCACCACGCCGGAGAGCGCCGCCGCCGCGGTGACGAAGCTCGACCCCGCCTTCACGATCACGGCCGCTGAGATCGCCCAGACCGCCGTCGATGTCGGCGAGCACTCGATCATCTCCCGCGCCGGCGGCGCCCCGACCCTCGCGGTCGGCATGGCCCACATCATCTCCTCGGCCATCGGCGGCAAGACGATGATGGCGTTCTGGTACCACTTCGCCATCCTGTTCGAGGCCCTGTTCATCCTGACGGCCGTGGATGCGGGGACGCGGGCCGGCCGCTTCATGTTGCAGGACCTGCTCGGCCTCGTCTCGCCGCAGTTCAAGGACACCACGGCCTGGGCGCCCAGCATCCTGGCCACCGCTCTCTGTGTCGGCGCCTGGGGCTACTTCCTCTACCAGGGTGTCACCGATCCGCTCGGCGGCATCTACACCCTGTGGCCGCTGTTCGGCATCTCGAACCAGATGCTGGCGGCCGTCGCCCTGACGCTCGCCACCGTGGTGATCTTCAAGATGAAGCGCGAGCGCTACGCCTTCGTCACGATCATCCCCACCGTGTGGCTGTGCATCTGCACCCTCACCGCCGGCTGGCAGAAGATCTTCTCGGCCGACCCGAAGATCGGCTTCCTGTCGCATGCCGACCGCTTCTCGGCGGCGATCGCCGAGAACAAGGTGCTGGCGCCGGCCAAGAACATGGCCGACATGCACAAGATCGTCTTCAACGATCGGATTGACGCCGCCCTGGCCGTCCTGTTCGTCGGCCTCGTGCTTGCCATCGCCACCTTCGGCATCATGGCCTGCGTCAAGGCCTACCGGGCCGATCGCTGGACCGCCCTCGAGAGCGGCGGCCCCTCGGTCGTCCCCGCGGAGTAAGCACCATGGCGCTGTCGTCGGCCGAATTGCGGGACCGTCTCAGGACCTTCTCGAAATGCGTCTGCGACGGCGCCCGCCTCATGGTCGGACAGGGCGACTACGAGGCCTACGCCGCCCATATCCGCAAGACCCATGCGGACCAGGAGCCGATGACCGAGCGGGAGTTCTTCCGGAACCGGGAGAACGCCCGCTTCGGTGTCGGCAACCGCAGCGGGTTCCGCTGCTGCTAGAACACGCGCGCGACAGTCTTCGTCAGGCGATCTCCGACGTGATCGTGTCGGTGTGTCGCACGGATTCTTTATTCAAGGAGAAACAATCTCTCGTCATGGCTGATGCCGCGCGGCGCCCCGGCTCTGCGGCGGCACGACCTGTGCGACCGCCTCGAGGGTCGCGACGGAGACGGCATGGGGCTCGTTCAATACGCGCTGAAGTTCCGCATCACGATCTACGTGCTCGCCGTGCTGATGATGCTCGGCGGGGCGGCGGCGGTCGTGGTGGCGCCGAAGGACGTGCTGCCGAACGTCGATATCCCGGTCGTGGTGGTGGTGTGGACCTATAACGGTCTGTCGACCTCCGAGATGGAGCGTCGCATCACCACCTACGCCGAGTTCTCGCTCTCCAACAACGTCAACAACATCGCCCGCATGGAATCGACGACCCTCCAGGGCACGGCGATCCAGAAGATCTACTTCGACGGTTCGGTGAGCATCGATCTCGCCATCGCGCAGGTCGTCTCGGCGATGAACTCGATCCGCGCGACGATGCCACCCGGCGTGCAGCCGCCCATCGTCCTGCGCTTCTCGGCCTCCTCGGTGCCGGTGATCCAGCTCGCGCTCTCCTCCGACCGCGAGAGCCTCACCAAGGTCTTCGACTACGCCCAGTACCGCATCCGCCAGCGCCTGACCCAGGTGCCGGGCTCGACCCTGCCGTCGCCCTTCGGCGGCACGCCGCGCCAGATCATGGTCGACCTCGACCTGCACGCGCTCCAGGCGCTGGGGCTCACGGCGCTGGACGTCACCAACGCGGTGACGGCCCAGAACCTGACGATCCCCTCCGGCCTCGCCAAGATCGGCGAGCAGCAATACCCGGTGCAGCTAAACGCATCGCCGGAAGCCATCGACGCGCTGAACCAGATCCCCATCAAGGTGGTGGGCGGACAGCCGATCTTGGTGCGGGACGTCGCCAACGTCCGCGACGGCGGCCCGCCGCAGGTCAACATCGTGCGCGCCGACGGCCTGCACTCGGTGCTGATGCGCATCTTCAAGAACGGCACCGCCTCGACCCTGGACGTGGTCAACAACGTGAAGAAGGCGCTGCCGGACATCCAGGCCGCGGCCCCGGAGGGCATGAGCCTGAAGCCGCTGTTCGATCAGTCGGTCTTCGTCTCGGCCGCAATCGAGGGTGTGATCCACGAGGCGATCATCGCGGCGGGCCTCACGGGCCTCACCATTCTGCTGTTCCTCGGGTCCTGGCGCTCCACCATCGTGGTGCTGGTCTCGATCCCGCTCTCGATCCTGACCTCGCTGGCGATCCTGGCGGCGCTCGGCGAGACCATCAACGTGATGACGCTCGGCGGCCTGGCGCTGGCGGTCGGCATCCTCGTCGACGACGCCACCGTGGCGATCGAGAACACCTACCGGCTCTTCGAGGAGGGCGAGCCCTTCCGCAAGTCGGTGGTGGAGGGGGCGGCCGGCATCGCCAAGCCAGCGCTGATCTCGACCCTGTCGATCTGCGCCGCCTTCGTGTCGGTCTTCGCCCTGACCGATACGCCGAAGTACCTGTTCACCCCGCAGGCCCTCGCGGTCGTGTTCGCGATGCTGACCTCCTACGTCCTCTCGCGCACCCTGGTCCCGGTACTCATCGACGTGCTGGTCGCGCGGGAGTACGAGTCCAAGCACGGCGCGGGCGCCGAGCCGCCGCGCGGGCGGATCGCGCGGGCGCTGGGCTGGATCGCCGGTCCCGTCTTCCGGCTGGCCGGCTGGTTCCGGCACGGCTTCGAGGCCCGCTTCACGCGCTTCCACCGCAGCTATCTCGGCCTCCTGCACGTCGTCATCGCCCACCGGATCGTGACCCTCGTCCTCGTGGCGGCGGTGTTCGCCACCACGGCGGGCCTCTTCGTGTTCGTGGGCCGGGACTACTTCCCGCAGGTGGCCTCCAGCCAGATGACCCTGCACCTGCGGACCCGACCGGGCATGCGCATCGAGACGGCCGAGCAGGTCTTCGCCGAGGTCGAGAACGTGGTTCGCGAGGTGATCCCCGAGGGCGAGATCGACCAGATCCTCGACAATATCGGCCTGCCGGCGAACAACTACAATTTCGCGTTCTCAGACGGCTCGTTCGTTGCCTACAACGACGGCCAGATGCTCATCAACCTCAAGGAAGGTCACGGCCCGGTGGCGGACTACACCAAGCGCCTGCGCGAGGTGCTGCGCGAGCGCTTCCCCGACGTGGTGTTCTACTTCCAGCCCTCGGACATCATCACCCAGATCCTGAACTTCGGCACTCTGGCTCAGATCGACATCCAGGTCTCGGGCCGCAACACCGCCAAGGACCTGGAGGTCGCGCAGAACATCGTCCGCCGCCTCAAGGCCGTGCGGGGCGCCGTCGACGTGCACCTGCACCAGATCGTCGGCACGCCGCAATTCTTCGTGGACGTCGACCGCCGCCTCGCCTCGGAGCTCGGGTTGACCCAGCAGCAGATCGCGCAGGGGCTGAACGTCTCCCTCTCGGGCTCCTTCCAGGTGACACCGAACTTCTGGACCGATCCGAAGACCGGCATCCCCTATCAGCTCTGGGTGCAAACCCCGGAGTACCGCAACGACTCCCTGAGCGCGCTGCAGAACACGCCGCTCCTCGTCAACGGCGGTGCGGACGCGCCCGGCGTGCTGACCCTCCTGTCCAGCGTCTCGACCATGCGCCGCGAGGGGTCGCAGACGGTGATCAACCACGTCAACACGCAGCCGACCTTCAACATCTACGCCGCCGTGCAGGACAGTGACCTCGGCTCGGTGGCGAACGAGATCCGCCAGATCGTCGCCGACGAGCAGAAGGCGCTGCCGGCCCCCGACAAGATCACCGTGCGCGGCCAGATCGAGAACATGGAATCGGCCTTCTTCCGGCTCCAGGTCGGCCTCGCCATCGCCCTGGTGGCGGTCTACCTGCTGATGGCGGTGAACTTCCAGAGCTGGGGCGACCCGTTCGTAGTGCTGGCGGCCCTGCCGCTCGCTTTCTGCGGCATCGTCGCGAGCCTGTTCGTCACCGGCACGACCTTCTCGATTCCCTCGCTGTTCGGGGCGATCATGTCGGTGGGTATCGCCTCCGCGAACTCGATCCTGCTGGTGACCTTCGCCAAGGAGCACCGCGAGGCGACGGGCTGCGGGGCCGTCGAGGCGGCGCTGCTGGCGGGCGAGACCCGGCTTCGGCCGGTGCTGATGACCGCGAGCGCGATGTTCCTCGGCCTGATTCCGATGGCGCTGGGCACGGGCGAGGGCGGCGAGCAGAACGCGGCGCTGGCCCGCGCCGTCATGGGCGGCATCGCGGTGGGCACGCCCGCCACGCTGCTGTTCGTGCCCTTCCTCTACACCCTGCTCCGCCGGGGCGAGGTCAAGCCGCTGGAGGATTACGCGTGAGCCGGGACAGGGAGTTGGGCGTTGTCACGGGGCAAGGGCTTCGGCAGGGAATGGGACGACCGTGACACATCCGAAGCGTGATCCGTCCGACATCCCGCCGCCGCCCGGAAAGGCGCCGTTCCTGCTGGTCGCCGTGACGGCCCTCGGCCTCCTGGCCTGGGGCGGCTACGGGCAGATGCAGCGGCGGGCCGCCGCCGCCGAGACGCAGCGTAAGGTGAACAGCTTCGTGCCGACGCTGCGCACGGCCGCCGCCGAGCGCGCCGACAAGCCGATCGAGATCACCCTGCCGGGCCAGACCGACGCCTTCGCCAAGGCCGCCCTCTACGCGCGCGCCACCGGCTACATCGCCGAGCGCCGGGTCGATATCGGCAGCCGCGTCCGCCAGGGCGACATCCTTATGCGGATCGCCGCCCCCGACCTCGATCAGCAGCTGGCCCAGGCCGAGGCGCAGACGGGGCAGCTGGAGGCAGCCCTCCTTCAGGCGAAATCCATGGTCGACCAGGCCAAGGCCAACGTGAACCTCGCCAACGTCACCAACAACCGCACCACGACGCTCGCCGGGCAGGGCTGGGCCTCGAAGCAGAACGCCGACAACTCCCAGGCCAGCGTCCTGAGCCAGGCCGCGACCCTCGCCTCGGCGGAGGCGGGGGTGAAGGTGGCCCAGGCCAACATCAAGGCGCAGGCCGCCACCGTCGAGCGCCTGCGGGCGCTGACGGGCTTCAAGGACATCGTCGCCCCCTTCGACGGGGTCATCACGCAGCGCGGCGTCGATGTGGGCGACCTCGTCCACGCCGACGGCACCGGCACGGCCCTCCTGTCGATGGACCGCGACGACGTCCTGCGCGTCTCCGTCAACGTGCCCCAGAACGTCGCGGTGGGGGTCAAACCGGGCGTCGATGCCACGATCAAGGTGCCGCAGATGGCCGACAGGGCCTTCTCCGGCAAGGTCGCGCGCAGCTCCGTGGCGCTGCTCACCGCATCGCGCACCCTCACCACGCAGGTCGACGTGCCGAACAAGGACGGCGCCCTCCGGGCCGGCCTCTACGTCTACGTGACCTTCAAGGTGCCGCGCACCGAGCCGAACGTGGTCGTCCCGGCCGAGAGCCTTGTCTTCAACCAGCGCGGCACCCAGGTCGCGGTGTCGCGCGACGATGGCACAGTGGCGTGGCACAGCGTCAAGATCCGGCGCGATCTCGGAACGACGGTCGAACTGGGCCAGGGCCTGGAGGGCGGCGAGGAGATCGTGCTGAGCCCGCCCGCCGACCTGCGCGACGGCCAGAAGATCGAGCGACAGCCGCCGCCGGCGGACAACAAGCCGTTGAAATCGGCCGCGCGGTAGCCGTACCACCCGGTTGCGCCGATCGGCCACGGCGTGGACAAGGCGGTCCCGGCGCCCTCGCAGCCCGCAGCGGACCCCGCCATGACGGCCCAGACCCAGCCAGACCTCGCGGACAGCGCCCGCGCGGCCTCGATCGCGGCGGCCATCACCTGCGTGGCGGTGGTGGGCATCGGTCTCAGCCTGACGATCCCGCTTCTCTCCATCGAGATGGAGCGCATGGGCGCGTCGAGCACGGTGATCGGCATCAACACCGCGGTGGCGGGGCTAGCGGCCATCGTCACGGTGCCGTTCGTGCCGCGTCTGGCCGCGCGCATCGGGGTCGTGCGTCTGCTCCTCCTCGCCATCGCGGTCGGCGCCGCCTGCCTCGTGGCGTTCAAGCTCCTGCCGGGCCTCGCCTGGTGGTTCGCCCTGCGCTTCGTATTCTCGACGAGCCTCGGGGCGCTGTTCGTCCTGTCGGAATACTGGATCAACGCGGCGGCTCCACCCGAACGGCGCGGCCTCGTGATGGGCATCTACGCCACGGTCCTGGCGCTGGGCTTCGCGGTCGGCCCGGCGCTGCTGACGCTCCTGGGCACCCGAGGGTTCGGGCCCTACCTCGCCGGGGCGGCCCTCTTCCTCGCCGCGATGGTGCCGCTTCTCCTGGCGCGCCGGCTCTCACCGGTGCTCGGGCCGGGCCGAACCCGCTCCTTCGCGGCCTACCTGCGCCTCGCGCCCGCCGCCGCCCTCGCGGCCCTGACCTACGGCGCCGTGGAGACGGGGGGCTTCGCGATCCTGCCCCTCTACGGGTTGCGCTTGGGCTACGACGCCGAGACCGCGGCGGGTCTCGTCAGCGCGCTGGCACTGGGTAACGTCCTGTTCCAGATCCCGTTCGGCTGGCTTGCCGACCGGATGGACCGTCGCCGCGTCCTGCTGATGGTGGGCCTCGGAGGCGCCCTCGGATCGAGCCTGATCCCCCTGGCGTCCGCTTCGTTTCCCGCGCTGCTGGTCCTGCTGTTCCTGTGGGGCGGCATCGCCGGCACCCTCTACACCGTGGGCCTCGCCCATCTCGGTGCGACGGTGCGGGGGCCGGAGCTCGCGGGCGCCAACGCAGCCTTCGTGGTGCTCTACAATGTCGGGCTGATGCTCGGGCCGCCGATCATCGGCGGGGGCATGGATCTGCTCCCGCCGCAGGGCTTCGCCTACAGCCTCTGCCTCCTCTTCCTCGCCTATGCGGGGGTCGTGGGCGTGCGCCTCGTTCAGCGGCCCCGTGCGTGAGGCGCCTTGACGAATCCCGGCGATTGGGGCAATCACGGGCCGGTATTCAGCCGGCCATCGCCGGCCCTTTTGCGTTTCGCTGATGCGGAATGCCGCGATCACAGGAGCGCCGCGTCCATGGCCAAGGCCGTCACCGTTAAAGTCAAGCTGATCTCGACCGCCGATACGGGCTACTTCTACGTCACGAAGAAGAACTCCCGCACGCAGACCGAGAAGCTGTCCATGAAGAAGTACGACCCCGTCGTGCGCAAGCACGTCGACTTCAAGGAAACCAAGATCAAGTAAGTCCAGCGGCGCGCCTGCCGCGTCGCACCGGCCGTCGGGCCGCTTCTCCGGGAGGAGGGGCGGCCTTTTCGTTGTTCAGGGGTCCTCGGAACGGCCCGGCGCTCGATATGACGTCGGGTTCGGCGATGCAGGGCCGAACGTCTCCTCGCGCGGGATCACTCCATGGCTGACGATTTGGCCCATTCCTACGACGTCGACCTGTTCGTCATCGGCGGCGGCTCCGGGGGCGTGCGCGCCGCGCGGATCGCGGCCGGCCACGGCGCGCGCGTGCAGCTCGCCGAGGAGTACCGGGTCGGCGGCACCTGCGTGATCCGGGGCTGCGTGCCCAAGAAGCTGATGGTCTATGCCGGGCGCTTCGCCGACGAGTTCGCGGATGCGGCGGGCTTCGGCTGGGATGTGCCCGCGCCGCGCTTCGATTGGCGCGTGCTGAAGGCGCGCCGCGACGCCGAGGTGGCCCGGTTGGAGGGGATCTACGACACCAACCTCGGCAAGGCGGGCGTCACCGTCGTGGCCGATCGCGCGGTGATCGAGGACGCCCATACGGTGCGGCTGGTCGGCCAGGACAAGCGCGTGACCGCCCGTTTCATCCTCATCGCGGTGGGCGCCGAGCCGGTCAAGGAGCCGCTGATCCCAGGCGCAGAACTCGCGATCACCTCGAACGAGGTGTTCGAGCTCGAGACCCTGCCGGAGCGGATCCTCGTGGTCGGCGGCGGCTACATCGCGGTGGAGTTCGCCGGGGTGTTCGCGCATCTGGGCGCGCGCATCACCTTGCTGCATCGGGGCGACAAGCTCCTGCGCGGCTTCGACGAGGAGGTGCGCGACGCCCTCGACGCGGCCTACGCACACCGCATGGACCTGCGCCTCAACCGGATGGTGGAGCGCCTGGACAAGGTGGAGAACGGCATCCGCGCGACCCTCGACGACGGCACGACCCTGGAGGTCGACCAGGTTCTGACCGCCACCGGCCGGCGCCCCAAGATCGCCGGCCTCGGGCTGGAGGCCGTCGGCATCGAGGCGGATGCCCGGGGGGCGATCCCCGTCGACGCGTATTCACGGACGAAGGTCCCGTCGATCTACGCTGTCGGCGACGTCACCGACCGCGCGGCCCTCACGCCGATCGCCATCCGCGAGGGCCATGCCTTCGCCGACACGGTGTTCGGGAACAAGCCCTGGTGCGTCGATCACGGCCTCATCCCGACCGCCGTGTTCTCGACGCCCGAGATCGGCGTCGTCGGCCACAACGAGGACGTGGCGCGCCGGCATTTCGGCGCCATCGACGTCTACCGCTCCAGCTTCCGCCCCATGAAGGCGACCCTCTCGGGGCGCGACGAGCGGTTGCTGATGAAGGTGATCGTCGACTGCGCCAGCGACCGCGTGGTCGGCGTGCACGTGGTCGGGCACGATGCCGGCGAGATCATCCAGGCGGTCGGCATCGCCGTGACCATGGGCGCCACGAAGGCGGATTTCGACCGCACCATCGCGGTCCACCCGACGGCCGGGGAAGAACTCGTCACCATGCGCAGCCCCGTCGTGACGAAGCACCCGGTCGGCGTCGGCTAGGCACGGACGTGCTCCGGGGCCGCTTCACCCCGGCGGCCACTTGAAATCGTCGGCCCGGCCGGGCTGGGGCAGTGGGGCCGCCCCCCGCATCAGCGCGCGCTCCACCGTGCCGGACGGGTCGGTGTCGCGCGGGCGTCCGCTCACCAGCGTGCCGCCGGGCGTCACCTCGGCGCGGCCGAGGGGCACCACGGGGCCGGCGAGGGGCTTGACCGGCAGGGCCGGGATGCCGGGCGGCTCTGGCAGGCTCGGGAGCATGGCGGTGATCTGGCGGTCGATCGAGGCCGCGTCGTCGAGCTTGGGCGCCTCGCCCGGCTGGACCGGCGGCGGCGCGGTGGCGATGGCCGGGACCGCGGCCGGCGCGGTCGGCCCCGTGCCCATCATGCGCTTCAGCTCGACATCGGCGAAATGCGCCATCTTGCGCGCGCCGGCCTTGGTGAAATGCACGCCGTCGGCGGTGCGCAGCTTCGCGTCCTGCCCTTCCAGGTCGGGACCGGTGGCGGTGTAGCGGTTGCGGTCGTCGACGAAGGCCGGCCAGATGTCCACGTAGGTCTGCCCGGCCCTCGCCACGCGCTCGCGAAAGATCTCGTTGATGGCCGCGATGTCCTTGGACAGAGATTCGCTGCGCATCGGCGGGGCGCCGACCCAGATCACCGGCACCTTCTGGTCCGAGAAGACCTTGATCAGGGCGTCCACGCGCTCGGCGTAGACGGCGCGCCAGCGATCGCCGAGGGGCTCCAGGGTCTGGTCGCCCTCGCGAATGGGCTGGCGGTCGTTCGCGCCGAGCATGACGAGGGCATAGCTGGTCTTCGGATTGGCCTTCAGGAACTCCTCGGCGGCTTTGGGCCAATCGACCACGTCCTTGCGCACGAGGCCGCTATCGGCCTTCGAGCGATCGACGACGCCGATCTCGGCATTGTCCTCGAAGACGTTGGAGAGGCCGCTGCCGAGATGGCCCGCCAGGGTGTCGCCGAACACCGCGATCCGCGTGGTCGGCTCCGCCTTCGGCACGACGGGTTTCGGCTGGGCGACGGCGGGCACCGGGCGCGGCCGGCGGCGCGGCGGCCGCGCCTCCTCGCGGGACCCGCGCGGGTCGTCCGCGTAGGAGCGGGTGCGCGGCGCCTGCGGGCGGGCGCTCGGCACCGGCGCGGGCTGGGCCTGCTGCGGACGGTCTTCCCACGGCCAGTAGAACTGCCGGGGCGCTTCCTGCGGCGGCGGCGCGTAGCGACGGGCCGCTGAGCGCCCGCCGTACCCGCCGTCGTCGCGATAATAGTCGCGGGCGCGGCGGCGCGGGGAATCATAATCGCCGCCCCGGGGTGCGTCGTAGGAATCGCCCCATTGCGCGCGGGCGGGATCGCCCGCCGCGAACACGGCGAGAACGCCCGCGAGGGCACACAGCGTCAGGAAACACCGGGCCGCGCGTGCTGCCGGCAAGGTCATGGAACGCCTCACGCTTCTGACCGGCGAGCCGATCGATGCCACCACCTTAGACGACGACGCGGCACAGGTCTAAAGGTTGCCCCCGAGGCGGGCCAGCAGGGCGGGCGTCGCGTAGCCGTCCGCCGGAAGGCCCTCGGCGATCTGGAACTGCCGCACGGCCTCCCGCAGCTTCGGTCCGGCCCGGCCGTCTGCCTCGCCCGCATAGAGGCCGCGCGCCGACAGGGCCGCCTGCAGGGCCTGGAGGCCCGCCTTGTCCAGGCGCGGGGCCTTGATGGGCCAGGGCGCGGAGAGCGCGGGCGCGCCGGCCAGCCTGTCGGCGAGGTGGCCGACGGCGAGGGCGTAGGAATCCGACGTGTTGTAGGCCCGCACGACCTCGAAATTGTCGGTGATGAGGAAGACCGGGCCGCCGAGTGCCCCGGGCAGGAACAGGCTGGCGTTGCCCGCCCCCGGCAGCGCCTTGCCGTCGGTGCGGCGCACACCGCGCCGGGCGAAGTCCGAGAGGTTGCCGCGATACCGGCCGAGATCGAAGTCGCGGGGCAGGGCGACCTCGTAGCCCCAGGACAGGGCGGGGTTCCAGCCCAGCGTCTTCAGGTAGGTGCCGATCGAGGCCAGGGCATCGGCCTGCGAACCCCAGATGTCGCGGTGCTCGTCGCCGTCGAAATCCACCGCGTGGGCGAGGAAGCTCGAGGGCAGGAACTGCACCTGTCCCATGGCGCCCGCCCAGGAGCCCTTCATGCGCTCGGGCGTGATGTCGCCGCGCTGAAGGATCGCGAGGGCGGCCAGGAGTTCGTCGCGGAACAGGGTGCCGCGGAACCGGGCCTCCGCCAGGGTCGCCAGGGCGCGGATGGTCGAGACCGTGCCGCCGCTGGCCCCGAAATCCGATTCGACGCCCCAGATCGCCAGCACCATCCAGCGCGGCACGCCGGTGCGCGCCTCGATGGCGGCGAGCGTCGTCGCGAGCCGCGCGGCCTGGGCCTGTCCCCGGGCGATCCGGGCGGGTGAGACCGCACCCACGAGGTAGTCCCAGACCGGGCGCCCGAACTCGCCCTGCCGGCGCGTGCGGGCCAGGATGTCGGGATCGGGCCCAGCGATCCCCGCGAAGGCGGCGTCGAAGGTGGCTCGCGAGATCCCGCGCGCCTCGGCCTCCGGCCGCAGGGCTTCGACGAAGGCCGTGAAGCGCGCCGTCACCTCGGGCGTCGCCGCGGCCGCAGGAGCCTTGGCGGATTGTGGGGCGGCCCCGGCCGGCGCCCCGAGCCCGATCGCGCCGGCCAGGACCAGGGCCGGGAGAAGCCTCACGTGCGGTTGCGCCGGGTCAGGGCCTCTTCCCAGGCGAAGGCCTGCGCGACGATCGCATCGAGATCGTCGTTCTTCGGCGACCAGCCGAGGTCGCGGATGCGCTGGGCCTCGGCGATGATCTGGGCCGGGTCCCCGGGCCGGCGCGGCGACAGCCGGACCTCGAAATCCCGGCCGGAGACGCGCTTGACCACCTCGATCACCTCCAGAACCGAGTAGCCCCGGCCGTAGCCGCAATTCAGGGTCAGGCTCTCGCCGCCGGAGCGCAGGTGGCTCAGGGCCACGCGGTGGGCCTCGGCGAGGTCGGAGACCTGGATGTAGTCGCGCAGGCACGATCCGTCCCGGGTAGGGTAATCGGTGCCGAACACCTCGAGATGCGTGCGCTGGCCGAGGGCTGCCTGGGTCGCCACCTTGATGAGGTGCGTGGCGTTCGGGGTCGACTGCCCGGTGCGTCCGCGCGGGTCGGCCCCCGCCACGTTGAAGTAGCGCAGGATCACGTAGGAGAAGCCGTGCGCCTTGGCAGCGTCCGCGATCATCCATTCGCTCATCAGCTTCGAGCGGCCGTAAGGGTTGATCGGCGCGGGCAGGAGGTTCTCCGGCACCGGCACGGTCTCGGGCTCGCCGTAAACGGCGGCGGTGGAGGAGAAGATCACGTGCTTGACCCCGCAGCGCACCGCCGTCTCGATCAGCGCGCGGGTCTTCACCGTGTTGGCGAGGTAGTAGTGCAGGGGATCGGCCACCGAGTCCGGCACGACGATCCGCGCGGCGAAATGCGCGATCGCGTCGATGCGATTCTGGAGGATGATTTCGGTCACGAGGGACTGGTCGGCGACGTCGCCCACGACCAGCCGGACTTCGGGCGGCAGGGCCCAGTCGAAGCCCGTCGAGAGGTCGTCGAGAACCACCACCTCCTCATGGCCGGCATCCAGCAGGGCCAGAACCATGTGGCTGCCGATATAGCCGGCCCCGCCCGTCACCAGAACCGCCATCAGACCCGCTCCCCAATCGTACCATCGCCGATATATCGGAAAACCGGCTTCTCGGTTATGCCCGTCCGGTCGATGGCGATGCCGTCCGGGTTTAAGCGCGGCTGCATTGAAGGTTCGTCAATCCCTTCCGGGTTCTTCTCACTTTCCTCGTTACCGGGTCCCGCTCGATGAAACCGATTCGCAAGGCCGTCCTGCCCGTCGCCGGCTTGGGCACACGCTTCCTCCCGGCCACCAAGGCCGTGCCGAAGGAGATGCTCACCGTGGTCGACCGGCCCGTGGTGCAGCACGTCGTCGACGAGGCCCGCGAAGCCGGCATCGAGCACTTCATCTTCGTGACCGGTCGCGGCAAGGCGGTGATCGAGGACCATTTCGACGTCGCCTTCGAGCTCGACCGGATGCTGCAGGAGCGCGGCAAGACCGCGGCCTACGAGGAACTCAAGCGCGATCTGCCGGCCGCCGGCCAGACCAGCTTTACCCGCCAGCAGGCCCCCCTCGGCCTCGGACACGCGGTCTGGTGCGCGCGCGAGATCGTGGGCGACGAGCCCTTCGCGGTGCTGCTGCCCGACATGCTCAGCCGCGGCTGCATGCAGCAGATGCTCTCGGCCTACGAGCGCCATGGCGGCAACGTGATCGCCGTCGAGGAGGTGAAGCCCGAGGAGACCCACCAGTACGGGATCGTCGGCGTCGGCCAGACCTTCGGCCAGACCTTCGAGATCGACGGCATGGTGGAGAAGCCCAAGGCCGGCACCGCGCCGTCGAACTTCATCATTTCCGGGCGCTACATCCTGCAGCCCGAGATCTTCGACATCCTCTCGGCCGGCGAGACCGGCGCGGGCGGCGAGATCCAGCTCACCGACGCGATGATCAAGCTCGCCAAGGATCAGAAGTTCTTCGGCATGCACTACCAGGGCCGGACCTACGACACCGGATCGAAGCTCGGCTTCCTGACCGCGAACATCGCCTACGCGCTGGAGCGCAAGGACCTCGCCGAAGCCCTGAAGGCCGAGATCGCCCAGCTTCTCAAGGACCATTGAGCGCCCCCCCCCGGGGCGAGCGCCCACGGGGCGACGAAACCGGGCGCCGGCGCAGCGATGCGCCGGGCGCGCGGGTGGCATGCCAGAAAAGTGCGGGAGCCGGTACGCGACGCCCTTGCGTTTTGTGCGTCGCAGCTTAGGTTGTGCATTGCGGGATCGCGATGGCGTCGCGGTTCGGCAGCCCTTCTTGGGCGTTTCCTCCCTAGACTTCGGGCCGCTCTTCGGAGCGGCCTTTTTTTGTCTCAACCCACGCCTAGGCTGCCGGGGACGGGGGGCACGGTATGGAAGACGGGACGACGGCCGCGAGCGCGGCGCGGCTCTGGCCACCTTTGGCGCGCTTCATCGCAGCGGAGGCGCGCGTCGGGGCCTGGGCGCAGGCGCGGGGGCCCTGGGTCGCCGGGAGCTACGAGTTTCTGCGCTTCGGGATCAAGCAGGGTTGGGCCTGTCTGTTCGGCGGCCTGCTCTGCGCGGCCCTGATCGGGAGCTACCTGTTCTATCCGCCCGATGCCGCCCTGAGCCGCTACGACGCGCTCACCCTGGCGGCCATCGCCATCCAGGCCGGGCTGCTCCTCGCGCGGATGGAGACCTGGGAGGAGGCGAAGATCATCGCCCTCTATCACGTCGTCGGCACGGTGATGGAGATCTTCAAGACCAGCGTCGGATCGTGGATCTACCCGGAGGCGAGCCTCCTGCGGATCGCGGGCGTGCCCCTCTTCACGGGCTTCATGTATGCCAGCGTCGGGTCATACATCGCGCGCGTCTGGCGCCTGTTCGATTTCCGGTTCGCGCACCATCCGCGCCTGCGCTTCACCTTGCCGCTGGCCGGGGCGATCTACCTGAACTTCTTCAGTCACCACGTCGTCTGGGACATGCGGATCGTGCTGTTCGCGGCGACCGCGCTGTTGTTCGGCCGAACCTGGGTGTATTTCAAGGTCTGGCAGGTCCACCGCCGGATGCCGCTGCTGCTGGGCTTTTGCCTCGTGGCGGTGTTCATCTGGATTGCCGAGAACATCGGCACCTACACCCGGGTCTGGCTCTATCCGGCGCAGGTGGCCGGCTGGGCCCCGGTGCCGTGGCAGAAATTCGGGTCGTGGTTCCTGCTGATGATCGTCTCGTACGTGCTGGTGACGCTCGTGAGCCGGCCGCGGGAGTTCCGGCGGTCGGCTCGCGAAGCGTGCGGCGCCGGGACGGCACCGACCTGCGGGCTTCAGTTGAGGTAGGTCCGGATCCAGTTCGGGGACAGGACTTCGCCGTCCTCGGTGATGATCCAGGGCTGCTTGGCCGGGTCCGCGAGGGCGCCGGCCGCGGCCTCGATGGCCTCGCGCAGGGTGCGATAACGCGCGGGCTGGGCCAGGGGAGCCGGGACCGGAGCGGTACGCCAGATCGTGAGATCGGCGGGACGTTCCAGGGCTTGGGTTTCCATGAGTCTCATTCCTTCGATCGTGGGCGTGGGTCCCCGCGATGCCGTCGTTCGGCCGAAAATCTTTAGGATCTCGAACCTGAACGTTTGCTGCAGGGCACCATTCGGGAGAAAGGAAGCATCACTAAGGCAACTTTGCGGTCGATTCAGGCACGGCCGAAATCATCGTCCGAGCCTGAACCATCCTCGTCTCATGCACGCACCAGCATTGCTGATGAGCGCGCAGAATATGGCTGCTTTTGGACGCTTCCCCCTGATACTTCGACGTATAGGCGCTGATGCAATGCGCCGGTTTTATCTTCGGCCATTGCGGGCTTCGGTGTGCTGACGCACCCCCTTCCCGCTGCGGGACCGGTCCAGTTGAAGGACATTGCGTCACCGACCAGTTAATGCGCACGCGGTGCGATACGGTTTTCGCAGCATGGTGAAGGGGATGCCACATGTCCGACCGGTACCCGGCCCCTCGGTCGCCGGATCGCTTCCTGAGGTGGGCGGCCGGAGCGGCGCTGGTCCTGCTCGCGCTCTACGTGGCGCAGCCCTACGTGAACGGCTTCCTCTATGCCGCGCAGACCCCGCGCGCCGTCACGGCGCGGGGTGACCTCGCGCCCGCCGAGACGGCGACGGTGGATCTGTTCGCCCAGGCCAGCCCCTCGGTGGTGCACGTCTTCGCGCAGGCGGCCGCGCAGGGGCGGGCCCTGATGGGCGTCGAGGGCGAGGGGGCTGAGCAGGGCAACGGCTCGCAGACGGGCACGGGCTTCATCTGGGATGCGGCCGGGCACGTGGTGACCAACAACCACGTGGTCGCGGCGGCCGTGCAGAGTGGCGGCTCCATCGCCGTGCGCCTCTCCTCCGGCGAAGTCGTCTCCGCCAGCGTGGTGGGCACCGCGCCGAGCTACGACCTCGCGGTCCTGCGCCTCGGCCGCACCGGCGCGGCCCTGCGGCCCCTGGCGCTGGGCACCTCCGCCGACCTCAAGGTCGGGCAATCGACCTACGCCATCGGCAACCCGTTCGGCCTCGACCACACCCTGACCACGGGCGTGATCAGCGCCCTCCAGCGCCGCCTGCCCACGGGGGAGGGGCGCGAGCTCTCGGGCGTCATCCAGACAGACGCGGCGATCAACCCCGGCAATTCCGGCGGTCCCCTGCTCGATTCCGCCGGGCGCCTGATCGGCGTGAACACCGCGATCTACTCGCCCTCCGGCAGCAGCGCGGGCATCGGCTTCGCGATTCCCGTCGACGTGGTGAACCGGGTCGTGCCGGAACTCATCCGGAACGGGCGGACCCGCAATCCCGGGATCGGTATCATCGCCGGACAGGAAGCCACCGCCGCCCGCCTCGGCATCGACGGCGTCGTGATCCTGCGCGTCCTGCGGGGCTCGCCGGCCGCCGCCGCCGGCCTGCGCGGCGTCGATCCGCAGACCGGCGAGATCGGCGACATCATCGTGGGCGCCGGGAACCGCCCCGTCCACCGCCTCGCCGACCTGACCGCGGCGATGGAGGCGGCCGGCCTCGGCGCGGCGGTGGACCTGATGGTAGAGCGCGACGGCCGGACCCGCCGGGTCCGGGTCACCACCACCGACGTCGCGGAGACGCGCCTCTGACCCGGCCGCCTCGTCAGGGGCGGTCAGGGCCGCTAAGGCTCGCGATCGAACTTCGAAAGCACCGCATGGTCTTCCAGCGTCACGTCCTCCTCGCCCTCCTGTGTCTCGGCGCCCTCGTCCCCCGAGCGGCCGGAGCCGGCGAGCGCCCTGTGCCGCCGCGCCTCTGTCCCGAGGATGCACCCGAGGGGGTGCGCCTGCCGCCCCGGCCGGATTGTGGCACCGGAACGCGGCGCCCGGCCGCGCCGGCGCGCGGCGTCCACGACCTCGGCGGGGTGCAACTGCGCGTCGGCGGTCGCGTGAGCGCCGAGTACGGCGTCGGCCGATGACGATCCTCGCGGGCGGCCTCGCCCTCCTCATCCTGTGGTGGTTCGGCCGGGATGCCCTGCGCCGCTATCCGTCGCTCAGCACCCGCCTGATCCGGCAGGTCGGGGGCTACGCCGCCCTCGCGGCGGCAGCCCTGTTCCTCGTCCGGGGTCGGATCGAATTCGCGGTCCTGCTCGCGGCCGGCGCGATCTGGCTGCTGGAGGGCTCCGCCGGCCTGCGGCGGCGGGGCCAGGCGCTGGCGGCGCGCTACGATCCGCGCCGGCTCTCCGGAGCCACCATCCGCTTCGACGCGGACGGGGAGGGGGTGGTACTCGCTGGCCCCTACGCGGGCCAGTCCCTGCGGACGATTCCCCTGTCCGGACTCCTCGCCCTGTTCGGGCGCAACCCCGACACGGCCCGCCGGCTAGAGGCGTATCTGGACCGCCGGCACCCCGGCTGGCGTGTAGACGCTCAGGCTGATGCCGACCCGCGGCCGCGCCGCCCGCCGGACCCAGGGGCGATGACGGAGCAGGAGGCCTATCAGATCCTGGGGCTTGAGCGCGGGGCGACCCTGGAGCAGATCCGGGTGGCCCACAGGGCGTTGATGAAGCGCCTGCATCCCGACCAGGGAGGCACGGCCGAGCAGGCGGCCCGCGTCAACGCGGCCCGTGACAGGCTTAACAACCGACATCGCTGATACTCCACGCGCGTTGCCAGACAGGGGTTTGGTCGATTCGCGCCCCCCCGGCGAAACGCACCGGGCGTGGACGAAGGCCCCGTCGGGGGCCGGATCACCCGCGTTCGCGGGGGCTCTAGCTCCGGGTGGCGAAGCAGCTGAAGCCGCTGCGCTTCAGGGCGTTGCAGGCATCCTGCGCCGTGTCCTGCTCGGCGAAGCCCGAGAAGCGGGCTCGGAACAGGGTGGCGCCGCCATGCTCGACCTTCACCGTGTAGGGCGCGGCCTTGGCGAGGGCGCCGCTGGCCCGGCTGCGGGCCTCGGCCAGCATCGACTTGGCCTTGTCCTCGTCGTCCATGGCGCCGAGCTGGATCACCCAGGCGGTCGGAGTGATCCGGGCGCCCGAGACGGGCTTGGGCGCCTCGGCGCGGGGGCCGTCGACGGAGGCGAGGCGCGCATCGGTCTTGGAGCCGGGGAAGGGGGCCTGCCCGCCGGTCGACGCGTAGGCCTGGGCGGAGCCCGGGAGCGTCCCCGAGCGGTACTTCATGCCGGCGCTGCCGGGGGTCGTCGTCGCGGTGCGGGCCGGGGTGATGTCGAGGGGCTGGCCACCACGGACCGTCGAGGCCGTCGTCTCGACGTCTTCGTCGTCCGCCGAGGCGACCTGGGTGCGGGTGCGGGACGCGCCGTCGGCCACCACCGCCGGACGGGCGCGCTCGGCGACCTCGATCGCCGCCGGGGTCTGGCGGGCGCCCGCATAGGCCCGCGGCAGGGACTGGCGCACGAGATCGGCCATGATCCGGTCGCGGCTGGCGCCGGACTTGCCGCCCAGCACGATCGCGACGATCTGGCGGTCGTCGAGGCGGGCCGCCGTCATCAGGTTGAAGCCGGAATCGCGGGTGTAGCCCGTCTTGATGCCGTCGACGCCCTGGACGTTGCCGAGGAGGCGGTTGTGGTTGCCGATGACGCGGCCCCGGAAGGCGAAGGAGCGCGTCTGGAAGTAGCGGTAGTAGCGCGGGAAGCGGTCCTGGATCGCCCGGGCCAGCACGGTGAGGTCGCGCGCCGTGGTGATCTGGTCGGCGTCGGGCAGGCCGGAGGCGTTGGCGTAGTTGGTGCGCGTCATGCCCAGGGCCTTGGCCTTCTGGGTCATCATCTCGGCGAAGCGCGGCTCGGAGCCGGCGATGTTCTCGCCGATGGCGCAGGCCACGTCGTTGGCGGACTTCGTCACGATCGCCTTGATCGCGTCCTCCACCGCGATGGTGGAGCCGGGACGCAGTCCGAGCTTGGAGGGCGCCTGCGCGGCGGCGAAGGACGAGATCGTGAGCGGCGACTCGAGGGTGAAGCGACCCCGCTCCAGCTGCTCGAACAGCATGTAGAGGGTCATCACCTTGGTGATGGAGGCGGGATGGCGCAGCGAATCCTCGTTGATCGCGTGCAGCGTCTTGCCCGTCTTCACGTCCACCACCATGGCCGCGTAGGGGGGGTTGTAGCCGCCGCCCCCGCCACCGCGATGGTGGTGCCCGCGCCGCGCCTCGGCCGGGGAGGCCAGGGCCGTCAGGACCGCCGCCGCCGCGATGGCGGCCGACAACGCAGGCACCCGGCCGACGCGGGGAGTATGGCTACGCATCACGACTCACTGCCTCGACATGCACGGCCCGAGACGACCGGCTTGCACTGCAACATCTGGGCGGAGGGCTCCGCGTCGCCGCCGTGCCCCCGCAACATCTGTCAATCAGGCTAGGTCGACGCAGTTACGGCCGGGTTAATGGCTGGCCGGCAATTTATCGCGATACCGGCCCATATTGCAGTGCAATATACGTCTTGACGTTTCGTGTTGCATCGCACACTTATGGGGGACGAGCCGCATTCGGCTTCGCGGGCATCTGCCCGATCGACAGGGACGCCCCGACGAGGGCGCAGAGGAGCACCCGATGACCCAGATGTTCGAGAAGGCCGCCGAGATCAACAAGACCGGGATGGCCAAGCTGATGAAGACCGTCTCCACGGTCTCCAAGACCAACCAGACCGCCGGGATCGAGTGGGCGGATTTCGCCAAGGAATCCTATGCCGCCGGCAGCGAGACCATGAAGAAGCTGGCCGGCGCGCGCACGCTGCAGGCCGCCATGGAGATCCAGGGCGCCTACCTGAAGGCCTCCTTCGAGCGCCTGCAGAGCCAGGCGAAGGTGATGAGCGACCTGTACCAGGGCCTCGCCAAGGACGTCGGCGCCCCGCTGGCCGGTGACACCGCGACCTTCGATCCGAAGGCCTTCTTCGACACCAAGACCTTCTTCGATCCCAAGGCGTTCTTCGACACCAAGACGTTCTTCGATCCCAAGGCCTTCTTCGACGCCAAGAACTTTCCGAAGTTCCCGGCCGTGACCGCGCCGAAGCTGGCGGCCTGATCCGGCGGCGGCAGCGGGCCTCCGGCCCGCCCCGCCATCCCTTGCGACGAAACCCCGAGGCGGCCCCGCGCGAGACATCGCGCGGGGCCGGTCGCGTTTCCGGGACCAGGCCGGTCCGGAGGGGTCGGACAAGTGCGCGCAGCCGACTGGCGAAGCGGCCGATCGCTCTATAGATTGCTGACGATGCGAGCGCGCCTCGCCGGCGCGACCCGCGGACCAGCAGCTTCACGAGCAGCATGCCGCACCATGGGGTCGATGCGATTCAGATGACCGACGTCCTGCTACGGGGCAGCGAATCAGCGCGCGCGGACGGCCCCGAGACTTCCCTCCCGAACCGCCATGGTTCACCGGCGCGCGCCGCCGACGACCCCCGCGAACCGGGGGGCAACGATGATGGCCGCTCCGGCACGGCGATCATCACCCGGACCAAGCCGAAGACCAAGCGACCGAGCCTCTACAGGGTTCTCTTGCTGAACGACGACTACACGCCGATGGAATTCGTCGTGCATGTCGTCGAGAAATTCTTCAACAAGTCGCAGGAAGACGCCTACCAGATCATGATGCACGTGCACCACAACGGTGTCGGCGAATGCGGGGTCTTCACCTACGAGGTCGCGGAGACCAAGGTGACGCAGGTGATGGACTTCGCCCGCAAACACCAACATCCTCTCCAGTGCGTTATGGAAAAGAAATAGGCATCCCACACAGAGGCCACGCTTTGCCCAGCTTCTCTCGCAGCCTAGAACAAGCTCTCCACCGCGCCCTGGCGCTCGCCGGCGAGCGCCGGCACGAATACGCGACGCTGGAGCATCTCCTGCTCGCCCTCGTGGACGATCAGGACGCGGCGGCCGTCATGCGAGCCTGCAACGTCGAGGTCGACACCCTCAAGCGCAGCCTCGTCGAGTACGTCGACACCGAGCTGTCGAACCTGATCGGGGACGGGCGCCAGGACGCCAAGCCCACGGCGGGCTTCCAGCGGGTGATCCAGCGCGCAGTAATCCACGTGCAATCCTCCGGCCGCGAGGAGGTGACGGGAGCCAACGTGCTGGTGGCGATCTTCGCCGAGCGCGAGAGCCACGCCGCCTACTTCCTGCAGGAGCAGGACATGACCCGCTACGACGCGGTCAACTACATCAGCCACGGCATCGCCAAGCGTCCCGGCGCCTCCGAGGCCAAGCCCGTGCGCGGCGCCGAGGACGAGCCCGTCGCCGAGCGTCCCAGCGGCGAGGAGGGCGACAATCGCGCCAAGAAGAAGGGCGATGCCCTCGAGGCCTACTGCGTCAACCTGAACAAGAAGGCCCGTGATGGCCGGATCGACCCGCTGATCGGCCGAGAGGCCGAGGTGCAGCGCACGATCCAGATCCTCTGCCGCCGCCAGAAGAACAACCCGCTCCTCGTGGGCGAGCCCGGCGTCGGCAAGACCGCCATCGCGGAGGGGCTGGCCCGCAAGATCATCAACAAGGAGGTCCCCGAGGTCCTCATCGACGCGACCGTGTTCTCCTTGGACATGGGCACGCTGCTGGCCGGCACCCGCTACCGGGGCGATTTCGAGGAGCGCCTGAAGCAGGTGATGAAGGAAATCGAGGCGCACCCGAACGCGGTGCTCTTCATCGACGAGATCCACACGGTGATCGGCGCCGGCGCCACCTCCGGGGGCGCGATGGACGCCTCGAACCTCCTCAAGCCCGCTCTGGCCAACGGGTCGCTCCGTTGCATCGGCTCGACCACCTACAAGGAGTACCGCCAGTACTTCGAGAAGGACCGCGCCCTGGTGCGCCGCTTCCAGAAGATCGACGTTAACGAGCCGTCGATCCCCGACGCGATTGAGATCGTGAAGGGCCTGAAGCCGTATTTCGAGGAGTTCCACAAGCTCAAGTACACCACCGAGGCCGTGAAGGCCGCGGTCGAGCTATCGGCGCGCTACATCAACGACCGCAAGCTGCCCGACAAGGCCATCGACGTCATCGACGAGACCGGCGCCTCGCAGATGCTGGTGCCGGAGGCGCGCCGCAAGCGCACCATCGGCGTCAAGGAGATCGAGGCGACCATCGCCACGATGGCCCGCATCCCGCCCAAGACCGTGTCGAAGGACGACGCGGTGGTGCTCAAGAACCTGACCGAGAACCTCAAGCGTGTCGTCTACGGCCAGCCGAACGCCATCGAGGCGTTGACCTCGGCGATCAAGCTGGCCCGCGCCGGCCTGCGCGATCCCGACAAGCCGATCGGTTCGTACCTGTTCGCGGGTCCGACCGGCGTCGGCAAGACCGAGGCCGCCAAGCAGCTCGCCGCCTCGCTCGGCGTCGAGATGCTGCGGTTCGACATGTCCGAGTACATGGAGCGCCACACGGTCAGCCGCCTCATCGGCGCGCCGCCCGGCTACGTGGGCTTCGATCAGGGCGGCCTGCTCACCGACGGCATCGATCAGCACCCGCACTGCGTGCTGCTTCTCGACGAGATCGAGAAGGCGCATCCGGACCTGTTCAACATCCTGTTGCAGGTCATGGACCACGGCAAGCTGACCGACCACAACGGCAAGCAGGTCGATTTCCGCAACGTGATCATCATCATGACCACGAATGCGGGTGCGTCCGACCTCGCGCGCTCGGCCTACGGCTTCACCCAGACCAAGCGCTCGGGCGACGACGTGGAGGCGATCAACAAGCTGTTCGCGCCGGAATTCCGCAACCGGCTCGACGCGATCATCTCGTTCGGCCACCTGCCGAAGGACGTGGTGGCGAAGGTGGTCGACAAGTTCGTCCTCCAGCTCGAGGCGCAGCTCGCCGACCGCAATGTCACCATCGAGCTCTCGGACGAAGCCCGCGATTGGCTGACCGAGAACGGCTACGACGACGCCATGGGCGCCCGTCCGATGGCGCGCCTGATCCAGTCCACGATCAAGACGCCGCTGGCCGACGAGGTCCTGTTCGGGCGCCTCAAGGAAGGCGGGGCCGTCCGGGTCGTGGTGCGCAAGCCCGACGCGGGGGCCAGGGACGGGACGAAGGATGTCCTCGGCTTCGAGTTCCCCGCCGGACCGGTCACGCCGAAGCCCGAGAAGGACGTGGCCAACGCCGCCAAGAAGCACAAGCGCGCCAAGGTGAAGGCCTCCGCACGCAAGCCGAACGATAAGCGCGACGACAAGGGCGGTCCGAACGGCGGCTCGGGTGGCGTGCGCACCGTTCCCAAGGTGCCCCTGGTCAAGGCCTGAGCCGAACCGAACGGCCTCCCCGGATGATCCGGGGAGGCCGTTTCCCTATGGGGACACACCGTCACGGCGGCCCGACAAATGCACGCCCGGCGGTCGACACGCGATCCTGGTATGGTTAGCAAGCGCGGGACACGGAGGGCGGGCAAGACGACAGACCAGCCGGAAACGCCTCCCATCGCAGCGATCGACCGAGGAGGGCGTCCCCGATGAACGACTTGCACGAGGGCCCCCTCACGCCCGTCACCGGCACGCAGGCCCAGACCGCTCCGAAGCTGTCCCGGCGCGAGGAGCGCCGCCTGCGCCGCAAACGCCGGCGGCGGGGCGAGGAGATCCTGGGCTGGATCCTCGTCCCGCTGATCGTGTTCGGCATCTACTGGGGCGTGACCGCCGGCCTCGACTTCCTCGGAACCTCGCCGGGCCAGCTCTGGGACCAGCTCATGCAGGTCAAGGCCATGATGGAAAAGCGCGCCTGAGGGATCAGGGTCGCCGGAGCGCGTGGATCGAGAACAGGCGCTCGGGATCCGTCCAGACCTCGGTCGGAATCCAGCCGGCCTCGCCTGCAAGAGCCTGAAAGCGCTCGACCGTGTACTTGTAGCTGTTCTCCGTATGGATCGTCTCGCCGGCTTTGAAATCGATCCGCCGGTTGGCGAGGCGGATCGACTGCGCCCGCAGGCTGACGAGGTGCATCTCGATGCGAGAGGCTTGCGCGTCGAAGAAGGCCTGGTGCGCGAAGCCGTCGAGGTCGATCTCGGCGCCGAGTTCGTTCCGGATACGGGTCAGGAGGTTACGGTTGAAGGCCGCCGTCACCCCGGCCGCGTCGTCATAGGCCGCATCGAGCACGGCCTTGTCCTTCACGAGGTCGACGCCGATGATCAGGGTCGCGCCCGGCCCCAGCACCCGGCCGAAATGCGCCAGCAGGCTGGTGGCCTGGGGCGGCTCGAAATTGCCGATGGTCGAACCGGGGAAGAAGCCGGCCACCGGTCCCTCGGACAGCCCCTCCGGCAGGGTGAAGGCGCGGGTGAAATCGGCTGCCACCGGGGTGATCGTCAGGTTCGGGACGTCGCGAGCCAGCGCCTCCGCCTCGCTCCGCAAGAAGCTCTCCGATACGTCCACCGGCACGTAGGCGGCGAGATCCGGCCGGTGCACCATCAGGCGCCGCACCTTCACGGTGGAACCGCTGCCGAACTCCACTAGGTTGGCCCGCGCCGGCAGGGTCGCGGCGATGGCCGCGCCCTGATCGTCGAGGATGCCGAGTTCGGTGCGGGTCGGGTAGTATTCCGGCTGGTGGGTGATCGCCTCGAAGAGGTCCGACCCGGCCGCGTCGTAGAAGTACTTGGCCGAGAGGAACTTCTGGGGTGCCGACAGGCCCTCCAGCACGTCGTCGAGGAATTGCCGCTCGGCGTCGATGGCGGCGATCGGGGTCGCGTCCGTGAAGACGGGATTGATGGTCAAGGCGTCTCTCCGGATACGTGACGGGTCTCGAGAACTCAGCGGACGTCCGACAGGCGCAGGCCCGTGAACTGCCAGCGCTGGTGCGGATAGAAGAAGTTGCGGTAGCCCACCCGCGCATGACCCTGCGGCGTCGCCACCGAGGAGCCGCGCAGCACGAACTGGTTCGACATGAACTTGCCGTTGTACTCGCCGAGCGCCCCGTCCACCGGCCGGTAGCCCGGATAGGCGGTGTAGGCGCTACGGGTCCATTGCCAGACGAGGCCGAAGGCATCGGCGAGGCGATCCTCGCGAGCGGCCACTTCCCATTCGAACTCGGTCGGCAGGTCGCGCCCGGCCCAGCGCGCATAGGCGTCGGCCTCGTAGTAGCTGATATGGGTGACGGGGAGCGCCGGATCGACGGCCCGGATGCCCGCGAGCGTCATGCTCGCCCAGTCTTCGCCCACGCGCCGCCAATAGCCCGGCGCGTCCCAGCCCTCGGCTTGCGCGGCGATCCAGCCGTCCGAGAGCCAGAGTTCGGGCCGCGCGTAGCCGCCGTCTGCCATGAAGGCGAGCCACTCGGCATTGGTGACCAGGGCGCGGTCGATGGTACCACCCTGGATCAGCACGTCGTGGCGGGGCGATTCGTTGTCGAACGAGAAGCCCTCGCCGGCATGACCGATCTGCGTGATGCCGCGTGCAAGCTCCGCCCGACCCGTGGCGCCCTGCGGCCGGGGAAAGCGCCAGTTCGGGTCGTAGGCGGGGCCGAGGGGGTTCTGCGCGAAGGCGTGCAGGATGTCGGTGATCAACAGTTCCTGGTGCTGCTGCTCGTGGTAGAGCCCGATTTCCAGGACCGGCAGGATCGCCTCGAGGGCGCTGGCCGAGGCCTGGCTCAGGAGAGCCTCGACGGCGCGGTCCACATGCGCCCGGTAGCCCGCGACCTCGTCCGCCGTCGGACGGGTGATGAGGCCCCGCATGATCCGCGGCTGACGGGGGCCGGCGGCGACGTAGTACGAGTTGAACAGGTAGTGCAGCCGCTCGTCGTAGATCGCGTAGCCCGGCAGGTGCTCGCGCAGGAGGAACTGCTCGAAGAACCAGGTGGTGTGCGCCCGGTGCCACTTCGTCGGGCTCGCATCCGCCATCGACTGGACCTGCTGGTCCTCCGGCGACAGGGGGGCGGCGCGACGCTCCGTCTCGTCGCGCACGTGGCGGAAGGCGGCGATCCAGGCCGCCCGATCGACCGGGCGCGCGCCGAGCGGCGGGGGCGGGAAGGCCGCCCGGTCGGCCACCTCGTCACGGGTCTCGCGAAACGCTGCCGTCGCTGCCATGGCGGCCACTCCCAACATCCATCGAGAGGGGGAGATATGGCTGCGCGGCCATTCGACAACCGAGGCCCGACCGGGCTCTTCGTCGCGACCACGCCACCCGCGACCGAACCGCGTCCTACGCGGCGGAACCGCGTCGCCTTTTTGCCGCCACGGTGAGATCGCCTTAACCCTCCGGGGCCGACACTCCGCTTTCGACGCGGGGCAACCGGACCGGACTCGGATGCGGATCGATCTCATGGCAGGAGCGACCACGGGCGCCGTGGCACGCAAGCTGGCGCCGACGCCCACGATCCTGGTTTTCGATTCCGGGCTCGGCGGCCTCACGGTGCTGGAGCAGGTCCGGCGAGCCCGCCCGGACGCCGCCTACGTCTACGCCGCCGACGACGCGGCCTTCCCGTATGGCCGCCTCTCGGAGCCCGTTCTGGTGGAGCGGGTGCTCACCGTCATGGAGCGCCTAATCGGCCTGCACGCCCCGGACCTCGTGGTGGTGGCCTGCAACACGGCTTCGACCCTGGTCCTGCCGGCGCTTCGCCAGCGCTTCGTCACCCCGTTCGTCGGCGTCGTGCCGCCGATCAAGCCGGCGGCGGAGGCCACGCGCTCGCGGGTGGTGAGCCTGCTGGCGACCCCCGGCACCGTGGCACGGGCCTATACGCACGAACTCGTGGAAACCTACGCGGGCGCCTGCGCCGTCACCCTGGTGGGTGCTCCGAACCTCGCCGGCTTCGCCGAGGCCGAACTGGCCGGCAGCCCGGTCGACGACGCGGCGCTCGCCCGCGAGATCGCGCCCTGCTTCGTCACCCTGGAAGACGGCCGGCGCACGGACGTGGTCTGCCTCGCCTGCACGCATTATCCGCTCCTGCTACCCCGCTTCCAGGCGCTCGCCCCCTGGCCGGTGACCTGGATCGACCCCGCCCCGGCCATCGCCCGGCGGGTGATCCAGCTCCTCGGCCCGGTCGATCGCAATGCCCCGGATGCCGCCCCGGTGTTCGGCGCCTTCACCGGCGGAGCCGGTCTGACCGCTCCGCTGCGGCGCTCCCTGGCCACGCGGGGCGTCGGCGGGATCGCGGTCGAGGCCATGCCGCTGGGCCTGCAATAGCGGGCCCGATACAGGTCCACGGTTTCGATTTCCTCGGGGAGGGGACATCGGCGCAGGCAGGTAAATCGCCGGGGCGAACGAACCGGCCATGCCGTTCATCGGCGTCACGCGCCCGCGCTTCCGCTCCGTCCGCGTCCTGCCGGGCTTCGGGCTCCCAGGACATCCGGATCCGCAGCACGCGACGATGACCGACCGCGCGCCGCGCCTGACCCGTTCGGGGCCGATCCACCCGGCGGCGTCGGACCGTGCCGAGCCGGCTCGGCATTGACGCGGGGGCGGGCCTGCTCTAACGAAGCGCCGGTGACGGGGCTCCGACGAGGGGCCCCGACGCATTTTCAAGCGCACCCGTGGGCGGCCCTGTCCGTCCTGTCGCTCCGTCCCCGGCCCGAGCCGGCGGCGAAGAGAGGAGGGCGCGTTCCTCGACAGATCTCCATTGCGAGAGGAACCGCGATGTCAAAACGCATTCAGGCGAAGCACAAGCTCGATCGCCGCATGGGCCAGAACATCTGGGGCCGCCCGAAGAGCCCCGTCAATCGCCGCGAGTACGGCCCCGGCCAGCACGGCCAGCGCCGCAAGGGCAAGATGTCCGACTTCGGCACCCAGCTGCGCGCCAAGCAGAAGCTCAAGGGCTACTACGCCAACATCACCGAGAAGCAGTTCCGCCGCTACTACGCCGAGGCGATCCGCCTGCGCGGCGATTCCGGCGAGAACCTGATCGGCCTGCTGGAGCGCCGCCTCGACGCCGTCGTGTACCGCGCGAAGTTCGTGCCGACCCCGTTCGCGGCGCGTCAGTTCGTCAACCACGGGCACGTCAAGGTCAACGGCCAGCGCGTCAACATCGCCAGCTACCTCGTGAAGACGGGCGACCTGATCGAGGTCAAGGATTCGTCCAAGCAGCTCGAGATCGTCGTCGTGGCCGCGCAGCTCCCCGAGCGCGACGTGCCGGACTACATCGAGGTGGATCACCAGAAGATGACGGCCCGCGTCACCCGCGTGCCGAACCTCGGCGAGGTTCCCTACCCGGTCCAGATGGAACCGAACCTGGTCATCGAGTTCTACTCGCGCTGATCTTCAACGATCAGAGCCGACACGCAGGAGGGCCGCCCCGGGAGGGCGGCCCTTTTTCGTTGTCGCTCGGGGAAAGCCGCTCCCGGATCGCTCCGGCGGGCCGCAAGCCACGGGGAAAGCGGACGTCCAGTTCGCCGGGCGCCGCTCAGACCGAGCCGATGGTCCGGAGCCGGGCGCGGGGATGGATCTCGGCCTGGCTCATCACCGGCGTCTCGCGGCGGAAGCGCTCGATGATGGAGCGCACGAAGGGCCGGGCCTGGACGGAGGTGACGAGCACCGGCATCTCGCCCATGCGGGCGGCGGCCTCGAAGCGGTCCCGCACCGTGTTGACGAATTCCGAGAGCTTGGAGGGCTGCATGGCGAGGTAACGCTCGTCGCGCTCGCCCGCGATCGATTCGAGGAAAGCCTGCTCCCAGGCCGGCGACAGCGTGATGATCGGCAGCATGCCGTCCGGCCCCTGGTACTGGGCGCAGATCTGGCGGCCGAGGCGGGCGCGGACGTGCTCGACGATGTCGCGCGGGTTCTTCACGTGGCCGGCCACCTCCGCGATGCCCTCGACGATCGACCCGAGATCGCGGATCGAGACCCGTTCGGCTAGCAGGAACTGCAGCACGCGCTGGATGCCCGTGGTGCCGATCTGGCTCGGCATGACTTCCTTGAGGAGTTCGCCGTGCTCCTTGGAGAGTTCGCGCAGGAGCTTCTGCACCTCGACATGGTTGAGAAGCTCGGAGACGTGCGCCTTGATGATCTCGGTGAGGTGCGTCGAGACCACGGTTGCGGCATCCACCACCGTGTAGCCCTTGAGCTGGGCCTGGTCGCGCAAGCTTGCGTCGATCCAGGTGGCGGGCAGACCGAAGGTCGGCTCCAGCATGTGCTGGCCGGGCAGCTGCACCTGCCCGCCCATCGGGTCCATGGCCATGAACTGGCCGGGGAAGATCTGCCCCGTGCCGGCCTCGATCTCCTTCACCCGGACCACGTAGGCGTTGGCGTCGAGCTGCACGTTGTCGAGGATGCGCACGGAGGGCATGACGAAGCCGAGATCCGCCGCGAGCTGGCGGCGCAGGGCCTTGATCTGGTCGGTGAGCCGGTCCTGCCCCTCCGGTCCGTTGACCATGGCCAGCAGGGCGTAGCCCATCTCCAGCTTGAGGTCGTCGAGCTTGAGGAGGTCGGTGACGGTCTCCTCCTTCGCGGCCTGGGCGGCGGCGACCGCGGTGGCGTCCATCGGCGCGCCGTCGGCGTCGAGGGGAGGGGCGTCGCGGGCGACCTTAGCGAAGTGCCAGGCGGCGTAGCCCGAGGCCCCGGCGAGGCCCAGGAACGGCAGCATCGGCATGCCGGGCAGGAGCGCGATCAGCACCATGACGCCGGACGACATGCCGAGGGCCTTGGGGTAGTTCGCCAGCTGCTTGCCGAGCGCCTTGTCGGCCGAGCCCTTCACGCCCGCCTTCGACACGAGGATGCCGGCCGCCGTGGAGACGATGAGGGCGGGCACCTGGGAGGCCAGACCGTCACCGATGGTGAGCAGCGTGTAGGTCTTGGCCGCCCCCATGAAGGGCATGCCCTGCTGGGCGACGCCGATGACGATGCCGCCGATCACGTTGATGAAGGTGATGAGCAGCGCCGCGACGGCGTCCCCGCGCACGAACTTCGAGGCACCGTCCATGGCGCCGAAGAACGAGGATTCCTCCTCGAGGGCCGCGCGGCGGGCTTTCGCCACCTTCTCGTCGATGAGCCCCGCCGAGAGGTCGGCGTCGATGGCCATCTGCTTGCCGGGCATCGCGTCGAGGGTGAAGCGGGCGGCCACCTCGGCGATGCGGCCCGAGCCCTTGGTGATGACCACGAAGTTCACGATGATCAGGATCGCGAACACGATGATCCCGATGACGAAGTTGCCGCCCATCACGAAGTTGCCGAAGGCCTCGATGACGTGGCCGGCGGCCGCCGTGCCCTCGTGCCCGTGGCCGAGGATGAGGCGGGTGGAGGCGAGGTTGAGGGCGAGGCGCAGCAGGGTCGCGACCAGCAGCAGGGTCGGGAAGACCGTGAACTCCAGCGGGTTGTCGATGAACAGCCCGGTCATCATGATCAGCACCGAGATGATGATCGAGACCGCGAGCAATAGGTCGAGGAGAAACGCCGGCAGCGGGAAGATGAGCACCGTAAGGATGCCCATCACGGCGGTCGCGAAGAACAGGTCCGTGCGCTTGGACAGCGCGTTCAGGTTCGCCCGGTTGGGGATCGCGAAGAGCGCGAACTGCCCGAACCCGGCGCCCGACCCCGCCGCGGGCGTGGCAACGGCAGTCTCGCTCATCGTGATCCTCGACGCCCCGAGGATGACGGGGCCCGGCAAGATTTGCCGAGCACAGGGTTAGCGAAGAGTTAACGCGGGCGCCGATCCGGCCATCGGGTCGGCACGCTCACGCGACCGCCGACCGCCGACCGGGACGTGACCGGTGGCGGGTGTCGCCTCAGGCCAGGTATTTGCTCAAGCCAGGTATTTGCGCGCCACCACGGTGGCGGTGAAGACCACGGCGGCGCCGCCGGCGATCAGGGCGATGAGGAGGAGGCGGCGCGGCTGCTGCGAGGATTCGGGCTTCACCGGCTGCACGATCGAGGTGAAGAACTCCACCTGCCGCTCGGCCATGATGCGGGCGCGCTCGTTGGCGATCAGCACCTTGGAGAAGTACTTCTCGGCATCGGCCCGGTCGGCGTCGAAGGCCTCGAAGCGGGTCAGCGAATCGGCGAGGATTCGGCGCTGCTCGGGATCCTCGCTCGCCGATTGCCGCTCGATACGAGCGATGTTCTCGTCGAGATCCTTGAGCTGTGCCTTCATGTCCTGGATGCGCCGGGTCTCGGGCGACAGGTCCCGCTGGCCCTGGATCAGCTGGACCGCGAGGTTGATGCGGGCGGTGCGCAGTTCGGCGATGACCTTGAGATTGCTCTCGTTGGTCTTCTGGGCGTCGAGAACTCCGTCCTTGTTGCGAAGGGCCGCCACCGCGATGCGGATCTTGGCCATGCGCTCCTCGGCGCGCTTCAACTCGCGCTCGCTCTCCGCGACGGCGTCGGCACGGGCGCGCATGCTGATGGCGTTCACCATGCGCTCGCTCTCGGCGAGGATGGCCTGCGAGAGTTCGAGGGATTCCTGCGGATCGAAGGTGTTCACCGTCAGGGTGATGATGCCGGAGCCGGATTCGATCGCGGTGTGGACCCGGTTGTGCCAGAACTTCACCAGCTTCTCGATGGGCTTGTCGGCATTGAAGCGGGAGAAGAAGTCGATGTCGGGCCGCGAGAACATCTGCCGCAGGGGCAGGACCTTCTCCATCGCCTCGACCATCGGCCGGCTCATTATGTAGTTGGTCGTGAT
The DNA here is from genome assembly GCF_022829285.1 of Methylobacterium sp. J-078. Lineage (GTDB taxonomy): Bacteria > Pseudomonadota > Alphaproteobacteria > Rhizobiales > Beijerinckiaceae > Methylobacterium. Next base: position 72,457 of record NZ_JAKSYI010000062.1, read on the forward strand.
CAGGCTGTCCTGCGCCACCATCTGGGACGAGGTCGAGCCGGAATTGGTGCCAACCTGATCGGGGGCCGCCTTGTCGACGCTGCCCAGCGCCGGACGCAGGGCGAAGCGCGATTCGACCACGTAGCGGTCGGACACGATGAAGCCGAAATACACGACCGCCACGAGGGTCGGGATCAGGAAGCAGAACGCGAAGAGCGCCGGGATCAACGGATCCGTCTTCACGTGGCTCTGGTAGGAACGGATGCCCTTCTTGCGGTCCGCGAAGCGCGAGACGCGCGCCATCTGCCGCAGGGATTCCGCGACGGCGTTCGACCGGTCGGCGGTCGTGAGCGGCTGCCCCTGAGGATTGCGGATTTCGACGCTCATCTGCCCCGGTATTCCATCTGGTCCGGCGGAATCCGCGCCGGCACGTCCCGCACCCTGCATCGACCGCACGGCGAAACCATGGCCGAGCGCCCCCGCCCGTCGATTCTCAGGCGTTCAGGCGGCGATAGACCTCGATGGCGTCGTCGATGTTCTCGTAGACGATCGCGCGGCCGTTGATGAGCACGATGCCCTGCTGGCACCAGGTGCGCAGGGTGTCCATGCCGTGCGAGACCATGATGACGTCCGCGTTGGCCCGTCGCGCGCTGAAGGCCTCCTCGCAGCGCTTCGAGAAGCGGGCATCGCCCACGGCCGTGACCTCGTCGATGAGGTAGCAGTCGAACGGGATCGCCATGCTCATGCCGAAGGCGAGCCGGGAGCTCATACCCGAAGAATAGGTCCGGATCTGGACGTCGAGGTAGCTGCCGAGTTCTGAGAAATCCTCGACGAATTCGAGCACCCGGCGCGGGTCCTCGCCGTAGATGCGCGCCACGAAGATGATGTTGTCGCGTCCCGTCATGTTCGGGTGGAACCCGCCCGAGAAGCCCAGGGGCCAGGAGACGCGTCGGTTCCGCACGACGCGGCCCTTGGTGGGCATCTCGCCCCCGCCGAGCAGGCGCATCGTGGTGGATTTCCCGGCGCCGTTGATTCCCAGGATGCCGTAGCTGATCCCGGGCTTCAGGGTGAACGAGACGCGATCCAGGATGGTCCGGCGATGGCCGTCCGTGCGGTAGATCTTGGTCACGTTGTCGAAACGGATCACGGTGGTCAGTCGCTCCCGAGGCTCTCGGACGGCCCTGCGAGAGGGAGGCCTGCCCGCCGAAGACGGCGAATTTGCGGATCGTCCCCGCACCACGGCGACGCGTTCGCGTCCGTGGACGCACATTCTTTCCCGGAATCGGCAGCTTTGCCGTTCGCGCCGCTTGCACCCTGCGGGCACGGCTTGTACACGACGCCTCCCGGCGCGAGCGAAGCCCGGCCGTCCACGCGGCGGCTGCGAGACGCGGCGACGGGACCGGAGGGGTGGCCGAGTGGTTGAAGGCGCACGCCTGGAAAGTGTGTATACCGGAAACGGTATCGCGGGTTCGAATCCCGCTCCCTCCGCCAGATCTCGACCCAGGTGAAGCGACGCATCGGATCGGTTGCTCGATGCGCGGAACAACGGCGTTTCTCAGGGAGAGCGGTGCTCCTCAAGAATCCAGCGCCGTCACGAGTTCGAGGGCCGCGCGCCGGCCTCGATCGAGGTCGTGAAGACTGGTGCGAAAGACCATCGGCAGGTGTGGACTGGAAGACCCGGCCTCCAGTGAACCCGGCCCCGGAAGCGTGCCCGAAGCTCGCGCTCGTGATCGTACCGTAGTCCGAAAGTGTGCTGGCGCGGACGATGGCGTGACCGCGTACGTTCGTCTCGGCCGCGAGCGGTTCGTCCACGGACGCCCCATAGGTCACGGAAAGCAGGTCGGCGCGCCCCAGGTGAACCTCCTCGATCGCGATGTCCCGCCGGCTGCGATTGACGATCTCGATGGCGGCGGTCGTCCGCGTTCGGTCATCCGAGCGCGGACCCGAACCCTCCCGGTCGACGACGGTCGGTCGTGCGCGCGGGCGGTTCGGAAGCACCAGCTTGCCCCCGCTCTCAGAACGCGTAGCGCACCGTGCAGTACGGCATGCGCGCGGCGAGCAGCGCCTTGAAACGGGCGAGCCATTTGCTCTTCCAGCCGGTGCGGTAGCGCAGGTTCGCGCCGCCGCCCTCGGAGACCTTGGCCTCCTGGATGTCCGGGCGCCAGAGCAGCTCCTCGGCCCTGGGATGCCAGCCGAGATTGACCGCGTGCAGGTCGGCATTGTGGGTGAGGAGGATGATCTCCGCCTTCAACTGGGCCCGGGCCGCGGGGCCGATCGCGCCGTCGACGGCATCGAACAGGGCGCACCAATCCGCCTCCCAGCCCTCGTGGAGAATCACCGGCGAGAAGTTCAGGTGGACTTCATAGCCGGCGGCCACGAAGTCGTCGATCGCGGCGATGCGCTCGGGGATCGGGGCGGTGCGCACGTCGACGATGCGGGCGATGCGCTCCGGCATCAGCGAGAAGCGGATGCGGGTCTTGCCCTGCGGATCGTAGGCGAGGAGGTCGCGATTCACCGCCTTGGTGGCGAAGGACGCCTTGGCGTTGGGGATGTCCCGGAACAGCGCCACGAGGTCCCGCACGGTGTCGCTCACCATCGCGTCCACCGAGAGGTCGCCGTTTTCGCCGAGGTCGTAGACCCAGAGGGCGGGATCGATGGTGTCGGGCTCGGTCAGTGGGCCCTGGCGGGCGGCGTGCCGGACGATCGCGGCCGCGATCGCCTCGACGTTCACGAAGATCGAGATCGGGTTGGCGAAGCCCTTGCGGCGCGGCACGTAGCAGTAGGCGCAGGCCATGGCGCAGCCGTTGGAGGTCGAGGGCGCGATGAAGTGGGCGCTGCGCCCGTTCGGCCGCATCGCCAGCCCCTTCTTCACGCCGAGGACCAGGGTGGAGCGCTTGATGCGCACCCAGTCCTCCACCGAGCCGGCATTGCCGTGCAGGCTCGGAATGTTCCAGTGCGAGGGCACCACGATGCGCTCGGCCTTCGGGAACCGATCCAGGATCTCCTGCCCGCGCAAAAAATCCGGCACCGCCGGCTCGTGGTAGATGGTGGTGACGTCGAGGAGATCGCGGGGCCGGGCCATGGTCCCGCCTCAGATCGGGCGCCGGAGCCTCCGGGACTAGAGGCGGGCCAGCAACTCGGCCTTCTTGGAGGCGAATTCGGTCTGATCGAGGATGCCCCGGCGGTGCAGATCGGCCAGGCGTTCGATCGTTCCCAGGATCTCGTCCGCCCGGCCGGCGGAGGCCAGGATTGCGGGTGTTGCCGGTGGAGCGTGGGACCCAGGTTCAAATGGCCCAGGCTCGGCGGGCGCGGGCTCGAACGGCTGGACCTCGGGCGGCGCGTCCGGTGTCCCCTCGGCGGCGGCTCCGACCTCGTCGACACGCTTCAGGCTGGCGAGCTCGACGGCACCGTCGCGTCCGGAGAAGCGCAGGCTCGACATACCGCCCTGCTGCTGGGCGACACCGCTGATGTCGTGGCCCTCCGTGTCGTAGAGCGCGACCCGGCCCTCCGTCTCCACGGCCAGGCGATGCCGGGCCGGGAAATAGGCGTAGCGCATCCCGTTCTGCGAACCCGACGTGGCGGGCGGCCCCCATTCGGCCGGCCAGCCCGCCGCAGCGGTCCGGGGCTCGACCCAGCCGGCGGCCGGAAGGGAGGAAGAGAGGTCGGCGCACAGGGCGCTCACGCGGGCCTTCAGCCCGGTGTTGAACATGTCGCCGATCATCGTCATGCCGCCGCTGGTCCACTGCCCGAGGCCGCCGAGATCGGGATGGTTGAACTGCGCCATGCGCCCCTGGCCCGCCTCCAGGGACCGGACGAGATGGCGGACCGCATCGAGGCTGAATCCGTGCCGCTCCGCGATGCTCTGCAAGGCGTTGGGGTGCTCGGTCATCCGGGGGCTCCTCGTGGCGTTCGCCGCAGCGCGGCGGTGAGATCCAGTCATGCCGCATGCGCGTGCGGCAGGGAAGCCGGGGGGTCGCCGGCATGCCCGTCTGGCGCCAGCTTTGCGCAGCGCAAAAAGTTTCCGGCCCGGCGGACCTTCCGCCGAAGCGTGAGCGTTGCCGTCGTGGTTTTCAGGGTCCGGGCATCGCCGATGCCCGGACCCTCGTCGAGAACGCTTCCGGAGCGCAAATGGCCGACACGACTTCTCCCGCCGATCGCGCGAGCCCCCAGAGCCGCAGCGCCCGCTCGCGCATCAAGGAGGGGTCGCCCTATCCCCTCGGCGCGAACTGGGACGGCCTCGGCGTCAACTTCGCGCTCTTCTCCGCCCATGCCACCAAGGTCGAGCTCTGCCTGTTCGACGACGAGGGCGTGAACGAGATCGAGCGCATCGAACTGCCCGAGTACACGGACGAGATCTGGCACGGCTACCTGCCCGACGCGCGCCCCGGCACGATCTACGGCTACCGCGTGCACGGCCCCTACGAGCCGAAGGCCGGCCACCGCTTCAACCACAACAAGCTGCTCATCGACCCCTACGCCAAGGGCCTCGTCGGCTCCATCACCTGGAACCCGGCCCTGTTCGGCTACCAGATGGAGACCGGCGACGACCTGACCTTCGACGAGCGCGATTCCGCGCCCTTCACCCGGCGCAGCCGCGTCATCGACCCGGCCTTCACCTGGGGCCGGGACCGCAAGCCGCACGTGCCGTGGGAGAAGACGATCTTCTACGAGACCCACGTGAAGGGCTTCACGAAGTTGCACCCTGCGGTGCCGGAGAAGCTGCGCGGCACCTATGCGGGCCTCGGCACTCCGGCGGTGCTCGACTACATCAAGAGCCTCGGGGTCACCTCGGTGGAGCTCCTGCCGGTCCATGCCTTCGTGCAGGACGACTACCTGCAGGAGAAGGGCCTGGTGAACTACTGGGGCTACAACACCATCTCGTTCTTCACCCCCGCGCGGCGCTATTCGGCGGTGCCGGACTTCGCCTTCTCCGAGTTCAAGGAGATGGTGGCGCGCATGCACGGCGCCGGCCTCGAGGTGATCCTCGACGTGGTCTACAACCACACGGCGGAGGGCAACGAGAAGGGCCCGACCCTGTCGTTCAAGGGCGTGGACAACGCCTCCTACTACCGGCTGATGCCGAAAGAGCCGCGCTACTACATCAACGACACCGGCACCGGGAACACCTTCAACCTGTCGCACCCCCGCGTGCTGCAACTCGTGACCGACTCCTTGCGCTACTGGGCCACCGAGATGCGGGTGGACGGCTTCCGCTTCGATCTCGCCACCATCCTGGGACGCGAGCCGCACGGCTTCGACGAGGGCGGCGGCTTCCTCGACACCTGCCGGCAGGACCCGGTGCTGAACGCGGTCAAGCTCATCGCCGAGCCGTGGGATTGCGGCCCAGGCGGCTACCAGGTCGGCGGCTTCCCGCCGGGCTGGGCCGAGTGGAACGACCGTTTTCGCGACGACGTGCGCGGCTACTGGCGCGGCGACGAGGGCAAGCTGCCGGATCTCGCCGCCCGCCTCACCGGCTCGGCCGACAAGTTCAACAAGCGCGGGCGCAAGCCCTGGGCGTCCGTGAACTTCCTCACCGCCCATGACGGCTTCACGCTGAACGACACCGTGTCGTACAACGAGAAGCACAACATGGCCAACGGCGAGGACAACCGCGACGGCCACTCGCACAACCTCTCGAACAATTACGGCGCCGAGGGACCGACCGACGATTCCGAGATCCGCGCCATCCGCCTGCGCCAGATGCGCAACATGCTGGCGACCCTCTTCCTGTCGCGCGGCACCCCGATGCTGCTCGCCGGCGACGAGTTCGCCCGCACCCAGAACGGCAACAACAACGCCTATTGCCAGGACAATGAGATCTCCTGGCTCGACTGGGAGGCCATCGGCCCGGAGGAGCGGGATCTGGCCGAGTTCACGCAGCGCCTGACCCTGCTGCGCGAGGCCCTGCCGATCCTGACCCGCGGGCGCTTCCTCACGGGGGCCTACGACGAGGAGTTCGGCGTCAAGGACGTGACCTGGCTCCGCCCGGACGGCGGGGAGATGTCGCCGGAGAACTGGACGCAGGGCGATGCGCGGGCCATCGCAGTGCTGCTCGACGGCCGGGCCCAGGCCTCCGGCATCCACCAGCGCGGCGGCGATGCCACTCTGCTGCTGCTCTACAACGCCTACCACGACCTCGTGTCGTTCACGGTGCCGGAATCCGTGGGCGGCGTCGGCTGGACCCGCCTCCTCGATACCAACCTGCCCGACAGCCAGGACGTGGTCAGCAAGCCCATCGGCGCGACCTACGACGTCACCGGCCGCTCGATGCTGATGTTCGTCCTGAAGCCCGAGGAGGTGGACGGCGTCGAGGCCACAGACATGGAGCGCTCCTACCAGCACGTCATGCAGGCCTTCGAGCGGGCCAACGTGAACAGCGTCCGCTTCGAGCTGAAGCAGCGCTGACACGCCCCGCCGCGCGCCGGCCCCGGCGCGCGGCGGGTCACGAGAGGTTGCGTGCGTACCGCCACTTTCGCGGGAAACCCGGATGGCGCCGGGCGTTGGAGCAATGTTAGGGGCCCGTGGCCGGAACCCACCGATGTGATGGCGCGACCATGAACGAGACGCCGAACCGCCCGCCGGAGGGCGAGCGCCAGGCCGACGGTGCCGCCCCGGCGGGCGTCGCTTCCACCGACCCGGCGACGGCCTTCTTCTTCGCCTCCGTCGCGGCCTCCCGCATGCCGATGGTGGTGAGCGACCCGCGCCAGCCCGACAATCCGATCATCGTCGCCAACGACGCCTTCCTGGCGATGACGGGCTACGGCCGGGACGAGGTTCTCGACCGGAACTGTCGCTTCCTCCAGGGGCCGGAGACCGACCGCGCCGTCGTGCACGATCTCGCCCGCGCCATCGCGGCCCGCGAGAACGTCGCCACCGAGATCGTCAACTATCGCAAGGACGGCACGCCGTTCTGGAACGCGCTCTTCGTCTCGCCGATCTACGACGCGGACGGCACGCTGGTGTACTTCTTCGCCTCGCAGCTCGACGTCTCCCGCCGGCGCGACGCCGAGGAGGCCCTCGGCCAGGCCCAGAAGATGGAGGCGCTGGGCCAGCTCACCGGCGGCATCGCCCACGACTTCAACAACCTGCTGCAGGTGATCGTCGGCTACGTCGACATCCTCAGCGCCGGGCTCGACGACCCCGATCCCGACCGGAGGCGCCTGCGGCGCGCCACCGACAACATCCGCACGGCCGCCGAGCGCGCCACCACCCTGACGCAGCAGCTCCTGGCCTTCGCCCGCAAGCAGCGCCTGGAGGGGCGCTCGGTGAACCTCAACACCCTGGTCCAGGGCATGGGCGACATGGCGGCCCGGACGCTGGGCGAAACCATCACCATCGCGCGCGACCTCGCCCCCGACCTCTGGAACTGCCGGGTCGACCCGAACCAGGCGGAGGTCGCCCTCCTCAACGTCTTCATCAACGCGCGCGACGCCATGCCGGACGGCGGCCGCCTGCGCATCACCACGGAGAATCAGGTGTTCGGGGCGGAAGCCGACGGCGGCCTCGCACCGGGCCGCTACGTCACCGTCAGCATCGCCGATACCGGCAGCGGCATTCCCGCCCACGTGCTGAACCGCGTGATGGACCCGTTCTTCACCACCAAGGAGGAGGGCAAGGGCACCGGTCTCGGCCTCTCGATGGTCTACGGGTTCGCCAAGCAGTCGGGCGGCTTGGCGCGCATCGAATCGACCCTCGGCAAGGGCACCGTGGTGCGGCTCTCCTTCCCAGCCACCGAGCAGGACGAGGCGGAGGCCGAGGCGGCGGAGACGGCGGTGGCGGACGGGACGGGCACGGAGACGATCCTGATCGTGGACGATCGGGAGGACGTGGCCGAGCTCGCCCGCACGATCCTGCGCGACTTCGGCTACACCACGCTGATGGCTCGGCACGGCCGCGAGGCCCTCGACATCCTGGAGGGCGGCGGCACGGTGGACCTGCTGTTCACCGACCTCATCATGCCGGGCGGCATGAACGGGATCGCGCTGGCCCGGGAGGCGCAAGCTCGACGCCCGGGCCTGCGCGTCCTGCTGACCACGGGCTACGCAGAGGCCAGCCTCGAGCGAACCGATGCGGGCGGATCGGCGTTCGATCTCCTGAACAAGCCCTATCGCCGGACGGACCTGATCCGGCGCGTCCGGGCGGTCCTCGATGGGCCGGCCGTGACGGGCTGAGCCGGCGGCGGGCTGAACATCGGAGGTCTGGCATGGCCCAGGGCGACAAATCGAAATACACCGACAAGCAGCGCCGCAAGGCCGAGCACATCGCCGAATCCTACGAAGCGCGCGGCGTGCCCGAGCCGGAGGCCGAGGCGCGGGCCTGGGCCACGGTCAACAAGGACGATGGTGGCGGCAAGAAGCCGGGCGGCTCCGGACGGGGCAGGGCCAGCGCCCACCCGGCGGCGCATCGCGGCGGCAAGATCAGCGGCAAGGCCTCGGCCGGGCGTACGCCGGAGGAACGCTCGGCCTCCGCGCGCAAGGCCGCCGCCACCCGAAAGCGGAATGCGGACGCCGCGCAGCACGCCTCCTGAGTGAGGCGTGCGACCTTTCCGGTTGCCCCCCGCCCGGGTTGTCGGAGGCACGCAGTCCGATGGGTTCCGATCGCTGTTCGCGACAGAGCCGTCATCCCGGGGCTGCGAAGCGGAACCCGGGACCCAGAGCCGTCGACAGGGCTCCGTCTTGCCACCGCGGTGGGTCTGGATTCCGGGTTCGCCCGCGGCGCCCCGGAATGACACGGGGGATGCCAAGGCCGAAGGGCCTTCGAAGGCCCTTCGCAGATGCAGGAATACGAGGGGCGCAGGGTCAAGGTGGCTGCGCCGACCGGCGTCGGACGAGGCGTTACCCAACCGACGCCACCGCCAACGCTGCCCTCCTCGCGACGGCCTCAGGCCATCGCGGTCTTGAGGTGCTGGTCGACCTTGTCGAGGAAGCCCGTGGTCGAGAGCCACTTCTGATCGGGACCGACGAGCAGGGCGAGGTCCTTCGTCATGAAGCCGGCTTCGACGGTGTCGACGCAGACGGTCTCCAGGGTGGTGGCGAACTTGGCGAGCGCCGCGTTGTCGTCGAGCTTGGCCCGGTGGGCGAGGCCACGGCTCCAGGCGAAGATCGACGCGATGGAGTTGGTCGAGGTCTCCTTGCCCTTCTGGTGCTCGCGGTAATGGCGCGTCACCGTGCCGTGCGCGGCCTCGGCCTCGACGGTCCGGCCATCGGGGGTAAGAAGCACGGAGGTCATCAGGCCGAGCGACCCGAAGCCCTGCGCCACCGTATCGGACTGCACGTCGCCGTCGTAGTTCTTGCAGGCCCAAACGTAGCCGCCGGACCATTTCAACGCGGAGGCCACCATGTCGTCGATCAGGCGGTGCTCGTAGGTGATGCCGGCGGCATCGAACTTCGCCTTGAACTCGTTCTGGAAGACCTCCTCGAACAGGTCCTTGAAGCGCCCGTCATAGGCCTTGAGGATGGTGTTCTTGGTCGACAGATAGACCGGATACTTGCGGTTCAGGCCGTAGTTCATCGAGGCGCGGGCGAAGTCGCGGATCGAGTCGTCGAGGTTGTACATCGCCTGGGCGACGCCGGGGCTCGGGAACTTGAAGACTTCCCGCTCGATGACGGTGCCGTCCTCGCCCTCGAACTTGATGGTCAGGCGGCCCTTGCCCGGCACCTTGAAGTCGGTGGCCTTGTACTGGTCGCCGTAGGCGTGGCGGCCCACCACGATGGGCTGGGTCCAGCCCGGCACGAGGCGGGGCACGTTCTGGCAGATGATCGGCTCGCGGAAGATGACGCCGCCGAGGATGTTGCGGATGGTGCCGTTGGGCGACTTCCACATCTCCTTGAGGCCGAACTCCTTCACCCGCGCCTCGTCGGGGGTGATGGTGGCGCACTTCACGCCGACGCCGTGGCGCTTGATCGCCTCGGCCGCCTGCACGGTGACCTGGTCGTTGGTGGCGTCGCGGTGCTCGACGCCGAGGTCGTAATATTCGAGATTCAGGTCGAGGTAGGGGTGGATCAGCTTGTTCTTGATCTCGCTCCAGATGATCCGGGTCATCTCGTCGCCGTCGAGTTCGACGACTGGGTTCGCAACCTTGATCTTGTCCATCTGCAGCACGCCTTCCTGAGCCGGGATGTCCGGCGCCACGCAAGGCGGATGCCGAACCCGCGCCGTCCTTAGCCCGCGCGGTCCCGGGGCGGAAGCAGGCTGGCCGCTCCGGGGCCATGACAAACGTATTGGCCTGTCACGGCAGATCCGGGCGAACACGGCGGGTCCGGGTTTGCCTCGGGCGCTGCGCGGGCTTCTTCGAATCGCTGCGCCGGCGCAGCCGAAACCTCCGCCGCTTCGATCGCGCGGCGGTGCGATCAGGGACCCGCGACGAGGCGCGCTTTGCGCGTGGCTTGATCGAACATGGAGTTCAGCGCGTTCTGGATCTCGCTCGCCGAGCTCGCGGTGCGGAAGTAGCCCGGCGTGGCACAGGCCTGCAGCGTCGCCGGAACGTTGGGAATGAGCCCGTTCACCACGACGTTCTCGTATCCCACATTGGTGTTGAATGGCAGGGCGAGCGGAACGTACGGGATGTAGAGGATCGACACCGTGACCCCTCTATTCTTCAGTGTCGAGCACAGGGTGGGATCGAGCAGCTTGGCCTGCGACCCGGTCCAGCCCGTCGTATTGTACCAGAACTGATTGTTTCCGATGCCGTCGGTGATGAGGAAGATGAAGGGCTGCGGCTTGCTGGAGCTGGACCCGTCACCGACCGTCGCGATCTTGGTGTTGATGGAAGAGAACACGTTCTCGTAATGCGTCCCGCCGCTGCCGCGCGGCACGGTCGAGTCGCCGATGTCCATGTAATTCTCGAGGTTCACCGTCGAGAGGGAAGTCAGGTTCGTCGTGAGGGCGGCGGCGGTCTCCAGGAAGCTGACGAACGGGTAGAGGCCGATCCGATACTGATTCGTCAGGGTCTGGTTGGACTGCGCCTTCGTGATCAGCTGCTGGACAGCGTTGCTGACTGTCGCAATCCGCAACTCGATGTTGTTCGTCTTGGCCAGATTGAATCCTTTCCAGCCGGAAAAGTGGCAGGCGAAGGCGCAGTTGTTTCCGTTGCCGTCGGCCATGTCAGGATTCAGCTTGGCGAACTGCACCTGCGCGGCGCTGGAAGTGGGAAAGCCCATCGACCCCGAAGTGTCGAGGAGGAGATAGAAATCGGCATAGTTGCCGAGCGTCAGGCTGGACGTGGATTGGCCCGAGACGGCGACCGCGGTCACGTTGCCCAGCACCCGGTTGAGAGAGGAGTCGAAGTTCGAGGCGTAGTTCGCCGTCGCCGTGACGGTGCCGCCCGTCCGTGTCACCGTGAGCGTCGGCGTGAGGCCCAGGCTCGTCAGCATCGAGCCGGCATTGACGCGGAAGGCGGCCAGTCCGCGCGTCTGACCGAGGGCGAGCGCCGAGGCCGTGGGGTTCGACTCGTTGTTCGGGTTCGCGGAGATGTAGTCCCGCGCCGCCGCGATCGCGGTGATCGTCGCGGCATCCGCCGCGCGGTCGAGCTGAGCCCGGTAGTTGAGGCCCCGGGCGTAATCGATACCGATGCTGGCCAGCCCGATCATCGGCACCAGGGCCAGGGCGAAGATGATCAGGACGTTGCCGCCGCGATCACGACGCAGGCGACGCAGCGACAGGATGAGCCGTTCGGCCAGGTTCTCGGACATGAGAGGACGCCTCACGAGAGGGGGCAGGCAAAGGCGGACGTGGAACCTCCGCTCGGATCGAAGGCGATGGCCGAGACGTAGCGCGGCGCGAAGTAGAAGGATTTCGCGATGTCGATGGAGCCGACGACGGACTGGGCGATCAGCGGTTTGTAGGTGTAAACGATGTCGGCCACGACGAGGAAACCGGGACCGAAGGTGTCGCTCGGGAGGGTCGTGGGACTCGGCGTGGCCGTGTTCGGCGCCGCTTGCAGGGGGACGAGGCAGGGGCGCTTCTGGCCCGACGTCCATGACACGGTCGGGATGTAGGTGCATTGCGATGTGCAGGTCGGCAGGGTCCGGAACTGGACGCCGGACAGGGACCACCTCAGCAGCGACCACACGGAGGTGCCACCATCCCGAGCTGCCTTCATCGCCTCGGGGAAAATCACGAGCTGCGTCTTCGAGATCGACAGGATGTCGGCCTGCGTGATCTTGCCGGTGTCGTTGCGCGCCACGAGGTCCGCCATGGTGCTGGCGGCAAGCTCGACCTTGCGCAGGAAGAAGATGTACCGGACGAGATCGACGCTGACGCAGGACAGCAGGATCATCACAGGGGCGATCACGGCGAACTCGACGATCGCCAATCCGCGCCGGTCGCGTCCGAAATGGGTGAGGCTCAGGCGGGGCATGGCGGCGTCAGCACCCCGTGGCGACGTTGGCGGTGGTGTAGGGCTCGTTGCGGAAGGCGATCGCTGCCCGGGTGAAGACGACCTTCGCGCCGTTCCAGTCGGTCGCGTTGGCGAGCGTCCTCCAGATCGGACTGAAGACCGGCACGGCATAGAAGACCTGGATGTACCCGTAGGTGCCGGGGGCTCCCGTGCAGTAGTCGGTCTGCGCGTTGTTCATGGTCACCGGGACGAGACTCAACTCGTCGGCGCTGACGAATTTCGAGAAGCCCGTGCCGGAGCCCGACAGGGTCGTGGTCTGCAGACTGGTGACGACGTTGTCGCAGGACAGGCCGGCGATCAGGTTCGCGCAGACGACGGAGGTGCGGAATCCGCTGGCGGTGGATGCCGACGCGCTCAGCGCGCCGATCATCACGGCGCGGCTGGCGTCACTGGTCGCCTTCTCGAGGGCCGCAGTACAGAATATGTACAGTCCGCCCTGGAAGATCTCGATCAGCAACAAACAGAAGAGCGGAATGACGAGCGCGAACTCGACAGCCGTCGCGCCGTCGGAGGAGCGTCGAAACCCGTCCACGCGCCAGCGGGACAGGCGTGTGACCACGGGAACGGCGCGACCTGCGATGTCGTCGCGATAACTCGATTTGATGAACCGCGTCATTTCATCCCGACCTCACGGCTCCGATCACGCGCATTCCACGATCCAGCGGCGTAGACAGTCGAACCGTCGTTCGCACGGGGAGCCTTAAGGCCGGATTACGCGGATCGTCGAAGCCGTGGGGGAACCGCGCCGGACCCCGCGCCATCCCCAGGCGGGCGACCGCCCGGGCATGCGACGGGAGGAATCGTCGAGGCGGAGGGTTCGAGGGGGCTGGACTTCGCGCGCGCCAGGGTGAAGTCCCATCCGGCGCGGACAGTCCGCGCACGACGCCAGCGGAGGAACCCCATGAGCGAACGCATCATCCTGCGGGCCGGCGAGGCCCTTGTCGCCGGCGGGCCGCCCAACACGGCCGCCGAGCCCGAGGTCATCATCGGCGAACTCGACGGGCCGGTTGGCACGGCGCTCGCCACCCTCACGGGCGACCAGGTGGTGGGCCACAGCCGGGTCTTCGCGCTCCTTAACACCGACATCATGGTGCGCCCGGTGACGCTCTGCGTCTCGAAGGTGAGCGTCACCGAGTCGAAATACACCTCGATCCTGATGGGCACGGTGCAGTTCGCCATCGCCAACGGCGTCCTCGACGCGGTGCGGGCGGGCTACATCCCCAAGGCGAAGGCCAACGATCTGGGCATCATCTGCTCGGTCTGGCTCAGCCCCGGGGTGATCGAGGCCGAGCGCGTCGACCACAAGGCGCTGTTCGAGATCCAGCGCCGGGGCATGACGGAAGCGATCCGCAAGGCCATGACCAACGAGCCCTCGATCGACTGGCTCCTCGAGAACCAGGACAAGATCACCCACAAGTACTACCAGATGGGCCTCGACGGGAAGATCTGAAGCAGCCCCGGCCCGCGCGCGCGCCACTTGGCGCGCCCGCGCGCGCCATGCGAGAGGGCGGGGATGTCCTCCGCCCTCGACGATCCCCACGCGACCATGACCCAAGCGACGTCCCCCGCCGGCCCCGTCATCATCCTGGTCCAGCCGCAGCTTGCCGAGAACATCGGCATGACGGCGCGCGCCATGGCGAATTTCGGCCTGTCCGAGCTGCGCCTGGTGTCTCCGAAGAACGGCTGGCCGAAGAAGGGGGTGCGCGAGGCGGCCTCCGGTGCCACGCACATCCTCGACGCGGCCACCATCCACGCCACCCTGGCCGAGGCGATCGCCGACCTGCACTACGTGCTGGCGACGACCGCCCGCGAGCGCGGCCAGATGAAGCGCGTGCTCGCCCCCGACGCGGCCATGCAGGACGTGGTCGCCCGCGAAGGCCAGCGCGTCGGCATCCTGTTCGGGCGCGAGCGCGCGGGCCTCGACAACGACGAGGTCTCGCTGGCCGACGCCATCGTGACCTTCCCGGTCGATCCCCGGTTCTCGTCGCTGAACCTCGCGCAGGGCGTGCTGCTGATGGGCTACGAGTGGCGCCGTGCGGCCGGCCTCTCGGTGCTGCCTTTCACGGGCGAGATGCTGTCGCCGCCGGCCACCCGGGAGGCGATGGCCTCCCTGGTCGCGAGCCTGGAGGACCAGCTCGCCGCCGCCGGTTTCTACCCGCCGGAAAAGCGCGAGATCATCGCCCGCAACATGCGCGACATGCTCCACCGCATGGCCATGACCGAGCAGGACGTGCGTACGATGCGCGGCGCCCTGCGCGCGCTGGCGGCCCGTCGGACGCGTGCAGGCTGAGGGCGTACACAATCGTCGCGGCCTTAACGGCTGCGCCATACTTCGCCATTATTGCCCTAGGTTATGTCGAGTCATCGTCTCAGAGCGTTCGGGGGTGAGTTCGCCTCTCCGGCCGAGGAAGCCACCTTCCAGGCGGAGCGGCTGCCCGAGACCCTGCGCCACGCGCGCCTCGTCCTGATGTTCACGATCGCGTTGAGCGTGATCTTCCTGGCCAGCGACCTGCGCTTCATCGGCACCGACCGGTTCGTGCCCGTCCTGTGCGTCCGCGCCCTGATCGTGGCGGTCGCCGTCCTGGCGATCGTGGGCCTGCGGCGGGTCCGGACCTTCGACGCCCTCCAGGGCGTCCTGGTGGCCTGGCAGGCGCTCACCGCCCTGGCGGTGGGCTACATGACCACCTCGCGCTCCGAGGTCGCGCTGCTCGCCGCGTTGATCCTTCCGGCGGTCTACATGCTGGTGCTGCCCACGCGCTTCGTCTGGACGATGGCGTCCGGCGCCTTCACCGCCGTGATCCTGCTCGGATGCTACCTGCTGCCCCTGCCGCTCCCGTCGACCGCCGTGGGTCTGCTGACCATGTCGGTCATGGCCAACGGGGCGATCATCCTCTTCGTCGTCCGTTCGAACCGGCTGAGGCGCCTGGAATGGATGGCGACCGAGGCGGAACGCCGGGCCTATCGCGACCTCACGGAAAGTCGCCGACTGTTCGAGACGACGTTCCGGGCGGTGCCGGTTCCGATCGTCGTGTCCAGCGTCTCGGATGGCCGCATCGTCGGCACCAACGATGCGGGCAACCGCTTCTTCGCGGTCGGCACGGGAGACAGCCTCGCGAATTACCGCACCGCCGACTTCGTCTCAAAGGACCAGCGCGCCGAGATCCAGCGCCTCCTCGACGCCGAGGGCACGATCCGCGACCACGAGACGAGCATCGTCGACTTGGGCGGACAGCGCCACGACGTCCTGCTGTCGATCGAACCGGTGCGGGTGGAGGGCGCGCCCTGCATCATCTCGAGCCTCGTCGACATCACCAGCCGCAAGGCGATCGAGGAGCAGGCCCGCACGGCCGCCCATCACGACGTGCTCACTGGATTGCCGAACCGGGCCCTGTTCCACGCGACCCTGGACGCCAGCCTCGCCCGCGCGCGCGCCGAGGGCGGGGAGGTCGGCCTGATCCTCCTCGACCTCGATGCCTTCAAGGAGATCAACGACACCCTCGGACACGATTCCGGCGACGCCCTGCTGACGGAGGTGGCCCGTCGCCTGCGCAGCGTCGTCGAGCCCCAGGACCTCGTGGCCCGCCTCGGAGGGGACGAATTCGTGATCATCTGCGCTCAGGGCGCATACCGCGTTCACGTGATCGCCACGCGCATCCTCGAAGCCCTGCGGCCACCGATGGCGATCCGCGGGCGGATGGTGGCGGCCCGGGCCAGCCTCGGGCTGGCGCTCTACCCGGAACACGCCGGCAACCCCGCCGACCTGTTCACCAATGCCGACCTCGCGCTCTACGCCGCCAAGGCGTCCGGCCGGAACTGCGCGACCCTGTTCGTACCGACCCTGCGCGCCGATATCGAGGAGCGGGTGGCGGTGACCCGCGAGATGCGCGCGGCCCTCGAGGCGGGCAGCGGGCTGGTGGCGTTCTACCAGCCGAAGATCGAGCTGGCCTCGGGCGCGGTGATCGGGTTCGAGGCCCTGGCCCGCTGGCAGCACCCGATCCGCGGCCTGCTCGCGCCGGCCTCCTTCTCGGCCGTGTTCGACGATCCGGAGATCGGCGTCGCGGTGGGCACCGCCCTGCGCCGCCAGATCTGCGCCGACATCGTCCGCTGGATCGGCCTCGGGCTCGATCCCGGACGGGTCTTCATCAACCTGTCCTCCGCCCAGTTCGCGCAGGGCGACCTGGCCGAGAGCCTCCTCGACGACGTGGCGCGCAGCGGCGTGCCGCGCGGCCGGATCGGCGTCGAGGTGACCGAGACCGTCCTGCTCGCGGGCCACGGCGACCGGGTGAACGCCGTGCTCCACACCCTCCACGCGGCCGGCATCCGCGTGGCTCTCGACGATTTCGGCACCGGCTACGCCTCGCTGACCCACCTGAAGCAGTTCCCCGTCGACGAGATCAAGATCGACCGCAGCTTCATCCGCGATCTGGAGCGCGACGCCAACGACGCCGCCATCGTCACCGCCGTGCTTCAGCTCGGCCGGAGCCTGGGGCTGGACGTCACCGCCGAGGGCGTCGAGACCCTGGAGCAGGCCACCTTCCTCGGCCAGGAAGGGTGCACGAACGTGCAGGGCTACCTCTACGGCAAGCCAATGCCGGCGAGCCGCGTCCCCTGGTTCCTGCGCAACCGTCCCGACCTCCTCGGCGGCGAGGACGAGGCGATGCCGGAGCGGCGCCTCGCCTGAGGCACTGCCCCGGTCGCCGATGCCGTGGGTCGGGGACTTCGCTCACGCAGACTCGTCTGGACCGACGTTACGGCTTGCAATCATGCGACACCGGCCCCGGCGGCGAACCTTCGGCGGAAAGCGCGTCGGAACGCCGGAAATGTCGAACAATCGCGATTCGATCGGTGACCTGCACTCCATATGCGCCTGAACAACTGCTTCCATCGAAAAAAGGCGGGCTCGAAAGCCCGCCGATCCATTTCCGCATGACGACAGGGTGGAGGACGTACGCCACGCGGAGGTTCGGATCAGTCGATGTCGCAAACAGCCCCCTTCATCGTTGGCGCGAGGGCGACACGCCATTCCGCCGAGCAGGGATGACTGCGCGGGGAGACTGTGCGTGCATCCGCTCCGTTGGAACGGATGCACGGAGCTGACGTCGTCAGTTCGGCAGCGAGAAAACCGTCAACTGACCGCCGAGGTTGGTGTAGCTCGACAGAGCGGCGTAACCACCCACCGCGCCGAGACCGGCGTTCGGGTCGGTCAGGCCGGCCGCGAGGCCGATGCCGGCCCAGCCACCGACGCCCGACAGGATGGCGAGGTGCTGCTTGCCCTTGTGGGTGTAGGTCATCACGTTGCCGATGATGCCCGAGGCCGTCTTGAACTTGTAGAGTTCCTTGCCCGACTTGGCATCGACGGCCTTCAGGTAGCCCTCGAGGGTGCCGTAGAACACGACGTCACCGGCGGTGGCCAGGGCGCCCGACCACACCGAGAACTGCTCCTGGTTCGACCACTTGATCTGGCCCTTGATGTTGTCCCAGGCGATGAAGTTGCCCATGCCGCCGTGACTGTTGGGAGCCGGATACATCGAGACTGTCGCGCCGACATAGGGCTGGCCCGGGGTGTAGGAGACCCGGAACGGCTCGTAGTCCATGCAAACATGGTTGGTGGGCACGTAGAATAGTTGGGTTTTCGGCGAGTAGGCGGCGGGCTGCTGGTCCTTGGTGCCGAGGGCGGCGGGGCACACCCCCTTCGTGTTGGTGTCCTCGCCGTTCTGATCGGTGGAGTACTTGGCGGCGACGAGCGGACGACCGTAGGTGGGCGAGGCCTTGTCCAGGTCAACCTTGGAGGCCCAGTTCACCACCGGATCAAATTTTTCCGCGACGAGCACTTCGCCCGTCGCCCGGTCCAGGGTGTAGGCGAAACCGTTGCGGTCGAAGTGGGTCAGGAGCGGGCGCTCCTTGCCGTCGATCTTCTGATCCGTGAGGATCATCTCGTTGATGCCGTCGTAGTCCCACTCGTCGTGGGGGGTCATCTGATAGACCCACTTGGTCATGCCTGTGTCGGGGTTACGGGCGAAGATCGCCATGGTCCACTTGTTGTCGCCCGGACGTTGCTTGGGGTTCCAAGTCGAGGGATTGGCGGTGCCATAGTAGACGAGGTCGAGCTTCGGATCATAGGAGTACCAGCCCCAGGTCGCGCCTCCTCCGGTCTTCCACTGGTCGCCCTCCCAGCTCTTCAGCGAGGAATCCTTGCCGATCGGCTTGCCGAGCGATGTCGTCTTTACCGGGTCGACGATCATGTCCTCATCGGATCCGACACTGTATCCGCGCCAGACGCGCTGACCCGTCTTGGCATCGTAGGCGGTGATGTGACCACGGATGCCGTACTCGGCACCGGATATTCCAACGATGATCTTGTCCTTGACCGGCAGCACCGTAGCGGTGTTGGTCTCACCGATCTTCGAATCCCCGTTCTTGACCGACCAGTTCACCTTGCCGGTCTTGGCGTCCAGTGAAACCAGGGTGGTGTCTGCCTGATGCAGGATGATGGCGCCGTCCGCATAGGCCAGCCCACGATAGACCGTGTCGCAGCACATCACCGGGATGACCGATGAATCCTGCTTCGGCTCGTACTTCCAGAGGATCTTGCCTTCGTTGTTGAGATCGAGGGCGTAGACGATGTTCGGGAAGGGGGTGTGGACAAACATCATGTCGCCGACGACGAGCGGCGAGCCTTCATGGCCGCGCAGGACGCCAGTCGAGAAGTTCCAGGCGACCTGCAGGGTCTTCACGTTCCCGGCATTGATCTGGTCAAGCTTCGAGTAGCGCGTGTTGGCGTAGTCGATCGTCTGCAGAACCTGCTGATTGGGGTCCTGGCTGCGCTTTAGAACGTCATCATTGGCAAGCCCGGCGGTGGCACCCGCAGCCGCGAGGCTCAAGCCGAGAAGGCAAGCGTGTTTCATGGATTTCCTCCGGTCGCCGGCTGCCTTCTTCGATCGTCTTGCGGAGCAGCCCGACGGATCGGACGCTACGGGCCCGCCGGTGCCCTCAGGTAGGGCAAGCTCCCCGTCGCTGATTGGGCATTTTGCCTGATCGTGGCCCAGACCCCTTGCCAGCATCCCGCGGTTGCGTGCCTCCTCTACCCGGGAAGCGAGGAACGTGAGGCCATGAGTCTCTTCATCGGGCTGATCGTCCGGGTCGCCGTCGTGGTCTTCCTCTGCCTGGGCGTCGCTACGGCTTGGGTCATCGCCGAGGTGCACCATAGCATTCGCGAGGAGACGGCGGCATCGGCCGATCGGGTGGTGCGCGAGGCCCAGGAACTTGCTTGGCGTGAAATGACGTGGCGCGGCAGCGCCGGGCGCTTTGCCAAGTACGCCTTTCCGGACTGGCGCAGCTCGCACACACTCCGCTTCATCAGCCCCGGGAACTGCGTCGCCCTGACTTGGGAAGGCGAGGCGACGCTTCAGCAATGCAGCGGTCTGGAGACTGCCGGCGGACCGGCCCCGGCTTGGTTCGAGGAATTCTATCGCGTGGCATTCGGAGCGATCTCGCCGATCCGCCGCGCGGTGATCCTGAATCGCAGGGAGGCAGGGATCGTCGTCACCACGCCCGACCGGGGCGCAGCCGTTCGCCAGGTCTGGCGCCAAGTGCGGGTACTGATGGCCGCCGCCGCCGCCATGCCCGTCAGCATCACCCTCCTGGCCACGATCGTGATCGGCGCTGCCCTGCAGCCCGCGCGCATCATCACGCGCAACCTCAGACGGCTGGAGCGAGGCGATCAATTTACCTACCTGCCCCGCTTCCGGGCCGCAGAGTTCGATGGAATCGCGTGTGCCGTCAACGCCCTGAGCGAGCGCCTCCAGCACACCACGGCCGAGCGGACCGCACTGACCCGGCGCCTCTTCGCCGTCCAGGAAGCGGAGCGCCGCGCTCTCGCCCGAGACCTCCACGATGAGTTCGGACAATGTCTCACCGCCACGGGCGCATTGGCGAGTGCGATCGAGGGCGAAGCCAGCGATCGTCCGGCATTGCGTGACGACGCCCGCGCGATCGGCCGGATCACCCGCCACATGATGGGTACGCTGAAGGGGGCACTCGCACGTCTGCGCCCTCCGGATCTCGATGAGTTCGGCCTGGAGCACGGACTGCGCCGGCTCGTCTCCACGTGGCAGGGACGAAGCGCGAAGCCCGTGGCCTTTCATCTCAGTGTCATCGGTGACCTCTCCACGGTGAGCGGACTGGCCGCGCTCAACGTCTACCGCATCGTTCAGGAGTGCCTGACCAACGCTGTTCGCCATGGGCGGCCGACCCGCGTCGACGTCAGCATCATCCGCATTCAGGACACGGTGATGCTCCGGGTCGTGGACGATGGCGGGGGCGACGCGGGGCTTGTCGAGGCCGGAAGTGGCCAGGGCGTCCTCGGTATTCGAGAACGGGTCGGGGCTCTCGGAGGGACTTTGAGCATCGAGACTGCGCTCGGCGGCATTCGCATCGCAGCGACGATTCCGTGCTCGCCCAGCGCAGATCCACCGCCATTTCTGAGTGAAGGGAAGATCGGTCCAAACCTGGCGTTGACGGAACGCGCCGCATGAGTGGGATCGCGATCCTGCTCGTGGATGACCATCCGGTCATTCGGGAGGGCTATCGCCGCCTGCTGGAGCGTCAACCTGGATATCGCGTCGTCGCCGAGGCCGAGACAGCGGCCGAGGCCTACCGGGCCTACAAGGCGAGCAGCCCGACGCTGGTGATCATGGATTTGGCGTTGCCGGGTCCGAGCGGGCTCGAGGCGGTCCGGCATATCCGGCAATGGGACCCTTGCGCCCGTATCCTGGTGTTCACCATGCATCAGGGGGCGGCGTTTGCCCTGAAGGCATTCGAGGCAGGGGCCTCAGGCTACGTCACCAAGAGCAGTGCGCCCGAGGAACTGATCCGGTCGGCTGCCCTGGTGGTACGAGGCGATCGAGCCGTCAGCGCCGACATCGCGCAGGAGCTCGCCGCGGAGCGACTGGATGGGAAGCGCTCGATGCTCGAGGAACTCGCTCCGCGGGAGGTGGAAGTGCTTCAACTCGTGGCTTCCGGCATGAGGACGGAAGCCATTGCCGCGGCGCTCAACCTCAGCCCGAAAACCATTCAGAACTACCACTATGGCATCAAGGCGAAACTGGGGGCTCGCAATGATGCCCACCTGGTCTGGCTGGCCATCGACGCGGGGCTCGTCAGGCCGAGCGGCCCGCACCGTCACACCTGAAGCACCAGCGCGAAACTCCTCATCCCAACCGTAAGGCTGACGGGCGGGTGACGACCCTCCCTCGCCCCTGGACAGGGTGTCCCTCAGCCGAGCTGCGCCAGGGCCTGTTCGACGTCGGCGACGAGGTCCTCGGCGTTCTCCAGGCCGATCGACAGGCGCACCGTCTCGGGGCCGACCTTGGCGGCGGCCTTGTCGGCGGGGTTGAGCTGGCGGTGGGTGGTGGTGGCCGGGTGGATCGCCAGGGACTTGATCTCGCCGATGTTCACGAGGTGCGAGATCAGCTTCAGGCTCATGATGAACCGGACCGCCGCCGCCTCGCCGTCCTTGAGCGCCACGGTGAAGATCGAACCCGGGCCCTGCGGCACGTAGCGGGCGGCCATGGCCTCGCCCTCCTGGCCGGGCAGGGCGGGGTAGCTCACCCAGGCCACCGCCGGGTGGTCCTTGAGGAAGGCCGCCACGGTCCGGGCGTTCGAACAGTGCCGCTCCATCCGCAGCGGCAGGGTCTCGATGCCGGTGAGCGTCAGGAAGGCGTTCATGGGCGACAGGCCGGGGCCGAGTTCGCGCATGCCGAACACCCGGCAGGCCGCCGCGAAGGCGAAATCCGGAAAGCGCTCGGTGAGGACGAGGCCGTCGTAATCGGCCCAGGGCTCGCTCATCAGGTCGTATCGGCCGGGAACCGCCGCCCAGTCGAACTTGCCCGCGTCGCAGATCACGCCGCCGATGGTCTGGCCCGAGCCGCCGAGGAACTTCGAGGTGGAGTGGATGACGATGTCGGCCCCGTGCTCGATCGGCCGGATCAGGGCCGGGGAGGCCAGCGTGTTGTCGACGACGAGCGGCAGCCCGTGCCGGCGCGCCACTTCGGCGATGCCGGCCAGATCCATCACGGTGGCGCAGGGGTTGACGATCGACTCGCAGACGATCGCCCGCGTCTGCGGGGTGATCGCGGCCTCGAAATCCGCCGGGGTCAGGCCCTTCGTGAACTGGGGCTTGAGGTCGTAGCGCCCGTCGAGGCGGTTCATCAGGCCGAGCGAGCCGCCGAAAAGCCGCGAGGAGGCGACGTAGGCGTCGCCGCTCTTCATCAGGGTCATCAGCACCATGAGCACGGCCGACTGGCCCGAGGCCACCGCCACGGCGGCCTTGGCGCCTTCCAGCGCGGCGACGCGGCGCTCGAGGGCCGCCACCGTCGGGTTCGACCCGCGCGAGTAGGAGAACCCGGTCCGGCGCATGGCGAAGATGTCGGCCGCCTGCTGGGTGTCCTCGAAGACGAAGCCGTTCGTGAAGTAGATGGGCTGAATCCGGGCGCCGGTGGCGGGGTCGGGCGCGGCGCCGGCATGGATCGCCTGGGTGGCGAAGCGATGGGTCTGGGTCTCGGTGGCCATCGGGGCCTCCCGTCTCTGTGAAGGTCGGGTGAGCGGTCAGGCGGCGCGGCGGGCGAAGGCGCGCAGGGTCCGGACCAGGGTCGAGGGCTCGTAGGGCTTCGGGATGAAGCGCGCCCCGTCGGGCATGTCGTTCGGGCCGGGCGTGCCCATGCCGGAGACGACGAGGACCGGGATGCCCGGCCAGCGATGGGCTACGAGGCGGGCCAGCGCGAAGCCGTCCATGGAGCCGCGCGGCATGTCGACGTCGGTCATCAGCACGCCGACATCGTCGCGGCTTTCCAGCACCGAGAGGGCGTTGTCGGCGTGGCTCGCCTCCACCACCTCGAACCCGGCATCCACGAGGGTGTCGGCGGCTTCCATCAGGAGCAGGCCGTCATCCTCGACGAGGAGCACGACGGGGAGGTCTGTCGACTCGTGGCTGTCTGGCGGGTTCTGCGTCATCGACGGCCGGACGATCTCGCGACAGGGGTGAGACGGGGGCCTAGGCCCCGCCGACGGTGTCGTCAATAACGGCCGGTGTCGCGCATTCGTTTCGCCAGGGCCGGACGCCGGCGCGGCAGGGGCGGCGCGCAGGCCACCGCCAGGGCCACCAGGAGGGCCAGGACGCCGCAGAGCGCCAGGATTTCGTTGACCTGTTCCAACCCGCCCATGGCCGACATCGCACCCTCCGGTGACCGTCCCGCGAGCCTCGCTCCGGCTTGGTAAAGGAAGCGTTAACACGGGGGCGCTCAGGCCTTCAGGGCGGCGTCGAGATCCTCGATGAGATCCTGTGGATCCTCGAGGCCGACGGAGAGGCGCACCACCTCCGGCCCGGCCCCGGCGGCGATGCGCTGCGGGTCGGTGAGCTGGCGGTGCGTGGTGGAGGCCGGGTGGATGATCAGCGAACGGGTGTCGCCGATATTGGCCAGGTGCGAGAACAGGGTAAGGTTCGAGACGAGCTTGACGCCGGCCTCGTAGCCGCCCTTGAGGCCGAGGGTGAACACCGCGCCGGCGCCGTTCGGCGTGTAGCGCTTCGCGAGCTGGTGGTAGCGGTCGGTCTCCAGGCCCGGATAGCTGACCCAGGCCACCGCCGGGTGGTTCTGCAGGAAGGTCGCCACCGCGAGCGCGTTGTCGCAGTGGCGCTGCATGCGCAAGGGCAGGGTCTCGATGCCGGAGAGCAGCAGGAAGGCGTTGAAGGGCGAGAGCGCCGGCCCGAGGTCGCGCAGGCCCAGCACCCGCACCGCGATGGCCAGCGCGAAGTTGCCGAAGGTCTCGGCCAGCACCTTGCCGGCATATTCGGGGCGCGGCGCCGACAGCATGGGGAAGCGCGCGTCCCCCGCCCACGGGAAGGTGCCGCCGTCCACCACGAGGCCGCCGATGGAGTTGCCGTGGCCGCCGAGGAACTTGGTGGCCGAGTGCACCACGATGTCGGCCCCGTGCTCGAAGGGGCGGATGAGGTAGGGGCTCGCCATCGTGTTGTCGACGATGAGCGGAATGTTGTGGCGGCGGGCAATCTCCGAGAGCGCCGCGATGTCGGTGATGACGCCGCCGGGATTCGCGATGGATTCGCAGAAGATCGCCTTGGTGCGCGGCGTGATCGCGGCCTCGAACGAGGCCGGGTCGTCGGTCTTGGCCCAGACCACGTTCCAGCCGAAGTTCTTGTAGGAATGGTTGAACTGGTTGATCGAGCCGCCGTAGAGCCGGTCGGCGGCGATGAATTCGTCGCCCGGCTGCATCAGGGCGTGCATCACAAGGAACTCGGCGGCGTGGCCCGAGGCCACCGCGACGGCGGCGGTGCCGCCCTCGAGTGCTGCGACGCGCTCCTCCAGCACCGCGTTGGTCGGGTTGGTGATGCGCGAGTAGATGTTGCCGAAGGCCTCGAGCCCGAACAGCGAGGCGGCGTGCTCGGCATCGTCGAACACGAACGAGGCGGTCTGGTAGATCGGGGTCGCGCGCGCGCCCGTGGTTGGATCGGGCGCCGCGCCGGCATGGATGGCCCGCGTGTTGAAGCCGGGCAGACGATCGGTCATCGGAAAAATCCTCCCGGGCCGGCGGGCCCGCAACGCGCGTCTTCTACGCCCGGACCCGGGACGGCGGAAGAGGACGCAATTCGTTGAAACGAACGTAGGTTCTTTATGACGGACGGGAGAGGGGGTCAAGACGGAGGGGACGCAAAGGAAGATCGGGAGCGAATGACCGATGACGTCGTCCACCGACGATCGCGCGCATTCCCCTCGCCCCGCTTGCGGGGAGAGGGTCACAGGCACCCCGTCGTGCCTGTGACGAGCGGAGCGACGGTGAGGGGGCGATGCCGAACCGACCAGATCCGTCGAGGCCCCCTCACCTTCGGCTGCCGCCTTGCCGCGCCGACGACGAGGTCGTCGCGGCCCTCTCCCCGCAAGCGGGGCGAGGGAACTCCTTTCCCCGAGACCCGGCGCTATCCTGCCGGTCGCGCTTCGGTTATGGCCCCGGCCATGAGCCAGACAGCAACGCGCCAGACAGCGACCCGCCCCACGACCGCCCCGGAAGCCGTGCCGGCGGCGCGCATCCTCATTGCGAGCTTCGTCGGCACCGCGATCGAGTTCTACGACTTCTACGTCTACGCCACCGCCGCCGCCCTGGTGATCGGGCCGATCTTCTTCCCGCCCGGCGATCCGGCGGTGCAGACGCTGGCCGCCTTCGCCACCTTCTCCATCGCGTTCATCGCCCGGCCCCTGGGCGCGGCCTTCTTCGGGCATTTCGGCGACCGGGTCGGCCGCAAGGCCACGCTGGTGGCCTCCCTGATGATCATGGGCCTGTCGACGGTGCTGATCGGCTGCCTGCCCTCCTATGCCACCGCCGGCTGGTGGGCGCCGCTGGCCTTGTGCGTCCTGCGCTTCGGCCAGGGCGTGGGTTTTGGGGGCGAGTGGGGCGGGGCGGCGTTGCTGGCGGTGGAGAACGCGCCGCCCGGACGGCGCGCGCTCTACGGTATCTTCCCGCAGCTCGGCGCCCCCGTCGGCTTCATCACGGCGAATCTCGGCTTCCTGGGGCTGGCGTTGGCGCTCAGCCCCGCCGACTTCCAGGCCTGGGGCTGGCGCATCCCGTTCCTGGCCTCGGCCGCCCTCGTCGGCGTCGGGCTCTATGTCCGGCTTAAACTCACCGAGACCCCGGTCTTCAAGGCCGCCCTGGAGAAGGCCGCCCCCGAGCGGGTGCCGCTGGCCGTCATCTTCACGAAGTACATCCGCGCGACCCTGCTCGGCACCTTCGCGATGGTGGCCTGCTACGCGGTGTTCTACCTCTCCACCGTGTTCGCCCTCAGCTACGGCGTCTCGACGCTGGGCTTCACCCGGCCGACCTTCCTGCTCTTCGAGTGCGTGGCCGTGCTGTTCATGGGCCTCGGCATCCCACTCTCGGGCTGGGCCGCCGACCGCTACGGGCGCCGCCCCGTCCTGCTCTCCGGCCTGATCTTTACAGCAAGCCTCGGCCTCGTGATGGGCCCGATGCTCGGCAGCGGCCAGGGCGGCCTCGTCCTCGGCTTCCTGTGCCTCGGCCTGTTCGCCATGGGCTGGCTGTTCGGCCCCATGGGCGCGCTGCTGCCCGAACTCTTCCCGACCCGCGTGCGCTACACCGGGGCTTCCGTGACCTACAACCTGGCGGGGATCTTGGGGGCCTCCGCCGCGCCGTACCTGGCACAGCGGCTGAGTGAGTGGGGTGGTGTGGGTTGGGTGGGGCTTTATTTGGCGGTGGCGGCTGGGATTAGTTTTGTGGCTGTTGCGCTGATGTCAGAGACGCGAAGTCAATCTATCTAGATCGAATATTAATATGCCATTTCAATCTGGAGTTCATTTTTTACTGTTTGATTTGAGAGCTCTAGAGGGCAGTACATAAACGATTGAGGAGGTGTAAAAGAAGGCATCGTTAATTTCGGATCTATTGGAATAGGATATTTTGTTACAGATCCAATGCTTAATGCATATGCTAATTTTCGACTTTTAAAGTAAATATCGTAATTCTCGCGACTGATGCCTGCAAACTGGTGTGTTTTATCCCAAATTTTATCTGGACTGTCGGACAAAATACTATCGATACGAAATTCTCCAACAATTTTTTGTATTGGCGCGGTCATATAAATAACGACAATATCTACACTTCTATTTGAATGTATTGCTCTGCGGAACTCATACCGTTTCTCGCCCTTTAGTATTTTTTCTGCGAACTCTGGCTTAATCGACAATAATATTCGCATTTAATACACCAAGATTTGCAAGATGTCGGACTTGATCTTCGGTGAGCTCTCGCAGGTCCCACCGCGGTTGCTCGGTGATACCGACAAGATCCAACATTTTGTCACGTATAACACGTTTAGTAAAAGCTGCGTTATACGTCATGCGAACTATATAGTGCCGATCTGGGTCAGCATAAATTTTCCGCAATTCCGCAACAGAAAACACGCTATGTGGAACTGAAAATTTAAGAAACTCGGCTAGATTTGAAAAATCTTTCTTCTTTCTGACTTCTTCTACTACGCAAATTGAAGTTATTACTGAACGAAAACGCGCCTGCCCGGGTCTGTCGGTGGTTCGATACATTATGACGATGTCGCCGCGCTTCATACGAGTGAGCGGCATTTTAGCAATATAAACTTTATGGATTGTATTAGTATAGCTTATGTCTTGGACCAAATCAGCATCTTCATTATGCAATATTGAGTCTGGGAAAAGTTTTGTATGATATTCTGGATATATTGCCAACAGAAAACATTTGTGCCCCGACAATGCAATATGGGGGTAATCCTTAATTATATCGCCAGAATGTGTGTTCAGCTCTCCGAAAAATACAATTTCGCCATCCTTCATACCGCATTTTGAGAATCCGTATCTCTCGAAGAGCTTTATCAGACCTACATGCTTTGGAAATATTGTTACGTAGATTTCACTCACGCCCTCTGCAATAGCAGTATCGAAAGCTTTCTTTAAAACTCGTTCGCCGAGCTTCGTTCCATGAGCAATGATCTTGAGCGTACCAATCTTCAGCCTTTTAGCAGCTGCCATAACCGGAACAACATCGCCGACTTCCCCATCTTCTACCTTGAGATAAAGAAAACCACGGATTCCGGGCTTTGATACATTATCAACTACATAACAATTTTGATTTAGCTTGCTATTGTACCATGTATTAAATCCAACATAATCTTCTCGAAGAGAGTCAAAAAATTCATCCGAAAGGTCGACGTCCTCGAATTTCGCCAGTCTTAGATTATTGAGCATTTCGCTTCTCAAAAACTCGCGCTCTGAATTCGCTAAGCAGAGAAGAATAAAACAAGAACATAAAAATTCAACCTGAGATTACGTCCCGATGCAAAATTTTTCAGCGAAACCCTAAAACCGCATTAGACCCGACAAATCTCGATCTTCGGGCACCGATCCATCACCACCACACACCCCTTCGCCTCAGCCCGCGCCGCCGCCGCAGCATCCCGCACCCCGATCTGCATCCAGACGAAGCGCGGCGGCGGCGTGAGGGCGAGGGCCTCGTCCACCACGCCACCCGCCGCGTCCGAACTGCGAAAGATCTCGACCATGTCGACGGGCTCGCTCAAATCGGCGAGACGCGCGACCACGGGCTGGCCCAGGAGTGTCTGCCCGGTGAGCCCGGGATTGACCGGGATCACGCGGTAGCCGCGCGCCAGCAGGAAGGCCATGACGTGGTGGCTCGGCCGGGCCGGATTGGCCGAGGCGCCGACGAGCGCGATGGTCCGGGTCTCGGCGAGCACCCGGCGGATCAGGGCGGGGTCGTAGGCATCGTGGGGCTGGCGCATCCCCCATCTTGTCGGGCAGGAACGGCCGTGCCGCAAGGTGAGCCGGAGCCCCCCACGATGTCCGAGACCCTGCCCCAGACCCTGTCGCTGCCTGAGACCGTGGCGTTCCTCGACTCGGCGTTTCCGCAGATGGCGGCCGGGGGCAGGACCTATCACCTCGTCGAGGTCGGCCCCGGCCTCGCCCGGATGCGGATGGACCACCACGAACGCCACCTGCGCCCGGGCGGCACGGTCTCGGGGCCGTCGATGATGGCTTTGGCCGATTACGCCCTCTACGCGGCGATCCTGGCGAGCCTCGGCCCGGTGGCCCTCGCCGTCACCACGAGCCTGACCTTCAACTTCCTGCGCAAACCGGGGCCTTCCGGGCTCATCGGCACCGCGCGCCTGCTCAAGCTCGGCAAGCGGCTCGCCGTCGGCGAGGTCCACATCACGGGGCCGGAGGGCGGGCCGCTCGTCTGCCACGCCACCGGCACCTACGCGATTCCGCCCGCGCGGTGAGGCGTGGCGCGGCTCTCCTCCCCCATGCGGGGAGGAGTTGGAGGTGGGGGTGGTTGGGTGACCCTCAGGCCTAGGAGGCTGGCGGCGCCACCCCCACCCCTGACCCCTCCCCGCAAGGGGGAGGGGGACGTCGCCTCCGCCTCAGCCGACGCGCACCAGCATGTGCTTCTTGCGACCGAACGAGAGCTTGATGACCCCGTCCGCCGTCAGGTCGGCTGTGCGCAGCACGGCGCGCTCGTCCGTCACCGGCACGTCGTTGACACGCAGGCCCCCGCTCTTGATCTGGCGGCGTCCCTCGCTGGTGGAGGGCAGGAGCTTGGCATGGTCCGGCCCGAAGGCCGAGAGGACGCCGAGGCCGGCCTCCAGCAGGTCGGCCGAGACCGTGATGCTCGGCAGGTCCTGCGCCACCGTGCCCTCCACGAACGTCTTGTGCGCGGTCTCGGCGGCGGCCTCCGCCGCCTCGCGGCCGTGCATCAGGGCGGTGGCCTCGGTGGCCAGCACCCGCTTGGCCTCGTTGATCTCGGCGCCGGAGAGCGCTTCGAGGCGGGCGATCTCGTCCATCGGCAGCAGGGTGAAGAGCTTGAGGAAGCGGCCCACATCCGCGTCCTCGGTGTTGCGCCAGAACTGCCAGTACGCGTACGGGCTGAGGAAACCGGCATCGAGCCAGACCGCGCCGGCGGCGGTCTTGCCCATCTTGGCGCCGGACGCCGTGGTCAGGAGCGGGCAGGTCAGCCCGTAGAGCTGCGGCGTGCCCATGCGGCGGCCGAGATCGATGCCGTTGACGATGTTGCCCCACTGGTCCGAGCCGCCCATCTGCAATACGCAACCGTAGCGGCGGTTCAGCTCCACGAAGTCGTAGGATTGCAGGATCATGTAGTTGAATTCCAGGAACGAGAGTTCCTGGTCGCGCTCCAGGCGCATGCGGACGCTGTCCATCGACATCATCCGGTTCACCGAGAAGTGGCGCCCGATGTCGCGCAGCATCTCGATGTAGTTCAGCTTCGTCAGCCACTCGGCGTTGTCGACCATGGTCGCCGCGTTGGCGGCACCCTCGAAGGTGAGGAAGCGCGAAAAGGTCTTCTGGATGCCGGCCTTGTTCTCCTCGATCTGCTCCAGGGTGAGGATCTTTCGCGATTCGTCGCGGCCCGAGGGGTCGCCGACCCGCGTGGTGCCGCCACCCATCAGGGTGATGGGCGTGCCCCCCGTGGCCTGGAGCCAGTGCAGCATCATGATCGAGAGGAGGTGGCCCACATGGAGCGAGGCCGCCGTGCAATCGTAGCCCACATAGGCCGTCAGCCGGCCCTCCAGCGCCGCCGCGTCGATGCCGGCGAGATCCGAGCCCTGGTGGATGTAGCCGCGCTCGGTGAGGACCTTGAGGAAATCGGATTGCGGCTGGAAGGGGGCGTCGGAGGACATGCGTGGTTCCGGTCTCTGGCAACGCGGCGCGCGACAGGCTCGGAGGCCGCGTGATAGCACCGCACGGGATATGGGCGGCTCCTTAGCAGGGCTGCGGACGGAAGGCACGGGCATGAACGCCCGGGGAGGCACCATGACGATGATGCGCGCGATCGGACTCATGAGCGGCACGTCGCTGGACGGCGTCGACGTGGCGCTGATCGAGACCGACGGCGAGACCGTGCGGGTGGTCCAGAGCCACAACGGCTACCTCGAGCCCCTCGGGCCCACCGGCTACCGGGGCTACGCGGACGAGGACCGGGCGCTGCTGCGCCAGGCGCTGGTCGATGCGGAAGGGATCGTCGCCCGCGAGGACCGGCCGGGCTGCCTCGGCGCGGCGGAAGCCTTCGTCACCGCCGCCCATGCGGAGGCGGTGGAGAGCTTCCTTTCCGACAACGGCCTGACGCCCGCCGACATCGACGTGATCGGCTTCCACGGCCAGACCGTCGTGCACCGGCCGGACCAACGCATGAGCGTGCAGATCGGGGACGGCGCGGCGCTCAGCCGACGCCTCGGCATCCCGGTGGTCTCGGACCTGCGCCACGCCGACGTGCTGGCGGGCGGGCAGGGGGCGCCGCTCGTGCCGGTGTTCCACCAGGCGCTCGCCCGCGCCTCCGGATTCGAGGGGGCGCTCGGCATCCTCAACATCGGCGGGGTGGCCAACGCCACCATCCTGTCGGCCAACGGCGACGTCATCGCCTTCGACACCGGCCCCGGCAACGCGCTGATCGACGACTGGATGCGCGAGCGCACCGGCCGCCCCCTCGACGACGGCGGCCGCACCGCCGCCCGCGGTCGCCCCGACGAGCCCCTGCTGGCCTGGCTGCTGATCCACCCGTTCTTCGCCCGGCGCCCGCCGAAATCGCTGGACCGGAACTGGTTCTCCCACAAGCTCGCGGGCCAGCTCTCCACGGAGGACGGCGCGGCGACGCTCACCGCCTTCACCGCCCGGGCGGTGGCCCGCGCCCTCGACCACGCCCCCGAGATTCCGGCCCGCTGGATCGTGGCCGGGGGCGGCGCGCGCAACGGCGAACTCGTGCGCCTCCTGAACTACCACCTGCGCGCCGAGATCACGACCGCCGACGCCATCGGCTGGTCCTCGGCCTACCTCGAGGCCCAGGCGTTCGCGCATCTCGCGGTGCGCTCGCTGAAAGGCCTGCCGATCACCTTCCCGTCGACCACCGGGGTGCGCGCGCCGACCACCGGCGGCGTGCTGGCGCGCCCCGCCGCATGATGCACCGCGCCCGCGCGCGCTTCCCCCCAAGAGGACGGGTTGCACCGGGGCCGAGCGGGTGGAAGACTCGTGGCGCACACGGGCGGGAGGGGCGGCTTGGCGATCGAGGAAGCGCATCCGCCCAGGCGCGTCGGGCGTCCGCGCCGGGGCACGGAGGGTGAGGCCACCCGCCGCATCATCGACGCGGCGATCCCGATCTTCCTCGCGGACGGCTTCGAGGCGGCCAGCGTCGATGCCATCGCGGCGGCGGCGGGCGCCTCCAAGAAGACCGTCTACACGAAGTTCACCTCGAAGGCGGACCTGTTCGAGGCGGCCTGCCTGCGCTTCATCGAGACGCACATGCCGCGCGTCGAACTGGAGGCCGCCCTCGGCGGCTCCACGGCCGAGTGCCTCTACCGCATCGCCCACGCGGTCCTGACGGCGGCGATCGCCCCCTCCTGTATCGCATTGCGTCGCATCGCCGCCGCGGAGGCGGTCCGGTTCCCCGAATTCGCGCGCACGCTGCATGATTTCGGACATGCGCGCATCGCGATCCTGATCGAGCAGAGCCTCGCCCTCGGCGTGAAGCGCGGCGACATCGCGATCGACGACCTGCGCTTCGCGGCCGATTACTTCGTCAACGTCGCGATCATGCCGCCCCTGGACCGGGCGACCTTCGGGATCGAGCGACCGGAACTCACGCACATCAAGCGCGAGACCCTGTGCCGAACGATTGACACGTTCCTGCGGACCTTTCAGCCAGCTCACGCCCTGACGCCCGGTGGAGACGTTCACGGCCTTCCCGAGCGCCTGACGGCGCGCTGACGGCGCGCTGACGGCGAACGTCGATCGGATTCAGGCGATCCGCAGAACCCAGATCAGCGACAGGCTGACGAGGAGGAGGACGACGAGAGAGCCCGTCACCGCCAGGGTGACCCGGCCGCCGACCCGCGCCAGCACACGCACGTCGACGCCGAGACCCAGCGCCGCCATCGACACCACGGTGAGGAGGCCGGCCAGCCGCGTCACCGGCTGGGAGGCCGCATCCGGGACGAGCCCCACCGAACGCAGGGTCGCCAGCGCCAGGAAGCCGAGGATGAACCAGGGCACGATCTTGAAGAAGCCGAGGCGCCCGGGCCGCCCCTTGGCGGAGGCCCCTTCCGCTGGCAGGTGCGGCGCGATGAACGAGAACGCCACCACGACGGGCCCGAGCATCAGCACGCGCACCAGCTTGACCAGGGTGCCGACCTGGGTCGCCAGAATGCCGACCGGCACGGTTGCGGCGAGCACCTGCGGCACCGCGTAGACGGTCAGGCCCGCCAGCGTGCCGTACTGATGCTCGGACAGGCCGGCGAGGGGGATGAACAGGGGCAGGCCCAGCACCATCAGGACACCCAGAACCGCCGTGAAGGCGATGGCTGCCACCACGTCCTTGCTGTCGGCCCCGATCACGGGTGCCACCGCGGCAATGGCCGAGTTCCCGCAGATGGCGTTGCCGCAGGCCACCAGGATCGCCATGCGGGGCGGCAGACCGAGCAGCCGGCAGATGGCGTAGCTGGCCACGATCGCCAGCACCACCGTGGCGACGATGCCGACGAGGAGGCTCGTCCCGGAGGCGACGATGGCGCCCAGGCTGATCGAGGCGCCCAGCAGGGTGACGGCGAGTTCGAGTACCTGCTTGGCCGAGAACGCGATGCCGGCCC
This sequence comes from Methylobacterium sp. J-078, assembly GCF_022829285.1. Lineage (GTDB taxonomy): Bacteria > Pseudomonadota > Alphaproteobacteria > Rhizobiales > Beijerinckiaceae > Methylobacterium. The sequence continues at coordinate 106,047 of NZ_JAKSYI010000062.1, forward strand.
GGAAGCGCTCGCCCGGGCTCCACAGGGTGCGCAGCGCGATCCCCAGCAGAATCGCGATGACCAGCGCCTCGACATAGGGGTGGCCCGTGGCGCGCTCCTCCAGGGCCTGCACGGCGAGAGCCACCACCGTGACCGCGAGGCAGACGAGGATGCCGGGCACGAGGGAGGCGATCCGGCCGCTGGCGGCCCCCGGCTTGCCCGCCCCGGCGGCGGCCGTGGAGATGCTCTTGACGCTCATGCTGCCGTCCCATGCGGCGATCGGAAGGAACTTCTACTACGGGCGGAGCCACGAGAATAAAGCTCTCTCCCGGCGGGAATCTTCGCAAATCCCGTCCATTGATCGGTCGGGGTCGAAGCGCGACATTTACCCCCATGAGCAAGCGTTCCGACAGCCCGGCGATGGCCTACGATCCGTTCGGCGAACCCGTCGAGATCGCCTGCCACGGTACGACCCAGGCGGGCGACCGCCGGGCGCGCAGCGTGGCCGTGACCGGCTTCTGGCTGGTGGCCGCGACCCTGACGGCGAGCCGGATCTACTTCGCCGACGAGCCCGTGGCGCAGATGGTCTCGAACGCTCATGCGCAGGTTGCCGCCTTCATCACCGCCATCCTGTAAGGGCCTTCCGGTAAGGGTCCGGTGCCGCGTGTACGGTGCCCGGTATCCCTCGGCCTCGTAAGCCGGAGCCTAGTACGCCGCCGCGAGGTAATCGGCGATGGCCGGGCCGTCCGCCTCGCTGATCGGCGCATGGTAGACCTTGCGCATCTTCGTCACCTCGCTGACCCAGAACGCCGCGCCTTTGCCCGGTGGCTGCATCGCAATGTAGTCCACCGAATGACAGCTCTGGCAGTTCGCCTCGGCCGCCGCGAGGCCGGCTTCGTGACCGGGCGCCGGGCGCAGTTGCGCGGTCGGCTCCGGCAGGTCGTAGCTCAAGGGTGCGGCAGCGGCCGGGAGGCTCGCCAGAAGGCCGGCGGCGGCCAGCGCCGCCGCGAGGGGACGCACAATCATCCTGTCTCTCCTCATGCCGCCCGCACCCGGACGGTCTCGATCACGTTGCGCATGTAGCCCGGCGGATTCCAGCGCGGCTCCATCGGCTGGGTCGCGCCGTCGTTGCCGGTCGCCCGGACCCGGAGCGCGTGCGCACCGGCGGGGAGATCGACCGACAGGGTCCAGGGCCGGAACGAATACCGACCGAGATCGGGGCCGAGGCTCGCCTCGGTCCAACTCCGCCCGTCATCGGTAGAGACCGCCACCGCCCGGATGCCGGAACCGCCGTCGAAGGCGATACCGCGCAGGTCCGTGCGCCCCGCCCGAACGGAAGCGCCGTCCGTGAGGTTCGTCACGAACGATCGGATCGTGAAGCGGTTGATCGGAACGGTGGCCTTGGGGGTCTGCCCGGGCTCGACGCAGGCGCAGGCATTGTCGGGAATGCGATAGGCCGATTTCATCCAGAAGCCCTCGTGGGGCTTATCCATCACCGTGATCGCGTCGAGGTGCTTGACCCAGTAGGTGCCGTAGAAGCCCGGGACCACGAGGCGTAAGGGATAGCCGTTGAGCCAGGGCAGGTCCTGCCCGTTCATGGCCCAGGCCAGCATCACCTCGCCGTCGCGGGCGTGATCGAGGCCGAGCGCCTTGGCGAAGTCCGGGGTTTCCGGGAGGACCGGGCCGTCGAGGCCCTCGAACACGACCTGTACCGCGCCGGCCTTCACGCCGGCCCGGTCGAGCACGGCCTTCAGCGGCACGCCCGTCCAGCGGGCGTTGCCCATCGCGCCGTTGGCGAGCTGGCCGCCGGCGACGCGGGGCTCGACGAAGCCGCGGGAATTGCCCGAGCACTGGTTGACCGCGACGATCTCGGCGTTCGGCATCGCCTTGAGCTCGGCGAGCGACAGCGAGACCGGCCCGTCGACATGCCCCGCGACCGTCAGGCGGAACGTGGCGGGATCGATGGAGGTCGGGATGTCGGCGAGGTGGTAGCGCACGAAGAAGGCGTCGTTCGGCGTGATCACGGCCTCGTCGAAGACCGCGAACGGCGTCTCCAGCTGTGGCGGCCGCGCGGTCATCTGCAGCAGCGGGCGCTTGCCCGGATAGGCCACGAGGGGGCGCTCGCCGTTGCCGAAGGGCAAGGTGACGGCCTCGCCGGCCCGGGCCGCGAAGGGTGCGAGGGCCGCACCGAGCAGCCCGGCCCCGGCCTGCCTCAGGAGCGTTCTGCGATCGGTCTCGATCATCCCGGAATCTCCATGTCCCGCTGGCAGCCTCCGCGCGATCATCGCAGGACGGAGGCGTAGTGGATGTCCTCGGTGAGGCAGGTCGACAGGCGCCACTCCACCGGGCGGTCCTCGAGATCGACGGCGACGCGGTCGACTTCGAGGACGGGCGTTCCCGCCGGCTTGTCCAGCAGGGCCGCCTTGTCGGGGCTGAGCGCGATCGCCTTCAGGCGCTCGTGCGCGGTCGCGATCGTGATGCCGAACCGGGTCGCGTAGAGGCTGTAGAGCGTGTTCGGCAGCGCCATCCCGGCCAGGCCGGGAAACAGGCTCGACGGGACCGCGATGGTCTCGAACAGGCAGGCGCGCCCGTCGAGGGAGCGCACCCGCTCCAGCCGTACCACGCGCGCGTTGCGCAGGAGGGCGAGCCGGTCGCGCTCGTCGAGGGTGGCGGCGGCCTCCGCGATGGCGACGACGCGGCTCGACGGCGTGCCGGCGACCGCCCCGTCGGGCCGCAGCTTGAAGAAGCGGAAGACGCTCTGCTTGTCGTCGTGCTCGGCCACGAAGGTGCCGCGCCCCTGGCGGCGCACCAGCAGGCTGTCGGCGGTGAGCGCGTCGAGGGCTTTCCGCACCGTCCCCTGGCTGACGCCGAGTTCGGCGGCGAGCACGCCCTCGCTCGGCAGGATCTGGCCCGGCTGCCAGACCGCATCGGCGAGGCGGCGCAGGAGCGTGTCGTAGACCTGCCGATAGAGCGGCCGGAAACCGACCGCATTGCCACCTGTGCGTTCCATGTCGGTGCGCCGCTGCTCCCCGGGCGTGGGAAGAGGAAAGGAGAGGTTTCCCAGCACGGTGTCCCGTTCCTCGATAAGGCCGAGCCCGGCTCCGGGCAATCGGTCGATCCGGAGGGCCGGAGGCCTGGGACGAAATCCGCTCGGGCTGGCGGCCTTCATGGTCAGAGCGCCCTGATCTCGGCGACGAGCGCGTCCGGGACGGTGAGCCCCTCGGCCTCGGCCCGGGTCCGGAGGGCGAGGCGGCGCGCACCGGGCAGGCGCGCCCCGGCCTGCGCCGCGATGGAGCCCGCGAGATCGGCGAACCGGGAGAGGGCCCCGGGCCCGAACGCATCCGCCGCGATGGCGAGGACGAGTTGGCCGGTGCCCGGCGGATCGCCCTCGGCATCGAGGAACGAGCTCGCCTCGGCGGCGAAGCGCCCGCCCGTCAGGCCGGCGGCGAGAAGCTCCACCATCAGGGCGAGCGCGGTGCCCTTGGCGTCGCCCAGCGGCACCATGGTGCCCTTCAGGGCCGCGCCCGGATCGGTCGTCGGCCGGCCCTCGGCATCGAGGGCCCAGCCCTCTGGGATCGCCTCGCCGCGCTGCCGGGCGGCCATGATCGAGCCCCGCGCCACCTTCGAGAGGGAGAGGTCGATGACGATGGGCGCGCGCCCGGGCAGGGGACAGGCGAAGGCGAGGGGGTTGGTCCCGAACACCGCCCGCGACCCGCCCCAGGGCGCCATGGCGGCCGGGGTGTTGGCGAACAGGATCGCCACGAGTCCGGCCTCGGCCAGGGCCTCCACGGGCCGCCCCGCCGCGCCGCAATGGTGGGAGCGGCGGATGCCGGCCGCCGCGATGCCCTGATCCCGGACCATCGGCGGAAGCTGCTCGATCACCGCGTCGAGGGCCGGATAGGCGAAGCCGTGGGCGGCGTCCACCGCGAGGAGGCCGGGCCGGGGCCGCGTCACCGCGACCGCGGCGTCGCCCACCACCTTCCCGACCCGGACCTGCCCCGCGTAGGACGCCACCCGCGAGAGGCCGTGGCCCTTCAGTCCGTCGGCCTCGGCGCCGACGAGGGCCCGGGCGACGCTCCGCGACGCGGGGGGCGCCGTCCCGCAGCGGACCAGGGCATCGGCCACGAGGGTGTGGGCTTCGGCGAGGGTCAGGGTCGTCATGGCTTAGCCCTCCGAGAGGTGACGGCGCACGGCCCGGGCCGTGACGGCCGAGACGCGCACGTTCGATTCCCGGGTCACCCCAGCGATGTGCGGGGTCAGGATGAGGTTGGGCAGGTCCCGGAACACGGCGCCCGCCGCCGCGTCCAGGGGTTCCTGCGGGAAGACGTCGAGGGCGGCCCCGCCGAGATGGCCGCCGCGCAAAGCCGCCGCCACCGCGGCGACCTCGATCACCTCGCCCCGCGCGGCGTTGATCAGCACGGCCCCGGCCGGCATCCGGGCGAGGGCCCGCGCGTCGATCATCCCCCGCGTCTCGGGCGTCAGCGGCACGTGCAGGGACAGGACGTCGCTGCCGGCGAGGAGGGTGTCGAGGTCGAGGCGCGCGATCGTGCCGTAGGCCGGCCGCCACGCCGGATCCTCGGCCGGCAGGAGGGGATCGTGGGCCGCGACCTGCATGCCCAGGGCGACGGCGCGGCGCGCGGTCTCGCGGGCGATGGCGCCGAAACCGACGAGGCCGAGGCGCTTGCCCGCGATCTCCCGGCCCATGAGCGCGTTGCGCGGCCAGGTTCCCGCCGCCACAGCGTCGGTCGCGCCGTAGGCCCCGCGCAGGAGCAGCATCGCCGTGCCGATGACGTACTCGGCGACCGCGACGTCGTTGGCACCGGTGGCGGGATAGACCGCGATGCCGCGGGCGCGGCAGGCCGCGAGATCGATGTTGTCGAGCCCGACCCCGAGGCGTCCGACCACCTTGAGGTCGGGCGCGGCGGCCAGGAGCGCCGCATTCACCTGCGTGCGGTTGCGGACCACCAGGGCGTCCGCGCCCGCCAGCGCCGCCATCAGGTCGGCGGGCCGGTCCACGAGGCCCGGATCGTAGAGGGTCGCGAACCCGCCGAGTTCGCCCGCGATGGCGGCCTCGTCCATGAATTCGCTGATGACGATCTTCGGCATGCGACCTGTCGGCGTGTCTGATGTCGGCAAGGGACAAAAACTCCGGTTGCGGGAATGCGGCCCCTCAGGTGGCCGGGACCACGGCGGGCATCGGGCGGTGACGGGCCGGGTTGGCGGGGGCGACCGGCGCGGGCGCCTCGTCCATCGCCTCGTCCGGCTCGTCGAGGCTGTCGAGGTCCGGCTGGATGCGCCCGTCGAGGACGGCGCGGGCATGGGCGAGGTCGATCTTGCCCTCCCAGCGGGCGATCACCAGGGTCGCCACCATGTTGCCGATGGCGTTGGTGATGCAGCGCAGCTCGTTGAGGATGCGGTCGACGCCGATGATGAGTGCGATGCCGGCGACGGGCAGGACCTGCGACGCCTGCAGCGTCGCGGCGAGCACGAACAGGATGGCGCCGGCGACGCCCGCCACCCCCTTCGAGGTCACGAGAGCGATGGCGAGGAGGCCGAGCTGCTGCTCCCAGCTGAGCGGGATGTTGAGCGCCTGGGCGATGAAGCCGATGGCCATGGTGAGGTAGATGCACGACCCGTCCATGTTGAAGGACAGGCCCGCCGGCATCACCAAGCCGGTGACGCCCTTCTCGACGGAGAGGCCGCCGAGCTTGGCCATCAGGCGGGGCAGGACCGATTCTGTGCTGGTCGTGCCGAGCAGGATGAACATCTCCTCGCGGACATAGAGGAACAGCTTCCAAAGGCTCAAGCCCACGTAGAACCGCATCACGCCGCCAAGGAACAGCACGATGAACACGAAGAAGGTCAGGTAGAGCGAGACGATCAGCAACCCGTACTGGGCGAGGATTCCGAGGCCGAACTTGCCGATGGTGAAGGCCATGGCGCCGAACGCCCCCACGGGGGCGAAATGCATGATGATGCCTACGACTTTCATCAGGATATCGCCGAAGGCGTGGATCACCTTGAGGGGGAATTGCCCCTTCGGGCCCATGGCTGCGAGCCCCATCCCGACGAGGACGGAGAAGAACATCACCTGGAGCAGGTCGCCCCTGGCGAAGGCATCGACCGCGCTGTGCGGGATGATGTTGGCGACGATCTCCATCACGCTCTGGGCGTGGGCCTTGCCGGCGATCGCGGCGACGCTCTTGGCGTCCAGGCTCTCGACCGTGGCGTTGATGCCGTCGCCGGGCCGCAGGAGGTTGACGAAGAGAAGGCCGGCGGCGAGCGCTACCGTCGTGGACACCTCGAAGTACACGAGGGTCTTGAGGCCAATGCGGCCGACGCTCTTCATGTCCCCGACATGGGCGATGCCGACCACCACCGTGCAGAAGATCACCGGGCCGACGACCATCTTGATCAGGTTGATGAACATGTCGCCGAGGATCTTCAGGTCGACGGCGAACTTCGGAAACAGCACGCCCACGACGATGCCGAGCGCGATGCCGACCAGGACCTGACCGTAGATCGATCGAAAAAACCTCATGGCGTTCCTTCCCGGACGATCTTCGAACGGAATCCGCCGCCGCGATCACGGGCAGTCTCTCTCCGTTCGCGAACCCCGATGGCGTCGGGGTGGGAACGCCGCGTTCCGACCCGGAACGCGGCGCGCAAGTCCGCCCGTCAGGCGCTGCGGTAGAGCTTCGTCATCACGAACTCGCGGTGGCCGAGGGATTCGGCGGCCGTGAGACGCCCGTTCGCCGTGCGCACCACCATGTCGATGAGCGCGTCGCCCGCCTGCGGGATGGTCATCTCCCGGGTGAGCACGCCCGAGACGTCGACGTCGATGTGCTCGCCCATGGTGCGCACGGTGCGCGGGTTGCCGGTGATCTTGATCACCGGGACGATGGGGTTGCCGATGACGTTGCCCTGGCCCGTCGGGAAGGTGTGGACGACGTAGCCCGCCGCCGCCATCAGGGTGATGCATTCGGCGGCCGCCGACGAGGTGTCCATGTAGTACAGGCCGGGCCCCTTGGCGGGCGCCTCCGCCGGCTGGAGCGCGTCGATGAAGCGGCTGTCGTGGCCGATCTTCTCAAGGTTGCCGAGCGCCTTCTCCTCGATGGTGCTCAAGCCCCCGAGGATGTTGCCCTTGGTCGGCTGCGAATCCGAGAGATCGTCGGTCTTGTGGGCCTCGATGACGTCGTCTTGGTAGGATTTCCACATGGCGAACCACTTGTCGCCGATCTCGGGCGTCGCCGCGCGCTCGCGGCAGAGGTGCTCGGCGCCGGTGATCTCCGAGGTCTCGCCGAACACGCCGTAGATCCCCTGCGGGATCAGCTTGTCGTAGAGATTGCCCACGGTGGGGCAGGAGGACAGTCCGGTGGTGGTGTCGGACTCGCCGCACTTCGTCGAGATCCAGAGGTCCGCGATCGGGCATTCCTCGCGGGGCAGTTCGGTCGCCCATTGCACGAAGCGCTTGGCCTGGTAGCTGGCCTTCGCGATGGTGGCGATGTCGCCGTGGCCCTCGATGCCGAACCCGATCACGGGCTTGCCGGTTTTGGCGATGCCCTCGACGATCCGGTTGGTCCACTGGTCCTCGATGCCGATGACCACGACGGCCGCGACGTTCGGATTCGAGCCGATGCCGATCAGGGTGCGGAAGTGGAGGTCGAGATCCTCGCCGAACTGCAGGCGGCCATAGGCGTGCGGCAGGGCCATCGTGCCCTTCACGTTGTTGGCCACGGCCTCGCAGGCGGCGTTCGACAGGTCGTCGAGGGGCAGAAGCACGACGTGGTTGCGCACGCCGACGCGGCCGTTCTCGCGGCGCCAGCCCATGAAGGTGGCGGCCTTGGTGTCCACGGAGGCGCGGCTGGAGCCGAGGGCCGTGGTGGCGAACTGGTCGGGGGCTCCGCCGACGAAGGGGGAGGTGGTCTCGGGGGCGTTCATGATGTTCTCTCCGGGCATCGCGACCTCACCAGCGCTTCGTCTTGAGGTTCTGCACGTGGACATGCTCGCCCTTGGCGACGTCCTGGATGATCTTCCCGATATCCTGGCCGTACTTGATGGCCGTATCGCCGGCCTTCAGGTCGGTGAGCGCCACCTTGTGGCCGATCGGGATGTCGTGGCGGACATGTACCGCGAACGTCGAATCGTCCTCCGTGATGACGCCGAGGGCGTCGGTGTTGGCGCTGAGACCTTCGATGACGGCGACGGCGACGTTGTCCAGCGGGCTGTGTGCGAGAAGGTGCGGCTTCGTCCGCCCCCCACCCGATCCGGCGTGGCTGCTCATTCCGGGATCCTCCTTGGTGAAGCCGTCGGCTCTTTGCGGCGACTGAGTCTTGTATAAGACATCAGAATTTTCGACGTCAACCGGGATTGCACGCCGGACGTCCGGGGAAGCGCTTCGAAGGGGTACAACAACCCTGCGCAAGAACGAGGAAGCAGGGCTTTTCGTCCCGATGCCCCCATCCCTTGATTGGTCGTGAATCTTATATAAGACATGAAGCGTTCGGACGAGTACCCCGGCACGCGGCTCGAACCGCTCCCGAGCCCCCCGGAAACCGAGACGCACCGTGAACGAGACCCTCCAGATCGTCCTGTGCCTGAGCTGCGCGGGTCTCATTTCCGGCCTAACGGGCTTCGCCTTCGCGCTGGTGGCCTCCGGCACCCTGCTGTCGATCCGGGCCCCCATCGAAGCGACGGCCCTGGTTCTTACCTGCAGCATCCTTTCGCAGGCCCTCTCCGTGATGCGCCTGCGGACCCTGCCGCCGAGGGCCACCGCCCTGGCGATGATCGGCCCCGGCCTGCTCGGCGCGCCGATCGGGATCTACCTCCTCAAGGACCTGAACCCCGAGGTGGTGAAGGTGATGATCGGGGTGTTCCTGATCCTCTACAGCGCGGTGGTGGCGCTGCTGCGCAGCGACTATCGGGTGTCGTTCGGCAATGCCTGGAGCGACGGCGCCGTCGGCTTCCTCGGCGGCATCCTGGGGGGCATCGCGGGCCTGTCGGGCGCGCTGCCCACCGCCTGGAGCTTGGTGCGCGGCTGGGAGCCGCGCATGCAGCGGGCGGTCTACCAGAGCTTCACCCTCGTTCTGCAGGTCTGGTCCCTGGCGATCCTGGCGGTGCTCAACCCGTTCCCGCCCGAGCTGATGGGCGACCTCGCCCTCGGGCTCCCCATCGTGCTGGTCAGCGTGCTCGTCGGGCTGTCGCTGTTCGCCAAGATCGACCAGCGCCGGTTCCGCTCCCTCGTCCTGGCGCTGCTGGCCGCCATCGGCCTGACCACGACCGCCCTGGCGCTCCCCGGCCTGCTGCACTGAGGCGCCGGACCTCCGCCTCGGGCCCGAACGGCAGCGAAGGCCGGTGTCGGACCTGAGCGGCCAAGGCGCAGCCGGGTTCGCGGCGATGCGCGCCCGCTACCACCGCGCCGGCCTTCTCGCGTAGGATCGGCCGGTCCCGAGGGGAGGCAGACGCGTGCGGCGACGCCTGATGAAGTTCCTCCACACGATGGGGGCGACCGGATTGATGGGCGCGATGGCGGCCCTCGTCGTCATGCTCGGCGTGGCGCCGCCCCCGAGTGCCCTCGACGGCTACGCCGCGGCGCGGGGCGCCATGGGCGCGGTCGCCACCTGGATCGTCCTGCCGAGCCTCGCGCTGACGCTGGTCTCCGGCCTGCTCGCCATGACCCTGAACCGCGGCCTCCTGCAGGCGGGCTGGGCCTGGCTGAAGCTCGCCACCGGGGTGCTGATGTTCGAGGGCGTGCTCGTCTACGTGCAGGGCCCGATGCGCCAGGAGGCCGAGCAGAGCGCCCTGGCGCTGGCGGGGCGCGTCGATCCCGCGACCCTCGCGGAGACCCTCGGGGCGGAGCGCAACACGCTCTGGGTGCTGCTCGTGGTGGCGACGGCCAACGTCGTCCTGGGGATCTGGCGGCCGCGGCTCCTGCGCCTGCCCCGATAGGCGAGCCCGGAACCAGGCTTGGCATCCGGCTTCGGCCCGCGCTACCACGGCGCGATCACGGAAAGGCGCGCCATGCCCCGAGATGCGGAAAGGTCCGAGATGCCGAGAGTTTGGGCGCTCGCCCTCTGCCTGCTCGCCCCCGTTCCGGCCGCGGCGCAATCGGACCCCAACCTCACCGCCCTGCGGGGCCTCGCCCCCGTGAGCGCCCTCGCCCGCAGCGCGGAGGGGCGGGCCGCCCTCGAGGCGAATCTCAGGGTCACGGGCGAGATCCAGTCCGGCGGCGGGCAGCCGGCCTTCCTGCTGCCGCTCTCCGAGCAGCGTCAGCTCGCCCTGCGCGACGCCTTCATCACGGACGGGAACGCGACGGAACTCGCCGACGGCCTCGGCAGCCGCCTCGGTGAGATCTACCAGACCAAGGCCCGCTACACCCCCCAAGACAGCTTCACGAACGTGGCGCAGTCCGTCGCCGACCTCATCGGCTACACCAACAACGTCGCCAAGTCCGACTCGAACGCCGGCAAGTATTTCTTCGCCAACGCGACCCGGGACGGCAAGACGCCGGTCTCGGCGGACGCCGCCGCCATCCTGACGGAGCGGGGCGGCACCACTGACATCTTCGGCAAGGCCTACGAGCGGCCGGCGGGAACGCCGGGGTCCGATGCCTACGGCAATGCCCGCCCGTTCCAGACGCTGCCGCAGCTGTTCGCCTATCGCGGACACGACTATTTCGGTCGTCCCTCCCACAGCCTGGACTGGCTGCGGGGGCCGGGCCAGACCCTGACCGACAGCCCCTCCTACCCGAGCGGCCACACCACCTACGGCTACACGGAATCCCTGGTCCTCGCGATCCTGGTGCCGGAGCGCTACCAGCAGATGATCGCCCGGGCGGCCGAGTACGGCAGCAATCGCATCGTCGTCGGCGCGCATTACGCGATGGACGTGCTGGGCGGCCGGGCTGTCGCCCTGCACGCGGTGGCGCACCTCCTCGCCAACGATCCCGCCTACGTGGGTCAGGTCCGGCGCAACCCGGCGGTGGTCAACGAGATGAGCCGCACCACCGACGCGGCCGTGGCCCTCACGGATTACCCGGCGGCCCTGAGGGCCGCCCGCGCCGACCTGACGGCGTTTTTGCGGGAGGCATGCGGCGAGACCATCGCGGCCTGCGCGGCCGGCGACGGAGGCCGCTTTCGGGACCCGGCCGCCAACGCCGCCCTCTACGCGGCGACGCAGACCTACGGCCTGCCCGTCGTCCACCCGGAGCGGGCCGGCCGGGTCGCGGACGTGAACCAGGTGGCGCCCGAGGCCGGGCATCTCCTCACCGCCGCGTTCCCGTCACTCAGCCTGGAGGAGGCCAACGCGATCCTCACGGCGACGCTGGGCCCGGGCGGCGGCTTCCTCGACGACGGCTCGGCCTTCGGGTTGTATGCCCGTCTCAACCTCTACGCGGCGGCCGGGGAGGCGGCGGCGCTGGCGGCCCGCAAACAGGGCCAGCCGACTCGCTGAGACGCGCCGCCCGCCGTCAGGCGCGGGGTTCTCAGGCGCGCGTCTCCGTGGCCCGCGCCGCCAGCCGGCGCCGGCCCTCCCGGGGCGCGAGGACAAGCACGAGGGCGCCGGCCAGCATGCAGGTCCCCGAGCCGATGAGAACCCCGACCTTCGTCGCCGTCTCGAGGTCGGGCCGCTCGGCGAAGGCCAGGAGCCCGATGAACAGGCTCATGGTGAAGCCGACGCCGCACAGGAGCGACAGCCCGAAGATCTGCCACCAGCCGGCACCTGCGGGGCGTTCCGCCAGCCCGAGCCGCACCGCCGCGAGGATGGCGCCGAAGACGCCGACCGGCTTGCCGACGAAGAGCCCGAGCGCCACCCCGAGGGTCACGGGCTCGAGAAGCATCCGGCTCGACAGGCCCGCCAGGGAGACGCCCGCATTGGCGAAGCCGAACACCGGCAGCACGAGGTAGGCCGACCAGGGATGGAGAGCGTGCTCGAGCCGGTGCAGGGGGGAAGCCGGATCGTCGGGCCGGGCCGGGCTCGGCCGCAGGGGGATCGTCAGGGCGAGGAGCACGCCCGCGATGGTGGCGTGGATGCCGGACCCGAGGACCAGGACCCAGAGCAGGGCCCCGAGCCCGAGATAGGGCGACAGGCGGGTCACGCCGGCCCTGTTCAGCCCGACGAGGACGAGCAGCACGAGACCGGCGCCGCCGAGCATCGGCAGCGACAGGTCTGCGGTGTAGAACGCCGCGATGATGAGCACCGCGCCGAGATCGTCGAGGATGGCGAGCGCCGTCAGGAAGATCTTGAGCGAGACCGGGACGCGGGACCCCAGCAGGGTCAGCACGCCGAGGGCGAACGCGATGTCGGTGGCCGTGGGGATCGCCCAGCCGCGCAGGGTCTCGGGGGACGACCGGTTGACCGCGACGTAGACCAGGGCCGGCGCGAGCATGCCGCCGAGGGCCGCGATCCCCGGGAGGACCCGGTCGGGCCAGGTCCGCAGGCGGCCGTCGAGCACCTCGCGCTTGATTTCCAGGCCGACCAGCAGGAAGAACAGCGCCATCAGGCCGTCGTTGATCCAATGCAGCACGCTGAGGCCGCCGACATGGGTCTTCAAGATCGTGGCATAGGCCTCCGACCAGCCGGAATTCGCCACCACCAGGGCGATCGCGGCGCTCGCCATGAGGATGAGGCCGGCGCTGGCGCCACTGGTGATCAGGCCGCGCAGGGCGGATGCGGGGCGGGCGAGGAAGGGCATCGGCACAGGTCTCCGCCGCTGGCGGCCCGACCAGCGCTGGCTCAACCTGCCGATCCAACCCTTCGGACCGCGCACCCGGGGCGAGCTATCGCATCGATGCGGGCCTCCCGCAATGCACACGGTCCCGGCGGACGGCACGATCCCCCCGGCAATCCCGACCCTGACCCGGCGAACCGGTCCACGCTGAGCGCAAGTCTCTCGGGCATCCCAATCGAATCCGCATCCCATGCAGACCTACACCACCGCCGCCGGCCGCGACCAGATCCGCTACCACGACGCGATCTTCTTCGGCGCGGTGGGCGCGCCGGACGTGCCCGACCACATCATCCTCTGGGGCCTGCGGCTCGCCATCTGCCAGCCCTTCGACCAGTACACCAACGTGCGGCCGACCCGCATCCTGCCGGGGATCGTCGAGCCCCCCTTCGCTCATCGCCGCGGCAGGTTGTGCAGCGCCTTCAGGAAGGCGTCCACGTCCGCGCGGGTGTTGTAGAAGGCCAGCGAGGCCCGCACCGACTGGTCGACGCCGAAGCGGCGCAGGGCGGGGAGGGCGCAGTGATGCCCCGAGCGCACCGCGATGCCGCTCGCGTCGAGATGGTGGGCCACCGCCTCGTTCTCATGCCCGTCGATGACGAAGGACATCACGCTCGCCTTCTGCCGCGCGGTGCCGATCAGGCGCAGGCCCTTCACGTCGGTGAGGCCGGCCTGCGCGTAATCCAGCAAGTCGTGCTCGTAGGCGGCGATGCCGGGCAGGCCGACCCCTTCCAGGTAGTCGAGGGCGGCGCCGAGGCCGACCGCGCCGGCGATGTCGGGGGTGCCCGCCTCGAACTTCTCCGGTGCGCCCTTGTAGACGGTCTTCGCGAAGGTCACGTCCTCGATCATGTGGCCGCCGCCCTGCCAGGGCGGCATCGCCTCCAGGAGGTGCGTCTTGCCATAGAGGGCGCCGATGCCCGTTGGCCCGAACACCTTGTGGCCGGAGAAGACGAGGAAGTCGGCATCGAGCGTCTGCACGTCCAACGGAATGTGCGGCGAGGACTGCGCCGCATCCACCAGCACCGGCACGCCGTAGGCGTGGGACAGCGCGATGATCTCCCGGACCGGGTTGATGGTGCCGAGGGCGTTGGCGACGTGGGTCACCGAGACGATCCTGGTGCGGCCCGAGAGCAGGGCGGCGAACTGCTCGAAGATGATCTCGCCGCGGTCGTCCACCGGGATCACCCGCAGTGTCGCGCCCGTGGCCTGGGTCAGGAGCTGCCAGGGCACAATGTTGGCGTGGTGCTCGATCTGGCTGACGATGATCTCGTCGCCCGGACCGATGTTGGCGCGGCCATACGTGTTGGCCACGAGGTTGATCGCCTCCGTGGTACCGCGCAGGAAGACGATGTCGTCCTTCGAGGGCGCGTTGAGGAAGCGCCGGACCTTCTCGCGCCCGCCCTCGAACAGGTCGGTGGAGCGCGCCGCCAGGGTGTGGGCGGCCCTGTGAATGTTCGAGTTGTGGCGTGCGTAGAACTCGGACGTGGCGTCGATGACGCTCTGCGGCTTGTGGGTGGTGGCCGCGTTGTCGAGCCAAACCAAGGGGTGCCCGTTGACGCTCTGGTGGAGGGCCGGGAAGTCCTTGCGGACGCGCTCGACATCGAAGGGCGCCGCCACCGGGCTCGACCCGTGGGAGGTCACGCGCGGGGCCGGCCCGCCGTGTCGCGAGGGCTCGGCGCGCGGGGAAGCGTGCGGCTTCGAGGTGCGCCGGGACTGCGTCTGGGTGGAATCCGAGAGAAAATAGTAGTCGCCAGACGCGGACGCCGCGTCGCTGCCCGCTTGCGCCGCGTGGACGGGCTCCCCCGAGAGATACCCCGTGCGCCGATAGTTTTCCTGGGCGACGTCCCCGCCGTGCTTCGACGGATCGGCCGGCACGAGGCTCGGTGCGATCGCGTGCGCGAAGGCGTTCGCGCGCGGATGGTCCTGCGCGATCGTCCGGTGGAGGTCACGGCCGCCGGGCAGGAAGGCGGCCACTTCCGGCACGGTGGGCACGAAGAATTCCGGCAGGCCGTGCCGGGCCGATAACGGGTCGGCGAGGGGATGGACCGAGGGGATCGTCGCCGTATCGAGGAAGCCGGCGCCCGCCGGCGCGGGCGTTCCGCCGAACGGGTTGGCGGACGACGGCCCGGTCAGGCCCGGTAGCCCGACGCTCGGGCCACCGACGTTGCGCGCCCCGAGGGCCCTGCCGTCGGGCTGGAGGCCCGACGGCAGGGCGCCCGAGGGCGTGCCGATGGCGGCACCTGGCAGCGTGGGCTGCCCGGGGGCCTGGGGAAGGCTCTCCAGCGCCTGCGGAACCTGCGGCGCGGCCGGCAGCGCGGGAGCCAACGGCGCAGACGCCGCCTGGCCCTGTCCGTAGATCTCGCGGGCGAGGCGCCCGACGAGGTCGGCATGCGCCAAGGAACCGGCGGCGTCGCCGGCCGCGCCCGTGGGGAGGCCGAAACCGGACGAGCCCAAGACGCCGGCCTCAGGCGTAGTCATGGTAGTTGCCCAGGAGCACGTTATCGAGGCGTGCGATGGCATCCTCCACCAGCACGGCGGCGGAGAAGTAGCGGGTCACGAGGTGCGAGGCGATGGAATGGTCGTTGGTGCCCATGTAGCGCACCGACAGGCCGGGCTCGATCTCGCCGGTGACGCCGGATTTCTGCAGGCCGACCACACCCTGCTCGCCCTCGCCGACGCGCAGGAGCAGGATCGAGGTGGTTTGCGCCCCGGTGACCGGATCGGTGTCGATCGGCAGCTTGTCGCTCGGCACGAGCGGCACGCCGCGCCAAGTGATGAAGGGCGCGCCGAACAGGTGGATCACCACCGGGGGCACGCCGCGGCGGGTGGCTTCCCGGCCGAAGGCCGCGATGGCGCGGGGATGCGCCACGAAGAAGGCGGGCTTCTTCCAGACCAGCGTCAGCAGTTCGTCGAGGTCGTCCGGCGTGGGTGGGCCGCCACGGGTGGGGATGCGCTGGCGTCCGCCGACCTCGTTCAGCAGGCCGAATTCGGAGTTGTTCAGCAGCTCCCACTCTTCCCGCTCCTTCACGGCATCGACCGTGAGGCGGATCTGCTCACGCAGCTGGTCGATCTCGTTGGAGTAGAGGTCAGTGACGCGGGTGTGGGTGTTGAGGATCGTCTGGATCGTGGAGAGGTGGTACTCGCGCGGGTCGATCTCGTAATCCACGAAGGTGGTGGGCAGGCGCGGCGCGCCGGTCTGCACCGCGAGCAGTTCGATGCCCTGCTCGCCGTGGCTGTTGGTGTGACCCCTCAGGCGATCACGCTCCTCGACATATTGCGCGATGCGGTTCTTGACGGCGTCGTCGTCCAGGGCCGCCCGGTCGAGGGTCAGCAGCGTGACGGCCGAGAGCGCCTTGACGGCGGGAGCGGGCTGCTCGGCGCCCGTGAGGGTGTCGTCGCCGAAGAAGTCGCCGCGGGTGGCGAGCCCCGAGCGCAGCCGGTTCTGGTACGGGCCGGACAGGGACAGCTCGACTGTGCCGTCGGCGACGATGGTCAGGCTGCGGTCGCCCGCGCCGCCGTCCGAGATCGTCTCGCCGGCTTTGTGCTTGCTCTCGGTGAACCGGTCGGCGAGGGCCGCGAGTTCGGCATCACCCAGCCGGCTGAACGGCGGAACGGCGCGCAAGGAAGCGGGGCTGATCGCGCGCGCCTTGTCGGCGCTGGCGAACGCGATGCGGCCGGGCTTGGCCAGCACGACCGCGCGCCGGTTCACGCGGTAGACGCCGCCATCCACGTTGACGAAAGGCAGGAGCCGCAGGAGCCAGCGCGGGGTGTTGGCGAGGTTCTGGACCGACGTGACGGTCGCCGTCGATAGATTGCGTGCTGCGGATGCGCCCACGCTCTGCCCCTGTCCGCTCATGGTTGGTCGTCTCCGTCTGGATCGTCGGGTGATGCCGTGCGCATCCGGCCGTGGATCGGCGCGAGCACAGTCGAGCGACTACGCATACGAGAATAGCGCAGCGGCGACCACGGCTAAGTCTTGTCATATCCGGAACGATTATTTGTACAGCGCCGGACGTGATGCGGTACTAACCGTGGCGGTGGGTCATCGTCAATGGAATAATTTTCCAAAGTTTAGGGCTTACTAGACGGACGTGCCCCAAAGCGCTTCGTATGCAAAATAGACTGCTTATAAGCTGGATAATTAGAGAAAACTGTTCTCCAAAGAGGGCGAACCGGAGAAACGGTTGGAACAATCTGGTCCGAGATCCACCGGCCCAGCAGAGGCTACCCGTGCACGCGGCAGGTCGCGAGGTTCGCCCGAGGATCGGAAGCCGGCTCCGCCAAAGCCCTCGGGGCCGTCCGTCCGGGCCCCGAACCCGTCAGATCCCGTCGCCGAAGAACTGGTCCATGGTCTGGGCGGGGTCCTCGGCGGCAGTGATTCGCGACACGACGCGGGCCGGCACCCCCGCCACGGTGGTATGGGCGGGCACGTCGTGCAGCACGACGGCCGCGGCAGCGACCTTCGCCCCCTCGCCGACCCGGATGTTGCCGAGCACCTTGGCGCCGACGCTGAGGAGCACGCCGCGCTCGATCTTCGGGTGGCGGTCACCGCTCTCCTTGCCGTTGCCCCCGAGGGTCACCGATTGCAGGATCGAGACGTCGTCGGCGATCACCGTGGTTTCGCCGATGACGACGCCGGTGGCGTGGTCGATGAAGACACCCGAGCCGATCCGCGCCGCCGGGTGGATGTCGGCGCCGAACACCTCGGAGATCCGGCTCTGGATGTGCAGCGCCAGGGTGGCCCGGCCCTGGTGCCAGAGCCAGTGCGCCACCCGGTAGCCCTCCAGGGCGGCGAGCCCCTTGTAGAACAGGAAGGGGTCGAGATAGCGCCGGCAGGTCGGGTCGCGCTCGCGGATGGCCACGAGGTCGCGCACGGCGTGCTCGCCCGCATGCGGGTCGGCCTCGAAGGCCGAGAGGCAGAGGTCGCGGGTGGAGAGCCGCGCGAGGTCGCCGTCGCCAAGGCGATGGGCGAGGCGGTAGGCGAAGGCGTGGACCAGGCTCGGCTGGTCGAGCACCGTCGCCTGGATGATGCCGGCATAGAGCGGCTCCTCGATGAGGGCCGCCTCCGCCTCGGCGCGCATCGCCCGCCAGACGTCGGAGCCGGCCGTGGTCTGGCTCACGCTGCGCAGGGGCGGGCGCAGGAGGTTGCTGGGACCGCGCGAGGCCTGGCTGCCGGCGGTCATGCGGATCGGCTCATGCGGATCGCGAGGTCCGGGCGGCGCGCGGCGGCATCGGCCTCAACCGACGCGCTGGAAGAGGGCGGCGATGTAGCCCACGAGGAGGCCGTGTCCGTCGAACTGCACGTCCACGACCTGCGCCCCGTCCCGGGCCGGCAGGACGTCGACGATGCGTCCGGTGGCGTGGCGCCAGATCCCGAGGGCATCGGCCACGTCGAGCCGGGCGAACACAACCTGATCTCCGAGAACCATCGTTTTCTCCGGTCTGTACGTCGTCGCTCGAGGAGGGTGGCGAGGGAGTGCCGGTGGCGCGGTCCGGGGTCCGCAGACGGACCCTTGCGGGGCACGGACGGGAGCGCCGCGCCTCGGGGAAGTGTGCCGATCCGGGGCCTCCAGGGTCAATGAGAGCGGTTTCCAAAGATCGGCCGCCTGCGGGCACAGCCTTCCTCCCGGACGGGTCCCGGGAGCAGGCTTGTCCTGCGCGGGCGATTCCGGTTGGCTCAGCGCGCCGGCACCGGGATGTCGGGGCGCGCGTCACCGGTGAAGCCGTTCCGATTCGGCATCGCCACCGCCGGGAGCGTGCCTGCGTCCAGCACGGCGTCTTCCGGCAGGAGGCCGTTGAGGTGGAGGACGTAGGCGCTCAGGGCGTAGGTCTCGTCCGCGCCGAGGGATTGCGGCGCGTCGAAGGGCATGGCGCGGCGGATGTAGTCGAACAGGGTGGTGGCGTAGGGCCAGTAGCTGCCCACCGTCCGGACCGGCTTCGGTGTGGCGAGCGTGCCCTGGCCGCCGGCCAGCGCATCGGCGCTGCCGCCCTCGCCCTTCGCCCCGTGGCAGGCCGCGCAGCGCGCGCCGAACAGGGCGGCGCCGTCGCGGACGCTGCCGTGGCCCGGGGGCAGGCCCCGGCCGTCGGCCCGGACGTCGATGTCCCAGGCAGCGAGCACCTCGGGCGTGGCCGCGCGGCCGATCCCGAAGCGGGCCGTGCGTTCGTGCAGGCCTGTGGCGGGGCCGCCGGGATCGGCCAGGGCCGCGCCGGTCAGGACGAGGCAGGCGAGGGTTCCGAGGACGCTAACCCGCATGGCTGACGCCTCCATCGGCGGCGACCCGCCAGCCGAACGTCGCGTTGTTGTGGTAGAAGGACTGGGTGCCCCGCACCGCGACCAGGGCGGCGCGGTCGGGCTGGACGTAGCCGGTCTCGTCGGTGGCGCGGCTGAGGAGTTGGGCCGGGCCACCCTCCCAGCGCCAGGGCAGCCGGAACCGGGTGAGGCAGCGCGGCAGGACCGGACCCTCGAGGGTCGCCGCCTGCCAGCGGTCGCCCCCGTCCGTGGAGACCTCGACCCGGGCGATCCGACCCCGCCCGGTCCAGGCGAGGCCCCGGATCTCGCGGAAGCCCGGCCCGCCCAGGCGCTCCCCGCCCGATGGCGTGGTGATGACGGATTTGGCCTCCATCACGAAGGTGAACTGCCGGGCCGTGCCGTCCGGCATCAGGTCGGTGTACTTCGCCGTCTCCTCGCGGGTCTGGAACGGCCGGTCCCCGACCTTGAGGCGGCGCAGCCACTTGACGCTGAGGTTGCCCTCCACGCCCGGCACGAACAGCCGCAGGGGATAGCCCTGTTCCGGCCGCAGGCGCTCGCCGTTCTGGGCATAGGCCAGGATCGCCCCGTCGCGGGCGAGGTCGAGGGGAAGGCTGCGGCTCATTCCCGAGGCGTCGGCGCCCTCGGCGAGGATCCAGGCCGCGCCCGGCCTCACGCCGACCTCGTCGAGCAGGGTGGCGAGCTCGACCCCGGTCCACTCGGAGCAGGAGAGCAGGCCGTGGCTCTCCTGCAGGGTCCAGGACGGCTTCGCCCCGAGCCAGGGCGTGTTGCCCGAGCATTCGAGGAAGTGGATGCGCGAGACGGCGGGCATCCGCAGAAGGTCGTCCATGGTCAGGACGAGGGGGCGCTCCACCAGACCGTGGATCGCCACCCGGTGCCGGTCCGGGTCGATCGCCGGCACGCCGGCATGGTGACGCTCGAAATGGAGGCCGTTCGGGGTTATGATCCCGTGCAGGTGCTGAAGCGGCGTGCCCGTCGAGGCCGCCCCCGGAAAGGGCGGCGGCGTGCGCGGCCGACGTCCGAGCCGCTCGAAGGGAGACGGCTGACCATAGGCCGGCGAGGCCACCGGCGCCCCGGGGGTGCGGCTCCACGGGGGAACCTCCAAAGGCTCGACGGCGCCCGCAGCGCGGGCCGTTGCGGCGAGCCCAACCCCACCGGTGGCGCCAGCGGCGAGGCGGAGGAAACTGCGTCGATGCGCGAGCCGGCGCAGGGCGTCAGGGGGCATGGGACGGAATCCGGACGGGGGTGGGGACGATCGAGGCGCGGATGCCGCACGCGACCGAGCGCGGGAGGACAGCATCGGCGGCGCCTCGAAGTCCGACATTCAACCGTATTCAGAACCGGCGATCAACGAAACGGTCTTTTCTTCTTCAGTTCAGGGGGAGAGCAATAGCCTCCAGACAGGCCGGGGCGGAGCGCATGTTTCATCGGGACGCCCGACAGGGCTTCGCTCCGGCGGATGGCGGATGGCGGATGGCGGGTTCGCCGGGTCGGCGTTTCGTCCGATCGGACGTCGAGAAGAAAGGCCCTGAGGAATGACCAGGAGAAACTAGTGCACTGACGCGGTCAGAGGATTCACGAGGCGGGCGATGCATGCGAGTCTGGGCAATGGCTCAGACCGTCTGCGTGCTCCTCGACGCCGCCACCCAGTCAGCGCTTGCCGCGATCGCCGGCGATCGATCCCGCCCC
>NZ_JAKSYI010000094.1 GCF_022829285.1 Methylobacterium sp. J-078
GCCGGTCTGGTGGTTTGAGCGGTGTGCCCAGAACCCGATCCCATCTCGAACTCGGCCGTTAAACGCACCAGCGCCCATGGTACTGTGTCTCAAGACACGGGAGAGTCGGTCGCCGCCAGACCTGCCCAGAACAAGAGGCGCTCAACACATGAGCCAGTCCCTCTAAACGATCCGCCAAAGCCGTCTCGATCGAGGCCGTCCCGCCCGGGACGGCCTTTTTCGTGTTTGCGGGCATGACCAAACCGTCATCCGCCTGCCAGCCGTGCGCAACATCCAGTCCCCTACGATCCCCTGCGTCGAGCGCGAGGGGAGGGGTGGCATGAGGATGTCTGGAGAAGGTGGTTTCCCGCGGGCGGGCGAGCCCGTATCACTCGCGTCCATGCGTCTGCTCATCATCGAGGACGATCGCGAGGCGGTCGCCTATCTCGTCAAGGCTTTCCGGGAGGCCGGCCATGTCCCGGATCATGCCACCGACGGCCTCGACGGCTATGCCCTCGCCCGCGAGGGTGCGTACGATGTGCTCATCGTCGACCGCATGCTGCCGAAGCTCGACGGCCTGTCGCTGATCCGATCCCTGCGGGAGCAGGGCGTGACGGTCCCGGTGCTCATCCTGTCTGCCCTGGGACAGGTGGACGATCGGGTGAAGGGACTGCGCGCCGGGGGGGACGACTACCTGCCGAAACCCTACGCATTTTCCGAACTGCTCGCCCGGGCCGAGGTTCTCGCGCGGCGACGCTCCGGACCGAACGCCGCGCCCGAGGCCACGTCCTACCGGGTGGGCGACCTTGAGCTCGACCGCCTGTCTCACCGGGTCACCCGCGCGGGCCACGAGATCGCGCTCCAGCCCCGCGAGTTCCGGTTGCTCGAATACCTGATGCGCCATGCCGGGCAGGTGGTGACCCGCACGATGCTCCTGGAACACGTCTGGGATTATCACTTCGACCCGCAGACCAACGTGATCGACGTGCACGTCTCGCGCCTGCGCGCCAAGATCGACAAGGAGTTCGGGCCTCCGATTCTGCACACGGTGCGGGGCACCGGCTACGTGCTCCGGGCCGACGAGGCCCGCGGCCCCGTCGCGGTCTCGTGAAGGCGGTGGAGGAGGGACGGAGCGGGCGGCTTCGCAACCTGTTTCGCACCACCGCCTTCAAGTTGTCCTTCGCCTACCTCGTGGTCTTTGCGACCTTCGCGCTGCTGGCCCTCGGTTACGTCGCCTGGAATGCGAGCCGGGCCCTCGACGACCAGATGGTCTCCACCATCGAGGCCGAGATCAACGGCCTGTCCGAGCAGTACAAGGTCGGGGGCTTGCGTCGCCTGATCGCCGCCGTTCAGCGGCGTGCCGGTGAGCCCGGCGCCTCCCTCTACCTCGTGACCAACGCGGCAGGCGAACGCATCGTCGGCAATATCGAGGCGCTGCCCACTGGGCTCCTCGTCGATCCCGGCCAGACCGAGGCCGACTACGTCCGCAACGGGGAGTCCCAGTCCCTCGACCACCGCGCGATCATGCAGATCTTCGTGCTGCCGGGCGGCTTTCGCCTGTTGGTCGGGCGCGACGTGGAGGAGCGGGATCGCCTGCGCCTCGTGATCGGGCGGACCTTCGGCTCCTCGGTGGGGCTCGTGGTGCTGCTCGGGGTGGCGGGCGCCTGGTTCATTGCCAGCCGCGTCCTGAAGCGCGTCGATGCGATGACCGAGACCACGCGCCGGATCATGGCCGGCGACCTCGACGGGCGCCTCGCCGTCGCCGGCACCGGTGACGAACTCGATCGCCTCGCTCGCAACCTCAACGCGATGCTAGAGCGGATCGGTGAGCTCATGCGGGGCCTGCGCGATGTCTCTGACAACATCGCGCACGATCTCAAGACGCCCTTGACCCGCCTGCGCAACCGGGCCGAGGAGGCGCTGCGGACCGTCGAGACGCCGGAGAGCCTGCGAGCCGCCCTGGAGGGCGTGATCGCGGAGAGCGATGGTCTGATCCGCGTCTTCAACGCCCTTCTGATGATTGCTCGGCTCGAGGGCATCGACGCCAACCAGGACTTCGTCGCGTTCGATGCCGGTGCGGTGATGCAATCCGTCGCCGAACTCTACGAGCCCCTGGCCTCGGAGCAGGGCACCACGCTGATCGTCGAGACCGGCGACGCGGCGCTGACGATGCGAGGCAACCGCGAACTGGTCGGTCAGGCGCTGGCCAACCTCGTCGACAATGCGGTGAAGTATGGCGGCGCGCAGGGCGTGATCCGCCTCACCGCCGCGCGGCTCGGCGAGACCCTGCGCCTCAGCGTCGCCGATTCCGGGCCCGGCATCCCCGCGGAGGCACGGGGGCGGGTCCTCGACCGCTTCGTGCGCCTGGAGGAGGCACGCTCCCGCCCGGGCTTCGGCCTCGGGCTCAGCCTCGTCAACGCGGTGGTGCGCCTCCACCAGGGCACGCTCAGCCTGGAGGACGATGCCCCCGGACTTCGGGTCGTGGTAACCCTGCCGGTGGATGCGTCGGGAGGGTAGGGCCATGGCTCAGGACGGTGGCGGACGAAGCGGCAGCCTTCGCGCGCGCCTGCGCGCTGCCCCGGTCCTGTCCGATCCCGAGGCTGCCGCCGCCCGACTGGAGGATGTCGCGCCGGACTTCGCACCCGGGTTCCTGAACCCGGAGATTCGGGCGCTTCTGCTCGGGCTCGCCGACCATTCGCCCTTCCTCTGGCAATTGGTCGCCCGGACCCCCGACCGCCTGGCGGCCCTGATCGACGCGGAACCCGAAGCGGCCCATGCGGAGATCGTCGCCCGGCAGCGGACAGCCGGGCGGGAGGTCGACCACGCGCTCTTGGCGACGAACCTGCGGCGAAACCGGGCCGAGCACGCACTCCTCGTGGCACTTGCCGATATCGGTGGCCTCTGGTCGCTGGCCGAGGTGACGGCGGCTCTTTCGGATTTCGCCGATGCCTCGGTGCGCGCCGCCGCGGACGCGATGCTGTTGCAGGCAGCGGGCGCAGGCCGCTTCCTGCCGCGGCATATGGACGATCCTCAGGTGGGCTCCGGCCTCGTCGTGCTGGCGCTCGGCAAGCATGGCGCGGGCGAGCTGAACTATTCCAGCGACATCGACCTCGTGGTGTTCTTCGATGCCGAGGCCGCACCGCTGAAGGCCGACGTGTCCCCGACTCCGTTCTTCACCAAGCTCGCGCAGGGCATGGCCAAGCTCCTGCAGGAGCGGACCGCCGACGGCTACGTGCACCGGGTCGATTACCGTCTGCGGCCGGACCCCGGCTCCACCCCGGCGGCCCTCTCCCTGAACGCGGCCTACCTCTACTACGAGAACCTCGGCCAGAACTGGGAGCGGGCGGCCTACATCAAGGCGCGGGCGATCGCGGGCGATATCCCCGCCGGCGAGGCGTTCTTGGCGAACCTGCGCCCCTTCGTCTGGCGCAAGTACTTCGATTTCGCCTCCATCGCCGACGTGCACGCGATGAAGCGCCAGATCCACGCGGTGCGCGGCCACGACACCATCGCGGTGGCCGGACACGACATCAAGCTCGGGCGCGGCGGCATCCGCGAAATCGAGTTCTTCGTCCAGACCCAGCAGCTCGTCTTCGGCGGGCGCCGGCCCGAGTTGCGCGGACGCGGCACCGTGGCGATGCTCGCGGGCCTGACGCGGGACGGCTGGATCGATGCGACCGCGCGCGACGACCTGACCGCGGCCTACGATTTCCTGCGCACGGTCGAGCATCGCCTGCAGATGGTGCGCGACGAGCAGACCCAGCGCCTGCCCCAGGAGCCGGAGGAGCTCGCGCGCTTCGCGCGCTTCGCCGGCTTCGCCGACCGTTCGGCCTTCGAGGCGGCACTGCTCCATCACGCCCGGCGTGTGCAGGGCCATTACGCGATGTTGTTCGAGGCCGAGCCGGACCTTTCCTCGGATGTGGGCGACCTCGTCTTCAGCGGCACGGGGGACGATCCCGCCACCTTGGCGACCCTTAGCAAGCTCGGCTTCCGCGAGCCCGAGCGGGCTGTCGAGACGGTGCGCGGCTGGCATTTCGGTCGGCGCCCCGCCGTGCGGACCCCGCGCGCTCGGGAGGTTCTGACGGAACTGGTCCCGGCCCTGATGCAGGCGCTCGGCGGCACGGCGCAGCCGGACGCCGCCCTCGATACCCTTGACCGGGCCTTCGCCCGGATGCCGGCGGCCCTCGAACTCCTGACCATCCTGCGTTCCAACGAGCGGCTGCGGCTGCTCTTCGCCGATCTTCTCGGAACCGCGCCCCGCCTGGCCGAGACCGTGGCCTTTAGTCCGCATGTGCTCGATGCGGTGATCGACCGGGATTTCGCCGAGGCAACGACGGATGCTGCGGACCTCGCCGCGCAGTTCCGGAATCGCCTCGGCCAGCCGAGTGACCACGAGGATTTCCTCGACCGCAGCCGCGATGCCGCCCGGCAGCTCCGCTTCCTGACGGGGGCACGGCTCCTCTCCGGGATCTTGTCCCCGGAGGAAGCGGGCCGCGCCTTCACGGGCATCGCGGACGCGGTCATCGGCACGACCCTGGAGCGCATCGCGGACGCGTTCTTCGCCGAGCACGGCGCGGTGCCGGGGGGGCGCATGGCGATTCTCGGTCTCGGCCGCCTGGGCTCGCGCCAGCTCACCGCCGATTCCGACCTCGACCTCGTGATCCTCTACGATTTCGACCCGGCCGATCGCATGAGCGCGGGCCCCAAGCCCCTCGACGCAGCGGTGGCGTACAACCGCCTCGCCCAGCGCCTCGTCGCCTCACTGACCGTGCCCACCCGGCGCGGACATCTCTATGAGGTCGATCTGCGGCTGCGGCCGGGGGGCGGGCAGGGGCCCGTGGCGGTGCAATGGCGAGGCTTCCGCACCTATCACGCCGGCGAGGCGGAACTTTGGGAGCACATGGCCCTGACCCGCGCGCGGGTCATCGCGGGAGATGCGGAACTCGCCGCCGACCTCGACCGGGACATCCGCGCCATCGTCGGCCGCGAGCGGGAGGCCGCCGAGGTCCACCGAGCGGTCCATGCCATGCGCATGCTGGTGGAGCGGGAGAAGGGGGATCGCGGCGCCCTCGACCTCAAGCTCGCCCCGGGCGGGCTGCTCGACCTGGACTTCCTGGCTCAGGCGCTCGTACTCGCCCACGCCCATCGCCTGCCCGATCTCATCGGGCTCGGCGCCTGCGCGGTGTTCGCGCGCGCCGCCGATGCGGGGCTGCTGGCCGCGGGCGAGGCCGAGGCGTTGATGGAAGCCTATCGGACCTTCGACGCCGTGCTGCATTGGCAGCGGCTGATGGTGGAGGGCGATTCCGCGGCGGCGTCACCCGTGACCCTGTCGCGGCTCGCCGTTGCCATGGGCGCGCCCGATGCGGCGCGGCTGGTGGCGCAACTCGACGACCAGCGCCACGCGGTGCGTGTGCTGTTCGACCACCTGCTGTCGGATTGACGGATTGCGTGAGAGGCCGAGGGCCGGGCTTCAGACCCGTTCCGGCAAGCGGGTCGTGGCGCCTGACGCGTCGCGCAGGGAGGCCACGGTCTCCTGGGCGGCCTCGATGGTGAGGGCCTGCCGGTGCTCGGGCGTCGGGGCGGGCAGGCGCACCATCACGATGGTGCCGAGCCCTTCCTGGGAGCGGATGCGCAGGGCGCCCCCGTGCAGCTCGGCCATGGAGCGGGCGATGGCGAGGCCGAGGCCCGACCCCTTGTGGCTGCGGGTGAGGTTGGTTTCGACCTGTTGGAAAGGGGCGCCGAGGCGGCGCAGGGCCGATTTCGGGATGCCGATGCCGGTATCCTCCACGAAGACGTGCACGCTGTCGCCTGCCGGCCGGGCTTTGACGATGATGCGCCCGTTGCCGGACGGCGTGAATTTCACCGCGTTCTGAAGGAGGTTGCTGAGGATCTGGTGCAGAGCGCGCTCGTCGGCCAGGACCGGGAGAGCCTCGACCACGTCGACGTGGATGCTGAGGGATTTCGCCCGTGCCGCCTCGCCGACGAGCTTGAGCGCCCCCTCGATGGCGGTCGCGATCGGGATCTCGCGCGGGACGAGCTTCACGCGTTGGGCCTCGATACGCGACATGTTCAGAATGTCGTCGATCACCGAGAGCAGGTAGTCGCCGCTGGTGCGGATGTCGCGGCAATAGTCGGTGTAGCGCGGCGAGCCGAGGGAGCCGTAGACCTCGCTCTCCATGAGTTCGGCAAAGCCCATGATGGCGTTGAGCGGCGTGCGCAGCTCGTGGCTCATGTTGGCGAGGAACTCCGATTTCGCCTGATTGGCGCCTTCCGCCTGCGCTTTCTGGTCGAGGTAGCGCTCGGCGAGATCGGCGAGCTGCTGAGTCTGAAGCTCGAGGGTACGGCGCGAGCGCTTGAGGTCGCGTACGGTCTCGATCAGCTCCCGCTCGGACTGGACGAGCTGTTCCTGGTGGCGCTTGAGGTTCGTGATATCGGTGCCGACCGAGACGTAGCCGCCGTCCTTGGTACGGCGCTCGCTGATCTGCAGCCAGCGACCGTCGGTGAGCTCGGCCTCGAAGGTCCGGGCGGTGGCGCCGCTCGGCTCCAGGTCGCGCAGTTCGCGCCGCACCGGAGGCAGTACGCCCCGGCCCATGATCTCGGCGTAGCGCCGGCCGGGGATCGCGTCCTCGGGGCTCAGGGCGTGCAGGTGGCGGAACTTCGAGTTGCACAGGACGAGGCGATTGCCGGTGTCCCACAGGACGAAGGCCTCGGAGATCGCCTCGACGGCGTCGCGCAGGCGCATGTCAGCGGTGGCGTTGAGTTCGGCGAGGTTTCGCTGCTCCGTCACGTCGAGGGCGATGCCGACGAGGTGGCGCCCGCCGTCGATCGTGTCGGGCACGATCTCGGCGCGCATGCGCATCCAGACCCAGTTGCCCGTCGCACCCCGGACGCGGAACTCGTGGTCGACGGTCGACTGGCTCGCCGCCAGGTGCCGGGCGAGGCTGTAGAGGTCGCCGTCGTCGGGATGCACCAGGGCGTTCACGTCGCCGAAGGACAGGAACTCACGCTCGCGGTGATACCCCAGAAGGGCATACATCGAGTCCGACCAGTAGATCCGGCCGCGTGGGATGTCCCAGTCCCACAGGCCGCAGCGGCCGCGGCCGAGGGCGGTGTCGAGGCGCTGCTTGATCTGCTCACAGACACGGTCGACCGCGTGGGCCCGGTTGGTCTGGAGCGCGTAGGCGATTCCGGTGCCGATGATGACAAGGGCGGCAGCGCCGAGCAGGATCGCCTGATTGCGCGCGCGCAGACCCCAGCTCGCCGTGATGTCCTCCAGCGGCTGGAGAACCGCGACCTGCCCGCGCCCGCCGGGCAGGCGGCGAAGGGCCGCCACCGCCGTCGATCCGTCGGCCAGGGTCACGGTCATGACGCCGGCGCGTTCGCCGAGCGTGCTGAGCGCCTGCATCTCCCCGAGATGCTCGGTCAGGGTCCGCCGGGGCCCCGGCAGCGGCGGATTGGCCGCCACGATGCTGTCGTCCGGCGCGATCAGGAGGATGCGGCGGCCCGCATGGAGCAGGCCCGGCGGCAGCAGCGTGCGCAAGGCGTGGTGAGCCTCCGCGCCCTTCGCCTCGTCGGCGATCTCGACGCCGGAGAACGCCGCTGCTGCCAGGCGGGTCAGGGCGTCCACGTCGGTCACCGCCGACCGGATCACGTCCTCGCGCTGCGTCTGCAGCAGCAGGGTCGCCACCACCGCGAGGCAGATCAGGAAGGTCGCGAACAGCGCCGGGAGGGCGAAACGCAGCCAGGTCTCCGCACGAACGAACCGGACATGTGTGGAATGCTGCGGCCGATGAATACCCAGGATGGTATCGGCGCGCGCGGAGAGGGAAGCGGAATCCGCCTCCAGCATGGTCTGACTCCGCAACTGAGTTGAATCGGTGGAAGCGGGCCCGCGAGCGCCGCTTCGAATCGTATACGATTCAGCATTTCCACCGGTGTTTTGTCCACGCGTTTTTTTCGGCTCCGCTTGACTCGTCCGCCGAATCGAAGGGCGGAAACAAGTGCTAAGTCGGCCCGAAAAGGCGATTCGGATCAGTGGTTTGGCTAGCCGGCAAGGGTCCGCGCCAGGATATCGCCGACGTCGCGCGACAGCGCGGAGGCCGCACGAATTTCCAGCAGTGTGGATTTTGCCAGATCGCGCCGCCCGGGCTCCAGCATCCGCCAGGAGCCGAAGGCCGTGAGCATGCGCGCGGCGACCTGGGGATTCGTCCGATCAAGGGCCAGGACCGTTTCCGCTACGAGGCGATAGCCGGCGCCGTCTGCACGGTTGAATTGCGTCGGGTTCCCCATGCTGAAGCTGCCGATGAGGGCGCGGACCCGGTTCGGATTGGTCATCGAGAAGGTCGGGTGGACCTGCAGGCGGCGGATGCGCTCGGGCGTGCCCGCCTCCGGGATCGTGGCCTGGATCGCAAGCCACTTGTCGAGGACGAGTGGTTCGGCGCGGTAGGCCTCGGCAAATCGCGCGAGGGCGTTCTCGCGCGCAGGCCCGGGCATCTGCGCCAGCACCGCGAGCGCGGCGAGACGATCGGTCATCGTCGTGGCGCCGGCCATCTGGGCCTCGGCCTGCGCCGTCGCGCCGTCCGGATCGGTCGCGGCCAGGAGGTCGAGGGCGGCGTTGCGCAGCGCCCGGCGGCCGGCCGAGGAGGCATCGGGATTGAACGGAGTTCCGGGCGCATCCGCCAGGGCGTCGCGCAGGTGTCGGAGGCGCTCTGCGAGGCCGGCCCCGAGGGTTCGCCGCAGGGCGTGGCGGGCGCGATGGATGGCATTGGGGTCGATCTCGGCGCCGATCTCGTTGGCGACATCCGCCTCGCTCGGGAGCGCCAGGATCAGGGCGGCGAAGGCGGGATCGGCCAGCGCCTCCGCGTCGAGGAAGGCGGCGAGGGCCGCCGCGAAGGCCTCGGCGGCTTCCTTCGGCAGGATGCCCGAGCGCGTGCCCTGCACGAGGAGACGCATCGCGACACTCTGGGCTGCCTGCCAGCGATTGAACGGATCGCTGTCGTGGCGGAGCAGCACGAGCCGGTCGGCGTCGGCCATGTCCATCTCGATCCGCACCGGGGCGGAGAAGCCGCGAAACAGCGACGGCACCGGCGGTGTGGCGACGCCGGTGAAGGTGAGGGTTTCGCTCGCCCGCTCCAGCACGAACACGCCGTCCCGGACCCGGTCGCAGACTGCTGCGAGGGGACCGTCGGCGCCGACGAGGCCGAGGCTCACGGGAATGACCAGGGGCGGGCTGTCGGGGGCGCCGGGCAGGCTCTGGCGGAAGGTCAGGCGGTAGCTGCGCGCGTCCGCGTCGTAGGCGCCCTGCACGGCGACGCGCGGCGTGCCCGGCCGCTCGTACCAGCGCGCGAAGGCGTCGAGATCCCGGCCCGAGGCGGCCGCGAAGGCGGCCAGGAAATCCTCCACCGTGGCCGCGCGGCCGTCGTTGTCGGCAAAGTAGCGGTCCATGCCGGCGCGGAAGGCCTGAGCGCCGAGGAGCGTGCGCAGCATCCGCACGATCTCGGCCCCCTTCTCGTAGACGGTCGCCGTGTAGAAGTTGTTGATCTCGGCATATTGCCGGGGCCGTACCGGGTGGGCCAGCGGCCCGGCATCCTCGGGGAACTGCCGGGCGCGCAGGGTGCGGACCTCGCCGATGCGGTGCACCGCGCGCGACCGCATGTCGGACGAGAACTCCTGGTCGCGGAAGACCGTCAGCCCCTCCTTGAGGCAGAGCTGGAACCAGTCCCGGCAGGTGATGCGGTTGCCCGTCCAATTGTGGAAATACTCGTGCGCGATGATGGCCTCGATCGCCGCGTAATCGGCATCCGTCGCCGTCTCGGGAGAGGCCAGCACGTAGCGGTCGTTGAAGATGTTGAGGCCCTTGTTCTCCATCGCGCCCATGTTGAAGTCGGAGACCGCGACCACATTGAAGACATCGAGGTCGTAGGCGCGGCCGAAGGCGGTCTCGTCCCAGGCCATCGAGCGCGCGACGGCCTCCAAGGCGTAGTCCGCCCGCGCGGCCTTGCCCGGCTCGACATAGACGGCGAGCGCCACCCGCCGGCCCTCGGTCGTGGTGAAATCGCGCCGGACGTGGTCGAGGCGCCCGCCGACCAGGGCGAAGAGGTAGGCCGGCTTCGGGTGGGGATCGTGCCAGATCGCGTAGTGACGCCCCGGCCCAGCCTCGCCCGCCTCCATCGGATTTCCGTTACCGAGGAGGACCGGAGCCTCGGCCCGGTCCGCCTCGATGCGGGTGGTGTAGACCGCCATCACGTCGGGTCGGTCGAGAAAGTAGGTGATCCTGCGGAAGCCGTCGGCCTCGCACTGCGTGCAGTAGACGCCGTTCGACCGGTAGAGGCCCATCAGCTTCGTGTTGGCCGTCGGGTCGATCTCGGTCTCGATCGTGAGTGTGAAGGGGCCGGCAGGCGGGCGCGCCAGGGTCAGGGTCGAGGGCGTGACCGCGTAGGCGTCGGCCACCAGGGGCGTTCCGTCGAGGCGCAAGCCCGTCAGGGTGAGATCGTCCCCGTCGAGGACCAGGGGGGCGCCGGCCCGGCCGTCCGGGTTAGGGCGCAGGCCGATCTCCGCGCGCACCCGCGTCGCGGTGGGATGCAGTGCGACGTCGAGCGCCACGGTCCCGATCAGGTAGTCGCTCGGGCGGTAATCCTCGAGGCGGATCGCGATCGGAGTCTCGGTGCGCATGCGGGTCCCTTCCGGCGTCCGCCCCATCTTGCGGGGGCGGCGGCAGCGGCGCAACGCGCGGGACCCCAGGCCCGTTGACGCGTGCGTGCGCCGGTCCACATAGGCGCCATCCATCGGAAGAGAGCACTACCCCATGCGTTTCCTGCACACCATGGTCCGCGTCGCCGACCTCGACCGGGCCCTCGACTTCTACGTGAACACCTTCGGGCTCCAGGAGGTGCGCCGGGTCGACAACGAGAAGGGCCGCTTCACCCTCGTCTTCCTCGCCGCCCCCGACGATGCCGGCACGGCGCGCGAGACCCAGGCGCCCGTCATCGAGCTGACCCACAACTGGGACCCCGAGAGCTATTCGGGCGGCCGCAATTTCGGCCACCTCGCCTATGAGGTGGACGACATCTACGCGTTCTGCGCCAAGCTCCAGGCGGCCGGCATCACCATCAACCGCCCGCCCCGCGACGGCAACATGGCCTTCGTGAAGTCCCCGGACGGCATCTCGATCGAGCTCCTGCAGAAGGGCCTGGCCAAGCCGCCGCAGGAGCCCTGGTCCTCGATGGAGAACACGGGCTCCTGGTAGCCCGAACCGACGAGCCGCCGCGCGCCGGCGGCTCGTCCCGTCGTCAGGCGCCGGTCTCGGGCGCGGGCGTGAGGCCGAGCTGGCTCAGTTTCGCCGCCACGATCTCGATCGGCCGGCGCAGCTTCAGGCTCATCACCGAGACCGGGATGCCCTCCCGGGCCATCGCGGTGAGTTGCTGGACGGATTCGAGCGTCCAGGCCGTGTCGTTCGTCGCCATCGCTTCCTCCTGTTCCGTGCGTCCACCGGCCGGGGCGGTGCCGCCCGCGGGCCGATTCCGGCAGTTGGAGCGGGGCATCGGCCTCGCCAAGCGGGGTGTCCAAAATCTCCGCATGCCGATCCTGGCGTCACGCCGCGCGTCGCGAACACCCTTGACCTGTCGCGCCCGCCCGGCGCACATCCGCCGCGGATCAGTCGGCCGGGCGGCCGCTCCGGGCGCAGGGTTCAAAGATCCTTGCCCGGGGAGGAAAGTCCGGGCTCCATGGAGAGACGGTGCCGGATAACGTCCGGCGGGGGCGACCCCAGGGACAGTGCCACAGAGAGCAGACCGCCATGGTGTCGACTTCGGTCGACGCTGCGGTAAGGGTGAAAGGGTGCGGTAAGAGCGCACCGCGGACGCGGCAACGCGGACGGCACGGCAAACCCCACCGGGAGCAAAACCGAATAGGGGCGACACGCGCGGGCTCCGGTCCGCGCAAGCTCTCTCTCCAGGCTCGTCGCCCGGGTTGGTTGCTCGAGGCGTTCGGTAACGATCGTCCCAGAGGAATGGCCGCCACGTCAGGGCGATCCTTGCGGATCGCTCGGGCCCTACAGAACCCGGCTTAAAGGCCGGCTGATCCGCGTTTCACCCTGCGACTGCTACCGAAACCCGAACGTAAACTTACGCTCGGTTAACCTTGCTGAGGTCTGATCGCTCCCGGCGGCGCACTCCCGCCCAGGTTCGTTGACGGCGCTCAGAGGCCCATGGTACCCCGATTCATCCCGTCAACGGCGATTTTCGGATCGACGGACGCAGCCTGTCCGAGGCAGGCTGGTGTCCTCTCGCGCGGTCGCGTCACGCGTCGACCCGGAGACGCCCCGTCTCTCCGAGCCGCGCCAGCGCGCTCCAGCCCCGTGGAAGGGACGCATGCGCCGCTTCAGTCCGGTTTCGTCCTCGCTCTCACCCCGACCTTCGTCCCGTGCGCGCGTCGTACGACCGTCCCGTATCGGGGCCGCCCGATGACGCGTGCGCCGCGCGCGCCGCGGCCGGTCGACGGAGCGCCGCACGTTCCGGTCCTCCTCGACGAGGTGCTGCAGGCCCTCGACCTTCCGGGCCGCGCCCTGGCGGTGGACGGGACCTTCGGCGCCGGCGGTTACACGCGCGCCATGCTGAAGGCCGACCCCGCGGTGCAGGTCCTGGCAATCGACCGCGACCCTGGCGCCATCGCGGGGGGCGCCCCCCTGGTGGCGGAGGCCGCCGGCCGCCTCGCTCTGGTCTCCGGCCGCTTCGGCACCCTGGATTCTTGCGTGCGGGCGGCGGGTCACGCAGAGGCCGATGCCGTCATTCTCGATATCGGCGTCTCGTCGATGCAGATCGACCAGCCCGAGCGCGGCTTCTCGTTCCGCAACGATGGCCCCCTCGACATGCGCATGGAGCGCGCCGGACCGAGCGCCGCCGACCTCGTCAACGAGTCCGAGGAAGCGGATCTGGCCGACATCATCTACCATTACGGCGAGGAGCGCCGCTCGCGCGCCGTGGCGCGTGCGATCATCGAAGCCCGGCGTAAAGCGCGCATCGAGACGACCGCCGCCCTCGCCGAGATCGTCGCCAGCGTGGTCTGGGCCGATCCGGCCAGCGGCATCCACCCCGCGACCCGCACCTTCCAGGGATTGCGGATCGCCGTGAACGACGAACTCGGCGAGCTGGTGCAGGCGCTGCACGCCGCCGAGCGAATCCTGAAGCCGGGCGGGCGCCTCGGCGTGGTCACGTTCCACTCGCTGGAGGACCGGATCGTGAAGCAGTTCTTCTCGGCCCGGAGCGGCCGGGCGGCCCAGGCCTCGCGCCACGTGCCGAGCCTCGAGGCACCGGCGCCCCGCAGCTTCGCGGCCGTCACCAAGGGGCCGGTCCTGCCGTCGGAGGCCGAGATCGCCGTCAATCCCCGCGCCCGCTCGGCCAAGCTGCGCGCGGTCCAGCGCACGGATGCGCCCGCGCCCGAGCCCCTGGCGGCCATCGAGACCCTGGCCGCGCTGCCCGCGCGGACGGGCCGCAGCGGAGGAGCGCGCCGGTGATCCGATTGCTGAACCTCGTCGCGGTGCTGGGCCTGATCGGGTCGGCGATCTACGCCTACTCGATCAAGTACGACACGCTCTATCAGGCCGGTCAGGTCTCGAAGGCCCAGAGCCAGCTCAAGCGGGAGCGCCAGGCCATCGCGGTCCTGCGCGCCGAGTGGCAGCTCCTCACCCGCCCTGACCGCCTGCAGGCGGCGGTGGACCGCTACCTCGCGCTGGAGCCGATCGGCACCGTCCATCTCGGGCGCCTCGCCGACCTGCCGGCCCGTCCCGACCGCGGCGACGAGATCGGTCGCCTCCTCGCCGCCACCGCGACGCCGAAGGAGAAGCCGGTGGCCGGGCGCGCCTCCGACGACCCGCGCACCACGGGCAGCGTCACGCCCCGGACCACCACCACCAGAACCCCGACCACGACTTCGAGGTAGTGTCCGTGTCCGAAGTCCAGCCCCCCGACGTATCCCGGCCCGACCCGATTCCGGAGGCCCAGGCCTCCGCGCTCCACGAACATCCGGTCGATTCCCAGGTTTCGGTCGAATCGCAAGGCTCGGCGGAACCCGAAGCCCCGGCGCCGGCCGAGCGCATCGCCGACGCGTCCGTCGCCCGGACCAGCTGGCTGGTGCGTGGCGCGAAGGCCATGTTCCACCTCGCCATCGAGCGCTCCTACGCTCGCGTCGGCCTCGTGGGCCTCGGCTTCGCGCTGGTCTTCGCCACCATCTCCGGCCGCCTCATCTACATGGCGGCCTTCCCGGAGGCGGATAACGGCGACCGCCGGATCGCAGCCGCCGCCACCACGGCGATCCGACCCGATATCGTCGACCGCAACGGTGAGATCCTGGCCACCGACATCCGCACGGTCTCGATCTTCGCCGAACCCCGCAACATCTACGACAAGGACGAGGCGGTCGAACTCCTCACCGCCGTGCTGCCGCAGATCAACGCCACCGAATTGCGGGCCAAGCTCTCCACGAAGAAGGGCTTCGTCTGGGTCAAGCGCGAGATCACCCCGAAGCAGCAGGCGGAGGTCCACCGGCTCGGCATTCCGGGCATCGGCTTCCTGCCCGACCACAAGCGCGTCTACCCGAACGGCACGGCTGCCGCCCACATTCTGGGGGTGACCAACCTCGACAACATCGGCATCGCCGGCATCGAGAAGTACATCGACAACCAGGGCAACAAGGCGCTCAACGATTTCGGTCTGGTCGCCAAGCAGACCGACCTGAAGCCGGTGCAACTCTCCATCGATCTGCGGGCGCAGTTCGCCGTGCGGGACGAACTCGCCTGGGGTCTCGACCACTTCAAGGCCAAGGCCGCCGCCGGCATGATTCTCGACGTGCAGACCGGCGAGGTGATCGCGCTCGCCTCCCTGCCGGACTTCGACCCGAACGACCCGGCCGACGCGCTCAATCCCGACCGCATCAACCGGATGAACGTCGGCGTCTACGAGATGGGCTCGACCTTCAAGGCGATGACCCTCGCGATGGCCCTCGATTCCGGCAAGTTCAACGTCAACTCGACCTTCGACACCCGCGGCGGCGTGCTGAACTGGGGCCGGCAGAAGATCCACGAGTACCACGGCACCAACCGCGTCATCACGATGCCGGAGGTGTTCACGCACTCGTCCAACATCGGCTCGGCCAAGATGGCGCTCGGCATCGGTGTGCCCGGCCACAAGGCCTTCCTGAAGAAGATGGGCCTGACCGACCGCGTCCGCACGGAACTGCCCGAGAGCGCCGAACCCATCGTTCCCGCTCGCTGGACCGAGATCAACACCATCACGATCGCGTTCGGCCACGGCCTCGCGGTGGCACCGATCCAGGCCACGGCGGCGGTGGCGGCGATCGCCAACGGCGGCTTCCTGATGACGCCGACCTTCCTGAAGACGACGCAGGAGGAGGCGATGGCCAAGGCCACCCGCGTGCTCAAGCCCGAGACCAGCGAGGCGATGCGCTTCATCATGCGCCTCAACGCCGTCGAGGGCTCGGCCAAGAAGGCGGCGATCCCGTACTACTTCGTGGGCGGCAAGACCGGCACCGCCGAGAAGGTGATCCACGGCCGCTACGTGAAGAACCGCCTGTTCACGACCTTCATGGCCGCCGCACCCATGAACAACCCGAAATACCTTTTCGTGACCATCATGGACGAGCCCCAGGGCCTGCCGGAATCCGGCGGTTACGCCACCGCCGCCTGGAACTCCGGGGTTGTCACCGGACGCGTGATCGAGCGTGTCGCCCCGGTTCTTGGCCTGCCGCCCCAGTTCGACCCGCCGGTGAAGCCCTTCCCCCTCATGGTGAAGCTCGGCGCCTACCACGCCACGCAGGTGGACGGGCGATGAGCGGGCCGACCCTCGGTGGGCTCTTTCCCGAGGCGGAGGCCGGCCTCGCCGGCCTGCCGGTCGCGGGTCTGACGGCGGATTCGCGAAACGTCGGGCCGGGCTTCGTCTTCGTCGCCGTGCCGGGCACCGTGGCCGACGGCCGCCGCTTCGCCGCCAAGGCTGCGACGGCCGGCGCCGTGGCGGTGGTGAGCGAGGGCCCACGGCCGGGCGGGCTCGACGCCACTGTGCCCTATGTCGCCGTGGCGGACGTGCGCCGCAGTCTCGCCCTCGCGGCGCGGGCCTTCTCGGGCCGGCAGCCGGCCCGGGTCGTGGCAGTGACGGGGACGAGTGGGAAGAGTTCGGTCACGGATTTCGTGCGCCAGATCCTGGCCCGCCTCGGTGCCGAGGCCGCGAGCCTCGGCACCGTCGGCATAGTCACCAGCCGGGGCGCCACCTACGGTTCGCTCACCACCCCCGACCCCGTCACCCTGCACGCCACCCTGGCCCAGCTCGCCGACGACGGCATCGACGATCTGGCCATGGAGGCGTCCTCCCACGGCATCGAGCAGCGCCGCCTCGACGGGGTCGCGCTCGCCGCGGTGGGCTACACCAATCTCGGTCGCGACCATCTCGACTACCACGCCACCATGGACGACTACCTGGCGGCCAAGCTGCGGCTGTTCACGACACTGGCGCAGCCAGGCATCCCGGCGGTGATCAACAGCGACGGCGCCTATGCGGACGTCGTCGTGGCGGCGGCCGCCGCCCGTGGCCTCGACGTCCACACAACGGGGTCGAAGGGCGACACGGTGCGGCTGATCTCCGCGCGCACCGAGGGCTTTCACCAGCATCTCGCCTTGCAGGCGCCCGGCACTTCGGGCCGGTTGCAGGACTACACCGTGCGCCTGCCGCTGGTCGGCGGCTTCCAGGTGGAGAACGCGCTGCTCGCCGCCGGCCTCGTGCTGGCGACCCCCGCCGGCCGGGCCGATCCGGCGGGCGTAATCGACGCCCTCGAACACCTCACCGGCGTGCCGGGCCGCATGGAGCGGATCGGCGAAGCCAATGGCGGCCTCTGCCTCGTGGACTACGCCCACAAGCCGGAGGCCCTCGACGGCGTGCTGACGGCGCTCCGTCCCTTCGCGACGGGGCGCCTGCGCCTCGTCTTCGGCTGCGGCGGAGACCGTGACACCGGCAAGCGCCCGATCATGGGCGCCATCGCGGCAAGACAAGCCGACGCCGTCATCGTCACCGACGACAATCCGCGCAGCGAGGACCCGGCCGCGATCCGCGCCGCAATCCTGGCCGCCGCGCCGGGCGCCGTCGAGATCGGCGACCGGGCCGAGGCGATCCGCACCGCCGTGTGCGCCCTGGAGCCCGGTGACGTCCTCGTGGTGGCCGGCAAGGGCCATGAAACCGGCCAGATCGTGGGGTCACAGGTCCTGCCCTTCTCGGACCACGACGTCCTCCGGGCTGCGATCGCGGAACGCTCAGCATGACCGACACCACCCCGCTCTGGACGCCCGAAGCCCTGGAGGCCGCCACCGGCGGCACGCTGTCGGGCGTGCCGAAGCCGATCACCGGCGCCTCGATCGACACCCGCACGCTGCAGCCCGGCGACCTGTTCTTCGCCATCCGGGGCGAGGCCCGGGACGGGCACGACTTCGTCGAGGCCGCCCTGGAGCGGGGTGCCGGCGCGGCCGTGGTCGCGGCGGACCGGGCTCAGGACTTCGCGGGCGTCGGGCCGGTCCTGGCGGTCTCGGGCACGGGCGACGATCCCGTCCTCGGCGCCATGCGGGCCCTCGGCGCCGCTGCCCGCGCCCGCACGGGCGCGAGCATCGTCGCGGTGACGGGGTCGGTCGGCAAGACCGGGACCAAGGAGGCCCTGCGCCACGTCCTCGCGGCGCAGGGGGCGACGCACGCTTCCATCGCCTCCTACAACAACCACTGGGGCGTGCCCCTGACCCTGGCGCGGATGCCCGCCGACACCCGGTTCGGCGTGTTCGAGATCGGCATGAACCACCCGGGCGAGATCGTCCCGCTCACCGCGATGGTGCAGCCCGACATCGCCCTGGTGACCACGGTCGAGCCCGTGCACATCGAGCACTTCGCCTCGCTCTCGGCCATCGCCGACGCCAAGGGCGAGATCTTCTCGGGACTGAAGGCGGGCGGCACCGCGATCATCAACCGCGACAACCCGAACTATCCCCGCCTCCTCGCGCACGCCCAGGCCTCGCGCGCCGGTCGGGTCGTCTCCTTCGGCGAGCATCCGGAGGCGGATGTCCGCGCCCGGCGCATCGTCCTGCGCCCCGACCTCTCGGTGGTCGACGCGGTGGTGATGGGCATTCCGGTGACCTACCAGCTCGGCACGCCCGGCCGGCACACGGCCATGAATTCGCTGGGCGTGATGGCGGTGGTGCATGCACTCGGGGCGGACCTCGCCCGCGCGGCCCTCTCCTTGGCGGCCCTGCGGCCCCCGGTGGGGCGCGGCGAGCGCACCGCCCTTGCGGTCGGGGAGGGCGAGGCCTTCCTGGTCGACGAGAGCTACAATGCCAACCCGGCCTCGATCCGCGCGGCTCTCGCGACGCTGGCCGGCATCGAGACCGGCCCGCGCGGCCGCCGCATCGCGGTGCTGGGCGACATGCTGGAACTCGGGCCCGAGGGCGACGCCCACCACCGCGACCTCGCGGGCCCGGTGGAGGCCGCCAAGGTCGACCTCGTCTTCACGGCCGGCCCGCTGATGCGCAACCTGTTCGAGGCCTTGCCGGTGAGCCGGCGCGGCGCGGCAGCCGCGACCTCGGCCGACCTCCTCGAGCCCGTGCTCTCGGCCCTGCGCCCCGGCGACGCCGTGATGGTGAAGGGTTCGAACAGCATCCGCATGGGCCGGATTGTCGAAGCGCTCAAAGCCCGTTACGCGAACGCCCAAGCCGAACCGCCGCACGCCGCCGTGCGCTGAGGCGACCTTCATGACGGCCGGGGAGGGTGACGCGCGCGCGCCTCCGGCCGAGTTCCGAACTGAACCACGGCCGGGTGCTGGATGCTGTATCTCCTCTCGGACTTGAGCGGCACCGTCTCCGCCCTCAACGTCTTCCGCTACATCACCTTCCGCACCGGCGGCGCGCTGTTCACGGCGGGCCTGTTCGTGTTCTGGTTCGGGCCGCTGATCATCTCGCTGCTGCGCCTGCGCCAGGGCAAGGGCCAGCCGATCCGCGAGGACGGCCCCCAGTCGCATCTGCTGACGAAGCGCGGCACGCCGACCATGGGCGGCCTGATGATTCTGGCCGGCTGCGTGGTGGCGATCCTGCTCTGGGCGAACCCGCGCAACCACTACGTCTGGGTGACGCTGGCGGTGACCCTCGGCTTCGGCGCGATCGGGTTCTACGACGACTACCTCAAGGTCACGAAGCAGTCGCACAAGGGCTTCTCGGGCAAGTTCCGCCTGGCCCTCGAAGCCGCCATCGCCATCGCGGCCTGCACGCTGATCGCGGTCTACTCGCCGCCCGCCCTTCAGAACCAGCTCGCCTTCCCGGTCTTCAAGGACGCGCTTCTGAACCTCGGCTGGTTCTACGTGCTGTTCGCCGCCTTCGTAATCGTCGGCGCCGGCAACTCCGTGAACATGACCGACGGCCTCGACGGTCTCGCCATCGTGCCGGTGATGATCGCCTGCGGCACCTTCGGCGTCATCGCCTACCTCGTGGGCAACGTCTTCACGGCGGGCTACCTCCAGGTGAACTACGTGCGCGACACCGGTGAGCTCGCGGTGGTCTGCGGGGCGGTGATCGGTGCGGGGCTCGGCTTCCTCTGGTTCAACGCGCCCCCCGCGCAGGTCTTCATGGGCGATACTGGGTCCCTGGCGCTGGGCGGACTCCTCGGCACCATCGCGGTGGCGACCAAGCACGAGATCGTGCTGGCCATCGTCGGCGGCCTGTTCGTGCTGGAGATGATGTCGGTGATCATCCAGGTCGCCTCGTTCAAGCTCACGGGCAAGCGGGTCTTCCGCATGGCGCCGATCCACCACCATTTCGAGCAGAAGGGCTGGAAGGAGCCGCAGGTCGTGATCCGGTTCTGGATCATCGCGGTGATCCTGGCCCTCGCCGGCCTCGCCACCCTGAAGCTGCGCTGAGCCCGTCGCCAGAGAGCCCGTCATCATGACGCCCGTCACCACCTTCGCCGGCCGGAAGGTCGCCCTGTTTGGCCTCGGCGGCTCCGGCCTCGCCACGGTTCGAGCCCTGATCGCCGGCGGCGCCGACGTGCTCGCCTGGGACGACAGCCCGGAGAGCACGGGCCGCGCCCGCGACCAGGGCGTCACGGTGTTCGACCTGAACGAGGCCGACTGGTCCGGCTTCTCGGCCCTGGTGCTGGCCCCCGGCGTACCCCTGACCCATCCGGTTCCGCACTGGACCGTGAAGAAGGCCGAAGAGGCCGGCATTCCCGTCATCGGCGACATCGAGCTGTTTGCCGAGGAACGCCGCGCCTGTGCGGCGGGCGCGCCCTTCGTTGCCATCACGGGCACCAACGGCAAGTCGACCACCACGGCGCTGATCGCCCACATCCTCACCGCCGCCGGGCGCGACGTGCAGATGGGTGGCAATATCGGCACCGCGATCCTCTCCCTGGCGCCGCCTGCGCCGGACCGGATCCACGTGATCGAGATGTCTTCGTTCCAGATCGACCTGACGCCGAGCCTCGACCCGAGCCTCGGCATCCTCCTCAACATCACGCCCGACCACCTCGACCGCCACGGCACGCTCGCCGACTACGCCGCCATCAAGGGGCGGCTGGTGGCGGGTGCGGACCGCGCCATCGTCGGCGTCGACGACAATCTGAGCCGGGCCATCGCGGATGCGCGGACGGGGCCGACCGTGCGCATCCATGTCGGGACGCCGCAGGCTGGCTTCCAGGGCCTGTCGGCCCGCGACGGGACCGTATTCGACGCTGACGGCACGCCCATCGTCGATCTCACCGGCATCGGGTCGCTCCGCGGCGCGCACAACTGGCAGAACGCGGCCGTGGCCGCCGCCTGCGTCCGGGCGCTGGGCGTCTCGGACACTGATCTCGTCTCCGGCTTGCGCAGCTTTCCCGGCCTGCCCCACCGCATGGAGGAGGTCGGTCGGCGCGAGCGCGTGCTCTTCGTCAACGATTCGAAGGCGACCAACGCCGATTCCACCGAGAAGGCGCTCACCGCCTTCCACGACATCCACTGGATCCTCGGCGGCAAGGCTAAGGAGGGCGGGATCGTACCCCTGGCGCCCCTCTTCGGACGGGTCGCCCATGCCTATCTCATCGGCGCGGCGAGCGACGCGTTCGCCGCCACCCTGGAGGGGCGGGTGCCCTACACGACCTGCGGCACCCTGGCGGTCGCGACCGCCAGGGCGGCCGAGGCGGCGGCCGCGTCGGCGGCGGCGGAACCCGTGGTCCTGCTCTCGCCGGCCTGCGCCTCCTACGACCAGTTCCGCAGCTTCGAGGATCGCGGGGATCAGTTCCGGAATCTGGTGCGCGCGCTGCCCTGAGGCCCGGCGTTTCTCGAAATCTCAATCATTCCCGCGCCTGATCTTGGTCAGTAGCGCGCAGACGCCCAGTCGGCGGCGCGGAGTGAGTGAGTGCATGGCGTCCACGATCGCACCCGGCACATCGGGCTGGCAGGCCGGAGCCTGGGCCCACGTTTCAGTCCTCCGCGTCCTGAGGCGTCTGGCGACCCTGCTCCTCGTCGCCTTCATCTTCTTCGCCTGCTTCGCCTTCTCGGACACGTCGCCCTACGACATGGTGGCGATCCCCACCATCCTGCTCTGGCTCTGCCTGGGTCTGCGCCTGCACCGGGGCATGCTGCCGCTGCTCTGGCTCCTGATCCTCTACGTCAGCGCCATCACCGTCGCGCTGCTGCCCTTCATCGACCAGCCGCTGCCGGTGACCTGGACGATCCAGCTCGCCTACCTGTCGATCACCGGCGTGTTCTTCGCGATGCTGTTTTCCGACGACACGCATGCGCGCATGGAACTGGCGCTCAAGACCTTCGTGGCGAGCTGCCTCCTGTCGAGCGCCTTCGGCATCGTCGGGTATTTCGGCTTCATCCCGACCGAGGATCTGTTCTACAAGTACGGGCGCGCCTCCGGCACCTTCCAGGACCCGAACGTCTTCGGCTCGTTCCTGACGCTCGGCGCCCTCTACCTCATGCACGGGCTGCTCCTCGGCACCACCCGCCGGCCGATCCTCTCCGCCGCCGTGCTCCTGGTGATCGTGGCCGGCATTTTCCTGTCGTTCTCGCGCGGCTCCTGGGGCGGGACCCTCATCGCCATCGCGGTGATGGTCGGCAGCGTCTACCGCACCACGCGGTCCACGGCCCTGCGCCGGCGCATCGTCACGCTCATGGTCCTGGCGGTCGCGGGATCGGCGCTCGCCATCGTCGGTCTGATGTCGATCGGCGACACGGCGGAGATGTTCTCCAAGCGCGCGGCGGTCACGCAGGATTACGACACCGGCGAGACCGGCCGTTTCGGCAACCAGATGCGCGGCATCGGCATGCTGGT
This sequence comes from Methylobacterium sp. J-078, assembly GCF_022829285.1. GTDB lineage: Bacteria > Pseudomonadota > Alphaproteobacteria > Rhizobiales > Beijerinckiaceae > Methylobacterium. The sequence goes on from NZ_JAKSYI010000094.1 coordinate 22,322, forward strand.
CGACGAGCCCCTCGGGATGGGGCCCTTGCGCTGGCGCCTGATCTTCGCCCTGGAGCCGCACAACAGCTACATCGGTAGCTTCGCCAATGGCGGCTGGGTCGGGGGCGCCACCTTCATCGGCCTCGTGGTGATGACGAGCATCGTCGGCTTCCGCCTGATGAGCCGGGACACCCCCTTCCGGCGGCACGCGCAGATCGTCTGGCCGGCCCTGATGATGTTCTTCCTGCAGGCGGCGCAGATCGACATCGAGAAGTGGCGCCACGTCTACATGATGCTGGGCATGATCTGGGGCCTGGAGGCCGCCCGCCTGCGCTGGCTCGCCGGCCGGGCCCGCACCTGACCGGGATCGTTCAGGCGTCCCCGGGCACGCTGTCGGGTTCCGGCTCCTCCGGCTCGGGATCGGCCGTCCAGGCTGTCGCGAAGGCCGCCAGGTGCCGGGCATCGGCGAAGGCCATCACCGCGACGGCGCGATCCTCCGGCATCGCCCCGGGATAAGGCGCCAGAAGCACCTTCTCCTGCGAGAACGTGGCGCCCGGGGCATGCTCGGCGAGCCAGGCCTCCACTTCGGGCAGGAGGCGGCTCGGATCGGCCGGGTCGCGTGCGCGGGAATCCCCGCGCAACACCAGGACGTAGGAGCCCAGCGCCGGATTGCGCTGCTGCACGGCCTTCACGATGTCGATGAACATGGCGCTCGTGTCCGCTCGTTCTCAGTGCAGCTTCACGCGGGACTCGGTGCGCCGGGTCAGTGCCCGGGCGACCGCGTCGAGGGTGGTCTTCACCGTCCCGTGCAGGGCCTGCTCGTGCATCTTGTAGAGCGAACGGTACATCATCCGAGCGAAGAGCCCGGCGATGAACATGTTCTTGCCCTTGATGAACCCCATCAGGCTGCCCACCGTGGAGTATTCGCCCAAAGAGACCAGCGAGCCGAAATCGCGGTACTTGAAGGCCTTCAACGGCTTGCCGGCCATCTTGTCGGGAATGATCTTGATGAGGTGCGAGGCCTGCTGGTGCGCGGCCTGGGCGCGGGGCGGGATCGGCGTATCGGAGCCCTTCTCGACGAGATAGGCGCAGTCGCCCATCGCGAAGATGTCCGGGTCGCGGGTGGTCTGCAGGGTCGGGGTCACCACGAGCTGGTTGTTGCGCGTGGTCTCAAGGCCGCCGATCTCGTGCAGGAAGGGGGGCGCCTTCACGCCGGCCGCCCAGACCACGAGCTCGGAGGGAATGAAGCCGCCATCGGCGAGCTGGACGCCTTCGGGCCGGACCTCCGTGACCCGCGCGCCGGTGCGGACCTCGACGCCGATCTTGTCGAGCAGCACCATGACGTCGCGGGACATCCGCTCCGGTACCGCCGGCAGGATGCGGCTCGCCGCCTCCACCAGGGTGATCTTGAGGTCCTTGGCCGGGTCGATCCGGTCGAGGCCGGTGGCCGCCACGTGGCGGGTGGTGCGGTGGAGTTCGGCGGCGAGCTCGGTGCCGGTCGCCCCGGCGCCGATGACCGTGACGTGGAGCTGGCCCGGGCGCACCGGTCCCGGCTGGGTGTGGGCGCGCAGCATGCCGTTCACGAGGCGCTGGTGGAAGCGCACCGCCTGCCCCTGGGTGTCGAGGGCGATGGCGTTCTCCTTCACGCCGGGCGTGCCGAAATCGTTGGTGGTCGAACCCACCGCCATCACCAGGGTGTCGTAGGTGATCTCGCGCACCGGTGTGACCTCGCGGCCCTCGGTGTCGTGGCTGGCCGCGAGGTTGATCACGCGCTTGGTCCGGTCGAGTCCGGTCATCTCGCCGATGCGGTAGCGGAAATGGTGCCGGTGGGCGTGGTGCAGGTAGTCGACCGCGTGATGGCCGACATCGAGGCTGCCGGCGGCGACCTCGTGCAGCAGCGGCTTCCAGATGTGGGTCCGGGCCCGGTCGACCAGGGTGACGTGGGCCTTGTGCGTGCGCCCGAGCGAGTCCCCCAGTTTCGTGGCGAGCTGCAGGCCCGCCGCGCCGCCGCCGACGACCACGATGCGGTGAAGGTTGTCCTCGGTTTCGCCCGGTACCATGTCGCTCAGGTCCTCGTGTGCCGCGTTTGCGCGGATGCGTACCGCCACGGCGGGCGGCGCATCGTCATCCCAGGGTTCAGCTTAGAAGGATTGCAATCCGACCGCCATTCCTGTCACGCCGGTGCGCCCGGCTGGCGCAGGGGATGCGCCCGGGCGAAGGCGTCCTGCGACAGGCAATCCTCGGCGATCCGGCGCACCGTCGGGAACGGGGCGGTGTCGACGCCGAAGATGCCGGTGCCGACCCAGAGGCTGACGAGGCAGAGGTCGGCGTGGCTGACCGCGTCCCCTTGCGCGTAACGCCCCGTGCCGGGCTCCTGGGTGAGGCGGGTCTCCAGGGTCTTCAGACCGGTCGCCATCCAGTGGCGCACGAAGCCGAGCATGCGCTCGCGCGGCAGGTCGTAGGTCTCCATCAGGAAGTTGCGCACCCGCGGCACGTAGAGCGGATGGGTGTCGCAGGCCACGACCTGGGCGAGCGACCGGGCGCGGGCGCGCTCGCGGGGCGCGCTCGGCAGGAGCGGCGTGGCCGGGTGGATGTCCTCGAGGTAGTCGAGAATCGCGAGCGACTGGATCAGGGGTGGGCCGTCGCCGTCGAAGAAGGCCGGCACCGCGCCCTGCGGATTGATCGCCAGGAAGTCCGGCTTCAACTGCTCGCCGGCATCGAGGTCGAGGAAGACCTCCTCGTAGGCGATGCCCTTCAGGTTGAGGGCGACCCGGACCCGGAAGGCGGCGGCCGAGCGCCAATTGCCGTACATCTTCATGCGCGCGACGTTTCCTCTTCGCGGACTGGGGTCCGTCTTTCGTCGCCCAGACCACACCCGACATCGTGCCCGCCCGCAAGCCCGTTCTGCGGGCGCAGGCGCGCGAGGCCCATGATTTGGCAGCGCCGTGATCATCGCGCATAGGAGAACACGAGGTGTCGAGCCTCGGCCGGTGATTGACGCGATGCAGATCGAAACGCCCTACCTGATGTTCCTCGGCGACGTGCCGGACCGGTTGGCCGCCAAGACCGCCTACGGCATCAAGGACTGGCGCCCCGAGTGGTGCGTCGGCCAGTTGCGGCTGCCGGGCTGCGCCGCCGATCTCGGCATTCCGGACCTCGACCTGACCGAGGCCGTCGCGAAGGGCTGCCGCACGATGGTGATCGGGGTCGCCAATGCCGGCGGCGTCCTGCCCGAGCACTGGATCGCCCAGGTCGTGGCGGCCCTGGATGCCGGCCTCGACATCGCCAGCGGGCTGCATGCGCGCCTTGGGGCGGTCCCGGCCATCGCCGAGGCCGCCGAGCGCAACGGCCGCCAACTGCACGACGTGCGCCACACCGCGGAGACGTTCGCCACCGGCAAGGGCACGAAGCGGCCCGGCCGCCGCCTGCTCAGCGTCGGCACAGACTGCTCCGTCGGCAAGAAGTACACCGTGCTCGCCCTCGAGAAGGGCATGCGTGAGCGCGGTCTCGACGCGGATTTCCGCGCCACCGGCCAGACCGGCGTCTTCATCTCGGGACGCGGCGTCGCCATCGACGCGGTGGTGGCCGACTTCATCTCCGGTGCCGTCGAGTGGATCGCGCCCGCCGCGGCCCCCGATCACTGGGACCTTCTGGAGGGCCAGGGTTCGCTGTTCCACCCCTCCTTCGCCGGGGTCAGTCTCGGGCTGCTGCACGGGGCGCAGGCCGACGCCTTCGTGGTCTGCCACGAGCCGACCCGCACGACGATGCGCGGCGTCCAGCATCCGCTTCCCACGATCCAAGAGGTCATCGACCTCACGATCCAGCTCGGGAGCCTGACCAATCCGGACATCCGTCCGGTGGGCATCGCCGTCAACACACAGGACCTGGAGGAGGGGGCAGCACGGGCGCTGCTGGCCGACCTCGCCCGGGCGCACGACCTGCCCGCCACCGACCCGGTGCGTTTCGGCGTCGAGAGCATCGTCGACCGGATCGTCGCCGAGTTTCCGCCCGCCGTGACGGGGGCGAGCGCGTGAGCCGGCGCCTCGACGTCGCGGTCGAGCGCTTCCCCATCGCGGGGGCGTTCACCATCGCGCGGGGCAGCCGCACCGAGGCGGTGGTGGTGGTCGCCACCATCACCGATGCCGAGGGTCGGGTCGGGCGCGGCGAGTGCGTGCCCTATGCCCGCTACGGTGAGACCGTTGAGAGCGTCTCCGACTTGATCCGGGCACGTGCCGGTGACATCGCCGACGGGGCGAGCCGGGCCGATCTGCAGGCTGGCATGAAGCCGGGCGCGGCGCGCAACGCCCTCGACTGCGCCCTGTTCGACCTGGAGGCCAAGCAACTCGGGTGCCCGGCCTACACGATCGCGGGTCTGTCGGCGCCGCAGGTCGCCACCACCGCCTACACGCTGAGCCTCGGCGACCCGGCGGGCATGGAGGCGGCGGCACGCAAGGCCGCGCACCGACCGCTGCTGAAGGTGAAGCTCGGTGGTGCCGGTGACCCGGAACGGATCGCCGCCGTGCGGCGCGGCGCACCGGATGCACGCCTCATCGTGGACGCCAACGAGGCCTGGCGCCCGGACACGATCGAGGCCAATCTCGCGGCCTGTGTGGCCGCCGACGTCCGCCTGATCGAGCAGCCCCTGCCGGCGGACGCGGACGGCCTGCTCGCCGAGATCGCCCGGCCGATCCCGATCTGTGCCGACGAGAGCCTGCACGACCGCGCCGGTCTCGACGCCCTCAGCCGACGCTACGACGCCATCAACATCAAGCTCGACAAGGCCGGCGGCCTGACCGAGGCGGTGATGCTGGCCCACGAGGCCCGGGCGCGGGGCTTCTCGCTGATGATCGGCTGCATGGTCGGGACCTCCCTCGCCATGGCGCCCGCGATGCTGCTGGCGCACCACGCCGACTACGTCGACCTCGACGGTCCGCTGCTGCTGGCCCGGGACCGCGACCCGGCGTTGCGCTTCGAGGGGAGCCTGATCCACCCGCCCGAGCCCGCGCTCTGGGGGTGAGCCCTCAGCCCTTCACGATGAAGCGCAGCAGGTAGACCAGCGCCGTGAAGGTGAGGAGGCTGACCGCGTAGAAGGCGACGAACCAGAGGAGTCTGTTGCCCTTGGGCATGGGCGCCCGCCCCCTCAATGCCCGTAGCCCCCGGACCCGATGTCCTCCGCCACCTTCCCCCGGAAGACCCAGTAGGCATAGGCGGTGTAGGCGAGGGTCAGCGGCATCACCACCGCGTAGCCCACCAGGGCGAATTGCAGCGCGCTAACCGCGTTCGCCGCCTGCCAGATCGTGAGCCGCGGCGGCACGATGTAGGGAAACAGGCTGATCGCGAGGCCGAGGAAACCGAGCAGGAACAGCGCGATCGTCAGCAGGAACGGCGCGACGTCGCGCCCGCCGCGGATGCTGCGATAGATGCCGAGGGCCACGAGGGCGGTGACGATGGGCACCGGCGCCACGTAGAGGATGTTCGGCCAGGACACCCAGCGCCACTGGATGTCCCGGCCGAGGAACGACACCCAAGCGCTCACCGCCGCCATCGACACGACGGTGGCGGCCAGGAACTGCAGGCTCTTGCGCCGTGCCCAGACCGCGAGCTCGCCCGAGGTCTTCATCACGCACCACGTCGCCCCGAGGAGACCGTAGCCGCAGACGAGGCCGATGCCGGTGAGCACGCTGAAGGGGGTGAGCCAGTCCAGGGTGCCGCCGGTGAAGCCGCGCCCCTCGATCTGGAAACCCTGCACGAAGGCGCCGAGCACCATCCCCTGCGCGAAGGTCGCCACCAGGGAGCCGTAGTGGAAGGCGTTGTCCCAGATGAACTGCGAGCGGTCGGCCTTGAACCGGAACTCGAAGGCGACGCCACGGAAGATCAGCGCGATCAGCATGAGGATCAGCGGCAGGTAGAGCGCCGGCAGCAGGATGGCGTAGGCAACGCTGAAGACCGCGAACAGGCCGCCGCCGCCGAGCACCAGCCAGGTCTCGTTGCCGTCCCAGATTGGGGCCACCGAGACCATCATCCGGTCGCGCCAGTTCCCCTTGCGCGCCGCCGTGAACAGGATGCCGACGCCGAGGTCGAACCCGTCGATGACCACGTACATGGCGACGGCCACGGCGAGCAGGCCCGCCCAGACCAGGGGGAGCCAGAAGGCGGCGCCCTCGTATTCCATCCCGAAGCCGAACATCCGCTGGATCCACTCCCGTGCCGCGGACGGACTACCGCCTCAAGGGATCGAGCGTTCCCCGCGTGCGGTCACTCTAGCCCCATCCCGCCGGGTTTGCGCACCCCGCCAGGGCGGTTTTCGGTCGCTGTCCGAGAGGGTGTCGCGGGACGACGGCGCCGAGCCGGCGAAGCGCTGGATCACCTCGGCGCCACCCTCGTGCAGAACGTCGGCCCGTGCCTCCTCGGGCAGCGCCTCCCAGAGTTCGAGGGCGGCGGCCGCGACGTCGACCCTGCCCTGGACGCGGTCGGGCAGGGCCGGACCCTGCCGTTGCAGGGCCAGCCAGGACAGGATGCCGATGACCAGAGCGGCGCGAAGGAGAAACGACATCGGTCGGGGCCCGAGGATCTGGCCCGGACGGGGCCGGGACGACGCGCGAACGAGCTTTCGGACCGACCGGTAAAGGCTCCCTGACGATCGGGGGATCAGGCCGCCGATCGGTCGCCCCGCCAGCGCACATGGTAAATGCAAGCTTAGCTCAGATCCCCCGGACACTTCGAACGTTTTGCCCCGAAAAGGACTGTGGTCCGGATCGACGATAGTTACATCCCGGAAAGCATGCGGCGACAATCGGATCGTCTTGCGAAAGACTCGCTTAAGTCGGCTCTGCGAAGTTGCCTTTCGTCGAGTTTCAGTCGAGCCAAGGGGCGTCGGAGCGGCCTGTCGAGCCACCTCCGCGCTGTGCGTGTCGGTATTGCGTATCTACGGTGCCCTGGCTTCCCTCATCGACGTGCGCCTCGCGGGGCTCGTCCATGAGTCGGTGATCGAAGAGAGCGGCGTTCGCTTCCGGCACGAGCGTTTCCTGGTCTCGCGCCTCGCCACCGGCCTCATGATGATGCTGGGCCTGCCGCCCTACCTCGTGCTTCGCGGGGTGCCGACCGGCATCGAGGCCCTCGGAATCGCGAGCCTGCTGCTTCCGGTCTTCGCCGCTGTGCTGCTGTCGCGCACCGGCATCCTCTGGCTCGCCCACGCCATCTCCTCGGCCGGCCTCACGGGTGTCGTGGTCTGCCTCGCGTCGATGACCGGCGGCGCGCAGTCGGCGGCCGTGATCTGGCTCGTGGCCATTCCCCTCGAGGCGGTGGTGTCCGGCTCCCGACGGGCGACCCTGGCGGCGGCGATCATCGCGGGGCTCGGCGCCCTCGCCGTCGCCCTGCTGCCGCCCCTCGGGGACGGCATGTCGCTCCCCGACTGGTCGCGTGCCCTGGCCATGCCGGTCTTCGCCCTCACGGCCATCGGTCACATCGCCGCCCAGGCCTCCGAGCACTTCCGGCACGAGGGCCGCTGGCTGGCCCGCCTGCGGGACAACGAGCGGCGCGACCGCATGCTGCTCTCGGCCATCGACGATCTCGTGACCTGGCACGACCATAACGGCCGCGTCATCGAGGCCAGCGCCTCGGCCGAGCGCTTCGTCGGCGCCGAGGCGGGACGCCTGCAGGGCCACGGCCTGCTTGAGCGGGTGCACGTGGCCGACCGCCCGATGCTGCTCCAGGCCCTCAGCGACGTCGCCGCCCACGGCCGTCCGGCCACCGTCCAGTTCCGCCTGCATCTCGACCCGTCCGCGATCCGGGCGCAGGGTGCCTCGCGGATCATCTTCGCCGAGATGCGCATCCACCGGATCGACGAGGGCGCCGGCGATCGTTCGGCGTCGAGCGTGGTCGCGGTCACCCGCGACGTCACCGAGCATCGCCGCCACGCGGCCGAGCTGGAGCAGGCGCGGGCCGAAGCGGAACGGGCCGACGAGGTGAAGAGCCGCTTCCTCGCCAATGTCAGCCATGAGCTGCGCACGCCGCTCAATGCCATCATCGGCTTCTCCGAGGTGCTGGCGGGGGAGGGGAACTTGGCCACCGACGCCGGCCGGACCCGCGAATATGCCGGCATCATCCGCGAATCCGGCCAGCACCTGCTGGAGGTGGTCAACACGCTCCTCGACATGTCGCGGATCCAGAGCGGGCACTTCGACTACGCGCCCGAGCCCGTCGACATGAGTGCCCTGGTGCGCGCCTGCTGCGACCTGATGCAGCTCAAGTTCGACCAGGCCGGGATCACCCTGGTGCGCGACGCCAGCCCCGTGCCCGTGGAGATCACCGCCGATTTGCGCGCCTGCCGGCAGATGTTCATCAACCTCCTGTCCAATGCGCTGAAGTTCACCCCCCGCGGCGGCCGGGTGGAGATCGCCCTTCGCGGATCGGGCCAGCAACTCGACCTCATCGTCGCCGATACCGGCATCGGCATCGGTGCGGCGGACCTGCCGCGGGTGGGCAACCCGTTCTACCAATGCGCCGGCGGCTACGCTCGCACCCATGAGGGGACCGGACTCGGTCTGTCGGTGGTGCAGGGGCTGGCCGGACTGCACGGTGGCGCCATCGCGATCGAGAGCACCCGCGGCGAAGGCACCACCGTGATCGTGACCCTGCCGCGCGAGTGTCGCCGGGCTGGCGGGCCCGTGCCCCTCGCGCCGATCCAGACGCGCCCGCGCCCCCCCACGATCGACGGACGCCTCGTCGCCGCCCCCGGCCCCGTGCCGATCCGTCGTCCGATGGGTCTGTTCGACGTCAGTCCCGAAACCGTTCGCGAGAGCTACGTCCCGATGCGGCGCGCCGGATGAGGGTGCGCCGAGATCACCGTGGACGCCGCCAGCCAGGCGTGTCGCGTGCCGCGACGCCTCCGGCTGGTCCTGTTTCGAGCCCCAAGGAGTTGTGATGCGCGAGCCGCAAGCACGCCGCGACCAGCGTGAGATCGTCGTTCCCGCCCGGAGCCGCGAACCGCGCGTCGCTGCCCGCCGCCGCCCGGCCGCCGGGGCCTCGGGGCGGTTCGCCGCCCTCGGGGCGACGGCGGGCGCCGCCGGGCGGGCCTTCCTGCGTCATCCCGGTGAGATCCTCGGCGTCGGCGTGGTGCTGGGCGCGGTTTCGCTGATCTGCCTGAACGCCCTCGGCTACCAGGCCGGCCGCCACCCCGCGCCGATTTTCCCGAAACTTCCCGCACAGGCGCTCGCGGGCCGGACTCCCGAAAAACCGAAGGCCGCCTCGTCGGGAGCCGAGGCGGAGAAGGCGCCTCCCGCGATCTCGGAGGCGCCGAAGGCCGAGGCTTCGCGCCCCGGCCGCGACACCATCGGGGATCTGATCAAGGGCGCCGAAACCAAGGGCGCCGAGACGACGGCCTCCGTCGCCGGCCCTGGCAACCTCTCCCTGGCGCAAGCGCAGCGCGCCCTGGTCAAGCTCGGCTACGGCCCCCTCAAGGCGGACGGCCTGATGGGACCCGGCACCCGAGCGGCCCTGGAGAAGTTCGAACGCGACCGGAAGCTGCCGGTGAAGGGCGAGCCGACGCCCCGGACCCTGCGCGAACTCGCGGCCCGCGCCGGCATCACGCGGGGCTGAAGCCCGGTGCCGTCACCCGTCGAGCCGGGGCCGGTCGGATGGGCGGCCCAGCAGGGATGATGCTATAGGGCGGCTCATGGCACGCCTGCGATCGGATTTCTGGGTTTCGGCCCACCTGCGCCGCCTCGCAATCGAGGGCGTCGCCGCCGTTCAGCGCCGGCGCGGGGCGGCCGAGGCCGGTGCGATCTTCGTGAAGGTCGACCGCCTCGACGGCAGTGCCGACCTCTACGGCCCGGCGCCGCAATCCCTGGTCGATACCGAGACCGACGGTGACCGGCGCTTCGTCGCCCTGCTCACGCAAGCCGTGCCGGCCGACGTGGAACTGCGTCTGACGAAGGAGTTGCGGTTCGACGCCGACCTCTGGATCGTCGAGATCGACGATCGCGCCGGGCGTCACCGCCTGGATCTGGCGGAGTAGGTTGGCTCAGGAGGTCTGGCGCTGACGCGCCGGGAGGGGCGTGCGCAGGGACGGCCGCTCCGTGGCCGCCGCCTGCATGCGGGGACGCTGGGTATCGGGGGCATGGTAGGGCTGGTGCGCGCTCGCCGCAGCCGAGCGGTCCTGGGGCGTCCAGTCGAGAATCGCCGCGAGCAGATCGCGCGCTGCCGCGCGGGGCAGGGTGCGGAACAGCTTCACGAGGTCGAAGACCCGGTCCACCGAGCGCGCCACGGTCTCGTTCAGGGTGAGGAAGATGTAGACTGCCTCCTCCTCGTGCAGGCCCACCGCCCGCAGGGCCACCGTCAGCAACTCGTAGCGCAGGGACGGGTCGGGCGTGGCGGCGAGGAAGCCCTTGGGCAGGCCGAGGAGCTCTGTGAGGGCGGCGACGAAACCCGCGATGTCGCCGCGCGCCGAGAAGCCGGTGAGCACCGACCCTGCCTCGCGTGGCGCGGGTGGCAAGGGGCGCAGGGCGGCGGTCGCCAGCATCGCGTGGCCGATGGACTCGCGCCGGGCCTCGTCGGCGACGAGGAAGAGGGGGGCGACGTCGCCGTGGGCAAGGTCGGGTCGTTCGAGGAGGAGGCGCGCCAAGTCGGGAGCCTTGCGCGCGCGGGCCACGAGCCGGGCCAGCACCTCGCCCTGAAGATTTACGGCGCGGTTGGCCACGAGCGCCCGGTCGATGGCCGGCTCGTCCCGGGCGATCAGGTCCGCCAGGGTGGCGCGGTCGAGGTCTGGCCGCTGCGCGAGGGCGATGCCCACATCGGCGCCATCGGTGCGGGCCGCCGCGATCATGGATTGCGTGAGTATCGGCGCGCCGGCGAGGACGGCATCGCGCGCCGCCCCGCCCCGGGCCGCGAGGGCGGCCAGCAGGGCAGGGGGCGTCTCGGGGAACGGCGCCAGCTTGCGTGCGACGATCTCGGCGGTCTCGTCGTCGACGATGGGAATGAGGCCGCCGGCGAGCGACGCGAAGGCCGCGATGGTCTTTCGGTCACGGACCGAAGCCGACAGGAAGAGGTCCGTCTGCACCCGAAGGATGACCGGTTTGAGATCGAGGTTGTCGAGGCGTGACAATTCGATCAGGCCGGAGAGGTCCGGCGCATCGTCGAGTGATGGGGACATGGCACTTCGGTTTACGCAGAACTCGCTGAAGCCAAGCTTTAGGCGAATTGCATGAACCGACCTTTAAGGACGGTGGCGCACCCCCGTCCTTTCCTGTGCCAGGACCGCGAGCCGCGCGCCGGCAAAGCGACCGTCGGGAGACGCGCCGTCTTTGACTCCCGGCCGCTCAACCTGCCCGGCGGGGCTTGGCGTCATCCCCCGTGCGGATCGGCGGGAACACCACGGGGCTCGTCGTACCGGAGGCGGGCGGACCCGCAGGTGTCTCGCTCACGTCGGCCGCCGCCTGTGCCATGCCCGCGGCCACGGGCGCGACGCCGTTGGGCTTGACCGGCTCGGCCTCGCCGGCCTTGGAATCGGTGGGAACCGGCACCGTCGGGGCTTTCACCTCAGGCGTCGGTGCGGGCGCCGCAGCGATGGTTCCGGGCTGTGCGGGGGCCGGGCCAGACGGCGCCAGCTGCGCCGGCTCGGAGGCCGGGCCGGCTTCGTCGTCCGCCCCGGTCGCGTTCGGGCCAGCGAGAACCTCGGTCGGCGTCTTCCAGGCGAAGGCGTCGAGGCGTCCGCTGACGGGCGAGACCGGAGCCCAGGTCTCGGAGGCGACGCCGTCCGCGATCCAGAGCGGGTCGCGCGGCGCGTGGGCCGCGCGGGCCAGCCATTCGCGGGCGCGGCCGGAGCCAGCGCCGTGCTCGGTCTCCTCCAGGCGCGCCATGGCGAGGCAGGCGCGCACCGTCGGACGGTCGGCGAGCAGCGGCGCGAGGGCTTCGCGGGCCTTGCCGAACTCGCGGGCCTCGTAGGCGGCCTGCGCCATCGCGAGGCGGGCCTCCGGGTGCCACGAGGAGATCTTCGCCAGCGTCTCGGCGCGGGCCATGCGGTCGCGCACGGAATCGCCGGTGCGCAAGCCCACATAGGTCTTGGCGAGGTCCGGATGGGGCCCGGCGCGCCAGGCCGTCTCGATGATCTTGGCCGCCTTGCGGAGGTCGCCACGACGGACCATCAGGCGCGCGGCGAGCACCGCCGCCGGCACGAGGTCGGGAGCGAGCTTGATGGCCTTGAGGACGCGCTCGGTGGCGGCCTCGGGCTCGCCCGCCTCGCGCTCCTGGGCTGCGGCGGTGAGAAGCACGGCGCGCTGGCGGCGGGCGGTGCCCTTCTCGATGAGGCCGATGGAGGCGCGGCGCTCCACGGTCTCGGTGGCGCCGCTCCAGTCGCCGTCGGCGCATTGCGCCTCCAGGACGGCTTCGTTCGCCCAGGTGACGCTGGGCGCCAGGCGGGCGGCTTCCGCCGCGTAGGCGCGAGCGGAGACATCGTCCTCGCGGCGGCGCGCCTCGACGAAGAGGCCGCGCAGGCCGAGTACCCGGGTCTCGGGATCGTTGACCATGCGCTGGAAGGCGTGCTCGGCCGCCTCGCGGTCGCCGGAGATCTGCGCGGCCTGGGCCTTCAGCAGAAGCGCCAGCGGCTCGGCGCCGAGCAGGCGCTCAGCGTCGTTGGCGTGGCGCCGGGCGGCCAGGGGATCGCCCGAGCCTACAGCCACCATGCCGCGTGACAGGGCGGAGAAGCCCTTGGCCCGGCGCCGGTCGCGCGAGCCGCGCACCAGGGTCTCCGGCAGGGTGATGAACCCGCGCACGATCGCCCAGACGAAGCCGAGGATGATCGCCGCGATCAGGACGGCGATCAGGCCGAAGGCGAGGCTGGTCGCGACCTCGTAGCCGTTCCACACGATGGTGACGGTGCCGGGATGGTCGGCGATCCAGGTCGCGCCGTAGGCGGCGACGGCGAGGAGGGCCAGGAAGGCGAGGGCGCGCCACATGAGATCAGAAACTCCCGGGAGTGGCGTCGGCCGGTCCGGCGACACCGAGATTGGAGGGCGGAAGCGCTGGGCGCCGCCGCGCGAAATCCGGGCTGCCGCGCCCCGCCGCCGGATCGGGCGCTGGGCACGGCCGCCCGGTCAACGGGACGCGCCGGTGGCGGGCAGACCCTTGAAGGCGTCGGCGAGCAGAGCCTGCGCCGCGTCGCCGGCCGCAGCCCGGGAGCGCAGCTTCGTGCCGAATTCGCCGGCCTCGGCGCGGGACGCCTCCGGCATCGCCGCGAATGCCTCGGCGGCCTCCTTGATCGCGCCGCGATCGAGGGCCTCCTGCACCTTCGGCGCGGTATCGGGGGCCGGCGTGTTCGCCGCGCCCGCGCTGGCCGGCACCTCGACGCGGCGGACCTGCACGATCGATTCCGCCATGCTCATCAGCTTGGTGCCGATGTCGCCGCTCTCCGCCACGGCCTTGCTCTGGGCGGCCCGGCGGCTCGCCGCGATCTTCTCCGCGATCGGCCGGAACTCGGCCGCCAGGGAACGGGCCGTGGGCGCGCCCTTGTCGGCGAAGGCCGCGACAGCCGTCAGACGGGCCGGGTCGCCGGGCTCCAGGCCGCGCAGGGCGGCCAGAGCGTCGGCGTAGGGCGCGCCGGTGTTGAGGGCCGTGACGATCCGGTCGGCCGAGACCACCCGGAGGGCCGCCTGGACCGTTGCGGTCTCGGCCCGCTCGGAGACGGCCTTGTCGAGGCCGGCGATCTTCTCGGCCTGGGCCTGGAGCTGGCGCTCCACCGCTTTGGCCGCCTCGGCCGCCTGGGTCTTGCTCGCGTCTGCGACTTTCTCGCTGGCCTGCGTCGCGGACTGGACCGCCTCCGTCGCCGCCTGGATGCGCGCCTCGAGGGACGATTGGAGCGCCGCCACCTTCTGGCTCACGGCCTGGGCCGCGTCGGCATTCGCCTTGGTTCGTGCCTCGACATCACCCTGGAGGGCCGCGATCTTCGGAGCGAGATCGGGTACCTCGGCGGGCTTGGGGCTCGCGTCGACCTTGCCTTCGAGCGACTTCAGGCGCTCCTCGAGGGCGCTGACCTGGGCCGTGCTCGCGCCGGGCTGCGTCACCGCCATCCGGGCGTCGCTGCCCTGGTCGCGGCCCGGCTCCTCCTGGAGCGCGGAGACGCGCTGATCGAGAGCGTCGAGGCGCGCGGTCAGGTCGGCCGGGATCGCCGGAGCCGGGGCCGAACCCTCGGCGGCCGGGGCGGCCGAGGACGAAGCCGGGGCGGGGGTCGCGCTCGCTTTCTCCAGGGCCTCGCGCGCCTTCGCCAGGGCCTCCGGCACGGCCTTCACGGCGGCCTCGTTGGCGGCGACGCGCTTGTCGAGGCCCGCCACCGCGTCCTTCGGGGCGAGGGCGGCGATGCGCTGGTCGAGGGCGGCCAGACGACCATCGTCGGGCTGGTGCAGCAGGCCGCTGCGCTCGACGCCGAAGAGCAGGCCGGCGCCGATCACACCGCCCAGGAGGCCGGCGGTGGCGAGGGAGCCGAAGCCCGGTCCGCGCGCGGCAGGGGGCGGGGTCGTTGCAGCTGCGGCGGGCGAAATCCGTGGCGTGGCGGAACCGGGCGGCTTGGCGCCGGCATCGCCCCCGGCCCCTGGCTTGACAGCCTCCGAGGCCTTCGGGTCGGTCGCACGCACGTCACCGGGCTTGATCTCCCCGGGCTTCGTCTCGCCCGGCTTGGCGTCCGTGGTCTTGCCGGACATGGTGGATGCCACACCGGCCGCAGCCGCGGCCCCTGGCTTGGCGGGCGGAACGGGATCGGGCAGGCGCTTGGCCTTAAGGTCGATGATCGGACCGTCGGTCGCGGAACCCGCCGGGCGCGTGCCGCTCTGCGGGCCGCCGAAGGAACCGGTTCGCGTCGGATCGGGCTTCGCGTCCGCAGCCTTGGGGGCATCGCTCTTGGGCGCATCAGGCTTTGGTGCTTCCGGCTTGAGGGTATCCGGCTTGACGGCCCCGATGCCCGCGTCGGCCTTCGGTTCGGCCTTGCCCGGCTCGGACTTACCCAATTCAGACTTGCCCAAATCAGACTTGCCGAACTCGGGTTTGCCGCTTTCGACCTTGCTGCCTTCGATCGGGCCGGGCCCGCTCTTGAGCGGATCGCTCTTCGTCGCCTCCGCCTTCACCGTGCCGGGCGCCGTCGCCTCCGGCCTGAGGAGATCGGCCTTGGCGGCCTCCGTCTTCAGCGGATCGGTCTTCACGCCGTCCTGGCCCACGCCGGGGGCCTGCGTGTCGGTCTTCGTGTCGCTCTTGCCGCTCGCGGCGACGAGGGGTGCGCCGGGCTTACCCGGCTGGCTGCCGGTGGGAGTTCCCGGACGGTTGGCGTCGCTGTTGGGTGGTTTCACGGTTCAAGGCTCCCTTCCCGACCTGCCGCTTGGCCCCGCCCCGTGCGGCGCGTCCGGCGCCCGGTGGGTCGAGGCTGACGGCGCAGCTTCTTTTGCTCGTCCTAGCACCAGGGGCGCCGCCGGAGCGAGACCCTTGTCAGATTCCTGACGGTTTCGGTGCCGCCAATCCGGCGAGGAGCATCTCCTCGTCGGGTCGTTCGGGCACAAAATGGACCGCGACCCCGGCAGCGACCAGGGGCACGGCCACATCCGCCGACAAGCAGTAATGCGTCAGGGCTCGGAAGGCTCCGCCGAGGCCGTGGGTGCCCGCGAGATCGTGTGCCGCCGCGGCACTGCGCCGGGAGTAGTGCAGGACGGCGTCGAGGGCGCGCGCACCGAGGGCGTCCAACAGCGCGTCCGGAAGGCGCGGGGCGATGCGCGTCGCGTAGAGTTCACGCACGCTGAGGGTGAATCCGGCCGCCGCCAGCGTGGCGGCGGGCTCGGCCTTGCGCTCGGCGCCGGCGGCATGGAGCAGGGCGGACCCTCGCGGCAAGGAGGCCGCAACGAGGGCGGCGAGTGAGCGGGCGTCCCCCCCCGCGATGCGGACATCCCCCAGGCCGGCCGCCCGGACGGCGGCGGCGGTGCGGGCACCGACAGCGAAGGCGGGGACGTCGCGGAACCGGGCGCGCTCGTCCGGGCTGAGGGCAGCCACCGCATTCGTGCTGGTCAGGATCAGCCCCGCGAAGCGCCCCGCCGGCAGGCGCGCACCCGTCTCCGCCACGGCGAGGACCGGGGCGACGAGGGGACGATGACCGAGGTCGCGGAGGCGGTGTGCGGTGCGCGAGGCTCCCGGTTCCGGCCGCGCCACCCAGATCCGCATGCTGTCCCGCGCTCCCTCGCAATCTCCGCCCATCCATGCCGGTCCGGCGCCGCGAGGCAAGCCGTCCGTTGCCGGGACGGGGCCGGGGCGGCTAGGGTGGCGGGGACACAGCCCGTCTCCCGCCTCCCGGAATGATCCGCCGTCCATGAACGTCCTCGGCATCGAAACCACCTGCGACGAGACTGCCGCCGCCGTCGTCGCCCCGGGCGAGAACGGCCGGGGCCGCATCCTGTCCAACGAGGTGCTGAGCCAGATCGCCGAGCACGCGGCCTATGGCGGCGTCGTGCCGGAGATCGCCGCCCGCGCCCATGTGGAGGTGCTCGACCGCCTGATCGATCGGGCGGTCTCCGGCGCCGGCCTGACCCTGGCGCAGGTCGACGGCATCGCGGTGGCGGCTGGGCCGGGCCTGATCGGGGGCGTGCTCATCGGCCTCGTCACCGCCAAGACCCTGGCGCTGGTGACGCGCAAGCCCCTCATCGCCGTGAACCATCTGGAGGCGCATGCGCTGACGGCCCGGCTCACCGACGGCATCGGGTTCCCCTACCTGCTCCTCCTCGCCTCGGGGGGGCACACCCAGCTCGTCGCGGTGAAGGGCGTCGGCGAGTACGTGCGCCTCGGCACCACCATTGACGACGCCATCGGCGAGGCCTTCGACAAGGTCGCCAAGCTCCTCGGCCTCGGCTATCCGGGCGGCCCCGAGGTTGAGCGCATGGCCGAGACGGGCGATCCCGAGCGCTTCGCCCTGCCGCGCCCGATGCTGGGACGGCGCGAGGCCAACTTCTCCTTATCAGGCCTGAAGACCGCCCTTCGGATCGAGGCGGAGAAGCTGGCCCCGCTTTCCTCGGTCGACGTCGCCGACCTCTGCGCCAGCTTCCAGGCGGCGGTGGTCGACGTCGTGGTCGACCGCCTGCGCGTGGCGATGCGCGATTTCGCCACCGTGGCCGGGCACCCGACCGCCCTGGTGGCGGCGGGCGGCGTCGCGGCCAACGGCGCGATCCGGCGGGCACTGACGACCCAGGCCGGCGAGGCCGGTCTCGCCTTCGTGGCGCCGCCGCTCGCCCTCTGCGGCGACAACGGCGCGATGATCGCCTGGGCGGGCATCGAGCGCCTGCGCCTCGGCCTCGTGGACGATCTGACCGCCCCGGCCCGGGCCCGCTGGCCCTTCGCGGAGCCGGCCGCCATTGCCTGAGGCCGAACGGGGGCGCTGGCGCGACCTCGTGGAGCGCCGCCTGCCGGCGGCCGCCCGGCCCGACTGGCCGGTGCGGCTCGACCACTGCTTCGCCCGCATTCTCCTCGACAACACCTGCGGCGCGCCCTGGCGCGAAACCGTCGCGGCACCCGCCTGGGCGAACCTGTCGCCGGATCAGCTCGCCTGCGCCATCGGCCTCGGCGAGGCGGTGCTCGCCGGGCAGGCCGACCTCGCAGCCCTGAACCGACGCTCGCTGGCCCTCCGGGGCAAGCTGCGGACCTCCGCACTGACCGCGCCGCCCGAGCGTCTGGGCGATGGGGACTGCGTGCTGCGTCGCTGGCGGCCGGACGACACCGATGGCCTCGCGGCCCTCAACGCCGATCCGGAGGTCATGCGCCATTTTCCGGCGATCCGGGACGCGGATGCCAGCCGGGCCGAGGCGCGGGCCTGCGAGCGGCGCTTCGCGGTGGACGGCTTCGGCCCCTGGGCGGTCGAGGCGGCTGGGCTGGGCTTTGCCGGCCTGGTGGGTGGCGCGCGCCTGATGCGGGTCATGCCCTTCGCGGGCGGGGAGCGGCCCGGTGAATCCGTCGAGATCGTCTGGCGCCTCGCCCGCGCGGCCTGGGGCCGAGGCATCGCCACGCGAGCGGCCGAGCGCGCCCTCGGCGACCTGTTCGGCCGCTGCGGCCTCTCCGAGGTCATCGCCTTCACGGCGGAGGTCAACGCGCCCTCGCGCCGGGTGATGGAGCGCCTCGGCATGCGCGCCGCGGAGCGCTTTTCGCATCCGGCCCTGCCGCTGGGGCATCCCCTGCGGGCGCATCTCCTGTACCGTCTGTCGGCGGAATCCTACGCAAGCGAGAGGTCTGGCGCGTGACCAGCATGAGCAGTCCGGCCACGCGAATCGGGGTCGTCGGCGGAGGCGCCTGGGGCACGGCGCTCGCCAACGCGGCGGCGGCGGCCGGGCACGACGTCGTCCTGTGGCTGCGCGACGGGGCGGCGGCCGAGCGCCTGGAATCGACCCGTGAGAACGCGCGCTACCTCCCCGGCGTGCCGCTCCACCGCCGCATCACCGCGACCGCCGAGGCCGGTGCCCTGACGGCGGCCGGCACCCTGCTGATGGTGGTCCCGGCCCAGACCCTGCGGGGCGTGCTCGGCGATCTCGGGCCCGCCTTCGCGCCGGGGGCGGCCATCGTGCTCTGCGCCAAGGGGATCGAGCGCGGCAGCGACGCCTTCATGAGCGACGTCGCGCGGGAGAGGCTGGGCCCTTCGGCGCCCGTGGCGGTACTGTCCGGGCCGAGCTTCGCGGCCGATGTCGCCCGCAACCTGCCCACCGCCGTCACGCTCGCGGCGGCCGATGCGGGGCTCGCCGCTCGCCTCGCAACCACGCTCTCGGGCCCGGCCCTGCGGGTCTATCACACCGACGACGTGCGCGGCGTCGAGATTGGGGGAGCCGGAAAGAACGTGCTCGCCATCGCGTCGGGCATCGTGGCCGGGCGCGGCCTCGGCGAGAGCGCGCGCGCGGCCCTGATCGCCCGGGCCTTCGCCGAACTCATGCGTTTCGCCCGCGCCTATGGCGGGCGGCCCGAGACCCTGATGGGGTTGTCGGGCCTCGGCGATCTCGTCCTGACCGCCTCCTCGCCGCAATCGCGCAACTTCGCCTTCGGCCAGCGACTCGGGGCCGGCGCCTCGCCGGAGGAGGCCGCCGGCGGCAAGCTCGCGGAGGGCGCCTTCACGGCCGCCGCCCTGGTGGACCTCGCCCGGGCCCGGGGCGTCGAGATGCCGGTGGCGGAAGCGGTCGCCTCCATCGTGTCCGGCGGCGCCAGCGTCGATTCGGTCGTCACCGCCCTGTTGGCCCGGCCCCTGAGGGGGGAGGCCGAATGAGCCAGTACCCGATCCAGGCCTTCCTCGCGGGCACCGGCCGCGACGGGGCCGGGCGTGTCCTCAAGGACATCCTCGCGTATGACGACCCCCATATCGAGGGCGTGCACGACTTCATCCAGTGGTGCTTCCCCCTGCACGAGGCGAGCCTCGCGGTGCCGGGCGCGCCGGTCCTGTCCCGCGCCGAGGCCGAGGCGATCCGGTCCGATCCCGCCGCCCTCTCGGGCCTGCGCGCCGCGCTCGGGCGGATGACCCGCTTCTACGCCGAGACCGACGGCTGGCTGCGGGCCCACGACCACAACCATCTGCGCATCACCCGCATCCTTTCCGCCCTGTCCGACCTCGTCGGACCCGAGCCGGCCGCCGAGTTCCACGCCTTCGTCACGGCGCGCAACGTCAAGGCCGGCGGACCGGTCAACGCCACGAGCCTGCGCTACTGGGACTCCGCGCTTCGCGGGGCCTGACGGCCACGCTTCTCCGGTGTTAGAGAGGGCGCGTTTTCCGGGAGACGCGCATGGCCCACTGGCTCTACAAATCCGAGCCTTCGACTTGGTCGTGGGACCAGCAGGTGGCGGCGGGGGCGGCGGGCACGCACTGGAACGGCGTGCGCAACCACGTCGCCAAGAAGCACCTTATGGCCATGGAGGTCGGCGAGCGGGGCTTCTTCTACCACTCGAACGAGGGCAAGGCGGTGGTCGGCATCGTCGAGGTGATCCGCCCCTATTACCCGGACGACAGCGACGAGACCGGTCGCTTCGGCATGGTGGACTTGGCGGCCGTCGAGGCGCTGTCCCGGCCCGTGACCCTGGAGGCGATCAAGGCCGAGCCGCGCCTGTCCGCGATGGTGCTCGCCAACAATTCAAGGCTCTCCGTGCAGCCGGTGACGGACGCCGAATGGGCCATCGTCCGCGCGATGGGTGGACTCGGCTGAACCCTCAGCCCTGCCGTTGCGCCTGGGTCACCGCCACATGGATCAGCTCGGCCAGCGTGCGCACCCCGAGCTTCTGGCGCATCAGCGAGCAGGCGTTCGTCACGGTCTTGTAGCTCACCGACAGGTCGCTCGCGATGGTGCCGTAGGACTTGCCCTGGGCCAGCCGCTGCAGGATCTGCAACTCGCGCGGCGTCAACTGCGTTTCGGGGGTGCGTTTGGGGTCGGTGCGCAGCATCGCGACCTCGGTGGCGAGACGCCGGTCGAGATAGGGCTGGCCGGCGCGGACGCGCTCGAAGGCCTCGAACAACTCGCCGGAGGCGTGGTCCTTCAGTACGTAGCCGAGCGCCCCCGCCTCGAGGGCGCGCGACACGATCACCGGGTCGTTGTGCATGCTGAAGACGAGGATGCGCGCTGCCGGGTTCACGTTCCGCATGCGCCGGATCAGGTGCAGGCCCGCGAGGCCGCTGCCCTGGAAGGTGAGGTCGCAGATCACCGTCCCGGGGCGCAGGCGCAGGAACATGCGGTAGCCCGCCACCACGCTCGTCGCCTCCGCGATGCGTTCGATGCCCGCATCCTCCAGCACCCGGCGGCAGCCCTGGAGCACGATGGGATGGTCGTCGATGACGAGGGCGGGTGCCTCGGTCTTCAGGGCGATCGCGTTCATGCGCGTGCGTTCGAGCTCGTGTCCGTGTCCGGCTCGCGGTCGAGCGGGATCATGATCCGGACAACCGCGCCGGGCTGCCCGTTGTCAAGTCCGAACGTGCCCCCGAGCGCCTCCACCCGCTCGCGCATCCCCGACAGACCGAGGCCGAGTCCGTGATCCTCGGGCACGCCCGCCCCGTCGTCGCGGATCGTGATCCGGAGGGCGCGCCCACTTGCCGCGCCCGGCTCGGCTTCGTCCTGCGCTCGCACCGTGACGTTCGAGGCCCGCCCGTGGCGCACGGCGTTGGTCATGCTCTCCTGGATGCAGCGGAACACGGTGAGGTCGGTCACGTCGCCGTAGCCGCGCGCGAGCCCGTCGAAGGTGCCGGCAAAGCGCGTACCCGCGTGCCGCCGCCGGAAATCGCGCAGCAGCAGTTCGAGGCAATCGGCCAGCGGCACCTGGCCGAGGGCGTGCGGCCGCAGGCGGTTGAGAAGGTCGCGGTTCTGGACCTGGACCTGGCCCACGATGCTGGCGATCTCCTGAGCGCGCTGCTTCAGGCGCTCGCGATCGGGCGGCGCCTCGGCCTCGGCCATGCGGATCACCGAGGCGGCATTGGCCTCCAGGGCGAACAGGCACGGACCGAACTCGTCGTGCAGCTCGAGGGCGGTGCGGCGGCGCTCGTCGTCCTGCGCGCTGAGGAGCTGCCGGTTAAGCCGGCCGTTGGCGGCCCGCGTCTCGGCCAGGGCCTGCGCCACGCTGTTGAAGCGGTTCGCGATGGTTGCGAGTTCCCGCGAGGCGGGCGGTTCGAGGCGGGCGGTGTAGTCCTGCCGCTCCAGCTGGGTCAGACCGTCGGCGAGGCGTGTGAGGGGTGCCAGCACCCGGCCGAAGGCGACGGTGAGCGCGATGAGCAGGCCGAGGCTGAGGCCCAGGCTCGTCAGGGAGAGCGAGACCGCGTAGCCCCAGACCTCGTCGATCTCGTCACGCGGCTGGGTGGTGATGCGCGCGGTCCCGATCCGCGCACCCCGGGCGACGATCGGCAGGTCGTGCTCGCGGATCGATGGCGCGATCAGGACTGCGAACCAGTCCGGCGAGACGTGCTGATCGCGCCGCAGACGTCCGAAGCCGCTCGGCACGACCTTGCCCGAAGCATCCAGCACCGTGACGCGCACGTGCCGGAGGTCGTGAATGCGCAGGTTCAGGGTCTGAAGGATGCCGGAGGGCGCCTCGTTCTGGGCCAGATCGATGGTGTCCGAGACCAGAAGCTCGACATTGGACATGGCCGCCTGCATCTCGACCTCGACGGCGGAGCGGGCGTTCAGCACGATGACCGCGCAGGACACCAGGGCGGCGAGGACGTCGATGGCGAGGACGAGGGCGATCATCCGCGCGCGGGTGGGCCAGGAGGACCAATTCAGCCAGCCCGCCCATCCCGCGCGGGCGGGGTCCGGCGCGCGGCGCGCGGGTCCGCGCCAGGGGGGGCGTGCGGCCGTCGGGGCTGGGTTCTGGGACATCGGACCGTGAGCGGAAGCGCCGGATGGGTCAGGGTGCGCGCCCCCGCTTCTAGCCGAAGCGGCACGGGATGGCAGGGGGGCGCCGCTCGCCCCGGACACCTCGGTATGGCGACCCCATGAGGATGGCGAACGACGCGGCGGAGGCCGTGGCGGCCCTCGTCGCGGACGGGCTCGCCGATTCCGAGGCGACCTGGAGCCTCGGCGGCTTCGGCGCCCTGGCCGAGTTCGGCCGTGGACAAGCGGAAACGGTCACGCGAATCGTGGGCCCGCGAGCCGGCTTGGCGACGGCGCGCGGCGCGATCAGCCTCGATCCCCGCGCCGCCATCCCGGTCGCCTACGAGACCGCATTCCATGGGGGCTGGAGTCACGCGGTCGCCCTCTGCATTCCCGCCGCACACGGCTCGCCGAGTTCCGGCGTGCTCACGGAGAGCGGGCCGGACGGCGATGCGGTCCGGCCCGAGAATCGTGGGGATAACCTGTTCGACCTCGGCCTGGGATTGCCCCAGGGCCGATTCGGGCTTCGTACGTCCGACCCGGAGACGCGGGCAAGCCTGCGCCGCGCGGTGGGCCTTCACGCCTTCGATCCTGCCGCGCACGTCCTCGATCTCGTCGCGCGACGGGCCGTCGACATCGTCGTGGCGACCCCGCTCGGGCGCATCGAGGTCTTCGCGGGCGCCGAACCCGTCGCGCCCGGGCCGCGCGGATTCCTGGCTCCGCGCGTGCTCGCTCTTGTCCGGACCCATGCGGCGACGGCATCGATTCCCGATGGGTTGATGCCCGTCGCCACCCTCCACCCGGCCCATCCCTGCCGCGATGCCGACTGGCATCCGCGCGCTTTCGACAGGGCGCGGCACCTGCGCTTCCAGGCGCTCTACCGCCGCTGGGGAATCCCGGACCTCGTCGCCCTCAAGGAGCGCCTCGCGGCCGGTGCGATGCTGGATGCGGGATCGGCGACGCGGCGGACACGGAACGTGGCGCGGGTGGTGCGGGCACAGGCCGAGGCGATGGCGCCCGATCGCGACGCCGGAAAGTCGAGCCACGATACGTCTCGTTAAAGCTGTGGGGCTTATTCAGATTCGTGGCGTATCAAGGTGAGTGATGACCTGATGACGCCGCAATGACATCTTCGTGCCCCAATGCACGGCCTTTCTCATGACACGCCGAGCGTCCTTCGCGGGGTGGCCTCGCACAGCCCGGAGCCGGACGGCGCGGCGTGATCGACCCGCAACGGTCAATCCAAACGGTTTCCAGCGTCCGAGATGTCTCAACCGATGATGCCCGTGACGATCGACCCCTCGCAGACCCGAAGCCCCGCCGCGCCGGCGCGTCCCGCCCGCCCCAATCTGCGCGTCGTTCTCCTGTCGAGCCTCGGCGTGCTCGGCCTCGCGGGCTTCGCCGCCCTGGCCTCCTCGATGCTCGGCGGACTTGCCGGGCCGCAATACACCCGGCCGACGATCCAATCCGCCGCCATGACGCAGAAGGCCTCCGAATGGCCCGACCTGCGCGACGGCGTCCCGGCGCTGGCACCGGCCAAGGTCGAGACGGTCAAGGTCGCGAATTCCGGGCCCGAGAGCGCCAAGGCCGAAACCGTCGCGTCCATGACCGGCACGGTTCCCGCCGAGGCCCGAGCGCCCGAGCGCGCCGCGTCGGTCGTCGCGGTGTCGGCCGCCCCGAAGGCCGTGGCGACGCCGTCTCCAATCCAGACCGCCGTAGCCCAGCCGGCAATCACGCCCGCCGCCGTCACGCCGGACGTACCCGCGCCACAGAAGCGGATCGAGGCCGCGGCGACGCCGAAGCCCGCGCGCCTGCCGCCCATCGAGAATGCCGCGGTGCTGCCGCCGGCCCGGCCCGCCGCCCTGGTTCCGGTCGCCCGAACCGCGACGCTGATCCCACCGTCGCCCAACGAAACCACCCGCTCGCGGGCTACCAGCGGCACCTTCACGGCCCTAACCAGCGAGCGCGAGGCGCCTCAGAAGCGCGTTGCCCCCTCGCCGGTGGCCCATGCCAAGCCGGCGGCTGTCAAGCCGGTGCCCGCGAAGGTCGCTGCGGCCGCCGCTGCGCCCGAGCCTCAGGCGGAAGTCGAGGCGGAGCACACCGAAGTGTTCGGGATGAAGGTGCCGTCCCTGGCGCCCGCCGGGCGCAAGCTCGCGGAAGGGGTCGAGGCCCTCGGCAACGCCGTTAAGAATCTGCCGAACAGCTTCTGAGCCGGGGCGCCGTCCGGCGCCCCGATCACTTGGTGTGTTACTTGGCCCGGCTGGCGCGGGGCTTCTTGGCGATCTCGCGCTCGTGGCGCGCGCCGCGCGGGCTCTTGAAGCCCTTCGGCCCCGCCTCCTCGCGCGCCGGCTCGCCGTCGAGCAGCGGCTCCACCTGGATCTCGGGCGAACCGTTCTTGGCGAAGGTCTGGGCGAAGCGCGAGGCCGCGCCGCCGCGCACCTCGAACTTGGTCTCGCGATCGAAGATGCGGATCGCGCCGATCTCCTGGCGGCCAATATTGCCGCGCCGGGTCAGCATCGGCAGCAGGCGGCGCGGATCAGCGTTGTCGCGCCGGCCGAGATTGAGCCGGAACCACACGGCCGGGCCCTGGGCATCGATCCGGTCCACATCGGCGGGGTCGTAGACCGGGCGGGTCTTGCGCTCGGGGCCTGCGCCCGGGTCGGTGACGTCCTCGGGCGCCGGCAAGCGCGAGCGGTAGATCCGGGCGAGCGCGGCGGCGAGTTCCTGGGGCGTGCGCTGCGCCATCAGGGTCTCGGCCATGGCGATGTCTTCCTCGGCCGGCTCCTCGGTGAAGATCGGGTCCTGCCACATGCGCTCGCCGTCGAGGCGGCGGATCTCGTCGGCGGTGGGGGGACCGGCCCACTCGAACGAGACCTTGGCGATCATCAGCATCTGCTCGGCCCGGCGCCGCTTCGAGGCCGGAATGAGCAGGAGGCTGGTGCCCTTGCGCCCGGCGCGCCCGGTGCGGCCGGAGCGGTGCTGCAGCACCTCCGCGTCGTGCGGCAGGTCGGCGTGGATGACGAGGCTGACGGTCGGCAGATCGATGCCGCGGGCGGCGACGTCGGTGGCGACGCAGACCTTTGCCCGGCCGTCGCGCAGCGCCTGGAGGGCGGCGTTGCGCTCACCCTGGCCGAGCTCGCCCGACAGGGCCACGGCCGAGAACCCGCGCTCGGTCAGCACCGCCTGGAGATGGCG
Organism: Methylobacterium sp. J-078; assembly: GCF_022829285.1. Taxonomy (GTDB): domain Bacteria; phylum Pseudomonadota; class Alphaproteobacteria; order Rhizobiales; family Beijerinckiaceae; genus Methylobacterium. The sequence goes on from NZ_JAKSYI010000094.1 coordinate 47,824, forward strand.
CACGGCGTTGCGGGTGTTGCAGAAGATGATCGCGGTCGGCGCATCCATGAAGCGCAGGGTGTTGACCACCACGTGCTCCAGCTCGCGCGGCACCACGCGGATGGCCTTGTAGGTGATGTCCGCGTGGCCGCGCTCCTGGCCCTTCACGGCGATGCGGAGCGCATCGTTCTGGTAGCGCTCGGCCAGGGTCGCGATGGCCTTGGGAAGGGTCGCGGAGAACAGCAGGGTGCGGCGCTCCTTGGGAGTCACCGAAAGGATGAATTCGAGGTCGTCGCGGAAGCCCAGGTCGAGCATCTCGTCGGCCTCGTCGAGGACGACGGCGCGCAGGTCCTGCGTCGCGAGGTTGCGCCGCTCCAGATGGTCACGCAGGCGACCCGGGGTGCCGACGACGATGTGGGCGCCGTCGTTGAGCTGCCGGCTTTCCCGCCGGGGGTCCATGCCGCCGACGCAGGAGATGACGCGGGCGCCGGTCTCGGCATAGAGCCAGGACAGTTCGCGCTCGACCTGCAGCGCCAGTTCGCGCGTCGGGGCGATGACGAGGGCCAGCGGCGCGCCGGCGGGGCCGAAACGCTCGGCGCCGTCGAGCAGGGTCTCGGCGAAGGCGAGGCCGTACGCCACGGTCTTGCCCGAGCCGGTCTGGGCCGAGACGAGGAGATCGCGCCCCTGCGCGGCCGCCTCGATGACGGCGCTCTGGACGGGCGTCGGGTCTTCGTAGTCGCGCGCGGTCAGCGCTCGTGCGAGCGGGGCCGGCAGGGTCGGGAAGGGCACTGTGACGGAAGCCTTAGCGGGCAAGCAGGCGAAGAACCCGCCGGGGAGGGATGCGCCCAGGGGCGCGATCCTCCGAACCGACGTGATTCCGGCCTCGAACGGTTACGGATGGACGTCCTTGTAGCCGGAACTTCGACGCAGCGCCATGACCGCGCATGCATGCGCGACCCTCGCCCACCGGGCATGCCGAACCTCGTATGTCGAGCGGAGTGAGCCGCCAGCCCGAGACGTCGTGCTGCTCGGGCCATGATTCGGACGGTTGTCTTCCGCCTCGCCCTCGTGCTCATCTCCCCGCCGTGATGGATATCCTCGTCGTCGGTGCCGGAATCGTCGGACTCGCCACGGCCCGTGCGCTCGCGCGCCGGGGGCATTCCGTCATCGTCGCCGAATCCGAAGGCGCGATCGGAACGGGCGTCTCGGCCCGCAGCTCCGAGGTGATCCATGCCGGAATGTACTATCCGGCCGGATCGTCGCGGGCGCGCCACTGCGTCGCCGGGGCCGCCCTGCTCTACGCCTTCTGCGAAAGCCACGGTGTGCCGCACCGGCGCTGCGGCAAGCTCATCGTCGCCACGGACAATTCGGAGCGCGCGGCGATCGCCGCGATCGCCGCGCGGGGCGAGGCCAACGGCGTTCCGGGCCTCGTCATGCTGGACGGATCCGAGGCGAGGGCGCTCGAGCCGAACCTCGCCTGCGTCGCCGCCCTCCATTCGCCCGCGACCGGCATCGTCGACAGCCACGCCCTGATGCTCGCCCTTCAGGGCGATCTCGAAGATGCCGGCGGGGCCGTCGCCTTCAACAGCCGGGTCGCGCACATCGCGCAGGCCCCCGATGGATGGCGCGTCGCAGTCAACGGTGAGGCCCTGCCGTTCGATGCGGTGGTCAACGCCGCCGGCCTCGGCGCGCAGGCGGTGGCCGGCACGGTCGAGGGCTACCCGGCCGCGCGCATCCCGCGCCAGGTCCTGGCCAAGGGCAGCTATTTCGGTTGCCTGGGACGCCCGGCCTTCACACGGCTGATCTATCCGGCGCCGGTGGAAGGCGGCCTCGGCATCCACCTCACCCTCGATCTCGCCGGGCGCATGCGCTTCGGGCCGGATGTCGAGTGGGTCGACACCCTGGACTATCAGGTCGATCCGGCCCGCGCCGATCGTTTCGCCAGCGCGATCCGCCGCTACTGGCCCGGCCTGCCGGAGGGTGTGCTGACCCCGGACTATGCCGGCATTCGTCCGAAGCTCACGGGCCCGGGCGAGCCGGCGGCCGATTTCCGCATCGACGGTCCGGCGGAGCACGGGCTCGGCCGCCTGATCTATCTCTTCGGCATCGAGAGCCCGGGGCTGACGTCGAGCCTGTCGCTCGCCGAGGAGGTCGCCGACCGCCTGATCGACGTTTAACCCTCGGCGACGAAGCGCAGCGTGCCCGCGCGGCGGGTCGCCCCGCCGGTGTCGTTCGGGTGATTCACGCCGTCCAAGACGGGAACTTCGGCGAAATCGAATGGACTAACCCCGTCGAGACAGGCGACGTTGACGCCGTACTGGTTCGGGTTCGAGCGGCGCTGGTGGTGGGTGTAGATCCCGCAGCGCCCGCAGAAGAAGTGCTGCGCCGTGCCGGTGTTGAAGCGGTAGGAGGTCAGCAACGCCTCGCCCTGCAGGATCTCGACACCGCCGATCTCCGCCGAGACGACGACGGCACCGCGCATCCGGCAATACGAGCAGGTGCACCGGCGCAGCGTGTCGAACCCGTCGACCAGCGTCGCCCGGAAACGGACGCCGCCGCAGTGACACTGCCCGGTGTGCTGCTCAGATTTCTTCGCCATGATGGCTCGAACCTCCGCTCGCCCGGACAATCTAAGACCGAGGCCGGTGAAGCGACAAGTCTGGGTCGATCAGCCGCCGAAGCGCTCGGTGTGGACGCGGGCGGGGTCCAGTCCGGCGTCGAGGAGCAGGTCCGCCACCGCCCCGACGAACGGATTGCCGCCGCACAGATAGGCGTGGCGGGGCGGCCCGAGCCGTTCGAGCGCCTCGGCGATCATCGCCGCGTCGACCCGGCGGCCGCCAGCGCGAGTGAGGTTGAGCATCAGCTGAAAATGCGGCTCGTCCCGGGCGCGGACAGCCAGTTCCTCCGCGGCGATGACCTCGCTCGCCTCGCGGACCGAATAGAGGAGGAGGGCCGGGACGCCGGGCGCCGCCGCCGCGCGGTGGCGCAGCATCGCCAGGAGCGGCACCACGCCCGAGCCGCCGCCGGCCAGGAGCAGCGGGCCGCCATCCTCCGGTCGCCAGACGAAGGCGCCCCCGATCGGTCCACGCAGTTCGATCGTATCGCCGATCTCCGCCACCGCGTCGAAGAAGCCCGAAACCTCGCCGTCCGGCAGGCCCTCGATCATCAACTCGATGGTGCCGTCGCCGGCGGGCGCGGAGGCGATGGAGTAGCTGCGCTGGGCCTGATAGCCGTCCGGCGCGGTGAGCCGGACATCGACATGCTGACCGGCCAGCACCGGCCGGTCGAAACTGACCTGGAAGCGATAGCTCTTCACCCGCTCGGTGATCGGCCGGATCGCCGTGAGGGTGGCGGTCTGCCAGGGGAGCGGCCTCTGGTCCGGATCAGTCACCGGTGAAGCGCTGCTCGCGCCAGGGATCGCCGTACATGTGATAGCCGCGCATTTCCCAGAACCCGCCCTCGTCGCGCTTCGTGAAGCGCAGGCCCTTCACCCATTTGGCGCTCTTCCAGAAATAGAGGTGCGGCACGAGGAGCCGGGCAGGGCCACCATGGTCTGTCGGGATCGGCTTGCCGTCGTAATGGGTCGCCACCATGCCCTTGCCGCCGGCGAGATCCGTCACCGGCACGTTGGTGGTGTAGTCGTCGTAGCCCTCGGCGAGCAGGAAATCGGTCGGGGCTTCGATCCCAGCATCAGCCAGCAGCGCGTCGAAGCTCACGCCTTCCCAGGCGGTGTCGAACTTCGACCACTTCGTCACGCAGTGGATGTCTCCGCCCCAGCGCGTGCGGGGCAACGCGTTGAACTCGTCCCAAGTCCAGCTCTTCAGAGGCCGCGAACCTTCGCGCAGGGTGAAGGACCAGGTCGCCAGATCGATGCGGGGATTCGGGCCGATCTGCAGGACGGGGAAATCGTCGGTCAGGTACTGACCCGGCGGAAGGCGCTCGCGCGTCGCCTCCGGCGGCTTGCGCCCGGTGAACCCGCGTGTGCTCATCGCAACCTCATGATCCCATCACGCCGAAGGCCGGTTCGCGGCGCCCCGGCGAGGCGGAAGGCTATCATTCTCTCAGCGCTCGCGCAGCACCAGCCAGAGAGCGTGGATGGTGCCCGGCAGGACGAAGAAGATGGTCAACAGGATGTTGAGCAGGAATTGCAGGCCGATGCCGTTGGTCATCAGGACCGCGACGGGGGGCAGGAAGATCGCGAGTAGGATACGGACGAGGTTCGACACGGTCGCTCCGGGAAGATTGCAGGCGCGGGTTCGCGCTCGCAAGGGCCCAAGCGCAACGGCAGCCGCGTGCCACGGTTCCCGATCGGGCAATCTTTGAAGCGACGTCCATGCTGATCGAATTGCTTCACCTGATGACCACGCCGGTGCCCCTGGCGCATCGGCGCCACCTGCGGGAGAGCGTGCTGCTGCTGTCACGCTCCCGGCGCTGCCGAGCGGCCTGGGCGAGCCACCTCGAACAGGCGCGCGCTGCGGTGATCGCGTCCTGCGCCGGGCTGCGGCACCGGCGGGTGGCGGTTGTTCTCGGGTCCGGCCTCCTGCAGGACGTGCCGCTCGCCCACCTCGCGCAGACCTTCGAGGCGGTCCACCTCGTGGATGCCGTGCATCTCTGGCCGGCCCGCCGGCAGGCGCGGGCCTTCCCCAACGTGCGGCTGATCACGGCCGACCTGACGGGCGGGCGCAACGGGGGCGGTCCCCTGCCGGCGCTCTGCGGCGGTGACCGCGTGGATTTCGTAGTCTCGGCGAACGTCCTCTCGCAGCTGCCGATCCTGCCCCTCGACCGAGCAGGACCGGTTCCGGCCGAGCTCGGGGCCCGCATCGTCCGCGCCCATCTCGACGGATTGGCGCGTCTCGCCGCCCGGGTCTGCCTCCTCACGGATGTGGAGCAGGTGGAGGAGGACCGCGTGGGCCGGATCATCGACCGGCTCGATCTCCTGCACGGCGTCGACCCCGGCACGCCGGACCGCCGCTGGACCTGGGAACTCGCGCCCTACGGCGAGGCGGCGCGCCACTTGCGCCAGCGCCACCGGGTGGTGGCGTTCCTCGACTGGCGCGGACCCCAGACACGGGAAAGCCGCCCCGAACCGGGACGGCTTTCCTGAAGCGCTTGATCGAGCAGACGCCTACTCGGTGATCGGCGAGACGTCGCCGGAAGCCTCGTTCCCCTCCGGGGCTTCCGAGCCCTCGAAGCGCGCACGGCGGCGGCGACGGGGCTTCGGCACCAGGGGGGCCTCGTCCGAGTCGGGGCTCGATGCCGACTGCGACGGCACCGGCTCGGACGCGGGTTCGACTGCGGGCACCGGGCGCGGCGGCGTCATCAGGAAGGCCGGCAGAGCGGCGACATCCTCTGCGCCGCGCGGCTCCTGCTCGTCACGACGGCGGCTGCGGCGGGGCGCGGCTTCGTTCGTGCGGGCCGGGCGCGGCTGCTCTTGCCGAGGCTGGTCTTGCCGAGATTGGTCTTGCCGAGGCAGCTCTTGGCGGCCCGCGTCGGGGGCGTTCAGGTCGAGCCGAACCGGCTCGTTCCCGGCATTGTCGGCCCGACCATTGCCGTAGCGCGGGGTCTCGCCCCGAGCGGGCCCGGCCCGCCCGAACTCCTGGCGAGGCTGGTCTTGCCTGGGCTGGTCTTGCCTGGGCTGATCCTGTCGCGGCTGGTCCTGCCGGGAATAGTCCTGACGCGGAAACTCGGCGCGGGGCTGCTCCTGGCGGTTGAAGTCGGTCCGATTCGAATCCTGGCGACCGTAATCCCCCCGTGGGGTATCGTTGCGGGCGAAATCCTGCCGGTTGCCGTCCTGACGATTGAAGTCGTCGCGACGGTTGAAGTCCGGCCGATTCGGATCTTGCCGGTTCGAGTCCGGGCGGTTTCCGTCGCGCTGGTTCTCGAAGCGCTGCTGGCGATCGTTCCGGTTCGCGAAACGGTCGCGGCGGTTCTGGCGGTTGCCGTCCTGGCTCGCATCGGAGCGGGCCTCGCCACGCGTGTCCTGGCGCGGCTCGTAGGGCTGCGGCTGGGGAGCCGCTGCGGTTTCGGCGTACTCGTCGTTGTAGCCGTTCGCGCCGTAACTGGAGGCGGCGTAGCCCTGGGGGGCGCCTGCGCCGTCATCGTCACCGTCATCGTCGGCATCGTCGAAGCCGCGGGCGTAACCCCCGACCTGCTGCCGGGCCTGCTCCTGAGCCCCGGAGATGATCCGGAAATAATGCTCGCCGTGCTGAAAGTAATTCTCGGCCGCAACCGGGTCGCCGCTGGCTTGCGCATCGCGCGCGAGCTGGGCGTACTTGTCGGCGATGTGCTGAGCGGTGCCGCGAATCTTGACGTCCGGTCCGTTGGATTCGTAGGAACGCGTGAGCGGATTGGGACCCTTGGGGCGGTTACGACCGCGCATCCGTCTATTCTGGTTTGGTCTCATCGGTCTCGATTGACCCTCGTTCGTCTCGGAGCGTCTGATGATGCGGCGGTTCCAGGCGATGGCGACGACACCTTGGCTGTGGCTCGTCGGTGGCGCCGCGTGATCCGGGTCCGGTTTATCCGTGATCGGTTTCGCCGTGCTTGCCGTCTGTCCCTCGGCCGAAGCGCTCTGAGCGTTCAGGCGTCCTTCGGGTCTCAGGCTCGAAGTTGACCAAGCTTCTACGCCTCGTCCTGCGCGCGCCAGCCTGATCGTGGGGAGACCGTCTAAGAGCGTTGCGGAACGAAGCCGCTACCCACCTTACCGCGATCCATCTTAATGGACCGTTCGCGATCTGCACGGGAGACTAGCGGTTGATGCGCGAGGCAACAAGCTCTTTTTGCGCCGCTTGCCAGACTCCAGATAAGTTTCGCGCTCCCGCCCCACAAGTCCCGCTGCCAAAACCGGCTCAATCCGGTCTGAAACACACGACGCGGGCATGGCCCGTAAGGTCACGCGTGATCCGCCCCGGCCCGAACCCGGCCTCCAGCCCCAGCCGCTGAACGGGGTCAGCCTGATCGTAACCGATCTCGAACGCCAGCGTGCCGCCCGGCGCGAGGCGGGCCGGTCCCAGGGTCAGACTGCGTAGGATGTGGCGATACGCATCGAGCCCGTCGGTTCCGCCGTCGAGGGCGGCCAGGGGATCGTGGCACCTGACCTCCACGGCGAGGCCCGGAATCGCCGGGCTGGCGATGTAGGGCGGGTTCGAGACGACGAGATCGAAGGCGCCGTGCAGGCCGGCCGTCCAGTCGGCCTGGACGAAGGCCGCCCGCCGGCCGACGCCGTTCCGGTCCGCGTTGGTCCGGGCCTGCACCAGGGCCGCATGAGCGCGGTCGATGCCGATTCCGAAGGCGTTCCGCAATTCGCTGAGGAGCGCCACGAGGATGCAGCCCGAGCCCGTGCCGAGGTCGAGGACGCGTAAGGGGCGGCGACGGTCGGCCTGGGCGGCGAGGGCCACCTCCACCAGGGTCTCGGTGTCGGTGCGGGGCACCAGGGTCTCCGGGCAAAGCCCGAAGGGCAGGCCCCAGAACTCCCAGGCGCCGACGATGCGTGCCACGGGCTCGCCGGAAAGTCGCCGCGCCAGGCCCGCTTCGAGCCGGTCCGCATCGGGCGTGCCCAGCGGCCGGTCGCCGTGCAGGATGAGCTCGGTCGTGTTGAGCCCGAGCAGGTCGAGGACGAGGAAGCGGGCATCGTTGCCGAGGATGCCCTTCGCCGCCAACGCCTCCGTCATCTGCTTGAGGGCCGCGCTGCGGCTGAGTGTCGGATCGAAGCGCATCGTGGGCATGCCGGACGCCGCCCGCGCCGTCAGGCCATGCCCTCGGCCGCCAGCAGTTCCGCCTGATGTTCGGTGACGAGGGCGTCGACGAGTTCGTCCAGCGCCTCGCCGGCCAGGACCTCTTCCAGCTTGTAGAGGGTCAGGTTGATGCGGTGGTCGGTGACGCGGGCCTGGGGGAAGTTGTAGGTGCGGATCCGCTCGGAGCGGTCGCCGGAGCCGACCTGCGACTTGCGGTCGGCGGCCCGGGCCGCGTCCTTGGCGGTGCGCTCGGCGTCGTAGAGCTTGGAGCGTAGCAGCGACATCGCCCGGGCGCGGTTCTTGTGCTGCGAGCGCTCCTCCTGGACGAAGATGACGATGCCGCTCGGCATGTGGGTGATGCGGATCGCCGATTCGGTCTTGTTGACGTGCTGTCCGCCGGCGCCCTGCGAACGCATGGTGTCGATCTTCAGGTCGGCATCGTTGATCACGATGTCGACCTCCTCGGCCTCCGGCAGCACCGCCACCGTGGCGGCGGAGGTGTGGATGCGCCCCTGGGTCTCGGTGTCGGGCACGCGCTGCACCCGGTGGGCACCGCTCTCGAACTTCAGGCGGGCGAACACGCCTTTGCCCTTCACCTCGGCGATGACTTCCCGGTAGCCGCCGACGGTGCCCTCGCTCTCGGAGATCACCTCGACCTTCCAGCCCTTGGCGTCGGCGTACTTGGCATACATGCGGAAGAGATCGCCGGCGAAGAGGGCGGCCTCGTCGCCGCCGGTGCCGGCCCGGATTTCCAGGATGGCGCTCTTCTCGTCCGCCGAATCCTTGGGCAGAAGGATGAGCTGAAGCGCGCGGTGGGCGGCCTCCAGCCCGGCCTCGGCCTCCGGCTTCTCGTCGGCGGCCAGCGCCCGCATCTCGGAATCGCTGCCCGGCTCGTCGATCAGCGCCTCGATGTCGGCGAGATTCCGCGCCGCCGCGCGATAGGCGTGGATCGCGGCGACGACGCCCTCCAACTCCGACAACTCGCGCGACAACTGCACGAACGTGTCGGAATCGGCCGAGCCGGCGCTCAGCGTGGCGGTGACGATGTCGTGGCGCGTCAGGATCGCGTCGAGACGGTCGGGAGGAATTGGGGTCATCGCCCTTCGGAAACTCTCATGGGGACAAGGGCTCGTCGGGCCGGAGGCCTCATTCGACGACGGGGCCGCGGCACGACCCGTTCAGATAGGCACGCCGGACCTAAATTGGCACACCGTGCGCCTTCGCGAAGGCGGCCAGCGTTGGGCGGAGGGAGGCACCGTCCCCCGCACGGGCGAGTTCGGTGTCGATCAGCGCCGCCACCGCCTTGGCGTCGAGGCCCAGCACCATGGCCTTCACGGGGCCGATGGCGGCGGGCGACATCGAGAGGTTGCGGAAGCCGAGCCCGATCAGCGCCATGGCCTCCAGCGGACGCCCGCCGATCTCGCCGCAGACGGTGGCAGGGCAGCCGGCCGCGGCCGCTCGCTCGGCAATGACACGGAAGGCCCGCAGGGCCGGAACGCTCAGGGTGTCGAAGCGGTCGGCGACGCGGCGGTTCTCGCGGTCCACCGCGAACAGGAACTGCATGAGGTCGTTTGAGCCCACCGACAGGAAGTCGGCGGCCTTGGAGATCTCGTCGATCTGGAACAGGAGCGAGGGCACCTCCACCATCACGCCGAGCTTGCAGTCGCTGGGCAGGGCATGGCCGTGCCGGCGCAGGTGCGCCTTCTCGCGCTCGACGATGGCCTTGGCGCGGGTGAACTCGTCCACCGTGGCCACCATCGGGAACATGATCTTGAGGGGGCGCCCGCCAGCCGCCTTCAGGAGCGCACGCAGCTGCACCCTGAGGAGGGCGGGCCGGTCGAGACCGATGCGGATCGCGCGCCAGCCGAGCGCCGGATTCTCCTCCTCGAGGGCCGGCATGTAGGGCAGGATCTTGTCGCCGCCGATGTCGAGGGTGCGGATCGTGACGGGCAGGTCGCCGGTGGCGGCGAACACCGCCTCGTAGAGCGTCTGCTGCTCGGCGGCCGAGGGCATGCGCTGGGCCACCATGAACTGCAGCTCGGTGCGGAACAGGCCGATGCCGTCCGCGCCGGTCTCGTGCAGGTGGCTCAGGTCGATGAGGAGGCCGGCATTCAGCTGCAGGCCGATCTTGGTGCCGTCGAGGGTGACGGCCGGCACGTCGCGAAGGGCCCGGTACTGCTCCTGCCGACGGGCGCGCAGGCGCACCATCTCGGCATAGGCCGCCTCGATCTCGGGGCCGGGCCGCACCTGGATCTCGCCCGTGGCTCCGTCCACGATGATCGCGTCACCGGCATCGCAAAGCGCGGTGGCGTTGGCGATCTCGCCCACCGCCGGGATGCCGAGGGCGCGGGCCACGATGGCGATGTGGCTCGTCGGCCCGCCTTCCTCCAGCACGACGCCGCGCAGGGCCGTGCGGTCGTAGTCGAGGAGGGCCGCCGGGCCCATGGAGCGCGCCACCAGGATCGCGTTCTCGGGCAGGACGCGCTGCGCGCCGTTGCCCTCCGCGCCGATCAGGGTGCGCAGCAGGCGGTTGGCGAGATCGTCGAGGTCGTGCAGGCGGTCCCGGAGATAGGGGTCGCTCTGGCGCATCATCCGAGCGCGGTTGTCCGACTGGACGCGCTCGACGGCGGCCTCGGCGGTGAGGCCCGAATGCACGGCCTCGCGCATCCGGCGCAGCCAGCCCTTGTCGTGGGCGAACATGCGCACCGTCTCCAGCACCTCGCGGGATTCCCCCGTGCCGATGCTGTCGCCGCGCTCGACGAGATCGTCGATGGCCGAGCGGACTTCGCCGATGGCCTGCTCCAGGCGCTCGACCTCGCGGTCCACGTTCTCGGCGATGAGCTGCTTGATGACGATGCGCGGCTCGTGCAGCACCACGTGCCCGAGGCCGATGCCGTCGGCCAGCGCCACGCCGCGCTGGCTCACCGCCCGGCGCGCGGCCGAGCCGGCCCCCGGCGCCAGCGCCTGCAACTCGCCCGACGCGATCATCTCCGAGAGCACCATGGCGGTGGTCTGGAGCGCTTCGATCTCTTCCTCGGAATAGACCCGGTAGGTCTTGTTCTGGACGACGAGGACGCCGAGGGTGTTGCCCGCGCGCAGGAGCGGGACGCCCAGGAAGGCGTGGTAGGCCTCCTCGCCCGTCTCCGGGCGGTAGGAGAAGGACGGGTGCGACTGGGCGTCGGAGAGCGAGAGCGGCTCGGCGGTCTTGGCGATGAGGCCGACGAGACCCTCGTCCGCCCGCAGGCGGGTCAGGTGGACAGCCTCGCGATTGAGACCCTCGGTTGCAAACAGTTCGAGGATGTTGTCATCGCTGAGCACGTAGACCGAGCACACCTCCGCGATCACGTTGGCGGCGATCAGCGTGACGATGCGGTCGAGACGCGCCTGCGGGCTGACCGGCTCCGCCATCGCTTCGCGGAGGCGGCGCAGAAGCAGGCGCGGGCCTCCGGGCGCAGCGGGCATGGTCTCCTCGATCCGGCTTCGGCCTCATCCGGTTGGCGCGCCTGGCGTTCGCGCGCTCCGGGACTTCAGGCCTGGTCGAGGCCGTATAGCGAGTGGAGCGTGCGAACGGCAAGCTCCGTGTAGGCGGCATCGATCAACACGGAGAACTTGATCTCCGACGTCGTGATGGCGCGGATGTTGATGCCCTTCTGCGCCAGGGCGCGGAAGGCCTTGGCGGCGACGCCCGCGTGGCTGCGCATGCCGACGCCGATGGCCGAGACCTTCACCACGTCGGTGGCGCCCTCGATCTGGCCGAACTCGATCGCGCCGCTCTGCGCGTCGAGGATCTTGCGGGCGCGCTCGTAATCGGCCGATGGGACCGTGAAGGTCATGTCGGTGGTCGACTGGTCGCCCGACACGGTCTGGATGATCATGTCGACGTTGATGTTGGCATCCGCCAGCGGTCCGAAGATGGCGGCGGCGATGCCGGGGCTGTCCTTCACGCGGCGAAGCGTGATCTGCGCCTCGTCTCGGGAGAAGGCGATCCCGGTGATGATCTGCTGTTCCACGATGTCGTCCTCGTCGCAGATGAGGGTGCCGGGCCGGGCATTGTCCGGCGGATCGAAGGAGGAGCGCACCGTGGTCGGCACGCGGTGGACCATGGCGAGCTCGACGGAGCGGACCTGCAGGACCTTGGCGCCGAGCGACGCCATCTCCAGCATTTCCTCGAACGTCACGCGCTCCATGCGCTTGGCCTTCTGGACCACGCGCGGATCGGTTGTGTAGACGCCGTCGACGTCGGTGTAGATGTCGCAGCGCTCGGCGCCGATGGCGGCCGCGATCGCCACGGCGCTGGTGTCGGAGCCGCCGCGGCCCAGGGTGGTGACCCGGCCGGTATCCTGGTGCATGCCCTGGAAGCCGGCGATGACCGCGACCTCGCCGCGCTGGAATCCGGCATCGAGGCGGGCGCCGTCGATGCCCTCGATGCGGGCGGAGCCGTGGGCGTCCGAGGTCAGGATCGGGATCTGCCAGCCCTGCCAGGAGCGGGCCTTGATGCCGTTCTTCTGGAGCGCGATCGCCAGCAGTCCGGCGGTGACGAGTTCGCCCGAGGCGACCACGGCGTCGTACTCGGCCTCTTCGTAGATCGGGTTCGCGTCCTTGACCCAGGCGACCAGCTCGTTGGTCTTGCCGGACATGGCCGAGACCACGACGGCCACGTCGTAGCCGGCCGCGACCTCGCGCGCCACGTGGGCGGCCACGTTGCGGATGCGCTCGACATTCGCGACGGACGTACCGCCGAACTTCATCACCAAACGGGGCATGTTCTCACCAGACGGAGCCTGTCGCGGCCGCGACACATCGCAGGACCCAGGGATTCCGGCATGACCAGAGATTGATCGGGCCGCGGGACGGATTTCCCCGCCCGGACGGCCTGCCGCGTCGCTTGGCTGCTGTACCGGGCAGGGCTTCGGCGGGTACAAGGGCCGCCCGGGCGTGTCAACAATGGTGCGCGCCCACCCCGCACGAGACATGCCGAGACGATGACCGGACCCACAGGTGCCTCCATCGACCGCGACGAGGTCGCCCGCTTCGAGGCCATCGCGGCGACGTGGTGGGACGAGGCCGGGCCGATGCGGGTGCTGCACCGCTTCAACCCCGTCCGCCTCGCCTACATCCGCGACACGGCCTGTCGGCATTTCGGGCGCGATCCGCACGCCCCCTTCGCCCTGGACGGCCTGACCGTCGTGGATATCGGGTGCGGCGGCGGCGTGCTGTCCGAGCCGCTGGCCCGCCTCGGCGCGCGGGTGACCGGGCTCGATCCGGCGCCCACGAACATCAAGGTCGCGCAGGCCCATGCCGATGCGGAGGGCGTACCGGTGGATTATCGCGCCCGCACCATCGAGGACGTGGTGGCCGGGGGCGAGCGCTTCGACATCGTGCTCGCGATGGAGGTCGTGGAGCACGTCGTCGACATGCCGGCCTTCGTGGCGCAGGCGGCTCGGGCGGTGAAGCCGGGTGGCCTCCTGTTCGCCGCCACCCTGAACCGGACCCTGCGCTCCTTCGCGCTGGCGATCGTCGGCGCCGAGTACGTGCTCGGCTGGCTGCCCAAGGGCACGCACGACTGGGACAAGTTCGTGCGCCCCGACGAACTCGCCCGTGCGGTGAATGACGGCGGCCTCACCGTCACCGACACGACCGGCGTGGTGCTCAACCCCCTGGACGGGTCCTGGCGGGCGAGCCGGGATACGGCGGTGAACTACATGATTACGGCGCAGCGCCCGGTCGGCGCCGGGCACCCGGCCTGAACCTTCCGGGGCATGCGCGGTTGGTCGCCATAGCTCGTGGGAGACCGACCTTGCTCGAAAAGATTCCGCACGCCGTGGGCGCCGCCCTGTCCGGCCTGAAGGCCGGGCTCGACAAGACCGCCTATCGGACCGCGTTCGCCGCGGTGCCCGAAGGCCTCGCGCTCACCAGCCTGGCCTTCGCGGACGGCAGCCCCATGCCGGCGCGCTTCACGGCCGATGGACCGGGCGCATCGCCGCCGTTGGCCTGGACCGGCCTGCCGCCCGGCACGACGCGGGTCGTCCTGCTCTGCGAGGATGCCGGCAGCCCGACGCCCAGCCCCCTGGTCCACCTGATCGCCTGGAACCTCGACCCCGGAGCGCCGCTGGCGGAGGGCGCGGCGAGCCAGCCCGAATCGGGGCTCGACCTCGGCCAGAACAGCTTCCTGAAGTCGGGCTGGCTGCCGCCCGACCCACCCACCGGTCACGGGCCCCACGTCTACCTGTTCCAGGCCTATGCCCTCGACCGCGCCCTGGACCTGCCCGAGCATCCCGGTCGGGGGGCGCTGCTGGAGGCGATGGTGGGACGCGTCCTCGCCAAGGGCAACCTCGCCGGGACCTACGAACGCCCCTGACCCGATCCGGCGCTTGCGCGGGCGCCCGTGCCGGTGCAAGCGCCCGGGAACGAAGTTCAGGCGGAGGTTTGGGCATGAAGGCGCTGCTGTGCACCCGGCTCGGGGGACCGGAGGATCTGGAAATCGCGGATCTGCCCGATCCGGTGGCCGGGCCGGGCGAAGCGCTGGTCCGCATCACGCTCGCGGCGCTCAACTTCTTCGACACCCTGATCATCGCCGGGCGCTACCAGGTGAAGCCCGACCTGTCGTTCTCGCCCGGCGGCGAGGCCTGCGGCGTGATCGAGGCCCTGGGCGACGGGGCCGAGGGCTTTTCGGTCGGCGACCGCGTCATCGTCCACCAAAAATTCGGCACCTGCCGCGAGCGGATCGCGGTCGCCACCCGCCATCTCACGCCCGTGCCGGCGGGCGTCTCGGACGAGCAGGCGGCCGGGCTGACCATCACCTACGGCACCTCGCTCCACGCCCTTCGCGACCGCGCCCGGCTGCAGCCCGGCGAGACCCTGGCGGTGCTCGGCGCCTCCGGCGGCGTCGGCCTCGCGGCGGTGGAACTCGGCGCGATCATGGGGGCCCAGGTCATCGCATGCGCGTCCTCCCCGGAAAAGCTGGCGACCGCGCAGGCCCACGGCGCCACGCGCACGGTGGACTACGCCGCGGACAACCTGCGCGAGGCCCTGCGCACGCTCACCGACGGGCAGGGCGTCGACGTGATCTACGATCCCATCGGCGGCGAGTACGCCGAGCCGGCCCTGCGGTCCCTCGGCTGGAAGGGCCGCTATCTCGTCATCGGCTTCGCGGCCGGCGACATTCCGCGCATCCCGCTCAACCTGGCGCTTCTCAAGGGAATCGACATCCAGGGCGTGCACTGGGGCGTGTTCGTGGATCGCGAGCCCGAGGCGCACCGGGCCAACCAGGAGCAACTGCTCGCCTGGGTGGCGGAGGGGCGCCTCACCGCGAAGGTTCACGGCGTATACCCGCTCGCCGGCTACGCGGCGGCGCTCGGCATCCTCAAGCGGCGCGAGGCCGTCGGGAAGGTGCTGCTGCGGCTGTGAACGCCGACCCCGCGCGGGATGGTCCCCGCGCGGACCCCGGGGGCCGCCGACCCGGGAACGCCCCGCGCTCGACGGGACGGCGTCAGAGCAGACCCTGCGCCTTGGCGAGGGCGACGAGATCGTGCTGCGGCCGGGCGCCGATGTGCTGGATCACCTCGGCGGCGGCCAGCGCCCCGAGTCGGGCGCTGGTCGTGTGGTCGAGGCCGCGGGCATGTCCGGCGAGGAAACCGGCCGCGAACAGGTCGCCCGCGCCGGTGGTGTCGACGAGTTCGTGCACCGGCGATGCGGAGACGGCCTGCACGTTGCCGCCCTGGATCACGAGGGCGCCATCGGCCGAGCGGGTGACGAGGCCGAGGAGGTCCTTGCCGCGGGCCGCGCTCTCGTCGCGCAGGGCCTTGATGGCGGTCTCGGCGTCGTCGGTCTCGTAGAGGCTCTGCAGTTCGGCCATGTTGGCGAACAGGATGTCGATGCTGCCGTCGCGGATCAGGCCCAGGAACTCGTCGCGGTAGCGGCCGACGCAGAACGCGTCCGACAGGGTCAGCGCCGCGGCGTTGCCGGCCTCGTGGGCGATGGTCACGGCCTTGCGGAAGGCGTCCTTGGCGGCCGGCGGATCCCAGAGATAGCCTTCGAGATAGACCACGCGGGCGCTCGCCACGGTCGCGGCGTCGACGTCGGCCGGGGACAGGCCCTGGCAGGCGCCGAGATACGTGTTCATGGTGCGCTCGCCGTCCGGCGTGACCAGGATGAAGCAGCGGGCCGTGGCCGGGCCGTCCGTGGCGGCCGCGACCGGGAAGCGCACGCCGGTGGCCTTGAGGTCGTGCGCGAACAGGCCGCCGAGCTCGTCGTCGCGGACCTTGCCGACGAAGCCGGTCCTGGCGCCCAGCATCGCCGCGCCTACGGCCGTGTTGGCGCCCGAGCCGCCCGACACGATGGTGGCCGGTCCCATGGCGGCGAAGAGCGATTCCGCCCGTGCCTCGTCGATCAGCTGCATCGCGCCCTTGGGCACGCCCTGCGCCGCGAGGAAGTCCTCCTCGGTGCGGGCGATGAGGTCGACGATGGCGTTGCCGAGAACGAGAAGGTCGAGGGATTCGGGCATCGGGCCGTCCAGTCTGGCGAAGGAGAAATCTGCGCCGGGCTGTGGCACCGCCCCCGTCGGGGGTCAAGCGAGCCCTGGAGCGATCATCGCTCCTGCAGGGTCTTCACCTCACACTGCGCGTAGTCGCTGCTCGCCTTCACGTAGGCGTTCAGCGCCTTGACGTAGGCGTCCGCCAGCGGGCGGAACGCGGCGGCCTTCTCGTTGTAGGTCTTGATCGCGTCGTTGTAGCTGTAGGCCTCCCAGCCCGGACAGCCGCCCTTGGCGTCGAGGCAGGGCGGCTTGGCGGGGAGCGGCGGCTTCGCCGGACGGTCTGCGACCGGCGGCGGTTCGGGCAGGGTGCAGGCGGCCCGTGCCGTGCCGGCCGAGACCAGAGCGCCGAGGCCGAGGGCTGCCGTCGTTGAGATCCGTGTCCGCATGCGGGCTTTCCCCTCCGTGACGCCGGCCGCTTCATGCGCGTGCCGGCCACCCGGAGCAAGTCCCGGAGCTCAGGCTCTCAGCGCGCGGCCACGGCCTCCCGCGTCGGCGCCGGGGTCTGACGCGGGGCGGGAGCGGGTTTCGCCTTGCCGCGCCCGCTCTTGTCCATCCGGGCCCGTACGGCGTTGAGGATCGGCACGGCGAGGCCGAGGGCCAGCACCCACCAGGCCGGTCGGACGGTGTCCGGAACGTCGAGGTTGGCCGACAGGACGAGGCTCGCCGGGATGCCGCTGGCGACGCCGTACCAGGCCGCTTCGAGCAGCGCCGTCACGAGGGCGGCGGCGACCGCGAGGCCCAGGAGGGTCAGCGGATTGGTCGGCCACCCGAGGCGCTGCATCACGCGGTGGCCCATGAGCAGCAGGAAGGCACCGGTCCAGAAGACCGGGTCGGACACGTCGATCTTGGCCTGCAGGTAATAGTGGATCAGCCCGAGGATCGCGATGACGTAGACGGTCTTGTGCAGGCGCGGCCAGGCCTTGCCGAGGCGCCGGATCATCCCGTCCGTGGAGGTAACGCCGAGGACCACGAGGCCGAGCAGCGCCACGAAACCGATGGTCAGGTAGATCCGCGACAGGATCTCGGTGACCACCTTGGTCAGCACGAAGTTCTGATCGACGACGTAGAGCATCAGGTGGATCAGCCCGTAGGCCAGCACGGTCAGGCCGAGCATGCGGCGCACCAGGATGAGTTTCGGCGCGTGGGCGATGCGCCGTAGGGGCGTCACCGCCAGCGACAGCATCAGGAACCGCACCGCCCATTCGCCGGTGCCGTGCAGCAGCGCGGTGATCGGCTTCGCCCCGAGGGCATCGGCCGCGTAGGCGCCGGCCAGCCACAGGCCCGGAGCCAGGGCGAACAGGAAGGTCGCGAGCTTCAGGCCGGAGACGCGTCCGGCGCGGTCGCGCCAGGGTGCGGAGAAGGCGGGCAGGGCTGGCATGGTGATCCGGGATCGTTGGGCGTTTGGTCGAAAGATAGGGGGCCGGGACGATCGTTGAGGCGGCGCGGGGTCGCAGCCGGCCTCGCGAGCGCGGGGGCATGGCGGTGTCGGCATACATTCGCCTGGCCGGCGCGAGCGGTTACAGGCCTGTGCAGAGCCTTGTTCCGGCCGGAACCTCGGCCGGTGCAGTCACGGTTCCCGATTGCTATAAGCCGACGCCGCACCCGCACTCGATCACGAAGCAGCTCATGCCCGCAGACAACGCCGTCGACAGCCTCGAGACGATGACCGCCGAGACGGCGCGGGCCGAGCACGCGGACCTGTCCGAACGGATCGCCGAGGCGGACCGCCTCTATCACCAGGAGGATGCCCCCGAGATCACGGATGCGGACTACGACGCGCTGCGCCGGCGTCTGGAGCAGATCGAGGCGTGGTTTCCGGATCTGGCTGGAACCGGCGCCGCCAGCGCGTCCGTGGGTGCCAAGCCGTCCGAGAAGTTCGCCAAGGTGCGGCACGCGGTGCCGATGCTCTCCCTCGGCAACGCCTTCGCGGACGAGGAGGTGGCGGAGTTCGTCGCCCGCGTCCGGCGCTTCCTGAATCGGCCCGAGGCCGAGCCCCTGGCCTTCACCGCCGAACCGAAGATCGACGGTCTCTCCCTGGCCCTGCGCTACGAGGACGGCCGCCTCGTCACGGCGGCGACCCGCGGCGACGGCGAGGTCGGCGAGGACGTCACCGCCAATGCCAGCACGGTCGCGGATATTCCACAGCACCTCGCCGGGGCCGACGTGCCGCGGGTCTGCGAGGTGCGGGGCGAGGTCTATCTCGGCCATGCGGATTTCGCCGCCATCAACGCGCGCCAGGCGGCGGCCGGCAAGGCCCTGTTCGCCAACCCACGCAACGCGGCGGCCGGTTCCCTGCGCCAGCTCGATCCCGAGATCACCCGCTCGCGTCCGCTGAAGTTCTTCGCCTATGCCTGGGGCGAGGTGGTGCCGGCCTTCGAGGGCACGCAGCACGGCGTGCTGGAGCGGTTCCGGGCCTGGGGGCTGCCGGTCAACGACCGCACCCGGCTCTGCGCCGACGCCGAGGCGATGATCGCGCATTACCGGAGCATCGAGGCCGAGCGCGCCGACCTCGGCTACGACATCGACGGCGTCGTCTACAAGGTCGACGACCTCGCCCTGCAACGCCGGCTCGGCTTCGTCTCGCGCTCGCCGCGCTGGGCCCTCGCCCACAAGTTCGCCGCCCAGAAGGCGCTGACCGTCGTCGAGGACATCGAGATCAATGTCGGGCGCACCGGCTCCCTGAACCCGCTGGCCAGGCTCCGCCCCGTCACGGTCGGCGGCGTCGTGGTCTCGAACGCCACCCTGCACAACGAGGGCTACGTCCAGGGCGTCGGCGGCGACGGCGAGCCGATCCGTGACGGGCGCGACATCCGGGTCGGCGACACCGTCGTGGTGCAGCGGGCGGGCGACGTGATCCCGAAGGTGATGGACGTCGTGCTGGAGAAGCGCCCGGCCGATTCGAAGCCCTACGAGTTTCCGACCCGCTGCCCCGCCTGCGGGAGCCGGGCGGTCCGCGAGATCAATCCGCGCACGGGCAAGCCCGACGCCGTGCGCCGCTGCACCGGCGGACTGATCTGCCCGGCGCAGGGCGTCGAGCGCCTGAAGCACTTCGTCTCGCGCAACGGCTTCGACCTCGAGGGCTTCGGCCAGACCTATATCGAGGTGCTGTTCGAGGCTGGTCTGGTGCGCCAGCCCGCCGACCTCTTCCGCCTCGAATTCGAGCCCCTGAAGGCCGCCATCGTGGCCCGGCGCGAGGCGCTCTCCGCCGAGCGCCGGGCGGAAGGGGTGCCCGCTCCGAAGAAGCCGACCAAGAAGAAGGGCGAGGAGGAGGACAAGGCGATCAAGAACCTCCTCGCCTCGGTCGAGGACCGCCGCAGCCTGCCGCTGAACCGCGTCCTCTTCGCCCTCGGCATCCCGGAGATCGGCGAATCCACCGCCAAGGCCCTGGCCAAGCGGTTCCCCGACATGCCCGCCCTGATGGCAGGTGTCGCCGCGGCCGCCCGCGACCAGGCCGGCCCGGCCTGGATCGAACTCTCGGCGCTGCCCCGCATCGGCCCGACCACCCGCGACCGCCTGCTGGAGGTGGGGTATCCCCGCGCGGGTGGCGAGGCGGAGGCCGCTGAGGACGAGGCGGCGGAGGCTCAGCCGCAGGGGCACGTGCGCCTGTCGGCGCCCCAGCGCGCCAGCCTGCTGGAGCATTACGGCGACGCGGATGCGATCGCGGCCGGCATCGCGCGGGCGGCCGGGCAGCGGCCGGGCGATGCCTATCGCCACTTCGCCGATGACGGCGAGATCGGCCCGGTGGCGACGGATTCGCTGATCGCCTTCTTCGCCGAGCCGCACAACGACGCGGCGGTCCGCGCACTGCTCGATCAGGTGAGGACCGAACCCATGGCGGCCCCCGCCACCGCGACCGCCTTCGCGGGCAAGACGGTGGTGTTCACCGGCAGCCTGGAGCGGATGACCCGCTCGGAGGCCAAGGCCACGGCCGAGCGCCTGGGGGCCAAGGTTTCCGGCTCGGTCTCGGCCAAGACCGACCTCGTCGTGGCGGGGCCGGGGGCGGGCTCCAAGCTGAAGGACGCCGAGAAGCACGGCGTCGAGGTCATCAGCGAAGAGGCATGGCTGGCGCTCGTCGCCAGCGCTTGAGCCGGGAATCGCGGGCGCCTAGACTCGGCGGGGCCCGCCCCCGCGGGCGTCTGGCCGCGCCCGGCCGGCACAGGATTCCCCGGCCACCGCATGACCGTCATCGCCCTCGATTTCGAGACCGCCAACGAGCGGCGCGACAGCGCCTGTGCGGTCGGCCTCGCCTGGATCGCCGGCGGCCGGGTGGTCCGACGCGAATCCCGCCTGATCCGCCCGCCGGATCTGCGCTTCTCGCCCGGCAACATCCGCGTCCACGGCATTCTCCCGGCCGACGTCCGCGACAAGCCCGATTTCCCCACCGTGATTGCGGAATTCCTGCCCGATCTCACCTCGGGGCTGATCCTCGCCCACAATGCCGGCTTCGACCTCGGCGTGCTGCGCGCCTCCCTGGCGGCCTACGGGGTCCGGCCTCCGGCCTTCTCCTACCTCTGTACGGTGCAGATCGCCCGGCGGGTGTTCCCGGCCGAGGAGGGCTGCGGCCTCGGCAAGGTCGCGGCGCGCCTCGGTATCCGGTTCGCCCACCACGATGCCGGCGAGGATGCTTATGCCTGCGCGGAGATCGCGCTGGCCGCCGCGAGGGAGACGGGCGCGCCGGACGTGCCCGCCCTGTCGCGGACGCTTCGCCTGCCGATCACCACGGTTCCGGCGGGGCCCGACCGTACGCCGCCGCAGGGCCGGCCGGTCTCCTCGACGGAGCGAGCCCGCGTCACAGTGAGCACGCGTCCCACGGCCTCGGCGGGCCTCCATTTCGCGGTGCGCGGCAGCAGCGGCAACCGCTACGCCGTGACTCTGGAGTATCGCAGCAACGGGCCGCACCTGCGCTGCACCTGCATGGCCGGACGCTACGGCACCCGGTGCCGCCACGTGACGGCGCTGCTCGATGGCGACATCACCGACCTCCTGTCGAGCAACCACGCCGACGTCGAGGTGCTGCGCCTGCGGATGAGCGCCACTGAGGTCGGGTGAGCCGAACCCTCAGCGCCGGATGAGGATGACGCCGCCGATCAGGAGCGCCACGCCGATCAGCCGCGGCCCGTCGACGGCGCGCTGGGCGAGGCCGAGCCAGCCGAAATGGTCGAAGGCCACCGAGGCGAGCATCTGCCCGGTGACGAGGAGCGCCAGGAAGGTCGCCGCCCCGAGCTCCGGCACGAGAATCGTGGCCAGCGCGATGAAGACCGCGCCGAAGAACCCCCCGCTCCAGGCCCACCAGGGAATGCGCGCGGTCAGGCTCGCAGCCGGCAACGGATCGCGCAAGGCCAGGGCCAGCACCACCATGGACAGGAGACCGACGAAGTAGCTCGCGAAGCCCGCCCAGGCGGAGGAGTTCAGGGCGATCCGCAAATTCGCGATCAGGGCCTGCTGAACCACGATGCTGGCCCCCGCCATGACGGAGAGGGCCACGGGAAGCAGGAGGTTGAGCATGGGTATGAGACCTGTGTGAAGGCGGGCGCCTTGACAACCATCCGGCGGCCATGCCGTCAAATGACGGATCGGTTCGTTTCGATGCGAGAAAGGCATGATCAACCCCGCGCATCTCGATCTCTTCCGCGCGGTGATGCGTCACGGCGGGATGACCCGGGCCGCCGAAGCCCTGGGGATCGGCCAGCCGCATGTCAGCCGGGCGATGGCCCAGCTCGAGGCGGAGACCGGCCTGCCGATCGTGCTGCGCCCGTTCCGGCCGGCCCTGCCGATCGAGACCCGGCTGATCCGCCCGGCGGCCCGCCCACCGGGGCGCCTTGTGGAGCGCCTGGTCGATTTCCTCCGGCTGGAACGCGACGCGCTGGCATCGCGCCGCACCGATGACGCGGCGGGATCGGATCGGACGGCCGTGCCCGAATAGGCAACGAACCCGCGGGTCTGGACGGCCCTCGTCCGGTACGGTGTCAAGGACATGCGCCGCGACTCCGTTCCCGACCTCCGGATTGGGGGCCGAAGGGACGCCACCATCGAGGTCCCGTCCCGCGCCATCGGCGGTTTGGCGTGGGGTTGGGGGATGAGAGGGGCCCCCGGCGGGATCGAGGATCACCCGACCTTGTCCAGGATCCTTCCAATCGTGACGTAGAAGCTGCGACGAAGGATGACGGAGCGGCGCACGGCCGCGTTCGGACTCGTGATCTGTCCGCCGTAGAGCCGGTGGATAATCTCGTCGATATCCGCCGCATCGGCCAAGGCGTTGAAGGGCTTGTAGTCGCGCCAGTACCAAGCCGTCGCTTTGATGTTGACCTCGATGTCGCTCAGGATCAGATCGGGCGTGGTAACGAGCCGGTTGTCCCCGAAGATGCTCCGACTGCAGGCGGCGTAGGTCGCTTCCCATGTCAACTGGTGCATGCCGCGGCCGTAATAGGGCGTATAAGCCTTTCCCTGCCCCTTTCCGTACTCGCTGAACGTCCGGAAGTAGTCGGTCTCGATGACCGATTGCGAGAGGAACGCGACCTCGCGCAGGCGCGTATTCGCGTCCGCGAGCAGCATGGCCCGGTTGAGCGCGTCCGCCACGACGTCGAGATCGAGCTTGGATCGGATGGGGATCCCGCCGCAGCCGTCCATGATTCCCTGCAGGATCGACTTGTCGAGCGGGACGAAGCTGCCCGTGCGCGCTGCCGGGCTCCGGTTTGGGGTGGCGGCATCCCGCTGCTCGTCACGAAGGAAGGAGCCGAAGACATAGCCGTCCGCGGCTCCATCGCCTTCCTGGTCGATCAGGGTCCAGGCCCCGTCCTGCTTGAGGATATGGACGCGGGTTCCGAGGGTGAGCGTGCGGATCGCCGGGAACTCAATACCGGGCCCGGCCCGGAGCTTGAGCCCGTCGCGGGCGATCACGATTCGAATGGCCGCGGCGGCCGGCGCCGCGAAAGAAATTGCACCGCCCGAATCCGGTGACGCACTGGTACTCAGAGCGAGATCGTCAGGCGTGATGTGGTCGGCATCGCCCCCGGGAATGGGATCGACGGCGCCTTCGGCCCCCGCCACGGCCGCAGGCTCCGGCGGTTGCTGGGGGGGTGTCCTCGGGTTGCGGGCCATCGCGTCGCCTTCCCTGCGGCAAGGTACTCGCCGAATCTTCGCACTGACGGATCACCTCTCGTAATGCAACAAGGCGGCGCTGTCGATGAGACAGTTCAGTGTTCAGCCTTGATTTTGCGAATGAATATTGTAGAAAATGATTATCTGGTGCGAAAGAGGACGAATTCTGTTCGCGTTGAAATCATTTTTGTATTAGAGATTTTTTACGCGGTCTCATGTAAATAGAATATCGAAACGTCATGAATTGAAGCGTCAACGTGAGTCACGAACAGAGGTGATTTTCATGGATGCGTCTGACGAACGCGATGGACCTCGGCCAACGTTACTCACGAAGACCACGAGCGGCGCCGACGGCGCTGTTCAGCGGGTCGAGGGCGCACATGCGCCGGGCGGAGCCGTTCCGCCGGCGGGGCATCCGCCCGACTTTCACCGCCTCGTCTTCCAGCAGGAATTGAACGAGGTCTACCTGCTGCTGGATTTCGTGTCCGGCCGTCCCGACAAGCATTTTGCCGACCTCAACGGCAAGATCGCCGATCCCGCCCATGACGGCGCATCGATGACCACGAGCGAGGTCATTCAGCGGGTTTCGAGCCTGCGCTACCCGCCCGACAAGCCGGAACGCGAGAATGCCCAGGACGCGGCCTTCCTGCTCCTGGTCAAGGATGCGCTCAACGTCCTCGCCTACCCAGCGCGCGGCATGACGATCGCCTACACGACGATGTTCATGGAGGACCCGTCGGAGGTAGCGACGAACCGGGTCGAGGCGGCGCGCACCGCCTATCCGTCCCTCTACGCGAGCGCGACGGCCTTCCGCAAAATCAAGGACCGGCTGGCTTGGCTGGGCCTGATCGTGACCGTGCTGTCGGCGATCCTCCTCTGGCAGGTCACCTACGGGGCGCAGCTCGCCGCACGCTTCGACGAGGCCAAGCGAAACGATACGCTGACCGCTGCGAAGGTGCACGAGGAGCTCAACAAGCAGAGATCCGCCCGGAAGGACACCCCGTACGATCTTCAGCGGGTCTGCAACCTGCGATCGGACAGGAAGGACACGTCCGACGACGAGCGGGACTCGACGATCCAGCAATTGTGCGGCGAGTACGCCTATCGCCATGCGCAGCTCTGCGTCGCGGTCGCCGATGTCGGGCAGTACAGTCAGTACTGGCTCTTCCGCGTCGCGACGGCTCTGCTGCCGATGCACGATCCGGAGCCGGCCCTGAGCTGCGGGGCCGGGGTGGACGACAGCCCCGACCCCGGCAAACGGGGCCGCCAGGAAGACGCGCAGTCGATCGCCGGCGTCCTGACGATGATGTCCAACTACCTCCTTCCGATCCTGTTCGGCCTCGTCGGCACGTTGGCCGCCCTCGTGCGCGGCGTGCAGGACAAGGTGACGGACAGCTTGCTCTCGCCGCGCGACCGCACGCTCGCCTTCATCCGGCTTCCCCTCGGCATGGTGGCCGGCGTCTGCGTCGGTCTGTTCCTGAGCCCGGAGAACGTCGCCGCGCGGACGGCGGGCGGGATCGGCAGCTTCACGATTTCCGCCTCCGGCATCGCCTTTCTCGCCGGCTATGGAGCCGAGGCGTTCTTCCGGGCCCTCGACGGCCTGCTAGGACGGGTCTTCAGCTTCGGCGGCTCGCAGAGCGCCGCGCAGAAGTGAATCGCCGCCCCGTCAGCTGGCCACGGCCTCGGCGGTGAACCGTGCATAGCCCTTGGCGCGCAGGTCGCAGGCCGGGCATTGGCCGCAGCCGTGGCCCCAGGGGTGGCGGTCGCCGCGCGTGCCGAGGTAGCAGGTGTGGCTGTCCTCCACGATGAGGTCCACCAAGGCCTGCCCGCCGAGATCCTGCGCCAGCCGCCAGGTCTCGGCCTTGTCGATCCACATCAGCGGGGTGTGCAGGACGAAGCGGCGATCCATCCCGAGATTCAGCGCCACCTGCAGCGCCTTGACGGTGTCGTCCCGGCAATCCGGGTAGCCCGAAAAATCCGTCTCGCACATGCCCCCGACGAGGTGAGTCAGGGAGCGGCGATAGGCGAGGGCTGCCGCGAAGGTGAGGAACAAGAGGTTGCGGCCCGGCACGAAGGTGTTGGGCAGGCCGCCATCCGTGAAGGCGATCGCGGTGTCGCGGGTCAGCGCCGTCTCGGAAACCTGGCCGAGGGCGTCGAGGGCGAGCGTATGGTCGTCCCCGAGCCGCGCCGCCCAGTCGGGCTTCAGGGCCGCGATCCCCCGGCGCAAGGTGTCCCGGCAATCGAGTTCGATGCGGTGGCGCTGGCCGTAATCGAAGCCCAGGGTCTCGACACGGTCGAAGCGCGCGAGCGCCCAGGCGAGGCAGGTGGTGGAATCCTGCCCCCCCGAGAACAGGACCAGGGCGCCCCCGCTCATCGCCGAGTCCCTCATCGCCGAGTCCCTCATCGCAGCGCCTCGCCCTCGTACTCGGCCCAGGACATCGGCGTCTCGTAGACCTTCACGGAGGAGAGGGCCGGCAGCGCCGCCTTGGTGCGCTCCCAGATCCAGGCCGCGATGTGTTCGGCGGTGGGGTTCTCCAGCCCCTCGATCTCGTTGAGGCAATAATGGTCGAGGCGGGCCAGCACCGGCGCGAAGGCATGCTCCACGTCGAAGAAATCCACCACCCAGCCGGTGGCCGGATCGACGGTGCCCGAGAGGGTGAGTTCGACCCGGTAGGAATGCCCGTGCATGCGGTGGCAGCGGTGGGTCTCGGGCACGTTCGGCAGGCGGTGGGCCGCCTCGAAGGTGAAGGCTTGCGTGATCTTCATTGCGAAAACTTCATGGTGCGAGCGGGATGGGAGCCTCAAGGGATCCCGATGATCTTGTGCGTCTGGAGCGAGAGGCGCCAGCGCGCGTCGCGCCGGCAATAGGCGACGGCCTCGGCGGTGTTGGCGAGCCGCTCCGGCCCGTCCATCGGCTGGAGCCAATGGTGGTGGAAGTCGAGCTCCGCGAAGGCCTCCGGGAGGGCTTCAACCTGCGGGAAGACGAGCTTCAGCTCGTGTCCGCTGCGCTGCACGATCGGGTTGCCGGCCTTCGGGCTGACGCAGATCCAATCGATGCCCGCGGGTGCCGGAAGCGTGCCGTTAGTCTCCACCGCGATCTCGAACCCGTGCGCATGGACGGCGGCGATGAGGGCCGGATCGAGTTGCAGCAGGGGTTCGCCGCCGGTGAAGACCACGTAGCGGTGCCGCGGGCCGCCCTCCCAGGTGCGCGCGATTGTGTCCGCGAGGTCATCCGACGTCGCGAAGCGTCCGCCGCCCGCGCCATCCATGCCGATGAAATCGGTGTCGCAGAAGGTGCAGGCGGCGGTGGCGCGGTCCTCTTCGCGGCCCGACCAGAGATTGCAGCCGGAGAACCGGCAGAACACCGCTGCCCGCCCCGCCTGCGCGCCCTCGCCCTGGAGGGTGTGGAAAAGTTCCTTGACTGCGTACGCCATCACGTTCCCGCGCCGACTGAGGCCCTGCTGGGCGGCGACGCTCCGAATTTTGAAATACCCCGACCGACGCATCGCACATAGGCGTGGCGGCCATCCGGAGCCACGGACGGGCCGCGGGCCGCACCCATGCGCCGAGCGCGGTCATACCATGAAACCGCCCCGATCTCGCATCCGCGAAGGGCTTTGCCATGCTCTCGCCACGGAACGCCGGTTGTTAGGCGTTCAGTCACGGCCAAGTCGTACCATGCTTGACGACGATCTTCCGTCGGCCCGCCTCAAGCTTGGCCGTTGACCGGCCGACCCGCGCGGGCCGATATTCGTCGGGCCGGGGGCATACCTTCTTGAGACAGGTCAGATGTCGAACGGATTGTTGAGGCGCCTGGCCGCTGGCCTGGCGATGGCGGCGAGTGTGCTGGCCGCCGCGCCGGCGGATGCCGTGACGTCGCCGATCCTCGTGGTGGAGGTCGATTCCGGCAAGGTGATCTACGGGCAGGCGGCCACCGATCCGTGGTTCCCGGCCTCGATCACCAAGCTGATGACCACCTACGTCGCCCTCGACCTCGTGCGGCAGGGCCGGCTCTCCCTCGATTCGCTGATCACGATCTCGGCCGCCGCCGCCGCCGAGCCGCCCTCGAAGATGGGCTTCCGCCCGGGCACCAAGCTCACCCTCGACAACGCCCTCAAGATCATCATGGTCAAGTCGGCCAACGATGTCGCCTGGGCGATCGGCGAGAATCTCGGCGGCTCCATCGAGGGCTTCGCCCAGATGATGAACGAGACCGCCCAGCGCATCGGCATGCGCGAGAGCCGCTGGACCAACCCCAACGGCCTCCCCGACGCCCGGCAATGGACCACGGCCCGCGACATGGCGATCCTCGGCCGCGCCCTCATCCGCGACTTTCCCGAGAGCCGCGCCCTGTTCTCCATCAGCGCCATTCAGTTCGGCCGCTCGGTGATGGCCAACCACAACGGCCTTCTCGGCCGCTATGCCGGCGCGGACGGCATGAAGACCGGGTTCATCTGCTCGGGGGGCTTCAACGTGGTGGCGAGCGCCACCCGCAACGGCCGGCGCATTATCACCGTGGTGATGGGCCAGCCGAGTGCCCGTGAACGCGACCTCAAGGCCTCCGACCTGTTCGATTACGGATTTTCGCAGAGCGCCGGCTGGACCGCCCAGACCCTTGACGCGCTGCCGACCTCCAACCTCGGCGAGCCGCCGGACCTGCGGCCCTACATCTGCGACAAGCGCAAGGCCTTGCCCGTCGACGAGGGCCAGGGGGCCATCACGGCGAGCGCCGGAGCGGCCGGCGCCAGCGCCGACAACGCCAACGCCCAGCTGATGGCCGCCGCCGCGCCGCCCTCCGCCGCGCTCGCCTTCGCCACCATGAACAGCGCGGCCCTGCGCAACCGCGCCCTGCCGCCCCGCGCGCCGCTGCAGCCGATCCTGGTCTGGATCGGTCGCGACCCCGCCGAGGGCGCCATCGCCCTCAACGAGCAGGAGGAGGCCGAGAAAGCGGAGAAGGCCGCCAAGCTCGCCGAGGCGCGCAAGGCGAAGCTGGAGGCGATCGCGGCCAAGCGCGAAGCCGCCCAGGCGGCCCGGCAGGCCAAGGGACCGGCAGCCGGCGCGGCCAAGGCAGCCAAGCCCGAGGCGAAGAAGGCCCTGGCCCGTGGCAAGGGCGGCGTCCCCGCCACGGCGAGCGCCTTCGCCCCTGCGGAATCCACCCCCGTCATGGAGGGCGCGCCGAAGCTGAAGGTCGATACGGTCCGCAAGCCGTCCGCGAAGGCCGCCGTGAAGCCCCAGGCCAAGCCGGAAGCGAAGGCGAAGCCCGCCGCCAAGGCCTCGAGCACGAAGCCCGCGACGGCGGGAAAATCCACCCGGTCGGCGAGCAAGGCTCAGGCGGACGACTGATCCCGCCCGTGCCCGGACGCACCCGGCGATCGGCGGTGTTATAATATTACACCGCCGCAGGATTGAGCGCCGCGTCCCGGAAGGCTAGGTCAGGGACATGACCGAACTGTCCAAGCCCGATCCCCGCGCGCCCGAGCCGATTCCGCTGACCGTCCTCACCGGGTTTCTCGGGGCGGGCAAGACGACCCTGCTGAACCGGATGCTGCGCGACCCGGCGCTCACCGACACGGTGGTGATCGTCAACGAGTTCGGGGAGATCGGCCTCGACCACCTCCTCATCGAGACGATCGACGAGGGCATGGTCCTGCTCGGCGCCGGCTGCCTCTGCTGCACCGTGCGCGGCGATCTCATCGCCACCCTCGAAGATCTGCTGCGCAAACGCGACAACGGCCGCATCCAGCCCTTCCGCCGGGTGGTGATCGAGACGACGGGCCTCGCCGACCCAGCCCCGATCCTGCACGCGCTGATCTATCATCCCTACCTCGTTATCCGGTACCGCCTGCAGGGCGTCGTCACCGTGGTGGACGCGGTGAACGGGGCCTCGACCCTCGACGCGCATGCCGAAGCCGTGCGGCAGGTGGCCGTGGCCGACCAGATCGTCGTCACGAAGCGGGAT
Organism: Methylobacterium sp. J-078; assembly: GCF_022829285.1. Lineage (GTDB taxonomy): Bacteria > Pseudomonadota > Alphaproteobacteria > Rhizobiales > Beijerinckiaceae > Methylobacterium. The sequence continues at coordinate 77,126 of NZ_JAKSYI010000094.1, forward strand.
CTGGCGGGCGAGGACGGCGATGCGCTGGAAACCCGGCTGCGGGCGCTGAACCCGTCGGCTCCGTTCCGGGACGCGTCCGTGCCGCCGTCTGAGCTTCTCGGCGGCTTGTTCGGCCTCGACGGAAAGAGCGACGACGTGCGCGCCTGGCTCGGCGCCGAGGCCGAGCGGGCCGAGCATCACGACCATGGACACCATCACGGCCACCACCACCACGACGTGAATCGGCACGATGCCGCGATCCGGGCCTTCAGCCTGACCAGCGACGCACCTGTGCCGCGCGCCGCCTTCGAGATGTTCCTGGATCTGCTGCGTTCCAGCCACGGCCCGAACCTCCTGCGCCTCAAGGGGCTGGTGGCCCTCGCGGACGCGCCGGAACGACCCCTCGTGGTGCACGGGGTCCAGCACGTCATCCACGCACCCGTGCATCTCGCGGCCTGGCCGGATGCGGATCACCGCTCCCGCCTGGTGCTCATCGTGCGCGACCTCGACCCGGCCTTCGTCACCCGCCTGTGGGACGCCTTCCTCGGCCGTCCGCGCGTCGACGGCCCGGACGCCGCGGCGCTCACGCACAATCCCCTCGCGATTCCCGGCAGCTGAGACCGCGCTCGCTGTCCGGAATCGGCTGGTCCCGTTCTTGAAACCTGAACCCCATAGAGCGCCCCATGGCGCGAGGGTGTCCCGCATCGGGACGCATTCGGGATCGGATCGAGACATGAGACACCGCTTCACGGTCATCGAGGGCGGCGCATCGCTGATCGACGCGGTGGTCGAGGCCGTTGCGGACGAGGCGCCCGTGGCTTGGCGCGTCGACCTGCATCGGCCGGCTTCCGTCGGCGCGGGCGAGGTCGCGGCGTGGCGGGCACTGCTTGCGCGCGCCGCCGTCGCGGATCCCGTCCGGGCCGACCCGGACTACCTCCTCTCGGCGGCCCAACATCAGGCGGGCGGGCGGGACCTCGTTTTCGCCCTGGCCTGGGCGGTGGGGAACGGTCCGGACCGGCTCGGCGCCGTGATTCCCCTGGCCATGCCGCACACGCTCTTCGGGCATGGCCGGATTGTGGTCTGGCAGCCCTACGGCAGCGCGCTCGCTCCGACCTTCGCGCCCGGCAGCGTCGAGCCGGTCCGCGCGGCGCTCGTGACCGCGCTGCAGGCGATCCGGCCCCGTGCGACCCTGGTGCTCGACACGCCGGCCGCTCCGGAGATCCCGGAGGCCGGGCCGGCGTCCCGTCTCCGGGCCGTGACCGCGCGCGGCACGATCCCGGCGCACAGCCTCGTCGGTGTGCGTCCCGTTCACGCATCCGAGCCTGCCCGCATCGAGCGTGTGCGTGATCCGAATCAGGTGCGAGACGCGGTGGAGGCTTTTCTCCTACTCGACGCCGAGGCGTCGTCCGCGCCGATCATCGGCGACCCCTCCGAAGCCGCGATGGTGCGGGTGGTGACGCGCCTGTTCGCCCGCCGCAATCAGGTCACGGTGACGCTGACCCGACGCGCGGACAGGATCGTCGCGGCCACGATCACCCTCGGCGCCGGTGCGTCCGCCTTGGTCTGGCGTCAGGCGGAAGTCGTGCCGGAGCGGCTCGAGCGCTCGGCCTGAACGGGGCTACTCGTCCTCGCCGAACTTGTTGGCGAGGAGATCGCTGATGGCCTGCATGCAGGCCTCGGCGTCGCTGCCCGAGGCCACCACCGCGATCGAGGTGCCCTGCGCGGCGCCCAGCGTCAGCAATCCCATGATCGAGCGTCCCCCCACCGTTTCGCCGGAGCGTGTCACGGTGACGGCGGCGTCGAAGCGCTCCACCGTCTGCACGAACTTGGCGGAGGCCCGCGCGTGCAGGCCACGCCGGTTGATGATCGGAAGCACCTGGATCAGACCACCCTCGGGCACGGTCGGCAGGTCGTCGATGTCGTCGTCGCTCATGGGCGTTGGCAATCCCCTCCGTGGCGTCCCGCGCCGCTTGACGCGGCTCCGGCGGGCCCGCTGGCGGAGCAGGGCCTTGGAATGGCTGTAAGCTGTGGCGCGAGGGGAAGGAAGGCTATTTGCCGGCGAGCACGCGGGACGCGACGTTGATGTACTTCCGCCCGGCTTCCTGTGCGTGCAGGACGGCCTCGCCGAGGGGCTCGGCGTCGCGCACGCTGGCGAGCTTGATCAGCATCGGCAGGTTGATGCCGGCCACCACCTCGACTTCGCCGCCGTTCATGCACGAGAGGGCGAGGTTCGAGGGCGTGCCGCCGAACATGTCCGTGAGCACCACGACGCCCTTGCCGCTGTTGACGCGGCTGACCGCATTCATGATGTCGAGCCGGCGCAGCTCCATATCGTCCTCGGGACCGATGGTGATGGTCTCGATCTGCTTCTGCGGCCCGACGACGTGCTCAAGGGCAGCCTTGAACTCCGTTGCCAGCAGCCCGTGTGTGACGAGCACCATTCCAATCATCGACGCGGGTTCCAACGCCTTGTGAGCGGAGCCGCCATCTTGTGCAGCGCAAGGTCGAGCGCAAGGTGAATGCGGCATTTTGTGTGCTCGAACGTCATGATCATGCCACGGTGGTGGCCCCGGCGCTACGGTTCGGTGCCGGGCGACAGGAACAGAACCGGAGCCTGCGGCATGCGGGCCACGCCGGGGCACCCCTCCAGAGCGTCGAGCACGAGGCGTGGCCCGAGCCCGGCGCGCAGCATCGCACGGTCGAGGACGAGACCCGGCCGGGCGAGGCCGAGGAGGGTCACCCCGCGCATCGGTGCCTCGGGGAGGCGCGGGCAGGCCTCCACGAGGTCGACCACGAGGTGGATCGGCGCATCGGCCAGGGCCTTCGCGGCCGGCACGAGGCCGAGGCCACGCACCTCGATACGGGAACCGAGCGCGGGGTGAGGCCGGGCCAGAATCACGCCGTCCGCGCGCGTGAGGCCGACTCGATCGTCGCCGACGAGCCCGGCATTCCCATGCGCCGCGTCGACACGGTCGAGGAGAAGCAGGGCGAGGCTCGACTTGCCCGACCCCGACGCCCCCCGGATCAGGATGCCGGCGCCGTCGATGGCCACGCAACTCGCATGGACCCACGCGACGGCGTCCGGCATCGAGAGGGCCTCGGCGCTCAGCGGGCCGCCGCCGGAAGGCGCACGATGAAGCGGGCGCCTCGCACGGTGGGCTCGCCCTCCTCGTCGGCGGGGCCCGGCCGGTTCTCGGCCCGGATCGTGCCCCGGTGGGCCTGGACGATCTGGCGGGAGATGGAGAGGCCGAGGCCGGAATTCTGGCCGAAGCCCTGCTCGGGGCGATCCGTATAGAACCGCTCGAAGATGCGCTCCAGGGCGTGTTCGGGGATGCCCGGCCCCTCGTCCTCGACGATCAGCTCCACGTCGTTGCGAACGCGGCGAAGGGCCACTCGCACCTTGGCGTCGGGGGGCGAGAACGAGCGGGCGTTGTCGAGGAGGTTGTTGACCACCTGGCCCAGCCGGCTGTCGTGCCCGAAGATCGTCAGGGGCGATTCCCCTTCGCCGGCCGGCGCGTCGACGTCGAACTGGATCGGGGCGTCCTTCGGGCGCCGGCGCTCGTTGGCCACCGAGACCACGGTGGTCATCAGCTTGCGCATGTCGACGCGGCGCGCCTCCGCGCGGGCAAGCTCGGCATCCAGGCGCGAGGCGTCCGAGATGTCCGAGATCAGCCGGTCGAGGCGCTTCACGTCATGCTGGATGATCGCCAGCAGCCGGGTCCGCGAATCGTCGGATTTCGCCAGCGGCAGGGTCTCGACGGCGCTGCGGAGCGAGGTCAGCGGGTTCTTCAGCTCGTGGCTGACGTCGGCGGCAAAGCTCTCGATGGCGTCGATGCGCCGGTAGAGTGCCTGGGTCATGTCGCGCAGGGCGCCCGAGAGGTGGCCGATCTCGTCGGTGCGTCCGGTGAAGTCGGGGATCTCCTCCCGCGACTTGATGCCGAGCCGCACCTTCTCGGCCGCATCCGCGAGGCGCCGTACCGGCCCCGCGATGGCACCGGCGAGCAGGATGGACAGGACCAGCATCACGGCCGCCGCGATGAGGAACACCTGAAGCAGGCCGAAGCGCTCCGAGGCGATGACCCGGTCGATGTCGCCCCCTTGCGTCGAGAGCATCAGGGCGCCGCGGACGGAATTCGCCCGCTGGATCGGCACCGCAACGGACACGATGGTCTCCCCGGCCGGATTGCGCCGCACGATGTTGCCGCGCGCGCCGCCGAGCGCGACCTGCACTTCCTTGAGGCTGCGCCCACTGGCGGGGCCGACATCCTCGGTGACGCCGGGGGACGGCGTGCTCCCGGCGAATTTCGACTGCACGACCTCCCAGGCCTTCTCCAGCCACGTGCCCTTGCGCGGGCGGACATCCGGATCGCTGCGGCTCATCTCGCCGCGGGCCGAGAGGGTTCGGGTGTCGAACAGGAGGCCGCCCTCCTGGTCGTAGACCCGGGCGCGGTTGCCCGTCGGCGTGATCAGCCGGCGCAGCAGCGGGGCCACGCGCTCGGGGTTCAGGGAGAAGGTGAGGGGGGAGGAGGGCTCTTCCGCCTCGCCGGCCTGGAGCTGGAGCAGCTTGTCGGGGTCGATCCGGATCGCGTCGGTCTCGACCGAGGCCGACGAGGCGATGGCGCCCGCGATGATCTCGCCCTGGATCAGCAGGCTCTGCACCCGGGCCTGGATCAGCCCCTGGCGGAACTGGTTCAGGTAGAGGAAGCCGAACAGCAGGGCGATGAGCCCGACGAGATTGAGCACGACGATGCGCCGCGTCAGGCTCGACGAGGCCCGTTGACCGATCCCGTTCCAGATCTGGCGCGGCCATCCCAGCATGCCGCGCGACGGGGTTTCGGCTTGGTCGGTGGTGGCCACGGGCGTCCGGTGGTGAAGGAACAGCGTTGCGGGGAGGGGGCGCCTGAGGCCCGGGCGGGCGCTCAGCTCTCCTTGAAGCGGTAGCCGACACCGTAGAGCGTCTCGATCATGTCGAAGCTCGTGTCGGTCACCTTGAACTTCTTGCGCAGGCGCTTGATGTGGCTGTCGATGGTCCGGTCGTCCACGTAGACCTGATCGTCGTAGGCCGCATCCATCAGGGCGTTGCGGCTCTTCACGACGCCGGGCCGGTGCGCCAGGGCCTGAAGAATCAGGAACTCCGTTACCGTCAGGGTGACGGGCTCGCCCTTCCAGGTGCAGGTGTGGCGCTCGGGGTCCATCATCAGGAGCCCACGCTCCAGGGAGCGTGCGGCGGCATCGGCCTCGCGGGCGGCGGCGCCCGGACCGTCCTTGGGGGCGAAGCGGCGCAGCACGGCCTTCACGCGCTCGACCAGCAGGCGCTGCGAGAACGGCTTATGGATGAAATCGTCGGCGCCCATCTTGAGGCCGAACAGCTCGTCGATCTCCTCGTCCTTCGAGGTCAGGAAGATCACCGGAAGGTCGGATTTCTGCCGCAGACGCCTGAGAAGCTCCATCCCGTCCATGCGCGGCATCTTGATGTCGAAGATCGCGAGGTCCGGCGGGGAATGCTTCAGGCCGTCCAGCGCCGAGGCGCCGTCGGTGTAGGTCTGGATGCGGTAGCCTTCGGTCTCGAGGGCGATCGAGACGGAGGTGAGGATGTTTCGGTCGTCGTCCACGAGGGCGATGGTCGGCATGCGCGTGTCCTGTTGCTCGGATGCGGCTCGGCGAACGTCTGATGGCGCCCGCCCCTCCGCATCCCACCCCGATTCACCGTCGCGGACGGCTCACAAGGATCGGCAAAAACGCGGTGGCGACCGTGCCGGGGGGCGGGCCGCGTTCGCGCGGAGAGTCAGGCTGTGTAATGACTCTGTGCGATAAAAGCGAGCGACCTCGGTCGTTTGTTCGTTTGCGGCTTGACTGATGCCAACGGGCCGCAGTCCGGTGCCCTCGTGCGGAGCCCGAAACCCTGGCTATGATCGTCCGGCTGAACGCGGCCTGAGCGCCGGTTCGCGGGCATCGAATCGGGGGAGGATCCATGGCCGAGGGCGAGACCAACACGGGGGGCGAGCGGCGCGAGCCGGCGGTGCCGCTGCCGGCGGCCGAAGCGCCGTTCGACGCGATCGGGCTGGCCCGCCATCTCCTGCGCTCGATTCGCTCGGGCGCGCTCGCCACCCTCGATCCGGAGGACGGCACGCCCTTCGCCTCCCTGGTGACCATCGCCACGGATGTCGACGGCACCCCCCTGATGCTGCTCTCGCGCCTCTCGGCGCACACCCGCAACCTGCTGGCCGACCCGCGCGCCTCGCTGCTGTTCAGCGCCGGCGGCAAGGGAGACCCGCTCGCGCATCCGCGCCTGACGGTGACGGGGCGCGTGACGCAGACGGCCGATCCGCGTGCCCGCGCCCGCTTCGTCGCGCGGCACCCGAAATCCAAGCTGTACGCGGACTTTCCGGATTTCGGCTTCTTCGCCCTGGAGCCGGGCGCCGGACATCTCAACGGGGGCTTTGCCAAGGCCGCCGTGCTGAGGGCGGATGAACTGCGGCTCGATCTCGCGGGCGCCGAAGGGTTGGTGGCCGGCGAGGCCGGCGCCGTCGAGCACATGAACGCCGATCACGCCGACGCCCTCGCGCTCTACGCCGTCGCCTCCGGTGCCGAGCCGGGCCCCTGGCGCCTCACCGGCCTCGATCCGGAGGGCATGGACCTCCTGGCCGCGGACCGGACCGCGCGGGTGCTCTACCCGGAGCCGGTCCGCGAGATGGGGGCCTTGCGCAAAGTGCTGGTGACGATGGCGGCCGAGGCGCGCCGGGGCGAGGCGAAGGCCGAATAGGCCGTCGCCCCGGCACCCCCCATTCGCTCAGGCGGCTCGGACGTTGCGCAGGAACTGGTCGATTTCCACGTGCAGCGTGCGCGCCTGTTCGGCGAGGACGTCGGCGGACGTCGCCACGGCGTGAGCCGCCTGTCCGGCGCCATCCGCCGAATGGGCCACTTCCGAGATGTCGGCCGTCACTTGGCCGGCACCGGCGGACGCCTCGGCCATGCTGCGCACGATCTCCTGCGTGGTGACACCCTGCTCCTCGATGGCGCTGGCGATGCTCGTCGTCACGCCGCTCATCGCCTGGATCTGCGCGGTGATCTCCTGGATCGCCTGCGCGGCTCCGCTGGTGGCCGTCTGGATCGCTCCGATCTGACGGCCGATGTCCTCGGTCGCCCTGGCCGTCTGTGAGGCCAGTTCCTTCACTTCGGTCGCGACGACCGCGAAGCCACGGCCCGCCTCTCCGGCGCGGGCCGCCTCGATCGTGGCGTTGAGAGCGAGCAGGTTCGTCTGACCCGCGATGGTCGACACCAGGCCGACGACGTCGCCGATCCGGGTCGCGGCGTTGGACAGGGCCGCCATGGTCTCGGCGGTGCGGGTCGCGGTGTGGACGGCGGTCGACGAGATCCCGGCGGCCTGCACGACCTGCCGGCCGATCTCGTTCACCGTCGAGCCCAGTTCGTCCGCAGCGGCGGCCACGGCGTCGACGTTGTCGGACGTCTGCCGCGCGGCATCCGCCGCGCTGGTGGAGCGCAGGGCCGTCCCTTCGACGGCCGACCGCATGGAGCCCGATGAGGCCTGCAGGCCGGCCACGGCCCGTGACACACCCGCGACGATCCCGCCGACGGACGTCTCGAACCGATCGGCGAGGTCCCGCAGCAAGGTCCGCCGCGCCTCCTCCGCCCGCATGCGTGCGGCCTCGGTGGTCTCGAGTTGCCGCGCGGCCTCCGCGAGGGACATGTCGCGGATCGCCACGACGGCCCGGGCGATGTCGCCGATCTCGTCCCGACGGGTCGCGGCCGCGAGGTCGACCCGCGTATCGCCGGCAGCGAGGCGTGAGGTTTCCACGGTCAGCCTCATCAGCGGCCGTGCCAGATTGCCGGCAAGCCACCAGGCCGTGCCCGAACCGGCCAGGACCGCCGCGCCGCTCAGTCCGAGCATCGCCCAGATCTCCTAGACCGTCGCCGCGCGGGTCGCCTGAATCTGCGCCCGCGCATCCTCGGCGGCCAGGGCCACGGCCTCGTCGAAAAGTTGCCGCAACCGCTGGCTGCGCTGGGTCAGGCGCTCCAGGGTCGGGACCTTGCGCGCCGACCGGAGGCCGAGCAGGATCTCCGCGTCGCGGCGCCACTGCCCCGCCTCGGCTTCCGTGCTTCGCGACAGGATCCGCATCCGCTCGGACAGGGCGTTGGTGGTCAGGCTTTCGAGAAGGACGGTCAGCTTGTCGCTCGCGGCCGTGAATTCGGCATTGACCGGCGCCATGTCGATGAGGTCCGTCATCGCGCTGATGCGTCCGACGAGTTCCTCCATGCGGCGGAAGCGGTCGCGGGCCGCGCGGCTCGCGTCGTTGACCTCGGTGGTGCGCTCGGCGAGGGTCGACAGGTCGCCGGCCACCCGGAGGCCGAGCAGGCCGGTGACTCCGGCCAGGAGGCCCGCCAGGAGCATGAAGCCGAGGAGCGGAAGCAGGATCTTGTAGCGGATCGACATCGTGGTGCGTCCTGTCTCGGGCGTCAGTTCGGCAGGTTCGGCAGGGCGATACGCGTCTGTTCCGCGGTCAACGAATGCAGGAAGGCGATGAGATCCTCGCGTTCCTGCGGTTCGAGCCGGATGGGTTTCATCAACGGAGACCTCGAGGGCCGCGCGATGCCTCCCGTTTCGTAGAAGGCGACGATCTGGTCGAGATTCGCGAACTGGCCCGCATGGCCGAAGGGGGCGCGGTAGGTCAGGTTGCGCAGGCCCGGCGTCTTGAACGCGTGTTTCGCCAGCGGGTTGTCGGGCTCGAAGGCCGCACGGCCTATGTCCTTCGTCTGCACGCCCAGGTCGTGGAACTTGTTGTCGGTGAAGTTCCAACCGGTGTGGCAGGCCGCGCATTGGCCCTTGCCGGTGAACACCGCGAAACCGCGCTGAGCGGCGGGCGAGATCGCCGTCGCGTCACCCTCGACCCAGCGGTCGAAGGGCGCCCATCCCGACACCACCGTCCGCTCGTAGGTGGCGATCGCGGTCAGGATGTTGTCCTGCGTGACGCCGTCGCGGGGAAACAGCTTGCCGAACCAGGCCTCGTATTCCGGCGTGCCCTTCAGGCGGGCGATGATCTCCGGGAACTTCCCGTCCATCTCGGCATCGGCCGTGATCGGACCCATCGCCTGCGTCTCGAGGTCGGGAGCCCGCCCGTCCCAGAAGAGCGTCGGAAGCCAGGCTGCGTTCAGCACGGTCGGCGCCTTGCGGGCCAGGGGCTTGTTCGTCGCTCCGATCGCGCCGGACACGGGGACCTCGAAGCCGAAGGATGGATTGTGACAGCTCGCGCAGCTGAGGTTCTGCTTGCCGCTCAGGCGCGGATCGAAGAACAACATCTTGCCGAGTGTCGCCATCTGGGGCGAATACGGAGCATCGTCTGGAAACGGAATCGAGGTCGGACGGCGGTAATTCAGTTTTTCCGTCGCGAATCCTTGGGCGTTCACCGAATTGACCCCGAAAGCCAATGCGCTTACCGCCAAAAGGATGAGTTTTCGCGCTGATGACATCATTGGAATTCGCTTTAGATCGATTCTTCGAGATTTTTCATCGTTTATTTCTTTGGACAGATAAATCGACAATGATTAAATATAGGTTTAAGTCTGCCGTTGTGCGCAAGTACTGTAAAAGTTTATATCTAATAGTATCGCTTTGATTTATTTTCTCCTGATCGAAGATCAGGCTGCCGTCGGTTTGGTCTTCGGGATGTCGATGGCGGCGAACCAAGAAGGTCTGGCGGCCGGAACGCTGCCATGCGTCGGCACCGTGCGGTGGCGATCACCTGATCGGCCCCATGGCCGCTCCGCCGATTGCATCTCATCAAAGCCGGCAACTACCGATACCGTCGGCGAGCCGGGTCGCGCCGGCGAAGTATCGGGCATTCATCGCAATGGGTGCGGCCCGGCTTCATCCGCGGCCTGGCTCCCGCGCTTGGCGCACGGAGCCTGCGCTGCTATCTGCGAGCGATCAGTTTCCCTCACTCATGAGACCGTGCGCCGGGTCCGTCCCTTGACGGCGGGCCGCGCGCGCCGGAGATCGCATCCTCGATGACAACGACGCCCATCGACAACATCCGCAACTTCTCCATCGTCGCGCATATCGACCACGGCAAGTCGACGCTGGCCGACCGGCTGATTCAGACCACCGGCACCGTGGCCCTGCGCGACATGAGCGAGCAGATGCTCGACTCGATGGACATCGAGAAGGAGCGCGGCATCACCATCAAGGCGCAGACGGTGCGCCTCGAATACAAGGCCGAGGACGGCAAGGACTACATCCTCAATCTGATGGACACGCCCGGCCACGTGGACTTCGCCTACGAGGTGTCCCGGAGTCTGGCCGCCTGCGAAGGCTCGTTGCTGGTGGTCGATGCGAGCCAGGGTGTGGAAGCGCAGACGCTGGCCAACGTCTACCAGGCGCTCGACGCCAACCACGAGATCGTGCCTGTCCTCAACAAGATCGACCTGCCGGCCGCCGAGCCGGAGCGCATCCGCGCGCAGATCGAGGAGGTGATCGGCATCGACGCCTCGGAAGCCGTCGCGATCTCGGCGAAAAGCGGCCTCAACATCGAGGCGGTGCTGGAGGCCATCGTCACCCGCCTGCCGCCGCCCAAGGGCGACCGCGACGCGCCCCTGAAGGCCCTGCTCGTCGACAGCTGGTACGACGTCTACCTCGGCGTCGTCGTGCTGGTGCGCATCGTCGACGGCGTGCTGAAGAAGGGCATGAACATCCGCATGATGCGGGCCGATGCCGTGCACGGCGTCGACAAGATCGGCGTGTTCCGCCCGAAGATGGCCGATATCGGCGAGCTCGGCCCCGGCGAGGTCGGCTTCTTCACCGGCTCGATCAAGGAGGTTGCGGACACCCGCGTCGGCGACACCCTCACGGAAGACAAGCGCCCGTGCAAGGAGATGCTGCCGGGCTTCAAGGACGTGCAGTCGGTCGTGTTCTGCGGGCTGTTCCCGGTCGACGCGGCCGAGTTCGAGACCCTGCGCAGCGCGATGAGCAAGCTGCGCCTGAACGACGCCTCGTTCTCCTACGAGATGGAGACTAGCGCGGCCCTCGGCTTCGGCTTCCGCTGCGGCTTCCTCGGACTGCTCCACCTCGAGATCATCCAGGAGCGTCTGGAGCGCGAGTTCAACCTCGACCTGATCTCGACGGCGCCTTCGGTGGTCTACCGCCTGCAGATGACGGACGGCACCATCAAGGAGCTGCACAACCCGGCCGACATGCCGGACGTGATGAAGATCACCGCCATTGAGGAGCCGTGGATCCGCGCCACCATCCTCACGCCGGACGAGTACCTCGGCGGCGTGCTCAAGCTCTGCCAGGATCGGCGCGGCACGCAGGTCGACCTCAATTACGTGGGCAAGCGCGCCATGGTCGTCTACGACCTGCCGCTGAATGAGGTGGTGTTCGACTTCTACGACCGCCTGAAATCGATCTCGAAGGGCTATGCCTCGTTCGACTACCACATCTCGGATTACCGCGAGGGCGATCTCGTGAAGATGTCGATCCTCGTCAACGCCGAGCCGGTGGACGCTCTCTCGATGCTGGTCCACCGCACCCGCGCCGAGCATCGCGGCCGGGCGATGTGCGAGAAGCTGAAGGACCTCATCCCCCGCCACCTGTTCCAGATTCCGGTCCAGGCGGCCTTGGGCGGCAAGATCATCGCCCGCGAGACCATCAAGGCCCTGTCCAAGGACGTGACCGCCAAGTGCTACGGCGGCGACATCTCCCGCAAGCGCAAGCTCCTCGACAAGCAGAAGGAGGGCAAGAAGAAGATGCGCCAGTTCGGCAAGGTCGAGATCCCACAGGAGGCCTTCATCGCCGCCCTGAAGATGGACGATTGACCCGTCTCAGATCAGGCGCGGCTCGCCCGTCAGCAGCTTGAGCGGTCGGGCCAGCTTCTTCGAGAGGCGCCCGACCGGCTCGACCGTAACGTCCTCGCCGCTCGCCGCCTCGACGATGGCCAGCGCCACCGCTTCCGAGGCCGTGAGGACCGCGTAGACGCGCAAGGCTTCGCGCCGGCGTTTCACCCCGACGAGGAAGGCGTGCGCCTTGGGGGAGGGCGCCTTGGCCGGCTTCAGTTTCAGGGATGGCGCCTTGGGTGGAGGGACCTCTGGTCCCGGCGCCTTCGCCGGTTGGAGTTTCGCGTCCTGGGTTTTCGCCTTCAGGGCTTTGGGTTCGGCCTTCCTTGGTGCGACCGTCCTCCGCGTGATCGTCTTCGGCGCCGCCTTGGCGCCTTTCGGGGATGAGGACGGCACGGCGAACCCGATCGTCTAGCGGAACAGGGTGGTGATGGCGTAGCAGGCCGCCGAGACCAGTCCCGCCGCCGGTAAGGTCAACACCCAGGCGACGACGATGTTGCTGGCAACGCCCCAACGCACGGCGGAGGTCCGGCGTGCCGCGCCGACACCCACGATCGCTCCCGTGATCGTGTGGGTGGTCGAGACCGGCACCCCCGCGAAGGTCGCGGCGAAGAGCGTGATCGCGCCGCCGGTCTCGGCGCAGAAGCCCTGCATCGGGTTGAGCCGCGTCAGTTTCGAGCCCATCGTGTGAACGATGCGCCAGCCCCCGCTTAGGGTGCCGAGGGCGATGGCGCCGTGGCAGGAGAGCACGACCCAGAGGGGGACATGGAACTCGCCCCCGAGATAGCCTTGCGAGTACAGCAGGAGGGCGATGATCCCCATGGTCTTCTGTGCGTCGTTGCCGCCATGCCCCAGGGAGTAGAGGGAGGCGGAGGCGAATTGCAGGATGCGGAACGTGCGGTCGACCCCGAAGGGCGTCGCGCGCCGGCAGATCCAGGAGACGATCAGCACCAGCAGCAGCGCCAGCAGGAAACCGACGAGCGGCGAGAGCACGATGGCGGCCGCCGTCTTCAGGACCCCGCTCCAGACCACGGCGCTGAGCCCGACCTTCGCCAGGCCCGCCCCCAGGAGACCGCCCACGAGCGCGTGCGACGAACTCGACGGAATGCCGAAGATCCAGGTGACGACGTTCCAGACGATCGCGCCGACGAGAGCGCTGAAGATCACCTGCGGGGTCACGATTCCCGCATCGATGATGCCGGTGCCGAGGGTCTGGGCCACGTGCAGGCCGAAGAACAGGAATGCGATGAAATTGAAGAACGCGGCCCAGAGCACCGCGTATTGCGGCCGCAGCACCCGCGTCGACACGATGGTGGCGATGGAATTGGCCGCGTCGTGCAGGCCGTTCAGGAAATCGAACAGCAGCGCGACCGCGATCAGGCCGACGAGGAGCGGGAAGGCGAGGGCGACGTCGGTCATCGCCTCAGACGTTCTCGATCACGATGCCGCTGATCTCGTTGGCGACGTCCTCGAAACGGTCGACGACATCCTCCAGGTGGCCGTAGATCTCGGCACCGATGAGGTAGGCCATGGTGTCGCCGTCGCCGCCGTTCTTGCGGTGGGCCTGGTAGAGAGCCTTGAGCCCGCGCTCCTGCATCTCGTCCGAGCGCCCCTCCACGCGGGTGATCTGCTCGGTGAGGGCGTTGAGGCGGCCCGCGTGCTTGTCGATCGCGGTGAGCAGGGGGATCGCCTCGGCGGTGAGGCGTGCCGCCTCGATGACGGTGCCGCCCATCTCGCGCATCAGGGGCTCGAAGCTGCGCACCTCGTAGAGCGCGATGGTCTTCACCGTCTTGTTCATCTGGTCGATGGCATCGTCCATCGATTGGATCAGGTCCTTGATGTCGCCCCGGTCGAAGGGGGTGATGAAGCTGCGGCGCACGGCCAGGAGCACCTCGGCGGTGATCCCATCGGCCTCGTGCTCGCGATCGACGATGACCTGGCAGTAGCGCGGCACGGACTCACCGCCCTCCAGAACGCCCTGGAGCGCTTCGGCACCGGCGACCAGCGTCTGGGAATGCCGCGCGAACAGATCGAAGAAGCGATCCTCCCTGGGCATCAGGGCCTTGAACCAGCCGAGCATTCACGGGCTCCCATGACGGTCCGGATACCGGACGCCGCCGTCACATCTCGAATTCGGCCGGGTGCGGACCGGCAGTCGCCGTACGCAGCATCGAACCCTTAATGGTCTTCGTGCAGTCCCGATATTAATCTATGTGGTAATGCCCGTGACTTTTGCGGGCCATGTCGCCCGTGCGACATTCTTCGCGCGCGTTCGGGGCGACCCACACATACGGTCACGAACCGCTGCAATTTGCGTCGATGCCCGCGCGGGAAAGATCCGGGGCCGCAAATCCGATCCGGCCGCGTCCCGCGAGCTTGGCGGCGTACAGGGCCTTGTCCGCCCGATCGAACAGCTCCGCAGGCGAGGAGCATCCGGCGCGGGCAAGTCCCACCGAAGCACCGAAGCCGAGCCTTGCGGTTCCGTGGGGGAAGGGGGCACGCATCGCGTCGACGATCCGCTGTCCGAGCGATTCTCCGAGACGGCCGTTGGGATCGTTCGTGATCAGCACGGCGAATTCATCCCCGCCGATCCGCGCCACGAGGTCGGTGCCGCGGCAGGTCGCGCCGAGGCGCCCGGCCGCTTCCTTCAGGCAGGCGTCGCCGGCGGCATGGCCGTACACGTCGTTGATCGCCTTGAAGCCGTCGAGGTCGACGAGGAGAAGGGTTCCATTCTCGGGCAGAGCCGCGAGATGCCGTTCGAAGACGGCCCGGTTGGCCAAGCCGGTGAGGTAGTCGAACTCCGCCGAGTAGCGGATGCGTTCGGAGCGTAGCCGCTCGTCCGTGATGTCCTGCTTCAGGCCGAAGATGCGCACTGGTACGTCGCCTCGGCATTCCACCGTCGCCGTGATGCGGATCCAGCGTCGTGTACCGCGCCTGCCGATGATCTCGGTATCGAGGGTGAAACTTGAGCGGCGGGCAATGGCTTCGCTGCGGGCTGCAATGAGCCTTTGGCGCGCCTCGTCCGGGTAGCAGGCGAGGGTGACTGCGCGATCCGGAGTCGAACCACGGGGAAATTCGAACAGGTCGCAGACGGTGTCGCTCCAGCGCAGCGTCTCGCTCGGCAGATCGCATTCCCAGACGCCGATCTGCGCTGCGGCCGCCGCACGGTCGAAGGTGGTTTGGATCTGCGAAATGAGATCGGCCTGGGACCTGATGAGCGCGGCCTGTGTGGTGACCTGGGTACGCAGCGCGGCGATCGTGGCCGCATCATAGGCATACCGGGTCTCCGCCGCATCCATCACGCGATGCGCGAGATGGAGAGCCGCCGCCGAAAGTCCGTGCACACCCCTGCGGTCGAGACGCTCCGATTCAAGCGCCGCGCTCTCACATTGCGTTGCCAGCGGCCCCTGCGTGGCCGAGCGTGGGGAGGCCATCCGAGATCGTTCCAAAACCGCCGGGAAAGCCTGCTTCGCTCGGGATTTCCGCGCGTCGACGATAGCAGAATACGAGTTAAGACAATCGTCTTATCGCACGGCAACCCTATTCCGACGGCTTGTCCGCCTCGGAGGCATCGCCCTTATCGGCCGGAGGCTCGGCGCTGGCCATGGCCTTGCGCTCCAGCGTCGGCTGCAGGCGTTCCGCGAGTTCCCGTCCGAGGTGGCGGGTATAGGCATTCTGGAAGTAGCGCGTGCCGGTCCCGCGGCCGTAGAGCTGGTCGTGCACCCGGATCATCGCGTCGACTTCCGGACGGCAGAGAAAGCCCGTCACGCTCGCCGCCTCGTACCAGCGGCCGGCGCGGGCGTGGCGCGTGGCGGCGGGATTCGCCAGCACCGTCTCGGCGAAGCAATCCGTCGCGGCCTTCTCCAGGGGCGACATGACGGCGTGGGGCTGCACCGGGTTGCGCCCGGCCGCCACCGCAACGCTGCCCAACCCGAACGTCATCGCCAACGCGCCGAACAGCAAAGCCTTCATATTGGGAAGCCCCGTGCGAAATCGATCTCGATTCGCACCCAGTATTCCCTGCCGATTTGGTCCGGAGAAGGGCAGATCAGCGCGATGCGTTCACTCGGATCGCGATGGCGCGGCGTTGTGGCTCGCTCACCACAAATCCGGTTCAGCCCCGGCGCTCGGCGTTCCAGCGCCCGCTGCAGGCGATCAGTCCGGTGGTGGTCCAGGTGCCGTTTCCGACGCCCTGCCGCCCCAGGCGGCCCACCACGTCGGCGGCGTCGTTGCCGCGCGAGATCACGGCCCGCACCGCGCCGCTCTGCGACACCCGGCCCCGGATGTTGAACTCGCCGCCGGCATAGCTCGCCTCGCCGCGACGGATCTGGACGCCGTAGCGGTAGGCCCGGTCACAGGGACCGTCGAGGGTGACCACCTCGATGCTCCAGGCGCCGTCGTAGCGGTTCGGCACCTGGACCTTCTTCTTGGCGGCGTCCGCAACTCCGGCGGAGGCGGTCAGAAGGGCGAGGGTGGTCACCGCGAGGGCTGCGCGTCGCATGGGATTCCGTTCGTGTTTCGAATCGACTGGGCCAGGAACGACCGTGGTGCCGCGTCGGTTGCGCGCCTATTCGTTCGTCGCGTGCGCCAGCGCTCCTGTCAGCAGCGCCAGAACGTCGCCCCCCGCGTGGAGATAGCCGTCGACACCCGCTTCCTTCAGGGGCTCGGCGAGGTCCCCCGCCTTGCCGGCGAGGTACAGCGTGGTCGCGCCAGCTGCCTTGAGGGCGCGCGCGGCCTCCACCGCGTGGGTGGTATAGAGGGCGTCGGACGAGCACAGGCAGGCGATGCGCGCGCGCGAGGCGCGGAAGGCCTCGGACAGGGCCGCCGGATCGGTGAAGCCCTCCTGGTTCACCGCCTCGATGCCGCCGGCCGCGAAGGCATTGGCGGCGAAGGTCGAGCGGGCGTTGAAGACCGCCACGGGCCCGAGATTGGCCAGGAACACCGATGGGCGGCGGCCCTGCGCGGCGAGCACCGCGTCGGACGCGTCGCGCAGAGCCTCGTAGGGCTCGGCGAGGCGCAGCGAGGGCAGGGGTGCCGCGGTGATGGCCGCTCCGCCGCCGAAGCCGGCGGCCGGGGGCGCCGCCACCGGGGCGGCGTCCAGCACCGTGACGGGCTTCTCGGCGAGGTAGGGGAACTCGCTGGCGCCGGTCAGGGCCTCGCGCCGGGTGGCGACGTTCCGGGCCCGGATCGTCTGCGTGGCGGCGATCCGCCCCTGGATCGCGCCGGCCTGCAGGCTCGCGACGATGCCGCCCTCGCGCTCGATTTCCTGGAACGCGGCCCAGGCCGCCGTGGTCAACTCGCCCGTCAGCGTCTCGAAGCTGCCGGCACCGGCGGCCGGGTCGGCGACGCGGGCGAGGTTGGATTCCTCGATGAGAACGATCTGGCTGTTGCGCACCACCCGGCGCGCGAAGGCGTCGCTCAGGCCGAGTGCCGCCGTGTAGGGCAGGGCGGTGATCGCGTCGGCGCCGCCGAGGCCCGCCGAGCAGGCGGCCATGGCGGTACGCAGGATGTTCACGAAGGGGTCGCGACGGCTCATCATCCGCCAGGCGGTCTCGGCATGCAGGCGGAGCGGCTTGGGGGACAGCCCGCAGGCCGCTTCCACCCGGGCCCACAGCCGGCGCATGGCCCGGAACTTGGCGATGGTCAGGAATTCGTCGGCATCGGCGGTCAGCAGGATCGCGACGGCATCCCGAGCGCGCTCCAGCGCGTGCCCGTTGGCCTCCAGCACGCGCAGGTAGGCCACGGCGGTGGCGAGCACGGCCGCGAGTTCGGCGGCCTCGCTGGCCCCGGCCTCATGGTAGGGCCGGCCGTCGGCGAGGCAGGCGCGACCCGTGAAGCCCTCGGCATCGAAGGCCGCGAGGGTGCGGCCGAGTTCGGCCCCGTGATCCTCCGCCAGGGAGCCGCCGGAAGCGAGGGTGCCGATGGGGTCGAGGCCGAGGTCGAGGTCGAGGCCCTTCAGGGTCTCGCCGCGGGCCTTGACCACGTCCCGGATCAGGAAGGCGGCTTCGATCCCACGCGCGCCTGCGTCCAGACGTGTGGCGATCAGGGGAAGCATGACGTTGCCGAGCGCCGCGTCGAGGTCGGCGGCATTGGTCGCGGTGAGGCCGTAGCCCCGCGCGGCGGGGGCGCCGGCGAAGACCAGCGTCAGGGCGTCCGCGCCGCCCTCGAGATCGGCGAGGGCTAAGGCGCTCGCCTGGGCGCCGTCCGGGTGGTCGACCCGCTGGGAGACCCGCCAGGGGCCGGGGGCCCGCACGGGCTGCGCCACCGGCGCCGCGGCGTCGTAGAGGGGTTCGATGCGGATGCCGTCGGCCGTCTTCGAGACGAGGCGCTTCTCGAAATCTCCGCCTTTCAGGACACCGTCGACGAGGCCGAGCCAGCGCTCGCGGGTCGCGGGCGGAAACAGGTCGGCGAGGGGACGGTCTTCCATCGGGGCTGGCCTCCGCATGTGCTTGGCTCCGGCCAAGCGGCTTGGCTCCGGCCAAGCGCGGCCGGGCTGTCTTTCCGGACAGCCCTTGCACGCCGTCGCGCGCGGACGCAATCGCCCTCGCGTCTTGTATTTTAAATCCCAATCCGCCCGGGCGCCGCCCCCGGTCGTGGAGGTCCGATCAGCCGAAGATGATCAGGCCCGCGAAGCCGAGCGAGCCGACGATGATGCGCCACCAGGCGAACAGGCGAAATCCGTGCGAGGCGACGTAGTCGAGCACCGTCCGCACCACGATGAAGGCCGAAATGAAGGCCACGATGAAGCCGATCACGATCAGGCCGGTGTCGTCGCGCGAGAGGTTCTTGTAGTTGTCGAGCAGGTCCTTGGCGAAGGCGCCTGCCATGGTGGGGATCGCGAGGTAGAACGAGAATTCGGTGGCCGAGCGCTTGTCTGCGCCCATCAGCATCGCGCCCACGATGGTGGCGCCCGAGCGCGACACGCCGGGGATCATGGCGAGACACTGGAACAGGCCGATCTTCAGGTCCATCGGCAGGGTGAAGTCGAAGACGTCGCGCTTCTTCACCTCGAGGTCGGTGTCGTCGAGGACGAGCAGCACCAGACCGCCGGCCACCAGGGTCGCGCAGACGATCCAGGGGTTGAACAGGTAGAACTTGATGTATTTCGAGAAGAGGCCGCCGATGATGGCCGCCGGCAGGAACGCCAGCAGGATGCCGGCCACGAAGCGGCGCGCCCTGGGGTCGTTGGGCAGCGCCAGGGTGATGCCGAGCAGCCGCCGGAAGTAGACCGCCAGGATCGCCAGGATGGCGCCGAGCTGGATCAGCACCTCGAAGGTGTTGTTGGGGGACTGGAAGCCGATGAAGTGCCCCACCAGGAGCTGGTGCCCCGTCGACGAGACGGGGATGAACTCGGTCGCCCCCTCCACCACGGCGAGCACGACCGCCTTCGCGATGCCCATCGCATCCATCATCTCATCGCCTCGACGGTTTGGGTGTCTGGGAAGGCCCGGCCGGTGACACGCTCTAAGCCCGGTGGTTCATCCGGCGGCGCTTCCATCGCGGATCGAACGTGATCCATCAAGGTTGACGGATGGTTATCGCGTTCGCGACGGGCGTGTTAATGAGGCGGCAATGATCGGGCAATAAGTCTTACCCGGCCGACCATCCCCGCCGGGCACCGACGCGGTTCGTTCCCCCGGCAAACCTTCCCCGTGCGAAACGGCCTCGATGGCGACGCTTTACCACTCTCCCTTCTGCCCGCATTCCCGGTTCATCCGCCTCGTTCTCTCCGAGATGGGGATGGAGCCGACGCTGATGGAGGAGCGTGCCTGGGACCGGCGCGAGGCCTTCCTGCTGATCAACCCGGCCGGGACCACCCCGGTGCTGGTGGAGCAGACCGGTCTGGCCGTGCCCGGCGCCGGCATCATCGCCGAGTATCTCGACGAGACCCGGGGCCTCGGCCTCAGCGGTCGGCGCCTCCTGCCCGAGACGACGGCGGCGCGGGTCGAGGTGCGCCGCCTGCTCGACTGGTTCCTGGTGAAGTTCAACGCCGAGGTCACCGAGTACCTCGTCACGGAAAAGATCTCGAAGCGCTTCATGAACAGCGCCAACGGCGGCGGCCCGCCGGACATGCATGCCATTCGGGCGGCGCGCACGAATGTGCGCTACCACATGAAATACATCGGCTACCTGATGTCCCGCCGGAAGTGGATCGCGGGCGACCATCTGACCTATGCGGATCTCGCGGCGGCGGCCCACCTCTCCTGCGTGGATTATCTCGGCGACGTGCCATGGGACGAGGACGAGACGGCGAGGGACTGGTACGCGCGTGTGAAGTCGCGTCCGTCCTTCCGCACGCTCCTGGCGGACCGGGTGCCCGGCATGGCGCCGGCCGACCACTACGCGAACCTGGATTTTTGAACGCATCACCACCGGCGCAGGCAGCGCGGTCGACGAAGGCACCGCGCAAGGTCCTGGCGGGCGCCGACCTGCGCCGGGCGGTCGAGGCACGGGCGCGCCTCCTCGGCTTCGAGGCTGTCCGCATCACGCGGCCCGACGCCGTCCCCGAACTCCGGGACAGGTTGGTCGCCTGGCTCGCGGACGGCCACCACGGCGAGATGGACTGGATGGCGGAGCGCGCCGACCAGCGCGCCGATCCCGCCACCCTGTGGCCCGGCGTCCGCAGCGTCGTCGTGCTGGGGATGAATTACGGGCCCGAGGGCGACCCCCTCGCGCTCCTGGCGCAACGTAAGCGGGGCGCCATCGCGGCCTATGCCCAGCGGCGCGACTACCACGAGGTGGTCAAGGGCAAGCTCAAGGAACTCGGCGGCTATCTCTCCGCCAAGGGCGACGTCCGCGTGAAGGTCTTCGTCGACACGGCGCCCGTGATGGAGAAGCCGCTGGCGGCTGCCGCCGGGCTCGGCTGGCAGGGCAAGCACACGGTGCTGGTCTCGCGCGACCTCGGTAACTGGCTGCTGCTCGGCGCGATCTACACCTCCGCCGAGCTGGAGCCGGACGCGCCGGAGGGCGACCATTGCGGCTCGTGCCGCCGCTGCCTCGACATCTGCCCGACGAACGCCTTCCCGGCTCCCTACCAACTCGATGCGCGCCGCTGCATCAGCTACCTCACCATCGAGCACGTGGGACCGATCCCGACCGAGTTCCGCGCCGCCATCGGCAACCGGATCTTCGGCTGCGACGACTGCCTGGCGGTCTGTCCCTGGAACAAGTTCGCGGCCGTGGCGGCGGAGGGGCGCATGGCCGCCCGCGCGGACCTCGCCGCGCCGCCGCTCGCCGACCTCGCCCGCCTCGACGACGCGGCCTTCCGCGCGCGCTTTGCCGGCACGCCGGTCAAGCGCACGGGGCGCGACCGCTTCCTGCGCAACGTCCTCGTCGCGATCGGAAATTCCGGCGCGCCCAGCCTCGCGGACGCGGCGGAGGCGAACCTGTCCGATTCCTCGCCCCTCGTGCGCGGCATGGCGGTGTGGGCCCTCGGCCGCCTCGTCGCCCCGGCGCGGCTGCGGGACCTTTTCAACGCCCGGGGTTTGGGCGAAACCGACGACGCCGTCCGGGACGAGTGGCGCATCGCCCTCGATTCCGATGGCTCCGGGATACCAGGACACGCCGCCTCATGAACCTTTTCGTCTTCGGTCTCGGCTTCACCGCCCGCCGCTTCGTCGAGCGTGCCCGTAGCCGCTTCGACACGGTGCGCGCCACGGTCACCGATCCGGCGCGGACCGGACCGGGCGCTATCGCCGAGATGCGGGCCTTCGGACCGGATTCCGACGATCCCCGCATCGCGGCCGATCTCGCCGACACGGACGTGCTCCTCGTCTCGGCGCCGCCGGGGCGCGACGGCGACACGGTGCTGGAGCGCTACCGCGCGTCCATCGCCGACAGCCGTATCGGCTGGATCGGCTACCTCTCGACCATTGGGGTCTACGGCGACCACCAGGGCGCCTGGATCGACGAGGAGACGGCCCCGAGCCCGGTGAGCGGACGCTCGCGCGGGCGTCTCTCCGTCGAGAACGACTGGCTGGCGCTGGGCGCCGAGACGGGCAAGGCCGTGCAGGTGTTCCGCCTGTCGGGCATCTACGGACCGGGGCGCAATCCGATCGTGAAGCTGCGCGAGGGCAAGTCGCAGCGTATCATCAAGCCGGGGCAGGTCTTCAACCGCATCCACGTGGACGATATCGCCACGACGCTGCTGGCCTCGATCGACCGGCCGCGCAACGGCGCGGTCTATAACGTCACCGACGACGAACCGACGCCACCGCAGGTGGTCACCGAATACGCCGCCAAGCTCGCCGGGCTCCCGCTGCCCCCGGAGGTCGATTTCGAGACCGCCGACCTCAGCCCGATGGCGCGCAGCTTCTACGGCGAGAACAAGCGGGTGCGGAACCTCCGTATCCGGGAGGAACTCGGCGTCGACCTCGCCTATCCGACCTATCGCGAGGGACTTGCCACCCTCGTGGCGGATGCCCGGGCCTGACGTCGATCAGGCCGCCTGCCGGTTCGCCGCCGGCCCGAAATGGTCGCGATAGCGCGCCGCGATCGCCGAGACCGGCAGCACGACGAAGACGTCGGTGGTGCCGAACTGGTGATCGATGACGGCGCCGTCGCCGAAGGTGGCGCCGACGCGCAGGTAGCCCTTGATCAGCGGGGGCAGGGCCTGCAGCGCCGCCTTCGGGTCCACGGCCTCGCGGGCGAGGCGGTTCATGGGCACGTAGCGCTCGGGCAGGGCGCGGGCGCACCAGCCCTCGGCGGCCCGGGCGTGGTGATGGAGGAAGCTCAACGGCAGGGCGAGCCGCTCCGGGTCCGTCCCCTCCAGGCTGGCGCAGCCCAGCATGGCGTCGATGCGATGGTGCTGAACATAGGCCCAGATGCCGGCCCAGAGCAGTTCCACCGTCCGCTTCGTCCGGTAGGGCTTCAGCACGCAGGAGCGGCCGAGTTCGAGGAAGCGGGCACCCGGATTAGCCGCCATCACCGGAGCGATGTCGTATTCCCCCGCCGTGTAGAAACCGAAATGGCGGTCCGCCGCCTCCTGGCGCAGGAGCCGGTAGGTGCCGACCACCTTCGGCCGGGGCCGGCGGAACGGCTTGGCGGCGAAGGGCGTGGCGTCCACCGCCGCGTGGTCGATGACGAGGAGATGGTCGCAGACCGCATCGTAATCGTCGATGTCCCGGCGCGACAGCATCGCGAGGCCGCTCGGGACCGCCGACATCTCCTCGTAGAACACCCGGTAGCGCAGGCGCTGCGCCCGCCGGATCTCCGAGACGGTGGTGGCGAGCCGCACCTCCAGGCTGCCGATGCGCCCCAGGGTCGGCGCGAGGCCGGGCGCGGCCAGGGGCTTCTTCAGGCGCGGCTTGAATCGGATCGGAGTGGCCCCCGGCGGGAGCAGCAGGCCGCGGGGATGGAAGCCCGGCAGGCCGGCTTCCGCATTGCGCTGCTTGAGCCGGGCGAAGGGGGCGTGCACGTGCGCCTCCCAGCCATTGAGCCACGCCGTGGAGGCATCGCGCGCGAAGTTCGGGACCATCGTCCAATCCGCCCTGTCGGGACACCGAGGCGGCTCCGCGGGAGCCCCTGGCCTCGTGCCTTCGGAGGGCCACAACATCACGAAGCGCACACGCTTTTATGACACGGATTACCGTTTTGCCAGAGGGGTTTGCAAAGTGAGGAGCCCGGTCCTCCGTGGACGCCGCGATGGGTAGTCGCCGAAGGACCGGACTCGGGATCTCAGACGAACTGGTTCAGGCCCGGGATCGAGCCGACGATCGGCCCCATGACGTCCTCGCCGGCCTTTTCGCGGCCATAGGCGAACAGCTCCTGGCCGAGGGGCTGCATCTGGCCCATCGGCACGCCGGCCGACATCAGCTTCTGGCCCAGAGCCATCACGCCGCCCCCGCCCATCATGCCGCCGAGCATGCCCATCAGGCCGCCACCGCCCTCGCCGGCATTGGAATCGGCGATCGCGGTCTCGGATCCCGGCAGAGCGCCGAGCAGCTGGCTGACCTCGGTGGCGGGCCCCTCCTTCTGGAGGAAGGCCAGGATATGGCCGATGGCGGTCTGGGCCGTCGCGGCATCGAGGCCGGTCCGGTTCGTGACGCGGGCGATCAACTCTTCCATCTTCAAACAGCTCCAGCACGGTCGGGACCTAGTCCTTCCGGCCTCACCGCCGCGAAATCAAGGGCGGTCCGCGAAGCGCTGGAAAATGACGCGGGCGCGGCCCATAACCGTCACGGTCGATGCCGCGCCCCGGCCGGCGATGAGGAGCGGACGGTCATGCAGGACGACGGCACGATCCTGGTCGGCAAGGCGCCGCTCAGGGATGGCACCCTGAAGGCTGAGGGTCTGACCCTCTGGCTCGCGAACCGCCACGGCCTGGTGGCGGGCGCCACCGGCACCGGCAAGACGGTGACCCTGCAGGTGATGGCGGAGGGCTTCTCCAACGCCGGCGTCCCGGTCTTCGCCGCCGACATCAAGGGCGACCTCTCGGGCTTGGCGGCGGCGGGCGAATCGAAGCCGGTCTTCGTCAAGCGGGCCGAGGAACTCGGAATCCCCTACGAGCCCGACCGCTTTCCGACGGTATTCTGGGACCTGTTCGGCGACCAGGGCCACCCGATCCGCTGCACCGTGATCGAGATGGGGCCGCTGCTGCTGGCGCGCCTCCTGGAACTCAACGACACCCAGGAGGGCGTGCTCAACATCGCCTTTCGGGTTGCCGACGACAACAAGTGGCCGGTCCTCGACCTCAAGGATCTGCGCGCGCTCCTCCTTCACCTCACCGAGAACCTGAAGGCGATCTCGGGCCAGTACGGTAACGTCTCGGCGGCCTCTGTCGGCGCCATCCAGCGCCAGCTCCTGATGCTGGAGAACCAGGGCGCCGACCGGTTCTTCGGCGAGCCGGCCCTCGACCTAAACGACTTCATGCGGGTGGACCGCGAGGGACGGGGCATCGTCAACATCCTGGCCGCCGACAAGCTGATGCAGCGGCCCCGGCTCTACGCCTCGTTCCTGCTCTGGATGCTCTCCGAACTCTTCGAGCAGCTTCCGGAAGTCGGCGACCTCGACAAGCCCAAGTTGGTATTCTTCTTCGACGAGGCGCACCTCCTATTCGACGACGCCCCGAAGGCGCTCCTCGACGCAGTGGAGCAGGTGGTCCGCCTGATCCGCTCGAAGGGCGTCGGCGTCTATTTCGTGACGCAGAACCCCCTCGACGTGCCGGAATCGGTGCTGGGCCAGCTCGGCAACCGGGTGCAGCATGCCCTGCGCGCCTTCACGCCCCGCGACCAGCGCGCCGTGAAGGCCGCCGCCGAGACGTTCCGGCAGAATCCCGGCTTCGACGTCGCCAAGGCGATCACCGAACTCGGTGTCGGCGAGGCTCTGGTGTCCTTCCTCGAGGCGAAGGGCACACCGTCGGTCGTCGAGCGCGCCCTGATCGCCCCGCCGCAGGGCCGCGTCGGCCCGATCACCCCCGCCGAGCGCGCCGAGATCATCGCGAAAAGCCCGTTGCGGGGCAAGTACGACCAGTCGGTCGACAACGAGAGCGCCTACGAGATGCTGGCCGCCCGCAAGGGCCTCGATGCAGGCGGTGGCGGCTCCGAGGGCAGCGAAGGCGGGCTCGGTGGGATGCTCGGGGGATGGCTCGAGAACCTGGTCGGCACGCAGCCGGCCGGCAAGAAGGGCCGGAAGCCGCCGCCGGGCCTCGCCGAGCAGGTCCTGGGCAATGCCGCCCGCTCGATGGCGCGCCGGGTCGGCACCGAGGTCGGGAATGTCATTCTCCGCAATGTTCTGGGTGGTTTGACGAAGCGCTAGCGCTTCGGCGCTCGCGTCCGTTGCCGCCGGTATCTCCTCGTCATCGACGTTTCGGAGATGAGCCAGTCGCGCATGAGGGTCCTCCAATGCGCGCTTGCTAAACGATCCATGTTGCGCCACGAAAATATGATCTTTAATCGGACTTTAATTATATTCGTGATCAATATCCCCTACAAGGCAAGGGGACGATCATGCTCGGACGAATGAGGGTTATTTATAAAATCGGGCTATCCATTGGAATAATTAGCACAATCCTTGGTTTGTGCGTATGGTATTCGACCGCGCGGCTGAATGAAATCAGCGGAAGTTACTCGGGGTTCATCGCGCGGGAGGCGAAGGGCGCAGCCAATGCGCGCCGTGCCAACCGGTTTGTCTTCGAGATGAACCATGCGCTGTACCGGGCGATCATGGAGCCGGACGCCGAGACCAAGGCCCTCTATCTTGCGCAGATGGACAAGGCGTATCCCCAGCTCAAGCAGCTGATGGACAGGCTGTCGGTCGAGGCTCCAACCTTCGCGTCCCGCCTGCAACCGATCGCCGTTCGGATCGACCGCCTGATCGAGGACAGCCTGAAGGTGCGCGCGCTCCTGGAGAAGGGCCAGCCCGCGCAGGCGCTCGACCTCATGCACAATGCAGTCGATCCGAACTTCAAGGAAATCTATATGGCGTGCGGCACGCTGTCTTCGGACATCGCCGCGTACATGGATACCGAAGCCGCCGCCCTGAGGGCCCAGGCCGAGACGACCCGGACGACCGTCCTCGCCTTCAGCGGGATCGGCGTGGTCCTCAGCTTGATCTGTGCGGCTCTCATCGCGATGTTCGGCATCTCACGGCCGTTGGGCAGCCTCGTCACCGTGCTCCAGCGCATGGCCGCAGGCGAGACGGATATCAGCATCCCGGAGGGCAAGCGCGGCGACGAGATCGGCGCGGTCGGGCGCGCCGTCGAGAACATCCGCTCCATGGTCGCGAAGAAGGCTGCGGAACAGGCCGAACTCGCCCGGATCACCGATGCCGCCGCCGCCTCCGAACGCCGCCGCGCCATGATCGAACTCGCCGATGGTTTCCAGGAGGCCGTGGGTGGCATCGTGGGCATGGTCTCCTCGTCGGCGACCGAGTTGCAGGCCACGGCCTCGACCATGACGGCGACCGCCCGCGAAACCGCCAGCCAATCGATCGCTGTCGCCGCCGCCGCCGAGGAGGCTGCCACCAATGTCGGCACGGTGGCGGCGGCGGCCGAGGAACTCGGCTCCTCCGTCCAGGAGATCGGCCGGCAGGTCGCGAGTTCCGCCGATCTCGCCCAGATGGCGGTCGGCGAAGCGGACCAGACCGCCCGCCTCGTGACAGAGCTGAGCCAGGCCGCGAACCGCATCGGAGACGTGGTGAGCCTGATCTCCACGATCGCCGGGCAGACCAACCTGCTCGCCCTGAATGCGACGATCGAAGCGGCGCGAGCCGGCGAGGCCGGCCGCGGCTTCGCGGTGGTGGCCACCGAGGTCAAGGAACTCGCGAGCCAGACGGCTCGGGCGACCGAGGAGATCTCCGGTCAGATCGCACGGATCCAGGGGGCGACGGGCGACGCCGTCCAGGCTATTTCCGGCATCTCGACCCGCATCCGCGAGATCAACACGGTGGCGGCCACGATCGCGGCGGCCGTCGAGGAGCAGGGGGCAGCCACCCAGGAGATCGTGCGCAACGTCGCGCAAGCCGCGACGGGGACCAGCGAGGTCACCGGCAACATCTCCGGCGTCGCGGGCGCGGCGGAAGAGACGGGAGCTGCCGCCACCCAGGTGCTGGCCTCCGCTTCGGAGCTGTCGCGCCAGTCCGAGCACCTCAATGCCGAAGTCGGACGCTTCCTCGCCACCGTGCGGGCGGCGTGAGCAAGGTCGGGACGGGGGCCGCCGGGCCGGGATTGGGCCCGCCGCCCCGTCCGCTTCGTTGACAGGGGCGGGAAACCTCATTAACGCAGCGACTCATACGCGCGGCTTCCTCGACGAAGTCCGCGCGTTTCGCGTTCGCCCCCGGCTCGATCCGACGGTGCGGATGACCTGAACAAGAAGACGGTCCAGGATTCGCCGCGAGGCGCGCCGGAGGCCGGCAGAGAACACGAAGAGAGAACGATGTTCGCAGTCATCAAGACGGGCGGCAAGCAGTATCGCGTTGCCGCCAACGACACCATCACGATCGCCACGCTCGCGGGCGAGGCCGGTTCGGCCGTTACCTTCGGTGACGTGCTCCTGTTCACGAATGGCGAAGGCGCCACCCAGGTCGGCGCGCCGCTGCTCTCAGGGATCAGCGTCACCGGCGAGATCGTCAGCCACGGCCGCGACGCGAAGGTCATCGCCTTCAAGAAGCGCCGCCGTCAGAACTCCCGCCGCAAGCGGGGCCACCGCCAGCACCACACGGTGGTCCGCATCACCGGCATCAGCGCCTGACGATCCGACCTGAGATTCAAGAATTCGGAGTAACTCCCCATGGCCCATAAAAAAGCAGGCGGCTCGTCCCGCAACGGCCGCGACTCGGCCGGTCAGCGCCTCGGCGTGAAGAAGTTCGGTTCCGAGGCCGTCATTCCGGGCAACATCATCGTGCGCCAGCGCGGCACCAAGTGGCACCCCGGCACCAACGTCGGCATGGGTACGGACCACACCCTGTTCGCCAAGGCCGCCGGCCGCGTGCTGTTTGAGACGAAGCGCGGCCGCGCCTTCGTCACGGTCGTGCCGGTGCAGGAAGCCGCCGAGTAAGGCGCTTGGCCTGGGCCTTCCGACAGGCGGGCCCCACCACCAGATGATCCCGGGGAAGATGGGAAACCGTCTTCCCCGTCGTCGTTTCGGCGACGCGTCGAAATCCCGATGCCTGAACGAAGCCGAGTCCGCCCGTGAAATTCCTCGACGAAGCCAAGGTCTATGTCCGCTCCGGCGACGGTGGCGCCGGCTGCGTGGCCTTCCGCCGTGAAAAGTTCATCGAGTTCGGCGGGCCGAACGGCGGCGACGGCGGGCGCGGCGGCGACGTCTGGGTCGAATGCGTCGACGGCCTCAACACCCTGATCGACTACCGCTACCAGCAGCACTTCAAGGCCCGGAAGGGCGAGCACGGCATGGGCTCGAACCGCCACGGGGCCAACGGCGCCGACGTGGTGCTGAAGGTGCCGGCCGGCACCGAGATCCTGGCGGAGGACGGCGAGACCCTGATCGCCGACATGACGCATGTCGGCCAGCGCGTGCGCCTCGCCAAGGGCGGCAACGGCGGCTTCGGCAACGCCTACTTCACCACCTCGACCAACCGCGCTCCGAAGCATGCCAATCCCGGTCTCGAAGGCCACGAGCAGTGGGTCTGGCTGCGCTTGAAGCTCATCGCGGATGCGGGCCTCGTCGGGTTGCCCAACGCCGGCAAGTCGACCTTCCTCGCCGCCGTCACGGCGGCCAAGCCGAAGATCGCCGATTACCCCTTCACGACCCTGCACCCGGGCCTCGGCGTGGTGCGCTCCGACGAGCGCGAATTCGTGCTGGCCGACATCCCGGGCCTGATCGAGGGCGCCCATGACGGCGTCGGCCTCGGCGACAAGTTCCTGGCCCACGTGGAGCGCTGCCGGGTGCTGCTGCACCTCGTGGAAGCGACCAACGAGCATGCCGGCCAGACCTATAAGCTCGTGCGCCGCGAACTCGAGGCCTACGGTCACGGCCTCGACGAGAAGCCCGAGATCGTGGCGCTGTCGAAAGCCGACGTGGTCGATCCGGACGTGCTCAAGGAGCAGGTCGCCCGCCTGAAACGCGCCTCAAAGAAGAAGCCCCTGGTCCTGTCCTCGGCCACCGGCCTCGGCGTGCAGGATGCCCTCCGGGCGCTGGCCCGCGAGATGGACGCGGCCAAGCTCGCCGAGGCCGAGGCGCAGCCCGCGCCGGCGTGGCAGCCCTGAGGAGAGGCTGCCAGCCCTTGTGTGTCGCGCTAGCGGTCGTCACAAGCGGACAATCCTCCTCCCGCCGACGCTGCCGATGACCCTCGACGTCCAGATCCCGAACCTCCAAGATTTCCGCCGCATCGTCATCAAGGTCGGCTCGGCCCTCCTCGTCGACCGGGTGCGCGGGCGCCTGCGCCATGCCTGGCTTGCCGCGCTCGCCGAGGACATCGCCGATCTGCATGCCAGCGGGGCCGACGTGCTCGTGGTCTCCTCCGGCGCGATCGCGCTGGGGCGCACGGTGCTGGGCTACCCGCCCGGCCCCTTGCGCCTCGAGGAAAGTCAGGCGGCCGCGGCCGTTGGGCAGATCGCCCTGGCGCGGCACTGGTCGGAGGCGCTGGGGCATCACGGCATCGCGGCTGGTCAGATCCTGGTGACGCCGCAGGACACCGAGGAGCGCCGGCGCTACCTCAACGCCCGCGCCACCGTGCTGAAGCTCCTCGAAGTGCGCGCTGTGCCGGTCGTCAACGAGAACGACACGGTGGCGACGTCCGAGATCCGCTACGGCGACAATGACCGCCTCGCCGCCCGCGTCGCCACCATGATCGGCGCCGACGTGCTGGTGCTGTTCTCGGACATCGACGGGCTCTACACCGCCCCGCCGCACGCCGACCCGGCGGCGCGACACCTGCCGCTGATCGAGCGGATCACGCCCGAGATCGAGGCCATGGCCGGCGGGCCGGCCTCGGAACTCTCGCGCGGGGGCATGCGCACCAAGGTCGAGGCGGCCAAGATCGCCGCCAGCGGCGGCACCCACATGATCATCGCCGACGGACGCGAGAAGAATCCGCTGCGCACCATCCTCCGGGGCGGGCGCTGCAGCTGGTTCCTGTCGGGCTCCAATCCGGTCACCGCCCGCAAGAGCTGGATCGCGGGTTCGCTCGAACCACGCGGCATCCTCACGGTGGATGCCGGCGCGGCGCGCGCCCTTCAGGGCGGCGCGAGCCTGCTGCCGGTGGGCGTCACCAAGGTGCAGGGCGGCTTCGGGCGCGGCGACGCCGTGGTGATCCGGGACGAGGCCGGCCGCATCCTCGGGCGCGGCCTCGTGGCCTACGACAGCGACCAGGCCGTGCGCATCATCGGCCGCCCGAGCCGTGAGATCGCGGATCTCCTCACCCATCCGGGCCGCGCCGAGATGGTGCATCGCGATGACCTCGCCATGGTGGGGGAATAGCAGGTCTGTCAGCGGCAATGCTTGTTCTTACCGCGCTCGACGTGGCATGACGGATACGAACACATGGCGGCCGCGCCCTTTTCCGCGACGGTCGCGAGGATGAAGGCCGTGCCCGTTCTGAACCTGCGAACCGATTTCGCGCCCCCCGGCGATCTCTCCGAGGAGATGAACGCCCTCGGCCGGCGCGCCCGCGCCGCCGCCCGCCAGATCGCCCTCGCCCCAGCTCAGACCAAGGACACGGCCCTGCGCCTGATCTCCGAGCGCTTGCGCGCCGAGCGGGACGACATCCTGGCCGAGAACGCCCGCGACGTGGAGGCGGCTCGCGCCGCCGGCCAGACCGAGGCGCTCATCGATCGGCTCACCCTGGATGCAGGCCGGCTCAACGCGATCGCGGATGCGGTCGCCAAGATCGGCGCGCTGCCCGATCCCGTCGGCCGGCAGGTGGCTGCGTTCGAGCGGCCGAACGGCCTGCTCATCGAGCGCATCGCCGTACCGCTCGGCGTGATCGGCGTGATCTTCGAGAGCCGACCCAACGTCACCGCCGATGCCGGCGCGCTCTGCCTCAAGGCCGGCAATGCCGCGATCCTGCGCGCGGGCTCCGACAGCCACCGCTCGGCCATGGCCATCGCCCGCGTCATGCGCGCCGGGCTGGAGGCCGCCGGCCTGCCCGCCGACGCCATCCAGATCGTGCCGACCCGTGATCGCGCGGCCGTCGGCGCCATGCTGTCGGGACTCGACGGCGGCATCGACGTCATCGTGCCCCGCGGCGGGCGCGGCCTCGTGGAGCGTGTGCAGGCGGAGGCCCGCGTGCCGGTCTTCGCCCATCTCGACGGCATCTGCCACGTCTACGTGGCGGCGGGCGCGGATCTCGACATGGCGCTCAAGGTCGTTCTCAACAGCAAGATGCGCCGGACCGGCATCTGCGGCGCTGCCGAGACGCTGCTCGTCGACCGGGCCTGCGTGGAGACCCACCTCGCCCCCCTGGTCAAGGCGCTGCTCGATTTCGGATGTGCCGTGCGCGGCGACGCGGCCACGCAGGCCGCCGACGACCGGGTGACGGCCGCGAGCGAGGCCGACTGGCGCACCGAGTACCTCGACGCCATCATCTCGGTGCGGGTGGTCGACGGGCTCGACGCGGCGATCGAGCACATCGAGACCAACGGCTCGCACCACACCGACGCGATCATCACGGACGACATGGCGGAGGCGACCCGCTTCCTCGCCGAGGTCGATTCGGCCATCGTGACCCACAACGCCTCGACCCAGTTCGCCGATGGCGGCGAATTCGGCTTCGGTGCGGAGATCGGCATCGCCACCGGGCGCATGCATGCGCGCGGTCCGGTGGGCGTCGAGCAACTCACCACCTTCAAGTATCGCGTCCACGGGAACGGGCAGACGCGCCCTTGACGCTCGCCCGTCCGACCCGGGACCCCGATGCGCCTTGACGCGTCGGGGCCGGCGCGCCTGCCGCCCGTCGCGCCGGGCCTGCGCATCGGTCTCTACGGCGGCTCCTTCAATCCGGCCCATCTCGGGCACCGGCATGTCAGCCTCGTCGCCCTGAAGCGGCTTCGCCTCGACCGCATCTGGTGGATGGTCACCCCCGGCAATCCGCTGAAGGACCGGGGCGAACTCGCGGCCATCGACCGGCGGGTCGAGCGAGCGGCCCAGATCGCCGATCATCCCCGCATCGCGGTCACGGATTTCGAATCACGGATCGGCGCGCGCTACACCCGCCAGACGCTCGAATTCCTCACCCGCCGCAACCCGGCGCTGCGCTTCGTCTGGATCATGGGCGCCGACAGCCTCGCGACATTTCACCGCTGGCAGGGATTTTTCGAGATCGCCGGCCTGATGCCGATGGCGATCGTCGATCGGCCGGGCTTCACCCTGACGGCACCGGCTGCCCGGGCCGCCCGGGCACTCGCGCCCTGGCGCATCCCCGAGACGGAGGCGGCGAGCCTGCCCGACCGTGCGCCCCCCGCCTGGGTTTTCCTGCACGGGCCCCGCTCGACCCTCTCGTCGACGGCGCTTCGCGCCAAGCCGGGCGGCCCTGCATAGGCCGCACGTGGAAAAGGCAAGCGCCACGTTCCACTTTATCCCTATCCGGGGTACGATGATGGGATGACGATGGCGATAGCAGGAACCCAGACGCTGAACGACGCGGCCCACACCGGAGTCCCGAGCTCCGAAGAAACCACCAACCGGAAGATCGACGATCTCCGGAGCCTCGCTCTCGAGTGCCTCGAGGACATGAAGGCCGAGGAAACGATCGAGATCGACCTGATGGGCCGAACCTCCCTGGCCGACACCATGATCATCACCTCGGGCCGCTCGCAGCGCCATGTCGGCGCGATCGCGGATCGTGTCCTGCAGGAGATGAAGACCAAGGGCCTCGGCACGGCCCGGGTCGAGGGTCTGCCGGCCTGCGACTGGGTGCTGATCGATGCCGGCGACGTCATCGTGCACATCTTCCGCCCCGAGGTGCGGGGTTTCTACAATCTCGAGAAGATGTGGGGCGCCGACCGTCCCGCCGCCGCGCTTCCCTCCGTCGCCTTGGCCGAGTGAGAACCGGCGCCGCATCGTGCGCCTGCTCGTGGCGGCGGTCGGCCGCCTGAAGCCCGGTCCCGAGCGCGATCTCGCCGCGCGCTACCGCGAGCGTGCCGCGCAGGTCGGGCGCGGGCTCGGCTTCACCGCCTGCGACATCGCCGAGATCCCTGAGAGCCGGGCCCGCCGGGCACCGGATCGGGCGTCCGAGGAGGGCGCGGCCATCCTGGCGCAGGTCGCCACCGGCGCGGTCCTCGCAGTCTACGACGAGCGCGGGCGTTCGGACCTCACCAGCGAGACCATTGCGGCGCGAATCGGCGATTGGCGCGATGCGGGCCGCGCCGCCCTCGTGCTGGCCATCGGCGGCGCCGATGGCCTCGACCCGGCGGTGCGGGCGCGGGCCGAACTCAGCCTCTCCTTCGGAGCCGCGACCTTGCCGCACGGGCTTGTGCGCGTGCTGGCGCTGGAGCAGGTGTATCGTACGCTGACGATCCTGGCCGGCCACCCGTACCACCGCGGAAACCTCGACGAGCGATGAATTCGGCGACCCGACGCAGGCGAGATGGGGTGAGGCGCGGCCTGCTGCTGGTGGCCTGCCTCTCCGTGTCCTCCGCGCCCCGCGCCGAGGAACCGTCGACGCCGGTCGCGGTCCAGAAGGCGCTCGACGAGAAGACCCGCCGGGCCGAGAACCTGAAGCGCATCGAGGAGGCCCTGGCCGCCAGCACGGGCGCGCGGGCGAAGTACGAGGCAGAGATCGCCGCGATCGGTGGCGACCGGGCGAAGCTGAATACAGCGCTCCTCGACGCCGCCCGCCAGGCTCAGGCCACCGAGGTGCGCATGAGCCGCCTTGAGGAGCGCCTGAAGACGCTCGGTGCCAGCGAGACCGCCCTGCGGCGCTCCCTCGAGTCGCGGCGCGGGGTGATCGCTGAGATTCTGGCGGCGCTCCAGCGCATGGGACGGCGGCCGCCGCCGGCCGTGCTCGTGCGGCCCGAGGACGTGCTGGCGGTGATCCGCACCTCCATGCTTCTCGGCGCTGTGGTGCCGGAATTGCGCGGCGAGGCCGAGACCCTGGCCGGGGACCTCTCCGAACTCGTGCGCCTAAGGGGCCTGATCGCGGCGGATCGCGAAGGTTTGACCAGCGATCTCGCGGGCTGGGCGCGGGAGCAACAGCGCCTGAACGCCCTCATCGCCACGCGCCGCACCCGGCAGGCCGAAGTCGAGAGCGGATTGGCCGCCGAGCGCACCCGCACCGCCGAACTCGCCGTGCAGGCCCGCAGCCTGAAGGACCTTCTCGACCGGATGGAGGGCGAGGTCGCCTCCGCGCGGCGTGCCGCCGAGGAGGCGCGGGCCGCGGAGACCCGCGAGGCCCGCGCGACGCAGGAGCGCTTCGCGGCGGCCGGCGCCCGCGACCCGGCCCGGCTGGCGCCAAAGGTGCGTTTCGTGGATACACGTGGCGACCTGCCCCGTCCGGTCAGCGGAGCCACCCTGCGCAGCTTCAACCAGCCCGACGGGAACGGCGGCACGACCCGCGGCATATCGCTCGCGACCCGGCCGAAAGCCGTGGTTTCGTCACCGGCCGATGGCTGGGTGTCCTTCGCCGGGCAGTTCCGCTCGTACGGGCGACTCTTGATCATCAACGCCGGCGATGGCTACTATCTCTTGTTGGCGGGGATGGACCAGATCAACGTCGAGGTCGGCCAGTTCGTGCTCGCGGGCGAGCCGGTGGCGGCGATGGGGGAGGGTGGCACCGGCGCCGATTCGGCAGCCGGTGATCGCGGCGATCCGGTCTTATACGTCGAGTTCAGAAAAGACGGCGGCTCCATCGACCCGGAGCCTTGGTGGGCGAAAAGCCCCAGCGAGAAGGTTCGCGGATAATGCGCAAGGTTTCCCTGGTTCTGCTCGGCGCGTTCCTCGGCGTCGGATCCTCGGTGGTGGCCACCCAGACCCACCTGCTCTCGGGGACGAGCGCCGTGGCGGCCTCCGCCGAGACCTACCGCCAGCTCAGCCTGTTCGGCGACGTGTTCGAGAAGGTCCGCACCGACTACGTCGAGAAGCCGGACGAGGCGAAGCTGATCGAGGCGGCCGTGAACGGCATGCTGACCTCCCTCGATCCGCATTCGAGCTACATGGATTCCAAGAGCTTCCGCGACATGCAGGTGCAGACCCGCGGCGAGTTCGGCGGCCTCGGCATCGAGGTCACCATGGAGGACGGCCTGATCAAGGTCGTGACCCCGATCGACGACACCCCCGCCTCGAAGGCCGGCATCCTCACCAACGACGTCATCACGCAGATCGACGAGGACCAGGTCCAGGGTCTCACCCTGAACCAGGCCGTCGACAAGATGCGCGGCCCGGTGAACTCGCCGGTGAAGCTTAAGATCAGCCGCAAGGAAGCCAAGGACCCGATCGAGGTCACGCTCAACCGCGACGTGATCAAGATCAAGCCCGTGCGCTCGCGCGCCGAGGGCGGCGACGTCGGCTACATCCGCCTGACCCAGTTCAACGAGCAGACCTTCGACGGCCTGCGCGCGGCGATCGACAAGCTGAACACCGACATCGGCGCCGACAAGCTCAAGGGCTACGTGCTGGATCTGCGCAACAACCCGGGCGGCCTCCTCGACCAGGCCGTGATGGTGTCCGACGCCTTCCTCGACCGGGGCGAGATCGTCTCCACCCGCGGCCGCAACCCCGACGAGACGCAGCGATTCTCGGCCAAATCCGGCGACCTGACCAAGGGCAAGCCCATCGTGGTGCTGGTGAACGGCGGTTCGGCGTCCGCCTCCGAGATCGTGGCCGGCGCCCTGCAGGACCACAAGCGCGCCACGGTGCTGGGCACGCGCTCCTTCGGCAAGGGCTCGGTGCAGTCGATCATCCCCCTCGGCGGCTCGGGCGCCCTGCGCCTGACCACGGCGCGCTACTACACGCCGTCGGGCCGCTCGATCCAGGCCAAGGGCATCGAGCCGGACCAGGAGGTCCTGCAGGAGGTGCCGGACGAGCTGAAGGGCAAGGACGAGACCAAGGGCGAAGCCGGCCTGAAGGGCCACCTCAAGCAGAAGGACGTCGAGGAGCGCGGCGGTTCGTCGGCCTACGTCCCGCCGGACCCGGCCAAGGACAAGCAGCTCATCGCGGCCTTCGACTTCCTGCGCGGCATCCAGAAGGGCGCGGCCAACACGCCCAAGGCTTCCGTCCCGAACTGACGCTCGTCCTCCGGCGCGACCCGGATTTAGCGAAGCGTTAACCATGGCGGCCCCCAATGTCGGTCCACGACCGATTTTGGGGGCCGTCTTCGTCTGGACGCGCGCCGCCCCGACCATCGGTCCGGGACCTTGGGGAAGCGCCAGCGCGTGGCCACCGACGACATCCTGACCCGGCCCCTCGGGGCCAAGCCGACCGCCGGTCAGCGCCTGCGGGCCCTGAAGCGGTTCCGCCCCACCGTCCCGATGGTCC
This sequence comes from Methylobacterium sp. J-078, assembly GCF_022829285.1. Taxonomy (GTDB): domain Bacteria; phylum Pseudomonadota; class Alphaproteobacteria; order Rhizobiales; family Beijerinckiaceae; genus Methylobacterium. Next base: position 113,818 of record NZ_JAKSYI010000094.1, read on the forward strand.
TCGGCGGCGTGGTGGCGGGCCTCGCCCTCGGCCTCAGCATTCTCGTGGTGACGGGCGATCCGGAGGGCGGCGAGCCCAGCGCCGTCGCGGTCATCACCCTGCGGGAGCCCGTCGTCGCTCCCGTGGCGCAGGCCGCGCCGAAGCGCGAGGCATCCAAATCACCCTCCAGCAACGCGGACGAGGTCGAGAGCGCCTCGGGCGTCACCGTGTTCCGCCCGCCCGGGACCGCCGCCCCCGGCGATGCGGTTGTGATCCAAGTGCCGTCCGCGGCACCCGTCAAGCTCAACGCCGCCCCCGATTCGCGCCTCGTCGAGCGCGGTCGCCACGGCACCCTGCCGCGCATCGGCGAGGGCCGCCTGCGCCCCCTCGACGTCTATGCGCGGCCCGAGGGAAGCGGCTCCGGGCCGCGCGTCGCCATTCTGGTCTCGGGCCTCGGCATCGGACAGGCCGCGACGGCGAGCGCCATCACCCGTCTGCCCGCCGCGATCAGCCTCGCCTTCGCGCCCTATGCCGGCGATCTCGAACGGACCGTGGCCCGGGCCCGCGAGGCCGGTCACGAGGCGCTGCTCCAGGCACCGATGGAGCCCTTCGACTATCCAGACAGCGACCCGGGTCCCCAGACCCTGCTCACCACCGCGCGGCCGCCCGAGAATCTCGACCGGCTAAGCTGGGTCATGAGCCGCTTCCAGGGTTTCGTCGGCATCGTGAACTACATGGGTGCCAAGCTGACCGGCGATGCCGCCGCCCTGGAGCCGGTCCTGCGCGAGATCGGCGCCCGCGGCCTCGGCTTCGTGGACGACGGCACCTCGCCGCGCTCGCTGGCCACTACCCTGGCCGGCAAGGCCAAGGTGCCGGTGGCCCGCGCCGAGATCGTGCTCGACGCCCTGCCGCGCCCGGAGGCCATCGACCGGGAATTGGCACGCCTGGAGGCGCAAGCCCGCAAGAACGGCTTCGCCTTCGGTTCGGCCAGCGCCATGCCGATGAGCATCGACCGGATCGCCCGCTGGGCGGCGGAGGCGGAGGCGCGCGGCATCCGGCTGGTCCCGGTGAGTGCGGCCCTGCGCGGGCCCGTCACCACCCGGGTAACGAGCGCGAAGCCCTGACGCCGGGGGCACCACGAGGCGCGCGCTACCGGAGACGAATCCGTGCAACTCGACGTTTCGTGCGTTGCGGCACATGGCGTGCCTGCCTATGGTCGCGGCCATGACCGCATCCCCGATCGCCGACGGCGCCGACCTGTCGTATCGTCCCTGCGTCGGCATCACGCTGATCTCGCGGTCCGGTCTCGTCTTCATCGGGAGACGCCGGGCCGATGCGGGTCCCGAGCACGTGGCGGACGGGCGCGCCTGGCAGATGCCGCAGGGCGGTATCGATGCGGGCGAGGATCCGGAGGCGGCGGCCCTGCGCGAACTCTACGAGGAGACGAACGTGGCGGTGGGCTCCGTCGTGCGCCTCGGTGAGACGGAGGGCTGGCTCTCCTACGATCTGCCGCCGGACGTGCTGAAGCAGGCCTGGAAGGGGCGCTATCGCGGCCAGACCCAGAAATGGTTCGCCTTCGGTTTCGTCGGCTCCGACGACGAGATCGACGTGGCGTCACCCGGGAATGGCGCCTTCAAATCCGAGTTCGACGCCTGGCGCTGGGAGCCGATGGCGGGCTTGCCCGACCTGATCGTGCCCTTCAAGCGGCCGGTCTACGAGGGGGTGGTCGCCGCGTTCGCGGGGCTCACGTCCTGGCGGGCCCCGCAGTGACCGCCTGAGCCGGCGCCCCGATGCGGTGGTGGTCGATCCCGATCCTGTTGTTGCTCGGGTGGTTCGCGTTCACGCTGACACCCCTGTGGGCGCTCTACGACCTCGCCCGCGCGGTCCAGGCGCACGATACCGACTACATCGCGCGGCACGTCAACTTCCGCACCCTGCGCCTTTCGGTGATCCGGCAGGCCGCCGCCGCCGCGCAGGCGCGTGATCCCGCCGCGCCCGATGTCGAGCCGCGTGAGCGCCAGCGTCTCTCCGAGGCTGCCGCCGCCCTGGCGGTCCCGATCGCCGAGGCGCTGGTGACGCCCGCCACCGTGGTCGATCTCCTCGACGACGGCTGGCCGCAATCCGTCGAACTGGGCCAGGAGGCGCCCGCCCCGCGCTCCGGGGGCGGGGGCCTGCGCATCGACAACCTGCGCCGACTGATCCCGTTCTACCTCGCTTCGGAGATGCGGGGCTTTCGGACGGTCGTGGTGGGTGTGCCGCCCGAAGCGTCCCGCGAGCGTCGGCTGCGCATCCGCCTTCGCCTGCGCAACTGGACCTGGCGCGTGGTCGACATCGAGTTGAACGACGATCTGCGGGCGCGCATCGCCCAGACGTTCGCGCGGGCCGACGCGAAGACGCGCTGAGCGGGGAGGGGCCTCCAAGAGCCCCCGCGCTCAGCCCTCGGCCTGTTCGGTCTCGCGGTTGGTGAAGCGCGCATTGCCGAGGCCGGTGCCGATGGTGAGGATGCCCCAGCGGGTCACGTCCTTGCGGTCCGGCACTTCGCTCAGGCCCTGCACCACGGCGTCGTTGTGCATCACCACCATGGTGGCGTGTCCGCCGATGCGCGGGATGGACGCCGCCACTCGTTCGGCGAGGTTGAAGCCGTCGCTCTCCCAGTTGCCGGGCAGGTTCTGGCCGCCACGGGTGATGGTGCCGTCGGCTTCGATGAGGCCCGGGCAACCGATTCCGATGAACGGCGCCAGGCTCAGATTGGCGCGGTCGGCCCGTCGGATCAGGTCGGTCAGCATGTCGATCAGGCGCTCCACCGCCTCGTCGCGGGTCGGCGTCGGCTCGTCGTCGCGGTGGCGCCAGATCTCCGAGCGCCAGACCTCGCTGCGCGACAGGTCGGGGGCCTTGCGCAGATTCGTCGTGACCACACCCGTGCGGATGTTGCTGCCGCCGATATCGACCGCCAGCAGGCTGTCGTAGCCGGAGAAGATCCAGGCCGGCGCGAGGTGGACGGCGCCGATCAGACCGCCCTCGTCCGGATGATGCCGGATCGGCTCCAGGGTGATGTCAATGCCTTCCGCGCGCAGGAGGTAGCCCGCGCGCCCGATGGCGAGGCAGCCGGCGCGGCTGTCGCGGAACCCCCCGCCTACCGCGATCGCCTGCGTGCCCTGCCAGCCTTCCTGGGCCAGGAAGAGACGGACCACGCGGGCGAGCTCCTGCGCGAAGGCCTCGATGGCGCTGAACACCGTGCCCGAGGCGAGGGTGTCCTCGGCCAGGAGGATGTGATCGAGGCGCCGCTTGGAGAAATCGCAGCTGTCCCTGTCGCCGAGAGGATCGGGGCCGAGAGCCCGCATCCGCGCGCGGCACGTTTCCAGCATCTCGCGGAAGGCGGCCTTCGAGACCCGGTCGCCGACGAAGCCGTCGCCGTCCTTCAGCTCGATGTTGTAATCGTCGACGATGACGGACGGCAGCCGTTGTGCCGCGTGCGCGATCCCCGCCTCGCGGACCGAGGTCTCTTTCGCCGTACCGTTGCTCGTCATGTTCGTCCGCCTGACCTTCGCCGCATCATCACGCGCGTCTCAACGCGCAAGCACGCTATTTCGGCTTGACGGTTTCGGGAGCGACCGGCGCCTTCGGCTCGCGGGCCTCCATGAGGTCCTCGGCCTTTTCCTCGTCGGTGTCGCCGCTGCGCTCGATCGTCTTCTCGGGGTTGGCCGCGAGCGCCCGGATGATCGCCACGACGCGCTCGCACTCGGTCTCGTACTTGTAGGTCTCCAGCACGATGGCGGCGTCGCGCAGCGTGCGCAGGTCGCGCACCGTCTGCTTGTTGGCGGCCTCGCGCAGCTCGGACTTTGCCGCGATCGCCTCTTCGAGCTTGGCCCCCTTCACGTCGCAGGCGGCGCCGGCCATGGCGGTGCTGGCGGCAAGGATCAGGGCGGCGGCGAGGATGCGCATCGTGTGGCTCCGGAGGGCGGGTCCCGCGCGGGTCGCGCGGTATCGTCAGGCGTGGTGGGGGTTGGGACGCAGGATGCCGTTGGCCAGGGCCACGAGATGGCTCAGGCGGTAGGGCTTGGGCACGAACACGGATTCGGCGACCGCGTCCGCCTGGGCGAGGTGGCCGCGTCCGCCCGAGGTATAGACCACGGGCAGGTTCGGCCAGTGCTGGCGGGCGCGGCGGGCGAGCGTGATGCCGTTCGTGTTGCGGGCCAGATCGATATCGGTGAAGAGCAGGTCGACGCGCTCCCGCGCGAGGATGTCCTCAGCCGCGTCGGCATCGGCGGCGGTGAGGACCCGGTAGCCCTCGTCGAGCAGCGCCTCGGCGGCGAGCTCGCAGACCATGGCTTCATCCTCCACCACCAGGACGGTCTCGGCGGCGGCGCGCGGGCTGAAGGCGGGCAGTGTCGGAAAGGCGCAGGCGAAGGAAATCATGACGCAACTCCTACTCACCCGGCATGAGGCCGTGGGGCCCGTGCCGGATCGCCAGACAAACGGGCCGCCAAGGCCCATCGTTCGCCGCCGTTCACTCCAATTGCGCGGACTTGGTAAGCGAAGCTTTAACCCTGTGGGCCGGGTCGTGAAGGCGTGCCTGCCGCGCCCATGACCCGTCCCTGGCATCTCGGCTTCGGCCTTATTCTCACGGCGCTCGCGGGCTACGTGGACGCCCTCGGCTTCATTCGCCTCGGCGGCCTCTACACCTCGTTCATGAGCGGAAACACGACGCAGTTCGCGGTCGCCCTCGGCCATGGCGATCCGCATCACGCCCTGCTGCCGGCCCTGCTGATCCTCGCTTTCCTCCTCGGGGGCATCTGCGGTGGCGGCCTCTCGGCGCTCACCCCGGCGCGGTGGGTGACGCCCGTGATCCTCGGCTTCGAGACGGCGGTGGTGACGGCGGCCTTTCAGGCCGCGACGGCCGCGCCGGATTCCGGAATCGCCTCCCTGATGCTGGCGCTCGCCATGGGCGCGCAGAACGCCGTGCTGTCGTACGTCCAGGGGTTCCGGGCCGGCACCACCTTCGTCACCGGCGCCCTGTTCGGTCTCGGCCAGAAGCTCGCCCTGGCGCTCGCCCGGCGGGGCGCGCGCACCGCTTGGGTCGGGGATGGCGTCGTCTGGTTCTCGCTCCTCGCCGGATCGGTGGCCGGAACGGTCGCCTACGGGAAGCTGGCGTTGTATGCCCTCGCCATTCCCGCCGGCCTGGCCGGCTCCCTCGCGCTCCTTGCGACGATCCTGGTCGCGCGGTCCGCCTCGGCCAAGGGTCCTGCCAAGGCACCCGCCATCAAGGCCGTGGCGAAGTGAATCGCGAGGACCAGCGTTGAGAGATCCGTCCGGATGAGTGCCCCCTCCCTCCTCGATCACGTCGCGCCGGTCGCGGCGGGCGCCCATGTCACCCAGGCTGTCTGGCTGAAGGATACGCTCGCCCTGGCCCTCGGCGACGGCGGCTTGCTCCTCGTCTCCGGGCAGGAGACGCGTCGCGTCGAGGCGCATCCTGACGCGGGAATCCTGGTGGGTGTCGGCGACGGGCGCCGCCTCGTCACGGGCGGCGACGACGGGCGCGTGGTCGCGACCTCCGCCAGCGGCGATGCCGTGGAAGTCGCCTCCGCCCGGAACGGCGCCTGGATCGACGCCCTCGCGGTGCATCCCGATGGGACGATCGCCTACGCGGCCGGCCGCAACGTCGTCGCCCGTGACGCCAAGGGCCGCGAGAAGACCTTCGCGGCGCCCTCCACCGCGCGCGGCCTCGCGTTCGCGCCGAAGGGCTACCGCCTCGCGGTCTCGCACTACAACGGCGCCACCCTCTGGTACCCCAACCTCGAGACAGCTCCCGACTTCATCGAGTGGAAGGGCTCGCATATCGACGTGACCTGGTCGCCCGACGGCCGCTTCGTCGTCACGACCATGCAGGAGAACTCCCTGCACGGCTGGCGCCTCCAGCCCGATCGCGGCCACATGCGGATGTCGGGCTATCCCGGCAAGGTGCGCTCCGTGGCGTGGTCCGGCGACGGCGACTGGCTCGCCACCAGCGGCGCCGAGGCCGCCATCGTCTGGCCGTTCGACTCGAAGGAGGGTCCCACCGGCAAGGCGCCGCGCGAGTGCGGCGTGCGCCCGGCCCGCGTCTCCCGCGTGGCGTTCCACCCCAAGGCCCTGGTCCTGGCCGTCGGCTACGAGGACGGCTGCATCCTTCTGGTGCGTTTCACCGATGCCTCGGAACTGCTGGTGCGCCATGCCGTGAAGGGCAGCGCGGTCTCGGCGCTGGCCTGGGACGGGCGCGGCACGCGCCTCGCCTTCGGCTGCGCCGACGGGCAGGCCGGCATCCTCGCGCTGCCGACCTGAGGCCGCCCACGATGGCGCTGTTCGGATTCGGCGGTCGCCGCGCTCCGGCCGACCAGGGGGCCCGCGAGGGGGTGATCGCCCGAGTTCGCCGCCTCGGCGGCTTCGATGCGGAGGTGATCGTCAAGGTCAGCGAGATCGTCTGCGCCGATCCGGCCTGCCCCGGCCTGGAGACGGTGATCCTGATCATGGTGCCGGGCGATCCGACCCGAGCGGTCAAGATCGCGCGGGCCATGGCGGAGATCGGCGACGCGGACGTAGCGGCCGCCCTCGCCTCGGCTTCGTAGGGCCACCGGAACCGGGTGCCCGGTTCCCGCCTTGTCCTCGGCAGCCTTCGGTTCCCCGCCGTGCCCGACCGGGAGGTCCCGTGTTCCGCGTCCTGCGCACCCTCGGCCTCGCTCTGGGTCTCCTCGCCGGCGCCATCGCCGCGCAGGCCCCCGAATTCGCGCAGCAATACGCCCAGCGCCTCGGCGGCACCGTCGACGAGCTGCGCCGGGTCGTGTCCGGGTTCGAGGCGGACGCCGCTGCCACCGGGCGGAGCCGCGACGACGCGCTCGCCCGCCTGAGCGGCGACCGCGACGCGCTGGTGTCCCGCCGGGGCGCGGCGGCGCGCGCCGACATCGCGCGCCTCGAGGCGCTCTCCGGACAGCAGCGCGCCGTCGTCGAGGCGGGCGGCCCCCTGGGACGCGCGGTGGCGGTGCTGCGCAATCCCGACCCGTCCCTCGTCCGGGCGACCTACCAGGACTACGTTCCGGCGATCCCCACCACGGCGGACGGGCTCACCGCCGGGCTCCTGGGCTTCCTCGCCACCTGGGCGGCCTGGCGGCTCCTGGCCGAGACCGGGCGGCGGATGGTGCGGGGGCGCCGGCGCCCGGTGACCCAGGGCGCCTGACCCGCTTCGCGGTGGGCCACGGCATCGTGACTGTTGCACATCGTCTACAGCCCCTCCGCCGTGGCTGCACTAGGACTGGGACGGTAGCGCGCGGGCCTCACCCTGGCGCCGTTTCACGGCCTTCGATCGAACGCATGGCGCGCGCCTCAACTTCTTCCGTCGATCCGGCGAGCGATGCCGCCGCGCTCCTGCGCCGCGTCGGCTTCATCGGCCTGTTCGTGGTCATGCCGGTGGCCGCGCAATTCGCGCGGCGCGCCGTGGTGGTGCTCGCGCCCATCGCCATCGCGCTCCTGGTGCTGGCCAGCATCATCGACGGCAAGTCACGACCCGTCCGGCCGGCCTCGACCCGCCTGCTGCGCTCGCCCGCCTTCCTGGCCGGCTGCCTCTTCATCCTCTGGGCCGCCCTCTCGCTGGTCTGGACACCCTTCCTCGATCTCGCCACCGAGCGCCTGCTCAACCTGGTGGCGACCCTGCTGATGACGATGGCGGGCTACCTCGCCCTGCCGGACCGCATGCGCTCGGCGAACCTCTACCTCCTGCCGGTAGGGCTCGCGGCGGCAGCCCTGGTCGCCATCGGCCTCGGCCTCACGGGGCAGGGCCTGTTCGGCCAGCGCCTCGCCCGCATCGGCGACGACGAGGGCATCCTCGACCGCGGCCTCATCCTCCTGGTCCTGCTGGTCTGGCCGGGCGTGGCATGGCTGCGCTCGCGCGGCCGCGACGGCGAAGCCCTCGGCCTCGCCGTCCTGGTCTCCCTCGCCCTCATCGTCTCGCCGGGTCCGACGACCTTGGTCGCTCTCGCGGTCGGAGCTCTAGCCTTCGCGTTCACGGTTTTCCGGCCGACTCAGGGGCCGCGCATCCTCGCCCTGGTCGCCGCCGCGCTCCTCGTGCTCGGCCCGGTCCTGCCCTTCATCGCCCGCCCGATCGGCGCGTGGCTGTTCGGCGGACGCTCGCCCGGCGTCCTGAGCCTGAAGGCCTGGCAGGCGATCGTCACATCGGAGCCCGTCCGGCTCGTCACCGGGCACGGGTTCGAGACGGCCCTGCGGGGGCGCTACGTCAACCTGCTGCCCATGAACGCGCCCCGGACCCTGCTGTTCGAACTCTGGTACGAACTTGGCCTCGTCGGTGCCTTCGCCGCCGCCTTCGCCCTGCATGCCGCGATCCGGCGCGCGGGCCGCGAGGTCTCGGTGCTGGTCCCGGGTGCCATGGCGGCTTTCGCCGCGGCCTTCCTCATCGCCTGCATCGGCGTCGGCATGATGGTGATGTGGTGGCTCACCACCCTTGCCCTGGCGGTGTTGGTCTTCGTGGCGGTGGAACGCGGCCAGTTCCGCACGCGCCGGCCCAAGGCCAGCCTGCTGCGCCCGGCCGGGACCGCCTGATCAGGGATCCACCGCCGCCTCGATGGCCTCCATGTCGTCGTCGGACAGGCCGAAATGGTGGCCGATCTCGTGGACGAGGACATGGGTGACGAGGTGCCCGAGGGTCTCGTCGTGCTCGGCCCAGTAGTCCAGCAGCGGCCGCCGGTAGAGCCAGACCTGATTCGGCATCTGCCCTGTGGCGGCCTCGCCCCCTTGCGCCATTCCGATGCCGCGAAACAGGCCGAGGAGATCGAACTCGCTCTCGCAGCCCATTTCGCCGAGGGTCTCGTCGTCGGGGAAATCCTCGACGTGGATGAGCAGGCCGGCGCACAGGTTGCGGAACGCCAGGGGCAGGCTGGCGAAGGCGGCGTGCGCCATGTCCTCGAAGGCCGCGAGATCCGGTGCCCGCGCCTCGGTCCAGTCCGGTCTGGTGTTCACGCGAGTTCCGGCAGCACGCGCTGCGCCAGGAAGCCCGCGAGGTCGCTGGTGATGTGGTCGATATGCGGTTCGCGCACCGCTTCCTGCTCGAAGGCCTCGCGGAACGGGTCGATCGTCGGGGGCACCACCAGCACCGTGGACATCCCGATGTCGTGCGGCACGACCAGGTTGCGGGCGATGTCCTCGAACAGGGCCGCCCGGCGCGGCTCGACCCCGTGCCGCTTGAGGAAGCGCTCGTAGGTGGAGCGCTCGGGCTTCGGGATGAAGTCGGCGTCGGCGATGTCGAACACGTCCTCGAAGTGATCGAGGATGCCGAGCTTGGTCGCCACGTTCTCGGCATGCCGGCGCGAGCCGTTGGTGAGGATCAGCTTGCGCCCCGGCAGGGCCTCGATGGCATCGCCCAGGGCTGCGTCGAGCCGGATGGTCGAGTGGTCGATATCGTGCGCGAAGTCGAGGAAGTCGTGCGGGTCGATCGCGGATTCGACCATCAGCGCCTTCAGCGTCGTGCCGTAGCGATGGTAGAAGTACTTCTGCAGGGCGCGGGCAGAGAGGCCGTCGAGCCCGTAGAGGCGCATGACGTAGAGGGTGATCCGCTCATCGACCTGCGGCCAGACCCGGGCGTCGCTCGGATAGAGCGTGTTGTCGAGGTCGAACACCCATGTGTCGACGTGACGAAAGCCGCGGGATTGGGCGGTGGTGAAGTGGCTCTCGCCGGGGAGGAACAAGGCGTCTCGACATGGTTCGGGGTGGGCTCGCGAAGCCCGGCCGTCCGAGATGGGGACCGGTCTCTGCGAAGGGAAGCGTCACCTGAGGCTGTTTCAGAGCATGGCCGTGGGCATCCGGCAAGCGTCGAGGGCGATCGACGGAGGCGCCACGCCTCGCACGGACTCTCGCCAATTCCATCAAGCGTGGCGGGAAATTAAGCAATAAGCTGGAAATTTGAGCGTATTTCGCCAGCAACTGATGGGGTCGGAGCCTTGGATTCCGGCAAGTTTCGAGGTGTGTCCTTGACGCCACTTTAACCCGACATACACGAATGCGAGACTAGTTCTGAGCGGCGGTATGGCGCACCCTGGGTCGGGCGCTCCGCGCCTCGTCCGTCGGGAGAGAAACCCTTGCTCGCTCGCGATTTCATGAACTTCTTCGACGCGTCCCGGCGTCAGGGTGTGATCCTCTCCTTCGGCGGCGATATTTCCGAGAACGTTCTGTTCTCCCTGGGCGAGGTGCTCAAACTGCGCATGAGCCAGGGCGAGACGGACGCCTCGGTGGCCAAGCGCGTCTTCGCGGTCTTCGTCGAGCAGGCCCAGAACGTGATCCGCTACTCGGCCGACAAGGTGGCCAAGCCCTCCGGACCGGCGCCGGGCCTGATTAGCAACGGTGTGATCGTGGTCGGTATGGAAGCCGCGCGGTTCTACGTTCTCTGCGGCAACGAGATGCCCGACTCCGACGTGCCGTCCCTGCGGGCCCGCCTCGACCACATCGCCAGCCTCAACAGTGATGAGTTGAAAGCCTATTACCGCGAGAAGCTGCGCCAGCCCCCGGACGAGGGCAGCCTCGGCGGAAGCATCGGGCTCATCGAGATCGCTCGACGCTCGAGCGCCCCGGTCGAGTACGACTTCCAGGAGCTGGGCAGCCAGCGCAGCTTCTTCTGCCTCAAAGCCTATATCTGACGGGCCCGCCACCGATGGATCGCATCCAGCTTGCCGCCACGGACCGCTCGCCGCAGGTCGATTTCGACTTCGCGTCGGGACACCTGTCCCTGCGCGGCGAATCCTATCCCGAGGACGCGGCCGCCTTCTTCGGGCCATTGCTTCAGGCCCTGAGGGCCCATCTGGCGGACCAGTCCGGGGCACCGATCGTGTTCGAGGTCGGCCTGGCCTACTTCAATTCCTCCAGCGCCAAGGCGTTGATGAACCTGTTCATGCCCCTGGAGGATGCCGCGGAGGAGGGGCGCTCGGTGACCGTGCGCTGGCACTTCGTCGACGGCGACGAGACCATCGAGGAGGCGGGCGAGGATTTCGCCGCCGATTTCTCGCATGCGCGGTTCGAGATGGTGAGGGAGTCGGTGGCATGACGCGCGCGGTGCGGGCCGTGGCCGGGACGCCTCCCGCCAAGCCGGAGGATGCCTTCAGCCTCTACGACGCCGAGGAGGCGGTGCTGGCGCGCTCCGAGGCCATGCTGGCGGGGCTCTCGGACGTGGCGGGCGGTGTCCAGGCCCTCGCCGACGCCTATCGCCGGGGCTACCGGGAGCAGCGCCGCCTCGTGCGGATGAGCGACCGGATGCAGCTCGACCTTCAGAAGGCGAACCAGGCGCTCGCCGAGCAGCGCCGCGACCTCCAGGCCCTGAACGCCGCCCTGTCGGGCGAGATCGAGCACCGGACCCGACTAGAAGCCGAGCTGCGGCGCCTTGCCGACACCGACGACCTCACGGGGGCGCTGGCACGCCGTCGCTTCATGGAGATCGCCGCCCGGGAATGGCTGCGGCACGAGCGCAGCGGTGCCCCGGTCTGCATCCTCATGCTCGACCTCGACCGTTTCAAGCTCCTCAACGACAGCTTCGGACATGCCGCCGGAGACGCTGCCCTGGTCGCGTTCGTGGCGACCTGCCGGGCCAACCTGCGCACCCTGGACTTCATCGGCCGCACCGGCGGCGAGGAATTCGCCATCGTGCTGCCGGACACCCCCATCGAGGGGGGCTTCACCTTCTCCGAGCGCCTGCGGGAAGCCGTCGCCGTCACGCCCGTGGGCGGCGCCGACTCGGCCGTGACCATCACGGTGAGCATCGGTGTCGCCCAGGCCTGGCAGGGCGAGAGCCTGGAGGGCGCGATGCAGCGCGCCGATGCCGCCCTCTACGCGGCCAAGCGCGGCGGCCGCAACCGCGTCGGTCTCAAACCCGACACCGCCGCCCCGGAGCGCACGTGAGCGCCGAGGCGACCCCCATCATTCCGACACAGTCAGCCCCGGGCCAGGACGCGGTCCCGCGCCCTCGGGGCGGTTCCCTGCGCGGAGCGGGGCCCCGCCGGAGCAGCGACTTCCTGGAGGCTGCGGGCTTCGTCGACGTGCCGACGGGCGAGCCCGACACCATGCGCCCGGGTGCGCTGCGCGGCGCGGCGCAGGGGCGCGATCTCGACACGCTCGCCCACACCCTGTTCCTGCGGATCTACCCCGTCATCGCCGTCGTCGTGCTGGTGACGCAGATCGGCATCGCCTGGGTGAACTACCGCGACCAGATCCACCTCTACACCGAGCGGGCCGACCTGATGGCCTCGCTCACCGCCAAGGCCATCGCACGGCCGGACTGGCGCGCCAGCCCGGAGATCTACCGCCGCCAGGTGGAGGCTCTGAGCCTCGATCCGGCCTTCCGCTCGGCGACCCTGCGCGACGCGGCTGGCACCGTGCTGGTGAGCCTCGGCGATGCGAAGCGCGGCCGGGGCTTCGAGCTCATCACCGCACAGGCCGACCTACCCGCAGAGCCAGGAAGCGCCGCTCAGGGACGTCTCACGCTGGCGATTTCGGCAGAGGGCCTGCGCGGGAACGCCGAGAAACAGGCGGTGCTGGCTGTCGTCACCAGTCTCATCCTGATGCTTGCCTTTGTGCTGACGCTGCATGCGAATGTGCGCCGGCACGTGCTCGCGCCACTCAAGCGCCTTCTGCTCGCGATGCGCGAAGTCGAGCACAAGCGCTGGGTGCCGGTGGAACTCGACGGGGCGTTTCGCGCCAGCAACGAGATCGACGTGATCTCCCAGGCCTTCAACCGGATGGTGGATGGCCTGCGCAGCGGCGACGAGGCCAAGCAGCTGCTCCAGCAACTGGAAAAGGCCCACCAGAAGCTGGAGGGTGCCAACCGCCTCGTGATGGAGAGCATCGGCTATGCCCGCCGCATCCAAAGTTCCGTGCTGCCCGACCGGACGGCCCTGGACGGAACCGGCCTCGAGGTCGCCGTCCTGTGGGAGCCGCTCCACCTCGTCGGCGGCGACTACTTCTGGCTCGAGGAGATCGATGGGCTCGGCATCCTGGTGGTCGCCGATTGTACCGGCCACGGCGTTCCGGGCGCCTTCCTGACCCTGATCGTCGCGACCGCCCTCGACCGGCTGCTGCACGAGCGGTCCTTACGCGATCCGGCCGCAATCCTGGAGGCCCTCGACGGCATGGTCCGGACCCAACTGCGCCAGGATGGCCGCGGCTCGGAATCCGACGACGGCCTCGATTGCGGGATCTGCGTCTGGGACCGCAGGCGCGGGGAGATCCGCTTCGCCGGGGCCGGCACTGCCCTGACGATCATCGACGGCGCCGCCGTCACCCGGATTCGGGGCGCCAAGCGCGGTCTCGGCTATCCCCAGCGTCCGGGCGAGCGCGTCTCGGTTGAGGAGACGACCCTGCGCGTCATGCCCGGCATGAGCTTCTACCTGATGACGGACGGCATCACCGACCAGATGGGCGGCGCCGGGCCCGCCCGTCGGCTCCTCGGCCATCGCGGCGTCACCGACATCCTGGCCGGCGATCAGGCGGCGCCCCTGGCCGAGCAGGTCGCGCGGCTCGACGCCGCGCTGACCGCCTACCGAGCCGATGAGGCTCGCCGGGACGACATGACCCTGCTGGCTTTCCGGCCGCGCCGGGAGGTGCTGCCCACGGCGGCGTGAGGGCGGGTCCCGGGGCACCCGGCCCCGGGTCGAGCATTCAGGCCCGGCGGATCAGGGTGCCGGCACCGTAATCGGTGAACAACTCCAGCAGCACCGCGTGGCTGACCTTGCCGTCGAGGATGACCACCGCCTCGACACCCTGCTCCAGGGCGTAGATGCAGGTCTCGACCTTGGGGATCATGCCGCCCGTGATGGTGCCGTCCGCGATCAGCCGGCGGCAATCGTCGATCGACAGTTCGGGAATCAGCTTCTTGTCCTTGTCGAGGACGCCCGGCACGTCGGTCAGCAGCAGCAGGCGCTTGGCCCGCAGCGCCCCCGCGATGGCGCCCGCGAAGGTGTCTGCGTTGACGTTGTAGGTCTGGCCGTCGGCGCCGAAGGCCACGGGAGCGAGGACGGGGATCAGCTCGGCCTTGAGCACCGCGTCGAGGACGCCGCGCTCGACATGGTCGGGCTCGCCGACGAGGCCGAGATCGAGCTCCTGCTCGGTCTGGCTCTCGGGATCGATGATGGTACGCGTGGCCTTGCGGGCCCGCACCATGTTGCCGTCCTTGCCGCACAGGCCGATGGCGCGTCCGCCCTCGGCCGAGATCCAGCCGACGATCTGCTTGTTGATCGAGCCGGCGAGAACCATCTCGACCACCTCGACGGTGGCCTCGTCGGTGACACGCAGGCCGCCGCGGAATTCGGATTCGATGCCGAGCCGGCCGAGCATGCGCCCGATCTGCGGTCCGCCCCCATGCACCACGATCGGCTTCAGGCCGGATTGCTCCAGGAGCACGATGTCCTCGGCGAAATCCTCGGCAGCCGCGCGGTCGCCCATGGCGTGCCCGCCATACTTGATGACCACGATCTCCTGATCGTAGCGCTGCATGTGGGGCAGGGCCTGGACGAGTACTTCGGCGCGCACATGAACGTTGGGCAGCGGTTCTTTCATCGTGGGGCTGGTCCTCGATGGCGCGTCGGGCGTTGCGCGCGACGCGGGGCTTCTAGCGCAGCAATGCGGCGGTGCGAAGCAGGACGCGGACGATTTTCGCCGCTCGGGTGGATTGCGGTGCCCAGCGGGGCAGGTGGATCGGGCGTCGAGAGCGTGGTGCCGTGGAAGGGTAAATCTTTATTAAGGTTGACGAATCATCATCAAGGCATCGCCCGGGAATTCGCGCCATGCTCCATTCCGACCCGCTCCAGCCGCGTCCGACCCTCGTGAATCCCAGCCATCTCGCCAGTGCGGTCGACCAGCTCGGCCATCACGCTTCGTCGCAGGCGGAGGTCTGGCACCTGCTCACCCAGAACTTCATCGTCGACCTCGACGCCGTCGCCATCCTGCTGCCCCGCAGCGAGCCCGAGCCGCACTGGCTGCCCACCCGGCGCTGAGCCGACGACCGCGCGGACAGCGGATTCGCGCGTCGCCTTTCCGGACCCTTCCTGGCACACGCCATGCTTGAGCGAGGGGCAACGTCAAGAAGCCGATCCGACAGGTAAGGGGAAACACCAGGACAACGATCACGCGGACGCTCTGACGCCGGAGCCACACCGCGGACCTTATTCGCCATCTCGAACAAGGGGTCCGTCATGTCCGAACTTCTCTCCGTCGCCCTCGTCTGCGCCGCCACCCTCCTGGCCAAGGATTGCTCGCGGGACACCGCCCTCGACGTCATCGTGTCGCCCGCCCGCACCCCCATGGAATGCCTGATGCACGGGCAGGCCGTGGCCGCCGCGACCGGCCTGCCGGGCGGCGACAACCGCTACCTCAAGGTCACCTGCGAGCGCCGCCATGCCGACCTGCGCCACCTGCGCCGGGCCGGCTACGCGGCCGCCATCGTGCTGGTGCGTCGCGACGCGATCTAGCCCCCGCAAGGGACGGCGGCGCTTCTCCAGGTCCGGAAGGCGCGAAGACCCTGTCCTTCTCTGCGCTCGCGCGAACGCGGCACGATTCGAGCGCCGAGTTCTCGTCATGGCGAGCCGATTTCGTCTCTGGCGCGATGAATCCGGGTTGTGTTCGCATCACGTTCGAGTCGACAATGGGCGCGAAGGAGCCGTTCGATTTGTCGATGCGGTGCGTATCACGCCCCCTTTGGGCTACCCGGTGAGCCATGATCGATCTGAAGACGTATTTCAGTACGCAGATCGAGGGGCGGAACGGGCAGCTCTTCTATACCGGCGCGGACGGGGCCGCGAGCCTGCTGAACTACTACACGGCTGGCATCAGCCCCGCCGCCGTCCAGTCGTGGCGGGCGACCTTCGCCCGCCGTGGCCGAGAACTCGCCCGGCGTGGCATTCCCTATCACGTCGTCATCGTTCCGGGTGCGCATGTCGCCTGCGGGGACGATTTGCCGGACGCCTTGCGCGGGACGATCAAGGCACCGTTTCCGGAACTGGCGGCGGTCATGGAGGGCGTCCCGGGCGTCACCCTCCACGACGCCCTGCCGGATCTGGTGGTCGACGACCCGCCCTACCGGACCTACCGGCGCAACGACACGCACTGGACGGATTACGGCGCCTATCTGAGCTATCGGGCGGTGTGCCGACGCGTCGCGGAGGACGTCCCCGTCCGGATGGTCGCGTCGGAGGACGTCAACGTCGAGATGAAGGACGCCTTCGGGGACCTCTCGATCCACCGTGTGCCGGAGGGGGCGCCCGAGCCGATACCCCTGATCAAGATCGGCCGCAGGCACCGCGCCCGCTTGGTCCAGAAGAACACCACCGTGGTGCGCAACCGCTTCATCCGGATGGAATCCGACACCGCCCCCCCGACCTTGGCGCTCTTCTTCCACGATTCCTACGCGACGGCGCAGGCGAAATTCTGGGCCCGGAGCTTCGGCCGCACGGCCTTCGCGGGCGTATCCCATCGAGTCTATCTCGACGCGGTCGATCGCGACCGGCCCGACGTGGTGTTCACCATCATGGCCGAGCACCGCCTGTTCCAGAAGCCGAACGACCACGATCACTGGACCTTCGCGGACGATTTCGAGAGCGACTGCGCCTCGGCGGCGGGCGTGAGGACCGCCGAGATCCTGGTCCTCTACCGACAGCAGAGGCTCGCCGAGGCGGCTGAGAGGGCGGTGGGACTGGCGGATCTTGCGGGCTTCGGGGCCTATCACGCCCGCGTGGCCGCCCAGGTCACCGTTTCGGTCCATCGCTATGACGACGCTGTCGCGTTGAGCCGGATCGCCCTGTCCCTCGATCCCCAGAGCCCGTCCCATCTCTGGATGGCGGCCTATGCCAGCCTCTACGCGGGTCAGGCGGACGAGGCCGTCACCCTGGCGACCTGGGCGGTGGGCCAGGACCCGCAGAACGGGGCCTGGGCCGAACTCCTGGCCTCCGCCCTGATCGGGCTCGGCCGCTGGGACGATGCCGCCCTGCTCCTAGAGAACACGATCCTGCGGATCGACGACCATCCCGCGCTCTGGCGCCACCTCGCCCATGTCCGGGACATGCGGGGCGACCCGGTGGGCCGGGATGCGGCGCAGGCCGTGCTCACCTTGCTGGACGGGCCGCCTCCGCGGCTCGACGCCTGACCGGCAGCCGTTGCCGGCTCGGAGGCGCGATCGCACCCGGCGCGGTTGGCCGAACGCGCTTCGAGTCAGACGAGGGTGAGTGTCGCGCCGGTTTTCAGTTCGCCACCCGCGATCACCTCGGCGTAGACCCCGCAATCGGTGTGGCCGAGATGCTGGGACAGGGTGCGGGGGATCGCGAGGTCGCGCTGGCCCGTCGCAGGATCCACGTTGGTGGCCGCGCAGCGCTCCGTTCGCTTGTGGATGCGCAGGGTCAAGCCATCCGGCGCCGTGAGCGTACGCCCCACGAGGTCGAGTTCGGCCCAGGGGGCGAGGCCCGAGAGGTAGAGGTTCGCTCGGAAGCGGAGCGGGTCCACGGCCGCGCCCGTCATGTCCTCAAGGGCCGCCACGCTCGCGAGATTGATGAGGGAGACGAAGCCGCGCGGCGAATCGGTGAAACGGTAGCCCTCCGGCGCGGTCAGGAGGCGGGCCGGGCCCCGCATGGCATCCGGCAGGTAGCCTGCGAGGAAGGCCTCGATCGCGGCGCGGCCCTCCGGGGTGGCGAGGTCGCCCTCGGCCACCACCGTCCCGCCCTGACGGATCGTGAGGAGGCCGCTGGCGGGCTCGTAGCGCGTGTCGAGTTGGGCCAGGGCCTCGTGGCGCATCAGCATCAGGAACTTGATCTTGGGCTGGTGGCTCGGTGCCTCCGGATCGAAGCCGGAAGGACCGTTCTCCACGGCGAACAGGCGGTCCCCCGGGAAGTAGGCGCCCGCCGCCAGGTCGACGGCGTCGAGCCGTTCCGGCGAGAGGCCTTTGACGGGATAGCGGTAGAGGGCTTCGAGGCGAAGCGGCGCGGCGGAAGCGGAGGCATTCATGCACCCAGCGTGGCCCTGATTTGCGTAACGGCGCAAGCCCGGACTTGGGCGCGAGATCCGCGCGGCGAACACCCTTGTGGTGCCGATATGCAACACTACATCCCGATGACCGGCGGCCAGGTGGCGCCGGGGTCTCCAGCGGCAGTGGTCGTGGAGGCGACGTTTCGGCGATCGGCCGTGCCGCGACGCGCGGGCGGCGGGTCGCGTCGACACGGGGAGGTGGGACCAGATGAACTTTGAAATCTACACCGAGCGCGCCCGCGGTTTCGTCCAGGCGGCGCAGAGCCTCGCGATGCGCGAGGGCCATCCGCAATTCCAGCCGGGTCACATCCTCAAGGTGCTGCTCGACGATCCCGAGGGGCTCTGCGCCGGTCTGATCGACCGGGCCGGCGGCCAGTCGCGGGTCGCCCTCGCGCAGACCGAGGCCTGGCTCGCCAAGCAGCCGAAGGTGTCCGGCAACGCGTCCCAGCCGCAGGCGACGCGCGAACTCGTGCGCCTGTTCGACACCGCCGAGAAGGCGGCCGAGAAGGCCGGCGACAGCTACGTCACCGTCGAGCGCTTGCTCCTCGCCCTCGCGGTGGAGAAGGACACCGAAGCCGGCCGCGCACTGGCGGCGGCGGGTGTCACCGCGGCCTCGCTCAACGGGGCCATCAATGCGCTCCGAAAGGGCCGCACCGCGGACAACGCCACGGCCGAGAACGCCTACGACGCCCTCAAGAAGTACGCCCGCGACCTCACGGAAGCGGCGCGCGAAGGCAAGCTCGACCCGGTGATCGGCCGCGACGAGGAGATCCGCCGCACGATCCAGGTTCTGTCCCGGCGCACCAAGAACAACCCCGTCCTCATCGGCGAGCCCGGCGTCGGCAAGACCGCCATCGTCGAGGGCCTCGCTCTGCGCATCGTCGACGGCGACGTGCCGGAATCGCTTCGCGACAAGAGCCTGCTCGCCCTCGACATGGGATCGCTCATCGCCGGTGCCAAATACCGCGGCGAGTTCGAGGAGCGGCTGAAGGGCGTGCTCTCCGAGGTCACGGCGGCCGAGGGCGGCATCATCCTGTTCATCGACGAGATGCACACCCTCGTCGGGGCCGGCAAGGCGGATGGGGCGATGGACGCCTCGAACCTCCTGAAGCCCGCGCTGGCGCGCGGCGAACTGCATTGCGTCGGCGCGACCACGCTCGACGAGTACCGGAAGCACGTGGAGAAGGATGCGGCCCTGGCGCGGCGCTTCCAGCCCGTCTTCGTATCCGAGCCTACCGTGGAGGATACGGTCTCGATCCTGCGCGGGATCAAGGAGAAGTACGAGCAGCACCACGGCGTGCGCATCCAGGATGCGGCGCTGGTCGCAGCCGCGACCCTGTCGAACCGCTACATCACCGACCGCTTTCTGCCGGACAAGGCCATCGACCTGATGGACGAGGCCGGCTCGCGCCTGCGCATGCAGGTCGATTCGAAGCCCGAGGAACTCGACAACCTCGACCGCGAGATCGTGCGCTTGAAGATCGAGGGCGAGGCCCTGAAGAAGGAGACGGATTCCGCCTCGCGCGACCGTCTCGTGCGGCTGGAGAAGGAGCTGGCCGACCTCGAGGAGCGATCGGCGGCGATCACCTCGCGCTGGAAGGCCGAGAAGGACAAGCTCGGCGCGGCGGCCGAACTCAAGCGCAAGCTGGACGAGGCCCGCACCGAACTCGCCAACGCCCAGCGGCAGGGGCAGTACCAGCGCGCCGGCGAGATCGCCTACGGCGTGGTGCCTGGCCTGGAGAAGCAACTCGCCGAGATCGAGGCCGCGGGTGAATCCGCCGTCGCACGCGACGGCATGGTCGAGGAGGCGGTCACACCGGCCCATATCGCGGGCGTCGTCTCGCGCTGGACCGGCGTGCCCGTCGACAAGATGCTGGAGGGCGAGCGCGACAAGCTCCTGGCCATGGAGAAGGTGCTGGGCGAGCGCGTCGTCGGGCAGCGCGAGGCGGTGGAGGCGGTGGCGACCGCCGTGCGCCGGGCCCGCGCCGGCCTTCAGGATCCGAACCGGCCGATCGGGTCGTTCATCTTCCTGGGCCCCACGGGCGTAGGCAAGACCGAGCTGACCAAGGCGCTCGCCGGATTCCTGTTCGACGACGATACGGCGCTGGTGCGCATCGACATGTCGGAATACATGGAGAAGCACTCCGTGGCCCGGCTGATCGGCGCGCCCCCGGGCTATGTCGGCTACGAGGAAGGCGGAGCCCTGACTGAAGCGGTGCGGCGCCGGCCCTATCAGGTCGTGCTGTTCGACGAGGTCGAGAAGGCGCATCCGGACGTGTTCAACGTCCTGCTTCAGGTACTCGACGACGGGCGGCTGACCGACGGACAGGGGCGGACGGTGGACTTCCGCAACACGCTCCTGATCATGACCTCGAACCTCGGCTCGGAATACCTCGTCAATCAGAGCGAGGGCGACGACACCGATGCCGTGCGCGAAGAGGTGATGGGGGTGGTGCGCAGCCATTTCCGGCCGGAATTCCTGAACCGGATCGACGAGATCATCCTATTCCACCGTCTCAAGCGGTCGGAGATGGGGGCGATCGTCGATATCCAACTCAAGCGCCTGCAGAAGCTCCTCGACGAGCGCAAGATCACCCTCGACGTGGAACCGGAAGCCCGCGACTGGCTCGCCGACAAGGGCTACGACTCTGCCTACGGAGCCCGCCCCTTGAAGCGGGTGATCCAGAAGGCGGTGCAGGACCGGCTGGCGGAGCAGCTCCTGTCGGGGCTGATCCACGACGGCGAGGCTGTGCCGGTTGCGGTCGGGCCCCTCGGCCTGACTGTCGGCAAGTCCGGCCTCAGCACCGAGCGCCGGCCGGAGAGCGTCACCCTCAACTGAGACGGTTGGCGAACGACGAACGACGGGACCCGGGACGGCAGCGGCCGTCTCGGGCCCCGTCGCACCTGCGCGTCATTGTCCGGAATTCAGGATCATCTTGCGGATCCTGCCGTCGAAATCTTGGAATCGGGCCAAGATACCGCGTGACGCGCAGGCCCCGAAAGTGTCGCCGGCATAGAAGCCGCGCGCGCTCTGCTCGCGGCACGCCATCAGGGGCGGCACGAGCACGGTGGCGAGGCCAACGGCCACCACCAGGGCAATGTTCAGGAGAACGGCGCCGAGCCAGCCGAGCGGCGATGAGAACGGCTTCTCGAAATCGGTGCTGCCCTGGTTCGGTCTGGCGAGATCACGAACGGCGGTACCTGCGCCACGGCGTTCGGCCATCCGCGTATCGAGGTCCCGCAACTTCGAGATGTCGGCCACGAGCGATATCCTCACGCGAACGCGGTCCACTCTGCCCGGGCAAACCTCAAGGAAGGCTGAAGCGCGGCGCTGACATTCGTGCGGGACCGTTCCCATCAAGGCTGTGCACCGACGCGAATGCGTCTTGAGCGGAGTCGGCATTTGCGGAGAATGCGGCCTCCCAAAGCCGCGTTTCTCGTTCCCAGGACTCCCGATGTCGACATCCACGCCGGAACGTCGCGCCGATCCGGCTGCGGCGGAGAGTGCCCTCTCGCGAGCCGGCATCCGTTTCACCGCCTGGGCGGAGAAGTGGTTCCCCGATGCTTTCATCTTCGTGGCCATCGCGGTGGTCATCGTGGCTTTGGGTGCCCTGGCCAACGGGGCACCGGCGCCCGCCATCGCGAAGAGTTTCGGTGACGGCTTCTGGAGCCTTATCCCCTTCACCATGCAGATGGCCTTTGTCACCATCGGCGGCTACGTGGTGGCGACGGCGCCGCCGGTGCAGGCGCTGATCGACCGGCTGGCCAGCATTCCGAAGACCGGGCGCGGCGCCGTCGGCTTCGTCGCCGCCGCGACCATGCTGTCCTCGTTCCTGAGCTGGGGCCTCAGCCTGATCTTCGGCGGCCTCCTGGCGCGCGCGCTCGCCCGCCGCACGGAACTCCGGATGGATTACCGCGCCGCCGGGGCGGCCGCCTATCTCGGCCTCGGGGCGACCTGGGCCATGGGCCTCAGCTCCTCGGCCGCCCAGCTTCAGGCGAACCCCGCGAGCCTGCCGAAGGCGCTCCTGCCGATCACCGGCGTGATCCCCTTCAGCGAGACCATCTTCCTGTGGCAGTCGATGCTGATCGCCCTGGTCCTGTTCGTGATGTCGGTGATCATCGCCTACGCCTCCGCACCGCGCCCGAACACTGCGGTCACGGCCCAGGACCTCGGTGTGAGCGTCGAGCGCGAGAAGCCCGACCTCGGCCGCCCCGAGCAGCCCGGCGAGTGGCTGGAGCACTCTCCGATCCTCACGGTCCTGCTGGTGGTGATTGCCGGCGCCTGGATCTACCAGGAGTTCGCGCGCCAATCCTGGATCACCGCGATCTCGAACCTGAACACCTACAACCTTCTTTTCATCACCCTCGGCCTGCTGCTGCACTGGCGCCCGAAGCGCTTCCTGGTGGCGGTCGCCAAGGCGGTGCCGGCCACCGCCGGCATCCTCATCCAGTTCCCTCTCTACGCCGCCATCAGCGCGATGCTGACGGGGCCGAAGAACGCGGCCGGCATCTCGGTCTCCGAGGTGATCACCCACGCCTTCGTCAGCCTGAACACCACCGGCAGCTTCCCGATCTCGATGGGCGTCTACTCGGCGGTGCTGGGCTTCTTCGTGCCCTCGGGCGGCGGCAAATGGCTGCTCGAAGCCCCATACGTGATGCAGGCGGCCAACGAGCTTCAGGTGCATCTCGGCTGGGCCGTGATGGTCTACAACGCGGCCGAGGCCCTGCCGAACCTCATCAACCCGTTCTGGATGCTGCCGCTCTTGGGCATCCTCGGCCTCAAGGCGCGCGACATCGTGGGCTTCAGCTTCCTGCAGCTTCTCATCCACCTGCCGGTGGTGCTGTTCCTGCTCTGGGCGCTGGCCTTCACCCTGACCTATCACCCCCCGGTGATGCCGTAGTCTCGGGCGAAAGCCTCGCGAGGGGACTGATCCACATGCGCATCGCCATCCTGCCGGTCCTGTCGATACTGCTGCTCGGGAGCCTACCCGCCATGGCCCAAGATCGACTGCCGGAAGATCGACTGCCGGAAATTCCGGCCGATTCCCTCACCGATGCCCAGGAGAAGGCGTCGGCGGACTTCCTCGCCGCGCGCAAGACGCCGGTGTTCGGGCCGTTCGTGCCGCTCCTGCGCAGCCCGGAGCTGATGACCAATGCCAGCACCATGGGCCTGCATCTGCGCTATCGCAGCGTGCTGCCCCTGCGCTTGAGCGAGTTCATCATCCTCATCACCGCGCGGGAATGGACGCAGCAGTTGGAGTGGCACATCCACGCGCCGATCGCCCTGAAGGCCGGCCTCGATCCCGCGATCGTCGCGGCGATCCAGGAGGGCCGGCGGCCGGACGCGATGGGGCCGGAGGAAACGCTGGTCTACGCGTTCTCGACGGAACTCCACCACAACAAGGCGGTGAGCGACACCACCTATGCCCGCTCGGTGGAGACCTTCGGCGAGCAGGGCGCGATCGAGATGGCGGGGATCAACGGCTACTACACCCTGCTGGCGATGAGCATGAACATGGCGCGCACGGCCTTGCCGAAGGGCGCCACGCCGCAACTGCCGCCGCTGGTGCGCTGAGGGCGGGCTGTCGGTTCTTCTGAGCCGGCGTGCAGGCGAACCGGCATGGCACCGATGACCACGACCGGGTTCGTTCGCCCCCATACGGAACGGTACGTGCGAAACTCAGGCGCGCCGCGTTGGAACGAGGGCACCGACGGCCGCGAGCAGCCAGCCGGCCATCAGCGCAAAGCCGCCGGTCGGCGCCGCCATTGGAAACAGCGGCGTGCCTTGGAGCGCTCGAAGGGCGAGATCCCCGGAGAACAGCATCAGCCCGACGACGAGAGCGAAGGCCGCGACGCGCGTGATCGGCCGGTGCGTCGTGCCCGTCGCCGAGAGCGCCACGAGCGCCAGGATCGCGGGGGCATGGAACAGCAGGAACTGGGCGGCCGTCTTTAGGCTGTCGGCCCCGCTGAGATGCGCGGCGGCCGCGCTCGCCGCGACGCCGAGGAGGCCCGCGAGGGCGCCGAGCGCCAGCAGGAGGCGGTCGAGCCCGCTCACGCGCCGCGCTCCCGCAGCAGCCGGGCGATGCTCGCGCGCAGCTCGGGTACGCCGCGATCGTCGCGGCTCGAGGTGAGCAGGATCTCCGGATAGGCCGCCGGGCGCCGGGCGATGGCGGCCTGCACCCTGGCGATGCGGGCATCCATCTCGGACTTCTTCAGGGCGTCGCCCTTGGTCAGCACGATCTGGTAGCTCACGGCGGCCTTGTCGAGCCCGTCGAGCACGTCCGTGTCGATGCCCTTCAGGCCGTGGCGCGAATCGATCAGCATGAAGACGCGGGCGAGGTTCGAGCGCCCCTTCAGGTAGTCGTGGATCAGGTCGGTCCAGGCCTCGACCTTCGTCTTCTCCACCGCCGCGTAGCCGTAGCCCGGCATGTCGACCAGGGTGAGGCGGCCGCCGATGTCGAAGAAGTTCAACTGCTGCGTCCGCCCCGGCGTGTGCGAGGTGCGGGCTAGGGTGTTGCGCCCGGTCAGCGCGTTGACGAGGCTGGACTTGCCGACGTTGGAGCGGCCCGCGAAGGCGATCTCGACCCCCTTCATCGGCGGCAGGGCGGGCACGTTCGGGGCCGAGGCGATGAAGTCGGCGGCGCCCGCGAAGAGCAGGCGGCCGGCCTCCAGCAGGGCGGCATCGTCTTCGGCTTGGGACATCGGGCGGCTCCGGACGGGTTGGGAGGGCGTATCCCCCACACGCGCGAGCCGATACGCCGGAAACAGGAAGTCCTCCCCGTCGCGGGACGGGGAGGACCGGGTCGATGGGAGTCCCTCGGCCTCGACCGGGGAGGGCGCACTCAGCTCTTGGCGACGGCGTTCTTGCGCTTGAACATCCCGCTCAGGTTGTCCCACAGCTCCACCTTCACGCCGTTGCGGCGCATGATGACGTATTGTTGGATCACCGAGAGGGTGTTGTTCCAGGCCCAGTAGATCACCAGTCCGGCGGGGAACGAGCCCAGCATGAAGGTGAACACGATCGGCATGAAGGTGAAGATCTGCGCCTGGACGGGGTCCGGCGGCGCGGGGTTCATCTTCATCTGGATGAACATCGTCACGCCCATGATGATGGGCCAGATGCCGAGGTGGATGAAGTCCGGCGCCGCGAAGGGCAGCAGGCCGAACAGGTTGAGGATGTTCGTCGGGTCGGGGGCCGCCAGGTCCTGGATCCAGCCGAAGAACGGCGCGTGCCGCATCTCGATGGTGATGAACAGCACCTTGTAGAGCGCGAAGAAGACCGGGATCTGGATCAGCACCGGCCAGCAGCCGGCGACCGGGTTGATCTTCTCCTTCTTGTACAGCTCCATCATCGCCTGTTGCTGCTTCATCTTGTCGTCTTTGTAGCGCTCCCGGATCGACGTCATCTCGGGCTGCACGGCCTTCATCTTGGCCATGGACTGGTAGGATTTGTTGGCGATCGGCAGGAACAGCAGCTTCAGGCAGAGCGTGACCACCAGGATCGCCACGCCGAAATTGCCGAGCAGGTGGAAGAAGAAGTCCAGGGCCCGGAACATCGGCTTGGTGATGAAGTGGAACCAGCCCCAGTCGATCAGCAGGTCGAACTGCTTGATGCTCTGGTCCGCCTGATAGGCGTTGACGGTGTTCACCTCCTTGGCGCCGGCGAACAGCTTCTGCGTCGCGGCCGCCGAGGCGCCGGGCTGCACCACCTGCACGTTGCCGAGCACGTTGGCCTGGTAGACCTTGGTGGCGCCGTCCGTCCGCTCCGTGAAGCTGCCCGTGTAGGGCGCCGACTGGTCGGGGATGGCGGCGGCGGCCCAGTACTTGTCGGTGATGCCGACGAAGCCGCCGGTCACGCCCGCCCAGGTTTTACCCTTCGTGCTGGCATTGCCCAGCGCCGGCTCCTTGGCGAGGTGGTCGTAGGTGTATTCCTGCAGGCCATCGGCGCCGAGCACGCCGATCAGGCCCTCGTGCAGGACGTAATACCCTTGCGTGTGCGGCTTGCCCCAGCGCGAGACGAGGCTGTACGGGTACAGGCTGACGGCGTTGCCGCCCTTGTTCTCGACCTCGTCGCGCACCGTGAACAGGAACTTCTCGTCCACCGCGATGATGCGCTTGAACAGGAGGCCGGCGCCGTTGTCGTAGCTCAGCGTCACGGGCTTGCCGGGCGCCAGGGTGGCGGCGTCCGCCGTCCAGACCGTGTCACCGCCGGGCAGCGGACCGGCATTCTGGCCGACCCAGCCGAACTCGGCGTAGTACGGGTTCTCGGTGCCGGTGGGCGAGAGCAGCACGATGCGCGGGCTCTTGTCGTCCACGGTCTCGTGGTAGTTCTTCAGGGACACGTCGTCGATGCGGCCGCCCTTCAGGGCGATCGATCCGGCGAGCGCCGGGGTGTCGATGGTCACGCGCGGCGAGCGGGCGATCGCGGCCTCGCGGGGCACGATGCCGCCGGCGCTGCCGGAGGTGCCCGGCAGGGTTCCGGGGACGGGCGTGGCCGGGCCACCCTCCTTCGGGGCCGCGCTCGGCACGCCGTCGGGGCTGGTGGCCTGCGTCGCCGCCTTGTTCTGCAGGGCGGCCTGACGCTGCTGCTCCACGCGCGGGGCGGCGATGAAGTAGTTCCAGCCGAGCAGGACCGCCAGCGACAAGGCGATCGCGACGATCATGTTCGTCTTGTCATTACCCATCGGTCGGTCCGTCGCATGCGTTGGATGGAGGGGAGGGCGCGCCCGCTGGCGCCGGGCGGGGGCCGGGCGACACGGAGGCCGTCGCGCCCGTGGCCAATACCGGAGCCGCCGCCGATGCGCCAGACGCAGGCGCGCCTTTGCCGCGCCGACGCCGGGACGAGGCCCGATCGGGTTCGCCCCTGTGTCCGGGTCCGGACCCTGCGGCCGTCTTGGCCGCCTGCGGCTTCGTCACCACGGCGACGGCCTGGCGCAGATCGTCGATGAGGGTCTGGAACGGGGCGTGCAGGGCGGGGCGCCGGGCCACCAGCACCACGTCGGCGTCGCGCGCCGGCAATGCGCCGGCCGCTTCCGCCACGGCCGCGCGCAGACGCCGCCGGATGCGATTGCGCTCCGTGGCGTGGCCGACCCGCTTGGTGATGGTGAAGCCGATGCGCAGGCCCTCGGGCGGATCATCGCCCGCAGCCGGTTCGGCACGGACGAGGCCCTGTGCCGAGAGGCGCTCGTTGTGATAACGACGCCCGCCGGCTGCAGCCAGGAAATCGGAGCGT
This sequence comes from Methylobacterium sp. J-078, assembly GCF_022829285.1. Taxonomy (GTDB): domain Bacteria; phylum Pseudomonadota; class Alphaproteobacteria; order Rhizobiales; family Beijerinckiaceae; genus Methylobacterium. The sequence goes on from NZ_JAKSYI010000094.1 coordinate 141,053, forward strand.
CGCGTGAGTCGTCCGATCGTCGACATGGCCGATCCGATCCCGCGACCCGGTCTGCGGCCCTCGGCCGGGAGGCTTCGAACCAGAAACATGCTGGAGCGCGCCGCCATGGCGGCGCGGCCGGTGCTCTTAGGCCGAGAGCTTCTTGCGGCCGTGAGCGCGGCGGGCCGCGATGACCTTGCGGCCGCCGGCGGTGGCCATGCGGGCGCGGAAGCCGTGACGACGCTTACGCACGAGCTTGCTGGGCTGATAGGTTCTCTTCATGGCGCGATCTCCGAATGGTCGAGGATCGATCCGGGCTGCACGGATGGCCGCGCCGGATATTCACTCGCCCGAAAATGTGTCTGCAAGCGCGAACAGCGCCCATCGAGGGCGCCGCGTCGCGATGGCGCGGCTTATGACGGATGGGGTGGACCGAGTCAATTCCGGCAGGCCGGTTTCGGTGCGCCGGATCTCGATTTCGAGCATCGCACGCGGGCGCCGTTCGCCGCCTCCGGGCCAGCATCCGAATCCTCCGGCGCGGTAACGCTTCGTTAACCGCGTTGCGCCATCCTGTGATCCTGTTCGGCGACCCCGAGCAGCGTTGGACTGCTTATCCGACGCTTGAATTGCTCCCGACGACATCTCCAAGGCCGCCCTGGAAACAGGCGGCCTTTTTTCGTGTTCACTCGGCCGAGGCACCGATGGCGCCGATTAACGTTAACATCACGTGAAGCCCCCGCGCCGGGTCTTCGGCGCTAGAGTTGCGATCCAGGTGCAAACGCGCCGCCAGCGTCTCATTTCGGGACGAACCCGGTACGGTCGCGGCACAGGAGGCACCATGAGCGGATTCGACGTCATGTTTCGAGACGAGCGGGATTGGGTCAACTTCGGTGACACCTACATCACCTCCGAGGCGTTCAAGGTCCTGTTCCGCGAGGGCATGACCCTGGTGGAGGAGGCCGCCGCCTATCTCGACGGGACGGGACGGGAGGAATCCCGGCTGATGTCCCGCGACGGCACGCTGAGCTATGCCAGCGAGAGCATGCGTCTGACCACCCGGCTGATGCAGATCGCGTCCTGGCTTCTCGTGCAGCGCGCGGTGTCGGAGGGTGAACTCACTCCGGCCGAAGCCATGCAGGAGAAGACCCGCGTTCGCCTGACCACGCCTGAGACCTTCCGCGGCGAGGTGTTCGGCGTGCTGCCGCCGACCCTGCAGGATCTCATCGTGCGCTCGCGTCGTCTCCACACCCGCATCCTCCACCTCGATGCCGTGATCACCGACGAGCGGCCGACCCCGGCCCCACAGGAAAGCCCGGTGGTGGCACAGCTGAGCCGACTGCGCTCGGCCTTCGCACCGGTCTCCGCCTGACGCCCGCTGCCCCGGCGCCGCCGGGGCGCGCCGACGGGGAAGCCGCGCGGATCAGGATCCAGAAACGCAGAGCGGGCGACACCCATGAGGTGCCGCCCGCTCTGCGTTTCACGCCATCGTGAGGCCGGCCGCCGCGTGAGCGCCGAGCCAGCCTACGATCCGCTTACTTCTTGCCGAACGACAGGGCGCCGAAGCGCGAGTTGAAGCGCGAGACGCGGCCACCGCGATCGAGCATCTTCTGCTCGCCGCCGGTCCAGGCCGGGTGCGTGTTCGGGTCGATGTCGAGGTTGAGGGTGTCACCCTCCTTGCCGTAGGTCGATCGGGTCATGTAGTCCGACCCATCGGTCATCACGACCTTGATGAAGTGGTAGTCGGGATGCTCGGTACCCTTGGCCTTGTCGGCCGCGCTCTTTGCCATGACGAAACCCTTGAAGTCGAAATCCTGGAATAGCCAAGCCGACCGGCCCGTCTGGCGGCCCGCGGCCATAGATCACGCGCAATCGGATGAAGGCGCGCCTATACCCCACGCACCTTCGCTCGACAAGCGTGCGCCGATCGAAGAGACCGCCCGGCGGTCGCTTTTCCTGAGACGACCAATGATGACGAGGCACCATGGCTCGCGGCCGTGACAAGAAAAACTCCGGGGAGGCCCGGCCGAAGGCACCGCTCGGCTCGCTGCGCCCGCTGATTCCCTTCGCGGCGGTGTATCGCGGGCGGATGCTCGCGGCGTTCCTCGCGCTGCTGGCGGCGTCGGGCGCGACTCTGGTGGTGCCGATCGCGCTGCGCCGGGTGATCGACCACGGCTTCTCGCCGGACGGGCAGGGGGTGATCGACACCTACTTCGCCGCCCTGATCGGCGTGGTCGCCGTCCTCGCCCTGTCCAGCGGCGCCCGCTACTACACGGTCGTGACCCTGGGCGAGCGTGTGGTGGCGGACCTGCGCACGGCGGTGTTCCGGCGCCTGACCCAGCTCGACCCGGCCTTCTTCGACCGGTCGCTCTCGGGCGAGATCATCTCGCGCCTCACGGCGGACGCGACGCAGGTCAAGGCGGTCTTCGGCGTCTCGATCTCGATCCTCCTGCGCAATGCCTTCCTGTTCTCGGGCGCCGTGGTGATGATGGTGATAACCAGCCCCAGGCTCTCGATCCTGGTGCTGGCCGCGATTCCCCTCATCGTGTTCCCGCTGATTCTGTCGGGGCGGGGCGTGCGCCGGCGCTCGCGGGCGGCGCAGGACCGGCTGGCCGACGCCTCCGCCTACGCGGCCGAGGCGGTGAACGCGATCCGCACGATGCAGGCCTTCGGCATGGGCCGGACCACTGCGGCCCGCTTCGGCGAGGCCTCCGAGAATGCCTATGGGGCGGCCCGCGATTCGATCCAGGCGCGTGCCCTCCTCACGGGCGTGGCGATCTTCCTCATCTCCGCCAGCGTCGTCGGGGTGATGTGGTACGGCGCGCAAGGAGTGCTGGCCGGCACCATGACCGCCGGCCAGCTCTCGCAGTTCGTGCTCTACGCGGTGTTCGGCGCGAGTGCCCTGGGCCAGCTCTCGGAGGTCTACGGCGAGCTCGCCCAGGCCGCCGGGGCCGCCGAGCGCCTGGGTGAGATCCTGGCCGCCGAGCCGGCGATTCGGGTCCCGGCGGACCCCGTGCCGATGCCGGTCCCGGCCAAGGGCGCTGTGTCCTTCGAAGCCGTGCGCTTTCTCTACCCGGCGCGTCCCGACCATCCCTCCCTCGACGGAATCAGCTTCACGATCGCACCGGGCGAGCGCGTCGCGCTGGTCGGCCCCTCGGGCGCCGGCAAGACCACGGTGCTGCAATTGCTGCTGCGCTTCTACGATCCGCAGACCGGCCTCATCCGGGTCGACGGGGTCGACATCGCTCGGGCCGATCCCGATGCGCTGCGCGAGCGCCTCGCCCTGGTGCCGCAGGACCCCACCGTGTTCTCCGGCAGCGTGTTGGAGAACATTCGCTACGGCCGGCCCCAGGCCACCGAGGCGCAGGTGCAGCGCGCCGCCGAACTCGCCAATGCGGACGGGTTCATCCAGGCCTTGCCGCAGGGCTACGCCACCACCGTGGGCGAGCGCGGCGTCACCCTGTCCGGTGGCCAGCGTCAGCGCGTGGCGATCGCGCGCGCCATCCTGAAGGACGCCCCGATCCTGCTCCTCGACGAGGCGACCTCCGCCCTCGACGCTGAGAGTGAGCGCGCCGTGCAGGCCGCCCTCGACACCCTGATGCGCGGGCGCACCACCCTGGTCATCGCCCACCGCCTCGCCACGATCCGCAAGGCGGACCGGATCCTCGTCCTCGACGGTGGCCGGATCGTGGAGAGCGGGACGCACGAGAGCCTGCTGGCGCAGGGCGCGCTCTATGCGCAGCTCGCCGCCCTGCAGTTCACCGACGCGCTGGACGAGACGGCGCGGGGCAAGGAACCGCGTCCGCGCCTGACGGCCCTTCCAGCCGAGTAGGCGCCGGCCGGGCCCGGGGCCCCGCTCAACCCTGGAGCTGCGTCCCGCTGAGGGGGTTCGCCTCGTCCCAGCCGTAGCCCAGGGTCTCGAACCGCATCGAGCGGGTGTCGACCATGAGCAGGCGCCCGATCAGGGGTTCGCCGAAGCCCGTCACGGTGCGAATCACCTCCAGCGCCATCAGCGAGCCCATGACGCCCGCGAGTGCCCCGAGGACACCGGCCTCCGCGCAGGGTGGCACCGCGCCGGGCGGCGGCGGGCTCGGGAACAGGCAGCGATAGGTCGGGTTCGGGCGCCCGTCCGCGCCGGCCTCGTAGGGCCGCAGCGTGGTCAGGGAGCCGTCGAATCGCCCGAGCGCCGCCGTCACCAGGGGGCGCCGGGCGTGGAAGCAGGCATCGGAGACCGCGTAGCGCGTGGCGAAGTTGTCCGAGCCGTCGGCCACCACGTCGTAGGCCGCGATCAGCGCACCCGCGTTCTCCACCGTGAGGCGCGTCGGGTGCGCTTCCACCGCCACGTGCGGGTTGAGGCGCGCCACCGCCTCGGCCGCGCTCTCGACCTTGAGGCGACCGATATCGGCGGTTGCGTGAATCACCTGCCGCTGGAGGTTCGAGAGCGAGACGATATCGTCGTCGACGATGCCGATCGTCCCGATTCCGGCGGCGGCGAGGTACTGGATCAGCGGCGCGCCGAGGCCGCCGGCCCCGATGACGAGGACGCGGGCGGCCTTCAGCCGTGTCTGTCCCGGGCCGCCGACCTCCGGAAGGACGAGGTGGCGGGCATAGCGTTCGACTTCGTCGGGGGAGAAGGCCATGGCCAGCAGATAAGCCCGGCCGGCACGCGGCGAAAGCCCGGCCGCGAATTGCACCCCCGCGCACCGGCGCTTATGGCCGTGCGCACCCGGACATCACGCCAAGAGTCCCGCCCGTGCCGAACGCGCTCCTCGACCGCTCCCCCGTCGCCCTCGCCCAGAGCCTGATCCGCTGCCCCTCCGTGACACCGGAGGAGGGCGGCGCGCTCACTTGGCTCGCCGGCATCCTCGAAGGGGCCGGTTTCACCGTGGAGCGTCCCCGCTTCTCGGAAGCGGGCACCCCCGACATCGAGAACCTTTATGCCCGCATCGGCACGCGGGCGCCCTACCTGCTGTTTGCCGGCCACACCGATGTGGTGCCCCCCGGCGACGTCGCGCGCTGGGGTCACGGCCCCTTCGACGGTACGGTGGAGAACGGAATCCTGTACGGGCGCGGTGCCGTCGACATGAAGGGCGGCATCGCCTGCATGCTCGCCGCGGCCCTCGACTATCTCGACGTGGCCGGACCGGACCTGCCGGGCTCGATCGGCTTCCTCATCACCGGCGACGAGGAGGGGCCGGCGATCAACGGCACGGTGAAGCTCCTCGAATGGGCCCGGGCCCGGGGTGAGCGCTTCGACCATTGCCTGCTCGGCGAACCCACCAACCCCGATTCGCTCGGCGACATGATCAAGATCGGCCGGCGCGGTTCGCTCACGGGCCGGCTCGTGGTTCATGGCCGCCAGGGCCACGTGGCCTATCCCGATCTCGCCGAGAACCCGATTCCCGGTCTCATGCGCCTGGCCTCCGCGCTGCTCGCCGAGCCGCTCGACGCCGGAACCCGGCACTTCGACGCCTCGAACCTCGAATTCACTACCCTCGACGTGGGCAACCAGGCCACCAACGTGATCCCGGCCGAGGCCCGCGCGACCTTCAACGTCCGCTTCAACGAGACCTGGACCGCCGAGACCCTGGGGGCGGAAATCCGTGCCCGCCTCGATCGGGCGGCGGGGCGGAGCGTCCGCTACACCCTCGACCTCCTGCCCTCGAACTCCCCGGCCTTCCTCACGAAGCCCGACGCGTTCACCGAGCTCGTCGCCGGGGCGATCACCACGGAGACCGGGCGCCGGCCGCTGCTCTCGACCACGGGCGGCACCTCGGATGCCCGCTTCATCAAGGATGCCTGCCCGGTGATCGAGTTCGGCCTCGTCGGCCGCACGATGCACCAGACCGACGAATGCGTGCCGGTGGCCGACCTCCACCGTCTGACCGCGATCTACACGCGGGTGCTGGCGGCGTATTTCGACGCGCGCTAGTCCCGTCGTCGCGCCCGGCCGGGCCTGTCTGCCGCGAGGTCGGACCTCAGGCGGAACTACCCGGTGTGCCCGTTGAGGTGGATTGGGTCCGGAAGCGCCGGCAATCCGGACCAAGACGGTCGCCCACCGCGATGAAGATCTGGCGCAGGCGCTGGACGTGTGGATCGTCGAGGCGCAACTCGATGCTGGCGACGACGAGGTCGACCGCGGACGCCCGGTCCGGTGCTGCTTCGATCATGGTCGCACCCAGGATGATCCGGCCGACTTCGATCAACAGAGCCTCGTTGCGCACCGCGCTCGGGGCCGCGAGCCGTTCGAGGTCGAACAGGGTGCGCACACCGAGGGGCCAGAGCCTGATCACCTTCTCGCGCCCGACCGAGCAGCAGAGCTGCGCCTGAGCCACCCAATCCATGATCTGGTAGACGCCGTAGGGCGTCTCGACGAACAGCATCAGGGGGTTGGCGGCCGCCAGGTTCTGAGTCGAATGGATGTGATGGTCGTCGAGGCGCACGCGGATCTCGCTGTCGATCCCGTCGATGATCTCCACGGGCGTGATCTTGAAGGCCCGGTAGACCTCGTATTCCTCCCGCTTGAAGTTCTTGAGCTTGTCACGCTGGACGATGTTTCGCAGCACGACGTCCGGCATGATGCCGGCGACGAAGCAGCCGGTGACGGCGAGGGCCAGCACCAGGGGCGCGTTCATGGGCTCCTTCACGGTGGTCAGGAGTTCCGCGCCGCTCGCCCCGAGGCGGAGCAGGCCGATCACCAGGATCGGTGCGAGGACGATGCCGATGACGATCTTGATCGTCTCGCCGACGATCGTCGCCGGGCTCAGGTCGAAGTTCTTGATCGCGCGATACAGGTTGCGCAGCGCCGTCAGATAGCTGCCGGCGAAGGCCGCGCTGGCACCGAACAGCCAGACCGTGGTCCCGTCCTGGATCCGCGCGCAGGCGCCGTCCAGCCACGCGAAGCCGGGCGAGGTCGCGCACAGGAAGGCGGCCAGCAGCGACAGGGTGTGAAATACGGCCGCTGCGGCCACCAAGCTGAAGGCGACGCTGCCCAGAACCCAGGCGGTCGTGGTGAAGTCCTCGCGGTGCCGCGACTGGTCGAAGATGTCCAGCGACCCGTCGGAGCCGTCGACCGCCCCGCTCTTTCCGAAGACCCGGGCGCGGCCGACGAAGTACTTGTACTTCACGAACTCGAACGAAGGGATCAATCGCTGGCTCGATGGCCCCGCGATGTCGAACACGGCTGCGAGATCACGGACGATCTCCTGCCTCTGGCGTTTCACCGCTTCGCGGATCGCGATGAAGATGAAGGGCGACAGGGCCGCGAAGACGGTTGCGCCGAGGATGAACAGGTGAATGGGGAGTTTCGTCACAGGGCGTCCCATCATCTCCGGCACGGGTCACACCGGATCGGACGAATGATCACGCTTCCTGTAGATTTCGCAACTTAAGATAAAATATTATCAACCTAAAGTTATTCTGGTGCGTAATCCACCCCCACGAGCGTCAGCCCGCAGGCCGGGGCCAGCGGACCGCAGCGGCTGCGGTCGCGGCTGGCCAGGATGTCGGCGACGTCGTCGGCGCTGAGCCGACCGCTGCCGGCGAGCATCAGCGTGCCGACCATCGAGCGGACCTGATGGTGCAGGAAGGCGCGGGCCGAGGTCGCCACCACGATCTCGTCGTGCAGGCCCATCGGCATCGCCGCCACGTCGAGTTGATCGAGGGTCCGGAGCGGGCTCTTCGCCTGGCACTCAGCGGCGCGGAAGGCGGTGAAGTCGTGCAGGCCGAGGAGGCGGGTGGCGGCCACGCGCATCAACCCGACGTCGAGGGGCCAGGGCACCTGCCAGACATGGGCCCGGTTGAGGACCGGCGGGGTGCGCCGGTTGAGGATCCGGTAGCGATAGTGTCGACGGGTGGCGGAATGCCGGGCATTGAACGCGGCGCCGACGATTTCCGCGCTAAGGATCGCCACGGGGTTCGGGCGCAGATGCGCGTTGAGCGCGTCGCGGACCACGTCGGTACGCCAGTCCCGCGCGAGATCGAGATGCGCGACCTGGTGGGTGGCATGCACCCCGGTGTCGGTGCGCCCCGCACAGGTGAGTCCGGCCACCTCGCCGGAGAAGCGCTTCACGGCCGATTCGATCGCGCCCTGGACGGAGGGCTGGGCGGTCTGGCGCTGCCAGCCGCAGAACGGGCTGCCGTCATACTCGATGACGAGCTTGTAGCGCGGCATCAGACCCGACCCGGACTGGTCATGCCAGCCCCATTCCCGGCGTGCGATGCGCGCCGCGCATGAACTCCGCGCCGCTGGCGACCCCACCCTTGCCGGCTCGGCGCAGGGCCCGCAGGCGCACGGCGCCCGTGCCGCAGGCGACCGTCGCCTCCGTGTCGAGGAGCGTGCCCGGGGCACCGGAGCCCGATGCGGTCTCGGCCGCCAGCACCTTCACGCGCTCCGGACCCTTGCCGAAATCCGCCTCGAAGAACGCGCCCGGAAAGGGAGACAGGCCGTTGATGTGGTTGGCGATCTCGCGGGCCGGCCGAGACCAGTCGATGCGGGCCTCGTCGTTGGTGATCTTGTGGGCGTAGAGCACGCCGGCCTCGGCCTGGGGCGTGAAGGTGAGGGCGCCCCGATCCAGGGCCTCGAGCGCGCGCGCCATCAGGTCGGCACCCAGCGGCATCAGCGCGTCGTGCAGGTCGCCCGCCGTCATGCCGGGGGTGATGGGCAACCGCGCCTCCATCGCCACCGGGCCGGTGTCGAGGCCCGCTTCCATGCGCATCACGCCGACGCCACTCATCCCGTCGCCCGCCATTACGGCGCGCTGAATCGGCGCGGCACCGCGCCAGCGCGGCAGCAGCGAGCCGTGCAGGTTCAGGCAGCCGTGGCGCGGCAGGTCGAGGATCGCCTGCGGCAGGAGCATGCCGTAGGCCACCACCACGGCGACGTCGGCGGCGTGCCCCGCGAAGGTCTCGGCGGCGTCCGCTCCCTTCAGGCTGACCGGCGTCAGAACCGGGGCGCCGAGGCTCTCGGCCATCACCTGAACGGGCGAGGGCCTGAGGGCCATGCCGCGCCCGGCCCGGGCCGGCGCGCGGGTGTAGACGGCCGCGATCGTGTGTCCGTCCCCGGCGAGGCGCGCCAGGGTCGGCACCGCGAAATCCGGCGTGCCCATGAAGACGACGCGCATGGCTCTTGATCCCTGAGGCTGCGGCGTCAGACGTCGCCGCGCTTGGCCGCCTTGGCGAACTTCTTCACCACCCGGTCGCGCTTGAGCTTCGACAGGTGGTCGATGAACAGCACGCCGTCGAGATGGTCGATCTCGTGCTGGATGCAGGTGGCGAGCAGGCCGTCCGCCTCGATCTCCTGCTCGACGCCCGCCAGATCGCGGAACCGCACGCGCACGCGATCGGGCCGCTCGACCTCACCGTAGAATTCCGGGATCGAGAGGCAGCCCTCGTCGTAGACCCGCTTCTCTTCGGACGCCCAGACGATCTCGGGATTGAGGAAGACCTGGGGGTGGCGGTCGTTCTCGTCCTTCGAGGTGTCGATCGTGACGACGCGCTTGGCCACCCCGATCTGGATCGCCGCGAGGCCGACGCCGGGCGCGTCGTACATCGTCTCCAGCATGTCGGCGGCGAGCGTCCGGATCTCGTCCGTCACGGGGCCGACGGGCTCGGAGGCGAGGCGCAGGCGCGTGTCGGGCAGGATCACGAGGGGGCGGATGGTCATGGGAGCGATCGGACTTGAAACTGGGAGCGGGGCCGGCGGTGGCCTGAACCTCCGCGGATCGTGAGTCCCCGCAGATACGGGTGCGCCGGAGGCCGGTCAAATTGCCCGGCGCCCGCGCGACGCGATCAGAACGGCGTGCGGCTGCGGATCGCCGCCGTCAGCGTGCCCTCGTCGAGGTAGTCGAGCTCCCCGCCCACCGGAACCCCGTGCGCCAGGCGGGTGACCTTCAGGTTATGGGCCTTCAGGGATTCTGTGACATAGTGGGCCGTGGTCTGGCCGTCGACGGTGGCGTTCAGCGCCAGGATGATCTCGCGCATCGCCGGGTCGGCGGCACGGGCGACCAGGCTGTCGAGGTTCAGGTGCTCGGGCCGGACCCCGTCGAGGGCCGAGAGCACGCCGCCCAGCACGTGGTAGCGCGCCGTGACCGCGCCCGAGCGCTCGAGGGCCCAAAGGTCGGAGACATCTTCCACCACGACCAGGATGGCGGGATCGCGACCTTCGTCGCAGCAAATCGTGCAGGGATCGCGCGTGTCGACGTTTCCGCAGGTCTGGCAGACGACGATGCGTTCGGATGCCACCCGCATGGCATCGGCCAGCGGCGCCAGCAGCGTCTCCCGCTTCTTGATGAGTTGCAGGGCGGCACGGCGCGCGGAGCGTGGGCCGAGCCCCGGCATCCGGGCGAGGAGCTGGATCAGGCGCTCGATCTCGGGGCCGGCGACGGCTTGGGGCATGAAGCGCGGATCTCGTGGCGGGTGGAGAAGAGCCCACACGGCGGATTGCGTAAGGACGGACAACCGGGCCGTGCGGGACGAAAGGGATACCCGGCGGTACTGCGCCGAGCCCGTCCCGTTCGATCCTCAAATAGGGCCTTCGCCGCCCGATTTCGCCCCCTTCGGACGGACCGGGAACATCAAAAGGCAACGTCCCGGCGCATTTTCGAAAAAGCTTGGCCATCAACGCTGTTCATGTAACTTTTTTTGTCAGCCAACAGGCGAGTTGACGGCAAACCATCCGGGTCTATGCAAGGCGTGCGTGGTTCCGGACTGGAGAACCTGCGTGCGGTGGACCTGACCAACCGCGCGGACATTCCGGAGCGCGCGCAGACGGAGAGCCGGAACGGCTTCCGGTCACAGAGGCGGCGACGCGATCAGGTGCCCGAGGAGAGATGAGCGTGACCAATATCGGCGACTACAATGCGGCGCACGGCTCCGACGCCATCGGGCTGCGCAACCTGAAGGCGGTGCACTGGAACCTCGAGGCCCCGCGCCTGTACGAGGAAGCCCTGGCCCGCGGCGAGGGCCAACTGGCCCGTGGCGGCGCCTTCGTGGCGACCACCGGTTCCCATACGGGACGTTCCCCCAAGGACAAGTTCGTGGTGCGCGATGCCGCCACCGAGAACGAGATCTGGTGGGACAACAACGGCGCGATCACGCCCGAGCAGTTCGACACCCTCTATTCCGATATCCTGGCCCATGCTGAGGGCCGCGAGTTGTTCGCCCAGGACCTGCGCGGCGGCGCCGACCCGGTGCACGGCGTCAATGCCCGCGTCTTTACCGAACTCGCCTGGCACTCGCTGTTCATCCGCAACCTGCTGATCCGTCCGGATCGCGCCACGCTCGCGACGTACGTGCCGGAGCTGACGATCATCGATCTGCCGAGCTTCCAGGCCGATCCGCATCGGCACGGCTGCCGCTCGAAGACGGTGGTCGCCATCAACTTCGCCCGCAAGCTCGTCCTCATCGGCGGCTCCGCCTATGCCGGCGAGATGAAGAAGTCGGTCTTCACCTACCTCAACTACATGCTGCCCGGGGCCGGCGTGATGCCGATGCACTGCTCGGCCAACGCGGCCCTCGACGAGGCCGGCGATTCGGCCCTGTTCTTCGGCCTGTCCGGCACCGGCAAGACCACGCTCTCCAACGATTCCTCGCGCCAGCTCCTGGGCGACGACGAGCACGGCTGGAGCAAGGACGGCATCTTCAACTTCGAGGGCGGCTGCTACGCCAAGACCATCCGCCTCTCGCGCAATGCCGAGCCGGAGATCTACGCCACCACGGAGCGCTTCGGCACGGTGATGGAGAACGTGGTGATCCATCCCGAGACCCGGGTGCCGGATTTCGACGACGCGTCGCTCACCGAGAACACCCGCTGCGCCTACCCGCTCGACTTCATCGCGAATGCGAGCGCCACCGGCCGGGCCACGCACCCCAAGAACATCGTCATGCTGACCTGCGACGCCTTCGGGGTGATGCCCCCAATCGCCAAGCTGACCGGCGCCGAGGCGATGTATCACTTCCTGTCCGGTTACACCGCCAAGGTCGCCGGCACGGAGCGAGGATTGACGGCGCCCGAGGCGACATTCTCGACCTGCTTCGGCGCGCCGTTCATGCCGCGCCACCCCAGCGTCTACGGCAACCTGCTGCGGGACCTGATCGCGGAGCACGAGGCCGATTGCTGGCTTGTCAACACCGGCTGGACCGGGGGCGGCGTTGGCACCGGACGGCGTATGCCGATCCGTGTCACGCGCCGCCTGCTCAACGCGGCCCTCGACGGCTCCCTGTCCAACGTCGAGTTCCGGCGCGACCCCTATTTCGGATTCCAGGTGCCCGTCGCGGTGCCCGGCGTCGAGACGGAGGTGCTGTCCCCGATCGAGACCTGGAACAATAAGGCGGCCTTCCACGAGACGGCCACCCGCCTTGTCACTATGTTCCAGGAGAACTTCAAGCGCTTCGCCGCGCATGTCGACGCGGATGTCCGCGCCGCGGAGCCGGGGCTCGCCGCGGCCGCCTGAGCGCCGCGATTCATCCGAGAGAGCCGGCCGGGGCGACCCGGCCGGTGGCGGCTCAGCCGGCCGGCGGCGTCAGGACCAGCTTGCCCTCGAAGGGCGCCTTCTGGTTGCGGTTGCTCGTGCAGGCATAAGTCTCCTGCCCCTCTTTGAGGGTACGGATGCGCAGCGTGCCCTTGCCGTTCTGCTTGACGAGGTAGCCCTTCTCGCTCGCCACGTGAACGAGGTCGCCGTCGGCGTGCAGCACGTTGGCGTTCTCGAATTGGCCCGGCGCCGTGATGGTCACCGGCTCGCCGGCCGAACTGACGATGTGCAGTTCCACGTTCGTGTTGGCCGGAAGCCGCAATTCGGCGGGCGCGCAGACCGGTTTGTCACCATCCATCGTGATGGTGAGTTCGACCGGCGGCATCGCCCCGCTGCTGGCCGGCGGCAGCGGCTTGCTTTGGGCCAGGGCCGCATTCCCGAAGGCCGTGGCGCTCAGCGCTACGAGCCCGAACATCGCGTATCGCAAAATCATCACCTCGAACGTGTCTCACCGATCCCTGTGAGAAGCGTTGGAGATTCCGCGGGTTCCGGTTTCCGGAGGCGCGCGGCAAGGCGCCGCGACGCGGCGGGGAGGGCGCGAATCCCACACCCGCCGTGTTCGATCCTCAGAACAGCTTCATGCCCGGCGGGATCGGAAGGCCCTTGGTCAACTCGGCCATCCGCTCGGCGGCGACCTGCTCGGCCTTGCCCCGCGCGTCGTTGACGGCGGCCACGAGGAGATCCTCGAGGATCTCGCGCTCGTCGGGGACCATCAGCGTGGGATCGAGCTGGATGCCCCGTACGAGGCCCTTGGCCGTCATCGTCACCCGCACGGCGCCGCCGCCCGAGGCACCCGTGACCTCGACCGTGTCGAGTTCGTCCTGCAGGGAGGCCATCTTCTCCTGCATGGCCTGGGCCTGCTTCATGATGCCCATCAGGTCGCGCATCGGCTCTGCTCCTTGGTTGGTTCGGGTTGGCGTCGTGAAAGAGACGGAGATGGCTCGCGATTCGGGACGCGACCAGGTGCGCGGCTACGCTTCGTCGTCGGGCTCCTCGGTCTCCGCCTCGCCCGTGGGAGGCGCCTCCAGGGCGGGGGAGGCCTCGGGGGCGCGGTCGCGCACGTCGACGATCTGCGCGCCGGGGAAGCGGGCGAGCACCTCGCGGACGAGGGGATGGGCCGCCGCGTTCTGGTGGCGGGTCTCGGTGGCGGCACGGGCCGTGGCGTCGAGGGTCGGCTCGCCGGCCTCCTTCGACAGGGCGACGATCCAGCGCCGCCCGGTCCAGGCGTCGAGGGCACGGGCGAGGTCGTTGGCGATGCTCTGGCGCCCGCCCTCCGCGAGGCGGAACTCGATGCGGCCCTCCTCGAAGCGCACGAGGTGGACCTCGCGCTCCAGGGCCATCTTCAGGCCGATGTCGCGCTTGGCATCGGCGAGAGCGACGACGTCGGTGAAGCGCAGCAGGCGGGGGCCTTCCGGCTGCGGGGTGGGAGCCGGGCTTGCCAGGGCAGGGCTTGCCAGGGCGGGACTTGCGAGGCCGGGATTTACGAGGGCGGGGCGCGAACCGCTGCCGTTGGCCGCCATGGACAGGGCAGGGCGCGGCGGGGGCGCCTCGGCGGAGAAGGTCGGGATCGGCGGCAGGGCCGGGCGGGCGTCGGCCGAAATCGGTCCCGGCGCGGAAACCGCCTGTGCGGCCCCGGATACGGACGCGGGGCCCGCCAGCGCCTGGGCCTTCATCTGGCGCAGGGCCTCGTCCGGGGTCGGCAGGTCGGCCGCGTAGGCGAGGCGCACCAGGGCCATTTCGGCCGCCGCCTGGGGACGCGTCGCGGTCTGGACCTCGGGGATCGCCTTGAGCAGGATCTGCCAGGCCCGCGAGAGCACGCGCACGGAGAGCTTGCCGGCGAAATCGCCGCCGCGCACCCGCTCCGCCTCGCTCAAGGTCGGGTCGGCGGTGGCCTCGTCGGGAACGAGCTTCAGGCGGGTGACGAGGTGGGTGAAGCCCGCGAGGTCCGACAGGATCACCGCCGGGTCGGCGCCGGCCTCGTACTGCCCGCGCACTTCCGCGAAGGCGGCGGGGATGTCGCCGCGCATCACCGCCTCGAACAGGTCGACGATGCGGCCGCGATCGGCCAGCCCCAGCATGTCGCGCACGCTCTGGGCACTCACGACGCCCGCCCCGTGCGCGATGGCCTGATCGAGGAGCGAGAGCGCGTCGCGCACCGAGCCCTCGGCCGCCCGCGTGATCGCCGCGAGCGCCTCGGCATCGGCCTCCACGGCCTCGGCCGTGCAGATGCGGGCGAGGTGGCCGACCAGGGTCTCGGCCTCGACGCGGCGCAGGTCGAAGCGCTGGCATCGGGACAGGATCGTCACCGGCACCTTGCGGATCTCGGTGGTGGCGAACACGAATTTGGCGTGCGGCGGAGGCTCCTCAAGCGTCTTCAGGAAGGCGTTGAACGCCTTCTCGGAGAGCATGTGGACCTCGTCGACGATGTAGACCTTGTAGCGCGCCTCCGTCGGCGCATAGCGGATGCCGTCGATGATGCCGCGCACGTCGTCGATGCCGGTATGCGAGGCAGCGTCCATCTCCAGCACGTCCATGTGCCGGGATTCCATGATCGCCCGACAATGGCGGCCGAGTTCCGGCATCGCGATGGTGGGACCTGTGTCGGGGTGTCCGTCGCGGACGTAGTTCAGGCCGCGCGCCAGGATCCGGGCCGTGGTGGTCTTGCCGACGCCGCGCACGCCCGTGAGCATCCACGCCTGCGGGATGCGGTTCGCCGCGAAGGCGTTGGCCAGGGTGCGCACCATGGCGCCCTGGCCGATCAGATCGTCGAAATTCTGGGGGCGATACTTGCGGGCGAGCACCCGGTAGGGCGTCGCGGCCGGCGCGGGCTCGGGAAGGCCGGGCAGGAACCCGGCATCGCTCGGTAGACCGGAGGTCGCGTCCATGCCGCCTTAGCTGCGTTCGGAGCGGCTCCGGTCGGAGGATGCCGCCACGCGAGCCGAAAGGCATCGATCGAGGTGGGAGGCTGGACGAAGACCCGCTCGGTCTCGTTAGGGCTGCTTCCTTCCGGACCTGACCCGGTTGGCGAGTGAAACGTCCCTCGCCAACCTCCCGAGCGCTATATGGCCGGGCTCCGTCGCGGATGCAAGCGGATGACGCCGCGAACCGGACCGGCAAATCGCACTGCGACACCCCGGAGGCCGCCCGCAAATCGCCCGATCCGGGCGCGAGGCAGGGCGAAACCCACCTGTGAACGGATGAGGAGATGCCGCATGCTGGGACGTTTCGGCCTGAGCCTGCTGGCCTTGTTAGGCCACGGAGCGTTGGCCGCCACCGCCGCGACGGAGGCGGCGCACGCCTGGGCCGGCAGCTATCACTACGAGCACGATGCGGGCCGCACGGTCGGGGGCTCGCCGATCATCGTCACCTATCGGCTCGACATCGCCGCGGGGCGCGGCAACCGGGACTGCCTCCTGCGAATCGAGGGATTCCAGACCGACGAGACCATCGTCTGCAAGGTGAGCGGCGGGGACGACGCGGTCGCGATCGGCTTCCACACCTTCGGGGACGGCCGAACCGTGAACGCCTACGGCACCCGGCTCTACGATGTCGGAGGGCCGCTCTTCGAGATCCGCCGTGGCGACGGCCGCCTTCTCACACAGTGGCGGGGCCTCAATCCCAGCGGCGCTGGCGCGAGCCCGCCCGCTGGGACCTACTTCATCCGCAAGGGCTGATCCGGCGCCACGGCCGGACCGCCCGTGGAAACCGAGACCTACTCGGCCTTGCGCTTCACGATGGCGAAGGTCTTCGGGTCGAGCTCGAGGTCGAACTGCTTGCCGTTCGCGTCGATCGCGTCGTCGATCTCGATCTCGTCGTCCTCGACCTCGATCTTCTTCCACTTCGTGAAGCCTTCCTGCTTCAGGACGGCCTCGATCTTGGTCTGCTCCTCGGGGGTGGGCGCCCGATCCGCGAAGGCGGAACCGGTAAAGGCGAGACCGAGGGCGAGGGCGGCGAGGCCCGTGAACTTGATCGACATGTCATCTCCCGTGGGTGTTGGAGTCCGTTTTCCGACGCCCACCGAACCGTCGAGGCCCGACGAGGTTCCAGTGCCGGCGGGAAAAGGCCCGCCCGCAATGGTTGTGTCGCGCCGGCCTGCCCCCTAGTGCACTGACGCGGTCAGAGGATTCACGAGGCGGGCGATGCATGCGAGTCTGGGCAATGGCTCAGACCGTCTGCGTGCTCCTCGACGCCGCCACCCAGTCAGCGCTTGCCGCGATCGCCGGCGATCGATCCCGCCCC
>NZ_JAKSYI010000100.1:0-2500 GCF_022829285.1 Methylobacterium sp. J-078
GCCGGTCTGGTGGTTTGAGCGGTGTGCCCAGAACCCGATCCCATCTCGAACTCGGCCGTTAAACGCACCAGCGCCCATGGTACTGTGTCTCAAGACACGGGAGAGTCGGTCGCCGCCAGACCTGCCCAGAACAAGAGGCGCCCATCGCCGATCCGCACCGCGTGACCGGATCCGTGATGCGCCCAACCATTCCCTCCAAACGATCCGCCCCGCAAAATCTGATGCAATATGTGCCGGCTTCGCTGAGCGCCGCATGTTGCAATATGCCGACGCACCCGGATCGCTTGGGGATCCTTGATCGAACCAGCTTCGAGGATGCCGGCGAAACGTTCGAGAAGGACCTTTCTCACGTGTTTTGCCCCCTGCTCTTCGGTCGACTAAAATCGTATACGGTGCTAACAACGTATCGAAACAGTAAAATACTACTCTAAAAAACAACGTCCGTAGCGCATAAGAATCGTAGGAAGTACGGTGCTTTAGGCGTCCAGCCGTGGATGCTGTTCGCAGGAGGAGCACGGACGTTGCACGTCATCGCTTTTACGAGCCGGAAGGGCGGCAGCGGCAAGAGCACGCTCTGCGCGCACCTTTCCGTCTATGCTGATGCGCCTGATGCGCCGGCCCTCCTGATCGACTGCGATCCGCAGGGAAGCTTGTCCCTCTGGCACGAACTCCGTCGGGCCGCGACGCCGGTCCTGGCGCGATGCGAGGCCCGCGAGCTCGCCGACACCGTCGAGGCCGCCCGCCAGGACGGCATCTCGTGGGTCATGATCGATACCCCTCCCCACAACACGGCCGATATCGCCGCCGCCCTGCGTGTCGCCGACCTGGCGGTGATTCCGTTTCGTCCGGCCGTATTCGACATCGCGGCCGTGGCAGCCACCCTTGATATGGCGCGGGCGATCGGTAAGCCGGTGCTACCCGTGATCAACGCTGCCCCACCCCGCCGCGGTACCCAAGCTGGCCACGTGGTCACGGAGGCTCGTGAAGCCCTCCTGGCGATGGGGGTCATGCCCTGGATCGGCCAGATCACCAGCAGGGCGGCCTTCGCCCATGCGCTGGCCAGTGGACAGGCGGTGGGGGAATTCGAACCGGGGAGCGCCGCTGCCGCGGAGATCGCGGAGTTCTGGCAGGAGACCCGTCGGGCATGCAGCCTCAAGGAAGGACGGACACGATGAGCAAGAAGCCGAGCTTTGCCAATCTGGGGGCACGGCTGGCCCAGAAGCCGGTCGAGGTGCCTCCGGCGACCGCTTCGAATCAATTGGAGCCACCGCTGAAAACGGCTGTGGCCACCCCCGCGAAGCCGCCTTCCCCTAAGAAGAAACCGCGACGCCATCAGCCGGATGGGCGCCGAGGCATCCTCGTGCGGGCTCGCCCCGAGGCCTGGAAGGCCTTGAAGCAGATCGCCCTCGACGGTGACCGGACTCTGCAGGACGTGATGACCGAGGCGATCAACGGCATCCTCATCAAGAACGAAAAACCCCCCCTTGCCTGAATTTTGAAGGACTTATGCATCGTACGATAGTACACCACTAAATAATTAGGCGCGTAAAACCGTGCGAAAATATAATCCTAGTTTGATAGCAAAATAGCAAAAATTAGGGCCTGTTCGGTGCCTTGGCGCCCTCCGTATCCTTATTCGGTTTCAAAGCGAAACATTCCGGCGTTGACTCAACGCCCTCTACCAGTCGAGATGACGCATCTGGTCAAGCTTGCATCGCGTGAGTCGTTGGCCAACCACCACCGAAAGACGAAGCCGCGCGAAAGACTTAAGCCAAAATGCCAACGGCCCCACCCTTGCCGGAGTGGGGCCGTCGATTCGGTAGGTCTGAGGAAGACCAGAACAGCTCCTCAGACACCATAGCTCCTCGCAGGAGTCAACCGGGATTTTGTCCCGAGTCGACGGTGCTTTGCCTTTTGATGAGTCCGCCTTCCAGGAGGGCTCCCTGCTTTGACGCGGCCCAAACAGGGCTGTGACGATGTTTGCAAATGAACTCAGGTCCGCAATCGAGGCCGCCCCGCGGATGGCCCTGGGTAAGATAACCACGCTGCTGTGGAAGGCTTTCGGCGCAGCCCAGATCACGGAGGCCGAGGCGGACGAGCTCTCGAACCTTATCGAGGTGCGCAAGGTCGTTCCGAAGCCCGACCCAGATACCCGTAGAAAGGCCGTAGGCTCGCGTCCGCTCACGGACGCGAGCCTGGCTCGCCGGCGTCGCTGGGCTGCCTCCGGACGGCTTCCTCCGGCCTTGGCGGCCAATTTCACCCAGGGTGAAATTGCCGTCCTCGCCGTCCTCGCGGAAACGGTGGTCCGAAGCGGGGATTGCCGGCACTGCAACGATTACATCGCTGCCCTGGCAGGCGTCAGCCGCAGTATGGTGAAGAATGCCCTTCGGCAGGCCAAAAGACTGGGCCTCATCACAGTCGAGCAGCGCCGCGTCGCGGCCTGGCGCAACAACACCAATATCGTGCGGATCGTCTCCCCGGAATGGGAGGCCTGGAACCT
>NZ_JAKSYI010000100.1:10000-42764 GCF_022829285.1 Methylobacterium sp. J-078
AGCTCGCGATTCGGCACCTCGCCCACCTGCGCGAGGCCCGCTAGGGTCAGGCCGACTTCGTCCGGAGCCGGGTGACGCTGTTCCAGGCCGGTGCCAGGATGAAGCTCGTCACCGGGATCAGGGCCGCGCCGACCACGAGGCCGACGAGGCCGGAGCCTGCGGCGGTGACGAGCCATTCCACCGTTCCGGCGAGCGGACCGGCGACGTTCGCTGCGCCGACCGCGGCGGCGTGGATGGCATGTCCGATCTGGGGCAGGCCGTAGCTCTCCAGCCCGTGCACCAGGATGCCGCCGCCGACCCAGATCATCGCGGCGGTGCCCACGATGGCCAGGATCTTGAGGAAGCCCGGCATGCCCTTGACCAGGGCGCGGCCGATGCCGCGCACCAGGCTGCCGAAGGCCGATCGCGACGTGTTGGCCGCCATGGCGAGCCCGGCATCGTCGGCCTTCACGATCAGGGCGACGCCGCCATAGACCGCCACCGTGATGCCCACCGCCACCACCGCGAGGACGGCGGCCTTCATCCAGATGGAACCCTCGGGCAGGGCCGCGAGGGTGATGGCCATGATCTCTGCCGAGAGGATGAAGTCGGTCTTGATCGCGCTGGAGACCTTCTGGTCCTCCAGGGCTTGGGCGTCTCCCGCGGACGCGTCGCGCTTCGCCTCGTGGGCCTGGTGCGGGAACAGCGCCTCGTAGACCTTCTCGCTGCCCTCGTAGGAGAGATAGGCGCCGCCGAGCATCAGCAGGGGCGTGATCGCCCAGGGCGCGAAGGCGCCGAGCGCCAGGGCGGCTGGCAAGAGGAACAGCAGCTTGTTGCGCAGGGAGCCGAGCGCGATGCGGCCGACGATGGGGAGCTCGCGCTCGGCGGCGAAGCCCACCACGTAGCGTGGGGTCACGGCGGCATCGTCGATGACGACGCCCGCCGCCTTGATGCCCGCCCGCCCCGCCTGCGCCGCCACGTCGTCGAGGGAGGCCGCCGCCACCTTGGCGAGGCCCGCCACGTCGTCGAGAAGCGCGATCAGTCCGATGCTCACGGCGTATTCCTTCGTCGGTAGCTCCGGCCCCGCGTTCTTCGCTGCCAAGCTCCGCCCTCTCAGGAGACGAACGAGGTGGCGATTTGATCCGAGGCGGCGTCGCGAAATGCGGACGGTCGCAAGAGCGGTGCCCGCCGCGATGGCAGGATGCGAGGGGACGATGACATTGTGACCCGCGTCGGCGGGTGCCAGGATCGCCCCATGCCCGTCCCCGCCCCTCACGCCCCACGCAGGCCCGGTCCCCGCCGGATTCTCATCCTGGCGGCGGCGCCCGCGCAACTCCTCGACATTGCCGGCCCCGCCGAGGTGCTGTCGCAGGCCAACCGCCTCTGGGCCGCGGACCATGGCGGGCCGGCGCTGTACGACGTCGCCTGCCATATCGTGCCCGAGCCGGGGTCCGCCGCCACCTCGGCCGGCCTCGCGATCGGCTCCAGCGTCGAGCGTGCGCAACTCGCCGGCTGGACGGAACTCGACACGCTGATCGTCGCCGGTGGCGAGGGCGCACGCCGCCGCGCCGGCGAGGCGCCCCTCCGTGACCTCACCCGCGACCTCGCCGGCAAGGCCGCGCGCGTCGTCGGCATCTGCACCGGCGCCTTCATCCTGGGCGGGGCCGGTTGCCTGCACGGGCGCAGCGTGACGACGCATTGGCGCTGGTGCGCGGAACTCGGCCGCCGCCACCCGGATCTCGCGGTCGATCCCGAACCGATCTTCATCCAGGACGGAAACGTCTGGACGTCGGCGGGCATCACGGCGGGGATGGACCTGACCCTGGCCCTCGTGGAGGCCGATCACGGCCACGGCCTCGCCTTGAGCATCGCGCGGGAACTCGTGATGTTCCTGCGCCGGCCGGGCGGGCAGAAGCAGTTCAGCACCGTGCTGTCCGCGCAGGCCGGTCTCTCCGTCCGGCTGGCGGACCTCGTCGCCTGGATGGGCGCGAACCTGCACAGGCCCCTCTGCGTGGAGGATCTGGCGGCGCGCGTCGGCCTCAGTCCCCGGCAGTTCGCCCGCGCCTTCCAGGGCGAGGTCGGAACCACGCCGGCCCGGATGCTGGAAACCTTGCGGGTCGAGACGGCGCGCCGGCTCCTCGAATCCGAGCAGGCCAACGTCTCGGCGGTGGCGCGGCTCTGCGGTTTCAAGGCCGACGAGACCATGCGGCGCGCCTTCCTGCGCCAGGTCGGCGTTCCGCCCGGCAATTACCGTGACCGCTTCCGGCGCACGCCCTCCCCGACAAACCTCACCTCACAGGATGCCCGCCATGCTTGACCCCGACCGCCACCTCCAGATCGGCTCCCTCCTCTTCGAGGGCATCGACCAGATCGACCTGACCGGGCCGTTCGAGGTGCTGTCGCGCATCCCGAACGCGACCTACCGGATCTACGCCCGGGACACCGCGCCGGTCCGCGACCTCCGGGGTCTGCGCCTGACCGCCGATGCGGCGCTGGCCGAGGCACCGCCCCTCGACGTGCTGCACGTGCCGGGGGGCTACGGCCAGGAGGCCCTGATGGAGGACGCGGTCGTCCTCGACTGGGTCCGGCGACAGGCCGCGGGGGCACTCTGCGTCTTCTCCGTCTGTACCGGCGCGCTGATCTGCGGGGCCGCCGGGCTCCTGAAGGGGCGGCGGGCCACCACCCACTGGAACTCGCACCATCTCCTGCATCATTTCGGGGCGATCCCGGTGGATGCGCGGGTGGTCGAGGACGGCGCGCTCGTTACCGCCGCCGGGGTCACCGCCGGCATCGACGGAGCCCTCACGGTGGCGGCGCGCCTGCGCGGCGAGGCGGCGGCGCAGCTCATTCAGCTCTACATGACCTACGCGCCCGAGCCGCCCTTCGATGCGGGCACGCCGGAACGGGCGCCGCCGGCCGTCCTCGAACAGGCGCGGGCGGCGGCGGCCGACATCACCGCGCGGCGGACGGAGACGGCCCGGCGGATTCAAGGCCGCCTCGGCCTCTGAGGTCCGGCTCGCGGGACGACCTCAGGCGCCGGAGCCCAGGGGGTCGTTCGCCAGGGGGTCGTTCGCCAAGAGGATCGGCGCGCCGTGCGGGGTCGCGGCGGCCGCGCGGGCGAAGGCCGCCCGGCGCTCCGCGAGGAGGCCGGGGGCCAGCACCTCGCGGGCGGCCAGCAGGTCTTCCAGGGTGTCGAGCCAGGCGGCGTAGTCCGCCGCCCGTCCGGTCCGGCGCGTGTGGGCGCCGAGCGCCTCGGCCCAGGCGCTCCAGTCGAACAGGCCGCGATCGTGCAGGGCCACCACGAGGGCGAAGGCCTGGGCCTCCCAGGGCTCGGCGAAGACCGGATCGGCCGCGCCGCCGAGCGGGATGGGGCCGGTGCTCACGCTACGGGCTCCGGATGCAGCGGCTCCGGATCGACCGGCTCCAGGTAGCTCTCGAACGCGTTCACCGAGACCGCGTGGCCCGCCTCCGCCGCGTCGCCCCAGAGGTCGCGGCCGGCGAAGCGGACGGTGTAGAGCCATTGCGGCGCCTCGCCGGCGAGGTTCGCGTTCGTGTCCGGGAAGACGAAGCCGCCATGCACGGCCTCCACCGTGCCGACCTGCCCGCGCACGTAGCGCGGCAGGCGGGTATGGCCGGTGGGATTGATCCGGCGGGCGCGCACGCGCGCGCCCGGCGCGAAGCGCGCGGGGGTGGCGACGGGCCGGTCGCTCGGGAAACCGCCCGCGAAGAGCGGCGCCACCGCCTCGCCCCGCAGCACCCGCTTGACCGGAAGGGCCGGTATCGAGACCGTGCCGGAGGCCAGTTCGTCCGCCGTGGCGAGGCCGTGGGCCTGGATTTGACGTTCCAGGGCCTTGAGCCAGATCGCGTAGTAGCTCGAGGTGAGGTACTCGCCCGGCGGCAGGGCCTCGCGGGCGGCGCGGCTCGCATCAAGGTTCCAGGTGCCGGTGAAGCCCATCGCCATGGCGAGCCCGAAGACGCGCTTCTCCCAAGATGCATGGAAGCGCGGCTCCTCCGCCTCCGGGGCGACCGGGCCGAAGCCGTGCATGCCGCCGAGGTCCTGTCCGCCGTTCATGTGTTTCGCTCCGGCGTGCGCGCCAAGCCGGTGCCGATCATCGCATCCCGGGTGACGAGGGCGGCGAGCGCGGCCTCGTCGAGGCCGTCCGTTCCGGCGGGTCGCATCGGCAGCACCATGTAGCGAAGTTCGGCGGTGGAATCCCAGACCCGGATGCGCTGGTCGGCCGGGAGCGTCACGCCGAATTCGGCCAGCACCGCCCGCGGCTCGATCACGGCGCGGGAGCGATAGGGCGGCGACTTGTACCAGACCGGCGGCAGTCCGAGCACCGGCCAGGGGTAGCACGAGCAAAGGGTGCAGACGACGAGGTTGTGTTCCTCGGGCGTGTTGGCGACGACCACCATGTGCTCGCCGCCGCGCCCGCCAATCCCGATCTCGCGCAACGCCGGGGTGGCGTCGGCGAGGAGGCGCGCGCGGAAAGCGGGATCGACCCAGGCCCGCGCCACCGCGCGGGCGCCGTTATGCGGGCCGACCTTGGTCTCGTAGGTCTCGATCAGCGCATCGAGGGCGGCCGGGTCGACGTAGCCCTTCTCCACGAGGACGGATTCCAGCGCCCGGACGCGCAAGTCCATCGGCGAGAGTTCGCTCGCGGGGTGGGAATGGTCGTGATCGTGGTCTGCGTGATCGTGGTCGTGCGCCATGTTCGGTCTCCCGTCCCCATCGTAAGGGATGCGGCCGCGACCGTCACGGGCCGAGCCCGGTTGTCGACGGCCGGCACCGCCCGTCCCGAGATTGCCCTGGCGGGCTTGGGCTTTGTCGGGCATTCCGGAAGCCTCACCGCACGGTCCGGCACGCGTTGCCAGGTCCGGCGCGGCGCGATCCACGCGGTGATCGGCCCGAACGGCGTCGCCAAGAGCAAACCGTTCGCCTTACGCGCTGACCATGCGCGAAAGCCCGCGGTGGCGGCGGCGCCCCTGACCTGACCGGCTGGTTTTGGACCGGGCTGATCGAGAGGATCAGCCAAGACCGAAGGAGCGGGACATGAAGCGAGGTCAGAAGACAGGTGCGGAGCAGGTGGTTCTGACGCTGCGCCAGATCGAAGGTTCAAACGGCACAGGGCAAGAGTTTGGCGCTGGCCTGCAAGGAGGCGGAGATCTCTGAGCGGAGCGAATATCGCGGCCGTGCCTCGTGCGAGCCACGGATCGAGGCCCGGCCGCGCCAGGTTCGAGTATGGTCCTGAGCGCCGCGCACCGATGGCGACGCCGGAGGCCTCGCCCGGATCTCGATGCGCGAACGGTCCGGAGCCGAGCTCCAAGCCTCGTTCGGCGAACGGTTAGCCGGCCGTCGCTTCCGCGATGGCGAAGCGCATGTAGGCAAGCCCCTCTCGAACTGTCTCGACCGGCACGCGCCCCATCGCGCCCGCATGGGCCGCCAAGGCATCCCGGATGATGGGATGCCACCGCGCCGGGTGCACGGCGAGGGCGTGACGGCCCCCGCCCTCCTTGGAGACGACGCCTCCGGTTTCCAGGGCGCAGGCGATGCGCGCCACGCCGAGGACGCCCCAGGCCAGGGCCTCGGCGTTGGCATCCTCCCCGGGCGCCTTCGCGGCCAGCCCCGCCTCGGCCTGCGTGATCCAGGGCAGCCAGTATCCCCGCAGGTTCTCGATCTGGTAGGTCCGCACCGCGTCGCCGTCGTCGGCGATGCCGAGTTCGCTCGGCGGCGGACCGAACGCGGTCAGCCCATGGCGGGCCAGGCAGCGCCACACGACCGGGTTGACCTCCCGACAGACCTCGCCGGTCCGGAAGCGACCATCCAGGCTGAACGGCAAGACCGCATACTGCGCCGGCACCCGTCCGAGCGCCTCGGCGGTCAGGTAGAAGCCGTCGAAACAGGCGCCGCCGGCCTGCGCCAGTCCGGCGTGGACGCGTTCGAGGGCGGCGCAATCCCGTGCTGCCGGCTCACGATCCAGCACCGCGACGAAGTCCATGTCGCTCGCCCCGGGCCGGAAGTCGTCGAGCGCGACCGATCCGACGAGGTACAAGCCCCGGAGGACCGGCATCCCCTCGGCATCCAGACGCCGCCTGTAGTCGGCGACGACCGAGTCGACACGGCTTGGAAGCGAGACCACTCGGCTCATGGCGTACACTCCGGGGCTGGCCGACGACGCAATCGGCCACCGACTTCACCAGCCGACCGCTCCGGTTCAAGCCGACAGTTCGGGGGAAACCGGTGGACCGGGTCAAGTCCACGTGAGCCTTGCGGGTCAGGCACGTCGTTCGGATGGCGCGACTCACCTCGACGGTCCAAACTCTCCCCGCACCCGATTCGAACGCGGCTTGGAGCCGCGAGAAGGCTGCATGAGGTCCGTCGTACTTCCGCTCATCCTGGGTGCCGTCGCCGTGGCCCTGATCCATTTCGCCTACCCGGCGGCCGCCGCGGCCGGGTGCCCGTCCTGCTACGGCTTCACCGAAGTCGAGGACGGCCTCTATGTCGAGCGCGGCATGCCGCCGGATCGTCGGGAGGCGGCGAGGGCCACGGTCGAGGCGGCCCGGGCGAGGGTCCGAGCCTCCTACGGGGACCTGCGCTCCAGCCCGCGCATCCTGCTGTGCGGTACCGACGCCTGCTATCGCCCCCTCGGCGGCGGCTCCCGCGGCATCGCGCTCCTCGACCAAGTGCTGGTCCTGTCGCCGCGCGGCGCCGACGTCGTCATCGCGGCCCACGAACTCGCCCATGCCGAGCTCCATCGGCGCATCGGCCCGGTGGCCACGCTGTCACGCTCGGTGCCCCAATGGTTCGACGAAGGGCTGGCGGTGGTGGTCTCGGACGACCCGCGCTACCTCAGCCCCGGTCCCGACCGCTGCCGCGCCGAACCCGGTGGCGACATGCCGGCCTCCCGTGCCGCCTGGATCGAGACCGCCGACAGCGCCGGCCTCTATGCCAGGGCCGCCTGCAAGGTCAGCCGATGGCTCGACGCCCATGACGGGCGGGCCGGCCTCCTGCGCCTCGTGGCGGGCGGGTCCTTCCGAGACCTCGCGCCTGGCACGGAATCTTGAGCATCCGGGCCGCACGGCCGGCTTGGCATCCGGATTGAGGTTGGGATAGCCTGGCGCCAGGCCGATGCTGCCTGCCGCTCGCCCCGGGAACGGGATGGTGAAAGCATCGCGGACGACCAACCCAACCCGTGTCCCTGACCGGCGCCGGGTCGGCAATGCGGGCACCGACGATCCGACGCCGGCATGGGAGAGCACCATGACGACCGTCGACCAAGCCAAGGCCATGGCCAAGCGCCTGCGCGCCTCGCTGGCCGCGCGCGACCTTTCCGTCTCGCACGCGACCGCCCTCGAACTCGTCGCCGCGAGCCTCGGTCACGAGGACTGGAACACCGCCTGCGCCGCCCTCGAACAGCCCGCGGATGACGGCATCCGCTTCCTGGAGGCGGTCCCGATCCTGCGCATCTTCGACGAGGCCAAGGCGCGCGAGTTCTACTGCGGCTTCCTCGGCTTCGCGCCCGGCTTCGAGCACCGCTTCGAGCCGGGCCTGCCGCTCTACATGGAGGTCGCCCGTGCCGGCCTTAGACTGCACCTGTCCGAGCATCACGGTGACGCCAGCCCCGGCTCGACCGTGTTCGTGCGCATGCGGGGCGTCCACGCCTTCCACCGGGAGTTGACGGACAGGCGTTACGGCTATGCCCGGCCCGGCATCGAGCGGGTCCCATGGGGGGACGTACTGGAGGTCGCCGATCCCTTCGGCAACCGCCTGCGGTTCTGTCAGCATCGCGACGAGGGGGCCGGGCAGAGGCCGGGCCGATCCGCCATCGGTTGAGAGGATGAGGGGGGGGCGATGGCCGTCGAGATCGCACGCGTGAGGGCGCTCATCGCCACCCTGGCGGCCGTCAGTTCGGCGCCGCACTTCCACCGCACGGCCTTCCGGACTCCCCGCAAGACCTTCGCGACGTTGGACGAGACGGGCCGCGACCTCAACTTGATGTTCGACCCGGACCATCGCGACTTTTTCTGCGAACAGGTCCCCGAGGTGTTCAGCCCCGTTCCGGGAGGCTGGGGCAGGATGGGCGCGACGCGGTGCGACCTGACGATCGTCGACGAGGCGACGCTGCTGTCGGCCCTGACGATGGCTCATCGTCTCGCCGCCCCGAAGCCGCGGGCGCGACGCGGCGGGGATGTGGGAGCATGACGCCGATGCAACCGATGCCCACCCGCATGGGGAGGACGTGCCGGGCCATGTCGATCCGCATCGCTACCGCTTTACGGGATCGGATCCCCTTCCGCGCAGGCCTGTGGACGCCATCGTCCGCCGGGCAGGCGAAGACATTCTGCCAGGAGGCGTGCCGATGACGAACGGCTGGGAGGAATCCGCATCGGCCTGGATCGCGACCCAGGCCGATGGTGGCGATCTCGCGCGGCGCCTCATCCTCGACGAGCCGATGCTCGAACGGGCGCGGCTTCGCGGGACGGGCGACGTCCTGGACGTCGGATGCGGCGAGGGCCGGTTCTGCCGCCTGCTCGCGAGCGAGGGGGCGAGCGTCGTCGGCATCGATCCGGCGGGCTCGCTCATCCGCGAGGCGCGCAGGCTGCATCCCGACGGCGATTATCGCGTCGCCGCGACGGAGGCGCTGCCGTTCGCGGATGCCACGTTCGATCTCGTCGTGGCCTACCTCAGCCTCATCGACATCGCGGATCTGAAGGCGGCGGTGTCCGAGATGCACCGGGTCATCCGTCCGGGCGGTCACCTCCTGATCGCGAACCACAACGGCTTCTTCAGCGCCAGCAATCCGTCGGGCTGGCGACGCACGCCCGATGGTACGCGCGAGTTCGTCATCGACAACTACATGGACGAGCGTTCGGATTGGGTCGGCTGGAGCGGCATCCGCGTGCGGAACTGGCATCGCCCCCTGAGCACGTACATGTCGCTGCTGCTCGCCACCGGATTGCAGTTGCGGCATTTCGAGGAGCCCTTGGCGCGTGGAGGACATCCGGAGATGGCCGCCCTTCAACGGCGCGTTCCGGCCTTCCTGGTCATGGAGTGGGAGAAGCCATCGCCGGCCGGCGTGGCTTGAGGCATGGGGGCATGTCCCCCCCTCGCCATCCGCCCGGATCGAGACCAGCCTCGCTCGATTTCACCCGACCCGGTCCGCGCCGCCGCGACCGACCTCAGTCGGCGGTGAAGCGGTCGGGCAGCGCCGGAGGCTCATTCGCGCGATGGCCGTAGAGCACGACGCGGAGATCGGGACTGAACTGCAGCCGAAAGAGTCTCGGCTCTGGCACTTGATCGCTCATGATGCCGCGCATGCCCTCGGCGACGATCTTCTCGATCACGACGGTCCGGTAGCTGCAGTCACCGATCCGGACGGTGTCGCGCCCGACGACCTTCAGGTTGGTCGTGTCCGTGCTCTCGACCCCGAAGAACCATCCCCCGGTCCAGTAGACGGTGTCGTAAGTGACGCTCTGGCCGGGCTCGGGGCGGAAGGTGCGGTAATCTGTCGGGTAGACAAACCTGCGGGTCGTATCGCCGTCGGCCAGGACCTGCCCGGAACCGATGGGGACGAGGCCGTCATAGGTCGTGTCCGCAACGGTTCCGACGCCTTTCGTGGTGGTCTCGGTCCTGATCTCGTGCTCGCCGGTCGCTTTGATCCGAAGGGTGGAATTCCCCTGGCGCAGGGTGACGCCCCTGGGCATATCGGCTGCCGTCGGGCACCGCTCCGCCGAGGCGGTCCGGGGCGCGAACGCGGCAACCATGAGAAGCGCTGCGACCGACGTGTGATACATGAGGTCGACTCCGCGCCGGCGGGGCCGGTGACACGCCCGGGGAGATACGTCGCCCTGTCGCCCTCCGCCGATCCTCAGGGCCGGTAGGTGCCGGCGTATCCGGTTCCGGATGGTAGATCGCAGGTCCCGCGCTGATCGACCTGCCATGCGTCGCTTCCCTCGGGATGCACCGTGACGAGGCAACCACGATCCGTGATTTCGGCCTTCCCCCGACGCAGGTCGAGGAAGCCGCCGGTACCGGTGGCGTTGACGTCGCCCTTCTCCGCGCCTCCGGGCCCGACATAGGTCGAGACCAGCGAGACGTAGGCAAATCCATGGATCGGACCGGCCACGTCGAGCGCGCCGCTGTTCCCGTCGATCTTCTCGGTGAAGAAATGCCTGGCCGCCCCGTTGCCGCCCTTGGTGCGCAGGAGACTTTCGATCCGCTCGTCATAGGCGTCCCCGAGGCATGCGGCGGTCCCGCATGCGCCGGCCTTCGCGAGCCATCCCCGTTGGCTGGCCTTGATAGGTCCCGGCGGATCCTCGCGCAGGGCCGCGAC
Source organism: Methylobacterium sp. J-078 (assembly GCF_022829285.1). Classification (GTDB taxonomy): domain Bacteria; phylum Pseudomonadota; class Alphaproteobacteria; order Rhizobiales; family Beijerinckiaceae; genus Methylobacterium. The sequence continues at coordinate 20,314 of NZ_JAKSYI010000100.1, forward strand.
ATAGAGCTTCGACTGGATCTCGTCGCGGGCGCCGAGGGCAGAGTCGGAGCAGATCAGACGCTCCATCTTCGATGCGGCCTTGGTGCAATCGAAGCTGGCCGCAGGGGCCGGCGTCGCGACGAAGGTGGCGGCGACGAGCGCGGCGGCGGCGAAGGCGTTGCGGCCGTGATCCCCCATGACCGACTCCGGAACTCCGTTCGGTGGCGGCACGAGATTGCATCGCATCGGACGGTTCCGGAAGACACGATCCCTCGATAGTCTCCGTGGCGACCGTCATGACGTGTGGCAACCTCGGCCTGCCGCGCTCGGCAGGACTGCTTCCGATGTTGCGAGCCACCATCATTTTCCTAGCCCTCTGGCCGATGGCCGCCGCCGCAGAGACGCCCGCCCTGTGCGCGGACGCGCCGAACCAGGCGGAGGGGACGATCTGCGCGAAACGCAAGCTGGATGCCTCGGAGACCGACCTGACCCGGGCCTACGATACCTTGAAGGCGAAGCTCGACCCGCTGGGTCGGCGCAACCTGGACCTCGCCCAGCAAGCTTGGAAACGGTTCCGCGAGCTCGAATGCAACCTGGAAACGGGCTACGACCCGGACCACCTCGAAGCCAACGGACCGATTCAGTCCATGCTGCACGGGGAATGCGCGGTCGCCCAGACCGAGCGTTGGACCCGCGACCTGGCCGAGCAGACCGTCTGTCCTGGCGGCGACCTGTCCTGCGAAAGGGATCCGCCTCCGCCGCGAGGACGTGTCTCCCGTGACCGACCGCCCCCCTGACGCATACTTGGCTCGCCGCCACCTTGAGGCCTGCGGATCGACGCGCCGAGGTCTTCTCGACGCCGTGCCCACGCATGGTTGCGGGCGGACGCAGGAAGGCGCCCGGCTCGAACCGGACCCCTCACTATGATCACCGACGGTGATGCCAGCCACCGCCATGCCATCCCCAGGGACGATGGAAGCCGACGTGGCGATATCCGCCCCAGCGGTGCCAGCGTGGACCGTACCAGCAGACCCGGCGGTAGCCGTAGAAGGCCGGTCGATAGACGACGGGACGGTAGACCACGTCGGGGCGGCAATATCCGTAGCACCCGCGGTGCCCGCCGATCCCGCACCCGTCACGGGCCCCGGCTGCACCGGCGGTGGCAGAGCGGACGCTCGCCCGGGAGCGGCCTTGGCGGCATCTCGATGGGGATGTCACCCCCGGGGATGGGATCGGGCATGCCGGGGTTGGCCATCGTCGGTTCCTCCAAGAGCCGTTCGTGACGGAGGGCCTACGGGCCGAACGTGCGCCCGGAGCGGCACGACGCCCGGCCCTGCGGCCATGCCGGACCTGATCGGGGGGACTCTTGGGGTCCGGCATAACTTCGGGATTCGCTCACCGCTCGCTTCGACGCGTTCGGCGATGACCGTGAGATATGACCGCCGCGTCATCGCTCAATGATGCGGTTGCATCATTTCGACATGCTCTGACTTGGTAAAACGCCGCGTGTGGCGCGTCATTCCAGACCGGTGCGCGATCAAGCGCAGGCTATGGCGATGTCACTGTGGGAGACGGCATAGGACATCCCGCCAGGCTCTCGAATTTCCCGCCGTGGCCGAGCGCGACGGCCTTCCAGAACGCCGGCCGCCTCGACCGCGCGTCGCAGCCGCTTGCGCTGGTTCAGGTGGGTGTTGCGCAGGATCGTGTACACCATGCGACGAGGTTCGTGCCGTCCTCGAACTGGGACCGGTGCTCCCCGGCCCGCATCAGGGTCGCCTGAACCATGTCGTCGGCTGCCGCGTCGCGCAGGGCGGCCTTGAGCCTAAGCAGGACCAGGCCGAGCCGCGTGTCGGGACCGATCGCATCCGCTCGGAGAATGAGCGCCTCCAGTCGCCGTCCGAGCAGATCCTGGACATGACCGAGCAATCCCCCGCTCGGCGAAGGTTCTTCAGGGGCGGTGCTTAAGTACATGCGAGGAGATTCGACTTTCTTCGATCAACGACCGGATGTGTCCGCCCCTCTACGGTGGAAGGTTCGTCGCTGTTTCTGATTGATCGTTCACGTTCACGTCAATGATCCGGATATACCAGACGATCCTCGTTTTTTCCTGGAACCGTACGACCGAGCGGCTGTTCCGGACTTGCTTGGTCGCGGCGATGAAGCCGCGACGAGCGACGAGGAAGGTGGTCACCGGTGGTGGAGGGGGTCGACAGGCACGAGCTTCGGCAGATCATCGCCGGCCTCAGCGAGGGCGTGATCCTGGTCGAGCCCGACCAGACCATCACCTATGCGAACGAGGCAGCACTCGCGATGCACGGGGCCGAGACGGTCGACGAGCTCGGCCAAACCGTGGACGCCTACCGCGAGCGCTTCGCCCTGCGCTACCGCAACAACCACACCCCGAACCATTATCCGATGGAGCGCGTCGTCTCGGGCGAGCGCTTCCACGACGTCATCGTCGACGTGAAACGCACCGACCAGCCGGACGTCGACTTCGTCCATTCCCTGCGAAGCCTCGTGGCGACGGATCACGAGGGGAAGCCCAGCTGCCTCGCGCTGATCCTCAAGGACGTCTCCGAGCAGTTCGACGCCGAGGAGCGCTTCGAGACGACGTTCAACGCCAACCCGGCCCCTGCGGTGATCTGCCGGCTCTCGGACCTGCGCCACGTCAAGGTGAACCTCGGCTTCCTGGAGATGACGGGCTACACCCGCGACGCCGTCATCGGGCGCAGCGTCTACGAGGTCGACGTGCTGGCCGGCGCCCGCAATCGCGACCTTGCGATCGCGCGCTTGAACGGCGGCGGCACCATCCCCCAGATGGAGGCCTGCCTCGACCTGCCGGATGGCGGATCTCGCTACGTCATCGTGGCCGGCCAGCCCATCGAGCTCGGCGACGAGCCCTGCATGCTGTTCACCTTCGCCGACCTGGACCTGCGCCGGAAGGCGGAGACGGCCCTGCGCCAGAGCGAAGAGCGATTCGCCAAGGCGTTCAACCTGACCCCGGTACCGACGCTGCTGGCGCGCGCCGACGATTTCGCCGTCACCGGCGTCAATGAGGCCTTCACACGGGTGTTCGGGTACGGCGCCGACAAGGTGTCGGGGCGCTCACCGGCGGATCTGGGGCTCTGGGTGCACGAGGCCGCCCGGATCAAGTTCGAGTCGGCGGTGGCACGGACCGGTTACGTGCTCGGCCTGGAGGTCTGCCTCAAGCACGAGGATGGCACCAATCTCGATTGCCTGGTCTCGGCCGAACGGGTGGAGATTGGCTCCGAGCCCTTTGCCCTCATGGTCCTGCAGGACATCACCGAGCGTAAGCGCTCCGAGCGGGAGATGTTCGAGGCCGTCGAGGCGGTGATGGCTGACACCTCCTGGTTCAGCCGTGGCCTGATCGAGAAGCTCGCCAACCTGCGCCGGCCGGGCGCCGACCACAAGGACGGCATCATTCCGAACGTCTCGGTCCGGGAGCGCCAGATCCTCGACTTGATCTGCCAGGGGCTCGGCGACGACGCCATCGCCAAGCGGCTTAACCTGTCCAGGAACACGGTGCGCAACCACTCGGCGTCGCTCTACCGCAAGCTCGACGTCCACAAACGTTCCGAGGCCATCGTATGGGGCCGGGACAACGGGTTTCCGTCAACCCAGACTAGCAAATAAAAACCCCTAAACTGGTACATCTGCATCATTGTCTGCCGAGAATGGCAGGCCACTTGAGAGGTGTGTCAATCGTCCAGGCCTTGGAGTATTCCATGAGCGCGCAGAAGACGACCGACACCTCCGAGAAGCTCAAGGGCTCGATCAAGGAAGCCATCGGAAAGTTAGTGGGTGATCCGAAGGTCGAGGCCGAGGGCAAGTCTCAGCAGGAATCACCGAAGTCCGACGTGAAACCGAAGACCACCACTAAGCCGTAGCTTCGGGCACGCGTCGCACCCCACGAACACCATTCGAAACCGGAAAAGGACAGACATCATGGTCGATACGGATCGCATCACGGGCGCCGCCAAGGAGCTCGGCGGCAAGGTTCAGGGCACGGTCGGCGATCTCACCGGATCGAAGCGGGACTCGGTCGAGGGGCGTGCCCGCGAGGCGCAGGGCGCCGCCGAGAACCTGTACGGCCAGGCCAAGGACACCGTGCGCGACGCTGCCGAGCACGTGGCCGACACCGCCCGCGACCTCGGCGGCAAGGTCCGCGACACGGTCGGCGGCCTGATCGGCTCCGACGACGTCGAGGACCGCGCGCGCCGCGCCCAGGGTGCCGCCGCCGACACCTACGAGCGCGGCGAACGCTACGTCCGCAGCGCCGGCCGCGAGGCCTACGACCGCGCCGAGGACGCCTACGAGAACGGCGGCCGCACCCTGCGCCACGGTGCGCGCGAGGCCACCAGCCAGATCGCCGAGCATCCGATGGCCGCCCTGCTCGTGGCGGGTCTCCTCGGCTACGGCCTCGGCCTGCTCATCCACGGCCGCGACTGATCCGCGGACCCACGATCTCGGTCCGACCGCGCCGGGACTGCGCGGTCGGACCCTGATGTTCCACCCCACCGACCAACCTCTCGAACGACCGAACGACTCGGACGACCGACCACCCGGAGTACCGTCAACGTGTCCACGTCACCCCTTCTCGCGACCTCTCCCGCCGCGGCCTCGGCCGACACCCGCACCGTCCTGCTGAACCAGGTCTCTTGGGGCGCCATCTTCGCCGGCGCCGTAACGGCGCTAGTGACCCAGGTCATCCTCAACATGGTCGGCGTCGGCGTCGGCCTGTCCAGCGTCGGCACCACCGCCGCCGACAACCCGGCCGCCTCGACGCTCTCGATGGGCGCCGGAATCTGGTTCGTCGGCTCCGGCATCGTCGCCGCCCTGGCCGGCGGCGTCATCGCCGGGCGCCTCTCGGGCAAGCCGATCACCGGCGCGGCAGGCCTGCACGGCCTCGTTTCCTGGGCGGTGACCACCCTCGTGGTGCTCTACCTGCTGACCTCGGCGGCCGGCGGCCTCATCGGCGGTGCCTTCTCGGGCGTGACCAGCACGCTCGGCGGCGCCGGCTCGCTCGTCGGCGGCACCGTGCAGACGGCGGCCCAAGCTGCCGCACCGTCGCTGTCCAAGATCTCGAATCCCTTCGACGGCATCGAGCAGTCGGTCCGCAACCAGACCGCTGGCCAGGACCCGCAGGCCGCCAAGGACGCCGCCGTCGCGGCGATCCGCGCGATCTTCACGGGTGACGCCGCCCAGAAGGCCCAGGCCGAGACCCGCGCGGCCGACGCGCTGGCCAAGGCTCAGGGCATCCCGGTCGACCAGGCCAAGGCGCAGATCCAGGACTACCGCAAGCAGTACGACGAGACCGTGGCGACCGCCAAGCAGAAGGCCGAGGCCGCGGCGGTGGCGGCCAAGTCCGCCGCCACGCAGGGCGCCTTCTACGGCGCGCTCGCCCTGATCCTCGGCGCGCTCGCCGGGTTCTTCGGCGGCCGCCTCGGCGCCCCGAAGCTCCCGACCCTGGCCGACGCCTACGACGCCCGTCGCGTCTGAACCGGTCCCCGGCCGGTCCCCGTGACCGGCCGGACCTCCCAACCCGCATTCGTCCTCAAACCGAAGGAGCCATCCCATGAGCAGCACCACGGACAAGCTGAAGGGCCTCGCCAACGAGGCCGCCGGCAACGTCAAGCAGGCCGCCGGCAAGGTCACGGGCAACGACAAGCTGGTCGTCGAGGGCAAGGCCCAGGAACTCAAGGGCGAGGCCCAGCGCACGGTCGGCGAGGCCAAGGACGGCGTGTCCTCCCTGGTCGACAAGGTCACCGGCAAGCGCTGACCCGAGACGGCGGGGGAGATCCGACCTCGGATCCCTCCGCCTCCAGCCACCCCAAAATCAGGAGTATCCCATGAATGGAGACCAGTTCCGCGGCGCGACTCGCCATCTCAAGGGCCGTGCCCAGACCGCTGTCGGCGGCCTCACCGGCGATCCGGCCCGTCAGGTGCGCGGCGCCGTGAACCAGGTGGCCGGCGGCGCCCAGTACGCCTATGGCCGCACCCGCGACCGGGCCGAGGATCTCATCGACGACGGGCGCGACATCGCCCACGAGGTTCGGGTTCGCGCCGGCACCCTGATCGATGACGGGCGTCACTTCGTCGACGAGGCCCGCGACCGGGCGGGAAACCTCATCGATGATGGTCGCGATTTCGCCCGCCACGCGGCCAAGCGCGGCACGACCTACGGCCGCCGGGCCGTTCGCTACGCCGACGACAATCGCACCTCCGCCCTGCTCGGCCTCGCGGCCGTCGCCTTCGCGGTGGGCTGGCTGTCTCGCTCCAAGCGCTAACCCACCGACCTCGGAGACCATCCCATGATCCGCAAGCTCCTCACCGCCTTCCTGCTCCCGAAGGTCATCGCCTACGTCAGCCGCCGGCTCAGCGGCCGGTCCGCCGCGCCGCCGAACCGCCGGGGCTACTGACCGTCCGTTCCCGCTTGAGACCGATCCAGGAAACCCCTTCACGATGAAGCTGACCCTCGCCCTCGCCGCCACCGTCGCCGCGACCCTCGTCGGGATGCCGGCCGAGGCATCCCCGGCGAACTCCGGTCCCGTCCACGCGCTCGTGCGCGGTGACCTGCCGACCGACTACGTCCAGTACCGTCGCTTCGGTCATCGGCACGGCTGGCGCGGCGGACGTGGCTATGGCCGGGGTTATGGTCGCGGCTACGGTTACCGCCGCGGGCCCGGCATCGGCGCCGCGGTGGGCGCGGGGGTCGCCGGCCTGGCGGCCGGTGCCATCATCGGCGGCGCCATCGCCAACTCGCAGGCGCAGGCCGCGCCGCTGGTCGTGCAGGGCGGCCCGGGCCCCGAGGCGGTCGCCTACTGCGCCCGTCGCTTCCGGTCCTACGACGCGTCGAGCGGGACTTATCTTGGCAACGACGGCGACCGCCACGCCTGCCCGTAATCACGAGGATCGCCCGGCCCGCCATTCAGGCGGGCCGGGTGCGATGACGGCATGGCTCCCGGACGCCTCGCGGACCCGCAAAATGTCTCGTGTTCCCGAGACGCTTGCCACCCGCAACAAGGAGGCGGCGGCGATCGACGAGCAGCTGGCCTCGGCCCGGCAGGACCTGAGCACCGCCCAGGCAAAGCTCGCCGAGGCCCGCCAGCAGCTTGCCAATCCGCCCGCCACGGCACCGAGCCAGCCGGCTCGCTGAGCCGGTGGTGACCCATGCGGGCACCCGCCCGCACGGGTCGCCCATCCCGGCCCCAACGCACGGAAAGATCGTAGGATGAACATCCGTATCCTCGCCTTCGCGACACTCGCGCTCGCCGCCAGCCTGATCGCGTCTCGGCCATCCCGGGCGCAGGAGGGCCCCGAGATGGAGGCCATGCGGGCGAATTGCGGGAGCGACTACCTTCGCCTGTGTGCCGGGATGAAGCCGGGCGGGCCCGAGGTGAAGGCCTGCTTCAAGCGCAATCGACCGAATCTGTCGGAGGGATGCTCGCAGGCCATCGCCGCTTACGAGCGGTCCCGTGCCGGATCGTCCGGTGAGGCCGACGACTGACCGACGCGATCGGGAGCGTCGTCCCGCCGAGACATGGTCGGCCCTGCCCGAGGACTTGGAACCCCCGACATGACTCGCCCCAGTTGAGGGAAACGAGGACGCTATGCTGACCCGCCTGAGCCGCGCCTTCCTTCGGGTGTTCCCGGCGATCCTCCTCGTTGTCGTGGCGCTGCTCGCCGCCCTCTTCCGTAGACGTGGCGGTTCCCGAAAGGATGCGAGGACGCTCGCCCCGCTGCCGCTGCCCGCCAGGCACACGACGACACCGGTCCGACACCGCGGGGCTTCCATTGCGCTCCTTGCCCTCCTCCTCGGGATCGGACTGATCGTGGTCTTGGTCGGCGGCAACGGTGATCTCTGGCGTTTCGGGGCGCCCCCTCCGACGTCGGACGGCGAGAGCAGGCAACCGGCGGCGGCCCTGTCACGGCCGGATGTCGACGTCCGCCGAGGAAACGCCTCGGAGGCGGTGGCTCCGGAAGGGTCGGCGACGGAGGCGAAAACGGGCGAACCAGGCGTGGCGATGGCTCCCGGCGCCTCGGACCCGAGTTCCCCGTCTTTCGACACCGTGCGCGTCGAGCCGAACGGGGAACTCGTCGTCGCCGGACGGGCGACGCCGAACGGCACCGTGGAACTCCTGGTCGACGGCAAGCCCACAGCCAGGGCGGTCGCCGATGCGAACGGCCAGTTCGCCATTGTTCCCCCGGCGCTACCAGCCGGCAGCAGCGAGGTCGGCCTCCGGGTGACCGATGGGAAGGGCGTGGTTCGCCCATCGCGGGACAGTGTCGCGGTGGCGGTCTCGCCCTCGCACGATGCCAAGCCGTTGGTCGCCCTGACCTCGCCCGACAGGCCGACCGTCGTGCTGTCGCAACCGGGCCCGTCTCGGACGGCAACACGCTCGGGTTCCGAGGCCACGTCGCCGCGACGGACGATGACGGGCACCGATCCCCCGGCTCAGCGCGGGCCAGGCGGGGCCCTTCCGGCCGACGGCGCCCCGGGCGACATTGCCGCAAACGATGCGGCCCGGACCAGCCGGACCGGGAACGGCGACGGCCCCGACGCGAAGGAATCGGATCGAGGGGCATCCGACGGGGCCGGGTCCAGCTCTTCGGAGGCGTCGCAGGCCGCGCCGCCGAAACAGGCGGCCGTGGCGGAATCGGCGGAGGCCCCCACCAAGGTCGTCAGCGTCGATGCGCAGGACGGCGGTCGGCTGTTCGTCAGCGGCCAGGCGCCCGCCGGTGCGACCGTGCGGCTCTATCTCAACGACACCCTGATCGCCCCCGCCACGGTCGGCCGCGACGGCACCGTGACCTTCACCATCGGCCGAGGGATCAAGCCGGGGGACTACAAGGTCCGACTCGATCAGGTCGATGCGGCTTCGGGGAAGGTTCGGAGCCGCGTGGAAGTGCCCTTCTCCGTGCCGGATGGCGCTCGGATCGCTGGGACGAACCGCTCGGTCGCGGCACCATCCGAGCCGGCACCCGACAAGGATGGCGGTGGGAAGACGGCGTCGAACGCATCCTCGCCGCCAACGGTCGGGCGACAAGGCGGGAGTAAGGGTGGCTCGGATGCCCCGAAGCATTCTCGATCAGAGACACCGTCGGCGCCGGCATCCTCGGAAACCGTGCGGGACCCGATCAGGATGGAGCCCGCGCCCGGCACCGTCTACGTACCGGAGGTCAGGACCGCCCGGATCGAGCGCGGCGACAGCCTCTGGGCGATCAGCCGGCGGACCTACGGCGAGGGTGACCGGTACACGGCGATCTACGACGCCAACCAGGACCAGATCCGCGACCCGGACCTGATCTATCCGGGCCAGGTGTTCGTGCTGCCGAGTGAGGATTCCGTCGATGCCGTGAAGGACGGAAAACGCGGCTGAGCAGAACGCGGCGATGATCCGGTTCCACCCTGCAAGGATGGCTCCGCCTCGGACCCGATGGTCTTCGGTTCCTGCGCCGATGGGACCATGCGGGAACGGTCTCGCCCCGAGCATGTTTCCGGTCCATCAGATCAAGCCGAATGCGTTCATGCGTATCATGCCGTCTGTCCTGTCTGATATTTCAGGACGCGTGCATTCGAGTCTTTCCGGTACAGGACGAACCCGTCGCAGTCAGTTCGGTGATGCTCGCCGTCAATACAAACCCGCCGTCTACCCAATAGCACAAAGCGACACCTGGTATGGTACGACCGCGATATCGAGCGTATTTGCGCCGGCTATAGGCTAACACGCCGACCTCGGCGGCAACGGCGACTGGCCCTGTGGCGTGCTGTACCATCGCCGCTGCCGGAACGGTCGAGCGGGCGGGGTTGTTTCAAGCCCACGTCCCGAACGACAGGAGTTATCGAAGGCGCAAACTCGCACGTGCCTCCACGGCGCTGCTCGGGCGCGGCCTGCTGGCATTGGCACCCGCCGAGGCTCGCGGCTGGGGCGGCGGCTACGGCTACGCACCGGTTTATGGCTACGGGTACGGAGACTGATCGAGCCGGTCCGGCGTCTCGCCGCTCACGGGGAGGTTCGCAGCACAACTTGGGTGCGCCCGGAGTAATCGTAGCGCACCGGCCTTTTGAAGACAGACCCGGGGGAGTATGGCCTCAAGCCGGTAGGGTCACCTCGGTCCGCAGGCCGCCGCCGGCCCGATTGACCAACGCCACGTCGCCACCATGAGCGCGGACCGCCGACCGCGCGATGGCTAGGCCGAGACCGGTCCCGCCCGTGTCCGCGTTGCGCGAACCCTCCAGCCGCGCGAAGGGCGCGAACATCTCCTCGATCCTGTCGGGCGGAATGCCCGGTCCGTCGTCGTCGACGAGGATCCGGATATGTTCGTCGGCCCGTTCAAGGGTGATCCGCGCCCTGTCGCCGTAACGGACGGCGTTCTCGACGAGGTTGTCGAGGGCCCGACGCAGCGCCACCCGCCGACCGTGGAACGGGAGGCCGGCCGGCGACGCGACGGAGACGTCCCGCCCCAGAACCAGATGATCGTCCACGAGGGCCCGGACCATCTCGGCGAGGTCCAGCGGGCCGCTGTCCTGGGCGAGCGCATCGTCCCGGGCGAAAGCCAGCGTCGCGTCGACCATCCGCCTCATGTCCGAGATCGTGCGCACCATCGCGCTTCGCAATTCGTCGTCCTCGACCATCTCGGCCCGGAGCCAGAGCGACGCGATGGGGGTGCGCAGGTCGTGGCTGATGGCGGCCAGCATCCGGGTGCGGTCGGCGACGAAGGCCCCCGAGCGCTCCTGCATCAGGTTGAACGCCGCCGTCATGGTCCGCAACTCACGCGGGCCGCGCTCCGGCAGCGGCTCGAACGCGGCGCCCCGACCGGCCATCTCCGCGGCCCTGGCGAGGTCCGCCACCGGACCGACGATCCCGCGCCTCGCGACGGCGACGACCGCGAGCACGGCGAACACGCTCGCCAGGACCTGGATGAGCGCGATGCGCATCCAAGGCGGTGTCCGCAGCGAGAGCGGGGCCTCGGCGTTGAGCCAGCGCCCGTCGTCGAGCCGGACGGAGACCCGCAGGGCCTGTGTTTTGTCCGAGAGACGGCCCGGGGGCGCATCCTCCGCGACGTCCCGCTCCACCAGGGCGATCCGCGCCTGGCTCGCATCGTCCTTCATGCGACGGTCGATCCGCCGCGCGAGTCGCGCCTCGTCGATGCCCATCGCGCCCTCGGGCACGAGGCTGCCGGCGTCGATGGTGAAGCGGTGGCGCGGGGAGCCGTAGGCCGCGACCACGCCCGGGACGGTCTCGGGCGGGACGGTGTCGAGCAGGCGTACCAGCGTGGCGATGCGGTCGACCACCTGGGTCCGGGCCGCCGCGCGACCGACCCGCGAGGATTCGTGCGCGAACATCGCGAAGGCCACCGCCTGGGCGCCCACCACCGCGAGCACGAGCAGGAGCGCCAACCGGCCGCCGAGCGAATGCTGCATCAGCCTCAACGGACAGTCCTCACCTCGGCCGCCAGGACGTAGCCGCCGCCCCAGACGGTCTTGAGGAGCCCCGGATTGGCCGGGTCGCGCTCCAGTTTGCGCCGGAGGCGGCTGACCTGATTGTCGATGCTACGGTCGAACGCGTCTCCGGTGCGGCCACTCGTCAGGTCGAGGAGCTGGTCACGGGAGAGCACCACCTTCGGATACCGGGCCAGCGCGGACAGCAGCCGGAACTCAGCCGTGCTCAGTGCCACCGGGGTGCCGGCGTCGTCGACGAGCTCGCGCCGGTCGGTGTCCAGCGTCCAGCGGTCGAACGCCAGCCTGCGCCCGTCGGCCTCGTCCCGGGTGCGGGGAAGCGCGCGCGTGCGCCGAAGGAGGTTCTTGATGCGGGCGAGGAGCTCGCGCGGCTCGAACGGCTTCGTGACGTAGTCGTCGGCCCCGATCTCGAGTCCGACGATCCGGTCGGTCCCCTCCGCCAGGGCGGTGAGGAGGATCACGGGGGTGTCGTAGGCCTCCCGGATATGGCGGCAGAGCGAGAGCCCGTCCTCCCCCGGCATCATCACGTCGAGGAGCACGAGGTCGATGACGCTTCCCGCCAGGAAGACCCGAGCGGCCGCCGCGTCGGCCGCGACGGTGACCCGGAACGCGTGGCGCTTCAGGTACGCCGCGAGCGGATCGCGGATGTCGCGATGGTCGTCCACCACGAGGATATGTGCGTCGTCCATGTCCCATGCCTTTCGTCCCGGACCTTAACGCGCGGCGGCGTCCGTCTCCCGAGGGAGTCTGTCGCAAGATGTATCGGGCCCTCCGGACCGGCGACGGATCGCGACGAAAACGGGGTTTCCCGGCAAATCCCTGCGACAGGCCGGCGGCAGGATGGCGTCAGTTGCAACCACGCATCGGGAGACGAGACGATGACGAAGGAAGCGGTACGCGCGCCGACCCTGATGAGGCGGCTCCTGCCCGCGGCCCTGCTGGCGGCCGGTCTGGCGGCGCCGCTGGCCACCGCCGGCACGGCCGAAGCACGGGACGGCTGCGGGCTCGGGTTCCACCGCGGGTTCTACGGCTTCTGCCGGCCCAACCTCGGACCGAGAGTATTCTACCGGCCCTACGCCTATCGGCCCGCGTTCTATGGTCCGCGGCGGTTCGGCTGGGGCGGACCGCGCTGGCACCGCTGGGGCGGGGGCTACGGCCGCGTCGGCTGGCATGGGGGCTGGCACCGCGGCTGGCATCGGCATTGGTGATCCTGGTCGATCCGGCGACGCGAGAGGTGCGATCATGACGAAGGCTATCGCCTGCTTTGCCCTGGCTACGATCCTGGCGGGGTCTGCCGCCTCCGCCCAGACGCCCCAGGGCTCCGATCCGACAAGGCGTGCGGAGGGCGTCGGCCTCGACCTCGCCACGTTCCTCGCGCGGAACCGCAACCGGATCATGCGAGCCGACGCCGACCGTGACGGGCGCGTCAGCCGGGCGGAATGGGCGGCCTGGTGGGATGCCCATCCCGGCAAGGGGCCCTACGACCCGGCAGGGCGGTTTCGGGCCATCGACGCGGACGGCGACGGCTTCCTCACCGCGGAGGAGATCGACGCAACGTCCACCAAGCGCTTCGCGCGCCTCGACGCCGACCACGACGGTCGCGTCGTCCGCGCGGAGCGGCCCTGCCGCGCCAAGTGAACCGAATGCCCGGGCTCGGGGTTCGGAAATCGGTCTTTCCCAGGGCACGGCCGATCTGCCGTGCCCGCCACAACGAAGGAATCAGGATGAAGCTCACAGGTCTCATCGTCGGCGGTTTCGCGACCCTGCTCATGGCGGGCGGGGCCCAGGCCCTGCCCATGCCGGCCGGCGGGATCGGCGTCGACGCCCCTATCGTCCAGATCCGCGGCGGGTGCGGGTTCGGCGCCCATCGCGGCCCGTTCGGGGGCTGTCGCCTGAACCGTGGGCCCCGGGGCGCCATCAGGCGGGCCATCACCGGCGCGCCGCGCGGTTGCCCGCCCGGTCTCTACCGCGGTCCGGGCGGTCGCTGCCGCCGCTGACGCCGAAGGTCCGGTCGGTTTCCGACCGAACGCCTCGACGCCCTCAGACCCGCGCCCGGTCAACGTACCGGGCGCGGGCGTGACAGCTTCTGGGCCGGAACGGCCCACCACCATCGATCCCGTGGCGGATCGACGGAATGCCACCCATCCCACGCTCGAAGTGGACGGACGGGGAATTGACCCGATCTCGCCGTTTCGCTCCACCCTGCGGTCTGGCGACAACCGACCGTTTCATCGGGTCCCGATCCAGCGCGTGGTGCCCCGCACGACCCGCACGGAGAAGGAGGATGCGAAATGAGCGACGACGTCGAGATCGTCCATGTCGTCCACGGCCGTAGCATCGCGGAAACGCTTCGCGATGCCCTGCGCTCGCAGGGATGCGAGGAGCGCGTCATCGGGCTTTCCGGTGATCTGAACTACGGCCCCATCGATCCGCCGGACCCAGACGTGCGCCAGGCATGGATCAGGACCGTCCTACGCTGTGATCCCGCCGATGACCGACGCGAGCCGGAGGCGCCTTGGACGGACGCCACGTCCGCTGCCGTCTACCCGGTCTTCTGGGTCTGCATGCGCAACGCCGGGGAGCAGGCAAGCTTCCTGGAGTTTGCATACCGCATGGCGGGGCGGCCATTCGACGTCGTCGATGCCACCGGGCTCGATCATATCACGCTGGATGGGATCCGTTCGCCACGATCGCTCGGCTCGATGCGCAAGCAGGACATCGTCGCATTCGATCTCAGGGCGAAACGACGGACGTTCTCCGGACCTGAGAGGGACGCGGCATCGGCGGGATGGTCGCGGTTGCGACGCGAGAACGCCCCGCTGCGCGTCGTCCGCGATGGGCGCTTGGTGTCGGCGCCCCTCACGCATTTCGATGCCGTCCTGGTGGGACAGGCCGAGGAAGAATGGGAGGTGGTCGCGAGACTGATCGGTCGTGCGATCCGCCACCTGACCTTCGACGTGGACCCGCCGGACCAGGGCGTCGGTGACGTTGTCCTGTTCGGTCGCGTGCGCGCGCTCGGAGATATGGGCGCCCTTGAGGTCAGGGGAGCCGGGCCGGGGATGCGGGACCACGAGGTTCGCCGGCCTGCAGGTCATGGGCTTGCCTGATCCCCTTCTGGGAGGTCCGCCGCATTGATCATGGCCTTCTCCGACGCCGGGACCCGTACCCACACCGTCCAGGCGGCCCTCATGGTCGTCGAGGCAATCAGGGCGTCCGGGGCGCCGGTGTCCCATTTCCGCGTCGACACCCTGGGAGCGAACACGCCGTCCGTCGACGGCATCGCGCCGTCCACGCCCGCCGAAGCGATCCGCCTCATCCGCGACGCACGCCTGCACGAGCGCGACGTCGTGCTCGACCTGTCGGTTGTCACCAGCCGGATGCGGTGCTCCGGTTCACCTACGAGGCCTTCCGATCCCCGGACGCGTGGTGGCGTAGCTTGCCGCCGGAGCAGGTCGAGGTCCTGAGCTGACGGACGGAGCGCGCGATCCGTCTTCCCGAGTGTTGCCGGCAGGGCATAACCCCTCGTGCATTGCACTTCGTCCGTTGACGGGCATGGGCGTCGGCATGGTACCTCGGCCGTGACGGTTCCTCCCCGGAGGATCAAAAGGGAACGCGGTGAGGATGAGGTCCGAAAGGGCCTCCCCGAAGCCGCGGCTGCCCCCGCAACTGTAAGCGGCGAGCCCATCATCAGCACGTCACTGGGTCTTCGGGCCTGGGAAGACGATGAGAGGGCGGTGACCCGCGAGCCAGGAGACCTGCCGTCAGTCGTGGTCACACGCGAAACGCATCGGGCGGGGTGTCCTGATGGGTGTCGAGGCGTTCGGCTGTCCTCACGACAGGCAAGCGCCTAGGCCTCGTTCGCGGTGACGTGCCACAGACGTCGCCCGAGGCTTGTCCCGTGTCCTTCCCCTCCCGATCCGCGTGCCTGCGCACGCTCGCGCTCGCCTGCGCCTCCCTTCCCGTATCCGCCCTGGCGCAACAGGCCGCCGCACCCTTCGCCGATGTCCCGCGGGGGGCCGAGGCGGCCGTCACGCTCTCCGAGCTTTCCGTCTCCGCCACCGGCGTTCCGACCCCGGTCGACCAGGTGGGATCGAGCGTCACCGTGCTCACCGCCGCTACGCTGGAGGCCCAGCAGCGCCGCACCGTCCCGGATGCCCTCCAGCAGGTGCCGGGCCTCAACGTCGTGCAGACCGGCGGCCCGGGCGGTCAGACCTCGGTGTTCATTCGCGGCTCGAACTCGAACCACGTGAAGGTGCTCATCGACGGCATCGACGCGACCGACCCGTCGAACCCGAACGGCTCCTTCGACTTCGGGCAACTCCTGACCGACGACCTCTCCCGCATCGAGGTGCTCAGGGGTCCCCAGAGCGGGCTCTACGGCAGCGACGCCATCGGAGGCGCGATCTCCTTCACGACGAAGCGTGGCGAGGGACCGGCCAGGGCCACCGCGCGGATCGAGGGCGGCTCGTTCGGTACCTTCAACCAAAGCGGCAGGATCAGCGGGTCGGAGAACGGCTTCGACTATTCGGTCTCGATCCAGCACTTCCGTGCGGCCGCGACGCCGGTGACGCCACCAAACCTCGTCCCGTTCGGCCGGGCGATCCATCCGAATTTTTACGACAACGAGACGGTCTCGGCGAAGTTCGGCTACCAGTTCACCGACACCCTCCGCATCAACTCGGTGACGCGATTCATCAATTCCCGCCTCCTGTTCACCGGCACCGACTACAGCACCTTCCCGGCCTTCCCGGCGGCGTTCCGGAGTGCCGCCGACGTGCAGCAGGTCTTCACCCGCAACGAGGCCGAGTGGACGCCGTTCGCTGGGTTCCACAACCTCTTCGCGATCAACTACTCGAACCTGTTCAACAGACAGCAGGGCCCCCTCGACTTTCTTGCGACGCCGGACGCGACGACGGGCTTGGGCGAGCGCACGCGCTACGAGTACCGCGGCGACTACCAACTCTCGCCCGGCAACCTCGTCCTGTTCGGCGCTCAGCGTGACGACGAGAGCCTGTCGACTACCGACCCGAGCCCGTTCGGGGCCGGCAACTTGCGGGCGAGGAACGGCAACACGGCCGGCTACGGGGAGGTGCAGCTGACGCCCTTCGAGCGGGCGTCGTTCGTCGCCAACATCCGCCACGACGAGAACGACGCCTTCGGGCCGGCCACCACCTTCCGCGTCGCCCCGAGCTACATCCTGCCCTTCACCGAGACCCGGATCAAAGGCAGCGTCGGCACCGGCTTCAAGGCGCCGACCCTGAGCCAGCTGTTCCAGAGCTTCCCGGCCTCGAACTTCTTCGCCAACCCGAACCTCAGGCCGGAGGAGAGCCTCGGCTACGACGCCGGCATCGAGCAGCCCCTGGGGGACCGCGTCCTCGTCGGCGCGACTTACTACGCCAACGACTTCAAGAACCTCATCACCTCGAACGCGACCTTCACCTCGAACGAGAACGTCGGCCGGGCCGAATCGTACGGGGCGGAAGCCTTCGTCGCTGTCCGGTTCTCCGATACCCTTACGGGCCGGGTCGACTACACCAACACGGTGACCAAGAACGAGATCACCAACCAAGAGCTCCTGCGCCGGCCCCGCCACAAGGGCAGCGCGACGGCCTTCTGGACACCCCTCCCGGGTCTGACCGTCAGCGGGACCGTGATCGTGCTCGGCCACTTCGTCGACGGCAACCGCGACTTCTCGGTGGCGCGGCTCAAGAACCCGGGCTTTACCCTGGTCAACCTCGCGGTGAACTACGACGTCAGCGAGACGGTGAGCGTGTTTGGGCGGGTCGATAACCTGTTCGACCGCCACTACGAGAACCCCACCGGCTTCCTCGGGGCAGGCCTCGCCGTGTACGGCGGCGTCCGCCTGACCGCGTTTTGAGACCGCCGATGGCACGACGGTCCGGCTTCGCGGTCCTAACGATGATGCTGGCGGTCAGCCAAATCTGGTCGATTGCCGCTGGGATGGCCGCCCCGGCATCCGGGGGACCCCGGCACGTCGTCTCGATGAACCTCTGCGCTGACGAGCTCGTCCTTCGGCTTGCCGACCGCGATCAGGTCGCCGCCGTGACCTACCTCGCCCATGACCCACGCGGCTCGACCGTCGCGCGAGAGGCCATGGGCATCGCGGTCACACGCGGCCTGTCGGAGGAGATCGTCGCCCTCCGGCCCGACCTCGTCGTTGCCGGTGCCTTCACGACACGGACCACGGTGGGCCTGCTCAAGCGCGTCGGCTTCCCCCTTCTCGAACTCGGCGTACCCAACGACTTCGAGGGGGTGCGGGCCCAGATCCGGACCGTCGCCGCGGCCCTCGGGCACCCGGCGCGCGGCGAGGCGATGGTCGCGGACCTCGACGCGCGGCTGGCTCGGGTGATGCCGGCGGCCAAACCCTTGCGGGCCCTCGTGATGCGTCCGAACGCCTTCACAGTGGCACCCGGCAGCCTCGGCGACGCGGTGATCCGTGCCGCCGGCCTCGCCAACGTCGCCGCCGAACTCGGTCGCGACCGGTTCGGGCAGGTTCCGCTGGAAGCGGCGGCCTTGGCCGACGCCGACCTCATCATCCTCGACGAGGGGGAGCCTGGCGCGCAGTCGCTGGCCGATGCCCTGCTGCATCATCCCGTCCTCGACGCGCTACGCCGGCAGGGTCGCACCGTCTCGATCCCGAACCGGCTCTGGACCTGTCCAGGTCCGCAGGTCGCCGAGGTCGTGGCCTTGCTCGCTGCGGCTGCACACCAACGGGCGGCACGATGAACGCTCCCCTCCCGCCTCCCATGCGTGTCGACCGGGCGGTCGTCGGACCCCGCGCGGTCGTCTGGATACTCGGCCTGCTTGTGCTCGTCCTGACGGTCGCGTCTATCGCGGTCGGGTATGCCCCCTTCGACGTCCCGGCGGCGGCTGGCGACCTCATCGCCGGACGGACGACCCTCCCGGCGCTGGTGCTCTGGGAGCTGCGCCTACCTCGTGCCCTGCTCGGTGGCCTCGTCGGCTTCAGCCTCGGGCTGACCGGGGCGGCAATGCAGGGCTACCTGCGCAACCCGCTCGCCGATCCCGGCATCCTCGGCATCTCCTCGGCTGCGGCCCTCGGGGCTGTGGGAGTGTTCTACGGCGGGTTCGCGGCCTCCCTCAGCCTCGCCCTCCCGCTCGGCGGGATCGCCGGCGCCGCGGTGGCGGCGCTCGCCCTGAACCTCGTCGCCGCAAGGGGCGGCACCACCCTGGGATTGATCCTCGCCGGTGTCGCCCTGTCGAGCCTCGCCGGCGCCATGACGGCGCTGGCGCTCAACCTGTCGCCCAATCCCTACGCGGCCCTGGAGATCGTGTTCTGGCTGATGGGGTCGCTCGCGGACCGCAGCATGGACCATGTCTGGCTCTGCCTGCCGTTGATGGCATTGGGCTGGGCCCTGATGCTGTCCACGGCTCGCGCGCTCGATGCTCTGACGCTGGGCGAGGAGACGGCCGCGAGTCTCGGCTTCCATCTGGTATCGGTCCGCCTGCGCCTCGTGACCGGCGCAGCCCTAGCCGTGGGCAGCGGCGTCGCCGTGAGCGGCGCGATCGGCTTCGTCGGCCTCGTGGTGCCCCACCTCGTACGACCGATGGTCGGCGCGCGTCCCGGCGCCAGCCTGTGGCCGAGTGGCCTCGCCGGGGCCGCCCTGGTGCTTGCCGCGGACTTGGGCGTTCGTCTCCTGGCTACGCGCCCGGAACTCAAGCTCGGTGTGGTGACTGCGCTCGTTGGGGCACCGTTCCTGATCGTGCTCCTCCTGCGTGAGCGAGGGCGCGGCGCATGAGCCTCGCGACCGCAGCCCTCGATGTCCGCCTCGGCGGGCGTGCCATCCTGTCGGAAATCTCTCTGTCCCTGGAACGCGGGACCCTCGTCGGTCTGGTCGGTCCGAACGGCGCTGGCAAGACCACCCTCCTGCGCACCCTCGCGGGCTTGGTCGCCCCGACCAAGGGCCGCGTAAATCTCGACGGCATGCCGCTCAAGGGCATCTCCCGCGACGCGCGCGCTAAGCGCATCGCGGTCCTTTTTCAGGGCGCGGGAGCCGGTTGGCCGATGCAGGTGCGTGACCTCGTCGCCCTCGGCAGGCTGCCGCATCGACGCTCGTTCGGTGGCCTCGATGGCACCGATCACGCCGCAATAAACCGAGCGATGGCACGGACCGACGTCGCGCGCTTCGCCGGGCGGACCGAACCGACCCTGTCCTCGGGCGAGCGGATGCGCGTGCTGCTAGCGCGGGCGCTCGCCGTCGAAGCGGAGTGGCTTTTGGCCGATGAACCGATCGCCGCCCTCGACCCGGCCCACCAGCTCGACGCCATGACGCTGTTGCAGAGCGTGGCCCTGGCCGGCACCGGCGTCGTCGCCGTCCTGCACGATCTGACCCTCGCCGCACGGTTCTGCGACCGGATCGTGGTCCTGGGTGCGGGACGCCTCGTCGCCGACGGACGCCCGGACGTCGCCCTTACGGATCGGCTGCTCGCCGACGCGTTCGGCGTCACGGCGTGCCGTGGGGCCGGACCGGACGGAACCGCCTATATCCTGCCCTGGAACCGTTCAGGGCCACATCCGGAGGACATCGATGCAGCCTTCCCCCACCAGCCCTGATGCTGTCGTGGCCCTCCTGCGCGAGGCATTGGCCGATCCGGGCACGGCCTGGAGCCTCGGCAGCTTCGGCGCCATCGCCGAGTTCATGCGCGATCCGGACGAGCCTGTCCTGGCCCTCCCTGACGATCGCCTGGGACTTGCGACCGCGCGCGGGGCTATCGCCCTGACCCCGAGTTCCGACCTGAGGCCAATCGCCTACGAGACCGCGGTCGCCTCGGGCTGGAACCACGCGGTCGCGCTTTGCCTGCCGGAAGCGACATGCACGATGAACCGGAGGACCGTGGTGACGGAACTCGGGCCCGACCGGAACGCCGCCCGGGTCGAGGATCGCGACGGCATCCTGTTCGACCTGGGCCTCGGCCTGCTCGCCGTGGATGCCTGTGTGCGGGTGCGCGATCCGGAGGCCGTCGAGCGGCTGCGGGCCGGCGTCGGCATGCCGTTGTTCGACCACGCCAACCCCATCGGGCCGCACCTCGTCGCCATGAGCCCGCACCGGGTGTTCCTGGCGCGGGTCGGACGCGTCGAGGTCTATGCCCCGATCCCTGGGTCCGGCGGCACCAGCCCCGAGGGTCCGCACACGCACGTACTGCCCAAGCTCCTGCGCAGCGGTCGGACCCATGCCGCCACGACCCCGATCCCGGTGGGCTGGGTCCCCTGCGCCGGCCTGCACCCGGCGCACCCCTACAAGGACATGATGGGCGAACGCATCGCCTTCGACGCCGGACGCTACGAAGCGTTCCAGGAGATGCTCGACCACTGGGGTGATCCGGAACTCGTGGCGATCAAGCACGGCGGGCCCGAGGCGCCCGGCCGCACGGTGTCGACCCGCCACGCCCAGGGCGCACGCCGGGTCGCCGAGGCCCAGGCACGTTACCTGCGGGGCGAGATCATCGAGGCCACGGCAGGCGACGACGAGGATGCAGAGGCGGCGGCCTGACCGTGACCCGGACGGTGGCCGGCAGGAATCGTCCGGGGGCACCCCAGAGGGTGATCGGCCTGATCGGCTGCCCGGGCGCGGGGAAGACGACCTACGCTCGCCGCTTCGACCCCCTCGACGGCTGGGTCCACCTCACCCTCGACGACTTCCGTCAGACGCTCTGGCCGCCACACCGGCAGGTCTACTGGGAACTCAGGCAGGGCTCACATGACGATGCAGCCCGGGAAGTCCTGCATCGGGTCAAGGAAGCAGCCCTGGATGCCGCCCTGACAAACGGCTTCAGCGTGGTGATGGCGGACACCCATCTCACCAGACCCGTGTTCGAGCGTGAGCTCCGGATCATCGCCCGACACGGGCTTACCGTGGAGTGGAAAGTGTTCGATGTGCCGTGGGAGGTCCTGAAGTCCCGCAACGCGGAGCGTGGTCGCGTGGACCCGTCGCATCGCCAGCCGGATGAGGTCCTCCGGTTCACCTACGAGGTTTTCCGATCTCCGGACGCTTGGTGGCGTAGCTTGCCGCCGGAGCAGGTCGAGATCCTGACCTGACGGACGGAGTGCGCGATCCGTCTTCCCAAGTGTTGCTGGCAGGGCATAACCCCTCGTGCATTGCACTTGGTCCGTTGACGGGCATGGGCGTCGGCATGTTACCTCGGCCGTGACGGTTCCTCTCCGGAGGATCAAAAGGGAACGCGGTGCGGGGGTAGCCCCAACGCCGCGGCTGCCCCCGCAACTGTAAGCGGCGAGCCCTTCGCCACCGACGTCACTGAGCGGCCTCGCTCGGGAAGACGGTGAAGGGCAGTGACCCGCGAGCCAGGAGACCTGCCGTCAGTCGTGGTCACACGCGAGACACGCTGGGCGGGGTGCCCCGGCGGGTGCGGAAGCATGCGCGTTGCGCGTGGTTCGGCCTCGTTCGCGGTGACGTACCACTGCCGTCGCCCGAGGCCCATCAACGTGTCCCGTTCACCGTCCATCCCGCTGATGTCCGTGCTGGCCCTGTCCTGCGCGATCCCCATCGCCGTGGCAGCCCAGGGGGCGCCCTCGGGCGGGACCGCCGTGGTGCTCGACGCGCTCTCGGTCGAGGGTACCCTTACCGACATGCCGACCTACCGGGTGCCCGAGCTCTACAGCGGCACCAAGACGGTGACGCCGCGCCGCGACCTGCCGCAGCAGGTCGACGTGGTGCCCCGGGAGGTCCTGGTCGACACCGCTGCGACCCGCGTCGAGCGCGCCCTCGACTACGTGCCCGGGGTCGGCAAGCAGAACGACTTCGGCGCCCAGAACCTCGCCCTGTACTCAGTGCGCGGCTTCGCAACTCAGGACATCTTCCAGAACGGCTTCAACATCGCCCGCGGCTACAACGGCGCGCCCGACACCCAGAACGTCCAGTCCATCGAAGTCCTGAAGGGTCCGGCCGGTGCCCTCTACGGACGCAGCGATCCGGGCGGGAGCGTCAACATCCTG
>NZ_JAKSYI010000105.1 GCF_022829285.1 Methylobacterium sp. J-078
CCTGCGCCCCCGTTCGCGTGGAATGCGGTGGGGTGCCGGGCGGGCGGGTCTTGTCGTGCAGCAGGCCCTCGACACCCTCCTCGGGAAAGCGTTGCTGCCAGCGCCAGACAGCGGGCCGACTGACGCCGGCCTGCCGAGCCACCTCCTGCACGTTCAGGCGCTCGGCTGAGAGCAGGATGATACGCGCCCGAAGGATGTGCTTCAGGGGGCGGGATCGATCGCCGGCGATCGCGGCAAGCGCTGACTGGGTCGCGGCGTCGAGGAGCACGCAGACGGTCTGAGCCATTGCCCAGACTCGCATGCATCGCCCGCCTCGTGAATCCTCTGACCGCGTCAGTGCACTAGCTTCGACCGCGTGCCGCCCGCATCGGGAATGGCCGCGTCAAGAGCAGCCAACGGTGATGGCGTCTCCATCAACACGAACATCCGGCTGTGAACCGGTAGGTCGGGAAGGGCGGTGGCGAGGATATCGACGAGGCGCTTCATGCAGCCCTGATGCAGGTTCATCGGCATAGGCCGAGCGTCGCATGGGTGCGTCTGAGGCGTAATGGGGTGGAGGCCGCGGACCACAAGATCCGACCAATGTTTGGTCGAATGTTTGGTCGGGTTTTGCTCTCTGAGCCGGGAAGACCGGTTTCCCTAGGGAAACGATGGTCGGAGTGGCAGGATTTGAACCTGCGACCCCCACGTCCCGAACGTGGTGCGCTACCAGACTGCGCTACACTCCGACGAAGCCGGCCCCTGGGGCCAGCGAGGGGAGCTATAGCGAGGCCGGTGCAGCGCCGCAAGCGGGTTCGTGCGGGAAATCGCGCCGGCGGTTCGGTGATCGAACAATCAGAGGCCCTCACCGTCCGACGGCAGGCGATACAGGGCGCAGTATTCTCCGCCCCGCGCGATGGCCACCGCCCCAACGGCCTCCCCGCCGAGATCGAGGTGATGCAGTGACCAGTCGTGCCACGGGCTCGCACCCCGAGCCCAACTCCGGATCGTCGCCGGACCCGGTGGAAGTGTCACTTCGAAGCTGTCGAGGGGGAGGGAGAGGCCCGTGCCGAGCGCCTTCACCACGGCTTCCTTTCTGGTCCAGCAGGCCAGGAACGCCATCGGTCGCTCGGCCGCCGCTCGGCTTGCCAGGGCTGCGATCTCGCCGGAATGGAAATGCGCACGCGCGATGGACATCACGTCCCCGAGGGGGCGGGCCACTTCGACATCGACGCCGATCGCCGCGCCGTCCGCGATGGCGACCAGCGCATGCGACCCGGAATGCGAGAGATTGAAGTGCAGGCGACCCCGGTCCGGGCCGCCGAGTTCAGGCTTTCCGTTCTCCGCAAGGTCGAAGCACAGATCCGCGGGGTCTCGCTCAAGATATCCGGCGAGGATCTGCCGAAGGGCCAAATGGCTGCGAACGAAACGATCGTGATCCTGCGGCCGGAGGAAGCGCGCCGCTCGCGCCTGCTCGTCCGTCGACAACCAGCGCGCGCGTGCCGGCGTGAGCCGGATGGCGGCGAGGTCCACATGCCAGACGGCGGTGCCGGGTTGGCCGGCGGGCTTCGCGATCTGCCAGGTCGTCATGGTGCCAGTCCGCGAGCCTGGGACGCGTTCCGATCAGGAGACCGTCTTCCCCAGGGCCCGGACGCTCCATGCGCCCTGCAGCGACAGCAGCAGAAGGTAGATGACTTCAGCCGCGCCGAGCGCGGCGTAGAACAAGCCGACACCATGATACCAAGCCAGGTCGCTCGACAGGAGCGTCGCGGCGGAGGTCGCCGGAATCAGGAACGCCACCAGGAGACCGAGCACCCTGGTCGCGTTGAGAGGTATGGCCTGCATCGAAGATCCGAGTTGCCTCCGAAACGATGCGGGTTTCGTAGCCCAATCCTGCCTGCATTCAAAACAAAGCCCGGCAAAGTGCTTGCCGGGCGATGACCATCGCGGATGCGTACTCTGTCCCAGCGTGAACCAGTAAGGTCCGGCGCGGGTCAGGCGTAGACGTTGCCGCCCGTTTGCGGAAAGCGCTCGGCCAGGGCGCGACGCAACTTCTCGAGGGCGCGGTTCTCGATCTGCCGAACGCGCTCCTTCGAGATGCCGAGACGGTGCCCGAGGGCTTCCAGGGTCGCCTGATCCTCGGCCAGGCGACGCTCTTTGAGAATCCGCAATTCCCGCTCGGACAGGACCGTCAGGGCCTCGTTGAGCCAGATCAGCCGGCGCTCGCCGTCGACAGCCGCCGACACCGTCTCGTCGGGGAGGGCGGCGCCGTCCACGAGGAAATCCATGCGCTCTGAAGAGGCTTCGCTCTCCTCGCCCACCGGCGCGTTCAGCGACATGTCCGGCCCGGAGAGGCGGGCATCCATCAGGGCGACATCCTCCCGCGACACGCCGATGGCGGTGGCGATGCGTCGGTGGATCTCGTCGCCCACATGCTCCTCGGTGGACTGCATCAGGCGGGCGCGCAGGCGACGCAGGTTGAAGAACAGGGCTTTCTGGGCCGAACTCGTGCCGCCGCGGACGATAGACCAGTTGCGCAGGATGTAATCCTGGATCGAGGCCCGAATCCACCAAGTGGCGTAGGTAGAGAAGCGGACCTCCCGCTCCGGCTCGAAACGGGCAGCGGCCTCCATCAATCCCACATGGCCTTCCTGGACGAGGTCGGCCATGGGCAGGCCGTAATGGCGGAAACGTCCGGCAATCGCGATCACGAGCCGCATGTGGGCCGCGATCAGGTCGTGCAGGGCGCGTTCGTCGCGCTCGTCCTTCCAGCGCACGGCAAGACCACGTTCCTCATCCCGCGCAAGGAAGGGCGCCTCCATCGCCGTGCGTATGAACTGCCGCCGGATCCCTGCGATATCCGCCATCCCCGCCTCCGCCGATCTGAAACGTGTTCTCCCAGCTACGATCCCCGATGACGAACGAAACCGGACTTCGGACCTGTATCTGGTATCGCGACAACCCGGGGGTCTTCGGGAAGGTTCCCCGATCGCGTACGGCGTTCACGCGCACGTGAGTCCAAAAGAAAAAACCCGGCGCAACGGCGCCGGGTTCCATGAATTCAAAACCGGAATGCGGTGTATCAGGCCGCTTCCTCCTGGAGATCGTCGCTCTCGCCATCGCCTTCCGCCTCGGCTTCGCCCTTCACGCGACGCGGAGACTTGGCCAGGCTCTGCTCGATGAGCTTGAGGGCCTCGGTCTCGGTGATGCGGTTCACGGACGAGATCTCACGGACGACACGGTCGAGGGCGGACTCGTAGAGCTGGCGCTCGCTGTAGGACTGCTCGGGCTGGGCCTCGGAGCGGAAGAGGTCGCGCACCACCTCGGTGACCGAGAGAAGGTCGCCCGAGTTGATCTTGGCCTCGTACTCCTGCGCGCGGCGGGACCACATCGTGCGCTTGATGCGAGCGCGGCCGGTGAGGAGGTCGAGGGCCTTCTTCACGAGTTCTGGCTCGGCCAGCTTGCGCATGCCGACGCTGTTGGCCTTCGCGGTGGGGACGCGCAGGACCATCTTGTCCTTCTCGAAGGAGACCACGAACAGCTCGAGCTTGTAGCCGGCGATCTCCTGCTCCTCGATCGCCGTGATCCGGCCGACACCGTGAGCGGGGTACACGACCGCTTCGCCGGTCTTGAAGCCTTGGCGGCCTGCCGTCGTCTTCTTGGCTGTGGTCATGCGAGAAGCGCCTCCAGAACATCGCGCGGCCTTGCACGCCGCGCCGAACCCTGTAATCCGGGGTGGGTCACCCGGCTCCAGCCCCTTGTCCGAAGGGTCCGCGTCAGTGACGCGGAACCAGCCGGTTCCCGGGCATGCCGACGCGTCGCGCAACGAGAGACCGGTCGCCGAAGGCACGGAACGCCTCCAGCGATCGATCGCATGCGACCCCATTCCTCAACTGAGCGTGAGACCCATCAGGTGATGGTTGGAGGCAGCACGTCGAGCACGAACGACGGCAGGCGTTCTCAATAGCACAAACGCGCCGCCGAATCAAAGGATTGCCGGCAGGGCCGAGCGCAAAGGGCTTCGCCTCCAGCGTGCTCCACAGCCTCTTTCACGCCGATCCTGCGGGCGCGCGGCCTCGATCCGAGGCCGCGCCCGGCGGCAATCAGTCGCCGCTGCCGGGATTGGCCGAGAAATGCGTCGCGAACTTGTCGGCGACCCCATCCCACGTCTTGGCGTCGGCGGGCGCGTCCTTCTTCTGGGTGATGTTGGGCCAGGTGCGGGCGAAGTCCGCGTTCACCTTGAGCCAGTTCTCCAGGCTCGGTTCCGTGTCGGGCTTGATCGCCTCGGCGGGGCATTCCGGCTCACAGACACCGCAATCGATGCACTCGTCCGGATGGATGACGAGCATGTTCTCGCCTTCGTAGAAGCAGTCCACCGGACAGACCTCGACGCAGTCCATGTACTTGCACTTGATGCAGTTGTCGGTGACGACGTAGGTCATGGGGCCTTCAGTCCTCGATCCGGTGAGCGCCGGGAGCGGCCGATGCCGGTCTCAGGCACGATTCGATGCACGGATCCGTTAACGCTTCGTGGCACGGGTCGGGTGGCTCGGGCACAGGCGCGATCCTGGATGCCCGATCCGGGATGGGGCTGGCTCTAGCCCCTGTCCGGGAGGCTGACAAGCGCGGCTTGAGCGCTGCGCCCCGCGGACCCCCTGTGTGTCGCACGCGGGACACGGATGATGCAGCCTAAGCGGCGCCGTCGCCCAGGACCTCGTAGAGCGTCTGGGCCTCCGGCGCCGGACCCCGGCGCTCACCGAGATCCAGCACGCGAGCCGCCACCGTGGCGTGAGCCGCTGCGACGGTGACGACATCCCCGAGTCCGACCGCCGTCGCCGAAGTCTCGGCGCGCTTGCCGTTCAAGCGCACATGGCCGTCCGTCACGAGGCGGGCGGCGAGGGAGCGGGTCCGCGCGAAGCGCGCGAACCACAACCACTTGTCGAGACGCTGGCGCCCCGGCTTCATCGCATCTCCGGGTTCGGCCGCTCAGCGCTTGCGGTCATTTCCCGCCTCGAGCTGAGCCTTGAGCGCGGCGAGCTTCGCGAAGGGCGAATCCGGGTCCGGGGCCCGCTCGCGGCGCTGCGGACGGGGCTCGTCCCGCGGCGCGGCGCGGGGCTCGTCGCGGCGCTCCGGCCGGACGCGGCCCGGCTCGAAGCGCTCGCGCCGGGGCGGACGGCCGCCCTCGGGCCGTCCTTCACCGGGACCGCTCCGGCGGCCGCCGTCGGGGCGGTCGCCCCGCGGACGCTCGCGCGCCTCGGCACCGGCGGGCTGGCCGCCGTGGCGGCGCTGGTCGGGTCGTCCTTCGCCGGCCGGGCGATTGGCGGAGGCGCCGTCACGGCCCGGGCCACGGGGACGTTGGTTCTGGCGCGGGTTGCCGTGGCGCTGCTGGCGGAACAGGCGCCAGACCTCGACGGTGCCTCCGTCGCCAGTATTGGCCGTGTCCGTCCGTGCGGCGACCGGCGCGGCGGGAGCACCCGCATCGGCCGGTTCCGCACCGGCCTCACCCTCGGCCGAGTTCTGTGCAGGGGCCAGCGTCTCCTCGGCTCCCGCTTCACCGGAGGCCGTGTCGGCGGTCGCGGACTCGTCGGTCGATGCGTCCTCGGCGGGGGAGGGGGGCTCCGCCGGTTGCGCGGCGACGTCGGCAGGAGCTTCGCCCTCGTGGGCAGCGTCCGCGCCGGCAAGTCCCTCTTCCGCGACGGGAAGGCCTTCCTCCACGCCGGCGAGAGCCGCCACCTCGGCGACGGGCGCCGGGCCTGCATCCTCGGATGCGGAATCATCACCCGCGGCTTCGGGGTGATCCGGTGCCGTCGCTGCGTCCTGCGGCTCCGCGGTCGCCTCCTCGGTCGCCGCAGCGGGAATCGCCGCCGCACCCGAATCCGCCGTCGAGCCGGGCTCGATCTCCGTCGCGGGCTCGTCCGCCTCGGCCGAGGTCTCCGAGGCCGCGTCCGTCGTCGGTTCGGTCTTCGGGGCGGCGGGCGGCGCGATCGGCTGGGTCGGGGCGGCGGGCAGGAGCGGCACGGTGATCGCCGGACCTGGGCGGGTCTCGGGCGCGTAACCGAGGGACTTCAGGATGGAAGCGAAATCCTCGCCGGAGCAGCCGACCAGGGAGGTCATGCCCACCGTCGCCACGAAGGCGTCGCCGTCGGCCGCCCCCACGGGGGCGTCGCCGGGGGTGGTGCCGGGCCGGTAGGCGATGGCCGGGCGGATCAGGTCGGCCAGCCGCTCGAGGATGTCGACGCGCACCGCGCGCTCGCCGCAGACGCGGAAGCCGGCCGCGCGGTAGAGGCCCTTGGCGATCTCCGGATCGACCTTGATGGAGGTGCGGCCGGAACTGGCGAGATGCGCGATCTCGTCGAGGCCACGCTGGTCGAGGCCGCCGTTCTTCAGGGCCCAGAGTTGTGCCGCGAGGGTGCGGGGCGCGGGCTTCAGGAGAGCCGGCAGGAAGATGTGGTAGGCGCCGAAGCGGACGCCGTGGCGGCGCAGGGCCCCGCGTCCGTCCTGATCGAGGGTGCGCATTTCCTGCATCACCTTGGCGCGCTCGAGCACGCCGAGGGATTCCACCACCTGGAAGCCGATGCCCTTGGCCAGCCCCGTGAGGTCGGCGGCGGTCTCGATCTCCATGAGCGGGCCGAGCAGGCGCACCACGGTGGCCTTGAGCCAGGCGACGAGGCGGGCTTCGAC
This sequence comes from Methylobacterium sp. J-078, assembly GCF_022829285.1. Taxonomy (GTDB): domain Bacteria; phylum Pseudomonadota; class Alphaproteobacteria; order Rhizobiales; family Beijerinckiaceae; genus Methylobacterium. Next base: position 6,661 of record NZ_JAKSYI010000105.1, read on the forward strand.
CTTGTCGCGGGCCGGGCCCGTGAGCTGCTCGTCGGCGAGCAGGCGCACGTGCGGCTCGAACAGCTTGTCGCCCGGCGTCAGCTTGGCCACCGGGTCGCCTGTCCAGCGGATGACGCCGTCGTGGCTCAGGACCAGGGAGGCATCGGCGGCGGACGAGAACCGCTCGGCGCGGGCCTCGATCTCGCCGGCGAGCGCCTTTTCGGCCGCGCTGCGCAGGGTCTTGGCCTCATGTCCTTCCGCACCGGGGTCCGGAACGAACTGGAAGCCATGCAGATGGCCGACATGCTGGCCCTCGACGGTAACGTCCCCGCCGGCGGTGATCTCAGCTTCCAACATCGTATTCTCTCTCAGGCGCCGCATCAGGACGCTGGTGCGCCGATCGACGAAACGGCTCGCGAGGCGTTCGTGCAGGGCGTCGGACAGCCTGTCCTCTACCCGACGCGTCTCGCCCTGCCAATGCACCGGATCGATGAGCCAATCCGGTCGGTTCGCCACGAAGGTCCAGGTCCGCCCCTGCGCGATGCGCTGGGAGAGGGCGTCGATGTCGCCGTCGGTCCGGTCGATCATGGCGACGTGGCTGGCGAACCAGTCGTTGGGGATGCGCCCCGCCATCCCGCGCATCAGGAAGCGGTAGAGCTGGGCGACGAGGTCCGCGTGGGTCTGGGGATGGACCTTGCGGTAGTCCGGCACGCCGCAGACGTCCCAGAGACGACGCACATGGGCGGGGCTGTTCGCGAGGTCGCGGATGTCGTCCTCGCGCATCAGGATCTCCAGGGCCGACTGGTCCTCGCCCATCGGCGCCCGCGTCAGACCCTTCTCGCTGGGATGCTCGTCGAGGCTTTCCTGAAGCCGCTTGAGGGAACCGAAATCGAGGTCGGGATTGCGCCATTGCAGCACCCGCAGGGGCTCGAAATCGTGATTCTCCAGGGCCTCGATCATCTCGGGCTCGAAAGGCGCGCAGCGCCCGGTGGAGCCGAAGGTGCCGTCGGAGAGATGGCGCCCGGCACGGCCCGCGATCTGCCCCATCTCGGGCGGGGTCAGCTTGCGGAAGCGCGTGCCGTCGTACTTCCAGTTCGCCGCGAAGGCGACGTGGTCGACGTCGAGGTTCAGGCCCATGCCCACCGCATCCGTGGCGATGAGGTAGTCGACGTCGCCCGACTGGTAGAGCTCCACCTGCGCGTTGCGGGTGCGCGGCGAGAGGGCGCCCAGCACCACGGCCGCGCCCCCGCGCTGGCGCCGGATCAACTCGGCGATGGCGTAGACCTCCTCGGCGGAGAACGCGACGATCGCCGTGCGCCGGGGCAGGCGGCCGAGCTTCTTCTCGCCCGCGAAGGTGAGCTTCGACAGGCGCGGCCGCGTCGTGGTGTGGACGCCGGGAATCAGCGACTGCACCAGGGGCAGCATGGTCGATGAGCCGATCAGCAGCGTCTCCTCGCGCCCGCGCTGGTGCAGGAGCCGGTCGGTGAAGACGTGGCCGCGGTCCATGTCGGCGGCGAGCTGGATCTCGTCGATGGCCACGTAGGCCACGTCGAGGTCGCGCGGCATCGCCTCGATGGTGGAGATCCAGTAGCGCGGACGGTCGGGCTTGATCTTCTCCTCGCCGGTCACGAGGGCGACCTTGTCCGCACCGACCTTGGCGACGACCCGTAGGTACACTTCCCGCGCCAAGAGGCGCAGGGGCAGCCCGATCATGCCCGTGGGATGGGCGAGCATGCGCTCGATCGCCAGATGGGTTTTGCCGGTATTGGTCGGCCCGAGCACCGCCGTGACGCCGCGCGCGCGGGCCTGCGGAGAGAGGGAGGGACGAATCATGGGTGAGGGGCGGTCCCTTCGGCGAGGCCGGCAGGCTTTGACGGGTCATGGGTGCCGCCGCACCGCGATCAGGGACGGCGGGACCGTGGCGGCCGTTCCTCATATGGGTCGTTCGGGCCGCGGGCGCCATCCCGCGCCGGCATGCCCGTCGCGCCCAGACTGGGGTAGATTCCGATCTCCACGGGCGCGCGGGGGCCTTGCGGTGCGACATCGGCGCAGAGCGTGTCCGGCACCGCCGTGAGGGGGCCGCGACGCGCGGGGCGGTTCTCGATCACCTGGGCGGACGAATAGGCGTCCCCGCCGCAATCCGGCCCGGTCGAGAGGGCGGCCTGCGCCAGCGTCCGGCCGGGGATGAGCGCCAGGGCCGCCGCGACGAGGAGACGCGCGCCGCGCCCGATCGTGGTCGGGCTCACGGGTCGAGGCTGGCCTGCGTCGCGGCGCTGCCCGGCGCCGACACCGTGGTGCTCCCCTGCTGGCCGCCGGTGCGCGTCCAGCGCGTCGCCTCGATGATGTTGGTGCCCACCGTGGTGCGCACGGCGATCCGGACCGGGAGCAGGACCCGCGTTCCCTCGACGGGCGCCAGCCAGACCGACATCTCGCGGTTGTCCTCCATGAACTTCACGCCCGGACGGTCCGGCCGGTGGCCGGCGATCGGGGTATAGCGCGCGTTGCAGACGAGGACCGGGCCGCTGTAGCCGGTCTTCGCCACGCTGCGCGTCTCGCCGTAGCTCAACGCCACGTCGAAGCGGGTGGCGCCGTCGAAGATCGGCAGGGTGCGGTTGCAGTTGGCCGGGTCCATGAGGTCGCCGCGTCCGGCGACCGGCATCGCCAGGGCGCTGACGGGATCGATGACGCCGCGCTTGTTGGCGGCGGAGATCGGGACGCGATCGCCCATGTCGACGAGGGGCGGCGTGATCTCGGCCTGGGTGACATTGCCCCGCGCCAGGGCCATGCGCACGGCGATGCCGGAATTCGTGGTCTTCGTGGCGATGGCGAAGGTGCTGGGCTGGGGCGCCGAGGTCAGGGCGCCGCTGGCCCGGGCCGAGCCCATGCCGCCCGTCACCACGCCGACGAGCCCGGTGAGGCGGGCCGACACGTCCATGCGGTAGCCCGATCCCTCGAAGGCGCCCGAGACCTGGGCCGTGCCGATGGACAGGCCCGCCAGGGCGATCTCGTAATCCACCGTGACGGCCGTGGCCGAGGCGCTGGCCTTCGGGCGGGCCTGGACCTGCGAGGCGGCGAGGACGCCCGCCGTCACGGCGAGCAGGCCGAAACCGGTGAGGCGGAATGCGGGTGAGCGCTTGGGCGGGGCGCGCATGGCTGGGTACTCGGGTTTGACTGTCGGTCTCCGGCCGAACGGCGCAGGGACATCGTTCCCGCATCGTCCGCGCTCATGGTTAACACATCGTTGGAGCACCGAAAGCCGAGCTTCGTGCCGGCCGGGCGAGGATGCGCGGCCCCATGCGAAAAATCGGCTCACGCCTTGACGTCACCGGCCCCTCTCCCCTATAGGCTCGCGCCTTCAATGAGAACGCCGCTCCATCGGGCCTGGCGTGCGAGAAGCCGTTTGCCGCGACGCGGCTCTGGTTTCCCGCCAGCCTGTCGGACACGCGGAACGAGACGGGAAATAGAACAATGTCGCGCCGTTGCGAACTCACGGGCAAAGCCGTGCAGACCGGCCACCTCGTGAGCCACTCGAACCGCAAGACCAAGTGCCGGTTCCTGCCGAACCTGTGCCAGGTCACGCTGCAGTCGGACGCCCTGAAGCGTCGCGTGCGCCTGCGCGTCACGGCCCATGCCCTGCGCTCGGTCGAGCACCGCGGTGGCCTCGACGCCTTCCTCATCAAGGCCCGCGAGATCGAGCTGTCCCAGACGGCCCGCCTGCTGAAGCGCGAACTGCACAAGAAGCTCGACGAGGTCGAGACCCCCGCCGCCGCCTGAGGGTCCTGCCGGGGCCGAATCGGTCCCGAACGACCTCTGCCGTGGTTTCCCGAACGGCCGCCGCACGCTGACGCGTACGGTGGCCGTTCGCGTTGCAGAACCGGTTTGCCGTCCCGATGACCGTCCTGTCGCTCGTCGCGCCGATCTTCGGCCTCATCCTCGTCGGGTGGGTCGCGGCCCTGGCCGGCTTCCTGTCCGAGAAGGTCAGTGACGGCCTCTCGGAATACGTCTTCTCCATCGCGGTCCCGGCGCTCATCGTCGCCACGCTGACCCGCCCCGGCCTGACCGGCGAGATCACGCCGTCCTTCTGGTTCAGCTACTTCGGTGGCGCGGCCCTCTCCTGGGGCATCGGCTCGCTGGTCGGCCTGCGGCGCGCGGGCGTCGAGCGGCGGGGCGCGATCCTGCACGGGTTCGCCGCGAGCCAGTCGAACACCGTCTTCATCGGCGTCCCGATGATTCTCCAGGCCTATGGCGAGGACGGGGCGTTTCCGCTCTTCATGCTGCTGGCCGTGCACCTGCCGTTGATGATGGGCTGCGCCACCTTCCTCATCGAGGCCGACGGTCAGGCCTCGCTCCTCGCGCGCCTGCGGGGCCTGGCGCTCGTGCTCCTGCGCAACCCGATCTTCCTGGCGCTGATCCTGGGTCTCGGCCTCAAGGGCGCGGGGCTGGCGCCCGGCGGCATCGTCAAGGCGCTGGTGGATTCGCTGGCCGGAACCGCCTCGACCTGTGCGCTGATCGCCCTCGGGGCCGGTCTCGTGCGCTACCGCGTTCTGCACGACCTGCCGAGCGCCTTCGGGATCACCGTGCTCAAGCTCGGGCTGCACCCGCTGGCGGTCTGGCTGCTGGCCTTCCACGTCTTCACGATGCCGCCGGCCTATGCGGGGGTGGCGACGCTGTTCGCCGCGATGCCGGTGGGCATCAACGCCTACCTGCTCGCCGCTCGCTACAAGACCGAGACCGGCGTGGTGGCGGCGGCCGTGATGCTCTCGACCCTGCTCGCCATCTTCACGACGATCGGTTGGCTGACCCTCCTGGGCCATGCCTGATCCCCAATCTTCGCCCCGCGCCACCGGACCGGCTTGACCCGCTCGCTCGCGGTTTGTACCGATCGGTACAGAGAGCGGGCCGATTCGACCCGTCTCTTGCAGGAGCCGCCGATGTCCGAGACCCGCCCGCCGCTGCCGCCCTTCACCCGCGAAACCGCGATCCAGAAAGTCCGCGCGGCCGAGAACGGCTGGAACGGATGCAATCCGGAGAAGGTCGCGCTCGCCTACACGGCGGACAGCCGTTGGCGGAACCGCTCCGAGTTCTTCAGCGGGCGCCCCGCCATCGTGGAATTTCTGCAGCGCAAATGGGCGCGCGAGCAGGAATACCGGCTGATCAAGGAGATTTGGGCGTTCACCGAGGACCGGATCGCGGTGCGCTTCGCCTACGAGTTCCACGACGCGGACGGACAATGGTTCCGCGCCTACGGGAACGAGAACTGGGCGTTCGACGCCAACGGCCTGATGCGCGAGCGCCACGCCAGCATCAACGACCTCGCCATCACCGAAGCCGAGCGCAAGTTCCACTGGGACCGCGCGGCGCCGCGACCGCTTGACCACCCCGGCCTCTCCGAACTCGGGCTGTAACACCCGGCGTGTCGAAGGCCGAGACCGCGCGGGAGGCCGCCATTCCGGTCCTCGCCGAGGTGTTTCGCGAGCACGGCTACGAGGGCGCGAGCCTGGCGCTTCTCGGCAACCGAACCGGGCTCGGCAAGGGCAGCCTCTACCACGCCTTTCCGGGCGGCAAGGCCGAGATGGCGGAGGCGGTCCTCGACGCGATCGAAGCTTGGTTCGAGACGCGCATCTACGCGCCGCTGCGAGACGAGCCCGACCCGCGCGCCGCCATCGACCGGATGCTGACCGAGACGGACGCCTATTTCCGGTCCGGCGGCCGGGCCTGCCTCGTCGGCGCCTTCGCGCTGACGGACGGGCGCGACCGCTTCGCGTTACGCATCGCCCGCTATTTCACCGGCTGGCGCGATGCCCTCGCGGCTGCCCTGACGCGGGCCGGGTTCGGTCCTGGGGACGCCGCGGACCGCGCCGAGGAAGTGGTCTCGGCGATTCAGGGCGGGCTCGTCCTGGCGCGGGCCCTGGACGATCCGGCGGCCTTCGGCCGGATGCTGGCGCGCCTGCGCCCGCGCCTCGACCCGAGCGGCGGTGCGGCCCCGGGCCGTTAGGCCGCCCGGAGCCGTGCGCCGTCGCGGCTTTTAAGTGCCGGGGGTCAGCTTCAGGATCTTGCCGTCCGGTCCGTCCGTGACGGCGTAGACCGCGCCGTCGCTGCCGACCCGGACGTCGCGGATGCGCGCATCGAGGGGGATGCGCTCCTCGCTCACGACCTTGTCGCCGTCGAGTTTCACCGCCACGAGGCCTCCGCTGACGAGGCCGCCGATCAGGAAGTCGTCCTTCCAGGCCGGGAAGGCGTCACCCGTGTAGAGGGCCATGCCGGACGGGCCGATGACCGGGTCCCAGTAATAGACCGGCTGGGCGGTGCCCCCCGCCTGGGTCTTGCCCTCGCCGATCTTCTCGCCGCTGTACTCGATGCCGTAGGACACCTCGGGCCAGCCGTAGTTCACGCCCGGACGCGGGCGGTTGAGTTCGTCGCCGCCGCGCGGCCCGTGCTCGGCGGTCCAGAGGCGGCCCTGCGGGTCCAGGGCGGCCGCCTGCACGTTGCGATGGCCGTAGGACCAGATCTCCGGCTTGGCCTTCTCGCCGCCCGTGAAGGGATTGTCCTTGGGGGCATTGCCGTCGGTGTCGATCCGGAAGACCTTGCCGAGGCCGCTGGTGAGGTCCTGCGCTTGGACGCGGGTGACCTTGTCGGAGCGCTCGCCCACGGTGACGAACAGCTTGCCGTCCGGCGCGAAGACGAGGCGCGAGCCGAAATGCTTGTCGCCGTCATAGGTCGGCATCTGCCGGAAGATGACCTTGACTTCGTCGAGGCGGGCGACGCCGTTCTCCTCGATCAGCTTGGCGCGCAGCACGCTGGTGCCGTTGCCCTTCTCGCGCGGTTCCGAGTAGCTCAGATAGATCCGCCGGTCGGAGGGAAAGCTCGGGCTCAGCGCCACGTCGAGGAGGCCACCCTGGCCCTTGGCGTCCACCTTGGGCACCCCCGAGATCGCCGGGCCCGGCGTGCCGTCCTTGGCCACGATGCGCAGCTTGCCGGCCTTCTCGGTGACCAGCATGCGTCCGTCCGGCAGGAACTCCATGGCCCAGGGGCTGTCGAGCCCCTTCGCGACCACCTCGGTCTTCACCTTGGTGGCCGTCTCGGGCTTCGGGGCTCGGGTCTGGTTCGGCAGCAGCGGCTTGTAGCTGGTGTTCGGCGCCTCGGTCTCGGCGGGGCTGTTGCCCGTTGCCGAACTCGTGGGCGCCGCGAAGGCGTCACCCTCGATGCGGGGTTGCCGGGGCTCGACCGCTGCGGGTGCCTGCCCCGCCGGTGCCTGCGCGTGGACGGCCGCGCCGAGGCTGAGGAAGGCTGCGGTGGCGAGCAGGCTTTGGGGGATGCGCTTCACGTCGGGTGTTCCTCCATGCCGGCGGCGGAGCCGGCTTCGGGTCGAGACCGCGCGGCCACGAAGCGCGGCCACCGGGACGGGGACACCGGGGACATGGGGCGACGGACACGCTTTGACGAGGGCCGGCCTGCCGCGGCTCGGGTGGTACGGGGCGCTTTCGTCTGGTTCCGGTGTGCGTGGGATGGACAATCCCCAACGTCCGCGAGGGGCAGGCTTGCCCGGGACGTAGGATGCCTTGACCCGCCCCCCTCCCATCGCCAAATCTCGCTGGCGCTTGTTCCCGCGATGCCGGGACGGCGAAGAGGGGACCGCCGAGGCGGGACCGGAAAGGAAGTTTTCAATGGCGACGGTGAAAGTGACCGACGCGAGCTTCGAGCAGGACGTACTTCAGTCCGCGGAGCCCGTTGTGGTGGATTTCTGGGCGGAGTGGTGCGGTCCGTGCCGCCAGATCGGACCGGCCCTCGAGGAGATCTCCGCCGATCTGCAGGGACGCGTGAAGATCGCGAAGGTTAATGTCGACGAGAATCCCGGCATCGCCGCGCAGTACGGCATCCGTTCGATTCCGACGCTGCTGATCTTCAAGGACGGCCAGCTCGCCAGCCAGAAGGTCGGTGCGGCACCGAAGGGCGATCTGTCCCGCTGGATTCAGGCGAGCGCCTGAGACGGCGGACGTTGTCCAGGATCGAGACCCGGCCGCGAGGCCGGGTTTTCTTTTGAACGGTATCTCGGGGACCATCCCGATGAAGCGGTCCCAAAACGGAAGAAGCCCGGCCTTGCGGCCGGGCTTCTCCGTTTCGAGACCCGAAATGTCGGCTTAGTAGGAGCCGAACTTGTAGTTCAGACCAGCGCGGACGATCGCGAACTCGTCTTCGCGGCGGTTGGTGTAGCCGCTGACCGCCACTGCGTAGGGGGTGTTGACCCGGAAGGCAGTGTTGGTGGTGCGGGAGTAGGCGAACACGCCGTTGTTGGCGTTGTCGCGGTCGAGGCTCACGTACAGACCTTCGACCTTCAGCGTCACGGCGGACGAGCGGAAGAAGTTCAGGAACGAGTCGGTGGGCAGGGCGTACTCGATGCCGCCGCCGGCGGTCCAGCCGGTGCGGAAGTCGTTGCGGCTGCTGTTGGGCAGGCCGAAATCGTTGCCGCCGCCGCCGCCGTAGGCGAAGCCGCCGGTGCCGTAGAACAGGACGCGGTCGAAGGCGTAGCCGAGGCGACCACGGACGGT